>BTVG01000011.1:0-153284 GCA_045864815.1 Rhodanobacteraceae bacterium | reverse complement strand
CGGCCTGTCTTCATCAGGAAATCCCGGATACACACTCAGAGCAAGAATCGACCGCCTTGCTTCGCCCGAAAGATGGCTTCGCAGGCGAGATCTGGCAACTATTGGATGCCGGAATCACCCACACGATTCCGCGATGAGCCACTTTTTCAGCGCGCGGTTCCTCGACGATCCGTACCCGTTCTATCGGCACATGCGCGAAACCGAGCCCGTGATGCGCCAGGTCGGCATGCGCGGCACCGAGTGGCTGCTGACACGCCATGCGGATATCCGCGCCGTGCTCGGCGACAGGCAGAACTTCATCGTCGACGCCGTGCCGGACAGCGTGGCTCGTGCCGGCGTCGCGGCAGGGGCTGGCGAAGTGCGCGCCGGCTGGGAGCGGCTCGCCGGCAATGTTCGCGACTGGCTGTTCTTCATCGATCCGCCGGAACACACGCGGCGGCGTGCGCCGATCGCGCGCGCGTTCACGCCACAGGCGATCGACGCGCTCGTGCCGGCCATCAGCGCGCGCGTGGCACAGCGGCTGGCCGGCGGCGGCGACACGGAAATCGACGTCGTGCAGGACCTCGGTACCTGGCTGCCCGCCGCGACGGTACTCGACCTGCTCGGTGTCCGCGACGCCGACGTGGCTGCCATCGCGCAGGCCGGCAGTGCCGTATTCGCCGTGTTCGAACAGCCCGCATCCGGGGCGCGCTACGCGGCGCTGGCGCCGCACGTGCAGGAGCTCGAGACGCTCGTGAACCGCTGGATGGCCGCGCCGGCCGCACATCTCGGTCACGGAGGTCTCCTGCGTGCATTGCTGTCGCACGATGGCGAACGCGCAGCGTTCGATTCCGCCTGGGTACCCGGGTTCGTCACCATGTTGATCGCGGTCGGCCAGGACACCACGAAGCACCTGCTGGGCAACGCGCTGGCTGCACTCGCGGCGACGCCGGCGGCGTGGCAGTGCCTCGCGGCGGAACCGGCGCTCGCGCCGGCCGCCGTCGATGAACTCGCCCGCTACGACACGCCGGTGCAGCTGGTGGCGCGCGTCGCCGCGCGCGATGTCGTCATCGGCGGGCAGCTCCTGCGGCAAGGCGAGCGTGTGTATCTGTTTCTCGGCGCGGCACTGCGCGATCCCGAGGTGTTCGATCGTCCCGATGAGCTCGTGCTGGACCGTGCGCGTCCGGCGCACCTGCATTTCGGCGGCGGGCCTCACTATTGCCTCGGTGCCCAGATCGCGCGCGCGATCACCGTCGCGGTGCTGCAGCGGCTTGCCGCGCCGGGCCGTCGCCCTCCGCGCATGGTCGACGGGCGCGCACGACGCCTGCGCTGCGTGCACCTGCGGGGCTATGCGTCGCTGCCCATCCAGGTAGACCTGTCATGAGCGACGCGGCGCTCGCGATCGTCGGCATCGGCTGCCGCTTTCCGGGTGCGGATACACCGGACGCGTTCTGGCAGCTGCTGTCCTCGAAACAGTCCTGTCTCGGTCTCGCGCCGACCGCGCGTGCCGCATGGACGGGGGCAAAGGACGAGCGGTGGCTCGGTGCATTCCTCGACGACGTTCACGCGTTCGACGGCGACTACTTCGAAATCGCGCCGCGCGAGGCGGCGGGCATCGATCCACAGCAGCGCCTGATCCTCATTGCCGCGGCGCTTGCGCTCGAGGATGCCGGCATCGGCCGCCGCGAACTGTCGCATCATGTGACCGGGGTCTACACGGGCGTGTCGGCACACGACCACTCGATCCTGACCTGGGCGCCACCGGCAGCGGACGACCGGTACGCGACGAGCGGCACCGCGAACGGACTGACGGCCAACCGCGTGTCGTACTGGCTCAAGTCGACCGGCCCCAGCGTCGCCTTCGATACGGCCTGCTCGTCGGCGCTGGTCGCGCTGCACTTTGCACGCCTCGGCCTGGTTACCGGCGAATGCGACTACGCCGTGTGCGCGGCCGCATCGGTGATGCTGCTGCCGGACGTCACCGCGAGCCTGCGTGCCGCAGGTATCGTCTCGGAAAGCGGCCGGTGCCGGCCACTCGCGCGGGGTGCCGACGGCTATCTGCGCGGCGAGGGCGCCGGTGCCGTGCTGCTGTGCCGGCTCGACGATGCGGTTCGCCGCGGTCACCGTATCTACGCGCTGTTGCGCGGCAGTGCGATCAATCACAACGGCGCGTCGAACGGCCTGACGGCGCCGAATCCAGCGGCGCAGGCCGATGTCGTGACGCGCGCGCATGCGTCCGCCGGCACGGTTGCGGGGACGTGTGCGTACGTCGAGGCGATGGCCGCGTCGCGGGAACTGGCCGACACCCTGGAACTCAAGGCGCTCGACGCGACCGTGGGCCGCGGTCGTCGCGAAGGCAGCCGGTGTGGCGTCGGGTCGCTGAAAGGGCATATCGGGCATCTCGAGGCGGCCGCGGGTATCGCCGGGCTCATCAAGTGCGCACTGGTACTGCAGCGCGGCGAACTGGCGCCGACGCTCGGTGTCGATGCGCCCAATCCGTACCTGCATCGGGACGGTGTCGGTCTGACGCTCGTTACGCAGGCCGCGCCATTGCCCCCGGAGGCGATCATCGGTGTCAGTGCATTCGGCTTTGGCGGGGCGAACGCGCATGTGGTGCTGAGCGCGGCGCCGGCCGCGGGACAGCGCGAGCCGGATCGCGCAGCACGGCAGGTGCTGACGTTTTCGGCCTGGTCGCGCGAGGCACTGCGACGCCTCGTGGCGGCTTACCGCGACCACCTGCGCAGCACCGGCGACGACCTGAGGGATATCTGCCGCACGAGTCATCTGAGCCGCACGGAGGGACCTTTGCTCGTCGCAGTCGGCGGCGCGTCGTGCGCGGAAATGGCCGGACTCCTGGACGGGCTCGACGCGGGAGACGCAATGCCCGCGGTACCGGGCGCGGCGGCCGTGGTCTGCCTCGGCGTACAGTCCGGTGAAGGGGCACGTGAGCGGCTCGTACTGTCGATCGACACTGCGCGCGAGCCGGTGGCCGACCTGCTCACGCGCGTTTACGGTACTCCGGTTGCTACATCGTGCAACGACGCGCACCGAGATGGTTGGGCGCGACGTGTGGCGTTGCCAGCCTATCCGTTCGTGCCGACCGTGGGCGTCGCCGAGACGCTGGCATTGCTGCGGCGAGCCGATCGCTTGCCGATGCGCGATGCGCTCGCGGCGCAGCTCGATCGCCTGCTCGACCGGCATGGGTTCTAGCCCGTATGCGCTTTGCAGCAGTCAATACTTTTGTACTATACGGCGACGTTGCGCGCGCCAGTCGGCTCTTGCTTTGCCGGGGACAGTCATGGGTAGAGTGCTGCGGATTCTGAAATGGTCGGCGCTCGTACTGGTCATCGCGGTCACCGGCATCGTGGCCTGGTGCTATTACGTGCTGCAGATGAGCCGGCCGCGATTGACGGGCGAGATCGCCGCGCCGGGGCTCACCGCACCCGTGGTGATCGCGCGCGATGCGAACGGCGTTCCCGCCGTCTCCGCCGCGGACCGGCGCGACGCCGCCTATGCGACGGGTTTCCTGCATGCGCAGGAGCGCTATTTCCAGATGGATCTCGCGCGCCGCATCGGGGCCGGTGAACTGGCGGAACTGTTCGGCGACAACGTCCTGCCGATCGATCGCGATTTCCGCCGTCATCGCTTGCGCCGTGTCGCCGAACGTGCAGTCGATGCGCTGCCCGGTGTGCAGCGCGACCTGCTGTCGGCTTATGTCGAGGGCGTCAATGCAGGGCTGCGCGATCTCGGGCGCCCGCCGCTGGAGTACACCGTGCTCATGGTCGAGCCGGAGCCGTGGACTGCGGCCGATTCGCTGCTCGTGATCCTGAACATGTTCGTCCTGCTGCAGGATCGCAACGGCGAACAGGAATTCTCGCGCCATGCGCTGTACGCACGCTTGCCGCGTCAGGTCGCGGACTTTCTCGCGGTCGCGGGCGACCCCGACTGGGACGCACCGCTGTCGGGCGGCGTCGTCGCAGCGACGCCGCCGCCGACGTCCGACGTCTTCTCGCTGCGCGGCCGTCCGCCGGCCGACGCCATCGTGAAGCACGAGCGCCCGCCGATCTCGGGCAGCAACGCCTGGGCAATGAGCGGCAGGCTGACGACCAACGGTGCGGCAATCGTCGCAAACGACATGCACCTCGGCTACGGCGTGCCGAATACGTCTTATCGCCTGCAGCTGCAGATCGGTGCGGCACCCGCCGCACGGCGTCTGGTCGGTGTGACGCTGCCGGGCGTGCCCGCACTGGTCGCCGGCAGCAACGGGGACATCGCATGGGGTTTCACGAACAGCGCCGGTGATTACTCGGACATCGTTCTGCTCGACGACTACGATGCCAAGACCGGCACCTACCGCACCCCGACGGGGCCGGCGACCGCTCACAGGATCGTCGAGCACATCGGGGTCAAGGGCGCGGATGCCGAGTCGTTCGAGATTGCGACGACGCCGTGGGGCCCGGTGCATACCGCGGACGACGGGCGTTCGCACTACGCGATCCGCTGGGTCGCGCACGAGCCCGAGGCTGTGAATCTCGGACTGTTCGATCTCGAGGCCGCAGGTACGACGGCGCAGGCACTGGCGCTTGCCGGCACGATAGGCATTCCCGCGCAGAACCTTGTCGTCGGCGACCGTGCCGGTGCGGTCGGCTGGACCATCGCCGGCCGGCTTCCACAGCGTGAGGTCGACGGCAGCTCGGCGGCGCATTCGGCCGACGCCGGCACCTTATGGTCCGGATGGCGGCCGGTGGCGGCGTATCCGCGACTGTCCGATCCCGACAGCGGACGGCTGTGGACTGCGAATGCACGCGTGGTCGATGGTGAGGGACTGCGCGCGATCGGCCTCGGCTACTACGCGCTCGGCGCCCGGGCGAAGCAGATCCGCGACCGGCTGTTCGAACTCACGGGCGCCGATGAGCGCACCATGCTGGCGCTGCAGATGGACCACCGCGCGCTGTTCCTGCAGCGCTGGCATGCGTTGCTCCGCGATGTCGTCGGCGGTGCCGCGACGCTGCCGCAGCGCGACGCGCTGGCGCGATTGCTCGCCGGCTGGGACGGTAGCGCTGCACGCACCTCGCCGGCTTATCCGCTCGTGCGCGGCTTTCGCGAGCAGGTGCGCAATCTCGCGTTTGCGCCCTATGTCGCGTTGGTACGTGAGCGTTATCCGGCGTTCGAACTGCATCAGCTGAGCGACCAGTACGAGGCGCCCCTCTGGCAACTCGTCAGCACCCGGCCAGCGCATCTGCTGCCGCCCGAGTTCACGAGCTGGGACGCGCTGCTGCAGGCAGCGCTCGTCGCCACGATCAAGGACCTCGATCGCGACGGTGGCCCTGGCCATGCGACATGGGGCGCGCTCAACCGGCTCGAGATGCGCCACCCGATGAGTCCGTTCATCCCGGGATTTCCGTCGCTGTTCGACATGCCGCCCGAGCCGCTTGACGGCGACGTGCACATGCCGCTGGCGCAGATCGCGAACCACGGCCCGGTGCAGCGCATGGTCGTCCGTCCCGGTTCGGAGGAGGCCGGTTATCTGTCGATGCCAGCCGGCCAGACCGGCCACCCCCTCGTGCCGTACTACCGGGCAGGGCACGCTGCCTGGCTATCCGGTGTACCGGTGCCGCTGCTGGCCGGCGCCGAAGCCTACCGTCTGCGTCTGCTGCCGCCATGAGCGCCGTTCGGGGCTGGTTCGCCGGTGTTGCGCTCGCCGCTGTGTTCGGCGCACGGGCCGTAGAGCCGGATGCAGGGCCAGCCATCGTCCTGAAGACCGTTCCGGCCAGGCATTACCTGTACACGCGACACCCGATTGCGTCGATCGACGAGGTTACGCGCATCGAATGGGCATTCGGGCCGAAGATCGTGAAACAGGCGCGCGCCCTCGGTGTGGAGCAGGCCGGCGGGGTGGAGTATCACGTCATCCTGCGGGTGCCGATGCATGTCGACGTCGCCTTGCCCGTCGTGCGCATTCCGTCGGACGGCGACCAGGCGCTGTTCAAGACGACGCTGCCGTTCGAATGCCTCGCGCTCGTGCACACCGGCTCGCCGCTCGAACTCGCCGAGCCCTGGGCGCGCCTGCAGCGTGCCGTAACGCAGCGCGGCTACACCGCCAGCGGTGAGACCCGCGAACTCATCGTCAGCCGCGAGGGTTTCGACGCCAGCCGGCACGTCACCGAACTGCAGGCCGGCATCCAGCGCAGCGACGCCGCGTCCGAACCAGCGGAGCCGCGTGGTGGCCGGTGAATCTCCGTGGCTTGCGTTCGCTGGCGCGGCTCCGCCGGGCAGCACGCCGCTGTTCTGCTTTCCGCACGGGGGCGGCACCGCGTCGGTGTTCCATTCGTTCCGCCGCCTGCTGGCGCCCGCATTCGACGTGGTCGGGATCGAGCTGCCGGGGCGCGGCAGCCGCTTCCGCGAGCCGCTCGCGGTCGAACTGGATGTGATCGTGGATGCCGTCGCCGAGGCGATAACGCGTCGCGCACGAGGACCGTTCTTCCTGTACGGCCACAGCATAGGCACCCTGCTGGCCTTCGAAACCACGCGAGCGCTCGTCGCGCGCGACCATGCGCCGGCCGCGCTGTTCGTGTCCGGGCGCCGTGCACCACCGGCCCCACAGCGGCGCGACCCGGATCATCCGGCGCTGGTGTCGACCCTGTCCGATACGGATCTCAAGGCGTTGCTCGCGCGCTATGCGGGCACACCCACGGCCGTACTCGGGCACGACGAACTGATGCGCCTGTATCTGCCGGTGCTGCGGCACGATTTTTCCCTCGACGAGTGCTATCGCCACGAGCCCGGTCCGCCACTGCCGCTGCCGATCCATGCGTATGCCGGCAGCGAGGATCCGCTGGCGACGCCGGACGAGCTCGATGGCTGGCGCGCGATGACCGCGACGACATTCACGGTACGCGTGTTCGACGGCGGCCACTTCTTTCCGTATGAGCGCGGCGCGCCGGGCTTCTGTCGCGAGCTCGCCGAACGCATGCGGACTCCGCGCGTCGCCGAAGCGTAGCCAGCCAGATACGTGTACCCGATAGTGACCGTGGTACGGATGTAACCACACCGATGGAGAACCGCGATGCAGTATTCCGACGAAGAGGACCGGCGCACCTATCAGGTCGTCGTCAACGATGAGGAGCAGTACTCGATCTGGTTCGCCGACCGCGAACTGCCGGCGGGTTGGTGCGCCGTCGGCACGCGGGGCAGCAAGCAGGAATGCCTGGCCTACATCGAGCGGGAATGGACGGACATGCGTCCGCTGAGCCTGCGCGCGAGGCTCGATCGGCAGGGTTAGCGCGTTTCGATCAGGTGCCGCCGGTGTTCATGAGGGCGGCCAGCGCACGGCCATGCGCAATCACCTCCACGATTTCGTGCCTGATCGAGTCGACGTCGACGGGCTGCTCGCGCAGCAGTCGCAGTGCCGTCAGGGGGTGCACCAGGAGATCCTTCATCTGGTAGCACAGCGCGCGGTTGCCTTCGTGGGCGGGCTTCGGCAACACCGCATCATGATGGTAGTCGCGCTCGATCGTTTCGATCGACAGCGAGGACCAGGACGTGCGCAGACTCAACGCCGCTTCCAGATAGTGGCCGCAGCCGGGATAGCGCAACGAGAACGGCGGAATCAAGTCGGCGGCAAGGTCGCTCATGGCCTGCAGCGGCTGTTGCTGCGACTCCGGGGCCACGCCTCGTTCGAGTGCCGCGACGACGGCTTCCGCGCGTTCGACGTAGGTCTTGAACGCCGCGTCGACATTGTCGGCGCCGCTCGGCGCACACACGAGCGAGAGTCCCAGGGCGGCAAGCAAGCGCAGAATGCGGTGCACGACCATGCCGGTTCTCCTCGCAGGACCTCGGTGACGCAGCCCGGCAGCAGGATGCAGCCGGCACTGCAGGTATCAGCCGCGGCGTCCGGTGTCTGGCCGAGACTTCGCAAACGCGATTGGAACGCGTTTGCGACCAGTTGTAAAGTGCGCCCAAGTAACATTCATGAAAATGTGATTACTGGGTTGCGTGCCTTGCAAGGTGAGCCCGGCGCGACTGAGCGACGAAGCGCTGATGTGAAGGCAGTGTTGCGGCCGCGAGTCGGGCTCGTCCGGAGGCTTGTTCGATAAATCGCGGACATCCGCGTGGAATGGGTCCCGGATGTGATGGCGCGGCCTCGCCGGAAGCGGGTAACGCTATCGACCCGGGAGGGTAGCGCGCCGTGCTGCTGCTCAAGGTGTGCGTGACACTGCGCATCGCCTCCCGACGGAGCGGCAACGTCGTTGCCGCTGCGTGACGGGCAACCGACCACGCCGATTCCGACGGTCGGTTTCCCGCGGGCGTGCCGTTCGCTTTCGGCGCGTTTGCCATCGACATAGTTGGCGCGCGAAGTCTCCGTACGCGCTGTTACCGACAGCAGATGCGGCGCAGGTAGCGCCGCGAAGATGCACCAGTACCCAATGGTCGGGGCGCATCGTCCTGGCCAGGGCAGTGGTTCGCGGTGAGGCGCGGGACAGCCAGCCCGCGTTCCCCCTTCTATGGTGGCCGCCGATACGCTCGCCCTGACGCGCGCTGCTTCCTCGTGTCGACTCGACGTCCTGTCGGCTACGCCTTCGCCGCCACACAGTCCGCCGCGCACATCCGGACCGCGTCTCGACGTCCTCGCTACGAATGGAGGTAAGAAATGCCGGCTACGCAGCCCGGTGGATACGGCGGGCAGATGCTGCGGGCGGCGTGTTGTCAGTTTTCCCTGGGGCAGGGGGGCGGGGGCCGGGGTATCTGGTGCTGTCTCTCACCCGGAAACTCACCATACGCCGCTTCAAGCGTGCGTCGGCCGGATACAACGGATTTGAGGCGGTCTGCTTCGGAGGATTCGGCTTGATAGTACTCGCCAAGGTGCAGCAGGTTTCCCGCGTGCCCGTGGAATTCGGCAGTCGGGCTGGGGAGAAAAGCTGCGTAGAAATGGCCTACATCGAGGCGGGTTCCGCAGCACCGTTGCGTATCGTAGCGCATCGTTTCCCGTGAAGCGGTGGTGCCGCCCAGGTGTTCGACGATTCGAATACGCGCCTTCAGCGCCTGCGCCTCCGGGCCGGACACATCGACATCGGCAGGCTGAATCTCGGCGGAAACCAGCTGAAAGACGAAGACGCTCTTTGCGGCGCGAACGGTCCGGTCGCCCAGTGGCGGATACGAACATTCGCATCCGATCGCAGCGAACGGCGCAAGCACCAGCAGCAGGATTGGAGCGACAAGGCGCAGCCGGTGCAACGCCGCGCCGAGTCGCTGTCGCGCGATCGTCACGTGTCTGATGAGCGCAACCGATCGGCGATCGACCCGGACACACGTGATCGCACACGGGCTTTCTGAGGCAGGAACGGGGGCAGAAACGAAGTGGTGGAACATGCATTTCTCCGGAACTACTACCGCGTACGCGGCGACGAGGAATACCACTGCATACTTCGACGTGCTACGCGGACGCCAGGACGGGACGCGTCCGGGCGCTGGAAATGCCGATGCGGCTCACGACTCGCCCGGAGATCGCGGCACCTGTTGTGCGAGGACGCTATCCACGCACCCGCACGCGTGCCATCCCGACGCCCGGATCAGTCCCCGCCCATCCGTCGCGACGACCCGGCAGAATCGTTGGCCCAGTAGCGTGCGCGGTACACGAGCACGGCGTACGCGAGCAGCAGCACCGGCGCGAGCATTACCGACAGCAGCGACAGCAACACGACCACCGAATAGGCGCCGTCGTTCGCCGTCTGCTCGTCGGGTCTCAGGCCACCCATGATCTTGAAGACGACGTGTTCGAGGTTGAGCGCGGTCAGTGTGACGACGATGATCGTCAGCGGCAGCAGCGTGCAGACGATGACGGAAACCAGCGACAGACCGGCCGTGCGCTTGAGGAACAGCGCGTAGAGGACCACGCGCCAGCTCGCGACAGTTGCCAGGAACGCGATATTCGCCACGACGGCGTCCCCGGACGTCAGGAACCGTTCGACCGGAATGGCATAGAGCATGGCCGGCGGGGCGGTGAGCGTGATGAACAGCAGTACGTTGCGATAGGACCAGTTTCGCGGTCTCAGCGGTGCGACCAGTGCCCAGATGATCAGTGCGAGCACAACGACGTAGGCGAGCGAGCCGAGTCCCAGGTACTGCCACACGTGGGCGCGCGGGTTGTCCCAGTAGCGGCCGACGCCGGCAAGCCAGGTAAACGTCAGGCCGAAGACCAGGAATGCTTTCCAGTGATCGCGTATCGCCGGACTCATGCGGCGGAACGTGAGAAAGCGGAACTCGTCCATCAGCAGCTGTTTGATCATGGTGAAACCTCGAGCGCGACGTTCGACCGGGAACCGCGTGTGCCCCGGCGGGGACATTCGCCGGGCCGGGCCGCTTCATCGCCGCCCGAAAAGTGCCCTGAGCCAGCCGGCGAACCCACGGCCCGCCGCATTGTCCGGATAGCGCGTCACGACGCGCGACGGCGGTCGCTGTTCCCTTGGTATCGCATGCCGCGCGGAATGGTCGATGATCACCTGCTGCCATTCGCCGGTTTCGAGATCGTCGCGCTCGCTGAACGCATACGTGTCGCGCTGGCCCGACGCGTAGAACGCATCGTAGTCGAAGCCGAACTGCCGCAGCACCGCCAGAAGCCCGTCACCGTCGATGTGGTCGAGGTTGGCCGCCGACTCCGCGGCCAGTGGCTCGCCGATGCTCAGCGGCTCGTGCAGCGTCGAATGGCAGGCGTAGTAAAGACGTCGGAGGCGGCCCGATTCCGCAACGACGAGTCCACAGCTGCCGCTGACTGTCTCCGCGTAGCACCCCACGACGGCGCCGGCGAAGGACTTCGACAGCGTCACGATGAGGTCGGGTGCGCCACCGGAAAGCAGGTAGGACGTGTCGATCAGATACGCGCGGCCCGCGTGCTCGCCAGCTTCGATCACCCAGCCATCATCACCGGTCGACGTCACATCGTGA
Source organism: Rhodanobacteraceae bacterium (assembly GCA_045864815.1). Classification (GTDB taxonomy): domain Bacteria; phylum Pseudomonadota; class Gammaproteobacteria; order Xanthomonadales; family Rhodanobacteraceae; genus Tahibacter. Next base: position 142,364 of record BTVG01000011.1, on the reverse strand, counting down.
ATATTTCCCGCGTGCTCGCGCAGAGCGGCCTGCAGCGCAGGCCATGGGCATGGTGCTGCAAGTATTCCGAAATGCATTCCCATGGGTATCGCTCCGGAATGGAATGCGGCCAAGATCGAGCCGCGCCGCCACGCGCCGCGAGCGACGTTAGCAGCAACGTGGTGAGAAACGTAGCTCGCGCTTCGCGCGCGATGCTCAATCGGACTTGCGATACAGCTCCACGACCGTCGATGTGCCGTTGACGAGCATGTTGCCGCTCCAGGCGAGCGTGAGCCCGGCCGGTGCCGCGCCGCCCTTGACCATGAGCGTGGGGCGATTGGGAATCGCATCATCGAGCACGTCGAAGTCGGCGACATTGCGCATGGCGCCGGGCTTGCCGGATTGTTTGAAGAGGCGGATCTGGTTGCCGGCAAATTGCGAGCCGCCGGCTTCCTCGTCGGCGATCAGGTCCGCGATGTCGCCGACGGACAGATTGCCCGGAATGGATCGCTGGTACATGGCAGTCTCCGGAGCAGGAATCGGTATCGTCACTGGGTGCAGTCGATCAGCACGCCGGCGCTGGACAGGGCTGCCGCGATGCGGCTGATGCCGTCGGTGTCCGCGTCGCGATTCAGCTGGCTGATCTGCGCGGCGATCGCATTCGCGTTGGCCTGGTCTGCCGGTGCGACCGATAGGCCCAGGGTCGTCGCAGCGTTCATGAGGTTGGCGGCCGTGCGCTTCGGATTGGCCTTGAACAGGCTGCGGGTGTTGCAGACTTTTGCATCGTACTGCGCCGGCGTCAGCGCGACGATGTTGCGGATGTCCTCGTCGGCGGCATCTTTCGCCTGCTTGGCTGTCGCCTGGATGTAGCCAATGGCGGCGAGCAATGTGCCGGCGCGTTCGTAAGTCTGCAGGTCGGCGTAGGCATCGTCGGGGGCGTAGTTCGCGAGGTCCTGGTTCATGCCTTTGAGGATGTTCACGCGCACGGCCGCGCGATTCGCATCCATCGCGGCGACCAGTGCAATCACCGTCTGTTCGTAGTACAGCGTCTGGTCGACGACGGCGGCACCGCCGGTGAGCAGCGTGCCGGCCGCCGCGTAATGCGTCTTGGCGGCTGCGCCGTCGGTCAACGTGCCGGCCACGCCGATGGCCAGGCCGGCGAGGCTCGTGGCGAGGTCGGTCATGGTCTTCTGCCGGCGCAACGTGGATATGAATTCCCCGTACGCGGCGTCGATCATGATCAGTCGGCGCTGCAGCACCTGGTTGCGTGCGGCGACGCTGCCGGCGTCGACGAGTTCCTGCGCCGCGACCGGCAGCGGATCGGGAGCCCCGGGCGCCACGCTGGACGGTGCATTCAGTGTCGTGGGCGCGCCGCCGCGAATGGCCTGGCTGCAACCGCCGAGCAGGGTGAGCAGCAGCACCAGCAATGCCAGGGCGCGCCGGTGGATGAAGTACCAGCCACGCCGAGGCGTCACGGCAGTGGCAGTACGCGTGTCGCGGTGACTCTGGAACCGTTGTCGCATCGGACGACTCCCAGGTTGCGTGCAGTGACAGGACCCTGCGGACCTCGACGGATTGCCCCAGGGTCGCATCCGGCGGATACGCGACGCGCCGGGCCGCGCCCGTGACGGGACCGCGGTCTGCAAAGCGCTGCGGGGCCGATGCGGCTATCACGCGGTCACGGGATGCGCACGTCGTCGCCAGGGAGGCGCCGAGCGGAGTTCGTAACCGCCCGGCGCAGTGGCTGCGTCCCCGCCGAGCCTGGGAGAATGCTGCTTTGCAGCCGGATTCGCCGGCGTGTCGGAGTCGCCTGTCGTGTCGCACTATTCGGGTCCGCTGCTCACTCTGCCCACGGCTGAGGCCTTGCTCGCTGCGCGGGCCGCCGCTGCGCCGGCGTGGACGGGGTCGCTCGATCTCGGCCGTTCGTCTGGCGAAGCGATCCTGGCCGAGCACGACTGGCAGTGGCGGGGACTGCGCTATCCCTATCCATCCGGCCTCAAGCCCCGAACCATCTACTACTGGGACGGCGACGCATTCGAGCCCGTGTCCCGCTTTTCCGGTTCGCTGATCAAGCTGGTGCCCACCGAGTGGGGCGCACCCACCTTCGAGATCGATGGCATAAAGATGCTGCCGACGTCGAAGGAATCACCAGTCGACGATGCACGTCGCAAGGTAGCCTTGATCGAGCCGTGCGGGAAGAGCGTGCTGGATACCTGCGGTGGCCTCGGCTACTTCGCGGCCTGCTGTCTGGATGCCGGGGTCGCGCGCCTGCAGTCGTTCGAGAAGAATGCCGACGTGCTCTGGCTGCGCCGCGTGAATCCCTGGTCGCCCGATCCGGATGCGCCGGCCGCGGGTGGCCGCCTGCAACTCGCACAGGCCGATGTGGTGCAGGCGATCACGCAGATTCCCGACGCGTCGGTGGATGCCGTGCTTCACGACCCGCCGCGTTTCGGTATCGCAGGCGAGCTGTATTCGCAGGCGTTCTACGCGCAGCTCGCACGGGTACTGCGCCGGGGTGGGCGCCTGTTTCACTACACCGGCAGTCCGAACCGGCTCACGAGCGGGCGGGACGTGCCGCGCGAAGTGCAGAAGCGATTGCAGCTTGCGGGATTCACCGCCGATCCCGCGCTCGACGGCGTGCTCGCCGTGCGGCGCTGAGCGCCCTGCGTTGCCGTCAGTGAGGGGCACGAGTGCCTCTGTTGCGCCAGCGCCGCCAGGCGACCCACATCCCCGAACCGGCCAGCCAGACGCCGCCGCACGCGAACAGGATCAGCAGCGGATGGTTGAAGGATTCGCGCTGCCGGTAATCCATGATGTGCAGCATCCACGCGATGTCGAACAGGCGCCAGGCGCGGTTGCGTCGCTCGAGGATATCGCCGGTCTCTGCGGATACGTAGAGCGTCGCGCCGATGTCGTCGGCGAACTGCACGCGCCACAGGGCGCCGCTGTGGCCGCGTGTCTCGATGTCCCCCCGTGGCATCCATTGCGGCGTTCCGGGCCGGCCTGCGCCCGCATAGTCGGCGCGGGCGAGGGCGAGTGCGGCAGCCGCATCGACGCGCCGGGGCAGACCGGTGCGCGCGTCGTAGCGCTGCATCCCGTCGGCGGTACGCAGGAGGTAGACGGGGCCGTCAGGAGTGGACCGCCATGCGATGCTGCGTACCACGCCGGCATGTCGCGCGGCCAGTTCGCGTGGATGCTGCACGCCGGTGAGATCCAGCGGAGGCGGCGGCACGGGCGCACGCGCGTGTCGCGATCCGTCGACCAGTGCGGGATCCAGCAGACTCATGGTCAGTCCGCTGCCGATCCAGAGCAGCAGCTGCAGTCCGACGATCCAGGCGGCAAGGCGGTGCAGCCGGTACGGCCAGGGCCGCGGCGGCACTCGCAGTCCGGGGCGTTGACGGCGACGCGCGACGATCAGCAGCGCGGCGCCGCTGGCGGCTAACGCCAGCGCGCCGCACGCCGCAATGCGCAGCAGCGGATTGGTGACGTCGCTGCGCGTGGTGTAGTCCATGATGTGCAGCATCCAGAGCGCGTCGAACACGCGCCATCCGGCAAAGCGTGTCGCGAGCAGCTCGCCCGTATACGGCGAGTAGTACAGCGTCGGTGAGGACGCGCCGGCGAACGTGACGCGCCACAGCGGTGCCGGCCGCGACCCGACTTCGGGCGGCGCATGGTCGAGCCAGTCCACCGACACGGGCGAGGCGGTGCCGGCAAAGCGCGCCTGGGCGAGTGCACGGACCGCATTGGCATCGAGCGGTGAGCGGATCTCGCCTGAAACCGCATCGAGCAGCAGCGTCGCTTCACCTCGGCGCAGTTCGTAGACCGGACGCTGCGCGAGCATCTTGAGGGTGATGCCAGAAGCGTCGGGATAGCGCGCGAGCAAAGCGGACGGTGCCATCGCGTTGCGCGCGTCGAGGACGCGGTCGTCGTGGCGCACCCAATGGTCACCGTGGATCCAGTCGATCGGCGCGGCCGTCATGTAGAGCCCGGAGATCATCCAGAGCGCCACCTGCAGGCCGACGATCCAGGCAAGCGCGCGATGCCATTGCCGCAGTGTGCGTTGCGCCATCATCCGGACTTCCCTGAGCCTCCACCGGCCATGGTCACGTCGAACGCTCACCGGCGCCGATGCGATGCCTGTCATCGGTCGTCGTGGGCTGGCCGTGTCGCCGCCGCGGCCCGATCGACTGTCCACTATAGCCTCAACCGAGGCGTCGAATCGCCCGCCGCCGTGCGCGGGTCGATACCAGCCGCCGAGGCGGCGAGCGAAGGACCGCCACCGTGGCGCCGTGGATCAGCGAGGCTGTGCCGCTCAGCCTGCGTCCGTACGGCATCACCGCCGTATCGCTCTGGTATCCGGGCATCGCGGACCGCGGCAATGCGGTTTCTGCAGATCGGTATTTCTGTATGTTGCGTGGGTGTCGACGCGAGGCGCCGACATCCTGTACGTCCTGTGCATCATCACTGGGGGAATCACCATGAAACAAACGAACAACGGGCATATGCGCGCAATCGCGTTGCTGGTTGCGCTGGCGTCCTTCGCCGTATCGGCCGACGAGACGGCCGCACCGGCCGCGCAGGGCTGTCCGCGACTCGGCTGGTCAGAATTCCTGCCCTCGTTCCTGAAGCCCAAGGCAGCCTTTCCGACCGACGACACGCCGGTGAACGCGGTCGACTGTCAGTTTCACCAGTGGTCGTGGGAGGCCTTCGTCTGGGCGACTGCGCTGGACGCACGCGGCATGCCGCGGTTCCTGAGCCTGCCGACCATCGGCGATCTGGCGTCGGGCAAGCCCGCGGCCGGCACACGCACACTCACGCTGGCCACGCGCGCCGTGCACGGGCGAGGTGGAGCCATCGAAGGAACCGGCGCGATCGTCGAGGCCGACGGCAACATGCTCGTCGCGCCGAATGGCTATCCGGTCTACGCATCGGTGCACATGAACGACAGCTATTTCCGCACGGTCTGCCGCAATCGCGTCGTCGATGGCGGCTACCAGAGAAACCCCGATTCGGACTATTTCGACGTCGGTGCCGCGGTGTTCAAGGCCACCTGGCTGCGACTTGATCCGGGGCAGGCGCCTCCGGCCGGTGCTTTCGTGACACGGGCGAACGTGCCGGTACTCACCACGTTCCTGACCGCCGACAACACGATCTACGCCGCGCCGGACGGGACGACCACGACCGTCGATGTGGCGCTGCTCGGACTGCACGTGGTGGGGCAGACCATCAATCACCCGGAATTCCTCTGGGCAACTTTCGAGCACAAGGACAATTCGCCGCGTTTCAAGGACGGCACCTTCGATCCCACGTCGACGGCCAGCGATGCGCGCACCTATACCCTCTACCGCGGCGGCACACGGTACGACCGGACCAACCAGCCGAGCACGCAGACCACGGCGAACAGCACCAGCACGCCTCTGTCGACGCCCGGCACGACGATCACGACGACGCTGGCTGCGACGCCGACCTTCACGTTCGACCCGGCGACGCAGAAGTTCTCGCCAGCCAGCAACGCGGTCCTGGCCAACCGTACGGGCGGCGAGACATTCTCGCCCGACGGTCCGGCCAACATCGAGGTACTCAACCGCTCGGCGCATGCGGTGCTGGATCAGCAGGCGCCGGCGCAGCGCGCCTTCGCGAACTACGATCTGATCGGCACCGTCTGGATGATGCCGGGCACCTTTGATCTGGCCAGCAACCAGAGCAACGCCGTCGGCTCGGTGAACCTGGCCAACGTCACCGCCGAGACCTTCGTGCAGAACCTCACGGGCTCCACCGCGCCGGCGAGTGTCGGCAACTGCTTTTCCTGCCATAACGCGGCGACGTTCACCGATGTCGCACCGCTGCCGAACCTCCGGCAGCGGCGCATCGCGATCAGCCACGTGACCGCGGCGGGATCCCTGTACGCCGTGCCGAACCTGCTGTCGGTGAATCCGCCGCCGCAGGCCGGCACCGCCAGGCCCGCCACGTCTGACGCGCAGTGAGTCGTCGTTCCGTCTGCCGTCGATCCTGCGCGGATCGCCGGCAGACGATCTCAGACGCCGCGCTGCGCCAGTGCGAAGTCGACTGCCGCGCAGACGGCGGCGGCCTGTGCCGCATTGCATTGTTCGGCCGTGGCGCGCGGGCTGTCGGGATAGACCTCGGTCGTCGTCACGTAGCGCGCATTGGTGATGCCGGCGCAGAGCCCGAGTTTGCGCACCGGATAGTTGATGACACCGGGTGCGACGACGGGTGAACCGATGATCTGCCCGTTGCGATCCGCCGGGGCGATGTGCGTGACGGACGCCACGGCCGCGATGATGGCCTGCTGGAATGCCGGCTGTGGGTTGTCGCTGTCGCCGACCAGGTAGAAGCCGTCGGGAATCACGTCAGGAACGTAGGCTTCGCCGTCGCGCGCGGCTAGGGCCGGACGGAACTCGGTCTCGTCGCTGTCGGTGGTCTCGTGCAGATCGACGTGCACGAGTACGTGGTCCCGCAGCGGCGCCACCAGTCGCATCAGCGCCGCGGATTCCTCGGCCGGACTGTGCTCGCGGAACGAGCGGTTCGGATCGATCGCCTTCGCGTTCCAGCGATGGATCCGTTCGTAGGCCCAGGGGCTGATGCACGGCGCGACCAGCAGGTTGATCCGGCCGGCGTAGTCCGCGGCATGCCGTTCCGCAACGCGCAATGCGCCGTGCACGCCGCTAGTTTCGTAGCCATGTACGCCGCCGGTCACGAGCACACACGGCAGGTCGTCGCGCCAATCCCGGCTCTTGAGGGCGAGCAGCGGATAGCTGTCCGGGGCGTATTCGATGCGGCCGTAGTCGACCACGTCGAAGCGGTCGCGCAGGCGCTCGATGACGCTCAGCACATCGGCTGCATAGCTGCGTTGCCGCACCTGCCGCGACAGCCACTGGGCCTTCTCGGCATCGCCCCAGGGCGTGCCAGGCGTGCCGATGGGATAGGGGGGCTGCTCGTTCGTCATGTCGCTCGCTCGGTTGCCGTGGCGCCGGCCGGCGACTCTAGCGGACTGCCGAAGCGCCTGGAAGGCGCCGCGCCCGCCGCACCGACACCGGACCTGCCGGCGATCGGTGCGGCGGGTACCTTTCCCGGCCGTGGTGCGGGTTCAAGGCAGCGGCTCAGGGTGTCACGCGTCCGATGACGGTGTTGTAGCGGTTGTTGCTGCTGCAGAACGGCAGGGCCATCCAGAAGCTCTGGCCGTCGACGGGGTCGACGTCGACGGTGGTGTAATCGACGGCTTCGTCCGGGGTCTCGTCACAGGCGGCCTGGCCGGCCTGGAGCAGTGCACTGCGTTCCAGTGTGAGGTCGGCCCGCCACAGCGAGTAGCGCGCTTCCGGCAGCAGCGGATTGACCGTCTCGAACGGATAGCGGGCGTAGCCGAAGAGCATGTCGCCGCTGGCGTTGACGGCCATCGACGGGGCCTCGTAGCTGATCCGGTCGGTGGGCGCGTCGTCGAGCGAATGCAGGCCGAAGTGTTGCTCGATGTAGCCGTCGGCCGGATCGGTGCTGGCGTTCAGCCCGCTGCCGGAGATCTGCAGCGGCACGCGCACGAGACGTACGCTGCGGCGCGTTTCGTCACCCTGCGTTTCGGCGATGGTGCGCTGCGAAAAGTACAGAAATCCATTGCGATACGTGGCGGCGGGCATGTTGCTCAGGCCTTGCGCAATGGTGACCGACGTGGATTCGGGGGTGCCCTTGGCCCAGGCATCGGCGCCAAACGGCAGCGCGATGATCTTCAACGTGCTGCCGGAGCCGTCCAGCAACAGGGACTTGCCGGCGCCGTCGTTGAAATGACGCACGGGAATGGCGCGAATCGAGCCGCCGAGATCCCCCGAGAAATACTGGACATACGCCGGATGCCGGTCGCCCGTGCGCAGGTCCGACGTGTCGAGCACGGTCGCCACGGGCGTGGTCGCATCGTTGGATTCGCGGCCGACACCGCCGACCACGACGCGGTCGCCGTTGATCGCCATCCACGGAAAGTCGCGGTAGATGTTGTCGGTGATCATGTACTGGTGGAATCCGTCGCGCGGGTCGCTCGTGCGCGAGACAGCCAGCGCGATCAGGCGTCGCTGTGCACCGCAGTAGTTTGCCGTGTCGACGGCGTTGCCGCTGCCGTCGGTGTAGCGCAGGCAGTTGCCGCCGCTGTTGGAGGTCCACACGGGGTGGCGTGAGTTGGCGATCACGAAGAAGCGTCGCGACAAGGCGTCGTAGTGCACGCGTGTGTCGTAGAAGCTGGTCAGGCAGAAGCGGTTTCCGCTGGTGACCGGGAACGCAGTGGAATCGCAGCGCGCGTCGTAGCCGAGGAAGTGGTTCACGTTGCTGTGGTTGAAGCTGCCGTCGGCGTTGGATTCCTGCAGGAAGCCGCCGAAGAAGTCCGTCGTGGACATCGCGGTCGGAAAGCCGTTCTTGCCCTCCAGCAGATTGCCCTCGCGGTCGAGGAAGCGCAGCGTGGTGGTATCGGATGCGATCAGATAGGTGTGTCCGGCAGCGACCATCGAATCGATGGCACGGCCGGTATTGGCCGGGAAGCGCTCGTTCCAGGCCGGCGCGGCGCGAAACGGCGTGTCGCTGATGTCGGCGGCGCGATGGCCGGTCGCCATGCGTGCGAGTTCATCCGTCAGCATGGCCGCTTCCAGCGGCCGGTCGGGCTGCGGCTCGGGTTCGGCCCGCTCCATCGCCAGCGGCGGGAATGTGAGGATCAGCGGTCCCCAGTAGCGCGAGATCAGGCGGCTCGCGCGGTAGCCGGTCGCCGCCTGATAGGCATCCAGATCGCGCGACTTGCCGATCGTGAAGCGGCCGTCGCGAAACCACGTCACGACGCGGTCTGCGGCGCTGATGTCGATCTCGACGATGTCCTGGATGGTCTGGTCCGGCGGGAGGGCCACGCCGAGCGGCGCCTGTAGCGTGGCCAGCGCCTGCGGCTGACCGATGCTCACGCTGGCATCGTCGTACCACGTGTACACGTTGCCGGCACTGTTGAAAGCCATGCCGACGATGTCGGCCGGGGTGCGCCCGGCCGGCAGGCTGAAGTTCTGCGCCGCCTGATACGCGTCGAGGTCCTTGGAATGACCAATCGAAAACGTCCCATTGCTGTACCACGCGTGCACGCGGTCATTCGTGTCGATCGCGATGCCGACGATGTTCGACGGATGGAGTCCCGACGGCAGTCCGTAGGCGTCGGCCTTGCGATGCAGCTCGAAGTCAGCGGGTGTTCCGGCCGTGACCATACGGTCGTCGTGCCAGGCGTAGACATGGTTGTTGGACTTGGCAATGCCGATCGCCACCACCCGGGCCTGCGCCAGCATGGGCGACAGCAGGAGTGCGGCGGCCACGGCGGCCGGACGAAGCATGAAGCGAACCATCGACGTTGTCTCCACGATGAATCCACCGGAAGGTGGCAGGGGTTGGGTGTCGCCCCGGGCCGCAGACGTCCGCGCCGGCGGACATGCCAGCGTGAACGGGGCTGCGGCAAGGGGTGTGACGGCGTTGACCTGCGTCTGTGGACTGAACGCGGCCCGGTCTTGCAACCGAACGTGTAAATTGCGTTTAGTTTCTATGGCAACAACGGCGCAATGCCGTCCGATGGCCGCTACAGCGGCGCTGTGCGCGGACGCGTGGCGGGTAAACGGCAGCGGCCGGCAGCACCGCGTGTGATCGGTTCCGGATCAGGTACGGCGGGCCATGAATGCATCGAGAAACGCTTCGACGCGAGCCGGTTCGATCGGTTTGTGCCAGACCTCGTCGAAGCCGGCGCGCCGGCAGCGCTGCGCCGTTTCGGGACGACAGTCCCCGGTAACGGCGATGAGTCGCGCTGCCGCGCCGCGGCTGCGCAGCGCCTCGGCAACGGCGCAGCCGTCCAGGTGCGCGAGCGCGACATCGAGGAACACCAGATCGGCGCGCAGGTCGAGGATGCGGTCGACCGCATACAACAATCCGCGGGGTTCGATGACACAGGCGGCACAGCCCGTGAGCCGCGAGAATGCGGCCAGCGTCTCGGCGAAAGCGAGGTCATCGTCGACGACGACGATGGAACAGGAAGCGTGCACGGATGTGTCCCGGGTCGGTGGCTGACTGTCGTCGATCGCGTGTTCACGCGGTGTCGAGAACGGCTGTCGGCCGGGCGGCTGGCCCGGGGCGACGCTCTGACCTGGCACGTCGGAATCTACCGCGCGCGTCAGTGGGCTGCCGCGCGGCGCTCGACTGCTGTGTCGGCGCGTCAGCGACACGGGGTCAGGGCGTCGTCGGATGGCGGATACCGAGGATCTGTTCGACCGGAACGCCGAAGCAGCGCGCCAGCTCGCGGGCGATGCGAAAGCGCACGGCGCGGCCGGACTCGGCACGCTTGATCGTGGCGATCGACACGCGGATGTTGCGCTTCCAGCACTCGTCGGCGAGGTCCTGCTGGCTCATCAGGCGGCCGTGGCGCAGACGCCGCAGTTCACGCTCGTCCAGCGCCACCTTGCCCCGGTCGAGCAGGGCGAGTGCGAGATCCAGCGCCGCGGTGGCCGGTCGCCGCGGCGGGAGCGTGTGCCCGGACGGGGAGTCCGGCGCGTCGTATTCGCCGGCCGCGAGATACGTCGAAAAAGAGGCGTCGTTCATGAGGTGTTCTCCGGTTGAGCTCCGGTCCGGCGGGTGCCGGCCCGCTGCAGGTCCGCAATGGCGCCCTGCTTGGCCGTAGGGAATCGGCAGGTGCCATCAACGGGGGCGTCGGCGCTTGCGGTGCTGCGTAGCGACCCTGCCAGCCGCGGCGGCCGCGCGCCTTCCGGAAACCTGCCGGTTTGCAGGCAATTGATTTACAAGTCTCCGTTTGCCGTGTCGACGAGGTTTGACCCCTGTGTCGCGGGGACGGTCGCGAACCTGCGCCGGGGCCCCGCTCGCGGGCTGGCGCGGTAGTGCGACGCGGCGGGTGCTCGGAAAACACACAGGGCCGCCTGTACGAGGCGGCCCTGGAAATCGGGCGAACAGCGCCGGTCGGGCGCCGTCCTGACCGGCGGCTGACGCTATCGGCGGCTCAGCCGCCCGGCGAGATCGGGCGGATAGCGACGATGTGGGGCTTGCCTTCCAGTGGTTGATACACCTCCGCGGCGACGGCGTTCTCGACCGGGTAGCGGGTCATGTACTGGGCTTCGCAGAGGAAACTGTAGTTCGTGCCGTTGACGATCTGGGTGGCGAAGGCGAAGGGCGTGTACTTGACGCCGAGCAGGCCGTCGAACGCGGTGTCGAAGACGTTCTTCGCTTCGGGGCTCAGGGTGAAGTCGAAGTTGCTCCAGCCGCCAGGTATCTGAGTCGCCATGGTGTTCTCCAAGGAATCGAAGGATGGGGTCGGGCTCGCGGATCACGCCGGGCCAGAAGAAGGAGTTTCCCGTTGGCTTGCGTGCGGTCCGCAGGAACCATCTTCCCGGTTTGCCGTCGCGGCCATGGTCTCTTTCGCGGTTCACCGTGGTATCGGATTCCGTTTCGGCGGTGCCGTTTTGCGGCATCGCGCGAGCGCTTTCGTTGCTCCGCAACGACAAGCCCCTCGCGTGGCTTCGAGGGCCACGGCGAGGGGCTGTGGAGTGCCGGTCCGGTGCGCCGCCGCACGGCGCGGCGCGGCGCAAGGCCAGTCAGGGGGCGACTTTCGGGTCGTTGCCGACCTGGGGGTCGCAATACAGGTACACGGCTTGCTGCGGATCGGCCTGATTGTTGCTCCTCAGGGCGATGCTGTAGAAGACGAGAAGACCTTGCGTGGGCATGTTCGCGACCTGAATGCTCACGAGTGCGCCGGGTTCTTTGGGCGGGAGAGGAGTGACGATGTCCGGGCGAGTCGTTAACAGCCCCGAAAGGCTCAGTTTCAATGTCGTTTGGTCATCAAGCGCGACGGAAATGGCGCCCCCCGCCTTGATGCACAGGGTCCGCTGGCTGTAACGGTACGCGTACAGGCCCCCATGGAGATTGCCCATGCCGTTCGGTGTGGCCCAGACATAGAGAGTCAGGTTTGCGGTATCGCTGTCGGCGCCGTCGTGTATGCGCAACATGGACATGTTCAGTTCTCCCCCGGGGGTGATTGACGATGGCGATCGGGCCGGCATCGTGACGGCCGGCGGCTGACAGGATGAGGGCAACGGCAGGGCCGGCGAGCGACGCCTGGATCGCTGCGATCCGCCGCTGCCCCGCGACGTCAGTATAGGTAGCCGGTATCGCGTGTCAGGATCATTGACGTCTCAGCCTGGTCGCTCGTCAGTGCCGGACACCGGCCTCGCGATCGATTCCGTCCACCATGGAAATCAATTCAGGATGCCGGTACCCCATGTTCTGCAGGCGCGCCAGGGCGGCTGTCGCCGGCGGATCGTTGCCCAGCAGCAGGCGGGCCTGCATCCAGGGCGTCAGCAGCCGTGGGTCCGACGAGGTGCTCGCGGACTGCTCGAGTATCCGGACGGATTCCTGCCAGGCATTGCGCGCATCACCGGCGTGTCCGGTCCGTGCGACGTACTTGCCGTACGTCACGAGCGCAGTGGCCAGCGCTGCCGCGCAGGTCAGGTCCTCCGGTGTCTGCGCGCAGTGACCGCGCAGGTCCGCCAGAATGCCGTCCATGATTTTCGCGGCCTCCGCTGCCGCAGCACTGAGCGCGGCGATTCGGAGCGTGATCACCGCGCCCAGGACCTGCCATTCCTGCGGTGAGGTGCGATCCGCGGCGAGTGGGTTCATCAGCGTCTGCGCCGTGTGCAGTTGCTGCGATTCCGCCACCGGGTTGTCGCCAAGGCGAGCGATCTCGGACGCGAGCAGGTGCGCATGGGCCAGGTCGCGCTGCCAGACCTTGTTGTCCGACTCGGACCGGGTCAGTGCCGACAGGCGCTCGATGCTCTCGGCGACCTGCGCGCCGGCTTCGTCCAGCCGTCCGCGATAGATCGCCAGGTTTGCGCTGCGGACCAGCGATGTCGCCAGCCGTCGCTGCCAGGCCTTGGCATCCGGCTTGTCGGTCAGCAGCCGGCGCAGCATGCCGATCTGCTCGGCGTAGCCGGCGGCTGCGTCGACGAGGCGGCCCTGTGCTTCGTCGGCGCTGCTGATCCACGACAGGGTGTCGATGAGGTCGTAGCGCAGGGCCGAATCATCGGGCTTGCGCGCGAGCACCTCGCGCTTGAGTGCGGCCGAACGCTGGAAGTACCGCACGGCCTCGTCCAGCCGCTGCTGTTCGCGCGCGACGGTGCCGAGGTTGTTGAGCGCGTACGACAGTTCAATCTTCCAGTTTGCGTTCTGGGGATCGAGCGCCAGCAGCCGCTCGCTGCTGCCGAGGTAGCTGGTCCAGTGCCGGCCCGCCTCGTCGAAGCGGTTCTGGCGGTAGTACAGATAGCCCAGCCAGTAGGCGGCCACACCCGATTCGGCCAGCGCGTCGGTGGAATCCGGCGCCCGGGCGACGGCCGCGGCGGCGGCCTGTGTCGCCCGCCGGAATGCGGCCTGCGCCTCGTCGAGACGGGCCTGCTCCATCTGTACCTCGCCGATGGTGCGCAGCGCGCGGGACCGGTTGACCAGATCCGCGGGGCTCAGCATCGCGTCCGGCCGGCGCTCGAGCTGGGCCAGCGCCGTGGTGCTGATGCTGTCGAGCAGCTTGAGGTTTCCGAGCGGGCGCAGCTTCTCGGCCAGGTCCACCAGCATGAAGTCGGACAGTTGCAGAGCTTCCTCGCGCCGCTGCTCGGCTTCGCGACGGGCGCGCTGCGCGAGTACGGCGAACAGGGCCGACGCCAGGGCCAGCACGACCAGTGCGGTCGCCGCGGCGATGCGCCGCCGCTGCTTGCGGCGTGACTGGTGCTGCGATGCGTCCAGCAACGACCGCTCGTCTTCATCGAGGTCGTCACCCAGGCGCTGCAGGGTTTCGAGTGCCTCGCTGAGCGGACGTCCCGGATTGAGCAGGTGATCGTCGCTGCGGCCTTCCTCGACCCAGCGCCGGGTGGCGCGCCGCAGCCGCGAACGCGCCTGCAGCAGACGCCGGTTGTCTTGGGTCCATTCCTGCGCGCGCGGCCACTGGCGCAGCAGTGCCTCGTGGGCGACGCCGAATCCGGGATTGCCGTCGGTCAGTTCGCCGACGAACAGCCGCGCGCGGATGAAGGCCTCCACGAGCGCGCGTGCATCGTCGTCGGCGAGCGCGGCCCAGGTCGCGCGCCGTGCACTGACATGGTCACTGTCGGCCTGGATCACGATCAGTTGCGAGAACACCGCGTCGAGGCGGTTCCGGGCAGGATCGGGCAGGCTCGCAAACACCTGCTCCGCGCGATGGGCGAGGGCGCCCTCGAGCCCGCCGATGTCGCGATAGGCGGCGAAGGTGAGCAGTCCGTCCTGACGGCGGTGTTCATAGAGCGCCTGCAGCGTGTGCTGCAGCAGGGGCAGGGCGTCGGGGTGGGCGACGGCGGCGTCGCGCAGTACGTCGTCGAGGCGCACCAGGCTCTGCGTGTCTTCCTCGAAGGACAGGCCGGCCAGCTGCGCGGGCATGCGAATGATCTGGGCGAGCTCTCCGGCCCGCGGCGTCAGCACGTCGACATGACCATCGCCGCTCTTGAGCTCGGCGATGGCCGGAACCGCATCGACGAGGCGCGGATAGAAGTCACTTCGCGTCGTCATCACGATGAGCACGTGCAGACTCTCGCACAGGCGCGTGAGTGCATGGCCGAAGGCGCGGCGCTGGGCATCGTCGATCTGCGGCGAGGTGACCAGCAGTTCCGCATGGTCGATTACGAGCAGCAGATGCGCATGCGAGGGCGGCGGACTCCCGGTACCCGGCATCCGGCGCAGCGCCGCGTCGATGGCCTCCGGTATCGCATCGCCGGCGCGCAGCCGATCGCGGATGCCGGGTCCTGGCAATGCAGGTGCGAACAGGGGCTCCCCGGCGAGCTGCCAGCTGTCCAATGCGGCAGCCAGGCATTCGAGCGTGTCGCCCGACTGCAGCGTGGCGAGATTGCACGAGGCCACCGCGCGCGCCTGCAGGCCGGCGAATCCGCCCGGTTGCTTGACCAGCGGAATCACCCCGGCGTGCAGCAGCGAGGTCTTGCCGCAGCCACTGGGGCCGACGATGAGCACGAAGCGGCGCTGGCAGTCGATCTGCGTGCGCATCGCCGCGAGCAGCTCGGCACAGGCTCTGCTGCGACCGAAGAATATGGCGGCGCGGGATTCGTCGAATGCGGAAAGACCGACGTACGGGCTGCGGTCGGGCCAGGCCGGTCGCGGAGCCGGCGCCTGACTGGCCCGCTCCGGCAACGTGACCGGTGCGATGAGGCGATAGCCGCGCTTGCGGATGGTTTCGATGTAGCGCGGCGTACGTACGTCGTCGCCGATGACACGGCGGATCTGTGCGATCGCCTTGTGCACCGGGTTGTCGCCGTAGAAGGTGCCGCGCCACACCTCGATCAGCAGCTGCTCGGCACTGACCACCTCGCCGGCGTGCTCGGCCAGTGCGACGAGCACTTCGAACGTACGCGGTTCCAGCGAATGCTCGCTGCCATCGACGACGACAACGAGCCGGTCCGGTTGCACCAGCAGTGCGCCGATCGAAAAGCGCGCGTGGCCAGCCAGCGTTCGTATGCGATCGTTGCGCTGCATGATGTGTCCCGCGCCGGTGCTGCAGCGTAGCCGACGCGGGCGGGCAGATACCACCGGCCGGTCACGGCCGCGCGGACGTCGTCGGAGACCCGGGCATGGCAACGGTTGCGGCCGGACCGAAGCGCGCGTGGAGCGTCGGCGGGCGCATCGTGCCGGTCGCGGTGCGACGCCCATCGTCGCGCCGGTGCAGCACCTTCCTGCGCTGCACCGGCTCTCCGGAACGGCTATGCCGTGAACAGGCCGGAAAAAACCTGACTGTCCTGATCGGCGGTCACGAGCGACCAGGAAGTGAAGTGAGCCAGCAGGTTGATCTGCGTCGCCGACAGCTCCGTCGTCAGCGTGTCGTAGTGCGGGAACTGGTTCGTCGCCAGCTCCGACGCGACCAGCTGCTGCACCGGTGTGTTGCTGGCGAACTGCGCAGCCCAGTCGCTGGCGTAGTTGAGATAGACCCACACGACGGTGATGGGCTTGCTGCGCGCCTGCACACCGAACCAGGCATTGGCCTGCACCATCAGGCTTTGCGAAAGGATCGCCGGCCGGGTCGCCGGCGCAGCGCTGCCGGCCGCGGCCCAGAGGCCCGACAGGAAGGTTGCGAACTCATCCGATGCGAACACCTGGCTCTGGCCGAACAGCTGATTCTCGGGCGACGAATTGCCGGCCGAATACAGCACGTAGCCGTTGGTCGCGTCATACGGCTGATAGCCGAACAGCGGCGGTACCGAGTCGTCCACGACGACCTGCGTGCCGCTGACCCAGCCGCCGTTGCCGTCGGCAATGCCGGCGCTGCCGGCGACCATCGGAATCTCCGTGTTGACGCAGACGATGACGCTGTCTATGTCGGAAAACGCCAGCAGGCTCGCGAGGCCGTTGTTCTCCAGGCTGCCGCCGTCGGCGAAGGTGTTCATGGCCGGATTCGCCGCGCCAGCGCCCGCGGGCCACGACGGATATTCCGGAACCAGGTCCTCGGGGTTCGGGAAATTGAACTGGGGCATCGCGTTCGAAGATTGCTTGCCGCGTGCGACCAGCATCTGGGCAGCGGCGTGCAGTTCGGTCGGGAGATGGCTCTTGATCCACGCGTAGATCGCTTCGGCCTCCTCCAGCAGCCATTTCGCGAACAGCGCCGGGTTGGCTTCCCATTGCTGGATCTGGTTCTGCACCGTTTCCGCGAATGCAGCGCTGCTGGTGCCCATGATGTCGGTCAGCGACCACTGCCGCGTCTGTGTGACCGTCGCGGTGCTGCCGGATTGCGATGCGAACGTCGAGTTGAAGGCGAACGACTCCACCCCGCCGCTCCCGACCGTGAGGTTGTTCGCGTCCGTCGCGTCCGGCGGCGTGCCCACGATGCCGGTCATGAGTCCGTTGGACTGCACTGGCGCCAGCAGTTCGAAGGTGAAGCTGGGCACCTTGACGAACATGCCCATGTTGCAGATGTGCAGCGGCCGCTGGGTACGCGATGGATCGACCTGATCGGCGAACAGATACGCCGTCTGCGATGCCAGGCTGCCGTTCGCGCTCGTGATCGCCTGCAGCGAGCTCGCCGTGGCGGAAAACATGTCCTGCGGCTGGCCGGTCGTGACGTTTGCGTCGAGCAAATCGTAGCTGTCCAGAATGTTGAACCCCATGACCAGCTGCCAGAGCAGGTTCGCCGGCAGCGGATTCGAGCCCAGGTTCGCATAGAGCTCGTACAGCAGCACCGCTGTCCCGGCGATGCCTTCGAGCGAGAACATGATCGACGTCATCGGAACGCCGGCATTGCCCGCGGGCAGGTTGGCGAGATCGGCGAGGGTCAGCGCACTCTGATTCGCGTCATACGTGCCGAGATACACGTCATCCGCGGCCTGGCCCTTGGGCATGTACTGATACGGCACGCCGAGCCACGAACCGCCGGACACGGTGGACAGCGCCTTGATCTGCGCGAGCAGGCTGGTGCCGTTGGCCTGGATCGTCGCAAGTGCGCGCAGCTGGCCCATGCCGGCGCAGCAGGCGCGCGTCCCGCCGCCGGAGAGGCAGAGCCCGACATTGCCGGGTGTGGACTTGGGCTGATAGAGCTGATCGATCGTCAGCGGCGGCGTGGTGACTACGGTGGCACTCAGGGACGGCGTCGACATGGTCTCTCCGTGGGTTCTGGCAGGAAATGGGCGGATGCGGGGGTGAAGGAGCCTCTCGACGGCCCGGCGGCTGACCTGCGGCGTCGGGATCCCGGCAGCGACGGACGGTGCCGCACGCCTGGGATGCCGATGCGCTGCCGGGGACGCCGGGAAACAGCTGCCGGGCATGGAACCAACGCCGCGCGTGCGTTGGAGACCTTTCTTGGAAAGCGGTATTCGGCGGCGCCTGCTATCGCTGGCGCAATCGCGGGGTTCTCTGCATCCGGATTGGTATATCTGTATCACATGCTGTTCAGTGGAAACCGGCGACAAGGCCGCGCCATGGCTGCCGCGCGACGTGGAACCGTGTGTCGCCGCGGGCGCGGCGGTATCGTTGCCGGACGATTGGACGCGGTTTGTTCGCCACAGGATCATCGTCTGCAGGCACCATGGCCGATCACTCGATCCGACTGAACAGGGAGTCGTCATATGCCGTCACGAGGCTGGAAAGCGTCGGCGAGCGCATGGATCGACGTCATCGGTGTCGATGGCGACTGGGGCCGTCGCGTCGTGCTGGACGGGCCGATGCTGGCGCGGGTGGCCGGGCGCGGGTTTCGTTCGGCTGTGGATATCGGCTGCGGTGAGGGGCGCTTCTGCCGGATGATGCAGTCGGCCGGTGTGCGCACGGTCGGCATCGATCCTACCGGGCAACTCATCCGTGAGGCGCGCCGGCGCGATCCTGCGGGCGAGTACTGCGTCGCCATGGCCGAGGCGCTCCCGCTTGCGGAGGGCTCGATGGACCTGGCCGTTGCCTATCTCACGTTGATCGACATTTCCGATCTGCCTGCCGCCGTGGCCGAGGTGCATCGCGTGCTGCGACCCGGTGGCACGTTCCTGATCGCGAATCTGCAGAGCTTCAACACCGCCGCCGACCCCGTCGGCTGGACACGGGAGCCGGATGGTTCGCGACGTTTCTGCATCGACTACTACCTGGACGAACGGGTCCAGTGGATAGCCTGGCGCGGCATCCGCATCCAGAACTGGCATCGCCCGCTCCAGACCTATCTGGGCACGCTGCTTTCGGCCGGGTTCGAATTACGCCATTTCGCAGAGCCGGAGCCCCGCGGCGTGCTGGACGAGAAGGCACTTCGCTATCGGCGTGTGCCCAACTTCCTCATGATGGAGTGGCAGAAGACAGGTTGATGGTTTCCGCGGGGTGCCCAGCGCCGTGCCGTATGGCCGCGCCCTCCCGCAGCAGCGACACCCCTCGGTCCGCCGACGCAGGCGGACGGTGCAGCGGCCCGCAATGACTTCCGTCACTTACTGGTGTTGTAGATCACTAGAACACTAAAGCTCCCAACGAGAGGAGCACCGCATGAAACGCAAGCTGTTGTCCTTGACCCTGCTGGCTGCGGGACTGATGGGTCCGGTTTCCGTGCTGACCGCAGCCCCGGAGGTTGCCCCTGATCCGGTTCGTGCCGCAGCCCCGAGCACGCCCGACCCGGCGTCGGAAATCAGGCATCTGGCTCAGCTGTTCCGCGCTGGTGACCTGGCCGCGCTGGCGCAGGCGATGACGCCGCGATCCCAATGGGAGGCCGCGCGCTCGGCGTTCGACCGCCAGCGCAGCAAGCCCACGAGTGAAACTGACCGCGCGCACTTTGCCGAAAACCTGCGTCGGCTCACGGCGCCCGACGCCGTCGACCAGCTGATGGAAAAGCTCGAGCCGGAACTGGTGAAGGCGCGGCAGCAGCTGCCTGCCATGCTGCTGATGGGGTTCGGCGCGATACAGTTCGCGGTCAATTCGTCGGAAACGCAGCTGACGGACGCGCAGCGTGACGCGTTGCGCAGCGCGCTGCCGGGCATCCAGCGCTGGGCCGGCACGACGGATTTCCTGAGTGCCGCGTCGATGCGCCGCACCTTGACCTTGCTCACGGACGCCGCGCGCCGCACCGGCATCACCGATATCGACCAGCTCAAGGCGCTGCCACTGGAAGGCGCGCTCGACCGCGCCAGACCGATGCTGGCTGCGGCCAAGGAAGCCGTGCGTGCCTACGGACTCGATCTGGACGCCGTCGCCGATTCGCTTCGCGTGGACGTGCTGGAGCGTGGCCAGGACACGGCCCGTGTACGCACCACGGTCACGCTGTTCGGTGCACCGGTCTGGGCCGAACATGAGCTCGTGCTCGTCGAAGGCCATTGGTACGGCAAGCACGCCCAGATGGACTTCGAGGACGACCTCGCTGTCGACGCGATGGGTGAACTCGAAGGCTGAGGCCATGGGGGCAGGGAAGCTCCCCGCGCAAGGATGCGCACCTTGCCGCGCCCGTGGGCGCGGCAAGGCAGTTCGTTCACTGGTGGATTATTGGCTGCTGCTGCCTGATGGTGGCGTGTAGGCCGCCGACCAGACATTGCCGCTGCCGGCGTCGCAGGACGCGTCAGCCTGGCCGATCTGGTAGGGGCCCGTGTAGATCGGGCAACGGCAGGTCGCGAATCCGGTCGGCTTGCCCTTCGCATCGCGCTCGAGGCTGCAGGATGCCGTCATGCAACCGGCGTAGGGCGCGGGCGTGCCGGTGCAGTCCTTCTGCTTTATTCCGTAGCTCTTGACCCGCGCGAAGCTGAAGGTCGAAACCAGCTCCGCATCGGGCGCCATCGGCGTCTTGCCGCTGGCATCGGCCTGCAGGTAGTTGCAGACCGGCGCCGTCGGCAGCGTGGGCGGCGTTCCGCCGGTCACCGCCGAGACCTTGTCGGGCAATTCCTCGGAGAGGAGGTTGCGGCATTTTTCGCCGTTCAGTCCGCAGGCGCGAATCGTCTCGACATAGGCCTCGGTGTTCCGGATCGAGTGGATGTCGACATACGAAGTGCCCGATTCGGCGTAGCAGCGGCAGTCGGCGAAAGCGGGATCGCTTTCGGAGACATTGCAGGGCAGCGCGGGCAGCGCGCCGACACCGCGTTTCTTCCTGGGCGCAGCGTCCGGTCCCGAGTAGTAGCACAGCGCGTACGCGGTCGACGGGCAGGCCAGGAAGTTGGTCGGCGACAGTACGATGTTGGCGGCGGCGGGGCCGTACTCCGTGGTCCAGAATTCATTCGGCACGTAGGGCGCAGGGCAGTTCTGGGTGCAGGTAGCCGGATTCTGAGCCCACGCAGCTCCCAGCAGGAGGCCGGTGAGCGCGAGCAATGTCAGCAGACGACGGACTTCGTTCTTCATGGCGTCTTTTCCCGTGTCGAAGGTGGCGTGGGTGATGCGGCGTGCACCAGCAGGATACACAGGGCGCAGCTCGTCGAGTGGCGCCGTCCGCGGCCGGATGGCGCGTGCATCCCTGGTCAATTGCATGCGTTCCGGCAGACATGGAGAGCACGTACCGGCGGATGCAAGCGCGTAGCGGCAACGGCAGTAAAAACCTATCAAAGTGCTTGAGCGCGATGCACGGCGTTGTTAGTGTAAAAATCAACGAGGTATTTTTTTGGGGAAAACAGACATGACTTCGGCTCACAGTGCCGCAGATTCACCGTGCGTGCGTTCCCCGGCTACCGATGCGGCGCGCTGCCGCCCGCGCCTCGCGAAGACGATTGCCGCAAGGCGGTGGCCCGTACTGATTGCCACGTTGCTGTGCGGGGCTGCCGGTTGCGCACACACGCCGCCGGCATCGCACGCCACGCAATGGACCTATCCCGAGGATTCGAGCTGGGGCGCGGCCTGCGCGGCCGCGCCGCCGCCGCAACAGTCGCCCATCGATCTGACGACAGTGACGACGATGCCGTGGACCGCCTCGGCGGTGGTCACACAGGCAACGTTCGACAGCCACGATCAGAATGTCGTGTTTCAGCCGTCGCCGGGACCGTCGGTGTCGATCATGCCCGGCATCGGTGAGAAATCCCGTGGATTCGTGTACAGCGTTGCCGCGTTCCATTTTCACCACCGCAACGAACACGTGATCGCCGGCAGGCCGGTTTTTGAGATGCACATCAAGACGAAAGATCAGTACGGCGGCGCTGCGGTTTTCGCCGCGCTGTGGACCCCGGACCCGGCAGCGCCGGAAGACGCCACGCTGGCGGCAGTCCACCGGTCCTTGAGCGCGCCGCCCGGTTCTGTTGCGGCGGTGGACGTGAGCCGGGTGTTGTGGACATTCGGACAGCAGCCGTTCTACAGCTACGTCGGCTCGCTCACCACGCCACCCTGTTCGCCCGACATCCGCTGGTTCGTGCTCCAGACGCCGATCCGTACCGCACCGGCCATGCTGGAGCGGCTGAAGGATCTGCTCGTTGCGCGGGGCATGCCGCGGGACAACGTGCGTACTCCCAGGCCCATTGCGAAGCCGCAACCCGTGGTCTACCTCGTGAAGCCGGGCGCGAACTGACGTCGCTCAGGATTCGGGCTGCGCAGAATCGTTTCGATCTCGAAGTCCGGTGCATCGTGTCCGCCCTCGATACGTCGATGACCCTGCTGGTGTGCTCATGAGCAGCGTTGTTCGGCGCCTCGGTGCCCCCAGAGCGTGCCGAGTCGTGCTGCAGCAGGAATCGTTTATCGGCAGCCGATGATGCCTTCCGCCTCCGGCGCTGGACTCACGACGCCGCTGCCGTTGCCAGGCGAGCGCGGCCATGCGGAACCGCAGGCCGAAGGACCAGACCGACAGCGCCGGGAAGATTGGCAGGTTGCCGTCGG
Source organism: Rhodanobacteraceae bacterium (assembly GCA_045864815.1). Lineage (GTDB taxonomy): Bacteria > Pseudomonadota > Gammaproteobacteria > Xanthomonadales > Rhodanobacteraceae > Tahibacter. The sequence goes on along the minus strand of BTVG01000011.1, from coordinate 120,071 downwards.
CAGCGGGTTTGATCTGGATCAGCGCGGAAACAGGGCTTCGACCGGCAGGCTTGTGGCTGACGTCACTGCCTGGACTACGACCGAATGCTCTCCTCATCCCTGTTGCGACTCGTGCCGCCGCCCCGGCGCTGGGCCCTTCCGATGCGGCTCGTCCCTCGCGGGGCGCTCGCGCGCGCGTTCGAGCATGCCGCCGCGAGCGTGCTGGCCGGAGCGCTGGAGCGCGGCGAACTGAATCCGCTGGCCGGGCGCGTGCTCGGCATCGAGGTGCTCGACCTCGGACTGCGCTTCGCGATACGTGTGGATGCCGGCAAGCTCCGGATCACGACGTCGGGTGCCGACGATGCGGCTCCGGAAGCGCGCGTACAGGGCACGCTGACGGACCTGCTGCTGCTTGCGAGCCGCCTCGAAGACGCGGATACGCTGTTCTTCCAGCGGCGACTGAGCCTGACCGGTGACACGGAACTCGGCCTCACCGCACGTAACCTGCTCGACCAACTCGACTGGACCCAGGTGCCGTTGCCGTTGCGCATCGTGCTGAATCGCGCGGCACGGTTCGCCGATGCGGCACGCGCGTCGTGGCGCGCCGGCCGCAACGGCTGCGGTTGACCGCTGCGCACGCGCGTCGCGCCGGGCTCCCGGCGAACGGATGGCGCGGCAGGGCGACACGAGTGCTCCCTGCCGCGAGCCCAATCGTAGAGGGCTGCCGGGCTGCCGGGCTGCCGGGCTCAGGATTCGCCGATCAGACAAGTCGGGGCGAGATCCGCGGGTTCGTCGAGGCCCAGCGCACCGAGCAGGTGCCGGCGCTCGCTGTCGACGGTGCTCAGGGCATGCGCGATCGAGTTCGGCGCATCGAGGTCGCACAGGCGCAGCAAGGCAGCGTGTGCGGTGTCGAGCAGTTCCAGTACGTAGTGCGCGCGTTCAAGCGTTTCTTGGCTCATGGCTGGGCTCCCAGGACGGAGGAAAAGAGCGATTCGCCGGCAGTGGCGACCGCCCGACGACACATGGCGCACCATCCCGGACCGGCCGCCTTTTCATGGCAGCTGCATGCCCGGCAGGCCAGTCCAGTAACCCGCCGTGCAGCCCGGTTGGCGCGACGGCACCGGATTACCGCGGCGCACGGCATCGAAACGGCGCAGGGCCTCCGCGGTGCCGTGCTGCCTCGGATACAGCCGCAGCAGTCCGATTCCGCTCGCGACGAGTTCCGGCCACTCCGGCAGCAGGTCGCAGCTTTCCGCGCCTTGCATCTGCACACCGTTGATGGTCAGGAAATGACGGCCATCGCGCGTATGCAGCGGCAGCCCGTCGGGATGCTCGATGCAGCGGAATCCGCACTGGTCCTTGGCAAGATCCAATGCACGCGCGGTGAAGCAGCGTGCCGAATAGGACAGCGGCAGTCGGCCCCACGCGATCAGCTCGAGTTCCGGCGGCTCATCACCCGCAGCCGCTACGGCCCTACGCAGTGCCACCACCAGTTCCTGGCTCATCTCGACGTTCAGCACCAGACGGTACAGCCCGTCGTTCTGGAGCAGGCGGAGGGTTTCCCGGTTGTAGACATTGAGGCTGGGCCCGCCCACGAACGGCAGGCCGTGCCGGCGACAGATCTCGACGGCCGAGATGTCGTTGGCCTCGACGCGGACGTTGCCGTGTGCGGCGAGGTGGCGCACGGCGCCGAGTTCGGACTCGGCCTCGATCAGGGCCAGTGACGACAGCAGCACTTCGCGCCCGGCCTGTGCCTGCCGTTCGGCCAGTGCCAGCCAGTCGCGCAGGCGCAGCTCGCGGCGCTTGCTGCACACGGTCTCACCGAGATAGACCACGTCCAGCGGCCAGTCGAGACTGTCGGCATAGAAGTCCAGCACCTGCTGGCGCGGCCAGAAATACTGCAGGGGCCCCAGGGTCAATCGCATGAGGTCAGTGCCACGAGCGGTGGTAGGGGCCGAGCGTGGTCTGGTGGCCCTCGGCGTGGGCGGACAGCGCGGCATTCCACTCGGGCCGCTCGCGCCAGCCGCCGGCATTCCGCATCAGTCCATCGATGGCTTCGCGCCAGACCCGCGTGACGGTGCTGACATAGGCGCGGCTGCGTTGACGCCCCTCGATCTTGAGCGCCGCCACACCGGCCGCGTGCAGTCGTGGCAGCAGCGACAGCGTGTTCAGGCTGGTCGGTTCTTCCAGTGCGTGGAAGATCTCCCCGCCGACGGCGAAGCGGCCCTTGCAGACGGTGGGGTAGCCGGCTGCTTCGCCGGGCGCATAGACATCGAGCAGCACTGAGTTGAGACGGACGGTGCGGCTGCCGTCGATGCTGTCTTCCCAGCGCACGAAGCTCGCCGGCGAGCAGACACCGTGGCGGTTCGGCGATTTCCCGGTGACGTAGCTGGACAGCTGGCAGCGTCCCTCGACCATGATGCAGAGGCTGCCGAACGCGAAGACTTCCAGCGGCACCGGCGAATGCGCGCAGATGCGCTCGACCTGCTGCACCGACAGCACGCGTGGCAGTACCGCCCGGCTGATGCCGAAGTGGTCGTGGTACCAGTGCAATGCTGCCCGGGTCGTCGCCGAACCCTGTACCGAGAGATGGCGATCGAGCTGCGGATGGGTGCGCGCAGCGTAGGCAAGCAGGCCCGCATCCGCGGCAATGATCGCATCCGCACCGGATTCCGCGGCGAGATCCACGGCGGCCTGCCATTGCGGCATCTGCCCCGGGCCGGGATAGGTATTCAGCGCGACATAGACTTTGCGGCCCCGGGCCCTCGCATAGGCGATGCCGGCGCGCAACTCCGCCTCGCCGAAATTCAGGCCGGCGAATGCGCGTGCATTGGTCTGGTCACGGAAGCCGAGATAGACCGCGTCGGCACCGGCGTCGATGGCGGCGGTCAGTCCGGGCAGGTTGCCGGCGGGACATACGAGCAGCATGGCGTTCCCGGTGCAGTGGCGGCGATGGCCAGATGCTCATCCGCCGCGCCGGTGTCGCGCCCTGATCCAGGTCAGGTGCAGGCCACGGAGACGTACCCATCGGGCGTGCTGCCCGGCTCCGCAACGGGGCGCCATCCGGCGTCCGCTTGACCCAGGTCAGACGAAGTCCCTCCGCGCCGGCTGACAATGAACCGATCGCGGTGCCCGATAGCGTTGGCGACTTAAGTAGTCGTCGCGACCGATCTCGGGTAGCCGTGCCCCGCAATGTCCAGAACGTTCTTGTGGAAACATGACGAATCACTGATGAAACTCGACACCTTCGATGATCTGCTGCGGGTCGCCAGGACGCAGCCCGAGCCCCAGCGTCTGCTGCTGGTGTTCGCCGTTGCCGAGCTGCCGCCGGATGCCGGAGAGGCCGAGCGGCTCGCCTTCGTGCGCGGGGAGGGCGGTGCCCTGGCGCCGGCCGTCTGCGTGGACAAGCGTCCCGAGGAAATAACGAGTTTTGCCGCGCTCGCCGAGGAATCACGCGACACCGGCGTGGACTGGCAGCTGCTGTTCGTCGCCGCCATGCCTGGCCGTGGCGGGCATCCGCCCAACGGCGACGAGGCCGTGCAGCCGATGCGCATGATGGTCGAGCAGATCAAGGGCGGGCAGATCGCGCGGTTTCTCGTTGCCGACAGGAACGGCGATCTGGTCCAGCTGCAGTGCCGCTGAGGCGGGTGCGCGATACGGCGCGGCGGCGTACGTCATGTCGCGAGACGCACCTTGCGTTGCCTTGCCCGCGACCACAGGCCCCATATGCTGCGTCATGGGACCTGCGTTGTAATCCGGCGCAGCGCCCACTGCCGGGAGAAAAGCCATGAATTCCGATACCCCGCATGCGTTTCACCCCGCGCTGCCGAAATGGCTGTCGCCCGAAACCCGCGGCACACAGCCGCTCTGGCGCGTGTTCTGGATCTACGGCGTCCTCTGTAGCCAATTCATGTTCGCGGCGTTGCTGTTTGCGTTCGACAAGACCGGCAGTCCGCTGTTCGCGCTGGCGCTCGCGGGATTCGTGTCATATTCGTTGCTGATCACGCGCCTGGTCTGGACGAATGCCGACAACGTGCGTGATTCGCGCTACGGCCAGATCGCGCGCTTCCTGACCGTGGCCTGGGCGTTGAACGCATTGCTGATGTCCGTGTTCCTGCTGCTGTCGCATCTCGGCGATCACAGCCTGCCGCTGATCGGCGGCTGATCTCCGGCGGTCGCGCCATGGCGCGGTGCCCGCCCGCGTCCGGTGCGCGAGCGGGCACGCATCCGTTCAGCGCAGCGCCGGCGCCTCGTCCGGAGCCCGCATGATCTCCGGCAGGTCGGTGTCGCGGGCCACTTGCGGATAGCGCGCGAGCTCCATGCGGCGTATCGCGAAGTGCATCCAGGTCAACGCTGTGGCGACGAGCACGAACAGCAGCATGAAACAGCTCGTCCATACGCCGATCGCGTCGTTGAGCATGCCGAACACGATGGGCAGGATGAAGCCGCCCAGGCCACCGATCATGCCGACCACACCGGCGACCGAGCCGACGTTGTCGGGGTAGTAGACCGGTATGTGCTTGTAGACAGCGGCCTTGCCGAGCGACATGAAAAACCCGAGCACGAACACCAGCACGGTGAAGGGCACGACGCCGACGGCGAGCGTGAACGCAATGGGGCCGTCGATGCCCTGCACCACGTAGCTCGTGGTGGGGTAGGACAGCAGGAAGGTACAGATCACCGAGCCGATGAAGGTCCAGTACATCACCTTGCGTGCGCCGTAGCGGTCCGAGGCCCAGCCGCCGACGATGCGAAACAGACTGGCGGGAATCGAATAGGCCGCGGCGATCATGCCGGCGGTCTTCAGGTCCAGCCCGTAAGCGCCGACGAGGTAGCGCGGCAGCCACAGGGCCAGCGCAACGAAGGCGCCGAAGACGAAGAAGTAATACAGCGAGAAGCGCCAGACCTGCAGGTTCTTCAGGGGCCGCAGCTGCACCAGGAACGGCACCGCCTGCACGCCCCTGGCGCGCCGCTCGACGAGGTCGGGTTCATCGCGGGTCACGAGATAGAAGACAACTGCAGAGATCGCGAGCGCCACGGCCCAGATGCGCGCCACGCCGTGCCAGCCCATGGCCACCATCACGAGCGGCGCGAGCAGCTTGGTCGCAGCCGAACCGATGTTGCCGGCGCCGACGATTCCCAGTGCGGTGCCCTGGCGTTCCTTCGGGAACCATTTCGACACGTAGGTGATGACGACGGTGAAACTGCCGCCGGCAATGCCGATGCCGAGCGCGGCCAGGAGGTAGGTCGGATACGTGCTGGCCCAGGTCAGCAGCCAGGTGGCGATGGCGCCGGCGAGCATCACGGCACTGAAGATCAGGCGTCCGCCGAACTGCTCGGTCCACACGCCGAGGAAAATGCGCGAGAGCGAGCCGGTGAGGATGGGCGTGGCCACCAGCAGGCCGAACTGTGTGTCGTTGAGTCCCAGCTCGGCTTTGATCTGCACGCCGATGATGGAAAAGATGGTCCACACCGCAAAACTCACGGTGAAGGCGACGGTGCCCGCCCAGAGGGCGGTCTGCTGCTGTGCGGATGAGACGGGGTTCATGGCGGGAATGGCCGTGAGTGGGGAATCAGGCGGCCTCGAACAGATCCAGGCCGTGCACACCGTGCCGTTCGGCCAGGATGTTGAGGTACTGGTGCAGCGCGTTCTGCTTGACCTGGGTCTCCAGGTAGGCGGCGATGCGGGCACGGCTCGCGGCGAACGACAACGGTGAGCCCGGCCGCAGTTCGTCCAGCACGACGACGTGATGGCCGTAGCGACTCTCCACGGTCAGTCCGGCCAGCCCCGGTTTCAGGCGGAATACCTGACGCTCGAATTCCGGGACAGTATCGCCAGCGGCGATCCAGCCGAGGCTGCCGTCCTCGTCACGGGATGGACAGGCCGAATGCAGGCGTGCGAGTTCCCCGAAACGCCCCGGGTCCTGTTGCAGCTGTCCGATCAGCCGTTCGCCCAGGTCGCGCGCCCGGTTGCGACCGGGGCCGTCGCCCGGTGCCGCAGCCAGCAGGATGTGGCGCACACGGGCCGCATCCGGTTCCCGCAGGCGGTCGCGATTAGCGTCGAAATAGCGACGGCAGTCGGCGTCGTCCGGTTCGGGGGTCGGTACTTCGCGCTCGATCAGTAGCCGTATGGCGGCTTCTTCATGGGTTTCCGCGCCGTCGGGACGCGCTGCGCGGGTCAAGTCGAGACGCTGGATTTCCAGGCGCAGCAACTCGCGTACGACCAGTGCGCGGGCGGCATCGGCGCGGGCGCGCTGCGGCTGGTCCGCACGGTGGTGCTGCATCTCCCGCGCAATGTCCGCCTCGCTGATTGCTGTCGTACCGACGTGCACGAGGACCGGTGCAGGGCCGGGCAAGGGCAGGCTGGGTGCGTCCGCATCGTGGTCGTGGCCGGCGAGTCCGGGGCGCGGCAGCGCCGTGGACACGGCGCCGTGCGGGCCCGAGTCGAGCAGGATGGGTATGGTCTTTCGCATGGCGTCACCGGCGGCTGTAGTCGAGCGGTGCCGTGCGGCGGCGCACGATCTGGTACGGGCGGACCAGATAGCCCAGCGGGATGCTCCAGACGTGGACCAGCCGCGTGAACGGGGTGATCAGGATCAGGGTCAGTCCGAGCGTGATGTGCGCCTTGTAGATCCAGTGTGCGTCGGCTACGTAGTCGGCAGCGCCACCGCGGAAGGTGACGATGTGCTGGGCCCATTCGCCGAGCTTGACCATCTGCGCGCCATCCATGTGGCCGGCTGACACCACGATGGAGGCGAGGCCGAGCAGAAGCTGCGCAAAGAGCAGGATCAATACCGCGAGGTCGCGGCCGCTGCCGGTCGCGCGGATGCGCACGTTGGCGATACGGCGCGCCAGCAGCACGCTCATGCCGACCAGGCAGAGCAGACCGAACAGACCGCCTACCACCATGGCCACCAGCTGCTTCTGACCGCTCGTGATGAAGTGCTCGTAGACTGCGTGCGGTGTGAGCAGGCCGACCAGGTGGCCGCCCAGGATGGCGAGGACGCCGACGTGGAAGGCATTGCTGCCCAGCCGCATACCCTTGCCGGACAGCAGCTGGCTGGAACCGCTGCGCCAGGTATAGGCGCCATGATCGAAGCGCGCCCAGCAGCCGATCGCAAAGATGGCCATGGCTACATAGGGAAAAATCTGGAATGCAAAATAATTTACGTAGTTCATGGCATTCATGGCCTTGGCTGCGATGCCTGCGGGCGGGCGCCGGCCGGCAGACGGCGCGGCGGTGAGCATTCGTCCTGGGGTGGCTCGACACCGAAGCGCACGGCCTCTTCCTCCCAGACCCGGTCGATGGCTTCGGGCGTGTCGTCACGTGCCTCCTCGCGGGCCTTGCGCCGCATGAGGGCGAGGTCCACCTTGCCCTGGCCGATTTCCACGAGGATCTCGAGCAGCGCCGCGTAGGGGCTGCTGCGCTCTGCGGCGCGGCCCGCCAGCAGCGCGACGATCTGCGCGACATGACTGAGCCAGTCGACGACTTCCGCCTCGGGCCTTTGCGCGAGGTATTCGAGCACCAGCGGCAGGTAGTCCGGCAGTTCGCGCGCGTCGAGTTCCAGACCACCGCGGCGGTAGGTCTCGATCAGGTCGACCATGGCCTGACCACGGTCGCGCGATTCGCCGTGGATGTGTTCGAACAACAGCAGGCTCATGGCGCGGCCGCGGTCGAACAGGCCGAGCCAGCGTTCCTGCGCGGCCATGGGTTCCAGCGCCAGCAGTTCCTGGGCGAACGCCTGCAGTTGCCGTGCCGACGTGTCCGGCAGCGGGCATTCCGCGCACGCCTGCAGCAGCGCGTCGCGATGCGACCACAGTGCCTCGTCGGGATAGTCCAGCAGTACGCTGATCAGTTTGAGGACTTTCATGCGCGTTCCCTCTCCGATGTCTGGCGTGCCGGCGGTACCTGGTAGGTGGTCGTGGCACGGCCGCCGAACAGGGCGGCGCCGTCGGAACCCGGCGAGCAGCCGTCGCCAAAGGTGAAGCCGCAGCCGCCGCGCTCGCCGAAGGCGTCGTTGGCGTATTCGCGGTGGGCGCTGGGGATGACGAACCGGTCCTCGTAGTTGGCGATGGCGAGGTAGCGATACATCTCCTCGGCCTGGGCCCGCGTGAGACCGACCTGGGTGAGCACGTCCACGTCCTCGATGCCATCGACGTTCATCGCACGGCGCCATGCGCGCATCGCGAGCATGCGTTCCAGCGCGACGATGACCGGCCGCTCGTCGCCGGCCGTCAGCAGGTTGGCCAGATAGCGGACCGGGATGCGCAGCGACGCGACGTCGGGAATCTCGCCGTTCCTGCCGACGCGTCCGGCGTCGGCTGCCGACTGGATCGGCGACAGCGGCGGCACGTACCAGACCATCGGCAGCGTGCGGTATTCCGGATGCAGCGGCAGCGCGAGTTTCCATTCGATTGCGAGCTTGTAGACGGGCGAGGCCCGGGCCGCATCCAGCCAGTTGTCCGGAATGCCTTCGGCACGTGCCGCCGCAACGATCTGCGGATCGTGCGGGTCGAGGAACACGTCCAGGTGCGCCGGGTACAGGTCCTTTTCATTGGCAACGCCAGCGGCGGCCTCGATGCGATCGGCGTCGTACAGAAGTACGCCCAGATAGCGGATGCGTCCGACGCAGGTCTCCGAGCAGACGGTCGGCTCACCCATCTCGATGCGTGGATAACAAAAAATGCATTTCTCGGATTTGCCGGATTTCCAGTTGTAATAAATTTTCTTGTAGGGACAGGCGGAGACGCACATGCGCCAGCCACGGCACTTGTCCTGGTCGATCAGGACGATGCCGTCTTCCTCGCGCTTGTAGATCGCGCCGCTGGGGCACGAGGCGACACAGGCAGGATTGAGGCAGTGCTCGCACAGGCGCGGGAGATACATCATGAAGGTCTTCTCGAACGCGCCGTAGATCTCGCGTTGCACGCCGTCGAAGTTCGTGTCCTTGGAGCGCTTGGCGAATTCGGTGCCGAGGATTTCTTCCCAGTTCGGTCCCCAGTGGATCTTCTGCATGCGTTCGCCGCTGATCAGCGACCGCGGACGCGCAGTTGGCTGATGCTGCCCTTCCGGTGCCTGATGCAGGTGCTGGTAGTCGAAGTCGAACGGCTCGTAGTAGTCGTCGATCTGCGGCAGGTCGGGATTGGCGAAGATCCGGGCGAGCAGGCGGAAGCGGCCGCCGGCCTTGAGCTGCAGCCGGCCGGCGCCATCGCGTACCCAGCCGCCATTCCACTTCTGCTGGTTTTCCCATTCCTTGGGATAGCCGACGCCGGGCTTGGTCTCCACGTTGTTGAACCAGGCGTATTCCACACCTTCGCGCGAGGTCCATACGTTCTTGCAGGTGATGGAGCAGGTATGACAGCCGATGCATTTGTCGAGGTTGAGGACCATCGCGATCTGGGCACGGACTTTCATCACACCACCTCCTGGGCCGCCGCCGGCACGGGTTCGCCGTCCAGCCAGTCGATCCGGTTCATCTTGCGTACGATCACGAGCTCGTCCCGGTTGGTGCCAACCGTGCCGTAGTAGTTGAAGCCGTAGGCGAGCTGGGCGTAGCCGCCGATCATGTGCGTGGGCTTGACCACCACGCGCGTCACCGAGTTGTGGATCCCGCCGCGGGTGCCGGTGATTTCGGATCCGGGCGTGTTGATGATGCGTTCCTGCGCGTGATACATCATCGCGATGCCGTTCATCATGCGCTGGCTGACCACCGCGCGCGCCGCGATGGCGCCGTTGACGTTGAACAGCTCTATCCAGTCGTTGTCCTCGATGCCCGCACGTCTGGCGTCGTCTTCGCTGAGCCAGACGATGGGGCCGCCGCGCGACAGCGTCTGCATGATCAGGTTGTCGCTGTAGGTGCTGTGGATACCCCATTTCTGGTGCGGCGTGATCCAGTTCAGCACGATCTCGGTATTGCCGTTGGGCTTCTTGCCGAGGATGGGCCGGATCGTCTTGGTGTCGACCGGCGGGCGATAGCTCATGAAGCCTTCGCCGAAGTCACGCATCCACTCATGGTCCTGGTAGAACTGCTGGCGTCCGGTCAGCGTGCGCCAGGGAATCAGCTCGTGCACGTTGGTATAGCCCGCGTTGTAGCTGACGTTTTCATCCTCGAGTCCGGACCAGATCGGCGAGGAGATGATCTTGCGCGGCTGCGCCTGGATGTCGCGGAAGCGGATCGCCTCGTGCTCCTTGCCGACCGCCAGATGTGTGTGACTGCGGCCGGTGAAGCCCTCGAGGGATTTCCAGGCTTTCACGGCGACATGGCCGTTGGTTTCCGGCGCGAGGTGCATGATGGCCTCGGCGGCGTCGATCGCGGTTTCCAGGCGCGGACGGCCCTGGCTCACGCCGGGCTCCGTGACCTCGCGGTTGAGGCGGGCGAGGAAGGCAACCTCATGGCCGGTCTCCCAGCTCATGCCCTTGCCGCCGTTGCCCTGGCGGTCGAGCAGCGGACCCAGCGCGGTGAATTTCCGGTACAGGTTGGGGTAGTCACGCTCGACCACGACCATGCTCGGCGCCGTCTTGCCGGGTATCAGCTCGCACTCGCCCTTCTTCCAGTCGGTGACGCCGTAGGGCATGGCGATCTCGTTCGGCGTGTCGTGCAGCGTCGGCACCAGCACGAGATCTTTCTCGACGCCGAGAACGCCGGGCGCCATCGCACTGACGCTGCGCGCGATGCCCTTGAAGATCTCCCAGTCCGAGCGTGCCTCCCAGGCCGGATCCACCGCCTTGGACAGCGGATGAATGAACGGATGCATGTCCGAGGTGTTGAGATCGTCCTTCTCGTACCAGGTGGCCGTGGGCAGCACGATGTCGCTGTAGAGCGCGGTCGTGCACATGCGGAAATCGAGGGTGACCAGCAGATCGAGCTTGCCCTCCGGTGCCTCGTCGCGCCATTTCACTTCTTCGGGCTTTGCCGCGCCGCGCTCGCCGAGGTCCTTGCCCTGCAGGCCGTGGCGCGTGCCGAGCAGGTGCTTGAGCATGTACTCGTGTCCCTTGCCGGAACTGCCCAGCAGGTTCGAGCGCCAGATGAACAGATTGCGTGGAAAGTTCTCCGGCGCGTCCGGATCGGCGAATGCGAAATCGAGACTGCCGTCCTTGAGCTTGCCGACCGCGTAGTCCACCGGAGCGACGCCGGCCTTTTCCGCGTCGCGCACGAGTTGCAGCGGATTGGTGTTGAGCTGCGGAATCGCCGGCAGCCAGCCCATGCGCACCGCGCGCAGGTTGTAGTCCGCGAGCGATCCGGTGTGGCGCGATGCGTCGGCGAGCGGCGACAGGATTTCCGCGATGCCGAGTTTTTCGTAGCGATACTGGCTGCTGTTGAAATAGAAAAAGCTGGTGCCGTTCATCTGCCGCGGCGGCTTGCTCCAGTCCAGGCCGAACGCCACCGGCACCCAGCCCGACTGCGGGCGCAGCTTCTCCTGGCCCACGTAGTGCGCCCAGCCGCCACCGGACTGGCCGACGCATCCGCACATCACGAGCAGGTTGATCAGCCCGCGATAGTTCATGTCGTTGTGGAACCAGTGGTTCATAGCCGCGCCGACGATGATCATGGCCCGGCCGCGGGTCTTGTCCGCGGTACGCGCGAACTCGCGCGCGATCTGGATCACGTCCGCGCGCGGCACGCCGGTGATCGTTTCCTGCCAGGCCGGCGTGCCGGGCACGTTGTCGTCGTAGCTCGCGGCGACATGGCTTCCGCCAAATCCGCGGTCCACGCCGTACTGGGCCAGCAGCAGGTCGTAGACCGTGGCGACCAGCCACTCCTTGCCGTCACCGAGCGCAAGGCGCCGGACCGGGATCGTCCGTTCCAGCACGTCCGCGAACCGGGATTCGGTCCAGTGCGCATGCTCGACGCCGCCGAAATACGGAAAGCTCACGGGCTCCAGGCCGTCGTGGACGCCGGCCAGACTCAGGCGCAGGCGCGTGGCGCGGCCGGCGCTGTCTTTTTCTTCAATGTTCCATTTGCCTTTCTCGCCCCAGCGAAAGCCGACCGAGCCGTTTGGCACAGTGAGCGCGCCGCTGATCTCGTCGTAGGCCAGGGTCTTCCATTCCGGATTATTGGACTCGCCCAGGCCGCCCAGGTCGGCGGCGCGCAGGAAGCGTTCGGGCACCAGGCGTCCGTCAGGCCGGCGCTCGAGCCGGACCAGCAGCGGCATGTCGCTGTACTGACGGCAGTAGTCGGTGAAGTACGGCGACGGATTGTCGACATGGAACTCGCGCAGGATCACGTGGCCCATGGCGAAGGCCAGCGCCGCGTCGGTGCCCTGCTTGGGATGCAGCCAGTGATCGGTGAGCTTGGCGACCTCGGAGTAGTCCGGCGTGATCGCCACCGTCTTGGTGCCGTTGTAGCGCGCCTCGGTGAAGAAGTGAGCGTCCGGGGTGCGCGTCTGCGGCACGTTGGAGCCCCAGGCGATCAGATAGCGGCTGTTGTACCAGTCGGCCGATTCGGGCACGTCGGTCTGCTCGCCCCAGACCTGCGGACTGGACGGCGGAAGGTCGCAGTACCAGTCGTAGAAGGACAGGCAGGCGCCGCCGAGCAGCGACAGATACCGCGCGCCGGCCGCGTAGCTGACCATCGACATCGCCGGAATCGGCGAGAAGCCGACGACGCGATCGGGACCGAAGGCCTTGACCGTGTGCAGATTGGCGGCAGCAATGATCTCGTTGACCTCGTCCCAGCTGGAGCGTACGAAGCCGCCCATGCCGCGCTTGGACTTGTAGCTCCGGGCCTGCGCCGGATCGGCAATGATGCTGGCCCAGGCCTCGACCGGCTCTCTCGTACGGCGCGCCTCGCGCCAGAGCTTGAGCAGGGCCGAGCGCACCAGCGGGTACTTCACGCGGTTGGCGCTGTAGAGGTACCAGGAATAGCTGGCGCCGCGGGGACAGCCGCGCGGTTCGTGATTCGGCAGGTCCGGCCGCGTCCGCGGATAGTCGGTTTGCTGGGTCTCCCAGGTGACCAGGCCATTCTTGACGTACACCTTCCAGCTGCAGGAGCCGGTGCAGTTAACGCCGTGGGTCGAGCGCACGATCTTGTCGTACTGCCAGCGCCGGCGATAACTGTCTTCCCAGCTGCGGTCGTCCCGACGCGTGGCGCCGTGTCCCTCCGAAAACGGTTCGGGCGCCGGCTTGAAGAAATTCAGTCGGTCGAGGAAATAACTCATGGCTGGGTCTCCATAGGAAGCCTTGCTCCGGCGGCTGGCGCCGCGCGCCGTTGTGAAAGAGTCAGCACGGACATTCCGCGCCGCGGCGGAAGTACCACCACCACGTGATCGCGATGCAGCTGAGGTAAAAAACCGTGAAGCCGACGAGCGCCGCCTGGGCGCCGCCGGTCAGCGCCAGCGAGGAGCCGAAGCTCTTCGGGATGAAGAACCCGCCGTAGGCGCCGATGGCCGACGAGAAGCCGATGACCGCGGCCGACTCGATGCCGGCACGGCGCAGTGCTGCCGCGCGCTGGTTCTCGTTGGCGTCCGCCGGCAGGGTGCGTTCCTGACCGGTGCGGAAGATCACCGGAATCATGCGGAAGGTGCTGGCGTTGCCGATGCCGGACAGCACGAACAGCAGCAGGAACATGGCCAGGAAACCGCCGAAACTGCCGCCGCCGGTCGTGCCGGGCAAGAACAGCATCACGCCGAGCACCGCCGCCGCCATACCGATGAAGACGATCAGGGTGAGCAGTGCGCCGCCCACGCGGTCGGCGATCGCGCCGCCGGCAGAGCGCATCAGCGCGCCGACCAGCGGACCCAGAAACGCGTACTTCAGCGCGTCGACCTCGGGAAACAGGGTCTTGCTGAGCATCGGAAAACCGGCGGAGAAGCCGATGAAGCTGCCGAACGTTCCCACGTAGAGCCAGCACATGAGCCAGTTGTGCTTGCGGCGGAAGATGACCGACTGCTCGGCGAAGCTCGACCGCGATGCCTGCAGGTCGTTCATGCCGAACCAGGCCGCCGCCGCGGCGGCGAGAATGAACGGCACCCACACCAGTCCGGCGTTCTGCAGGAACAGCTGGCGGCCGTCCGCCGTGGTCTGCGGTCCGCCTGCGACGCTGCCGAACAGCGCAACGCCGGTGACGAGCGGAATCACGAACTGCACGGCCGACACGCCGAGGTTGCCCAGGCCGGCGTTCATGCCCAGGGCATAGCCTTGCCGCGCTTTCGGAAAGAAGAAGCTGATGTTGGACATGGACGAGGCGAAGTTGCCGCCGCCGAGACCGCACAGCATCGCGATGACCACGAAATGCCAGTAGGGTGTGGCGGGGTCCTTCACCGCGAACCCCAGCCAGAGCGCGGGCACCAGCAGGCTCGCCGTCGAGAGCGCGGTCCAGCGGCGACCGCCGAAAATCGGCACCATGAAACTGTAGAAAATGCGCAGTGTTGCGCCGGACAGCGCCGGCAGCGCCGCGAGCCAGAACAGCTGGTCGGTGCTGAAATGGAAACCGACGCGATTGAGATTGACCGCGACCGCGGAAAACACCATCCAGACGGCGAATGCCAGCAGCAATGCCGGAATCGAGATCCACAGGTTGCGACTGGCGATGGGCCGGCCCTGTTCCGCCCAGAAGCGCGGGTTTTCGACGTCCCAGATGTCGATCTGGCGGGAATGCCGGGGCGACGCGGCGGGACTCGCGGCGCCGGTTGCGCGGATGTCGGAACGGCTCATCGGAGGATCCGGGCTGCAGCGAAGGCTGCGCTGACGGCCGGGAGTCTGATGCTGGACCCGCGATTTCCCCCCTGATGTAGATCAGGCGAAGCGCACGCGACAGGTGGGGAGACGGGGGCTGCGGCGTTACGCCGCAGTCGCGTCGCGCAGTCGGGTCAGTCCGGTGCTGCCTTGCTGGTCAGACGGGTGCGCACGCTGTCGCGCACGTCGACTTCGAAGTCGAGCGTCACGGCCTCGCCCGCGCAGTCGAGTGTGAAACGCAGCGCGTCGCGGCGCGGCAGACCGGCGGCGTAGTCCTCCACCGCCGTGCGCGGCAGGTGCAGCGTGATCTGTCCGTCACGCCAGTCCAGCTGCGGATCCGCGCCGGGTCGCAGGCGGAGGTGGCGCCGGCGGTGTTCCGACGGGCCCAGGCGTGTCTCGTCGCACAGCGTCGTGCCGGCGAGCAAGCGGGTCAGCTCGGCCTCGCTGATGCGAAAGCGAAGGCGCTGGTCTTCTATCTGCAGTTTCACGTGCGTTCCTTTGCCGGCGACGCAGCGCCGGGGTCGATCGGGATTGCCGCACGGCGTGTCATGCCGGTGGTTCCGTTTCCAGGCGCAGGCACCAGTGATCGGTGCCGTGCACGTCCACCAGCGCACCGCTGGCAAGTGCCCCGGCGTCGGCCGGCACCACCGCCCACCCGTTGGCCTGCGCCAGGGGCGCGACCCGGAAAGATTCCTGGCCGTGCAGCAGCCGCACGCCGGCGACACCGTTCTCGTCCAGCGCCACACGGGCCTTCTGGAAGAGGGTGAAGCCGGGTTTCCTCGACACCGCGTGCAGCAGCGGCAATCGCCACGGGCGTTCGGGCGCCAGGCCGAGCAGGGCGCGCAGTGCGGGGCAGACGAAGAAGCGAAACCCGACCGCTGCGGAAACCGGGTTGCCGGGCAGTCCGAAATACAGCGCGCCGCCAGCGAGCCGCGCAAACAACAGCGGCTTGCCCGGCCGCATGCGTACTTTGTGGAACACGATCTCCGCGCCCAGCGACTGCAGCACGTCGGGCACGAAATCGTAGCGCCCCGCCGACACGGCGCCGGTGCTCAGGATCAGTTGCGAGCCGGCTTCCTGTGCCTGGCCGATCGCTCGCCGCAGCGCTGCGGGATCGTCGGGCAGCGTGGCCTCGCGCTGCAGGACCGCGCCGGCCGCGCGCGCCGCCGCCGCCAGGTAGGGACCGTTGCTGTTGTGGATTTCGCCCGACCCCAGCGGGCGGGTCGCCTCGTCGACCAGCTCTCGTCCGGTGCAGAACAGGGTCAGCGTGGGCGCACGGACCACCTCGACCGTCGCACGACCGATCCCGGCGAGCAGGGCCAGCCGGGAAGGGCCGATCCGGCAGCCTGCCGGCAGCGCCGGCTCCCCGCGGCGAATATCCTCGCCGCGGCGACGCACGTGTTGCGCCGGCCGCACCGCGGCATCGAGACGGATGCGCCGGACCCGGCCCTGGGCGTCTCGCTCCAGCACCTGTACCTGTTCGACAGGTACCACGGCGTCCAGTCCGTCCGGCAGTCGCGCGCCGGTCATGATGGCGCAGGCGCCCTGGGCCGGGCGCGCGCCGTCGCCGGCCGCCTGTTCGCCCTCGACGGCGAAAACCTCGCCGGCATCGGCCGTGCGTGTGCCCAGTGGCAGGGCGAAGCCGTCCATCGCCGCGTTGTCGAACGGCGGCAGATCCTGTTCGCTGCGCAGGCCGCCGGCCAGCACGCGGCCCAGGGCTGCGCGCGGTGCGAGCGACTCGGCCGGATTGCACGTCAGGCCGGCAAGGATCAGTGACAGGGCCGCATCGACGTCAAGCATGGCCGGCACCGCCGTGCGGGTGCGGTTCGCCGCGCAGCATGGCGCGGGCATGGGCCAGCAGCGGACCGAGGATGGCCATGCTCTGCACCACCGCGCGCGGACTGCCGGGCAGGGTGATCACAAGGCAATTGCCGATCAGTCCCGCCTCGCTGCGCGACAGCCAGGCCAGTTGCGTATGGTGGCGGCTCTCGCTGCGCAGCAGCTCGCCCAGCCCGGGGACGGGCCGGCCGGCGACCCGGCGCAGTGCTTCGGGGCTCAGGTCGCGGGGACCAAATCCGGTGCCGCCGGTGCAGAGCACCAGCTCGGTACCGCCGGCAGCCAGCGCCGCAAGGCGCGACGCCAGCGGCTCCACGCCGTCGGGCAGCACCTCGACGTCGGTCACGGCCGCCCCCAGAGCCCGCAGGGCGTCGAGCAGCAGCGGTCCGGACCGGTCGGTGTAGCGGCCGGCATGGGCGCGATCGCTCAGCGTGATCACCGCGCAGCGGGCGCCGTCGAGGCCCGGCGGTGACTGGGGTCGATAGTGCTCGCGCTCCATGTCGTCGAGCCCTTCGGGGCAGATCCAGAGTCCCTGCTCGCCGCCTTCGGTGAACAGCACGCGGATGTCGTGCAGGCGCAGGGCGGGCTGTACCGGCCGGGTGATGTCGCAGATCCCAAGCAGCGCGGCGTTGACGCCGGCCAGTGCTTCCATTTCCATGCCGCTGCGCGCCTCGCCGGTGACCTCGCAGTAGACGCGCACGGCGTGCCGCTGCGGCAGCGGCACGCAGCGCAGGTCGGCGTGGTCCAGCACGGGCGGTTGACACTGGAGAAGCAGCCGCGACGGATTCCTGGCCGCTTGCAGGCCCGCCAGCTGAGCCAGTGCCAGGGCGTCGCCGTTGGGCAGCCGGCGCTCGACAAGCGCGCGATAGGCATCGCCCAGGTGCAGGTCGCCGCGGGCCACGGCGCGCCGCCGGGTAGGACGCACCCCGCGCAGGTCGATCATCTGGAAACCCGCACCCGGGGTCTGGTTGAGTGGCATGGCTTCAGCCTCCGATGGCTGCCAGATGGGGAGTCAGGCCGGTCTGTCCCTGGTGCAGGCCATGACCCAGTGCCTTGAGGCCGAGCTGGCTGATCAAGGCCGCCTGCAGCGCATCGGCCTGGCCGTCGTCCTGCAGCAGCGGCCGCAGCGGAATACCGACATTGCCGAACAGGCACAGGCGCAGGTCACCGCCGGCGGTGACGCGCAGGCGATTGCAGCCGGCGCAGAAGTCGCGCGAGTAGGGCGCGATGATGCCGATGCGTCCGGCGAAATCCGGATGCGCGTATTCCCGCGCGGGACCGGCATCGGGGGCGCGCGGCTGGAGCGTCCAGCCCTCGGCCTGCAGGCGACGTTCCAGCGCGTCGGCGCGATAGTGGTGGCGCCGGAAATAGTCCAGGTTGTCGCCGGTCTGCATCAGTTCGATGAAGCGCAGACTGACCGGACGCGGGCGCAGATAATCGAGAAAACCCGGCAGTTGATCGTCATTGAGGCCACGCAGCAAGACCGCGTTGAGCTTGACCGCGGACAGGCCCAACGACAGCGCGCCGTCGAGTCCGTCGAGCAACGCCGGCAGGCGGTCATGGCCCGTGATCGCGGTGAACCGGTCGCGGTCGAGTGCATCGACGCTGACATTGAGATGGGTAAGGCCGGCGGCGTGCCAGTCGGCGATGCGCGACAGCAGCACGCCGTTCGTGGTCAGCGCGACAGTGCGCACGCCCGGTACGGCCGCCGCTGCGGCAATGATGTCGGCCAGGTCGCGGCGCAGGCTGGGCTCGCCGCCGGTCAGGCGCAGCTTGGACATGCCCAGGCGCGCAAAACCGGTGACCAGACGGCGGATCTCGGGCACGGTCAGCGGCGGTGGACGTCCCGGACGGGGCTGGTAGCCATGGGGCAGGCAGTAACTGCAGCGGAAATTGCAGGCCTCGATGATCGAGAGCCGCAGATAGGGAAAACGTCGACCGTAACGGTCGATCAGCGATGACATCGGCCACTCCTGTCCGGATCGGGAAAGGCCGGCCGTTTCCCGCCGACCCCGGTGACCGCAGAGGCCACGGCCGTCCACCATTGCCGGCGTCGGCCGGCGGCAGGCAGTGCGGCTTCGGAGTGCCGCACGAAGGCGGCGACGGGGCTCACTCTAGGCGCGGGGCGTGCGGCACGCCTTGACCGCGGTCAAGACCGTGCACGTATCTGCGTCGCCTATTCGCGCAGCGCTGGCTGGGCGAGGCGCTGCAGCCGCGGCAGATCGAGAATCTCGACCTCGCGGCGATTGACGCGCAGCAGGCCCTCGTCCTGGAAACGGCGCACGACGCGCGAGATCGTTTCCGCGGCGAGCCGCAGATAGTTGCCGATGTCGGTGCGCGACATGCTCAGCACGAAGCGCGTCGGCGAAAAGCCGCGGTTGGCGAAACGTCGCGCGATCGACAGCACGAAGGCAGCCATGCGCTCGTCCGCGCTGAAGTCGCCGGCCATCGCGGTCGCCTTGTTGATGTCCTGGCTCAGCAGCCGGAACAGCTGCGTCTGCAGGCCGGGCATGCGCGTGGCGAGGGTGGCCATCATCGGAAACGAAAAGCGGCACAGCGTGACCGTGTCCAGTGCCACCGCATTGCAGGGAAAGCGTCCGTTGTGGATGGCGTCGAGCCCGATCACCTCGCCGAGCAGAAAGAAGCCCAGCACCTGCTCGCGCCCGGAGGCGTCGATGCGGAACGTCTTGACCGTGCCGGAACGCACCGCGGCGATCGCGTTGAACGGATCGCCCTCGCGGAACAGCGGCGTGCCGGCGTGATACGGACCCACGTGCTCGACCAGGCAGTGCAGCTCCAGCAACGCCGACTTGTCGTAGCCCTCGGCCTGGCAGGCGCCGGCGAACGCGCAGGTGCTGCAGAAGCGGGCCTCGTCGCCGTCGTCGGCAATCGGACCCGGCTTGGGTTGGAGCGGGTTCTGGAAGGTGCGCGGCATCAGCGGTTACGACAGAAGAGGGGAAGGCCGGCCGGTGCCGGATGGGCGTCAGGGCCTGCGCGCGGGCAGGCCGAACGGCGAACACACGGCGCGCAGGGCCAGCCGGCCCTGCAGGCCCAGCTGCAGCTCCCGCGTACCGAGCTGTGCCAGGCCCGCATCCAGCAGTGGCTGCAGCACGGCGATTTCGGCCTGGAAATAGTCTTCGAACACGATGCCGTGCAGCTCCTCCAGATGCGGTATGTCGACCGCGCCGGTGCACAGCAGCGCCTGCAGCACCTCGCTGCGCAGGCGTCCGTCGGCATCGAGCGTGAGCCCGCGCCAGACCGGAAGGTCGCCCATGTCGATGGCGCTCTCCCAGGCAGTGAGTTCGGCGTAGTTCTGGAACCAGGCGTCGCCGATGCGGCTGCGCGCACCGGCACCGAGGCCGATCAGATCGGTCTCCGGGTGCGGCACGTAGCCCAGCGCACCATAGTGCAGCTGTCCGCGGCGTCGGGCCCGCGCCAGGTCGTCGTGCGGCAGCGAGAACAGGTCAAGTCCCATCGCGTCGTAGCCCGCCGCCAGCAGTGCGCGGATGGCGATCGCGCGCTGGGCCGCAGGTCCCTGCCCGGGGCTGTCATCGCCCGCATCGTGGTTGCGCGGCGCACGCTGCAGCGCGACGCGGTCGGGGCGCAGCGCGAGCAGGTTTTCGAGACGGGCATCCAGCGTGGCGTCGTCGCAGCCGGGCCAGCCGTAGACGAAATCCAGGCCTGCTGAGCGGAATCCGGCTTCACGGGCATCGGCCAGACAGCGCCCGACCAGCGCCTCGTCCGCCGGTTCGGCCGCGCCGGGATGGCGCAATGATGTGAAACGCACCCGGTTGAAGCCCATGTCGACCAGGTCGCCGAGTTCACCGGCGTCGCGCAGGCCCGGCGGCAGTTCGATCAGGAACTCGCGTGCGTTGCTCCGGCTCAGGAAGAAATGGCGAGAGACCCCATGCAACAGCTCGCCGAGCGCCTCGCCGTCGAGCGCGCCGGGTCCGCCGTCCACCTGAAGGTGCACGACGTCGCGGTCGCGGTCGAACAGCGGCGCGACGATTTCGCACTCGCGGGCGAGGCGATTGAAACAGGCGCGCACCCGGGCGCGGTCGCCACCGGCAATGGCCGGCGTGCCGAAGGCGTCGTCGGCCGGCAGATGCAGGTGCAGCGACAGCAGGCGCGGCGCCGGATCGTCGTTGCTCTGGCGCGCCGCCGCCCGGAGTTGCGATTCGCCGAGTTCGGGGGAGAACCGGGACGGGTCCGGGAACCCGGCGAAACCCGAGTCGAAACCGGCGTGCTGCAGCAGCGGAGCCATGGCGGGAGCGTGGATCGGAGGCATGGCTGGAGTCTGCCGGCCAGCCACCGCCCGCGCGTTGATCCAGATCAGACGCCGGGCAGGTCGGAATGGGCGCTCGCCCGCATGGCGGGATTTGATCCAGATCAGTGCCGGGGGCGGCACTCCTGCGCAGGATGTGGGCCGGACATTACCGGGAGGGTTTCGATGCACGCTGGTTTTCGCGGTTGCGGGCCGCAACACGCCGTCGCGGCGGGATACGGGGAGTGCTGACGCGAATGGCATCGCACGACTTCCGCGTCCCGGATGCCGCCGTGCCGGCTGCGCCGGTTGGCCTGCCGCCGGATACGGCGCACGACTACGCGCTGGACGCCTGCTTCCTCGGCCCTTACGGCGAGAACGACACGCTGCTTGAGAAACTCGTGGTCGAATTCCTGCGCGACCACGTCTACTGGCGCCGCAATTTTCATCCCGAGGATCCGCCGGCGATCGGCACGGCGGCGGCACGCCAGCCTGACTACCTCGCGTTCGAGGCGCGCATGCGGCGCGAACTCCACCAGCTGTCGGCGGCGCTGAAGAAGTCCGTGCCGTTCCACAGTCCGCGCTACCTGGGGCACATGGTGTCGGACCTGCTGCTGCCGGGACTCGCCGCGCAGATGCTGACCCTGCCGTACAACCCGAACAACGTGAGCGAGGACGCGGCGCCGGTCACGGTCGACATGGAGGTGCAGGTGGGTCTGCAGCTCGCCCGGATGCTCGGCTATCCGCACGATCCGCGACAGCCGGTCTGCGCGTTCGGCCATCTGACCTCCGGCGGCACCCTGGCAAACTATCAGGCGTTGCGTCTGGCACTGGCCCTGAAAGCGTTCCCGGTCGCGCTGTGCGCGGTCCGTCCGCCCGGGCTGGACCTGCCGCCGGACGACTGGAATGCCTTCAATCTGCCGGCTGCGGCGGCGATCGCACTGCTGCAGCGCTGGCAGGACTGGCTCGATGCCCAGCCGCCGGAGCGGCGTCCGTACTGGCGGGCCCGGGTAGAGGCCGCACGCATCGAACAGCTCGGCCTGCACGGTTTCTTCGCTGCACATCCGGAGCTTCGCGAGCCCTGCGTACTTGCGCCGGCCACGGCGCACTACTCGTGGAGCAAGGGGCTCAAGCTGCTGGGACTGGGCCGCGACCAGCTCGAACTGTTGCCTACGCGCGGCATGCGCCTGGACGCCGATGCGCTCGACTCCGCGCTGCAGCGCCATGCGCGCGCGCGCCGCCCTGTGCTGATGGCCGTCGCGGTGCTCGGCAGTACCGAGTACGGCACGATCGATCCGATCGACGCCGTGCTCGCCGCACGCGAGCGCGCCCGGCGGCAGGGGCTCGATTTCAGCGTGCACGTGGATGCGGCCTGGGGCGGCTATCTGGCCACGCTGTTTCGCGCCGAAGATGGCGCGCTGCGCCCCCGGGCCGACGTTGCCGCTGAATTCCACCGGTTCCCGGCGCCCGACGTCCATGCCGCCTTCGCCGCGCTGGGCGATACCGATTCGGTGACCGTGGATCCGCACAAGCTGGGCTATCTGCCCTACGGCGCCGGTGCGTTCATCTGCCGCGACCACCGCGCGATGACACTGCTGGCCGAGCGCGCCGACTACGTGTTTCATTCCGGATCGCCGCCCGACTATCTCGCGCGCTACCGCAGCCTCGGCCAGTACATTCCCGAGGGCTCCAAGTCCGGTGCCAGCGCCGCCGCGGTGTACGTGACACACAAGGTGCTGCCACTGGATCACCGCCACTTCGGCCGGCTGCCGCGGGCCACGGTGCGCGCTGCCGAAGCGTTCCATGCCCGCGCGCTGCGTTTCGCGGCCGAGCAGGCCGGCCGGCTGCACGTGACGATACCCGTCGCGCCCGACAGCAACCTCGTCTGCATCGCACTCAATCCGCACGGCAATCGCGATCCCGGCGTCGCCAGCGCGTTCGTGCGCGCACTGCACGACGTGCTGCGCTGCGATCCGCAGCACCCGCTGCAGCTCAAGGAGTTCTTCGGCTCGGTGACCAGCCTGCGCTTCGACCTGCTCGGCACTGCCGATACTGCACGCATCCTCGCCGACCTGGGACTGGATCTGGCGGCGGCCGCCGGCGACGGCGAGGATCGGCTGGTGATCCTGCGCCATACACTGATGAACCCGTACCTGATCGACCAGGAAAACGGCATCAGCTACATCGATGGCTACTTCGAGTTCCTGGCCCGGCAGGCGCACGCGCTGCTCGGTCCGCGCACCGGAGGACCCGCATGAATGCGCTTCCGAAGCACGACGCGGCGCAGGAGACCGGCACGGCTGCCAGCCGCGACTGGGAGCACGCGGCGATCGCCACGCTCGCCCGCGAGGCGGCGCGCTCGGCCGACACCCATCTGCTGCAGCTGGACTTTCCGGGGTTTCCGGGAATTACGTTTTATTTCAAGGACGAAGCGGCACACCCTACCGGCAGCCTGAAGCATCGCCTCGCGCGCTCGCTCTATCTCTATGCGCTGTGCAATGGGCGCCTGCATGCCGGACAGACCGTGGTGGATGCTTCCTCCGGCAGCACGGCGATATCCGAGGCCTGGTTCGCGCGGCTGCTGGGCCTGCCGTTCGTCGCCGTGATGCCGGCGTGCACCGCACCGCGCAAGATCCACGAAGTCCAGGCGCTCGGAGCGACCTGCGATCTCGTCGACGATCCCGCACAGGTCGCCGCCCGGGCCGCGGCACATGCGGCGCGCGGTGCCTGCCATCTCGACCAGTTCGGCCTGGCCGAGCGCGCCACCGACTGGCGTGGCAACAACAACATCGCCGAATCGATCCTCGCCCAGCTGGCTGGTGAACCGGCGCCGGTTCCGCGCTGGATCGTCTGCGGCGCGGGCACGGGCGGCACGTCGGCGACGATAGGCCGTTACCTGCGCTATCGCCGGCTGGACACGCGCCTGTGCGTCGCGGACCCGGCCGGCAGTGCGTTCGCGCGCGGCTGGCACGCGCGCGATCGTGCCGCCCGTGCGGTCGCACCGACGCTGATCGAGGGCATAGGCCGCGCGTGCGTCGAGCCGGGTTTCCTGTTCGATGTCGTCGATGCCGTCGCCGAGGTGCCGGATCCCGCCTCGATTGCGGCCGCCTGGTTGCTGGAAGACCTGTTCGGTCGCCGCTACGGTGGGTCCTCCGGTACCAACTTCGTCGCCTGTCTGCGACTCGCCGTCGCGATGCGCGCCCGGGGCGAACGCGGCAGCATCGTCAGCCTGCTCTGCGATCGCGGCGAACGCTACGCGGAAACGGTGTTCGACCCGGGCTGGCTCGCCACGCACGCCATCGACCCGCGGCCCTGGCGCGCGACGCTGGAGCGTTGTCTGGCCAGCGGGATCTGGCAGGATCCGGCCGGCGCGGCCGCATGACGTTCCACGACCTGCGCGGCTTTCTCGCGCACCTGGAGCGTGAGCGGCAGCTGCTGCGTGTCACGACTCCGGTGGACCCGCACCTGGAATCCACCGCGCTCTGCCTGCGGGCGCTGTGCGAGGGCGGGCCGGCGCTGCTGATGGAGCAGGCGGTCGGTTCGCCGCAGGCGCTGCTCGGCAATCTGTTCGGGCACCGGCGCCGCATCGAGCTGGCCATGGCCGGCAGGCCGCTGGCGTCGCTGGGTGAACTGGGCCGGCTGCTGGCGGCGCTGCGGGAACCCCGCTGGCCGTCGGGATTGCGTGCCGCCCTCGCGCAATGGCCGGAACTGGCCCAGCTCGCCCACGTCGCGCCGCGGCGCACGCGTGACGCCGCCTTCCTCGACGAGACCCTGGCCGGTGACGCGGTCGACCTGTCCCGGCTGCCGATCCAGCACTGCTGGCCCGGCGATGCCGGCCGGTT
This sequence comes from Rhodanobacteraceae bacterium, assembly GCA_045864815.1. Taxonomy (GTDB): domain Bacteria; phylum Pseudomonadota; class Gammaproteobacteria; order Xanthomonadales; family Rhodanobacteraceae; genus Tahibacter. The sequence continues at coordinate 95,476 of BTVG01000011.1, read as the reverse complement.
GATCACCTTCGGCCTGGTGATCACGCGTGGTATCCACAAACCGCGCCAGAACGTTGCGATCTACCGCCAGCAGGTGCTGGGGCGCAACCGCGTGATCATGCGCTGGCTGCCGCATCGTGGCGGCGCACTGGACTATGCCGACTGGCGAAGCGCGCATCCGCAGCAGCCGTTTCCGGTGCTGGTCGCGCTGGGCGCCGACCCGGCGACCTTGCTGGCGGCCGTGGCGCCCGTGCCGGACAGTCTCTCCGAATACGAGTTCGCCGGACTGCTGCGCGGCCAGCGCAGCCGGCTGTGGCCCAGTGCACTGACCGGCCTCGACGCTCCGGCCGGTGCGGAAATCCTGCTCGAGGGCTTCATCCATCCCGGCGACACGGCGCTCGAAGGCCCCTTTGGCGACCACACGGGTTACTACAACGCGCAGGACCATTTCCCGGTGCTCACGGTGGAACGCATGCACCTGCGCCGCGGCGCGATCTATCACGGCAGCTACATGGGCCGCGCGCCGCAGGACGAACCTTCGGTGCTCGCCATGGCGCTGAACGACGTGTTCGTGCCCATCCTGCAGAAAACGTTCCCCGAGATCGTCGACTTCTACCTGCCGCCGGAGGCCTGTTCCTACCGCATCGCCGTCGTGTCGATCCGCAAGCAGTATGCGGGCCATGCGCGCCGCGTGATGATGGGCATCTGGTCCTGCCTGCGGCAGTTCACCTACACGAAGTTCGTCATCGTGGTCGACGACGACATCGACGCACGCGACTGGTCGGCCGTGATCTGGGCGCTGGCCACGCGCGTGGATCCGGCGCGCGACACGCTGCTCGTGAACGACACACCGATCGACTATCTGGATTTTGCGAGCCCGGCGGCCGGCCTGGGTTCCAAGCTCGGCCTGGACGCGACCAACAAATGGCCGGGAGAGACCAGCCGCAGCTGGGGGCGGCCGATAGTCCCCGACGCCGCCGTGGAGCGCCGCGTCGACGCCCTGTGGGAGCGGCTCATGACCACCCGGCCGCCCGGCGAAAAGACGCGCATGCCCTGACTGTGGGCCACTGCCGCAACGGGTCCGGATCGGAGAACGGCGCCGCGCAGCGCGCAGCCGGCGTCAGTCGGAGCCGGGCGTATCGGGTGCCAGGCAGGCCAGCACCTCGCGCACCTGTACTTGCAGCGCGTGATAAGACGCCTCCCACTGGCCCTCGCGCGGCACTGCACTGCCGAAGCGCGACAGCCGCGATGCGGCAGCGGTCAATGCGCCGCGCAGGCGTGCGATCTCCGCCAGCGCAGCATCGTGCTCGTCCCTGCCGACCAGCAGGACCTTGCGGTCGCGGCAGACGCCGATGCAGGGCTGCGGTGCCTCGATGCGGCCGCAGCCGATGCACTGCCAGGCCTGGACATAGCCCGGTGCAGGTTCCGTCATTGCGCGCCGACGCTGGGCGTTGCCACCCAGCCGGGATCATCGAACTGCAGCGGGTAGGGCATCACCGCCCCGCGCATGGCCGCGACCGCGGCCGTGTCCGACGGGTCGCGATTCAGACGCTGCGCCGCTGCCAGCAGCGGCGCGAGGATGCCATGCAGCGCCGCATCCGCGTCCGGCGCCAGTGCGCAGTTGGCGAACAGGTAGCTGATCGCATCCTCGACCTGCACGGCCCGTTCGCGGGCCTGCGCCGGGGACAGATGACCGTGTGCGTCGTGGCTCAGTGCGTCGAGCGCAGCGCGTACGCGTCCCATGCCCTCGCGCAGCGGCGCGTCCGTGGCCCAGCGCTGTGCCGGCGCAGCCGGGGTCGCCGGTGAGGCCGGTGCCTCATGGGCGTGATGCGCGGCGTGCGCGGCATGGTCTGCCGGTGACGGTTCGGTCGGTGCCGCGGCGGCACCGCCGGCGGCGGCAGCGGCGAGCAGGAACGGTATCCAATGGCGGAGCATGGAAACCTCGGTCGGAAGTCGATACGGGAAATGATCGGGGCGCGCCGGAACTCGCTGGCGCGGCCGCGCGGCGCGTTCAGGCACCGCAGCAACCGCCGCAGCAGTCGCTACGGGCCGGGACGGCGGTGGCGGCCGGCAGCGCGGCGGTTTGCAGCACGCGCAGTACGGTGGCCTGGTCGAGATCGGAGTACACCAGCAGGCCGCCGTCGGCACCGAGTTCGACGCGCGCGTTGCGATCGTGCGCGGCCAGCGCGCGGCGGGCCTGCTCGGCGAGGGGGGCGGTGGCGGTCGTGTCGTTCATGGGAGAGTTCCTCGAAGGCATTGATCGTTGGCATAGCCTCGGTCAACGCCCGTATCCGTGCATTGACCGAGATCAGCCGGCGGTCTCATACCTTGGCGAAGATCAGCGCCGCATTGGTGCCGCCGAAGCCGAAGCTGTTGGACATGACGGTGTTCAGCCGCGCTGGACGGCTCTCGCGCACGATCGGAAAGGCCTCGGCGCGGGGGTCCAGTGCATCGATGTTGGCTGAACCAGCGATATAGCCGTCCCGCAGCATCAGCAGGCTGTAGATCGCCTCGTGCACGCTGGCGGCGCCCAGCGCATGTCCCGACAGCGATTTGGTCGACGACAGCGGCGGAACCTGGTCGCCGAACACCTCGCGCACGGCCTGCAGCTCGACGACGTCCCCCAGCGGTGTTGCCGTGCCGTGTGTGTTGAGATAGTCCACCGGCGTACGCACGCCGGCGAGCGCCATCTGCATGCAGCGGACCGCACCGCAGCCGTTCGGCGCGACCATGTCGGCGCCGTCGGAAGTCACGCCGTAGCCGACCAGCTCCGCGTGAATGCGGGCACCGCGCGCGCTCGCACGGGCGTAATCCTCCAGTACCAGCATGCCGGCGCCCCCGGCGATGACGAAACCGTCGCGACCCGCGTCGTAGGGCCGCGAAGCAGCGGCCGGGGCGTCGTTGTAGCTGCTGGACAGCGCGCCCATGGCGTCGAATTGTGCGGCCATGCCCCAGTGGAGCTCCTCGCCGCCGCCCACGAACATTACGTCCTGGGCGCCGTGGCGGATCAGGTCGGCGCCCGCGCCTATGCAGTGCGCCGATGTGGCGCAGGCAGCCGCGATCGAATAGCTGACGCCGAGCACGCCGAAGGCGGTCGCCAGCGCTGCCGACACGGTGGAGCACATCGTGCGCGGCACCATGTAGGGTCCGACGCGGCGCACGCCTTTCTCGCGCACCAGGTCACCGGTCTCGATCTGCCACTGCGCCGAGCCGCCGCCGGAGCCGGCAATCACACCGGTGCGCGGGTGATTGACGGTGTCCGCGTCCAGTCCCGCGTCGGCGATCGCGTCGCGCATCGCGAGGTAGCTGTAGGCGGCCGCGTCGCCCATGAAGCGTTTGAGCTTGCGATCGACCGCGGCGGCGAGGTCGATCTGCGGCAGGCCCGCGATGCAGCTGCGCAGGCCGCGTGCGGCATAGTCGGGCATGGCCCGGATGCCGCTCACCCCGTCGCGCAACGCGCGCGACACGGCGTCGGCAGCTTCTCCGAGGCAGGACACGATGCCCATTCCGGTGACTACGACGCGGCGCATCTCAGATGTCCTCCGTGGACTGGAACAGCCCGACGCGCAGGTGGCGCGCGCTGTATATCGGCCGGCCGTCGACCAGCGTGCGTCCGTCGGCGACGACCATTTTGAGGCGGCCGCGGATGACCCGGCTGACCTCGACCTCGTAGCGCACGAGGCGGGCGCCGGGCAGTATCTGGCCGACGAATTTCACTTCGTCGACGCCGAGCGCGCGCCCGCGCCCGGGTTCACCCAGCCAGGGCAGGAAGAAGCCGGCGAGCTGCCACAGGGCGTCCAGTCCCAGGCAGCCTGGCATGACCGGGTCACTGGCGAAATGGCAGTCGAAAAACCAGAGGTCCGGGCGGATGTCGAGCTCGGCCTGCAGCAGCCCCTTGCCGTACCTGCCGCCGTGTTCGTCGACATGAGTGATGCGATCGAACATCAGCATCGGCGGCAGCGGCAGCCGGGCATTGCCCGGCCCGAACAACTCGCCGCGGGCGCAGGCCAGGATCTGCTCGTGGTCTAGCGAGGAAGGTCGGGTCATGAACGCGTTGCCTCGGAACGAGGACGCGGAGTCTGCGCGGCCCGGCCGGTCGGCCGCGCTGACTTGAGTCAATGCGCGCGGCGAAAGTCGGTGTATACGGGCAGCCGCATCGCGGCTGCCGGGTCAGTCGGAAGGAGCCCGCGCTGCGGCGGAGCGTTCACTCGCGCCCGTGTCGGCGTTGCACGCCAGATGCTGTTGCCGACGGGCATCGGCGATGACGGCGTCGATGATGTTCCGTGCGCTCGTCGCCGGCACCTGCAGGCGGGCCGCCAGGGCCTGGGCGCGGCGCCGTACGTAGCGTTCGCGCGCGGGATCGGATGCGGCAAGGCCGCCCCGGGATTTCACCGCCGCGATGGCCGCGGTCACCGCGCGGCGCGCAGCTACCAGGACGATGAGCCCATCGTCGATCACGTCGACCAGCCCGCGCAGCGCGGCCAGTCCGATGCGCCCGGGGCCGTGCGCGCTCATGCCGTTGCGCGCCGGAGAAAACGCACACTGCGCTGGCGCACGCCGCGCAGCGTGTGCCAGAGCAGCGCGTAGGAAATCAGTAGTGCCACTCCCGCCGCGCGCGCGAGTCCGGTGGACGGTCGCATCACCGCCGCCAGCTGTACCGGCGCCGCGGCGAGAAAGGCAACCAGCACTCGCCATTTCTCCGCATCAGCCAATAGCTGATGCACGCCGGGTACGCGCGTGCCGCGGCCGCAGTGCCGGTGCAGGTCGATCCAGCCGAGGAAGGCGACGATTTCGAGCTGCATGCCGATGGCCAGCAGGGGCAGGGCGACGACGATGCCGAGTACGCCGGCCAGCAGATCGCCGTGCGGTTGCCAGGGCAGCACCAGCGCGAACGCGGTCAGCGCGAGCAGGCCGCTGCGCCACCAGGCGCGCAGCGGAGCGTTGCGCGCCGGTGCCGCACCGCATTGCAGGTGCAGCGCGGTGGCGGTGAATACCAGCGTCGCGGCAGACACCCCGAGGCGCAACGGCAAGGGCGCACCGCCCGAGAGCAGGATCGCCGAGGCCGCCCCCAGGGCGAGCAGCGTCGCGCCCGTCCAGAGCAGTTGCAGGCGTGGTGGCGTCGTCGCTGTGCCCAGGAACATCGGCATGACGACGCGCGACACGGCGCCGAGCGTCAGCAACACCCAGCCGGCGACTCCCCACGCGGCGTGAGCATCGGCCAGCAGCGGCAGGGGCCACGGCGCGACCCGCCAGCCGGCCAGGGCGAGCGCGAGCAGCACGCCGCCCGTCGCCGTGGCCAGTGCGGCCAGCAAGGCCGCAGCGAGACCCGCACGCAACAGGTGCTGGCCGCACGCAGTCAGCAGCCCCGGACCGGTCATGACGGCGAACAGCGCGAAGGCGGCCGCCAGCAGACCGGCGGCACACGTGAGCAGTACGGTCTGCGCCAGATACAGTCCCGTGGTCAACGCCAGCACGCCTGTGTTGAGCAGCAGACAGAGCGGGCCGCCGCCGCCCGCGCCGCGCAGGCGGACTCCGGCGGCGGCCGGCAGGAACTGCAGCAGACTGCCGAACAGCAGGTTGCCCAGCACGCCCAGGGTGAAGGCGTGAGTGGCGGCCAATGTCGCCGGATGCCAGCGCGACTGCAGCAGGCCGCTCCCGTCGACGAGCAGCAGCACGCCGACAGCCATGCCCCACCACGGCGCCGCCAGCAGGAAACGCCGCGGCACCCCCGGTGCCGGCGCGGCGTCAATCGCCAGCCGCATCAGCGCAGAGCCGCTCGATCAGGACGCACGCGCCGGATCCCGCCGGCGGCAAGATCCGGTGTGACAGTCCGCGTGTGGCAAGGGCTTCCAGCAGCGGCAGCGGCAACAGCGGCGTGAGCACACGCAGCGCTGCGCCAGGCGCCAGCGCATCCGCGGCTTCCAGCGCCCGCAGCAACGGTTCCGGCGCCGGCAGTGCACGCAGGTCGAGTTCGGGCACCGCGTCGCGAGGCAATGGAACGGATGCGTTCATGACGCTCATTCCAGCGCCACCGCCGCCACGGCGCGCTGACGCACGTCAAGCGCGCCGCGAAATCCTTGCGGGGCGGTGGGATCGGCGGGTTGTCGCCGACGTTAGTCGCAGGCGCTCACGCGGTGGCTGTCGTGGTGTGTCGGCACTGCCGCCCCGGCGCACCATGGCTCCGCTCGTCACTGCTGCCGTGTTGCCGCCGTGCTCAACGCCGCATCCAGTTCTGCCCGCAGCAGCAGTCGGCCGTCGATCAGCACGGCGCGGATCCGCCGGGTATTGCGGATGTCCTTCGTGGGATCGCCGTCCAGCAGCACGAGGTCAGCACGCTTGCCGACAGCGACGGAGCCGCTGCTCGAAGCCACGCCCAGCACCGCTGCGGGGGTGAAGGTGGCGGCACGCAGCGCCTCGCGCGGCGAGAGTCCGGAATCGACCAGCAGTGCGAGTTCCTCGTGCAGCGAAAACCCTGGGTAGACGAGCGGCATCGGCGCGTCGGTGCCGGCGAGTATCGGCACACCGGCACGGTGGAACTGGCCGACGATGCGGCGCGCCGCCTGCCAGCGCGCGCTGGCGGGCGCGTCCGGTCGGGTCGGTCTGCCGGCAAGGATGCGCAGCCAGCGCGCGCGTTCGTCGCTGCGCAGATAGCGCCAGCGCGGATCCTCGTCCGGCTCCGCCGGAAGGGCTCGCGACTCGGTGTACGCAAGGATCTGGGTGGGAACCTGGGCCTGCCCGTCGCGCGCCAGTTCGGCAGCGACCGTCGCGCAGAGGGTGGCGTCATAGTCGGCGAGCGCCGCTTGCTCCTGGCGGTCGCGCACGGCGGTCAGTGCGTCGGCCGCGAGATGTTCGCGGGCGTGCAGCAGCGGAGCTTCGCGCGACGAGCACGCCTCCACCGCCTGGGTCAGATGTTCGTTGGTGTGCTGTCCGGCAGCCGACGCAGCGAGCAGGGAGACTCCCGCCGGTACGTGGCCGGCTACCCGCAGCGAGGCGGTCCGCGCTGCGGTCACGATGGAATGCCAGTTCGCCGCCGGCACGCCGGAGAACACCTTGATGAAGTCCGCTCCGGCCGCGGCCGCCGCACGAGTCTGGTGCGCCGCGTCGTCGGGCGACGTTCCGGACACGGCGATCCCGACTGCGAGAATGTGCGGCGCCAGGAGCTCGCCCGCGTGCATCCGGCGGCGCCAGTCGCGCACCTGGGCCATCGAACCGGCATCGGCATTCATCTCGCGCACACCGGTCACGCCATTGGCGATGAACAGCGGAAACGCCCACGCGTTCGGCGCCCGCTTTGAGATTCGGTTGAACAGATGGACATGCATGTCCACGAGCCCCGGGATCAGGAACCGCCCGCGGCCCGACACGCGACGTGCGGACTCCGGAATGACGGCATCGCGCGGCAAGGTCACCGCGACGATGCGGCCGTCGGCCACGACGACCGTTCGCGGTCCCACCGATCGGCCGTGTTCGACATCGATCACGCTGACCCCGACGATCGCTACCGCGGAGCGGGCCGGCGGTGTCTCTGCCCGGCTGGCGGTGACCAGCAGGGCGGAGAACAGGGCGATTGTCCGGATGCCGGATCGCCGCGCCATGTTCCAGTACCGTTGACTCGGTTGCGCCGGCATGCGGGCGGAATAACGCGACGACGCAGCGTCAGCGTTGGTCCAGTTCATGGTGGATCAGCACCACGCACTGCGAGGCGAACAGCATTTTCGAACCCAGCGAGACCTTCTTCGCGCCCTGGCGCTCCAGACCGTGGAAGGTGTTCTTCGGCATGGGAATGTGATCCGTGAGCAGGAAGCAGGGATCGGAACCGAATGTCTGCTCGCGAATCGGGGCGCCCTTGCGGTCCATGACATAGAGCGGATGGTGTTCGGCCAGCTCACCCACCAGCCGTTCGAAGCTCACGGTGCGAACGCTGACGCCGGCCTCCACCGGCCGCGACGCTTCCTTGGCCATGCCCCGGGATACGTCCAGCGCGCGGGCGACCTTGGCGAGCAGGGCCGCTTCATGGAAGCCGCCGATATCCTGCATGGCGTTGGCCTCGAAGCGGATGGTGCGCGAGAAATCCGCGGTGCTCTCCAGCACGAGGTAGACGATCACGTCCGGCCGATGCGACTGCGCCACGAAGATCGCGTTCATCAGCGTATGTGCCAGGATTTCGGTATGTGCCTCGGTGCCGACCGACGCCAGCAGTTTCTGGCTGTCAACGGGGGCTGCTCGTGCCTTGAGTACGAAGATTCGCATGTTCGCCGTGATCGTGAGTTCGCATCAGGGTAACCGCTGAGGGCCCTGCGAGGTTGATGCACGGCGTTCCCGCCTGCCGGATCACGGGTGCGGCGGGTAATGCGTCATCGCCACGTCACGACCACGGGCTCCCGACGCGGCGTCGCCATGGCCGGCGTGCCCGCGGCCGGATAGCCGACGATGATGGGCGCGATGGCGACGAAGTCGTCTGGAATGCCGACGGCGCGTCTGATCTGCGGATCGTTGAGCGCGCCGACGGCCAGTCCGATCACGCAGCTGCCCAGCCCGAGCGAGGTCGCGGCGAGCATGAGATTCTCGGCTGCCAGCCAGCAGTCGGCCGCGACGAATTCGCCACGCTCGCTGCTGCCGATGACGATCAGCGCCGGGGCACCGTAGAAGATGTCGAATCCGGGCGCCGTGAAGGCCGCATACAGGTGCGCCAGTGCAGGGTCGTGCCGCTGGTCGGCACTGGCGTCGAGCAGGGCCTTGGCCCGTGCGGTGACGACAGCGCGTGTGTCCCGATCGCGCAGCACGACGAACTGCCAGGGTTCGCGGTGCATCGCCGTCGGCGCACGCACCGCGGCATGCAGCAGTGTGCGGAGGGTCTCGTCGTCGACAGGCTGCGCCGAGTATTCGCGGACCGCCCGGCGCTGACCGATGGCGTCGATCACACGATTTCCAGCGGAGTCGGGCGGGTTCATGGGGCCTCCATCGAAAGCAGGGCAACGGAACGACGCGCCGGCGCCGACTACAGTTCGCGCTCGAGAATGACCGCTGCGGGGTCGTCCGGATCCGCGCAGCTGCGAAAGCCGTGCCGTTCGGCAAACCGATGCGCGGCGTTGCCGTGGATACCGTCGGCTGCGAACAGGCGGCGCACGCCCCGTTCGCGCGCCACATCGACGAGCCGCTGCAACAGCCGGCTGCCGACACCGCCGCGCCGCCATTCCGGATCGACGGCGACCGCGCAATCGGCACTGCTGCCGTCGCCGTAGCCACGGAGGCGGGCGAGACCCACTTCGATGTCGGTGCCGTCCTCGTGCAAGAGGGCGATCAGCGACACTTCGCAGTCGGGATCGACGGCAATCAGCTCCCGCGCGACCTCGTCATCCGACTCCTTTATGAGGCCAAGAAAGCAATAGGCGTGGCCTTCCTGGTCGAGGCGCGCGAGAAAGGCCCTTTCCAGCGCCACGTCCCTGGCCTCGACGCGTCGAACAAGCAGCTCGCGGCCGTCGGGCAGACGGAAGCGACGCGGTGCAACGACTGCGGCGGCGCACTGGACGGCTGACTGAGGCATGACAACCTCCCGGCTGAGACTGCGGCCTACTGTGGCGCCCGGAACGCGGGCCGGTATTGACGCAAGTCAACTGCGGCTGCCGCTCGTCGAATTTCCATGCGCATCGGGCGCCGCTCGCGCCGGCACACGCCGGCGGCGGGCTGGCCGATCACAGTCCGGACGGAAAGGTTTCCGGCATTTCCAGGTGTCGCGTCCATCGCGCAGTCACGTCCATAGGCTCCACCGCGGAGGTTTCGTCGAGGTGGAAGATGGCGTCGAACTGCGCCGCCAGCGAGGCCATGAAATAGTGGCTGCCCAGCTCGGTCTCCGGCCGGTAGATCACGCCGATCGCACGCTCGAGCAGCGGCTCGCGCAACACGCTCGCGGCCTCGCCATGCAGAGACAGGAAGAACCGGTCCTTGCCGGTCCGATGCAAGAGATGTTCGTAGCTGTCCGGATGTGCCGCGCGCACCCGGCGGCGTTCGGCCGCTGCATTCCAGTCGCGTGCGGCGGTCACCACGCCCGCATAGGTCGTGAATCCCACGCACAGGGTTGCCGCCGCCCCCGCTTGCTCGCGCAGGAGCTGGCCCACGTTCCATTCACCCCGCTGCGCCATCTCGGTGGCGCGGGCGTCGCCCAGATGCGAGTTGTGGGCCCATACCACGATTCCTCCCGGCCGGCCGCTGGCACGCAAGTGCCGGCGCAGCGCGAGGATGGTGTTCACCATGTGACTGTCGCGCAGATTCCATGTTTGCACGCGCCCCTCGAACATGGCGCGGTAGTAGCGCTCGGCGTCGAGTACCACGTGGGCGTTGCGTTCGGCGAAAAATTGCTCGTCCTCCGCAATCGGGCCGTCGGCGCCGAGATACTGCCCCGAGCAGCCCGAGAGTTCCGTCAGCAATACCGCCGCGGCATCCCGACAGGAAGGACGCAGCCCGGCGGCGGCTTCAGCGCCGTATTCCTGCGGATCGCGCACATGGTCCATGCAGGCGTACAGGCGCCGTGCGCGCTGTGCCTGTTCCGGGTCGACGGTTTCGAGGTAGGCGACGACGGCATCGGCGGAGCGGTAGAGGCTGTAAAGATCCATGCCGTAGAAGCCCACGCGAGCGTGCCCGGGCAGTGCCGCATTGCGGCCGTGCAGCCAGTCGATGAACTCGCGCACGTCGCGGTTGCGCCACATCCAGGCCGGGAAGCGCTGGAACCCGGCGAAGGCCTCATCGAGTAAATCATTGCTGCGCCCCGTGACGTAGCGGTTGAGTCGCAGCACGTCCGGCCAGTCGCCTTCCACGATCACTGCATCGAAACCGCCCGTTTCGACCAGCTTTCGCGTGATCGCCGAGCGCATGGCGTAGAACTCATGCGTGCCGTGCGTCGCCTCGCCGAGCAGCACAAAGTCGCGCCCGCCGGTCATCCGCAGCAGAGGATCGTAGTCGTCGGCATCCTCGTCGAGCACCTGCGCCGCGGCACGCAGGACGTCGAGTGGCGGATGCCAATGGGGGTGGACGACCATGCGCGGCTCCCGGCGGACGCGTACGCAAAGGATCGCCGCTGCTGCCGGAGCGATGTTGATGCAGGTCAATACCGGCGTTCGTCGTTGCGGCACCCTGGCATCCCGCTGCCGGGAGTCGAACCATGGTGCAGCTGCCGTTTCAGGACCGCAGTCACGCGGCGCGCGAGCTGGCCGAGGCGCTGGCGCACTATCGCGGTACGCACCCCATCGTGCTGGGTATACCGCGGGGAGCCATGCCGATGGCGCGGATCGTCGCCGAAGCGCTCGGCGGTGAGCTGGACATGATCCTGGTGCGCAAGCTGGGCGCGCCCGGGAACCCCGAGTACGCGATCGGTGCGGTCGACGAGCGCGGCTCGATCCTGCTCAACGACGACTGGGAATGGACGCGCGCCGACGAGGCCTACATCCAGCAGGAGGCGCAGGCGCAGATCGCGCTGATGCGCGAGCGCAGGGCGCGTTACGGCGGTGCCGGCCTGCAGGATCTTTCCGGGCGTACCGTCATCGTCGTCGATGACGGACTGGCAACCGGTGCAACCATGGAGGCCGCCCTGCGGGCGGTGCGCCAGCAGCGTCCCGCCTGGCTGATCTGTGCGGTTCCGGTCGGGGCACCCGGAAGTCTGGCGCACGTCGAGCGGGCCGCCGACGAAGTCGTCTGCCTGGCTTCCCCGGATCCGTTCCGGGCCGTCAGTCTGTACTACCGTCACTTTCCCGAAGTGCGTGACGATGAGGTTGCACGCATCCTGCAGGAGGCGCGCGCGCATGAGGCCCCGGTTCCTGCAGGCAAGTCGGTGCGCATTCCTGTCGGGCAGGCGGCGCTGGAGGGGACGCTGACCCTGCCGGAGCCGGCGATCGGCCTCGTGATCTTCGCGCACGGCAGCGGCAGCAGCCGCCACAGTCCGCGCAACCGCTTCGTCGCCGAGGCGCTGGCGCGCAGGCACATGGCGACGCTGCTGTTCGATCTGCTGACGCCGCAGGAAGATGCCGTGCGCGCCACGCGTTTCGACATCGGCATTCTAGCGGCACGACTGGAAACGGCCGTGACCCGTATGTGCAGCGAGCCGAGCTGCCGCGGTCTTCCGGTTGGACTGTTCGGTGCCAGTACCGGCGCGGCAGCCGCGCTGCGCGTGGCAGCCGCACGTCCTGACGCGATCATGGCCGTGGTGTCGCGCGGCGGGCGCCCCGACATGGCCGGGCGCGATACGTTGCAGCGGGTGAGCTGTCCCGTGCTGCTGATCGTCGGCGGTGCCGATCACGACGTGCTGGCGCTGAATCGGACGGCGTGCGATGTCATGGGCAGCGCTGCCCGCCTCGTGACGGTGCCGGGTGCGGGCCACCTGTTCGAAGAGCCGGGCACGCTCGAAGGCATGACCGCGCTCGCGGCCGACTGGCTCGAACGGACCCTCCGCTCGGCCGGTTCCGTGCCGCATGAAGCAAAGGGGTGAGCCGGCCCGTGGACCAGCGCTGACTCGCGGTGCCCGGGCTTCGATGGCACTCTGTTTTGCGGTGCCGCTGGTGCTACGCCCTCCGCTGCCGGGTCGCCCGTGCGCGGATGCGTCGGCCGCTGCGGAGAATGCCCGATCGTTCACGAGGGGGAGATGCAGCACCGATGTGGGACTCGCTGACCGCCGGCTTCGATACGGCCCGAATCCAGACCCTGGCGGGCATCCTGGTGCGGCACGGCTTCGCCGATCTGCTGCGCCGGCTGGGACTGGCGCATGCGCTGCACCGGATGAAGGGCGTGGAGCCGGTCCAGCGCCTGGAAGACTGGGTTTCCCAGCCGGTACCCGTACGCGTACGCCATGCGCTGGAAGAAATGGGACCGTGCTTCGTCAAGCTGGGCCAGCTGCTGGCGACGCGCGTGGACGTGTTTCCGCCGGAGTGGATCGCCGAGTTCAGCCGCCTGCAGAACGCGGTGCCGCCGGTGCCTTTCGAGGCAGTGCGGCAGGAAATGGCCGAAGCGCTCGGTCGCGCGCCCGAGGACGCACTCCCGTTCATCGACCCGACGCCGCTCGCGGCCGCGTCGATCGCACAGGTGCATCGCGCGCGGCTGCACGACGGGCGCGAAGTCGTGGTCAAGGTGCGACGCCCCGGCATCCGGCCGGTGGTGGAAGCGGACATGCGGCTGCTGCAGTACGTGGCGCGCCGCATCGAGGTGCGCTTTCCCGAACTGCGGCGTTTCAGCCCTGTTGGCATGGTGCGCCAGTTCCGCGATTCGCTGCTGCGCGAACTAGACCTGGCCGCCGAATGCCGCAATGCCGAACGCATCGCGTCACGTTTCGCCGATGACCTGCGTCTGGTCGTGCCGGCCGTGCACTGGCCATGCACCAACGAACGCATGAACGTGCAGGACCACGTCGACGGCATCCCGCTCGCTGATCTGGCCGCCCTCGAACGCGCCGGCGTGGACCGCCGCGAAGTCGCGCGCACGGGCGCACAGCTCGTGCTGAAAATGATGCTCCGCGACGGCTTCTTTCATGCCGATCCCCATTCGGGCAACGTGTTCGTATTGCCCGACGGACGCATCGCGCTCATCGATTTCGGCATGGTGGGGCGCCTGTCAACGAGCCGTAAAGGCGAGGTCGTGCAATTGCTGTTCGGCCTCGTCGAACGCGATGCCGAACGCGTCTGCAGGATTCTGCTCGCCTGGGCGGGTGAGGGCGACATCGATGCCGGCGAGCTCGCCGTCGACGTCGACGCCTTCATCGACCGCTATCACGGCGTGCCGCTGGCACAGCTCGATCTGGCTGGCATGCTGCTGGAGGTGACAGCGCTGGTGCGCCGGCACCGGCTCACGCTGCCGGCCGATCTCACGTTGATGATCAAGGTGTGCCTGACCCTGGACGGGCTCGGCCGCCGCCTCGACCCTGCCTTCGACATGGCGACGCAGGCGCGCCCGTTCCTGCGCCGCGCGATGGTCGAACACTACCGCCCGGCGGCGATGGCACGGCGCGGTCTGGCCGCGCTGTCCGATTTCGCCGAGCTGATCGTCATGGTTCCGCACGAGCTGCGGCGGTTGCTGCAGACCCTGCCGGCGGGCCTCGGCGGCGTGCGCATCCGCCTCGACGAACTGGGCGACTTCCGTCGCGACATGAGCCATTCGGCGAACCGACTCGCGGGCAGCATGGTCATCGCGGCACTCATCATCGGCTCGTCGATCACGATGACCGTCGAAGGCGGCCCGACCTTGCTCGGCCTGCCGTTCTTCGGCCTGCTGGGCTTCGTCGGGGCGTCCATCGCCGGCGTGTGGCTGTTGTGGTCGATCTTCCGCAGCGGCGGGGGACGCTAAGCGCGAACCCGCGGCCACGCCATCGCGCAGCGCGGCCGCCTGCCGGACTCCCTTGACCTGTATCAACACGGCGTAGCGTCTGGTGGGTAGTCTCCGTCACGGCCGCACCGACGTATTTCCCGCGGAGTAGCTTGCGGCCTCACTGTTGCTTCGCCGATGCGAGACATCACCATGTATCGACGCATACTGATTTGTACGGATGGTTCGGAACGCGCGCAGCAGGCTGTGCGGGAGGGCTTGAAACTCGCCGCCGCGTTGCGCGCCTCCGTGGTGGGCTTGCTGGTTTCGCCGCCGTTCGAGCCACCGGCCGGCTACGAGACGCAACCGCTCGCAGCTCAGATCGAGCGCCACGCGCGCGCGAGCAAGGCGGCGGCAGACCGCGCGCTCGGCGCGATCACACGGCGTGCGAAGACTCTCGGCGTCCCCTGCAAGACCCTCCATGTCGGCCGCTATCCACCGGCACAGACGATCGTGGATACGGCGCGCGAGGAGCGCTGTGACCTGATCGTGCTGGGCTCCCATGGGCATGGCGCCCTGGGCCAGTTGCTGCTCGGTTCGGTCGTCACGCGCGTCGCGGCGACCTGCAGCATCCCCGTGCTGATCGTGCGCGCGCCGGCGGATCGCGACGGGCTCGGCGAACCGCGTCGTACGGCGCCGCGACGCGCCAGACCCGCCGCCGGCTGAGTCGAAGGTGGCGGGTTTTCACGCCGGGGTGGCATGGCGCGACATGCAGTTCTCACGTACGCCGCGGTGCTTACCGTTCGTCGGGCTTCTGACGGCAGCTGGCACTGCGGTCGTGCGTGTCTGGCGCAACCGGATCGTGGGAAAACGCATGCAGGGCGCTTCGTGCGCACGCGGGGGCAGTCTGCTGTGCCCGTGTTGCGGCTCAGGAGCAACCCGCGTTGCGTCAGCCTTCCGGCCGGGCGTGCTTGCAGAGCAGATCGTCGACCAGCGCTTCGAGGCTAGTCAGTCCTGCCGCGCGGCCCATCGCCACCGCGTCGTCACGTGAGGTGCCGCGCGTGAGGCCGTGATGCAAGGCTACGAGAGCGCCTGCGCGGTTGGAGCTGGCGCAGTGCACCAGGGTCCCGCCATGGCAGATGCATTCCTCGAGTTCCTGCGAGAAGCGGGCGACCGTCTCGCAGGTCACGTCCTGCGGTCCGGCTACCGGAATCGACACATAGCGAAGCCCGAGGCGCGCGGCCTCGAGGGCTTCGTCGTAGTCGACCGGTTCCTGCAGTGCGCGCAGATTGATGACCGAACGTACGCCCTGGGCGGCGAGCCGGGCCAGATCCGATGCCGATGGCTGGCCACTGGCGTAGAGGCCGGGAGCAAAAGGTTTTTCGCAGGTCATGAGGCTTCCTCACAGGGGGGCGTTATGGCGGACCCGCAACGTCGGGCGGCGGCGTAGCGGGTGATGCTTGACTTGAAATTGAAGTAAATCTAATTTAGTTATTGCTAAAATAAATTGCAAGAGGTGATGCATGAATCCGCAGGTCGCGAGCTTCTTCGATCCGGCCACGTTCACCTTCAGTTACGTCGTGTACGATCGTGACGGCGGTCATGCGGCCGTGGTGGATCCCGTGCTCGACTACGACCCGGCGAGCGCCCGCACCACGACTGACTCCGCCGACCGGCTGCTCGCGTATATGCACGACCACCGGTTGACCGTGGACTGGATTCTCGAGACCCACGCCCACGCCGACCATCTGACGGCAGCCGCCTGGCTCAGGCAGCGTACCGGCGCCAGGGTCGCGATCGGACAGGGAATCACACGGGTACAGACACGCTTCAAGGCGCTGTTTGGCCTCGAGCCGGCGTTCGCGACCGACGGCAGCCAGTTCGACCGGCTGCTCGCCGACGGCGACACGTTGCGTATCGGCACGCTCGATGTCGGCGTGATCGCAACGCCGGGACATACCGACGACAGTCTCACCTACGTCATCGGGGACGCCGCCTTCATCGGCGACACGCTGTTCGCGCCGGACGTGGGCACGGCGCGCACGGACTTCCCGGGCGGTGATGCACACACCCTCTACCGCTCCATCCGCAGGCTGCTCGACCTGCCGTCGGACACGCGTCTGTTCCTTTGCCACGATTATCCGCCGGCCGGGCGGGAAGCTCGTGCGCAGACGTCTATCGAGGATCAGGAGCGGCACAACATCCACCTCGGCAGGGGAATCCCTGTCGACGAAGGCGTCTTCGTGACACGGCGCACCGAGCGTGACGCTCAGCTTGCGCCACCGCGGCTGATCCTTCCTGCGTTGCAGGTGAACATCCGTGCCGGCGAGCTGCCGCCGCCCGATGCCAACGGCATCCGCTACCTGCGCCTGCCGTTGAATCAGCTTGGCGGTGGTGCGGCGTGAGCGCCGCGAGGTGTGCAGCGCGTGTCCGCTGCCTGGGCATCGCGAGCGTGCTCTCAATGCTGGTCCTGGCCGGTTGCGCCACGTCACGCAGCGCCTTCACGCTGCCCGAGATCGCGCACGCCATGTTGCCCGTATCCGACGCGGCCGTGGCTGGCCGGCTCGCGCCCGGGGATATCGAGCGTTTGCGTGCCGCCGGCATTCGCAGCGTCATCGATCTGAGCGTCGACGACGAGACGCCGGACTTCGATGAGGCCGGCGCTGTACGCGCCGCCGGTCTCTACTACACCAATCTGCCGTTGCGTGGTGCGGCCGGGCTGACCCGTGACCATGTGCGTGAATTCGATGCCCTCGTTCGCACCGCGGCGCGGCCATTGCTGTTGCATTGTGCGAGCGGCAATCGCGTGGGGGCCATGGCCGCGCTGCGGGCCGCCTGGGTCGACGGCAAATCCGTGGACGACGCCATCGGCATCGGCAAGGCGTGGGGGCTCAAGGGGCTCGAAAGTGAAGTCCGGCGACGTATCGGGGCGGCATCCGGAGTCGCGCCCGAGTAGGGCGCGTACTGCGGGTCCTGTCCTGTCGTGTGATGACCGCCTCGAATACTGTCAGGGCTCCGCGAGCTTGCCGTCCTCGACCGGTTCCGGACGTGGTGCGACCCATAGCCGGAAAACGAACCAGGCCAGCGAGACGGCGCCGATGCTGAAGATGACATCGCCCGGTACACGCATCCAGACCAGCAGGTCGACGACGGGGCGTTGCATGAATTCGGCCGAGCGGGCATAGGCATACCCGTGCTCGATGGCGGCGAGCAGCTGCAACGTGCCCAGCGGCAACAAGGTCAGCAATGCCATCAGCACCAGGCCTATGTTCAGCGCCCAGAACGCGAGCTTCAGCGGTGCGACGTCCCAGCGCAGCTGGCCGCGCAGGCCACGCAGGCAGAACAGCACCAGCGCGATGCCGAGCATGCCGTATACGCCGAAAAGCGCGGTATGGCCGTGCAGCGGCGTGAGGTTGAGTCCCTGCATGTAGTACAGCGACAGCGGCGGATTGATCAGGAAGCCGAACAGGCCGGCGCCGACCAGGTTCCAGAACGAGACCGCGATGAAAAACAGGATTGGCCAGCGGTACCGCTGCATCCAGGGCGTCGCATGCCCGTACTTCCAGGTCTGGTACGCTTCGAAGCCGATGTAGGCGAGCGGAACGACCTCGAGTGCGCTGAAACTCGCGCCGAGCGCGACGACGGCCGTCGGTGTTCCGACAAAGTACAGATGGTGCAATGTTCCCAGCACGCCGCCCGACATGAAGATGATGGTGGCAAACAGCACGGCCACGGTCGCGGAGCGTGCGTTGACGAGGCCGAGGCGGGTGAAGATCAGTGCCATCACCGCCGTTGCGAACACTTCGAAGAATCCCTCCACCCAGAGATGCACGAGCCACCAGCGCCAGTATTCGACTTCCGATATGTGCGTGTGCTCGTTCCACATCAGCGCGGCGCCGAAGAACAGTCCGATGGCGACCGTGGAAAGAAACAGCAGCCCGACGATCGATTTCGTGTCCGTCGCCGGTCCGCGCAGCACTGGCCAGAGCGCGCGCCCCACGAGACCCAGCCAGATCAGCAGCCCGGCGAAGAGAAACCATTGCCAGAACCGGCCCATGTCGGCGTATTCCCACCCCTGGTGCCCGAACCAGAAGTTGTTGTCGAGTCCGAGCTTGTGCATGACCGCGAGCCACTGGCCCGTGAATGATCCGATGACGATGACGAGCAGGCAGGCGAACAGCACGTTGACCCCCAGCCGCTGGAAAGGCGGCTCATGGCCTGACAGTGCCGGCGCGATGTAGAGGCCGGTTCCCAGCCAGGCCACCGCGATCCAGAGCACCGCGAGCTGCGTGTGCCAGGTCCGTGACAGGGAATACGGCAGGTATTCGGAAACGGCGAAGCCATAGGCTTCCTGCCCCTCGACCTGATAGTGCGCGGTGATCGCGCCGAGCAGGATCTGCACGAGAAACAAGGCGAGTACCACCCAGAAGTATTTCGCGGTAGCGCGCATGGACGGGGTGATCCGCAAAGCGGCGAACGGGTCGGTCGCTGGCAGGGCCTGTTTCACCTCGTCACGATCATGTGTGACCGCATGGTGCCAGCCCAGTGCCGCGATGCCGGCCAGCAGGAATGTCACGCTGAACGCCGACCAGACCCACATCGAGGGCGGTGGCGAGTTGCCGATCAGCGGCTCGCTGGGCCAGTTGTTGGTATAGGTCACGCGCTTGCCGGGCGTGCCCGCCGGATCCGGCGAAAGCGTTTCGCCGCTGTCCGGGCGTTCGGTCGCGGCCGCCCAGGCCGTCCACCAGAAGAACGCGGTCAGCTTCTCCCGGTTTTCCAGCGTCGCGACGGTGTCGTTGCGCATGGCATAGGCTTCACGCAGCGATGCCGTGGCCGGATCGTTGCCGAAGAGGCTGATGTAGTGCGCGGCCACAGCGCCGATGGCACGCGCGCGTTCGCCGGACAGGGTTATGGTTCCGGCAGCCGCATCGTAGGTATTGCGGCGCATCTGAACCTGCAGGCGTCCACGCAGACGAGCCTGGGTCTCGGCGTCCGCCTGCGCATAGCTGGCTGCCCCCTCAACGCGGGCCCATTGATCCAGCAGTGCCGTGGCTTCCCGGTGCAGCCAGTCGGCACTCCAGTCCGGCGCCACGTAACCGCCATGGCCCCAGATGGAACCCAGCTGCATGCCACCCATGGCCTGCCACACCTGACGTCCGCGTTCAATGTCGGCCCGGGTATACAGCACAGCACCACTGTCGGTGACCACACGCTCCGGGACTGGTGGTGCGACCCGGAAGATTTCACTGCCCGCCCACAGCAGCACGGAGAACGAAACGATGAGCAGTGCGGCCAAGCCCAGCCACAGACGGCGCGTCTCGGACATACGTGGTCTCCTTGCCGGCAAGCGAGCGGATCAGGCGGGCGGCGCCACAGCCTTGCCGCATCGTCGCTAACAAACTGTATACGAAAGATGAAGATGACACAGGAAAAAGTATATGTTGCTTTTCATTGGGTGGAGCGGAACCTTTGCGTTTCCGGCGAGTGTTCGATTCCGGATCTCTCGGCCGGGCCAACGCCCGGGCAGCGTGTCTCAGCCGGTGTTTTCAGCCGGAGAACGGTTGCGCCGTGGCCTTGCGTCGGGCATCGGTGGCTCAGGCCGTCGGCAGCTCGACGGCAGCGTTCACGGGGTGGAACTGGCGCGACCCAGCGACATCGGCCGCACCGATGAGCATGGGGTGGTCGACTAGCTGCGGGCGCGTGCTCTGGCGGTCGGCGTGTCGAGACGGTGTTCTTCATCCTTGCGCAGGCGGTGCAGCGTTTCCTCGTCGACTACCCGGCCATCGAACATGAAAATCTTGCGTTGGGCGAAATCGGCGTAGCGAGGATCGTGAGTCACCATGCAGATCGTGGAACCGGCCTGGTGCAGTTCCCCGAGCAGCGACATCACCGCTTCACCGTTCTTCGAGTCGAGGTTGCCCGTGGGTTCGTCGGCCAGCAGGATGGCGGGGGAGCCGACCAGGGCACGCGCGACGGCGATGCGCTGCTGCTGGCCGCCGGAGAGCTGAGCCGGATAGTGATCGAGGCGATGCGCCATGCCAACCTGCTCCAGCGCATTCAGCACCTTTTCCCTGCGTTCGGCTTTTTCCGTGCCATGGCGATAGGCCAGCGGCAGTTCGACATTCTCGAACACGGTCAGATCGCCGATCAGGTTGAAGGCCTGGAAGATGAAGCCGATTTCCTTGTTTCGGATGCGGGCGCGTTCGCGCGAGTCGAGGTTCGCGACTTCCACGCCGTTGAGCGTGTAGTTGCCACCGGTGGGCGTATCGAGCAGGCCCAGGATGGCCAGCAGGGTCGACTTGCCGCACCCCGAGGGACCGGTGATGGACACGAATTCGCCGCGCTCCAGCGCGACCTGCACTCCGGCGAGCGCGTGGGTTTCGACATCATCGGTGTAGAACACCTTGGCGATGTCGGTCATGGAGATGAGGGGCTGTCTGTCCGTCATGCCTTGCTCCGTGCGCTGGACGTCGCTCCGTGGGAACGACGAAGAGTGGTCAATCGATGCGGAGACGCTCGTATTCGTCCCACTGCGAGGTATCCGACAGCACGATCTGATCGCCGGGCTGCAGGCCCTGGCGGATTTCGATCAGATTCACCGAGGCGCGGCCGAGCCGTACCGGAACGCGCAGCGCGACGCCGGTCTTGGCGTCGACCTTGAACAGCCGCATCTCGGACTCGGGCCGGCTGTAGGCCGGACGCCCGACGTAGAGCACGTCGTCCAGCCGCTCGATGCGGATCGTGCCGTCGACGGACAGGTCGGGGCGGGCCCCGGGGGGCAGGGTGCCGGGCAGATCGACGACGACGAGCACGGTGCCGGCCTGCACCGCCGGGTCGATGCGAATCACACGTCCCGACACCAGACCATTGCGTGTATCGATGCTGACATCCTGGCCCTCGCGTACGTCCTTGACCTGGGTCTCGGGAATGCGCAGCTCCGCCATCAGCACGTCGGGGCGCGCCACGCGTGCGAGGTTGGTGCCGGCTGCGACCTGCTGGCCTTCCTCGATCGGTACCTGTTGCAACACGCCCGCGATGCCGGCACGCACTTTCAGGCCATCGAGCTGACGCGTACGCAGGTCGGCGGTATTGCGCAACTGCTCGGTCCGCGCGCGCTGTGCCGCGAGCTGGGCCTGCGACGTCTGCGCGAACTTCGCGGCGCGCTCTTTCTCGATGTCCAGCCGCACCTTCAGCTGCTCAGAGGCCAGTTGGCTTCGGCGATACTGGATCTTCGGAATGATGCCTTTGGCCGCGAGGTCGGATTCGGCTTCGGTCTGCAGGCGCGCCGATTCATACTGGGCCTCGAACCCGGCGAGATTCGCCTTTTGGTCCAGCAGCTGGCTCTCCAGTGTCATGCGCTGCGCGGCAAGATCGGCCTCGGCTGCGGCCAGTGCCGATTGCGCAGCAAGTTGCATGTCGGCCACTTCGGGGTTGCTCAGTTCGAGGATCACGCTGTCGGCCTGTACCGGTGCCCCCGGCTTGAGCAGGATGCGTTCCACCCGGGCCGATGTCTCGGCTGCGATCCAGCGGACTTCTTTCGGTACCAGCAGACCCGGCCCACGTACCTCGCGCAGCATCTCGCCGCGCTTGACGCCGTCGAGCAGCAGGCTTTCACGCTCGACCACGGGGGCGGCCGGATCGAGCGTTGCGATGCTGCCGATCAGCACAGCCGCGAGAAGGACGCCCGCAACGGCAAAAGTTATGCGGCGACGACGTTTATTTTTCGCGAAATCGGTTCTTCGAATGTCCATGTAACATTCAGGGCATCACGATCAAATGGGAAAAGTCAGCTCGGTGCTGCGTCGCGACACATAATCGCCGCACCGTTGCCGCATGAAACGGACCATTGGGCGCATGCGATGGGGAAAGTGGCCGCATCTGACGCCGGAACCGGATCCGCACCGGAGTGCGCAGCAGGCCGGCGACGGCGCAACGAGCGACGAGCATACCCGATTGCAGTGAACGTATGCCGGCTGTCTCCTGCACAATGCGCGAACGGGCTCGCCGTCGCAGAGCGCCCGCAACCGATACGAAGAACGGCGTCGCGTAGAGCGGCAGGCTCGCCGAGAATCGACAATCTTTTGCAGAGACTGGTATGAGATGAGCGGACGCCCTTCCGAAACCCCCGCCGACCGGAGCGCTGCGTCAGCGGCAGCGCCGCCGTCCCAAAGTGTTGCAGAGTTCGCGCGCAATTTTCTTTCGGTGTTCGGCTACAGCCGGCGAGCGATGGAACTGGTGTGGACGACCAGCCGCCCTCTCAGCGTCGCGCTGGGCGTCTCTACGTTGATTGCCGGCATGCTCCCCGCTGCGATCGCATTCGTCGGTGCCCATATCGTCGACGCCGTGGTCGTTTCGATCGCCTCGCCCGGCGAGGTGACCCGCCTTGCCGCTCTGAAGTGGATCTGCCTCGAATGCGTGCTGGTGGCTGTCCTGGCCGCAGCCCAACGCGGTCTGACGCTGTTTCAGGCGCTACTGCGTGCACAGCTGGGCCAGCGCGTCAACGTCATGATCCTGGAGAAGGCGCTGACACTGGACATGGCGCAGTTCGAGGATTCGGAGTTCTATGAGAAGCTCATGCGCGCGCGCCGCGACGCATCGACGCGACCCCTGTCGCTGGTCATGCGCACGTTCGGACTGATCCAGAACTTCGTGTCTTTGCTCAGCTTCGGCACCCTGCTGGTCAAGTTCTCGCCGTGGGCGGTTGCTCTGTTGCTGTTGTGTGGATTACCGGCGTTCTTTGCGGAAGCCAAGTTTTCCGGTGATGCGTTCTTTCTGTTTCGCTGGCGGTCGCCCGAGGGGCGAAAACAGCTGTACCTGGAGACCGTGATGTCCCGCGACGATCACGCCAAGGAGGTAAAGCTGTTCGGCCTGGGACCGCTGCTGCTGCAGCGTCATCGCGACATCTACGACACGTTGTATGCGGCCGACCGTGAGCTGACGATCCGGCGCAATGCCTGGGGCTTCGCGCTGGGACTGATCGGCACCGCCGCGTTATATGGCGTGTACGCATGGATTGCCTTGGCGGCCATCGCCGCCAGCATCACGCTGGGCCAGATGACCATGTACCTGATGCTGTTTCGCCAGGGACAGACGGTGGTGACTGCCGGCTTGACGGCCGTCGGCGGCATGTACGAGGACAATCTCTACCTGTCCACGTTGTACGAATACCTCGAGACGCCGGTTGCCCGGAAGCACGGATCGGCGCGCGCCGGTCTGAAGGAAGACGATGGGATACGCTTCGAGAATGTGAGTTTCAGTTATCCGGGCAGCACCGAGCCGACCGTGCGGAACATCGACTTGCACATCAGGCCAGGCGAATCGCTGGCGTTGGTCGGCGAAAACGGATCCGGCAAGACCACCCTGATCAAGCTCCTTACCCGCCTGTACGATCCCACCGAGGGGCGGATACTTCTGGACGGCCGTGACCTGCGCGAGTGGGACGAGTCGGCGCTGCGCGAGCGCATCGGTGTCATCTTTCAGGATTTCGTCCGTTACCAGATGCTGGTCGGCGAGAACATCGGCATCGGCGACGTGTCGGCTTTCGACGAGCGCCCGCGCTGGCAGGAGGCGGCCGACAAGGGCATGGCGTCGCAGATCATTGCAGGACTGCCACTCGGTTATCTCACGCAACTCGGTAAATGGTTCAAGGGGGGGCGCGAGCTGTCGGGCGGGCAATGGCAGGCGATCGCGTTGTCCCGCGCATTCATGCGCACCCGCGCCGATGTGCTCGTACTCGACGAACCCACGTCGGCGATGGATGCCGGTGCCGAGGCGGCGATTTTCGAGCACTTTCGCCGGTTGACCGCGGGCCGGATCGCGATACTGATTTCGCATCGGTTCTCCACCGTGCGCATGGCGGACCAGATCATCGTCATCCAGTCGGGCCGCATCGTCGAGCGTGGCAATCATCAGGAATTGACGAAGCGAGATGGACTTTACGCGCATCTGTTCTCGCTGCAGGCCAGTGGATACCGCTAGCCCGCCAGTCTCAGATACCTTCTACTGCGGCACGCGTCAATCTGAGCATCGCAGCTATTCGTGGTGGGTCAGCGCTGGCGCTGTGTCCCGCCGTCATCCGGCCGTGTTCTTGCGGGGCAGGGCGGCGCAGCGATCGATGACGGTCGTGAAATGGTCCTCGATTGCGCGTACACCGAGAGCCTCTTGCGCGAAGCGACGGCCCTCACGCCCAATGCGCTCTGCCTGCTCGGGATGGGCGCGTAGCCATGCGAACCGCAGCGGAAGGTCCGACAGGTCGTCGGCAACGGGAACGTAGTGCTCCCAGGCGGCGAGTCCTGGATAGAAGAACTGCCGCCAGCGGTGTTGCATCAGCAGGACAGAGCCGGTCCGGAGCGAGTTGGCCACGCGCTTCCAGGTAGAAGCAACGCCATCCGTGGAAACCAGGTACTTATAGTTCACGAAATCCGACGGCGGTATCTCGGGCGCCAGCCCGCCGAGGAGATCGTCCAGCTCCTGACGCAAGGCCCGGCCGGCAGGCGTGTCGGGGAAGTTGTCGTAGTGCGTGATCCGCGCATCGAGAATCGTCGGATGCGCCGCGGCCAGTTTCAGCAGGTGATAGCGCGGAAAAAGATGGCAGTTTTCGGCGTCGGGGTAGTCCGGGCCGGTCAGTCGCCCGCGCCATTTGATGCGTTCTTCGCGGTCATTGAACGGCAGGCTGGATGCAGCCGCATCGATGTTGTCGAGCTCTCTGCCGTAGCTTGAGTCCTGCAGCGTGAAATCCGGGATCGCGAGCGCGTGGCTGCTGACCGGATCGCCTTCCAGCCAGTCTCCGCGTAGAAATGGCACCCGTTTCAGAAACTCCACGAACCGAGTGATGTGCGACTCACTGACATAGATAGTGTCGCTGAGCAGCACCAGCACGTCCGAGCGACCATGCAGCCGGTCGCGAACGCGGTCCACGAACGGCAGGAACTGCCGCGAAAGCCGGCGCCGTATCTTGGGATTGTCGACGACGACGCTGTGGTCGACCGAACCGCCGTCGATTCGGCAGCGAACGATCAGCGCCGGCTTGCGCAGCGTGCCGGGCGAGCGGAGAAACGCCTCGAACGCGTCGACCAGCGATTCGCTGGTGCCGTTCGCCTCCAGATGCGCAAAGCTACGGTCGATCTGCGCATCGATGCGCGCGCGGGAAGTCGACGGGCTCATGTCAGCCCATCCGGATTGCGCGCCTGCGTCGTCATCGGCACCGGGGCGCATCTACGACGCTGCGGCCGTCTTCTCCCACTGATTGATGTCAGCGTAGCGCGCGTAATAGTCGAGCATCGTCGGTACGAGGATCTCTCGCAAATTGCGTGTCGGCTGCCACTCCAGCAGGGTGCGGGCGTTGGTCAGGTCCGGCATTCGTCGATCGCAGTCCTCGTAACCGGGGCCGTAGAACTCCTCACCCGATACATCGACAATGGGGTGATCGCGATAAGAAGGATCGCCCGTTATTTCGGCAAAGATGTCGCGCATGAGTTCCGCCAGTCCGCGCATCGTCACTTCGTTGTTGCGGTTGCCGATATTGAAGATTCGATTCTTCGACTGCGCAGGCCTGTCGAGCATGCGCTCGATGGCTTCGACCGCCTCTTCGATGGCTACGATGGTGCGCCGCGCGTGGCCGCCATCGACCAGCTTCATGGGTTCGCCACGCAACAATGCCGCCATGAAGCAGGCGAGTACCCGTGGTACGCCTTCGCCGTCGGTGCGCGGAATGTAGTCCATGCGCGGCCCGAAGAAGTTCAGTGGACGGACGAACGTGAACGGCATGCCCGTCGTCGTGTGGTGCGCATACACGACGCGCTCCATCATCTGCTTGGCGCAGGCGTAGGTCCATCGCTGATTGACGACCGGTCCCATGATCAGCGGTGTCTGATTCTCCCGCAGTTCGTAGAGATCGACATCGTCAGTGACAGACTTCATGTAGCTCGACAGCGTGCGCCCATAAACCTCGCTGGTCGAGAAGTAAATGAGCCATTTGTTGGCCCGCGCGCAGGCTTCGACGACCGGATAGGCGTCGAAGAGATTTGCACGGATGACGTCGAGCGGTCGTGTGTTGTACTGGGACGGATTGCAGATCGCCGCGAGATTGATCAGCGCGTCGGCGCCAGCCAGACGTGCCTCGAGGCGCCGCAGTTCGACGCCGTCGATGCAAGAAACCTGATGAAACGTGAAGCGCGGGTTCCCGACATGCCTGGCGATCTTGCTTTTTTCCGGGTCCCAGCCCTCGATTTCCACGTCTGGCCGGGCCAGCAGACGGTCCAGGAGGTGACTACCGACAAATCCACCGCATCCCAGGATGAGCAGTCTCAACTTCGATCCCCTCGGCAAGATACTGACATTGGAAAGCACCGCTCTCTCTGCGGCTCGCGTCACACTGCAGGGACCGATGCATCGTTCAGTCACTTCCGCCGTTCATCGAACGGCAGGCGAATTGGCCTGCTGCGATCGCGCCGGATCATACTCAACGCGGACACGGTACACCAGCGACTCTATTTCGTTGCGTGGCAAAGTGGAAAACGCATGCGGATTGCGGGCATGTCAATAAGTGAAGCGGTTGCACTATGGAGCCATTGCATTATTTGGCGGACCCGGTAGATTTGCGCGGATGCACAAGGCACGGGGCACCGGGCGGCGAGGGAATGCGAGCTGGAGACTGGCTGAGCGCTTGGATGCATAGTCGACCGGCTGCACTGGAGCAGGGGGCGCCGACAGTCGGGTGCTTCTCCGTGCCATGCCTCGCTCACGCATCGATGCGCCGGCGTGCAGGCGCGTCGCCGCCTGATCGTCTCCGTTCGCCGTTCCGGCCTTCTCGCAGTGCACCGCGAATGTGCGAACGAGGCCGACTGCAGATACTGCGGTGGCTTCACCGTAACTCGTGGCGGCGACATGTCGCCATGGTCCTTGGAGGTCAGGGATGATCCATTTCGTGACGCTTCCGGCGCATCGGTACACGCATGACCTGCTCGTCACGGCGCTCGTGCGGGAGCGGTTCGCGGTGGGCCTGCATGACTACGCGACCCCGCCGGCCCGTTTCTGTCACTCACAGGACACAGTCATCCTGTGTGACATCGAGCGTTTCCGCGAGGCGGACCTGGAGCGGCTCCAGCGTTATGCGCGGCGCTGCGAACAGATCGGGGCCCGGGTACTGAACCATCCGCAGCGTGCAATGCGCCGGACTCAGCTGATCAACACGCTCGCTGCGTTCGGCAACGGATTTCGCGCCTGGCCCGCCCCGGATCTTCCGTCCGACGTGCGGTTTCCGGTTTTCCTGCGGGACGAATTCGAACACGACGGCCCCGCGAGCGAGTTGCTTCGCACGCGCGGCGAACTGGACGCAGCACTGCGTCGGTTCGAGCGCGACCGACGCAGTGATGGTGAGCCGCTCGTGGTCGAGTACGTAGACACGAGAGCGCCGGGTGATGTGCGTTACCACAAGTACGGTGCCTTCATCCTGGGCGATACGGTGGTTCCGCGGCACCTGTTCTTTGCGAAGCACTGGGTCGTCAAGCGTCCGGACGAACAGTCGGCGGACGATCTGGCGGCCGAGCGCGACTATCTGGAGTACAACCACCATTGCGCGTCGGTCGCTGAAGCATGCCGACGTGCCGGTATCGATTACGGACGCGTGGATTTCAGTGCCCGGAGCAACGGTTCGGTGACGGTGTTTGAAATCAACACCAATCCGACGGTCTTTCATCTGGAGGATTTCGCGCAGGGGCCTCGGCACTGCGTCACCGAGACGTTCTATCGTGCATTCAAGCGCAGTCTGCCACCGGATCACGAGCCGGCGAGCGATGCCGGCGAACGGGGTAATGCCTCCGGGGATGATCGATGACGATGAGCCTGCGCGCATGAGCGCATCCGGGTTGACGCAGACCACCGTCGTCGTGATCGGAGCTGGCCCCGCGGGCATTGACGTGGCGCTCCGCCTGCATCGCGCGGGCCTGCCGATGCTCGTGCTGGAGGGCGGTGACGTTGCCGCTACCATCCGCGACTGGCCGCCGGGTACCCGGATGTTCAGCCCGCAGGCACGGGTCGCCGTCGGCGACTTGCCGTTCCCGCCCGATCTGGCCCACCGCGAGCACCTGACGCGAGAACAGTACGTCGGCTACCTCGATGATGCGGTCCGTACTACCGGACTTCCCGTGCGGACGTGGCACCACGTGAAGTCAATCCAGCGCGACGACGCCGGGTTCACGATCGGTGCCGGCCAGCGCGACGGCGTAACGGGGACGATGCAGATACGCTGCCGGTATGTGGTGTTCGCGACCGGTTGCATGCATGCGCCCGTCGCCCTCGGCGTCCCGGGCGAGAGCCTCCCGTTCGTGCGCAGCCTGCCGGGACTCGACTTCGATGCCGTCGGATCCCGGTCCGTCTGCGTGGTCGGCGGTCGCCATTCGGCGGTCGAAGCGAGCCTTCGCTTCGTCGAAGGCGGTTCCACGGTCACGCTCGTCTATCGGCGCCGACATCTGTTTCGGGCCGCGATCAAGAGCTGGCTATACGACGAGGTGACGAGACGTATCGACCAGGGGAGCATCCGGTTCCTGGGGTCTACCGATGTGACCGCGTTCGGCGCGGACGGGCGGGTCTGCCTGCAGTCGAGTGCGGAGAACACGCCGGCCGAGATCCGTTGCGACCTGGCGCTCGTGGCCTGCGGATTCACCTACGACGCCGGCCTTCTCGGCAGTTTGGGGGTGACCGTTTCCGATCGCAGGCCGCATCTCGATACGTCGACCTTCGAAAGCAATGTCCGAGGCGTGTTCGTCGTGGGAACGGCCGTCGCCGGTCAGCAGCAGTCCGGGTATACCCATGACATCGACAATGTCGCCGGCCACGGATCGATCGTAGCCGATGAAATCCTGCGGCGGCACCGGAACGGGCACTAGCGAAATGGAAAGGTCCACACGCATGACGATAGCCCGCATCAGCCTCCGATTACTGAGCATTGGCGGGGCGCCCCCGCGACCGAGAGGCCGCTGCGGTGAAGATCCGGACCGGTCCCGCCGGGGGATTCCCTGATGGAACGGGAAGTTCACAAAGTCTACAAGACACACGGTGCCGGCAATGATTTCGTCATCCTGGTCGGAACGGGCGAATCTGCGACCGACACCATGGCGGCCGCGGCTCTTGAGTTGTGCGACCGCCATCGGTCGATCGGCGCCGACGGGCTCGTGTGGGTCGATACCGCCGCGATGCCGGCACTGGCGTGCGTCCAGGTGTGGAATCCCGATGGATCGGTCGTCGGCATGTGCCTCAATGCGGCGCGTTGCGTCGTCGTGCTGCTGCGCAGGCTGTTCGACATCGTGCAGGTAGAGATCCGCTTCGCGAGCGTCGCGATCCAGGCGCGGGCCACGCCGGACGGTGCCCGGCTGCAATTCGTGCTGCATGCTTCGGAAAGCGGTGACCCGGCAGTGAGCGAGATCAGTCCCGGGGCGTGGTTCGTGGGTCTCGCCGATCCGCATGTCGTGGTCGGCTGCGACAGCGCAGGGAGCCTGCATGACGCGCCGCTTGCGGACATCGCGATGGCGCACGCCGCTGGCGGCGGGCTCTGCGATCGCCCCCCGAACTGTCATCTGGTCTCACGCGCGGACCGCCACGGTCACCATTACATCCGCTCGTTCGAACGGCGCGTAGAGGCAGAGACTCTGGCCTGCGGCAGTGGCTGCGTGGCGTCGTATCTGGCACTGTCGCTGGACGGCGAGCACACGTTCCATACGAAGTCCGGCGATCCGATCCGTCTCGAACGGTGCGGATCCCACTGGTCGCTGGAAGGACCTGCCGTGATTGCGTTCGAGACAGATCTCCATGTCGCCGCACTCGCCGGTGCGATTGCCGGGTCGCCGGCAGCGCTGGACGCGGCCGCCTCTTCGGATAGCAGATGATTCTTCGACACGCGGTCAGAGCGCTCAGACGTGCGCCGGTCTTCGCGGTAACGGTCATCCTATCGCTCGCGCTCGGGATCGCCTCCGCGGCATCGATGTTTGCCATCGTGCACGGCGTGCTGCTTGCGCCCCTGCCGTATGGTGAGCCTGATCGTCTGGTCAGTGTCGGCCTTCGGGCGGCGGATCAGCGCGACATCGAACAGCCGCCGGCGACCTATTTCCTGTTCGAGCGCTTCGCGAAACGCATCGATGGCGTCGGTCTGTACAGGACTGGCAACGCCAACATCTGGGGCGACAGCGAGGGTGAGACGGCAGAACGGGTCACGGCCACCTGGGTCACCGCATCGACGATCTCGTTGCTCAAGGTCGCCCCGCTGCGCGGACGCGCGTTCACGGCCGACGACGAGCGTACCGGTGGTACGAATGCCGTCATCCTGAGCGAATCCGTATGGCGAAGCCGTTTCGGCAGTGCGCCCGACGTGATCGGCAAGACGCTGATGGTCAACAGCGTGCCTCGCGAAGTGGTCGGGGTGATGCCGGCGCGATTCGCTTTTCCGACGGCCGAGACGCGGATATGGCTGCCGATCCGGCCCAAAAGTACCGAGACCGTGGGCGATTTTTCCTACGCAGGCATCGCGCGTCTGGCCACCGATGCCACTCCGGAGCAGGCACAGCAGGATCTGGCCAACGTCCTGTCGGGGCTGGCCACCACGTTTCCACGCCTGGAGTCGGGCGGCTCCACCGCGACCTGGCTCGACGAGGTGCGGCCGACCCCCGTGGTGCTGCCCCTGCGCGATGCGATGACCGGAGGAATCGCCCGTACGCTGTGGATGCTCGCAGCCGCGGCCGGTCTGGTGCTTCTGGTTGCGTGGGCGAACGTGGCCAACCTCATGCTGGTCCGTGCCGACGGACGTCAGCTGGAGCTTGCAGTCCGCGAAGCACTCGGTGCGAGTCGTCTGCACGTCGCAGCCCACTTCCTGGGCGAGTCACTGCTGCTGGGAGTCACGGCCGGGTCGCTGGCGCTGCTGGCCACCTTCGGAGCCGTTCGCGCACTCGTTGCGTTTGGACCGACCGACGTGCCGCGGCTTGCCGAGCTGGGCGTCGGCCTCGCGCCGGTGAGCTTCGTCGTGCTGGTTTCGGCGCTGAGCGTCGCTCTGTGCTCGGCGGTTCCCGCCTTCAGGGCCCGGCAGTCGAGTCTCGCGCTTCGTCTCGGTGACGGCACGCGCGGTCAGTCTGCCGGAAAGGCCCGCCAGCGGCTTCGGTCCGTCGTCACTGCGCTCCAGATTGCCCTGGCGCTGGTGGTTTCGATCGGTTCGGCACTGCTGCTGCGTACCGCGAATCGGCTGCACGAGGTGGAGCCGGGTTTCGATGACAGGGCCGTGACCACGATCTGGACCCAGTTGCCCTTCGCGCGTTACAAGGACTCCGCAGCGGTTGCGTTCTATGCGCGGCTCGTGGAGCTCGCGGAGCAGATGCCGTCGGTCAGCGCCGCTGGCGTCACCATGCGGCTGCCGCTCGTGCCGGGCGAGGCGATGGAGCAGACATTCCGGGTCGAAGGAGACGGACGCACGGTAACGCTGCCGCTCAATGTCGTCGACGCCGGTTACTTCGCCGCGATGCGAATTCCCCTGGTGGCCGGTCGCGGATTCCAGCGCCTGGACCAGGAGCGAGGCGGCGACATACTGATCAGCGCGAGTGCGGCGGGGACACTGTTCGGCGATGAGTCTGCGACGAAAGCCGTGGGCCGTCGGCTGGTACTCGAGCCGTCGGGACCGATCTACACCGTCGTCGGCGTCGTCGGTGACGTGCGCGACCACGATCTTGCAATACCGCCGGTGGCCACGGTGTACAGGCCCCAGGTGGCGCCGATCGACCCGAAGATGGAGCCCGGTGCGCGGCGCACTATGGCGCTCGTGGTGAGATCGACCGGCAAGCCGGCCACGGTCGTGGCCACGGTCCGCCAGATCGTTCGCGACCTCGATCCGACGGTGCCGATCTTCAACGTCAGGACCATGAGCGACGTAATTCGTGCGTCCACGGCGCGCCTGTCGCTGGCGATCGTGCTCATGACTGCCGCGGCGGCGATCACCTTGCTCCTGGGCGCGATCGGGTTGTATGGCGTCATGGCCTACATGGTTGCGATGCGCACGCGTGAGTTCGGGGTTCGACTGGCACTGGGTGCGGATCCGCAGGGCATCGCGCGCTGGGTGGTTCTGCGCGGGCTCAGGCTGGCGGCCGGCGGGATCGCGGCGGGTCTGGTCCTCTACGCGGCGGTCGCCCCCTTCCTACGCGCGTTCCTCTACGGCGTCACCGCGAGCGATCCCGTCACGCTGGCTGCGGCGATACTGACACTTTTCGCAACGGCGGCACTGGCGAGCTGGCTACCGGCGCGACGTGCCGCGCGGATCGATCCGGCTGAAGCCCTGCGCGCAGAGTAGCGGAGGTTTCCCGTTGCGGTGGCGACCGGCGATCGTCGGACCCGAAGCGCGCGTCGCGGTTCGAGACCACGTGTTGCCCCGCAGATCGGCGAAGGACGGTAGCCATGTGCGCATCGCCGTCTGCCGGCGCAATCCGTCTGCCGCTCTCACCCAGGCACCCGTCCAATGAATTCAACACCGATCCGATCCGACAGCCGCGAAGCTCGACCGAGGCGCCGGGCATTGTTCTACGTTTTCGATGGCGGCAGTGGTATCGGTCATCTGCGGCGCCTCGCTCGCATTGCAGGCGCCATGCAGCAACACTTCTCGTGCCTGATCGTGACGGGTCACAGCGCGGCGCCGCAATGGATCGTGCCGCAGGGGTGCGAGTATGTGCGCCTGCCCGCCTGGGACAGTCTGATTCCTTCGAAGGCGGCCTATTGGGGCCGCACGGCATTCCTCGATGCAACGCTCGACGAAGCCGTCGACCTGCGGCGTGCCATTCTCGACGGCGTCGTGCGCGGTTTCCGGCCCGACGTTCTCATCGTCGACCATCTGCCGCTCGGTGCGCACGAGGAGCTCGCGCCGATTCTCGCGGCGGCCCGTTTTCCCCGGTATCTCGTCACCCGCGGAATCCAGAACGAGACCGAAGACCTGCAGCGCCTCGTGCTGGGCGGAGCGGCACTCCACAGTATGTGCCGCGACTACGCTCGCATCCTTTCCGCCGTGGATTCCGCCGTCTTCGATCTGTCGGCGCATTACGACCTGCCGCCCCAGGTCGTGGACAAGATCCTTTCGGTGGGGTATGTGGCGCCGCGCCCGGAGTCAACGCCGCGCGCGGCAACGAGAGCCGCGCGCGGCATCGCCGACGACGCCCTTTGGGTCGTCGCATCGGCAGGAAGCGGGCAGTGGGGCGAGCCGCTGATCGAGTCATGCCTGGCCCTGATCGACCGTCATCCGGATGTGTACTTCGATATCGTGATGGGGCCCCGATCACGGATGCGTGACTCGCGAAGCGACGCGCACCAGCAATGCGACCGGGTGCGCCTGCACTCCACCTGCGCGTCCCTCGATGCGATGCATGCGGGTGCCGATCTCGTCATCACCTGTGGCGGGTACAACTCGCTGCTCGAAGCCCTGCAGGGCGATGCGCGCATCCTCTGCATTCCCTATCGCACGGACGCCCGCGACGAGCCGTTGAATCACGCGAAGGCGCTGCGCCGATTCGTCGATCTGCGGGTCGCGGCTGACCTCGACAGCCTGCCCGGACTCGTCGATGACGCCATCGCGGATTGCAGGACGGGACCTGTGCGTGACCGGCGCAGGGCGCTCGACATCGGCGGGGCAGAGCGGATCGCCCGGACGATACAGGCCGATCTGGAGCGCGACTGAGCGCCTCCCCGGTTGTCGGTCGTGGCACTTCGTCGTGTGCCGCGTGGATCACGTCCAGCGAAACAGGTTCGCTGCGGCACCGCGCGCATCGGCGAGGCTCGCGCAGCCCGACAGCTGCATTGCACGTCGGGTTTCATCGGACAGCAGCGCCAGCATGTCGGCCACGCCTTCGGTGCCGCCCGCGCTGAGCGCCCAGAACACGGGGCGGCCGAGGAACACGGCATCGGCGCCGAGTGCCAGCGCCTTCAGGACGTCAGTGCCGTAACGCACACCGCCGTCGAGAAAAAGCGGAACGCGCCCGGCGACAGCAGTGGAGATCTCCGGCAATGCGCGAATGGTGGAGACACTGCCGTCCAGCTGCCGTCCGCCATGGTTGGATACCATCAGGCCTGCAAGTCCCGCTGCGAGTGCTGGCTCCACATCCTGTGGATTCAGGATGCCTTTGCCAATGACCGGCAGCGCGGTCTCCCGGCACAGCGCCGCCACGTCGCGCCAGCCGACCGACGGATCCAGCTCGGCTCCCGCCAGTGCGTGGATAGGATTGTTGAAGTCCGAACTCGCCTGCTGGTGAAAATTCGCGGCATGCACGCCGTCGGGCAGAACGAAGCGGTTTCGCAGGTTGGCCGGACGCTTGCCGATCGTCGGGCAGCCCAGGCCGAGTGAGACAGCCTCGAACCCGGCCGCCTGGGCGCGTGCTATCAGGTCGTGCGTCACGCTGCGATCACGAAACAAGTACACATGCAGCCAAAGTCGTGCTCCGGCGCCATGGTCGGCGATCTCTTCCAGCGCGCAGCTGGCCATGGCAGAGACGATCATCGGAACATCCCAGGCCCGCGCTGCCTGGACGGTCGCGAGTTCGCCGAGCGGATGCGCGAGCCGGTGGAAGGCCGAGGGACTGAGCCCCAGTGGAAGGGATGACGTGCGCCCGAGATAGGTGGTCGACGTATCCGTTCGCGATACGTCACGCATGACGCGAGGCAGCAGCGACAGGCGGTCGAAGTCTGCGCGATTCGCGCGATGGGTGACGCCGTTGTCCGCCCATCCGTCGATGTAGTCGAAAACGGCTTTCGGAAGCCGGGCCCGGGCGTGTGCGTAGAAGTCGTCCAGCTGCACGAACGGGGGATTTTCCTCGGCATTTCCGCACCTGGAGGACGAAGGCCCGTGCATGTCACGCGAACTGCTGTACGGCAAAGCCCGGCTTCACCACGATGGGCTCCGTGGAATAGCGTCGGGCAAACGATTCTGCGACATGTGCGACCGCCTCGGTCGTGGGGTGCCTCGCGTCACCTTGCCACAGCGGCATGCTCAGGTGGTGCATCTGGAAGAACTCATAGGATGGAAAATACGAAATGGTCGGATCGTCGCGGCACTCGTCCAGAAAGGCGTGAATCGCCGCCAGCAGTGTCGCCTTGGACCGACTGTTTGCCACGTGAGGATGGCTGTTTCCCCCGGTGTGCTTGAGCGGAACCGGCGAAACGGTGAATACGACGGGAGTACCGGCGGACTTGTGCGTGCGGACGATCCGGACGATCTGACGCAGGTCCTCGATGCATTCGGCCACCGACAGGAAACGGTTGCCGACATAGTCTGCCTGCGAGCCGCCGATCAGCGTGGCGCCTAGGTAGGGCGCACGGTTGAGCGTGATCAGCTGGCCGTCGATCCGGGTTTCCCAGATATCTGAAAGCCCCAGTGTGACGATGAGCGCATCGGCTCGCAGGAACTCGCGCCGCGAGTCCTCGGAAATCTGCGCCTTGATGGCAGACAGTCCGGCGGCATCCGGCGCATCGATGCAGTGACGCAGGGCGTCGGCATAGGCGACGCCGCCGTCCTGGCCGGGAATGCGCCATTCGACGTCGGGAACCGGCAGTCCTGCGGCTCGGCGCAATTCATACAGCACGGTCCGGCTGTTGTAATGAATGCCCCAGGTCACTTCGGGCACGGAGAAGCCCTGGTATCGCAGCCATCGGTTGATGTTCAGCGCGAAACAGCTGCCGATCGAGTAGGCGCGGGTTTGCCGCGTCAGGAACTTCACGACGCCTTCCGCGCAATCGAGCGGGCTGTCATCGTGCTGCCACTTCCGGCCGGCCTGAGGTAACAGTGTTCGCCAGTACACGGCTGCTCCGACGATGGGCTGATTGACGAGAGACGAATGCGGGATGGGCCAAGGCGTGTGCGCGGTGCGCCGTGCAGACCCGGCCCGGGCCGGCGTTCGGCACAACGGACATTTTCCCGAATTGAACGCCGCGGTGTTCGCCTTCCGGCGCAGTCGGCCATCATATCACCGGATGAATTCGATCTTTGCAGGATCGCCAGCGCGGCGTGCGTCGAGCTGCGGCGAGGCGAGGGAGGTCAACCTGAGGTGAGGTGAGCCTGCCGGCCGGGCACGGTGGCGGCGTTTGCATCTGTCGCGGACTCAGGCACATTTCCACAGGTCGTTCGTTGCCGGGGTTACGATGAATATGCAGGGAGCAGCCGATAGTCTGTCGGTGCAAAACGGGTCTTATTACATTGCGCGGAACATGCTGTTCCTGCAGTGGGAGGCGCCGGTTGCGACGATCGACATCGACGTACCGGACATGGGGCACATTGCGCGCGGTACGGTTACTGCGGCGTCCAAGCAGCACGCATTCGAATTGATGGAGTCCATTGCGTGCCATGACGGGAGGCGAATGTGTGTTCGTGTCTTCGAGACGACAGGCGGCCTCAGAGGGTTCGTGACGTCGCACCGGATTTCGGCTGTGCATCTCTGGCGAGAACCCGCGTTCGCGCAGCATCTGCTGGATGCGGGTCAGGACCCATACTTCCTGATCGGCTGCATGGCGACCTGCCTGTTTTCGGTGCGGCTGAGTCCCAAGTGGATAAACGATCAGCCGCGTGACAACGACACGATCGTATTCCGCGGGCACATCAACGGCGATGTCCCGGAGATACCCGCCGCCGTCGACTTCGTCGCGGATCTCGTGCGGATCCAGGATACCTTCCATGGTCTCGACGCCGGTCAGTTGCTGGGTGCACTCGCGCGGTTTCGCGCCGACCATGCAGGCTGCTTCGGGGCGGCGCCTCCGGCGAAGCCGTGGTCAGTCATGCGGGGACTCTACAGCGAGGCAGATGAGGCGCTGCGTGGCAGGGAGCGGGTCCTCGTGCGTGACGTAGGCCGGTGGACGCGGTTGCTGCCGATTCCCGAGCCCAGCTGCCGTTTCATGAGCACCCATGTCGCGTCATAGGACGCGACCTGCGCCGCAGGCGACGGTTCTTCCACAACGTGCCATCCGGCACGTAACATGGGGTTTTGTGCGCGGAACCTGCCGCGAGTCGCGGTTCACACATTGGAAGGAATCCATGACGGCAGATACCTGGGTGATCGCGTGCTACGCCAATCCGCTGGGTTTTCGTACTCGGCGCCGGAACTTTCACTACTTCGCGGAAGCGCTTCGCGCGCAAAACGCAAATCTGTTGGTAGTGGAGATGACGGGCCCGGACGGTGCCTTCGAACTGGACGGACACGATTTCGCGGTGGTCCGTTTGCGGGGCAACGGGTTCATCTGGCAAAAGGAACGGATGCTCAATGTTGCGTTGAGTCACCTTCCGTCCACATGTCGAAAGGTTGTCTGGGCCGATGCGGACGTTCTGTTCGAGAACGATGAATGGCTCGGCGCGACCTCGAGGGCACTGGAGCAGTACACCGTCGTTCAGCCCTTCGAAAGCTGTGTGCGGCTTCCGGTAGGTCATCTGCGTTTCCAGGGCGAGACGCAGGAAGGAACCGAAGTCATGCCGTCGTTTGCGGCCTGTTTCCGCAGCGACCCCACGCTGGCCGTCACGGAACGCTTCCGCCATCACGGCCACACCGGCTTCGCCTGGGCGGCCCGCCGCGAGCTCCTGGAGGACTGCAGTCTCTACGATGCCTGCATCACCGGTAGCGGCGATCACCTGATGGCTCATGTTTTCGCCGGCACGCTCAATTCGCGCTGCATTCCCGCCATGCTCGGCGAAGGCAATGCGTTCGCGCGTCATTTTTCGCGCTGGGCAATGATCGCGCACGAAAAATTTCGCGGACGCCTCGGCTTCGTGCCCGGGCGGCTGCTGCACCTTTGGCACGGTTCCATGCTCAATCGGCGCTACACGCACCGCAATCACGAACTCGGCGAACTCGGTTTCGATCCCGAGCGCGACATTCGCCTCGACGCCGGCGGCGTCTGGGAATGGAGCGCGGCATCCGACCCGTTACGTGAGTGGTCCGAAGCCGGATTCCGTTCCCGCGACGAGGATGCCGAGCTCGCCGAGCAGGAGGCTGAACGGCATGCCGAGCCGGTGACCGGCGCGAGTCACCGGTGATGCGGGATTGCTACCGGGGAGCAGGCATCCGGACCGGCCAGGAGCCGGGAACGGTGTTGCTTGCGTGGGCACGCGTTGCTCCAGACGTAGCGCGCATGTGGCTGGCGCGATGGCTCGTCTGCGGGTCGAGAGGCGCCCCCGGAGACCGATACCGGTGATGCCGCAGCCCGCATGGCCGCACCTCCCGGAGCCGATGCGAGCGGCGATCGATCGCGCGATCGACATCGTCCTCACCCATGGCGACTCCTTCGAGTTGCCCCCGAGTTTCGAGATCGCGGTCATCCGTGGCCGTCGGGCAGATGTAGCGGAGCTGGTCGCCGCGCTGTACCTGGGATATCCCGACGGTCCAGGTGGAGAGTCGCTGGTGGGGGACGTGGTCCTCACACCGGTCGGCCATACGGGATTCAGGCCGATCACTCAGCTCGATCCCATATGGAACCTCTATCTGCTTGCACTCGTGATTGCCGCGGGTCCCGATATCGAGCGCAGCCGCGTGCCTGTCGGCCAAGGGGTGGTCCACTCGTTCCGGTTCGTGCCCCGGGTCGGCGCTGCGCACCTGTTCGATCCTGATTTCGGATGGCATTCGTTCTGCGACGCCGGGCGCGAGCGTGCCACCGGGTACGCCTATGTCCTGATGACGGACATCTGCAGCTTCTCGCAGAGTATCAGCTGTCGCCGGCTGGAGCGCGCACTGCGGGAGGCCTGCGTCGATCCGGGCATCGTCGATCGCATCATGCACGTCGTGCGCAGATTGACCGGTGATGTGTCATCCGGCCTTCCGGTCGGCGCACCTGCCTTCAGTCTGCTCGCGGAGCTGGTGCTCGATGCGACGGACCGCCTGCTACTGGCGAACGACATCGCCTTCATCCGGTATATCGACGACTTCCGCATCTTTGCGCAGAGCAGGGACGAGGCCCAGCGCCTGCTGGAGCTCGTCGGGGCACGATTGACGACCCATACGGGATTTTCGCTGCAGAAAGCCAAGACCAGGATCCTGTCTTCCGGGGAATTCCTGAGCCGATTGCCCGTGCCTGCACAAAGCACCGAAGTGGTCGGCGGCGGTGGAGAGAAAGAGTTCCTGCGGCTCAGGATTCACGTCGATCGCTACGCCGGCAAGGCTGACACCGCCATCACCGACGCGATCCGGCGTTCGGTCCAGAGTTTCGATGTGGCAGGCCTGCTGGCCGCGGAACTGCGGAAACCGCAGATCAGCGAGAGTCTGGCAAAAAGGGCAGTGAGATCGATGGCGCATCTGGACGCGCGGCGGCGAGCGGAACTCATGGCGCTGTTCGGCAGCCACCTCGAGCGTTTCGCTCCGGTTTTCCGCGGCGTGCTGCAGTCCTTTCTCGAGCACGCAGACGCGCTCGATGACGATACCCGGTCGGGTTTTTCCGACGCCGTGAAAGCGCTGCACTTCAGCCGCTCTCACGTGATGCAGGTCCCGGCGAACCAGAGCTGGGCAATACGGGTGATCGCCCGAGACTTCGACGAACGGTCCGAACGTATTCTCGCGGACATGTATCGATCGACCGACAGCGCCAGTATTCGTCGCGACATCATCATCGCGATGTCGAACGGCGGGAGGATCCGCTTCATCTCGGACGCGCGCCAACGGTTCGCCGTCCTGAACGCCTGGGATCGTCGTGCCGTCCTCGTGGCATCACACATGCGGGAAGATCCGGAGCCCTGCTGGCTGCACGAGTCGGCGCTCACAGGGTTCGAGCAGGTCGTTCGCGCGTGGGCAGTCGATGAGCGGTCCCGCTCGGGCGGATCCGCACGAATTCCACTTTGACCGGACGTGGCGTCAGCAGGCAACCGCCGGCGCGCGACGCTGCATATCGAGCGTGTCGAGGTCGGTGACGAGCGTGACGTAGGAGGGCAACACCGGCATGCGCTGGTAGTCGTGCTCGAGGAAAAGGGTGCCGTCTTTTTCTCCAGAATCCCGAAATCCGGCGAACTTGTAGGCGATGTACATCTGGCGGTTGCGGTCGGTAGGCGCAAAGGCAGCACGCAGCCGCACGCCGCACGCGGCCGCGCGATGAATCAGGTGTCCGATCAGTACCGTGCCGACGCCGCGCGTGGCGACGCGGCAGGACATGATCAACAGCCAGAGCGTCCACTCGGCGGCGTCCTTCTCGACGACGGCCAGTCCGATCGTGCCGCTGCTGCCGTATCGGTCGGTCAGCTTGGCGACCAGCACCAGGTGCGCCGCCGACCGCGACAGTGCGTCGAGTTCTTCGTAGGAATAGGTCAGTCCGGTCGTATTCAGCTGATGAGTCCTGATGGTCAGCTCTTCTGCGCGCCTCAGGTCGTCCGGGCCGACCGGGTGGATCGTCAATCGCATGCCCAGCGTGGCCAGGAATTCGTCCCGCGTGCCGGTGAAGGCGTTTCCGGCCTCGGTGCGTTCGATGTCGGCCCTGTAGATCAGACGGCGCGAACGCGCCTCATCGGTGATGCTGGCTGGCTGCAGCTCGTCGCGATCGAGCAGGTCGGCCGTGTGCGCCGAATCGATGACCGTGACCTGGGGCAGGAAGCAACGGACTTCATCGCGTTCGATCGCCTGGTCGTCGATGAACGCCAGTGCGTCGAGGCCGATTCCGAGCCGCTCGGCGATCGTCCTCACGGAGTCGGCCTTGCTGTCCCAGGAGATCTGCGGAAACAGGAAATAGTCGGACAGCCCGAACGCCTCGACCACGGGCCAGGCGACGTGGTGGTCGTTCTTGCTCGCAATCGATTGCAATATGCCGCGCGCATCGAGTCCGCGAATGATGTCGCTGATGCCGGGCCGGAGCATCTTGCCGCCGCCTTCGAGCAGCGCACCTTCCCAGAGTGTGTCGTCGAGATCCCAGATCACGCATTTGACGAGCGTATGCGGGCGGGCGGTCGAGGGAGTCTGCATAGGGATCAGTGCCGGGAATGAGGCCATTGGAGCGCATAGGATGCGAGCGAGTTCTGGAGCATCTCCCGGGTGCCTTCGATGATCTCGAGGACCATCGCATCGCGCAGGTAGCGCTCCACCGGGTAGTCACGGCTCGTGCCATTGGCGCCGTGGATCCGCACCGCATCTGTCGCCGTCTGCACTGCAGCCTGCGCGGCATGGTATTTCGCCAGCGTGGTTTCCATCACCGCGCGCGGATCGCCGGTAGCGCGGAAGAAGGCGGAGCGGCAGCACAGTGCCTGCGCCGTTGTGTAGGCGACGAGCATGTTGGTCAGTTCGCGACGGACCAGTTGATACTCCGAGATCGGTTGCCCACCCTGATGGCGCGCGGATGTATAGGTCAGGCAGGCATCGAGGCAGCCACGGATGATGCCCACGCCGCCCCAGGCCACGGAAAACCGGCCATGGTCCAGGGCGGCATTGGCCACGAATGTGATGCCGGCGCCAATCGGCCCTATGCGGTGCGACGCGGGCACCTCGACGTCGACGAAGCGCAGGCGTGCGAGCATCGAACCCCGGGTGCCGATGACTTCGGGCATGGGTTCGACCACCACGCCGTCCCGGTCGCGCTCGATCACCAGCGCCACGGGTTTGTCGCCGCAGCGGGTGAAGACCAGATAGAAGTCGGCGATCTGGCCGAACGTGATCCAGGCCTTGGTGCCCGATACCAGGAAGGAATCGCCCATCTCACGCGCTTCGGTGCGGATCCCGTTCGCCGAACTGCCCGCATCCGGCTCGGTGAGAGCGAACGCGATCAGCTTCCGGCCCGAACACAGCTCGGGTAGCCAGCGTGACTGCTGTTCGCTGCTTCCGAATCGCGCCAGCGCCTGCGATGTCATGTTGTGAACCGTGAGCAGGCTTCGCACCGACGAGCAGGCCTTGCCGATTTCCTCGGTCGCCAGACCGTAGGCCAGCGGGTCCATCTCGGCACCGCCCCATCGGGAGGGAAGTGCAGCGCCCAGCCATCCGCTGTCGCGCACGTGGTCGAGCAGTGTGTCGGGCATCGCCCGTTCATGGTCGGCCTGGGCCGCGAACGGAACTACAGACTCTGCCGCGAATCGCGCGGCTCGTTCGCGGGCCGTCGCCTGTGCGTCGCTAAGCCGCAGATCCATGAGCGCCGTTCCCGTTGAGTTTCCTGGATACGAACGCCGTCATTGCGTCGACGGAACAGAAGTTGTCGAGGTCGAGATCGTCGCCTTCGACGGTAATCCGGAATTCCTGTTCGATGAAAACCACCAGCTGCATGGCGAACAGTGAGCTGACCAGCCCGCGCTTGAAGATATCTTCGTGGTCACCGACGGTCGCACCGATACCGCCGGCGACGTAGCTGCCGATCCGCTGTCTAATTGCCATGAATCTGGCTCTCCCTTTGTACGCCGTACTCAAAAAAACCTGAACCGGACTTCCGCCCGAGCCTGCCTTCTTCCACCATGCGGCGAAGCAAGGGAGCGGCCTCGAACTTGGTTGCGCCGCAATCGTCTCGCAGGACGTCCAATGTTCTGAGGATGGTGTCGAGACCGATCAGGTCAGCGGTAGCCAGGGGCCCCATGCGGTGGGAGAAGCAATTGACGAAAATCGCATCCACGTCGGCCGCGCTGGCCACGCCTTCCTCGAACACCGCGATCGCCTCGTTGATCATCAGCATCATCACGCGATTCGAGACGAACCCCGGGTTGTCGCGGACCAGGATGGCTTTCTTGCCGAGCTGGTCGAGCAGCGCCGTAGCCGACGCAATGGACGTATCGGAACTGTGAGCGCCGACGATCACCTCGACATGCTGTTTCAGAGGAACCGGATTCATGAAATGCATGCCGATGACGTTGCCGGGGCGAGCCGTCACGGCGCCGAGACGTCCGATCCGTATCGCTGACGTGTTCGCGGCGAACACGCAAGCCGGAACGCAAGTGCGGTCCAGTTCGCGGTAAACCGCCGACTTCACGTCCCAGTCTTCCGTCACGTTCTCGATGACGAATTCGACGTCTGCCAGCTCCTGGATGTCGGTCGAGACACGGATGCGCGCGAGGATTTCAGCGTGGTCGGCCTTGCGCAGGGCCGGGTCGCTGAATGCGGCAAAGCGCAGCCCGTTCGCCACCCCGGTCATGGCCTCGGACAATATCGCGTTGGTCCTGTCGACCAGCACGACGGTGTGCCCGGTCTGAGCCAGCGACTGTGCGACGCCTCGTCCGATCACGCCAGCGCCGACGACGCCGACTTTGGAAATCCTCATGACAGGTTCCTTGTTGCAGGAGCCACAGTGTCCGGCCCGGTGACGTACGGCCGCCCGATGCGCCGGGGCACAGCTGCGCAAGGCCGGCGAGAGCGCTCGACGCGGGGATGGCATCTTGCGTATGCCGACGCCGGGTCGGGCGGCGCCAACGACGGTCGGGCTTGCGTCACGGCGACATGGCGCCGCAGCCCGTGTCGATGGCTCATCCAGTCAGCTCCGGAGGATTTCGGCATGCCCTCGGAATGGCCAGATGTTGAGGCAACTGCGCGGGGGCAGCTGCTCTTCCGGGGACAGGTGACGTTGCATAGTAACAAATGCCGCTTGGCCGTCTCAATGTACTTTCCGGTCCACCGTGCAGAATGGCGTCGCGCAAGTTTCAATGCACCCTGCCTTCGCGCTCGCCGGTCGTGAGTGGTCGCGATTCCTCGGCGCCGCTGCGTGCGGGCTTGCCGTCGCTCGCGCCGGGGCCGGTCGCAATGATCCGCACCGGTGCGCCATGGCGCAGGGCCAGCGACGATTGCTCCAGTGCGAGCTGGCCGCTCTTGACGTCCTCGAAGTCTTTTCGCCAGATCCGCCCCAGCTCCACGCGAACGGGCGAGCCCAGCGCAGTTTCTGGCGCTGTCGTGAGCGAGCCTTGTCGCCTCCGGCGGATGTAAAGGAACCGGTCGATGTTGATGATGCGGGCGAGAAAATGCGCGCGCAGCAGATACTCCGTGTCGCCGCCGAACGTGCGAATCGTCGACAGTCCGCCGATTCGCTTGAAGGTTGCGGCACGGGTAACGGTAGTGGGGAAAAGTTGCGGATGTCCCGCCACTTCCCTGAGCGCCGCATTCACGTCGAGAGGGAAACGGACGGGAATCACGGCCTGCTCGATCTCATCCAGTCGCAGCTCGTGACAGCCGACGATGTCCGCGCCGCTGTCCACGCACGCGGTCACCAGTTCCGCCAGTCGCGATCGTACCGAGAAGTCGTCCGAGTCCTGGAATGCCAGATAGTCCGCAGACGAGTTCATGGCCAGAAACTGGCGTATGGCGTAGGGACCCACGGGTGGATCTTCCGCGCGGTAATGGCGCACGCGCCGGTCCGTAGGGGTTGGCCATGCGTCGATCGGTTCGTCGAGGCATACCGAAGCGATGCAGTCCATCGATTGGGAACGGACGCCCGCCAGGCAGACGTCCAGATGCGCGTAGGAGCCCTTGTGCGGAATGATGAATTCGACGTCGGGCCGGCCGAGATCCCGCGCGACCGCAGCCACGCCGTTATGTACCGCTATGTCCGGAACCTCCATCTCGCCGGACAGCGCGCGCTGCAGTGCAAGGTAGCAGCCACTGGCCCCGTCGCATTCTGTCGCAGGCAGGGACTCGATCCACGGGCCACTGGCAATGAACGATC
Source organism: Rhodanobacteraceae bacterium (assembly GCA_045864815.1). Lineage (GTDB taxonomy): Bacteria > Pseudomonadota > Gammaproteobacteria > Xanthomonadales > Rhodanobacteraceae > Tahibacter. The sequence continues at coordinate 50,641 of BTVG01000011.1, read as the reverse complement.
GCGTGGGACGGTCGTGCCTCACGCGGTCGAGGGGCAGCGGTGCGGGCGCAACCAAGATCGAAAGTGCGTTGGAGTGCTGCAGATGGTGCGCGACGACGGTGGCGTCGACCAGCGCACCCACGTCGTCCTCGATGTGCGCGCGATATTCGATGCCGCGTGCGGCCAGCGCCGACAGCAGTTCGCCGGTCCGGATTTCGGCAGGGGGTGACTTCATCGGCACGGATTTCCTCGCAGATGCCCGATGAGCGGCGAGTGTCGCGCGCCGGTTCGGGCGAAGACGGATCGTTCATCGCAGGGTTTCATGGTTCAGGTCTGCGGCCGTAGCTCGGGGGCGGCGAGCCGCGTGCATAGTCCTTCCCTGACCCGTGGCCAGTCGCTGCGCACGATGCTGAAGAGGATCGAGTCGCGAAGACGACCGTCGCGGTAGATCATGTGATCGCGCATGACGCCTTCCTGGGTGGCGCCGAGGATCCGCATGGCGGCCCGCGAGTTCATGTTGCGAGGATCGGTGATCATCTCGACCCGATTGACCCCGAGGCGATCGAATGCATGGCTCAAGGTCAGCAGTCGGACCTCGGAGTTGACGAGGGTTCCGCGGATGTCCCTCGCATACCAGGTGGAACCGATTGCGAGCCGCTTGTGATCAGCGACCAGATCATAGTAGCGGGTCGTTCCGACGATCCGCCCGTCGCTGCGTCGCCGTACCGCGAACGGGTAGTGACGCCCCTGTTCGAGCTGTGTCGTGGTGTAGTCGAACCACTCGTCGAAATACTCGCCCGCGCCGTTGAAGTTCACGGGAAAGTAGGTCCATATGGCGTCGTCGTCTTTTGCGGCCGCCCGGAGCGGTTCCCTATGCGCGGGGTCGAGCCGTTCGAGAACGACAAGCTCTCCCTGCAGGCTTGGGGGCAGTTCGAACATCATGGGAAAGTCTCCGCGGGCTAACTGAAGCGCTGGCGCGTGAACGCGCTGCCGAGCGCGACGAGAAGGCCGTCGATGTCGCTGATTCCAAGCCGGCTGTCGATGTAGAACAGCGGCTGTCGACTGCCATCATCCTGAGACTTAAGGACCACCGGAATTGCACCATCGGCCTCAAGCAGCAACGCCGGCAGCGTGCACAACCGGATCTTGTCCTTTCCTGCAGGCCTGAACACGGCGCTGCCGGCCCACGCCTGCACCGCCATACCGAGGATGGGCGGGGTCGAAATCGCAATCTGGCCGCGTTTCCGGTGGATGGTCCAGCGCAGATGTCCCGGCAGGCACGCGAGGATGGGATCCTGGTCCCGGTCTCGATCGCTCTTGATTTCGGCGATGTAACAGATGGCTGCTTCCCACGCCTCGTGCAGCATGGCTTGACGCAGACGCTCCAGGAACTCGGGAGACATGTCCGCCCGCGATGCCGGACCGTGAACGGGCGCTGCGAAGCCCGCGACCTCGGTTTTCGCGATGCGCGTATACGGGCGGAAAATATTGCTGGTCAACTCCCGGTACAGATCGGTGAGAACCGGCTCCGGCACGCCGTCGAGCTTCTCGAGGGTCCGGTAGTTCAAGGTGAAAATCAGCGACTTGAGAAGCGCAACGAATCGCCCCTGCGGATTGTCCCGCTCAGGGTCCAGTTCGACCCGTGCCGCGGCCTCGAGTGCCTCGAAGACGTCGTAGGGATCGAAGATCGGCCACAGCGTCCTGGAATAGTCTGCATGGGCCGACTGGAACAGGTGTGCCTTCTCAGCCCGTTCCTGTTCCGAGAGACGGTCGCGAAGCAGCTGCTCGTAATCGACAATGCGAACGTAGGCTTCCAGGTCGAGTCGCCGTATCCATGCCGCGAGCGCGGACTGGTAGCGACCGACCTCCTCGCGCGACGTGTTGACGGCGTCGTTGAAGCGCAGCCCGTCGGAGACGACCGTGAAACTGGCGAGCACGGGCGGCCGGGGCGCCAGGTCGGCATCATAGAGGCTCTCGACCACCCGGGCGATCTCGTAAAGACTCAGCAGAAAGCTGGCCTCGCCGAGATCGGGCAGGGTTCCCCGGGCTTTCAGCGGCGACGGAATCTTGAACGGAAGCGCCGGAATCACCATCTCGATCGGCCGGCGGTTCTGGATCAGCCACTTCAGCCGGCCGTTCAGCGTCGTCTTTTCGTAATAGCGCGACGCGTTTCGCGAGAATTCCTTGTCGAGAATCGCCTCGGTGATGTACTCGGAGACGCCGACGTCATTCGCGGATTCGAGGCCATAGTCGCGGAAGTGCTCGCGTGCGCGCCGTCGCGCGGCGTCCACGCGGCGCTGACAATAGGTCGTGCACGCGGATTTGAGGGCGGGGAGCAGCCCGCCCGTCAACGTGGTTTCGTCGATCTCCAGTCGGCGCGCGTCGAATTGCCCCTCCGCATAGAGGTGCCAGTCGGTATTCTGCGAAATCCGGTGCATGAAGTGCGAGCTGATGACTGCCTCGCGTACCCGGCTCAGGCCAACTTCATACGCCTCGTCGGTTGAGCGCCGGTGCTGCATCTGCCCGACGTTCACTGCACAACTCTCAATGGCCAAAGCCCGCCCCCGATCGTTTCGTACCAGCGTCGCGCCCGCGGTCTGCCAGTCGCGCGCGTCGCCATCATCCATGCCTCGCTCGCGAACGCGCGCTGGCTCGTGCCGATTCTGACGCCGCCGTCTCCACGCCGACCGCGCGCGCCGGCGTACCGTGATGCGTCAAAAGGCGACGAGACGCTGATGTGGCGTCGAGTGCCGGCCCTCATCGTGCGGTGCGTTGCGACATCGTTCCGTTTGCTGCTGATTCCCTTGGTGCGCGCCGCCACGACGTGAAATCGCAGTGTTGCCAATTCCAACAATTGCCTTGGCCGGCACACGTGCAGAGTCTACGACTGAACTTTCGTGGGCGACTCACGACCGCGTCGATTGGTACCCGATCAACCTGTGCCGGTCAAGCGCTGTCGCACGATCGGCGACATGGCATGGTTCCCGAAGCGCAGGGATGGGTCGACATGCCATCCGCCTGCAGAATGCCGATGATCGAAGTGGTCGACCGGTGAGGATAGCACTGCGCAAGCCACTGATATACAAGTTCTCTGTTCGAAACTGCGCGCATTGTGGGCCAGGCCTCACGGATCGATGCGCGGACACTGCCCATCGTGCGTACCAGGTCGTACCGCATGGCTCAGCTCACACCAGTGGCTGATGAAACATCCGTGCTTCGAGGAATGCACCACCAATGCCGAAGAATCCGGACGGCAGCCCGGTTGCCGAACCTGAGAGCAGCAGCCTGGGTGCCTCGCGCCCATCCAGCACGGTGGTCGGATTCTCCGGCTGGTCGCTGCCGCGCAGCATCACGGCTGCGAGACCGTGAGCATGAGCAACGAGAACAGCGCCAGTAGCCTCGGTCCGTCCATCGCCTCGCGCGGCAGCGAGCCGACCGAAGCGCCGACTACACCGACGGCGAGCGAGCTGGTTCTGGCGCCGAGGTGAGGATCGTCGGCGCCGACCAGATCCACCAGCAGCGGTACGGCAAGAAGAGATCCGCCGCCGCCTGCCAGGCCCAGCGTGAAACCGATGCCGCTCCCGCCAGGGCGCCGAGCAAGTATTGCAGTCCGGTCATGCGTATCAGGCCCAGCCGGCAATACCCGGCACGGCGCGATGACGGGGCGCCCGCAGCGAAGTCGCGAACCGGCGAGCAGTAAGGTCCCGTTGCCGGATCACCGGACCGGACCCAGCGCGGCACGCATCGCGGGGGAGCGCACGAGCCATGCGTAGTACAGCAGTGGTATGAGCACGAGCGTCAACGCCGTAGACACCGCAATGCCGAAGATGAGGCTGATGGCCAGACCGTTGAAGATCGGATCGTCCAGGATGAACAGCGCGCCCAGCATGGCCGCCAGCGCGGTCAGTCCTATCGGTTGCGCACGCACGGCGCAGGCCTCGACCACGGCGTCGGCGAGATCGCGGCCCTTGCCGATCTCATGGTTGATGAAATCCACCAGCAAGATCGAATTGCGCACGATGATGCCCGCCAGCGCGATCATGCCGATCATGCTGGTGGCCGTGAACTGCGCACCCAGCAGGGCATGACCGGGCATCACGCCGATCACGGTGAGCGGAATCGGCGCCATGATCACCAGCGGCACGATGTAGCTGCGGAACTGCGCTACGATCAGCAGGTAGATCAGCACCAGCCCGGCGGCGTACGCGAGACCCATGTCGCGAAAGGTCTGCCAGGTCACCTGCCATTCGCCGTCCCACTTGATGGTGAAGGCCAGCGGGTCGTCCGGCGCGCTGAAGAAGCGCTGCGCCACGGGCACGCCGACGTCCAGTCCGTCCACGCGACTCACCAGCGAGAACATGCCATACAGCGGTGAGTCGAGCGCGCCCGCTTCGTCGGCCATCACCTGGACGACGGGCAACAGATCCTTCTGCATCAGCATCGGTTCCCAGGGCTCACGCCGCACGTCGACCAGCTCGACCAGCGGGATCATGCGTCCATCCTGCGCCCGTACTTTCAGCGCGAGCAATTCCTCGATGCGTGCCTGGTCGCCGGCGGGAAGGCGCAGGCGTACCGGAATGGCCTGCTTGGCGACGCCATCGCGCAGGTAGGTGGCATCGACACCGCCGATGGCCAGCGCGAGCGTCTGCGCGATGGCCTGCTGGCTCACGCCCAGCCGCGCCGCGCGGACACGGTCGATGATCACGGTCTCGCGTCTGGCGTCCGCTTCGATGCTGGTGTCGATGTCGACGAGCCCGTCGGTCTCGTGGGCGAGTCGCTCCAGACCGCGCGCGATGCGGCGTACCATCGCCGCATCCGGTCCATAGACCTCGGCCACCAGCGGGGCAAGGACCGGCGGACCCGGCGGAACTTCCACCACCTTCAGGGCTGCGTGATAGCGCTCGGCGATCGCCTGCAATGCGGGACGCAGCGCGCGGGCGATGTCATGGCTCTTCTCGCGGCGGTCGTGCTTGTCGACCAGATTTACCTGCAGGTCGCCGAGGTTCGCGCCTTCGCGCAGATAGTACTGGCGCACGAGCCCGTTGAAATTCACCGGCGCCGACGTGCCGGCATAGCCCTGCACGTCTGCGACCTCCGGCCGCTCACGCACCGCGGTCGCGAGTTCCAGCAACAGCGCATTGGTGCGTTCCAGGGGAGAGCCTTCCGGCAGGTCGACGACGATCTGCAATTCCGATTTGTTGTCGAACGGCAGCATCTTGAGGACCACGAGCTGCACCACGACCAGGCCCACCGACAGCAGCACGGCGGCAGCGATGCCCAGAAACAGCCGGGCCCGGCGGCGGCCGCCCTTCGATGCATCGAGGAACGGCCGCATCAGCCGGTCGAAGACGCCGTGCAGACGCGCCGCGAGCCCGCCTTGCCCGTGGCCGCCGTTATCACCGAGCCGGGCGTAGTGACGGGAGAGCAACTTCACCGCCAGCCAGGGGGTGACCGTCAGCGCGATGAGCAGTGACAGCAGCATGCCCACCGAGGCATTGATGGGTATCGGCCGCATGTAGGGACCCATCAGGCCCGTGACGAATGCCATCGGCAGCAGTGCGGCAATGACCGTGAACGTGGCCAGGATGGTCGGGCCGCCGATCTCGTTCACGGCCGCCGGCAACGCCTCGCGCAGCGACTTGCCGCCCAGCGTCATGTGGCGGTGGATGTTTTCCACGACGACGATGGCATCGTCCACCAGAATGCCGATCGAGAAGATCAGCGCGAACAGTGAGACACGGTTGATCGTGAAACCCATCGCCCAGCTGGCGAACAGCGTGACGGCCAATGTCAGGATCACTGCCGTGCCGACCACGATCGCTTCGCGCCAGCCCAGTGCCACCAGCACCAGCAGCACCACGGCCATGGTGGCGAACACCAGCTTCTTGATCAGCGTCATCGCCTTCTCGTTGGCGGTGGTGCCGTAGTCACGCGTCACGGTTGCGTGCACGCCCTCGGGAATCAACGTGCCCTGCAGCGCGTTCAGGCGCACGCGTATCGCAGTCGTGATGTCGGCGGCGTTGGCTCCGGGCTTCTTGGCGATGGCCAGCGTGACGGCCGGCGCCAGATCGACCGGCATCGCCTCGCCCGTGGTGGTGGCGCCCGCGCCACCTGCGTGCCAGACATAAGCGGTGGGACGATCGGCCGCCTCGCGAATGGTGGCGATGTCGGCGAGGCGCAGGGGTTCGCCGTTGTTCAGGCCCAGCACCAGGTCGGCCACATCATTGGCGTCGGCGAGAAAGGTCCCGGCCGTGACCGGCGTCTGGGTGCCGCTGGTGTCGACGCGCTCGCCGGCCTGCAACACGACGTTGGCCGCGGCAAGCGCCTGCGCGAGTTCGCCCACCGTCATGCCGTGCGCGGCCAGACGCGTGGCATCCAGCTCGACCACGACCGCGCGATGTGGAGCGCCGCGGGTGTAGACGTCCCGCGTGCCCGGCACGCGCTTGAGTTCGGTTTCCAGCGTGCGGGCCACGGCGCCGAGCTCGGTGGCGCCCCGTTCGGTGTCGTCGGTCCACAGCGTGACCGCCATGACCGGCACGTCATCGATACCCATGGGCCGGATCAGCGGCTGACCCACGCCCAGTTGCGGCGGTACGAAATCGGCGTTGGAGAAGACCTGGTTGTAGAGACGTACCAGTGCCTCGCGACGCGGGATGCCGACATCGAACTCGACCGTCACGATGGCCATGCCGGGTCGGCTCATCGCGTACACGTGCTTGACGCCCTCGACCTCGGCCAGCTTCTGCTGCAGCGGCACGCTGATCAAAGATTCGACATCCTCCGCGGCGCTGCCGGCGAAGGGCACGAAGACGTTTGCCATCGTCACGTCGATCTGCGGCTCTTCCTCGCGCGGCGTGATCAGGACCGCGAGCAGGCCGAGCAGCAGTGCGGCCAGCGCCAGCACCGGCGTCAGCGGGTTGCCCTGGAAACTCCGCGCGAGTCGCCCGGAAATGCCGAGTCGCGACTCACTCATTGGCGGCCTCCCTCGCGGCGCGCTGCGCGGCCAGGGCCGCGACGGGATCGAGTGCGATCGCATCACCGGGCACGAGTCCGGCGATCACTTCGACGCGATCACCGAAGACGTCGCCCGGGCGGATCTGGCGCAGGACGATGTGGCCCTTGGCCGAAACCACGTACACGGCGGCAATCTCGCTGCGGCGCACGAGCGCCGTGGCCGGCACCAGCAGCCGTTCGGTCTCGCCCAGCTTGAAGCGCACTTTCACGGTGTTTCCCGGCTGCAGGCCGGTCTCGGTCTCCGGCAGTTCGACGCGCACCGTGAAGGTGTGGGTCTGCGGATTGGCGGTCGGGAACACGATGACCTCGCGTGCAGCGATGTCGCGGCCATCGGCCAGCCGCACGACGGCGGACTTGTGCTGGCGAATCGCGGCGATATCCGCCTGGGGGACCTGGACTTCCACGCGCAGCTGCCCGAGCGACAGGCCCGAGACCAGTGGCTGGCCCGGCCTGACGGTTTCGCCGACCTCGACATGGCGCTGCGTCAGCAGGCCCGAATACGGCGCACGCACCACGGTGTAATCCACCTGCTCGCCGGCCTGCTTGACTGCCGCTTCGGACGCAGCCAGCGACGCACGCGCCGCGTCGCGGCGGGCCGTGACCTGATCGAGCTGCGAGCGCGCCACCAACTGGCGGGCAGCAAGGTCGGCGATGCGTCGATATTCCGCGTCGGCCTCGGCTGCCTGTGCACGTGCGGCGCGCAGTGCGGCCTCCGCCTGAGCGCGCCCGCTGCGCTGCTCCACGTCGGTGAATCGCACCACCACCTCGCCCGCCTGCACGTAGTCGTTCACATCGAAGGGCAGCTCCACCACGCGCCCGGCGGTCTGTGCGGCCAGCGTGGCCTGGTGCACCGCCTGTACCACGCCATCCCAGCTGCGCTCCCGCGCGACGATCGCGGGCGCAACGACCTGCGTTTGCAGGCCAGGATCGCGCGGGGCGGGGGGCGCCTTGGGTTCACCGGAGCAGGCTGCGAGCAGCAGCGCGGCGGCGAGCGCGGCAAAAGAGAGCGGCAGGGCGGGGCGGTGCATGGACGGTCCCTTCAGCGGAAGGCGCAGCCGGACGCGAGGCCCAGCTTCTTGAACAGGATGGCGGCAGGACAGAAGCCGGTGAAGGCCGACTGCAGCAGATTAAGACCGATGAACGCCGTGAACAGGAAGAACCAGGGCGAAACGAGCTGGGTCAGGGCGACGGAGAGGAGAGTCATGACGCCGGCGAAGGCGAAGACGGCACGGTCGAGGTTCATGGTAGAGCTCCGGAAATGGCGAAGAAAGGAAAAGCAGGGCTATTTGAGCCGCTCGATGCCGAGGGCCTTGAGCACATATTTCTCGTAGATCGGTTCGGTATTGCCAGAGCGCATCTTGGCGAGAAAGTATTTCTCGAACGCCACTTTGGCGAGATGTACCCATTTGCCGACCTTGGCCCAGGTGACGTTCCGCGGCGGAATCTGTGGCAACGCAACGAAGGCTGCGCCCGTGTCGCCCATGTCGGCGAGGCAGATGGCGTTCCAGGTGGGCACCTGGTCCGGCTCTCGCCCGGCGATCACGGCAGCAATGTTGTGGGCGATGGCAGTGACCATCGATTCGATCATGAAGCCGGTCTTCGGCGCGCCGGTGGGCACCACCGTGGTCTCGACCGGCGGGATGGCCACACAGACGCCTGCCGACCAGACGTTCTTGAACGTCGGATGGCGCTGATGCCGGTCGATCAGCACGAAACCGCGCGGATTCACGAGCCCTTCGACGCCACGCACGGCATCGACCCCCGTGAACGGCGGCATGATCATCGCGAAGCGATGTGCGATGGCATGTTCGCGCACGGCGTTGCCGCGCTCGTCGAACTCGGTTGCCTTGACGGTGTCCGCCGTCACTTCGGTGATCTTCGCGTTGGTGACCCACTTGATGTGGCGCTGCCGCAGCTCGCTCTCGAGCAAGCCCTTGCTGTCGCCGACGCCGCCGAGGCCCATGTGACCGATATAGGGTTCGGGCGTGACGTAGGTCATTGGCACGCGGTCGCGCAATCGGCGCTTGCGCAGATCGGCGTCCAGGATCATCGCGAATTCATAGGCCGGGCCAAAGCAGCTCACGCCGGGCGCGGCTCCGATCACGACAGGCCCCGGGTCGTTCAGGAATTCCTCGTAGGCGGTCCAGGTAGCGACCGCGTGAGGCGTCGTGCAGATCGAATGGCTGTGACCGCCATTGGGGCCGAGGCCGGGCACTTCGTCGAAGGCGAGTCGCGGGCCCGTGCAGATCACCAGATGGTCGTAGGGCAGCTCGCGGGCGTCGCGCAGTATCAGTACGTTGCGCGCGGGATCGACGCGCTCGGCACCCGTGTCCTCGAAACCGATCCGCTTCCTGGCGAGATGGGCCTCGATGTCGATCTGCACGTCGGCTGCCTTGCGCCACCCCACCGCCACCCACGGGTTGGAAGGTGTGAAGCTGAATTTGCGATCTTCGCCGACCACCGTGACGGCATGCTCCGCGCCGAGGACGGCCCGGATCTCGTAGGCGGCACTCATACCGCCCAACCCTGCTCCCAGAACCACGATTCTCGCCACGGCACCGGCTCCGCGAATTGATTGTTGACGTCTAATTTAGCATTGACTAAATTAAAATCAAGTCAGACATGCCGGTGGGGTTGCCCCGGATGGCAGCCTGAGTCCGGAGGCTCACTGTAGCGCCCGCTGGAACGATGCGTGCTAGGTCACATCGCTGTGCCGCGGACGTGCGGCTCCGTCCTACAATCCCTTGCTTATGCCCAAACCTACACCTACTTTGCCGCCAATGGCGGCCGCCATGGCCTCGCAGGCCGATGCTGCCGCCGAGCTGCTGAAAACGCTCGGCAATGCGCAGCGACTTCGCATCCTCTGCCTGCTGGTCGAAGGCGAGCATTCCGTGGGCGAGATCAATGCCCACGTTCCGCTCTCGCAATCGGCGCTGTCGCAGCATCTGGCCGTGTTGCGCGAGCAGGCGCTCGTCGAGACGCGCCGCGAGGCACAGACGATCTACTACGCGCTGGCCGACGGGCCGGCGCGTGCCTTGCTCAGAACGTTGCACGACATCTACTGCCCGACGCCGTCGCAGCCGAAGGCGAGGGCGCGCGTATCCATGAAAGGTGCCGGCGCGACCCGGGAGCGCAAGGGCCGACGTACCGGCTGAGATTTCGCGGTGCACCCATGACGGCTCCGTTCCTTGCGCGAGAGCGGACGGCGCTCGCCGCGTGTGTCAGAGCCAGGGCCGGGAAACGGTCCACGCGCGCGCTTCGTGATTTGTGCGGCCGGCAAGAATGGCTTTCGTGCGTTGCTGCCCCACGTGGAGGCGCCGATTTGCAGGTCCCACGCACGCGGTGCTCGACGCCGCTGTCGCGGGTACAAAGGCGAGTGACACTCCGGGGGCACTCGGCCATCCGGGCGCATTCTGGGACAGTGCAACGGTTGCCACTTCACCGTTCGCATCGAGAACCTGCAGCACCAGCCCGCACTTCTCACGCCCCTTCGACTGCGGCCGCCGGTACGCTCGCCCCGGCGCGCGCTGCTCCGTCGTGTCGCCTTCGCCTTCGCCGCCCCTCAGTTCGGTGCGCGCATCAGGTCGGCGTCTTGACGGCCTAGCAACGAACGGATGTGAGAAATACGGGCCAGTCCGGGGTGGCGCTGCCGGCCGGAGGGCGTACCTGACGCCGCCGACCATGCCTGTGCAGGGATCAGCCTCGGCCGGCGGCGCCGCGCCAGCGCCCGCGCAGCCGCTCGCGAATCGACGGGTTGTACTTCGCGATGCACCACAGTGCCCGCAGGCCGTCTTTCCAGCCGATCTTCTTGCCATCCGCATAGCTGCGGCCGTGATACCTGATCGGGACTTCGTGGATGCGGTGCCCGGCTCTGGCCACCTTGGCCGTGACTTCGGGTTCGAAGCCGAAGCGGTCTTCCTCGATCCGGATTTCCTGGATGATCTCGCGGCGGAAGGCCTTGTAGCAGGTTTCCATGTCCGTCAGATGCAGGCCGCTGAACAGGTTCGACAGACGCGTCAGCAGCGTGTTGCCGATCCATTGCCGCACGAGCATGCGATGTGGCCGTGCGTTGGCGAAGCGCGAGCCGAATACGACATCCGCGCGGCCGCTGCGTATCGGGTCCACCAGCAGCGGATAGTCGTCGGGATCGTATTCGAGATCCGCGTCCTGGATGATCACGATGTCGCCGGTCGCGGCGCGGATTCCGGTGCGCAGCGCGGCGCCCTTGCCCTGGTTGACGTCGTGATAGAGCACCTGTTGCACCAGTGGGGCGATTTCGGTTGCCAGGATCGCGCGCGTGCCATCGTGTGAGCAGTCGTCGACGATGATGATTTCCGTGGGCGTACACGGCGATCCGCGCACGGCCTCGACGAGGGCGCGGATGGTGTGCGCTTCGTTGTAGCAGGGAATCACGACGCTCAGTGTCGTCCGCGCCATTTCCCCGGCGACGCGCTGAATATCGGCGTCCGTTTTCATCCGGCAAGCATCACGAGCCCGACCAGGGCGAACAGCCATCGATAGTGCCGTTGCATCCAGAGCGCGGTGTCGAAATCCAGTCCGTGCCGCAGCGCCTGCCGGGACCAGGCAAGGTGCAGCAGCCAGGCGAGGGGGCTCCACAGCAACAGCTGCGGCAGAACGCCGGTGGCGGCGAGCACGACGAGCATGGCGTAGGCTGCCGTGAACGTGCCCACGCTCGCGAGGAATGCGCGCCGGCGGCCGAACGCAACGGCGTTGGTGCGTATCCCGTTGATCCGGTCGCCGTCATGGTCGCGCACTTCCTGGTTGAGGTGGCCCGCGGCGAACACGAGGCCGAAGAACAGGCCGATGCCCACGCCGTTCGCATCGAGCGTGTGGTTCAGCGTGTAGCCGAGCAGGAAATGCAGGGTGCCGCCGGCCAGATGATTGATCGACGAGGCGACCGGCGTGTTCTTGCCGAGTATTGGCGATCCCGAATACAGGAAGCCGAGCGCGGCGATGGCCATGCCGAACAGCAGCGCCGTCGCCCCGACGCCGGCGAACGCCGCGAGCGCGACGACGAGCAGGGCCATCGACATCCACGCGACCTCGCGCCGGCTGATGCCGTGGCGGCTGAAAACGTGCGGGGCGCGCAGCGGGTCGCGCAGGTCGCTCGCGTGCCCGGCCCAATCGTTGAAGACGAAGATATGCGCCGTGAGTGCGGCGCTGCCCAGCGCCAGGAGGCCCGCTGCGGCGATGCCGTCGCGGTCGATGCGGTAACCGCCAAGCACGATGCCGAGCATCGGCGAGGCCTGAAGTGCGAGGATTTCCAGCGCGCGGGTGGACGCGAAGTGCCGGACGATGTGTCCGCAATGCCGGATCGTTGCCGCGTTCACGGGATGGCCCGCATCGACGGTTCCGGGTCGATACCGGCAGCTCCGAAGAGTCGCAGCCACAGGGCATAGCCGGCATCCTCCGACCAGTAATAGCGGCGTACGGTCGCGCTCAGATCGTTGTGGTACAGCAGTGGCGGCGTGCGGCGGAGCAGGGCGAAGTCGTCAGCGCCGAGCCGTGCAAGCACAACGCGAGCCCCGTGCCGCGCCGGAGCGTCGTCAGGTGACGTCGTCAGCGCGACGAGCCGGTTGACGACCTCGCTCCAGATCGCCTGTCCCTCGACGGGAAGCGCCAGCCGCTCCACCGGCAATGGCAGTGGGCAGCCGCGCTGCTGCAGTTCGGCCACGCGCAGATACGGCAGCAGCGCCGACTTCGCGTAGTAGACCCAGATGTCCTCATCGCCGAACGCGCGTTGCAGCGTGCCGCACAGCGCCTGCGCCGACGGCGGATCCAGCTCGCGCAGCATCAGGTACACGTGCAGCTGTATGGCGATATCGGTCGGATTCGGGTCGCTGCCCGGATCGAGGCAGCGATAGTCTTTGCGCGGCGCCAGCCAGGTGCGGTAGAAGCCCCTCACATCGCGATAGGCGGCAAGGACGTCCAGCATCGGCTGCCGTCGGGGATCACTGGCAGGCGGGGCAGCGATTCGCCACGCCAGGGCCGTGTCGTCCGCATCGGGGGTGATGGCGCAGCCCAGGGTGCCGATGGCCGGTCCATCCGGCAGCCCGTGATAGCGCACCAGCCCGTTGGCCTCGATCTGAGCGCCGAGGTGTGCCCGCGCGCGTTCCAGCGCAGCATCGAGCCCTTGCCGGTCTGCGAGCGGCGAGAGGAGATCGACCAGCGTCGCGGTCAGGAACGTGTTCATCTCCGACTGCGGTGCGTCGTAGCGCGGTGCCTGCGTGTGCGAGGTCAGCCAGGCGCCATAGTCGGTCTGGTGGTCGCGCAGCAGTGACCTCGCACGGGCCGCCATCGACGCCAGCGCCTCGGCCGGCGGCGCTGGCGTCGATTCCGTGCCGCTCAGCGCGACCGGTTGCGGCCGCACGACCACGCGCTGCTCGCGCACGATGCGGAAATCGCTTCTCGGTTCGATGCGAACGGCAAGCTGTAGTACGTGCTCGCCCGGCGCCACGCCCCAGAGATTCGCCGTGATCCGCCAGCCCGACAGTGCCTGCGTGCGCAGGGCCTCGTCGACATCCGCGCGTCGCAGGAACTGCGTGGTCGCGCCAATGACGACGCCATTCACGAGCAGCAGCAACTGGGCCGGTGAGCGCGAGCAGGCCAGCGCCCAACCCTCAAGTACCGTGCCGGGTTCGAGATGCGGCAGCGTGCCGGTCGAGGGCAGCCGCGTTTCGCCGATGCGGTCGACCGTGCCCAGCGCATCGCAGAGCAGCTCGCCAGGTGCGCGCGGGTGGCGCAGCTCCGCAATGAACGGGATGTTTGCAGGGTCCCAGGCGCCGCGCATCGAGGCCGGGCCGCCCGCGAAAATGCTCTCGTCGCTCGTCCGGGTGTACCAGAACGCGCCCACCGCCTGCACGCCCACCGAAAACACGATGGCCGCGACGAAGAGGCCGCGCGCCACCGGGCGCAGGGCCAGCGGCGCCGGCGCGAGCATCCACACCAGTATCGGCAGAATGTCGGTCAGCCAGCGAGGTCCCCATGACGTGCCGGCGCGCCAGTCCCCCTTGGCGTAGAGCAGGAGCTGGCCAATGACGGCCAGCGCCAACGCGACGGCGAGCATGCGCGTTCCGGGCGTGCGCAGCCGCTGGATCAGACCCATGACGACAAGGATCAGGAACGGCGAGAAAACGAGCAGTCCGCGCGTGGGGCTGATCAGCAACCCGGCGAGTCCCGACCAGTCGCCCTGCAGGAAATCGACCGGCGGTTTCACCACGCCGTAACCCCCGGCGAGGTGGCCCATGAACACCAGGTTGTAGTACAGCAGTGCCGCCAGCGGCAGGGCGGCGCCGGCGATCAGCCACAGCGCAGTGCGCCAGTCCCGCCACAGCACGAACGCGCCGATGGCGGCCGCGACCAGCGCGTCGGGTGGGCGGTTGGCTGCCATGAGAACGCAGACTGCGCCGAGGATCACCGTCCGCGGCCTGGTGACGGGCGAAAGGACCAGCAGCAGGGCCAGCGCGATCAGCAACTCTCCGGTCCCGTGCTGCCACAGCGCCTGACTGGAAATCATCCAGGTATTGGTACCGAAGGCGAACGCGAGCGCGAGCGGCAGAGCCCATGGATTGCCTTCGCGCCGCAGCAGAAGGAACACGAGCACGCTGGCGGCCGCGGCGAGCAGCGAGGCGGCGAACTTCTCCATCCACTCCGCCACGCGGTCGACATGCGGCTGCTCCCAGCCGCGCGCGTCGAGCCACAGCGCTGCCGGCAGGTACAGCGGCGCGACGAGCAAAGGCGTCACCACCGGATAGAACGATGCGAGCTCGTGCTCGCGGGTGCGGACCAGCCAGTAGGCCGTCGGCTCGAAATAGACAGCCTTTCCTTCCTCGTTCGCCGGCCGGTAGCGTGGCAGCGCCATCGGATGGCCGTGCGCATACAGACGCGCCTGCTCACCGGGCTCCAGGGTGCCGTGGTGCCACAGGGTCAGTGGCAGGTAGCGGGCAGGCACGGTGTCGCCCGCGCCGATCTGCCGCAGGTTCGCGTTGTAGATGAGAACACAGGCCAGGGCCAGTAGCAGCGGCGCCATCAGGGATCGCAGGCGTTGTCGCAAGGCCGTGGTCATGAGAAGTGAGAGCACATGGCGCGCAAGCTTAGCGGATCGACAGCATCCGTTGGCCTTGCTATGTTGACCGCTTGCACACGAACGCCTGACAGGAACCCACCGTCGATGAGGGCAAGCGGGCAGAGAACGCTGGTGACGGGCGGTGCCGGTTTTCTCGGGTCTCATTTGTGCAATGCGCTGATCCGGCGCGGCGACGACGTCCTCTGCGTGGACAATTTCCACACGGGTACGCGCGACAACATCGCATCGTTGCTGGGGCATCCGCGCTTCGCGCTGCTGCAGCACGACGTCGCGTTGCCGCTCGATGTTCCGGTCGATCGGATTTTCAATCTCGCCTGTCCCGCATCGCCCGTGCACTACCAGCACGATCCGGTGCGGACGACACGGGCTCGGCGCCATGAACATGCTTGCGCTCGCAGAGCGCCAGGGCGCCCGCATCCTGCAGGCCTCGACCCGCGAGGTCTACGGCGATCGACATCAAGGTCGTGCGGGTCTTCAACACCTGCGGCCCGCTCATGTATGCCAATGATGGCCGCGTCGTCAGCAACTTCATTGTGCAGGCCCAGCGGGGCGACGGCGTCACGCTGTACGGCGACGGCAGCCAGACACGCTCCTTCTGTTACGTCGACGATCTGGTGGCGGCGATGCTGCTCATGATGGAATCGCCGCCCGGTTTCACAGGACCGGTCAATGTGGGCAACCCGGCCGAATTGAGCTTGCGCGAGCTGGCCGGACGCGTGGTGCAGCTTTGCGGCAGTCCGTCGCGAATCGTCCACCAGCCACTGCCACCGGATGACCCGAAAATACGCCGGCCGGATATCGCGCTCGCGCGACAGGTACTGGGCTGGCAGCCCCGGGTGGCACTCGATGAAGGTCTCGGGCGCACGATCGCGTATTTCCGTGCAGTGTTGAACGCATGAAGCCGACAGCGCCGATGGTGAACGGAGGAAGGACGGCGATCATCGTCGCGGGCATGCATCGCAGCGGTACTTCGGTGACGACGCGCATCATCAACCTGCTGGGCGTGGAGCTCGCGCGTGACCTGATTCCGGCAGGCATCGGCAACGAGCGCGGCCATTGGGAATCACGGGCGGTCCAGGAGCTCAACAATCGCCTGCTCGCGGCACTTGGATCCGACCTGTATTCGCCGGTGAACTTCCCGGCGGACTGGTTCTCCAGCGTCGAGGCGCGAGCCTGGGTCGATCGCATCGGCGAGCTCCTGGCTGACGAATACGCGTCGTCGACCGCGTTCGTGTTGAAGGACCCGCGCATTGCGCTGTTTCTGCCGCTCTGGTCGGAAGCCTTGCGCGAGTCTGCGATCTTGCCGCGGTTCGTGCTGCCGTTCCGCCATCCCGATGCCGTCGCGACCTCGCTGGCGGTGCGTGAGCGCGCGCTCGACAGCGGCAACGCGTTGCCGCACGCGCAGGGTGTTGCGGTGTGGCTTCGCTACGTGCTGGCCGCGGAAAAGTTCACGCGCGGCCAGGTTCGGACCTTCGTCTCCTTCGACGCGGTGCTCGCCGACTGGCGCGCAGAATTTGCACGCATGGGACACCAGCTCGGGCTCATCTGGCCGGACCTGCAGCGCGCGGCGGGCGAGATCGACGCGTTCCTGGCGTCCGGACCGCACGATCACGCAGCCAGCGATTCCGCACAGGACGTTTCCACGCTCTGGCGGGATGTGTACGCGAGCCTGCGGCAGGCCGTCCAGGCGCCCCAGTCACTGTTCCCCGCCTTCGATGCGGCGGCGCGGGCTCTCACTGCCGCCGAAGACCTGCTGGGCGCTCACATCGTGGCGAGGGAGCGCGTGTTTGCCGACCTGTGCCGTCGCGCCGAGAGCGCGGCGCATGACCGGGAGGTAGAACGTGCCGCGATGCACGCGCGTTTCGCGCGCGAAATCGGCCTTCGCGACGAGCGCATATCGCAGGCAACCGGGCACGCCCGACGTTGTGAGGAAACGATCGCCACGCTGCAGCACGAACTCCGCGGCGCGGCCGATCACGCCGGGTCGCTGGAACGGCAGCGCAGCGAGGCGGTCGAGTACGCGCAGTCGCTGGAACGGCAACGCAGCGAAGCGGTCCACTACGCAGAATCACTGGAACGGCAGCGCAGCGAGGCCGTCGAATACGCGAAGTCGCAGGAGCAGCAATGCAGCGACGCGCTCGCGTATGCGAAATCGCTGGAGCGGGAGCGGGACGGCGCCATCGCGAGCGAGATCGCGCGGAGGCACGAACACGCGGTCCTGCACGCGGAGTTCGCTGCGAGGATCGAGCAGCTCGACGCTTGCCTCGTGGCGGCCGATGCGCAATCGCGGCGCAAGGACGACGCCATTGCACTGCTGGAGCGCGAGCATGGCAGCGCGGCTGCGTTTGCAGAATCCCTCGCGCAGGACCGTGACCGCGCCATCGCCTATGCCGAGTCGCTGAAGACCAGTCGCGACGAGGCGCTCGAGTACGCGCAGGCACTCGAACGGGCGCGCGACGAGGCGACGCAGCATCGGCGCGCGGCGCTGCTCGCGCGTACGGGGCCGCCGGTGTTCTTCACGATAGCCTCGTGCAACTATCTGGCCTATGCCATCACGTTGATGCAGTCGGTTGCCGCGCGCTATCCCGACGCACCGCGTTACCTGATATTGGCCGATCGTGGCGACGATGACGGCGCGCTTGCCGGAGCCCCGTTCCGGACCATAGCGGTGGACGCGCTCGCGCTGCCCGATTTCGACGCGTTTGCGTTTCGCTACACGATCATGGAATTCAATACGGCGATCAAGCCGTATGCCTTCGCCCATCTGCGCCAACGGCATCCGGATGCCGGCATCGTCTATCTGGACCCCGATATTCTGCTGATGGAGCCGCTCACCGAAGTCGAGGCTGCCTTCGCCGAGGGGGCACTCGCGGTGCTGACGCCGCATCTTCTCGATCCGGTCGATGACGATCGTCAGCCTGGCGAGCGCGACATCCTGGCCAGTGGCACGTACAACTGCGGGTTCGTCGCCATCGGCGCGCATCCCGAAGCGGATCGCCTGATCGCCTGGTGGGCCCGACGCCTCGAGTTCGGCGCATTCAGTGACGTCACTGCAAACCTGTTTACCGACCAGAAATGGATCGACCTTCTGCCGGGCCTGTTCCCGGATGTCCGTATCCTGCGTGACACGGGATACAACCTCGCGTACTGGAATTTGTCACAACGCCCGGTTTCGCGACACGGTCCGCACTGGTATGCGGGCGGGCAGCGCCTCGCGTTCGTGCATTTCAGCGGTGTCGATGTGGATAGTCCGGCGCAGTTCTCGAAGCACCAGAATCGTCATACGCGAGCTACGATAGGGAAACTCGAGCCGCTGTACGCGGATTACCTGCAGCGACTGGCGGCGAACGGCCATGCCGTGCACCGCGGCAAACCCTATGCGTTTGGCCGGTTCTCCGACGGAGAGCCGATCTGCGCCGCCGTTCGCGCCGTCTTCCGGCGCTATTTCGACAAGGGCACGGCGCAGCCACAGCGCAATCCATTCTCCATGGACCGGTGTCTATACGACCTGCCTTGCGACGAGCTGCCGGCGCGCGCCGACGCACCCGTGACGCGCCTGATGTACGCCGTCTGGAGTCAGCGCGCCGATCTGCGGCTGGCCTTCGATATCGGGCAGGCGGATGGACGACGCGGATTCATTCGCTGGTTCGTCCGCGCCGCACAGTGCGAAATGGGGATTCCGGAGCGGCATCTCGCGCCGGCGCGCAGTGCGATGACGGTTCACCAGGCTGGCGGCAAGCCGGCGTTCCGCGTGCCGGGTTGGCGTTCCGCGGCGGGGCCGGCCGGCAACGCCGCTGCCGTGTGCCTGGATGTCATCAACTGGAGCTGCCGCTTTCCGACGATCCGGCGTGGCTACGCCATGATTCCGGAAAGCGCGCGGCATCACGTCCGGCGCGAGCTGGAGCGCATGGCCGGCATGCCGGCGAGCCTGCTCCCGGCGAGTGCGTTGCCGGCCGGGCGTGCGCCGGAACACATCGGCATCAATCTGGTGGGTTATGCCCACGGCGAGTTCGGTGTTGCCGAAGTGCTGCGCCGCTATGCGCACGCACTGCAGGCGGGCGGTGTGCCGTTCGTCGTGCGCAATTTCGACACCGGTGCCGCGAGCCGGCAGGGCGATCGCAGCATGCAGCGATTCCTGTCGCAGGAATGCCGCTACGGTGTCAACCTGTTCTGCATCAATGCGGACATGATGCCGATCGCGCGCCAGCAGCTGGGCGACGCGGCATTCGCCGGGCGCTACAACATCGCCTGCTGGTTCTGGGAGCTGGAACGATTTCCCGAGCAATGGCATGGCGCCATCGACATCGTTGACGAGATCTGGGTGACGTCCCCGTTCGTGCGCGACGCCATCGCAGCCTGCACGCACAAGCCCGTGCACATCGTGCCCATTGCACTCGCCGCGAACGTGCCGGAGCACGCTTCGCGAAGCCAGTTCGGGCTGGCCGAGGGCGTATTCCTGTGTCTCTACAGCTTCGACTTCAATTCCTTCGTCGTGCGCAAGAACGCCGAAGGCGTGATTGCCGCCTTCCGCCGTGCGTTCGCCGACGGACGCCGTGACGTGCGCCTCGTCATCAAGACGACCAATGGCGAGCGCTTTCCCGACGCGTTGCGCCGGCTGATGGACGCGGCCGCGGGCGACGACCGCATCGAGGTGCGCGATGGCTATCTCGACCGCCGCCAGATGTGGGCTCTGCAGGCCTGCTGCGATTGCTATGTCTCGCTACACCGCTCCGAAGGCCTGGGCCTGGGCATGGCCGAATGCATGCTGCTGGGCAAGCCGGTGGTGGCGACGGCGTATTCCGGCAATCTCGCCTTCATGGACGCGGACAACAGCTGCCTGGTCGGTTACTCGCTGATCCCGGTGGAGGAGGGCGACTACCCCGCATGGCAGGGTCAGCACTGGGCCGATCCGGACATCGAACAGGCGGCGGCGTATCTCGCGCGGCTGGCTGACGATCCGGTCTTTGCGCGACAGATCGGGGAAAGCGCGAAGGAAACGGTGAGCCGGCGCCTGTCGGCCGCGGCGAGTCTCGCGGCGGTGACGGCACGGCTTTCCGATATTCGCTTGCAGCAGGACGGCGTCTCGACGGACTCGCTTGGAGCGGATGAGAGACGTGTGGGCTAACGTCGATCGTCGGGGGCGAGCGGTGGACGGGCTGGCAGGGTGTCGGCACCTCCGGCAGGGCGCAGCGTGACATCGCGCAGGTAGGACCAGTCACAATCGCCGTTGCCCGTGGGGCCGGGTGCCACATCCAGATGCAGTATCCCGTTCGGCGTCGTCGGCAGGGGGCCGAGTTCGAAACGGCGCGCGGGTCGCAGTGCAACGTCGGCGAACGGGTCGTAGCGGTATGCGGCCATCGCCCCCGCGCCATCGTGAACCCTGATCTCCACGCCGTCGCCGCGATGGCAGCTCTCGTTCGTGAACGCGTTGGGCACGATGCCGATCTCGCCCGATACGAGATAGGTGCCGGCGCCGGGTTCGAAGCGTAGTTGCGCCGGGCTGTGCAGGAACAACGCGGGACGCCCATCGATGTCGACGGGGTGGGCGCCGACGGGCAGGGCCAGCGGCTGATGGGAAAATCCCGGAAACAGGACGGCGGCCATCCCGGGCGTCAGCTCGCCCGGCGGCCGCCGCGGCAGCTGCGCCGTGCTCCACTGGACGTCGCCGGAGAACAGTGGCCGCATCGCCTCGCTCTGCGGCACGAGGCGAAAGCGCCGCACCGCAGGCAGTTCGGCACCGATGAACAGGCGTACGTAGTCGTCGAGCGACGCCGCCAGCGGCGAGAGGAGAAACCCCGTCGGCGCCGAGCCGCGCACCAGCCGGAACTGCCGCATCGTCCCATCGGCGAGTTCCAGTTCGATCCGCTGCCCCGGTTCGCGCAGCAGAATGGCCATCGCCTTGCCGGCGGCAGAGAGCTCGGTCTGCACGGCCAGGACAGTCACGGTCGTGGATGTCGTCGGCAGGTCGATCCATTCGCCCCAGGCTGCCGTCCGCCAGCCGGTCTCGACCGGCGCCTGCGGCGGCATGGATTGGCTGTTCTTTTCCAGCAACAGATAGCGTTTCTCCACGAGTACCGGATGGTAATTCCGGTACAAGGTCGTGAAGGCCAGCGCGTTCTCGCTCGTGGGCAGGTTGTCGTCGATCGGTGAATAGGCCAGCAGCACGAATTCCGTGCGCTCCGGACCACTGTAGGCGGCAGCGTTCCGGTGCTGCAGCTGCGGCGTGTACGCGCCGTAACCCTGGAACACCGGTGCTGGCCGGTACGCGAGGCGATTGAACAGCACCACGCCCTGCTGCGTGCCGACCAGGTCCACGCTGCGCGTGCCGACGGCAGCGCGCGTCTGCGGCAGGTCGAGCCGGACACGTTCGCGATCCAGCGTCGCCATCAGCGTGGGCCGGTACGTGAGCGGATTCGCCAGCAGTTCGAGATTGCTGCGCAGCGTGTGCAGGCTGGCGACCGCCAGATCGCCGTGCCGATGTCCGTCGCCAGGGTTGAAGGCGCGGTCGGCGATCGGCACGGCGGCCACGGCCAGGACGAGGATCGCCGCGCGCGACCGACGCTTCATCGCCGGCGTCACCGATGTCAGTAGCGGCAGCACGAGCCAGACCGTCAGGACGAAGATCACGACATGCGTGTCGGCGCGCGTGAAGCCCGCACGCCACGCGACGAAGACCGTGAGGCCACACAGCGCGATGCACGCGAGGCGGGCGAGGTCGCGACGCGCGCGCCATGCCGCCGCCAGCGCGGCGACGACGCTGCCAGCAAACACGGCCAGACCGTAGAGGTCATAGTGGAGCGGCGGAAAACTGCCCATCGCGGCGGTATAGCCGCGTGAAATTTCGAATACCGTCGCGACGAACGGAAGCAGGTCGCCCAGGCGCTGACCGCCCGAGAGCCAGAGTGACAGCGCGCAGCCGGGCACCAGCACCAGCCACGCGACGGCGTGGCGCCTGCGTCGCGCATGCAGCAGCACGACGATGCCCGCGAGCCAGCAGGTCACGATGAGCAGCAGACCACTCATCTTGATCAGCAGGATGGTGGACAGGTACAGCGCCGCGACCACGAGCAGCAGCCACAGCGCGCGCCCGCGCCCCGCAACGGCGTGCGCGTGCATGCCGATGAGCGCGAGCGCCGGCATGGCCAGCCACACCGGGTCGGCGGCGAGCAGCGGCGCGGCGAGAACGGCCGCAGCCGCAAGAACGACGCGTTCCGGCCAGCGCTGCGCGAACCACGCATTCGCGAAAAGAAAGGCGGCCGCGCCAGCGAGCGCGATCTGCGCTGCGACGAAAGAGCCGTAGAATCCCGGGTCACAGGCGTTGTAGGGCGAAAGGTAACCGAGCGGGCCGTAGGTGAACGCGATGTCGCTGCCCCAGCGCAGACCCTGCATGCTCGCCCAGCGCAGCACCATGGTCCACGAGGGATCGAGCTCGTCACCGGCTACCGAACCACCGAAGCGCACGCTCGCGATGAGGAACAGCAGCCCGGCGAGTGCAGCCGCCGTCCGATCCACGTACGTCGCCGTGCGGGTGCGCGGTGCCGGCTCCTTCGCGCACACGGACTCAGTCATCGCGACGACGCGCACGGGCAGCGGGGTCGATGACGCGATCTCGCCGGATTGCTGGCCACGCACGTCCCTGATCAACGGCTGCAGGCCAGCGGCGGGAACGGGGAAGGTTCACTGAAGGTTTCGGTCCACTGCGATTGCGGCGCGCAAGCCAGTATCGGGTAACGGTCGCTTCATGCGGACAACGGCGGCAAAGGGCGAATTCCGTTGCTGGCAGCGGACCGGCAAGGATGCACCGATCATAGAGAATTCGCGTTGCGGCTCAAAGGCAGTCGCGGGGGAATGGCGCTGTCGCAACGGCGAACGCGACGGCAGCAGACACCGCCGTCGCGTGGCGCGGGGGGTACGTTGCCTATTCCGTGGTTCCCTCGACGAAGCGGCCTTGCGCATCCACCGCGCGCGGTGCGGCGCGGTCGACCTGCTGCTGCAGCGCGCGTTCAGCCGCGTAGTCGTCGAAAGAGGGCACGGGAGCGGTGCAGCCTGAGGGTGCGCTATCCGGGTCGCCGAGTTCGCCGTGCACGTCGTACAGCCGTACGCGGTCCGGGAGCGTCGCGGCCAGCCAGTTGCCGTCGCGCGACAGCGTCAGGCGGCCGGCACCGAGGGCGTGGTTTCCGACCCACTCGAACGGGTAGGGATCGATGGTCGTTATCCGCTCCAGCGTCTGCGCGTCATACAGCAGGATGCCTTGCCGCGTGGGGTCCGCGGTCCGGGCGTAGCTCGCCGTGACGATGCGGCTGTCGTCGGGCGAGAAGGCGGCGGCAACCGGGCCATCGTGTGCATACGCGCCGATCGTTCCGCTCAGGGACAGGCTGCTACCCTGGCGCTGGTAGACGAATGCACCGCTGTAGGTCGGTACGACCAGGCGGCTCGCATCGCTGTTCGCGGCGACCTCGAACACGAACCAGCTCGTATTCGCCGATGCGCCGACACTGCCGGCGGCGGCGTCCAGCACGTGCACCGGGCCGCTGCTGATGTTCGACTCGGCCAGCGCCGTTGCCTGGCCATTGCCGCTCGCCGCGAGCATGGTGTTCTGGCGCACCGAGCGCACCTGCGTGAGCGTGCCGGTGGCCACGTCGTAGCGTCGCAGCGGCGTCCAGCCCGAGCCCGCGTAGGAACCGCTGATCAGCAGGTTCGAGTTGCCCTCCCACGAGACCATGTAGCTGCCGCTTTCGCCGAATGCGGCAGGATAGGCAATGACGCGCGGCGCGCGCTGACCGAACCGGTCGAACAGGAACACGCGGACATTGCCGTCGACAAGGCCGCCGTTCGCCACTGCCACGTAACGCCCGTCGGCTGACGCATCGACGCCCCACAGTTGCTGACCCAGGTGCAGCGGGGCGTAGTGATGGCAACGGGAAAGGTCGTAGCGATGTAGCTGGCTACCGCTGGTGACATAGAACAGATCGCCATTGAAGGCGTGATCCCGTGCGTTGCTGATGAACAGGTCCACGTAGGTCGCCGCATGGGACGAGCCAGTACCTGCGGCCGCAGCGGCCACGCAAAGCGCGATCAGTTTCTTCATGCGGTGTTCCCTCCGTGAGGCGTGATGGGGCGTCGGCGCGACGCACGGAAACGCGTCGCATCAGACCGGCCAATGGTGACAGGGCGCTGTAGCGCACCCTGAGACGGCGCCCGTCGCGACGAGCGGATTGCTGCGGCTGCAGCAGGCATCCGCAATCGCGCATGCATGCGTGCTGCGACCGACTTGGCGCACACGCGATGACACGCAAGAATCCGCACGCCGCAACCCTGCGGTCCACGAAGGACGAACTCATGCGTCGCGCCCAGATCCGAACTTCCGCAGGCCTGATGCTGGTGGTGCTGGTATTGGCCGGTAGCGCCGTTGCCGACACGGCGACGTCCCGACTCGAAGCGCTCATGGGACCCCAGTTCCGCGAGGCCGGACTGCACCGCGCCACGCCGGCGGAAATCGCGGTGCTGGAACGCTTCATGATCGAACATGCCGACGAGCTCCGGGCGCTGACCCCGGCTTCCGAAACCCCCTCGGCGGCTGTGGTCGACGCGGCGGAGCCGGCGCGCAAGCGACGCGCGGAAGCCGCGTCCAACGCGAGCGACACGCGCGTGGCCAGCCGCATCGCCGGCGCGTTCAAGGGCTGGCGCCCCGGCACCACGTTGATCCTCGAGAACGGCCAGCACTGGCGCGTGAGTGATGACAGTTCGCTGGTCACGCGTGCACTCGACCGTCCCGCCGTCACGATTGCGCGCGGTTCGTTCGGCCAATGGTGGCTGCGCGTCGAAGGCTACAACGCGTCAGCGCGGGTGAAGCCGGCCAACTGACAGCCTCCACTGCACTGCACTGCACGGCGGGCGCGTTCCGGCGGCGTGCGTCAGGGCTGGAACCCGTTGTGGAAGATGGGGTTCGGCCGAGGTACGTGTAAAAATGCCCCACAGAATCCGAAAACCATCATCTATTCATGAAGTTGCCGGATAAAATTTCTCGAACAGCTGGCGCTGCGCGAGCGACGACAGTCCAGTACGATTGCCACGTCAGCGTATAAGCGGATGGGCGCAAGCCGAGCGTTGACCCCACCCTTCGGGGCCTCGACCCATGTGTCGGGATAGCCAAGAGGTCCGCATAAGAAGGCCCGCTGACGCGGGCCTTCCCTTTTTGGGCGCCCCTTCAGATGAAGTCGTCGCTAGGCTAGATTCGGTGAAAGTTAGGACGTCGCCGCTCCATACCAGGTGCTACGCGCGGGGCGCGGTTGACGGAGGGATAGAGTCCGGCGCAGCGATGTCACCGGGGTCAATGTGATCTGATTCGAATTCCTCGTCATCCGGCGTGTTTCCGTCATCACCTCGCTGGAAACCACACATCTCCATAAACATCCAGGCACGGAGCCAGTTGTTGACTTCAATCGCTTTGATTTTTGATACATCCTCGTCATCGCCGGCCGCCACTCGTTCATAGAGTTGTTCTAGATAGCTGACGTACGCTTCACGAAAAATTCCAGTGGGGCGAAAGCCAAAATTGTGCGTATGTACTACCTCGATCGGCGATTGAACGATCGCCGCCCACAATGGTGTTTGTAGCTCACAATCTTGCCCGTGAGCTAAGCTGCCTGAAATTGCTTTCTTGGCTAGCCGCAGGAGGCGACCATCAAATGCAAACCTCGGCGTCTCCAAGAAGATGTCCACGTCCGTCTCGTTCAACTGGCTGATCAATGCCTCGGCTCGCTCTGGATCAGCGACAAAGAAGGGATTGATTGCGCAGAGCACCAAGCTGTTTCGGTAAAAACGAGGAATCTCCGCCCAGGGCTTGCGGATGAAAACGAAGCCGTGGAGTTGCTCCGCTTCCATCAGTTGTGCTGCATAGCTACTAAGTGCATCCAGGTGGGTCTTCGTATAGTCATTGACGCCGGAATCCACTTCGCGACTGTCGTACCACTGATCCAAGTCATCGAAGGACGCAAACACGCAACCCATCGCATCATGTGACAGCAGACGGTTGGCGAAGTATTTGAAATCTTCGTCAGAAGGAACGTAAGCCTGCAGATTGAGACTTTCTAGCGTACCGTCAGTCAATATCGGCTTGTAGGCTATTACGTTTCGATTGGAAATCACGAGGTCATACAAGAATGCATGCCGCGTGATTTTTGCATCCATCGGTGCAACAAGTACGTTCGTTATATCCTGTGGGCCAGACATCGCGAACATCTGCGCTATATAGTTGCTATAGGCAAGAAGCTCAGAGAAGGCATTTCTTTCGGACGATTTGTCGACTTTCAGCTCAAGCACGAATAAGCCATCTTCATGCATGCCTAGCAAATCCAACTCCATGGCACGGGTATTGTCAGTCGGAAGCTTGACTTTGCTTCCGACAAAGGTGCCATAGCGTACGCTGCCGTGGATGCGGTTTATTCTTTCAAGTACTCGCTGCTTGATAATCCTCCACAATTCGAATTCGCTCTCGTCAAAGTCATTTTCGTCCATGCGGATCGGTGCATTGCCCTGGGACAGCGCGTCCACCAATTCCTGCGAGTCCACGACAAGCGCTTCAATTCCGCGAGCGAAAATGTGGTTATGAACCTGATCTTCTGAAAAGCCCAATTTCATACCGTTCGGCCGAGTCATGAGACGAGTAACTAGCATACACGGGCCTTCGCTTTTTCTAGCGCCCCTTCGAGTAAAATCAGCTGTTTCTGCGGCGTGGTCTGGTCAGCCAGTGCGGTGTCAGGCGTTCGCGCTTGTGCCTCGGCGAGCGCGTGATCGAAGCGCGCCTCCGCGGCGCGGGCGCGATCCTCGGCCGCGGCGATCTGGCTTGCAGCCGCGGATAGCTGACCATTGGCGCTAGCGAGATCGATTGCCAGACGCTGGCTCTCGTCACGCGAGCGTTGAAGCGCTTCGCTCGAGGCGGCCTCTCGTTTGCGCTGCAGTTTCAGCTCTCGGCCCTGCTCGGCATGTTTCACACGCAGTTCCATGATATCGGCCTGCAAGGTGTCCACGCGCTTCTGCAGCTTTGCCTGCTGCGCCTCGGCGCGCTTCTGCGCCTCACGGGCCGTGTCGACGTTCTGCAGCATGTGGTCCTGCGCGCGCCGCCGACATCCCAGGGCTGCAACAACTGGAACGACGAACCCGCGGCAGCATCGGCGTTGTGGACCCAGGCTACGCCGGTCGGCCGGCCACCGATCCAATTGTTGTTCAGCCGCGCGATGAAATAGCCCGGCGAGGGGCCGTCGCGCGTTCCCGACAGGTAAATCTGGCCGGTCGGCTGATCCGGACGGGCGGTACCGCGCAGGCGGAACACATCGCGCGCGGTACCCGCCGGAAAATGCACGACGTCCAGAATCTGGCCGAGATCGGCCGACACGTGCAGCACGAATCCGACGTTGCCGGGCGACGCGGAAACGATGCCAGTCGCATCGAGCTGCGTCCGCGGCACCTCGGGTGGTAGCCAGTCCAGCGAATTCGCGCTGCCGGCAATCAGCAACGTGCCGTCCGACAGGGCGAGGGTGTCGGTGAATCGTTCGGCGCCCGCGCCGCCGGCATAGAACACGCGCGGCGACGACGCGCCCGCGGAGGCGAGGAGGCTGCCGGCAAGAAGGATGTCGAGTAGCGCGGTCATGGTCATCGGGAGACCTCGGCTGCAGTGGGGCGGAGAAGCGGCATGGCATGCCCGCGACGTCCGCGGGCGTAGGCGTGGGTGGTGGCAGCGTCGACCGGCGTGCTACTCGTGGGGCAGTCGATCGAAGCGGTAGGGGCCGGCTGCGGGGCCCCACGGCTGTACGCCGTCCGTGGTGAAGCCCCTGTCCCAGGACGTGAGGGAAGCCGCGTTCAGCGTGACTTCCGAGGTCGCGTAGTTCGCGCCCTGCCGTTCGCTCGCGCAGTCGCGCCCGACGGTCGAACCGCGGTAGCTGCCGTCGGATGATCGCGTCAGGTGCAGGCTGCAGCCTTCCTTCCGGCGCAGGTCGTCCGGCTTCAGCGTTGTGAAGACGGCATCGTCACGCCAGCCACCGACGTAGGCCGCGGGATCTCCCGGCAGGGTGTAGACGTCGCTCACCGGTCCCGCGCCTGACCAGTGGATGTGGTAGATGCGCTGGCGGTAGGGCTGCGCCGGCGTGGCGGCTGCGGCCTGTTCGACATACAGCCAGGGTCCCGAGGCGCGCTCTGTCCAGATCGGGCGCAGGTGCATCACGACGTCGGCGAACGCCGCGTCGCGTGCCGCCTGCAGACGGTTGCCGAACGAGCCGGACAGCCAGTGGACCACTTCCTGGATCTGGCCCTGTTGCTCGGTGGATAGCGGTGCGGTCTCGGCGACCGCGGTTCCGGCCGCGGCAACGCTCCAGCACAGGACGGGGAAAATCGTCAGACATGCAATACGGCAGGAACCCATCGGCGCTGCACTCCGGAAACGTTCGAGGCAGCATCGCAGAGTGGCGCGGCGCCGGCCTGACGAAACGCCGACGAAACGCCAACTGCCCTCTGAGGGGCCGGACGCTCGCCGGGCATCAGCGCGCGCTGGCGATCGCCATGACCTCACGTCGCGCGACGTCGAGCCAGCGGGTATAGCGTTCACCGGCCAGGGCCCGCGCCTGATCGAAGGCGGCCAGCGCGTCGGTGTGGCGGCCGCGGTGTGCGAGGTAGCGTGCCTGGACCAGGAAATAGAGGTGGCCCTCGCGGGCGGGCAACGACGGTTCACCCAGCAGGGTTTCGAGGGTGTCCAGGTCGCCGCGTCGCAGCAGCACGTCGGCGTAGTCCGCCAGCATCTGCTGGTTGAGACTTCCGCTGTCGCGAGCCGCCGACCAGACTTCCGCGAACCGCTGCGCAGCGGTGTCGTCGTCGCCATCCGCGAGCGCGAGCAGGGCGGTGGCATGGAGCGCCGATTGCCGGAACTCGGGGGCAGTGCCGGCCATGGCCTGCAACTGGTCGGACTGCGCCTGCGCACGCTGCCGGTCGCCGAGGTTCAGCGCCGCATAGACCACGGCGAGACGCAGCCCGGCAATCGAGGCGTTCTGTGGCGCTCCCGAGGTGTGCGCCAACGCTTCGTTCCAGGCGTCGAGCGCTTCCTGGAAGCGCCCGCCGGCGGCGTCGATGAAGCCCAGCAGCGCCCGCAGCGACACCGCCTGCTGGGGATTGCCGTCGGCCGGCAGCATGCGAAGGGCTTCGTGGACCGCTTCGCGCGCATCACTGAGCCGGCCATTCTGGATCGAGGCCCAGGCGACGGCGATGAGTGCGTCGCGGATGGCTTCTGCAGAGCCATGCGTCTTCGCGTGGGTCAGGGCTTGCCGGGCGACCTCCAGCGACTCCTTGAAACGGCCCAGCTGGCTCAAGGTGTAGGCGGTCGTGGCGAGCACGCGCGACGTGCTTTCGGCGTTGTCGACCTGTTCGAACATCGTGCGTGCGGCGTCCAGCCAGGCCAGCGCGCGCTCCAGCTCGCCCTGCCGACCGGCCGCCGAGCCCAGGCTGTGCAGGAGTTCGGCATGCGCATCGCTGGCGCCGAGTTCCCGGTAGATCGCGAGCGCGCGCTGGCCGAACGCCAGAGCGTCGTCCGGGCGAGCGCCAAGCGTGGCCAGCCGGTGCCGCAGGTAGAGCGCACGGGCCGCGAGGCCAGGGTGCGACGCGCCGTCGAGGTGCGCGTCGGCGTCGTCGAGATCCGCTGCTGCCGCCGCCGTGTTCGCCGTCCGCAGATGCTGCTGGGCACGCTGCAGCAGCAGCCGTGCGCGCCCGGCGCGGTCCGTCGAGGTGCCGGACAGGGCCTTCGTCAGATGGTCTATGCAGTCACCGGCCGGCCAGGCCGGAGCACAGTCCTGCCCCAGCTCGCCAGCCGTTTCGCGCGTCGTCGTCGCGGCAGCGCGGGTCGCGGCGGGCTCCGGCGGTGTCGCGTCGGCCGGGTCGCGCAATCGCTGAAACACGCCGAGACCCAGCGCGATGGCAATGCCGAGGATTGCTGCCAGCACCGCGACGATGAACCGGCGCCGCGGGCCGGGGCTGGCCGGTGGCGTTATCAATTCTGGCGGGTCACCGGCCGAGTCCGATGGCGTGGGCGCGGTTTCGGACGGCGCGTCCTCGGCAGCACCCTGCAAACGCCGGGTCGGGGCGACCCACTGGTAGCCGTGCCGGGGAACGGTCCGCACGAAAGGGGTTTCTGGCGTGTCGTGCAGAACCCGGCGCAGCCGCGATATGGCCTGCTGCAGCGTCGCGTCGGCGACATCGACGCGACCCCAGACCGCAGCGATGAGCTCGTCTCTGCCGACCGCGCGCTCCCGGTGTTCCACCAGGTAGCTCAGCACGTCGAAGACTTTGGGTTCGATGGCGACCGGGGTCCCGGCAGAGAGCAGCGCGCGTGACGGTGGGTCGAGCTCGAAGCCGGCAAAGCGATAGTGATAAGGCATGGACGAAGCAGTGCAGGCATGTGCTGACGATGGCCAGCCATGCGGCTGACGAGGGCAAGTCTAGCGGACCGTCAGCACCCGATGAGCGTTTCGTCAGGCCGCGACGTGGCCCGCCGTGCAGGCTGAATGGCCGGTCACGCCTGAGTCTGCTGCGTGATCGCGGGCTTGTCCGCGCGGTGTGCGCATTCACGGGGGGATTACTGCATGACACTGTCCACGAGCGCGCGCTGCGCGATAGGGCTGTTCCTGGTCGCCGGCAGCCTGTCGCTGCCCGTCGCGGCCCAGTCGCATGACGACTGGGCCAATGCGCGCGTCATCACCAGCCTGCCGTACAGCGACAGCGATTCCACGAGCACGGCCACGACGGAACCGACGGACCCGGTTTCGGTGTGTTTCGTCGGTGCGGCTGACAGCCAGGGCCGGTCGTCGGTCTGGTATCGCTACGCCACGGGTGCGGCCACCGAGTACCTCAACCTGTCGACCGCCGGCAGCAGCTACGACACCGTCATCCAGGTGTATCGCGGTGCGCCCGGCAATTTCGAGCAGGTGACCGGCGGCTGCAACGACGACGGCGTGCTTCAGGTCCAGTCGCGCATCGCCGGGTTGCGCCTGGCGCCTGAGACGACCTACTGGATCGAAATCACGGCGCACGGAACGGTCAACACTGGCGGAACTCTCGTGTTCGGAGCCAGCGCAGCCCCGATTTACACCGTCACGCGCACGGATGACCCCAGCCCGGCCCAGGCCGCCTGTGCGCCCGGCGACTGCAGCCTGCGTGCGGCCATCAAGTCGTCCAATACCACCCCGGGTGCGGTCGTGATACCGGCCGGCACCTATGTCATCAGCCTCGGCAGCAGCGGCGATGACGCCAATGCCGGCGGCGACTTCGACATCAAGGTCGGCATGGGGGTCTATGGCGCGGGCATGAACGCCACGGTGATCGACGCGGCGAACCGCGACCGCGCGTTCGACATCGATCCGTACGTTTCCGGCGGCTCCACCGGCAAGGTCACGGCGACGATTGCGGACCTGTCCATCGTCAACGGCGGCGGGCCCTCGTTCTTCGGCGACGGTGGCGGTATCCGCGCCTACAGCACGAACAGCAGTGCGCTGCTGACCAACGACTACGTCGCGCTCGAGCGTGTCCGCATCAGCCAGAGCCGTTCTCAGCTCAACGGCGGTGCCCTGGCCCTGATCGGGCGCGGCACGCTGCGCGAGTCGGAATTCATCGGCAACTATGCCAACAGCACCGGCGGCGGACTGACGCTGGGACCGACACTCGCCGGCGGCGACACGACCATCGAGATCATCGGGTCCACGATCGCCAACAACCAGGCGCCGAGCAGCTTTTCCGGCGGGGGTGGCATCAAGTCGACCGCGCGCCTGCGCATGATGAACAGCACGGTGAGCGGTAACGCGACGGGTTACCACGGCGGTGGCCTGTATCTGACCGCCACCGGCAACGTGGCGCTCTACAACGTGACCCTGGCCGGCAATACGGCGGCCATGAGCAGCGGCAGCTCCGCCAACGGTGCCGGGCTTCGCATCGACAGCGGCAGCCGCGTCGTCGTGCGCAATAGCGTGCTGGCGGACAACACGCGTACATCGGCTGCGATTCCCGACGACTGCAGCGGTACCGGGACGAACACGACGATGGACTACACGCTGCTGGAAGCCGGCGGCGGGTGCAGCTTCACGGGCGGCGCGAATCTGGTCGGAACGGATCCGGTGTTGTCGTCACCGTTGGCCAACAATGGCGGCACGACCCAGACGCTGCTGCCTGCCGGCACCAGTCCGGTGCGCGACGCCGGCGACCCGGCCGGCTGCGCCGACTATCGCGGGCAGGCGTTGGCCACGGACCAGCGCGGCGCGGGTTTCGCGCGCGTTGCCGGCGCGCGCTGCGATCTCGGAGCGGTGGAATTGCCGGCGGAAACCCTGGCGGCCCCGGGCATCCCGCGCATCGCCAGCGTCGATGATTCCGGCAGCAGCACGACCGACGGCATCACGCGTATCGCACAGCCGCGCTTCGTCGGCAGCTGCACCGACGCGTCGACCGTCACGCTGCTGGTGGACACGCTGGCGTCCGGCAGCGCGCCGTGTGTCGCGGGAAGCTACGAGATTCCGTCGAACGTGGCATTGGCCGACGGCGCCCATAGTGCGGCAGCCCGGGCGCAGGCGGGCCCGGTGGTGTCGGCGGATTCGGCCGCGGTCACCGTCGTGATCGACACCGTTGCGCCCAGTGTGCTCGTCACGTCGGCACCCGCGGCGGTGACCGTGGGCGGCGACGCCGCGTTCGCGTTCACCGCAGAAAACGGGCAGCCCGTCGACTGCAGCCTCGATTCCGCCGTGTTTGCGACGTGCACCAGTCCGCTGGCGTTCGCCGGGCTGGCGGAGGGCGCGCATCGGCTCGACCTGCAGCAGTTCGACACCGCCGGCAATCGGGGCAGCGCATTCCACGCGTGGACGGCCGTGCGGCCCGCCGCACCCGCTGCACCGGTGCTTGCGCCGGGCAGCGACACCGGCAGTTCGTCCACTGATGGCATTACGCGTGCCGATCCGCTGCTCGTGCGTGGCGCGTGCACCGAAGGCGACGGGGTTCAGGTCGTGCTGGACGGCAACCCGGTCGGCGCCCCTGCTACCTGCGCCGTCGACGGGTACAAGATCGCCGTCGCGGCCGTGACCGAGGGAGACCACACGCTGGCGGTGCGGGTCAGTCGCGGCGGGTTGGACAGCCCGGTCGGCGCAACGCTGCCGGTACAAGTCGATCGCACCACGCCGTTCGCGCCGGTCATCCTGACGCCGGCCGGCACGGTCCCGCCCACGGTGCTGTTGCAGGGCACGGGCGAAGCGCATGCCAGCATAGAGACGTACGTCGATGGCGACCCGTCATGCGCTACGGTGGCCGACGCGAGCGGACAATGGTCCTGCGCGCTGGTGCTGAGCAACGGCACTCACGACGTCACGGCGCGCCAGCGCGACCTGGCCGGCAACCAGGGGCCGCCGGGTGCAGCGACCGTGTTCGCCGTCGATCGCGTCTTCGCCGACGGTTTCGAACCGTGAGGCGGCCGAGCCGCCGCGGCCCGCGGTTTCCGGCCACCCGCCTCGCCGCCGTGATGTTCCGGCAGCGGTTTCTGTCCCAGGGGCTCGTGCTGTCGCTGCTCGCGCTCGGCATTTCGACGGCGCACGCAACGGATATCGAAAGCCTCGTGCCGCAACTGGCGAGCCGCGTCGATGACGCGGGTGCGAGCGCACAGCTGGGCGCCTCGGTCGGCGGTGCAGGGGATTTCAACGGCGATGGCTTCGCCGACGTCATCGTCGGCGCGCCGGGTACCGCGCGTGGGGCCGTGGCGAACGTGGGCGCCGCTTACGTGCTCTACGGAACGTCCGTCGGACTGCCCAGCCAGGCGCTGAGCGAACTGACGGCAGCGAGCGGCGTGATCCTCACGGGTTCCGCCAGCACGTCCGGTGCGGCGATCGGCCTGGCCGTCGCCGGTGTCGGCGATTTCAACGGCGATGGCCGCGACGACGTCATCGTCGGCAGCGGCATCGGCCGGTTCGACGCGAGCCAGCCGGGCAGGGCGTGGATCGTATTCGGTCGAGCCGGGGGCGTGACCATCGATCTGGACGCGCTGGGTAGCCAGGGCATGACACTTACCGGCGCCGGTGTCGGCGATGGATTCGGCACGGTCGTTGCGGGTGGCGGCAGCTTCAATGGCGACCCGCGGCCCGACGTGGCCCTCGCGGCACCGTTCGGTGCGGGACTGAATGGCGAGGCCTACGTGGTCTTCGGCACGGCGGCACCGTCCGCTTCGCTGGTCATGACGCAACTCGACGGTCTGTCCGGCACCCGGTTGCAGGAGCCCGAATCGTTCAATCTCTCCGGTGTGGCCGTGGCGATGGACGGCGACAGCAACGGCGACGGCATCGCCGACCTGCTGGTCGGCTCCTTCGGCATGCTCGACGGGCAGCAGCGCTCGGTCGGCGGCGCCTATCTGGTCCATGGCCGTTCCAACCCGGGCGCGGTGATCAGCCTCGGCGCCCTGGCCGGCGCCGACGGCACGCGGTTCGTGGGGCCGTTCTACAGCCTGAGCGTCGCCGATTCCGCCGGCAGCGCAGTCGGCTTCCTGCGCGATCGCACGGGCGACGGACGCGACGAACTGGTCATTGCCGATCCCGATGCGAGCCCGAACGACCGGCGGTTTTCGGGCGAAGTGTTCATCGTGAAGGGCAGCACCGACTTCGGGCCGTCGCGGCAGCTCGGCGAGCTGGCGCCGGCCGACGGCTGGCGCATCCAGGGCGCCGCGGGCGGGGACAAGACCGGATCGGTGCTCACCGGGCAGGCCGACGTCAACCGCGACGGGCGTGCCGACCTCGCCGTTGCCGCACCGCAAACCACCGACAGCACGCCGCTGGGCCCCGGGCGTGTCGCCATCCTGTTCGATCTGGCCAGTGCATCCGGCGTCGTCGACCTTGCCGTGCTGGTGCAGCAGCGCGGCAATGGCGAACTGCTGGTCGGCAACGCCAACGGCCGCGACTTCGGTACCTTGGCCGCGCTGTGCCGGAACGCCTGCGCTGGCGGCACCCTAGCGATGGGCGCCGCGGCGACGGATGCGCAGGCGGGTGTGGTTTATGTGCTCGGATCGACCGACCGCATCTTCTGGGGCGGCTTTTAGTAGCCGCGTGCGGATGCAGCGCCCGAGTCAGGCGCGCAACCGGACGGCGTGACCGATGCGGGCGCTTTCACGCCGCTGACCATCGTGGCAGCTGCGGCTGCCACGATCGCGTCTACGACACGACGTTTCGGCGCCACGCATGCACGAGCGGATCCACCGTGCGGCGCCACAACGGTGGAACCAGCGCCAGCAGGAACATGCCGGCATAGCCTGCCGGCAGCTGCGGGCTGTCCTCATGGTGTTCGAGCGTCTGATAGCGGCGCCGCGGTCGCGCGTGATGATCCGCATGCCGCTGCAGCTGGAACAGCATGCTGTTGGTGAGCCACTGCGCGGCGTTCCACGAGTGCAGGTGCGTCACGCGCTCGTAGCGGCCGTCCGGCAGCAGCCGGCGTTCCAGGCCGTAGTGCTCGACATAGTTGATGATTTCCAGTGTCGTCGCGGCGACCAGGCCCTGCAGCACGAACATCAGTACCGCGGCTGTTCCCCAGGCCATCCCGAGCAACAGGGCAGCGAGCAGGCTGAGCCCATACCAGCGCAGCAGCTCGTTGCGCCAATGCCAGGCGGAATGACCGCGTTCGCGCAGCCGGTGCACCTCGAGCTGCCACGCCCGGGCCGGATTGCCGATCAGTGCCCGCGGCAGAAAGTCATAGACCGACTGGCCGAGCCGTGCCGAGGAGGTATCCAGCGGCGTCGACACATGCACGTGATGACCGCGGATGTGTTCGATCTTGAAGCCGGCGTAGTTCACGCTCGACAGCAGAAGGCCGCCCAGCAGCGGTTCGAAGCGGCCTGCCTTGTGAATCAGCTCATGTGCCGTGGTGATCGCCGTCACGCCGCCAATCACGCCGAGCGAGACCACCCAGAGCACGCCCGCCGGTGCCGGCAAATCCTGCGTGGCCGCGTAGCCGAGCGACCAGACCAGATGCAGCAGCCACGCCGGCACGATGAGCCAGGTGAGCAGCCGGAACGCGTAACTGCCCTCCAGCGTCATGGCCTCGTCAGGCGTCGGATTGTGGCGATCACGCCCCAGCAACCCATCGGCGAGTGGCACGATCACGAACAGGAACAGCAGCGGAAACGCGGCCGCCATCCACGCTGTAACACCGGCGGCGACAGCGAATGCAGCCACCGGCTGCAGCACCAGGGGAACGAAGGCGAGGGCATACGGGGCGAGGTTGCGGATCGACGGCACGGCGGGCTCCTGTCGGCAACGGTCATAGTCTACTGCGGCGGCAGCCGGCCGCCAGCGAGTCGGCGAACGCGGTCTGAATAATGGAGGCTGGGTTGGTGCTTGAAGGCTCCGTCGCGCGACGATATGAAGCTCTCGCCGCTGTTGCTTGGCTGGATGCACGGCGTTTCTCAGGCGACGGGCACAGATCCTTTCCCGCGTTGGTCCTGCGACAGAAACCGTTGCGAACACGCAAGACGTTGCACCGAGTCTGCGCCTCCGATGAAGCGACATCTCAAGGAAACGCGAGGTGCCGACCTTGCAGTAAAGACGCTGGCCGATCTCCTCACCCGACCACCGGCAACCGCACCACGAACTCTGCCCCAGGCTGACGCTGCAGCACGTCGGCGTCGAAGAGGTTGATCAGGATTTGCAGTAACGCATTGGTATCGACGCGCAGTTCGCGTCGGGCGAGTTCCGTGTCCAGCGCATCGCGGACGACGAAGCCGCTACGCTCGATCTGGCTGGCCAGTGTCGGGCGCAGCAGGTCGAGCAGGGTCGCGACGCGCACCGGCTTCAGATCCAGATGCAGTTCGCGCCGTTCCATGCGGGCCAGCTGCAGCACGTTCCCGATCAGTCCCGACAGACGCTCGCTCTGGAACTGGTATCCACCCCGGCGCCGTGAGCGCCTCAGGCGGCTGCGGAGCGCGTCCGTTGGGGCAATCATTGAGCGGCTGCACGCCACTGACACCGCCATGGACGTTGGTTGCATTGGGGGGATGCACGGACCGGCAGCGTCTACCGCAGCGTGATGCCGCAGCCGCGGCGACGAGGGAACGACGATGGACCGCAATCGTACATTTCGCGCAGGTCGGCGAGGACTCGGTCTGCTGCTGCCGCTGATTGCTGCAGCTCCTGCCGGTGCGACCGAGCTCTATGTGCTGAACTATGCCCCGCCGTCGGTGCTGGGGCAGCAGGGCAATCGCGATGCGAGCACCAGCCGCTTCGCGGCGTCGGACGACGCGCGCTACGTCGTTTTCGTCAGTGCGGCGAACAACCTGTCCGCCGACGATCACGGCGATCGCGCGGATGTGTTCGTAAAAGACACGCTGACCGGTGAGCTCACCCGCGTGACGCGACGTGCCGACGGCGGCGAACCGAACGGGTCGAGCTTCGAGGCGACGATTTCCGGTGACGGGCGCTGGATCTTCTTCGTGTCCGACGCGACTGATCTCGTGGATCCGGCGCCCAGCGGCCGGCACCTGTATCGCGTCGACCGGGCCAGCGGCGCGACGCAGCAACTGACGGCACCGCTGCCGTCACCCGATGCGGGAACGCCGACGATCTACGCGACGGCGCCGTCGTATGACGGCAGCCGCGTCGCGTTCACGACCGACGCGCAACTGTCCGCAGCCGACACCGACCTGGTTACCGATGCGTACCTGTGGTCTCAGGACAGCGGCACGTTCACGCTGCTCAGCGTCGACAGTGCCGGCCAGCCGCTGCCCGGTGTGGTCGACGACGACTCGACCGCACTGTCGGGCGATGGCCAGCGCGCGAGCTTCGTCACGCGGCCGCTGTCGGGCAGCCCGAGTGCGTGTGGCGTATTCGTGCGCGACATCGCGCAGGGGCTGACCGATCGCATCGCGAATCCACCCGTGGGGCCGATGCCGGTGCGCACGAGCGTTTCCGCGGACGCGCGTTTCGTGACGTTCGAAACCTACGAAGCGCTGCTGCCGGGCGACGGCAACGACAACCGGGACGTCTACGTGTTCGATCGTACGACACGCCAGGCCGAACTCGTCAGCATCACCGCGTCAGGCTCGGCCGGCAACGCAGGGAGCGTCGATGCCATCCTGTCTCGCGATGGCCGCTACGTGGTATTCGGCTCCACCGCGTCGGACCTTGCGGCCAGCCCGCAGGGCCATCAGATATTCCGGCGTGACCGCCTCACCGCGACGACCACGCACGTCGCCGCCGCAACCGGCGATGCGTGGTATGACAAACCGTCGCTCAGCGGCAACGGCTTCTATACGGTGCTGTCCACGCAGGAGAGTCTCGCGACGAACGACGACAATCGGCGTGCGGACGTCTATGCGATCGATGCGAACGAGGCGATACGTCTGAGCACGACGCACGCAAGCGCGCGCATTTCCGGCGCGACCACATCGGCGCAATCCATTCGCGATGCTGGCGGCGCATACGTGCTCGGCGATGGCTTCTCTGTCGTCTACGCGAGCGGCGCCGACAACATCGGCCCGTCGCGCCGCCCGGCGCTGTTCCGCGTCGATCGCCGCAGTGGGCAGACCGTCGACATCGCGCTGGATGCGCTGCAGCCCTTTCCACCCTGGCCGACCTATCTGATGCTGGCGGGTGCCTCCACCGACGGCAGCAGATTCCTCGTCCGGCGCGAACCGCTGTACAGCACGATCGGATTCAACGCACCGCCGCCCAGCTCGCCCTGGGATCTGTGGCGTGTCGATGCGAACGGTGCTGCCGTGCGCCTCGACGATCCCGCGGTCGTCGGCACGTTCACGAGTACGATGCAGGCGACGCTGTCCGCCGACGGTCGCTACGCGCTGTTCGTGGTGCTGTACTCGCCGGACGGTCTCAGGCCGGGAACGCCGCGCCTGTTCCTGCACGACGCCGACACGGGGCTGCTGACGCGGATCGACGTCGATGCACAGAACCAGCCGCTGGACGCGCCGGTGCGGCTGCGCACCGGACTGTCGCGCAACGGCCGGTATGCGGCGCTGATCACCGCCGCGAACGGCCTCGTCGCCAACGACACGGACGGCAGCATGGACCTGTTTCTGCGCGACAACCTGCAGGGCACCTTCGAGCGACTTCGCGATC
Source organism: Rhodanobacteraceae bacterium (assembly GCA_045864815.1). Taxonomy (GTDB): domain Bacteria; phylum Pseudomonadota; class Gammaproteobacteria; order Xanthomonadales; family Rhodanobacteraceae; genus Tahibacter. The sequence continues at coordinate 11,428 of BTVG01000011.1, read as the reverse complement.
CACAGACCGGCGAGTCGCTCGTGCGGGCGACCGGCGATTCGCGTGAACTCATCGCGATTTCCGACGATGGCCAGCGCATCGCGTTCACCGATCCTGTCGGCCTACCGAACGCGCCGTTCACGCGGCTGCGCGTGCTGGATCGCACGGCCGGTCGAGTGCTCACGGTTTTCAGCGACGAGGCGCTGACGATCTTCCGCCAGCTGAGCCTCAGTGCCGACGGCGAGATGCTGGCTTTCGTGAGCGACGCGCCGCTGCTGCCGGATCGGGACACCGATCAGCTGGATGATGTCTACAGCTACCGGCTGGCGGACGGCGCGCTGCGGCTCGAAAGCGTCGATGGCGACGGTGCGCCCGGCCACGGGGCCCGGCTTTATCCCCGACTGTCGGCCGACGGGAAGGTACTGACATTCCAGGCAGTCGGCAGCGGCTGGCGCACGTCGCCGCAGGTTTCCGGCGACAGCGACTGGTTGTTCAAACATCTCGACGACGTGATCTTCGCCGCACGGTTCGAGGCGCAAACCCGCTGAGACGACGTGGCACCCGGTTCGCGGCCGTTCCTGAAGCAGCCACCCTGCCGCGGAGGACGGCGGGCGTCGTGGTAGCGTTGTTGCCATGGATACCCTACAGATCGAACGCCGCGGCGACATCGCCATCGTCCGCCTGAACCGGCCGGACAAGCGCAACGCCATCAGTTTCCGGATGCTACGCGAGCTGCACGACACGGCACGTCAGTTGCGCCAGGACCGCGCACTGCGTGCCGTGATCCTGTGCGGTGCCGGCGAATCGTTTTCGTCGGGCATCGACCTGGCCGATCTCGCCGACCGGCGTCACCGTCTCTGGGCCGCGTGGCAGTTGCTGAAGCCGGGACGCAGCCTGTTCCAGCAGGCCTTCCTGGTCTGGCAGCAATTGCCCATGCCGGTGCTTGCTGCGATGCATGGCCACTGTTTCGGCGCGGGACTGCAGCTGGCTTTATCCGCCGACATCCGGTTCGCCACGGCGGACAGCCAGCTGTCGGTCATGGAGGCGCGCTGGGGCCTGGTGCCGGACATGGGCCTGAGCCGCAGCCTCGCCGGCCTGTTGCGGCCCGACGTCGCCCGGGAGCTGCTGTTCACGGCGCGCATCATGCCGGGTATCCAGGCGCAGGCGCTCGGGTTGGTGACCCACGTGGCCGACGACCCGCTCGCCGCCGCGCTGACGCTCGCCAGCGAGATCGAAACCCGTTCGCCGGACGCCGTGCTGGCCGCCAGGCGCGTGATCGACGCGATGCTACACCGGCCGCGCTCAGCCCTGCGCGTCGAAAAGCGCTGGCAGCTGCGCCTGCTGCGTGGCCGCAATGCCACCATCGCGCGCCAGCGCGCCAAGTCGCCCGAAACGCCGTTCGTGCCGCGCGAATACGATTGAGCGGGGAGGATGGGCAGGCCCGTCGCCGCATTCTGCCCAGGGATCGACCATTCGCGTACGCTCCGGCGCCGCTTGACGCCCCGTTCATGGGTACGAGGTATGCGCCGCTTCCCGACAGACGTCGACCTGTGCCTGGCGCGCAGCGACACGCCATGCGAGCTGGACCGGGAGCAGGTGCCGTCCCTGACGCGGCTCGACGCCGAACGTTGTGTATGCCGTCCCGCGGGGCGTTGTGTCGCCATCCGGCGGTGCGGCTGTGTCATCACTGTGTCATGCCCGTGGCAGGGCGCGCGGCTCGTGCAGGAACGTCATGCGATCGCGTCGGGCAGGTTTCCGGACAACGGCGTCCGGCGATGCCTTCGCCGGTTTCATCCATCGGTAGAGAAAGTCAAAACACTACTAGTGCTATAGCCGGTAAAAAATACTTGGCGACATATTTTTCACGTGCGATGATCCGCCGGCCACGCAGGATTTGGTCTGATTCCGCCGGGGAAAAATGACGCAGGCTCAATCAACGGCTGGGCGGGGACCGGCTGCGGCGCACGTACGGGACGATCCCGTCGCCATCGTGGGACTTGCCTGCCACTATCCCGGTGCGTCCGACATCGCGGCCTTCTGGGGGCTGGCCCTCGACGGCCGTTGCGCCATCGGACCGGCACCGGCGGGACGCTGGTTTCCGGCGCCGCCGCCGCAGGGTGGCTTCGTCGACGGCGCCTACCCGCAGGCGTTCGATGCGATGTTCTTCGACCTGTCGCCGGCAGAGGCACTGGCGCTCGACCCGCAGCAGCGGCTGCTGCTCGAGACCAGCTGGCGTGCACTCGAAGATGCCGGAATCGCGATCGACCCGGTTGCCGGCAAGCGGGTCGGTGTCTTCGTCGCGATCAGCACTACCGATTATCAGTGGGCACGATTGTGGAACCCCGAGGCACCGCAGAGGGATCCATTTACGGCGACCGGCCTGTCGTTCGCGGCGGCGGCCGGGCGGCTTTCCTACGGTTTCGGCTTCACCGGACCGAGCATGGCGATCGACACGGCGTGTTCCTCGTCGCTGGTCGCGCTGCATCAGGCGCGCCGCGCCGTGCTCGGCGGCGAATGCGAGGCCGCACTGGTCGCCGGCGTGAATGCCTTGCTCACCCCCAATCTGTTCGGTTGCCTGGGCTCGCTCAACCTGCTGTCGGCGGACGGCGTCTGCCGTGCCTTCGATGGCGCGGCAAACGGCTATGTCCGTGCTGAAGGCTGTGGTGCGGTCGTGCTCAAGCCGCTCGCCGCGGCGCTGCGTGATGGCAATCGTGTCGTCGCACTGCTGCGGGGTTCGGCCGTCAATCAGGATGGGCGCAGCGCGAGCCTGACTGCACCCAGCGGCGCGGCGCAGCGTCAGGTGATCGCCGCGGCCCTGGCGGATGCCGGCCTTGTGCCAGCGGACATCGATTATGTCGAGGCCCATGGCACCGGCACGCCGCTGGGGGATGCGATCGAACTCAACGCGCTCGCCGAGAGTTATGGCGCGCAACGAACGGCGCCGCTGCTGGTCGGATCGGTCAAGGTCAATGTGGGGCATCTCGAGGCCGGCGCCGGTCTCGCCGGTGTGATCAAGACGGTGCTGGCGCTGCGGCACGGCGTGGTGCCGGGCCATCCGCGTCTCTCGGCGCCGACGGCTCACGTGGATTGGGATTCCGCGGGTCTCGCCGTACCGACCGTCGCGACGCCCTGGCCCGCGACCGGGCGCGCCCGTCGTGCCGGCGTGAGCTCGTTCGGATTCAGCGGCACCAACGCGCACGTGATCCTGGAAGCCGCCCCCGAGCCGCCGCCCCGGGCGGACGCGGCTGGTGTGGTGATACTGCCGGTCTCGGCGCGGACCGCGGAGGCGCTGGCGGCAAGCTGCGCCGCGCTGGCCGACTGGCTGGAAGCCGCACCGCGTGACCTGCGCGACGTCGCTTTCACGCTCGGCGTCGGGCGCACGGCCTTCGAACACCGGCGCGCCGTGATCGGGGACGATGCCGCCACGCTCGCACGCGCGCTGCGCGGCGAGCCGGTCGGCGCGCAGGACGCGCGGCTGGCCGAACTTGCGCGCCGCTGGGAAGGCGGCGAGGCGATCGACTGGAGGCGGCTGTTTTGCGACGGCGACGCCCGTCTGACCGAGCTTCCCGGCCATCCCTTCCATCCGCAACGCCATTGGCCCGATGCGGTGCTGCCGGCCGGCGGCGCGGCGGATACCGGCAGCCCGTCGCCACTGCCGCTGACACGCCCGGCCTGGCTGGCCCTGGTGACCGAGCAGGCACACATGACACTGGGCCAGTCCCCGGCGGTGCGGCTCAATGCAGATGCGCCGCTGATCCAGCAGGGCTTCACCTCGCTGCTCGGACTCGAGCTGCGCCGCGCGCTCGAGGCGCGTACCGGACGGAGCCTGCCGGCCGGCCTGATCTACGACTATCCGACGCTCGATCGCATTGCGGGACTGCTCGGCGGCGATGCGCCTGCGCCGCGCCGCGTCGTGCCGGTCGCAGAACCCGCCATGGACGACAGCGATTTCGACTTTCTCGACGGGCTGTCTGCCGAAGCACTCGCCGAACTCATTGACCGCGAGGTGGATCGCTCATGAACGACCAGCCGGAAAAGCCCGCCGACACGCTAAAAAAGACCTTCATCGCGCTCAAGCGGGCCCAGGCGCGCGTCGAGGCGCTCGAGGCACGGCGCGCCGAGCCGGTCGCGATCGTCGGCATCGGCTGCCGGCTGCCGGGCGGCGTGGACAGTGCCGATGGGTTATGGGACCTGTTGTGCCGGGAGGTCGACACCGCGCGAGCCGTGCCTGCCGATCGCTGGGCGGAGCACGGTTTCTACAGCCGCTCGGCGGACGCGCCGGGCCGTACCCATGCGGCGCGTGCGCATTTCCTGGATGACCCTGTCGACGCGTTCGACGCGCCGTTCTTCGGCGTCTCGGTCAAGGAAGCCGTGGCGATGGATCCGCAGCAGCGGCTGCTGCTCGAACTCACCTGGAAAGCCCTGGAAGATGCCGGCATCGACCCGGCCTCGCTGCGCGGCACGCCAACCGGCGTATTCGTCGGCATCTCGAGCGACGACTACGCCCAGGCGCACCGGCATTCGGGCCGTCTCGAACTCATCGACGGCTATTCGCTCACCGGTACCTGCCTCGCGCCGGCCGCCGGGCGAATCTCCTACACCTTCGGCTTCGAAGGGCCCAGCATGGCGATCGACACCGCGTGCAGTTCATCGCTGGTCGCGGTGCATCTGGCCTGCCAGAGCCTGCGCAGCGGTGAGACCGATGTCGCGCTGGCGGCCGGTGTGAACCTGATCCTTTCGCCGGTGTTCCACATTGCCTCCTCCAAGCTGGGCACCATCTCGCCGGACGGCCTGTGCAAGACCTTCGACGCCTCGGCGGACGGTTATGGCCGCGGCGAGGGGTGTGGCGTGATCGTGCTCAAGCGGCTGAGTGACGCACGCGCCGACGGCGACCGCATCCTCGCGCTGATCCGTGGTTCGGCCGTCAACCAGGACGGCCGGAGCAACGGGCTGACCGCGCCGAACGGGCTCGCACAGGAGCGCGTGATTCGCGAGGCTCTGGATCGCGCCGGGCTCGCACCCGAGGAGATTGGCTACATCGAGGTGCACGGCACCGGCACTTCGCTCGGCGATCCGATCGAAGTCGAGGCGATAGGGCGCGTCCAGGCCGGCCGACCCGCCAACCGACCCGTCGTACTGGGCACGGTCAAGTCGAACATCGGACACCTGGAGGCCGCGGCAGGAATCGCCGGGCTCATTCGCGTGGTCGAGATCCTGCGCCGAGGCGAGATTCCGGCGCATCTGCATCTGGACAATCCCAGCCCGCACATCCCCTGGGGCGCCTATCCGTTCGAGGTCCGCACCCAGCGCAGGGGGTGGGGCGGCGAGGGACTGCGCCGTGCCGGCGTGAGCTCCTTCGGTTTCAGCGGGACCAACGCGCACGTGATCCTGGAGCAGGCGCCCGAGGCTGCACCCGCCGAGACCGTCCCCGGTCCGGTGGTGCTGCCACTGTCCGCGCGCACCGCGGACGGCCTGGACGAGCTGGCCGCGCGCTGGCGCGACTGGCTCGCGGAACCGCAGGCGCGGCTGGCCGATGCTGCCGCCACGGCGGCTTCGGGGCGCAGTCATCATGCGCACCGGTTGGCCGTGATCGGCGCCGACACCCAGGAGATCGCGACCGGCATCGCCGCGTTCCTCGGGCGCCGGCCGGTGCGCCATCTGGCGACCGGCGATACCGCGACACGTCCCCGGATCGCCGGCCTGTTCACGGGCCAGGGTTCGCAGTACCCGGGCATGGGCCGCGACCTTTACGACAGCGAGCCGGTGTTCCGGGCAACGATCGATGCCTGCGACGGTGCGATCGGCGACCGGCTCGGCAAGCGGCTGCTGGCGCTGCTGTATGGCCCGGATGCGAGTGACGCCGAACTGCAGCAGACCGGCCACGCCCAGCCCGCGATTTTCGCGGTCGAGCTGGCGCTGTACCGGCTCTGGGAGAGCTGGGGTGTGGTGCCGGATATCGTCTGCGGACACAGCATCGGTGAATTTGCCGCGGCACATGTGGCGGGCATTCTCGGCTTCGAGGATGCGATCGACCTGGTCTGCGCGCGCGGACGGCTGATGCAGAGCCTGCCCGCGGGCGGCACCATGGTGGCAGTGTTCGCGAGCGAGCGTGTGGTTGCGCCGATGCTCGTGCCGGGGAGCGGCGTCTCGATCGCGGCCGTGAACACACCCGACGATGTAGTGGTGTCCGGGCCAGAGCCGGCCGTTGCGGAACTGGTCGATCGGCTGGCGGCGAGCGGGATCCGCGTGCAGCCCCTGCGCGTGTCGCATGCGTTTCATTCTGAGCTCATGCGCCCGATCGTCGACGAATTCACGCGTCTCGCCGGACGCCCGGCAGGAGTGGCGGTGCTGCCGTTCTTCTCGACGGTTTCTGCGGCGCGCATGCCACCGGACCGACTCGGCGCGCACTATTGGGGGACGCAGATCGTGGCGCCGGTGCGGTTCGCCGCCACGGCGCAGGCGATGGCCGCCGACGGTGCGACCGTGTTCCTCGAATACGGTCCTGCGACGGTACTCGCGGGGCTCGCGCGGCAATCCGTCGACGGCGAGGGGCTTCAGTTCCTTGGGTCGCTGCAGCGCGGCGGCGACGGGCGGCGCAGCATGCTCGACAGTCTTGCGCGGCTCTACGCCCAGGGCGTCGACCCCGACTGGAAGGCGGTGGTCAAGCCGATGCGCGCCGGGCGTGCTGCGATCCCGACCTATCCGTTCCAGCGCAAGCGCTACTACCGCCCGCCGATCGTCGATGCCGGGCGCGGTGCCGGCGCCTCAGGCACGGCTGCCGGCGGACATCCCTATCTCGGCCAGCGCATTCATTCGCGGCTGCTGCCCAAGGGGGCCGTGCTGCATCAGGCGCTGTTCACCGCCGACAATCCCGCATTCCTCGTCGAGCATCAGATCTTCGGCAAGATCATTTCACCGGCGGCGGCCCATCTCTCGATGGCGTTTGCCGCCGCGGGACGCGGGGCCTGCCTGGAAGACGTCTCATTCACGGCGCCGCTGGTGGTCGAACCCGAGGCGCCGCGCCTCGTCCAGCTCGCGATCGAAGGCGACGGCATCGGCTACAGCCTGGCGAGCCAGCCGGCCGACAGGCCGGGCGATGTCTGGACCGTGCATTCCGCCGGCCGCATCGCTGCACCCGCCGCAACCGCCGACGCGCTCGATCTGGCGGCGATCCGCGCGCGCTGCTCCGGCACGATGGCGCCGGCCGACTTCTACACGCTCATCGAAACGCTCGGCTACAGCACGGGTCCCCATTTCCGGTGCATCCGCGAGATCGCCAAAAGCGCGGGCGAGGCGCTGTGCCGGATTGCCGCAGTCGACGCGATCGACGCGGACGCGATCGAACCGGGACTGATCGACTCGATGTTGCAGACCGTGCTGCCGGCCTGCGAAAGCGATGCCGCACACATGCTCGACGGTGAGAGTGTGCTGATCCCGCTGCACATGGCGCAGGTGGCGATCCACGGCAGCCTCGACCAACCGCTGTGGTGCCACAGCCGGGTCGAGGTCGCGGGCGAACTCGTCAAGGCGCAACTCCGCGTGTGCGACGACGCCGGTGCGCCGGTGCTCTCGATCAGCGACTTCCTGCTCAAGCGAACCGATCGTGCGACGCTCTATCAGGAACTGGGCGATGGCGATTCCGCGCTGGTCCAGTCCATCCAGTGGAAGCCGGTCACGCTTGCCCCCGATAGTCCTCCGGATGGCTGGATCGTGCTGGGTGATCGGGACGGCTGGGGCAGCGCGGTAGCCGCACGGCTGCGGCAGTCGGCAGTGCCGTGCCTGGAACTGGTTCGCAGCGACCTGGAGCCCGGCCGATTCTCGGAGGTCGCCGCGAGCTGGGCGGCCGAGCACAGCGTCGCGCAGGCCAACGTCCTGTTCGCCTGCGGCGGAAGCGGAGACCCCGGGGTCGCGACACTGGACACGCTGTCGGCGCTGCTGCCGGCGGTCCAGTCGCTGAGCAGCGGGACGATGCCGTTGCGGGCGCGCCTGTGGCTGCTCAGCCGGCAGGTGCAGCCGGTGGTTCCGGAGGACAGCGGCACCGCCGAACCCTTGCTCGACGGCGCGGCGCTGTGGGGCATGGGCCGCGCGATTGCCAACGAGATGCCGGACCTGTGGGGAGGGCTGCTCGACGTCGAGGCCAAGCCGAGCGACGCAGGTGCGGCGGCAGTCATCGCAGCGGCCATGCAATCCTCGGGTGAGGACCAGCTCGCGATCCGGCGCCAGGGTCAGTGCTTCGCCGCACGGCTGGTACCGGCCGTGCCGGCTCCGGCGCTTCCGGAGCTGGGCGACAGCGAGCGCTACATGCTCGACAAGGGGCCGCGGCGCACGCTCGACGATCTACGCTTCGAGCGACTGCCGCGCCGGGTGCCGGGCGCCGGCGAGGTCGAGATCGAAGTCCTCACGGCCGGTCTCAATTTTCGCGACGTGCTCAACGCGCTTGGCCAGTATCCGGGCGAAGCCGGGCTGCTGGGCTTCGAGGCCGTGGGCCGCGTGACCGCGGTCGGACCCGACGTCACGGGGCTGGCGATTGGCGACCCGGTGATCGCACTCGCGGCGCCGGGCTGCATCGGCAGCCATGTGACGGTCCGGCGCGCGCTGGTCGTGCGCAAGCCCGAGGCGCTGAGCGCGACCGACGCCGTGGCGCTGCCGGCGGCGCTGCTCACCGCGTGTTACGCGCTCCATCATCTGGGCGGCATCAAGGCCGGCGACCGGGTGCTCATCCATGCCGCGGCCGGCGGTGTCGGCATGGCCGCGGTGCAGCTGGCGCTCGCCGCCGGCGCCGAAGTGTTCGCCACGGCCGGCGCCCCCGAGAAGCAGCAGTTCCTGCGCGACATGGGCGTCAGGCACGTCATGAGTTCGCGCACCCTCGAATTTGCCGATCGGGTGCGCGCGCTGACCGACGGCCGTGGCGTCGACATGGTGCTCAACTCGCTGAGCGGCGACTTCATCACCGAGAGCTTCGGCGTGCTCGCAACCGGCGGGCGCTTCCTCGAAATGGGCAAGATCGGCATCTGGGACGAAGCGCGCGTGCATGCGCGCGATGCGAGCTGGGTCTATCGTCCGTTCGATCTCGCGGCGGTTGCGCTGGAAGATCCGCCGACACTCGTGGCCATGTTCGAGCGGCTGCTCGACGACGTGGCAGCCGGCCGGCTCGTGCCGCTGCCGGTCACCGTCTTTGCCATGGCCGATGCCGAGCAGGCGTTCCGCTTCATGGCTCAGGCGCGCCACATCGGCAAGATCGTGCTCAGTCGCGAGGATGAAGCACGGCGCATCCGCTTCGCCGCCCGCGGCGTGCACGCAGATGCGCACTATCTGATCACCGGCGGGCTCGGCGCGCTGGGACTGTGCGTCGCGCAGCGGCTGGTCGAGGAGGGCGCACGGCACCTGGTGCTCAGCGGTCGGCGGGGGCCCGGCGAAGCAGCGCGCTCGGCGATCGCCGGGCTCGAAGCGGCCGGCGCTCGCGTGACCGTCGTCGAGGGCGACGTCGCCGTGGCGGACGACGTGGCACGCATGATCGCTGCCGCGTCCGATCCGCCGCTCGCCGGCGTGGTTCATGCGGCAGGCCTGCTCGAGGACGGCATGATCGCCGACCTCGACCGCGACCGGCTCGCGCGCGTCCTGGCGCCCAAGGTGGCCGGCGCATGGCACCTGCACCGTGCGACCGAGACGCTCGACCTGGATTTCTTCCTGCTCTTTTCGTCGGTTGCCGCGATCATCGGCAACCTCGGGCAGGGTGCCTATGCCGCCGGCAACGCGTTTCTCGACGGTCTCGCCGTCTGGCGCCGCCGGCGCGGGCTGGCCGCGACCAGCCTCAACTGGGGACCCTGGGCCGAGGTCGGCATGGCCGCGGCGCTCAAGAACGACCGCTTTGCCGCGATGGGTATCCGCCCGCTCGCACCGGCGCGGGGTCTGCGCGCGATGATGCGGCTGATCGGCGAATCGCCGACCCAGGCGGTGGTGGCGGAGATCGACTGGGCAGCCTATGGCAGGGCGCTGGGCGTCGGCGCGGGCAGCGGACTGTTCGCTGCCGTGGTCGACGCGCCCGATACCGGCAAGACGGCATCCACCGAGGACGCGGTCGCACGTGACATCCTGGCCGAGCTCGCCGCCGTGCTGCCGGCGCAGCGGGAGAGCGTCATGCGTTCCTACCTGCAGGACCTCGCGCGCCAGACGCTGGGCTATGGCCGCGGCGAGACGATCGCGCCGGACAAGCCGCTCGCCGACCAGGGTTTCGACAGCCTGATGTCGGTCGAGATGCGCAACCGGCTCAACCGCGCGTTGGGGCGCAAGCTGGCGGCGTCGCTGTTGTTCGACTATCCGACGCTGGACCGGATCGGCCGCTACCTGCTCGACAGCCTGCTGCCGCCGGAGCCGCCGGCACCTGCGCCGAGCGCCGCCGACATCCTCGACGAGATCGAAAACCTGATCGGGCAGTCCTCGATGCAGACGGTTGCGGAATCGTAGGTGCCGCACACACTGCTATCGCTGCTCGCCCGCGAAACCGGCGACATCCGGCGCGACCTGCTCATCGCGCTGCTGATCTCGGCGGCGGCCAACACCGGCATCCTGGTCATCATCAATCAGGCCACGGCATCGGCCGCCGCCGGCGCCGGCGATCTGCGGCTGCTCGGCATGTTCCTCGTGGCGATGGCGCTTTACGTGGTCGGGCTGCGCTTCACGTTCGGCGTGGCGACCCGCGCGATCGAGAACATGCTGGCCCAGATCCGCCAGCGCCTCATGCGCGGCATCGCGCATGCCGACCTGCTCGCGCTGCGCCAGCTGCGCGAGGGACGCATCCTGCAGTCGATTGCGCAGGATACGGTCGTCATTTCCGAATCGCAGGGGCTGCTGGTCGCCGCCGCACACTCGGCGCTGATGGTGGCGATGACCGGCGCCTATCTGTTCACCGTGTCCTTGCCGGCCTTTCTGATCGTGGTCGTGGTGATTGCCGCCGGTGCCGTGCTGTATCTCGCGCGTACCCACGAGCTCGGCCAGCTCGCCGCCCGCACGTCGGGGCTGGAGGCCGGCTTCCTCGGCAAGATGAACGACATGATCAAAGGGCTGCAGGAGGTCAAACTCAGCGCCGCGCGGCGTCAGGCGCTGCTCGATGAGCTCGATGGCGTCGGCGGCGAGCTGTGCGACGTGAAGGTGCGGACCACCAGCCTGTACAACGCCAACGCGATCTTCTCGCAAACCTTTTTCTACGCGCTGCTGGCGATGATCGTGTTCGTGCTGCCCGCCGTGATCGACGGTTTTGCGCCGCAGGCACCGAAGCTGGTTTCCTCGGTGCTGTTCATCTTCGGGCCGCTGTCGACGCTGATTACGGCGATCCCGTCGAGCGGCCGCGCCCACCCCGCGGCCGCGTCGCTGCTCCGGCTCGAAGGCGCGATAGGACGTGGCGCCGCGGCGCCGGTGGGGCCGGAGCCGGGGTCCAGGCCCCGGGTCATGA
>BTVG01000010.1:0-154169 GCA_045864815.1 Rhodanobacteraceae bacterium | reverse complement strand
AGCCGCGACACTATTCTCCCGCCCCTTTTCCCACCCATTCACCGGAGACGACGCCATGAAGCGTACGTACCAGCCCAGCCGCATCAAGCGCGCCCGCGACCATGGCTTCCGCGCCCGCATGAAGACCAAGAACGGCCGCAAGATCATCAACGCTCGCCGCGCCAAGGGCCGCAAGCGCCTGGCCGTCTGAAATCGCCGACCTGCGGCCGGATGGGAGCGTTCCGCTTCCCGCGCGCCGCGCGGATGCTCAAGCCGGGTGATTTCGCCCGCCTGCGCCAAGGCAGCCGGCGCATCGGCAGCCGATATTTCAGCGCTGAATACCGCAACACCGATCACACCGCAGCCCGCCTTGGGCTTGCGGTGTCTCGTCGTGTCTCCAAGCTCGCGGTGCAGCGCAACCGTCTCAAGCGGCTCGCCCGCGAAAGCTTTCGCCGCAATCGCGCAACGCTCGCTGCTGTCGATGTGCTCCTCATTGCCCGCAGTGCGGCCGTCACCGTTTCCGGCCACGAGCTCCTCGCAGACCTCGAGCTCCTCTGGAGTCGACTGCCGCACGCGCAGCGTTGATGCCGCAACCACCGACCGGCACAATGCAGGGTCGGCTTGCCGCTTACGGTCGATCCGCCTTGATCCATCTTTGTTGCGTCCCCATCCGCGTCGAGCCCTGCCCGACCGAAAGCCCTTGCCTATCTCATGAATAATCCGCGCTCCATCCTGTTGATTGCGCTGCTGCTCGTCTCCTATCTGATCTGGAATCAGTGGCAGCAGGACTACGCGCGGCCTGCCGCGAGCGCCAGCACCGGCGCAACCTCGCTTGCGGCTCCGCCGGCTGACGGCGGCCCAGCCAGCCCAGAAGCAACCAGCGAAGTGCCCAGCGCGACGGCAACATCCGCATCCGGCGCGCCGGCTGCCGTGCCGGGCGCAACGCCCGACGGCAAGGGCCAGCTCGTTGAGATCAGCAACGATGTGCTGAAACTGTGGATCGACACCCGCGGAGCCACTGTGGTCCGCGCAGACCTGCTTGCCTATCCGCAGCAGCCGAAGGACTACACGCACCCTGTGCGTCTGCTCGATGACAGTGCCGAGCACTATTTTGTCGCGCAGTCCGGTCTCGCGAGCGCAGCTGGCTCTGCCAAGGCCGCGAGCCACCAGGATCTCTTCACCACGCAGCAAGAGCAGTACGTGCTCGCGCCGGAACAAAGCCGTCTCGAAGTGCCGTTCACCTGGACCGACCCATCGAGTGGTCTGTCCGTTCGCAAAGTATTCGTGATCGAGCGCGGCAGCTACGTGCTTGCTACGCGCCAGGAAATCAAGAATGACGGCAGCGCCCCCTGGCAAGGCAACGCCTACCGCCAGCTGCAGCGCGTCATTCCGCCGACCGCCACGCACGGCTTCTTTGGCTCGATCACCAATCCACAGAGTTACAGCTTCACCGGCGCGGCCTGGTATTCGCCCGAAGACAAGTTCCAGAAAATCGGCTTCGACAAGTTCCTCAAGGAGCCGCTGCAGAACCGCCCCGTCGTCGGCGGTTGGGTCGCGATGCTGCAGCACTACTTCTTCGCGGCGTGGTTGCCGCCAGCGAACTCCAACGAAACCTACACGACTGAAGTGCGTGGTGACACACAGCCGCGTTTCACGATCCGGACCATGGGGCCGGCGATGAGCGTGCCGCCCGGCGGAACCGCGACGAGCGAGGTGCGTCTCTATGTGGGGCCCAAGCTCCAGAGCACGCTCAACGATGTCGCGCCCGGTCTCGCCAAGACCGTCGACTACGGCATCCTCGACTTCATTTCCGAACTGCTCTACATCGTGCTCGCGTTTTTCCACAAACTCACCAGCAACTGGGGCGTCGCGATCATCCTGCTCGTACTGCTGATCAAGGCGCTTTTCTTCAAGCTCAGCGAAGCGCAATACCGTTCGATGGCGAAAATGCGCAAGCTGCAGCCACGCATCCAGGCGCTGAAGGACCGCTACGGCGACGACCGCCAGAAGATGGCCCAGGCACAGATGGAGCTGTTCCAGAAGGAGAAGATCAATCCGCTCGGCAGCTGCCTTCCGATGCTGGTGCAGATCCCGGTGTTCTTCGCCCTGTACTGGGTCCTGGTCGAGAGCGTCGAGCTGCGTCAGGCACCCTTCTTCCTTTGGATCCAGAACCTGACGGCGCCGGATCCGTATTTCGTGCTGCCCATCCTCAATGCAGCGACGATGATCGCAACCCAGTACCTGACACCGACGACGGGCATGGACCCGGTACAGGCACGCATGATGAAGATCATGCCAGTCGTGTTCTCGGTGATGTTCGCGTTCTTCCCCGCAGGTCTGGTGCTCTACTGGACTGTCAACGGCATGACTTCGCTGCTGCAGCAGTGGATCATCACGCGTCGCATCGAGGCGTCGGACAAGGCCTGATGGTGAGCGGCGTCGGCGCCCCGCGCGGACGCCGCTCCGAACGCAGGCTCGTCATGACTGCCAACGCCGAAACCATCGCCGCCATCGCAACCGCGCCGGGCTCCGGTGGCATCGGCATCCTGCGCATCTCCGGAGCCGCTGCGGTCGAGATTGCCACGACGTTGCTTGGCCGCACGCCCCGCGCCCGCCATGCGCACTACTGCGCGTTCCGTGGCGCCCAGGGCGAGCTCATCGACAAGGGCTTGTTACTGTCGTTTCCGCATCCGGCTTCTTTCACGGGTGAAGACGTTGTGGAGCTGCAGACCCACGGCTCGCCCGTCGTCCTCGATCTGCTGCTGCGCCGGGTCTGCGAGCTCGGGGCGCGACCGGCGCGCGCAGGCGAATTCTCAGAACGCGCTTTTCTCAACGGAAAACTCGACCTTGCCCAGGCGGAGGCAATCGCCGACCTGATTGCGAGCCAATCCGAAACTGCAGCGCGCGCCGCACTGCGCTCACTCGATGGGGAGTTCACCGCGCGCGTGGCGCATCTGTTGAAGAATCTGGTCGACCTGCGCGTTTACATCGAGGCGGCGATCGACTTTCCCGAGGAAGAAATTGATTTCCTCGAGACCCCGGAACTGCGGAAGCGGCTCGAGTCGGTCAGCGACGAACTCTCATCGCTGCTCGCCGCGACGCGACGCGGGGTGCGCCTTGCCGATGGCCTGCATGTCGTCATCGTCGGCCGACCGAATGCTGGCAAATCGAGCCTGCTCAATGCGCTGGCCGCGCATGATCGCGCGATCGTGACTCCGGTCGCCGGCACCACACGCGATGTGCTGCGCGAAAACATTCTGCTCGACGGAATACTGCTGACACTCGTCGATACCGCCGGTCTGCGCGATTCTGCGGATCCGGTTGAGCGCGAAGGCATACGCCGCGCACGTACTGAACTCGAACGCGCTGACGTCGCGCTGCTCGTGACTGATGCCGACCACATCACCGACGACCTGTCCCTGCTCGGTCCGGCGCAGTCGGGCCAGACCCGCATTCTGGTCTGCAACAAGATCGATCTGGCGGGCACGCCACCGCAGCGGCTCGACCACAGCGGCGGCGTCCGCATCGACGTTTCCGCGCGTACCGGCGCCGGTCTCGACCTGCTCCGTCACGAACTCAAGCAGCTGGCCGGTGCAGGCGATGGCAGCCAGGGCGCCTTCAGCGCACGCACGCGTCACGTCGTGGCGCTCGAGCGCGTCGCGGCTCATTTCGCGGCGGCCGAATTCACCCTGCTCGACCAGCGCGCGGGAGAACTCGCTGCCGAAGAACTGCGCCATGCCCAGCGCGCCCTGGGCGAACTGACCGGCGAGTTCACGAATGACGACTTGCTCGGCGTGATTTTTTCGAGTTTCTGCATCGGCAAGTAACGCCGCGCTCAGTACCACTCGAGCAATGACAGCCCCACGCCCGCGTACGTCGCGCGATGGTTGTAGTCGATCAGGCTTTCGCCGTAACCACTGAACAGTTGTACATGTCCACGAAGCATATTGTGGATTGGAAACGCCCAGTCGAACTGGGCGGCGCCGCCTTTCGGACTCGGCCGCAGCATCAATGCGAACTCGTGCCCGTCCCAGACACGGACGATCTGCAGGTCTCCGTGACCCATGTAATCGCCGATGTCGGGGTTGTCGGATTTCTCGAAGGACTCCTTGACTATCCACCACGGGCGCAGCATCACGGTCCAGTCACCATTCTCGAAGCCGACCTGAGCAATGACACGGTTCCAGCTGCGCGACAGCGGAAGGCTGCGGCCGTTGGACTGGTGGTTGATGCCGAAACCGAGCAGGCGGCCGTCCCAGCCGAACACATCGTAGTCGGTGCGGAACACCATCATCAGTTCGGGCTCGTAGTTGGTTTCGCGAAACGGCCTCGAAATCTGCGGATTGCCGACCTGCCAGTGAGAAGACTGCGTGTAGCCCAGCCAGAGGTCCCCCGTGCTGCCGGTCAGGTTCTCGAGAATCTTTCCCTTGAAGCTCAGCTGGAACTTCATCTCCGCGGCCTTGAGCCGCTCGGGCAGCTCCACCGCATGATCCGGTGCGGGACTGCTTGGTGAGGCGTTGATGTTCGACGTGTGGAAAAACGGGAGTACATAGAGCGGCTTGTAGCCACGTATGTTGAATGCGCCGAGCTTCGAATCCGGGTCCAGCTCCCAGCGGCTGTCCAGCAGCGAGCGCGCCGGCGTGCGTGTGGCGGAACGTCCCTCATGCGCGTAGAGCATTTTCTGTTCCGTCGTGACGCCGGACACGGGTGCCGGCGCCACCGGCCGTGGATACAGGGCGTCATAGCAGGCGAGGCGCTCGGGATCCGGCTGGATCGCCGCACACGCGGCGGGGCTGCTCGGGGTCGCCGCGGATGCGGCGAAGGCGCCGGCGGCGAATACAGTGGCGGCAGCGGTGCGCAGAGCCATGGCGGATGGATTCCAGAGCCAAAAATCGCATGCTAGCAGGCTGATGTGGGGAGGTTTCGTGGAGATGAGCGCATGGCGCAACGCATCGCGACATGACGCTCGTTGCGAAACCCGTTCTAATGCCGCCCTTGCCCGGGAGTGGTGACTGATGCGTACGATGCTGCTTGCCGGCCTTCTGGCCGTATCGATGCCCGCAATGTCCGAGAAACTGACGATCGAACGAATTTTCGATGATCCTGCCGTGCTGGGCGCGACACCGCGTGGCGTGAAGATCTCGCCCGACGGGTCGCGTGTCACCTTCCTGCGCGGCAAGGCGGATGACCAGAACGCGCTGGATCTCTGGGAGTACAACCTGGCCGATGGCGCGACGCGCGTGCTCGTCGATTCCAAGGTATTGCAGCCTGCCGAGGAAACACTGTCGGATGCCGAGCAGGCGACGCGCGAACGCCAGCGCATCGCCGGGCTCAAGGGCATCGTCAGCTACCGCTGGGCGCCTGACGGCCAACGCCTGTTGTTTCCGCTGGCCGGACAGCTGTTTCTCTACGATCTCGCCGCACCGCCCGGCGAGGCGGTTCGTTCGCTGACGCCGAAGGATGCAGAGATCATTGACGCGCAAGTCGCTGCCAACGGGCGCTACGTGTCCTTCGTGAGCCGCCAGAACCTTTGGGTCGTGGATCTGAAGACCAATCTCAAGCAGCGACTGACCGACGACGGCAAGGGCACGGTGCACAACGGCGAAGCGGAGTTCGTCGCCCAGGAAGAAATGAACCGCTTCACTGGCTATTGGTGGTCGCCCACGAGCGAATTCATCGCGTTCGAGCGTTACGACGAATCCGCCGTGCCGCTCGTGCAGCGATTCGAGATCCAGCCCGATCGCACCAATGTCACCGAACAGCGCTACCCCGCGGCGGGGCAGCCGAATGTCAAGGTGCAGCTCGGTCTGATCAAGCCGTCCGGCGGCCGGACGCGCTGGATCGATCTGGGGGCCGATACCGACATCTATCTGGCGCGCGTGAACTGGACGCCGGACGGCAGGCACGTTGCGTTCCAGCGGCAGACGCGAGACCAGCGCCGCCTGGATCTCGTGCTCGTCGACATCGACACGATGAAATCGCAGCTGCTGCTGACCGAAGCCAGCCCGACGTGGATCAATCTCCACGATGACCTGCGCTTCCTGTCAAAACAGAGCGGCTTCGTCTGGGCGTCGGAACGCAGCGGTTACAAGCACCTGTATTTGTATGGAATGGATGGAAAGGAAAAATTCCCTATTTCATCCGGGAGCTGGAGCGTCGACCGGGTGCTCGCGGTCGACGAGACCGCTGGCCTCGTCTATGTGGCGGCCAACCGGGACCATCCACTCGACAAGCAAGTCTACGCACTGAAGCTCGATGGCAGCACCGCGACCGACCCGCGGCGCATCACCGCTGAAGACGGCTGGCATGAAGCCACCTTCGCCGACGACGGTGTCGTCAAGCTGTTCGTCGACAGCTGGAGCGACCCGCGCACGCCGACACAAGTCAGCGTACGCAAACCGGACGGCAGCCACCTCGCCTGGATCGCCGAGAACCGGGTCGATGAGCAGCACCCGTATGCCGGCCATCGCGACGCACACATCGTGCCGGAGTTCGGCAGCATAAAAGCCGCCGATGGCCAGGACCTCTGGTACCGGCTGTACAAGCCGTCGGGTTTCGACCCTGCAAAGCGCTATCCCGTGTTGTCGCACTTCTATGGCGGTCCGACCGTGCAGCTCGCCAAGCGCGATATCGGCGACCTCATGGACCAGTATTTCGCTCAGCACGGCTATGTCGTCATCACACTCGACAACCGCGGCATGTCGCGACGCGGCCGGGCATTCTCAGATCCCATACACCGCCGCCTTGGCGCCATCGAGGTCGAGGACCAGCGCGCAGCGATCGAGTGGCTGGCAAAGCAGCCCTGGGTCGACCCTGGTCGCGTGGGGGTATTCGGCTGGAGCTACGGCGGTTACCTGACGCTCATGATGCTTGCGAAGGCATCCGATGTCGTGGCGGCGGGCGCGGCCGTCGCGCCGCCGACAGACTGGGCGCTTTACGACACGCACTACACCGAGCGTTACCTCGGCACTCCCGCCGGCAACGCCGAGGGCTACGCGCAGAGTGGCGTGCTTCCGTGGCTCGACGGCATGAAGTCGCCGCTGCTGCTGATGCACGGCATGGCAGACGACAACGTACTGTTCACGCACACGACGCAACTCATGGCCGAGCTGCAGAATCGCGGCAAGCCGTTCGAGCTCATGACCTATCCCGGCGGCAAGCACGGCATGTCGACACCAGCCATGAAGAAACACGTCTTCAATACGATTCGCCGCTTTTTCGAGCAGCGGCTCGGAACCGGACCGCTGCCCTGACCTGGCGGCGTACCGGCAAACGCCGGCTGCAGGCGGGTGACTGACTCACGCGCCTGATCTGTTGCTGGATGCCGCCAGCGGGTTCGCTGGTGGCATCTGGCCTGCTGTCGCAGCCGGCGCAAACGCGGGGGAATCCCTGCCGGCGTTACACGAACCGTCCGCTCTGGTAGTCGCGGATGGCCGTCACGATCTGCTCCGGCGTGCTCATCACGAACGGTCCGTATTTGGCGACCGGCTCGTTCAGCGGTTTGCCCGCCACAAGAATGCACCGCGCGGGTGCACCCCCGGACGCCAGCTCGACGCGTTCGCCGTGGCTGAGCACACCGAGTTCACCGCGCGAGAGGATGCGCGCCGATCCCCCGCCGCCGACAGTCACACTGCCCTCGTAGACATAGACGAAGGCGTTGTGCCCCTCCGGCACAGTCGCTGTCCATCGTGCGTCGGTGTGGAGATGCACGTCGACATAGAGCGGCGCCGTCGCGATACCCGTGACCGGTCCCTCCGTTTCGCCGATGCGTCCGGTCAGAAGACGCAGCTCTACGCCGTCGACGGGAGTCCACCGCGGCACCTGTTCCGGCGCAATGTCCTGATAGCGCGGTGCCGTCATCTTGTCCTTGGCCGGCAGGTTGACCCAGAGCTGGAAGCCCCACATCAGGCCGTCTTCCTGCTCGGGCATCTCCGAATGCACGATACCGCGGCCCGCGGTCATCCACTGCACGCTGCCGGCGCGCAACTTGCCGCTGTTGCCCTGGTTGTCGCCGTGGCGCATGTTGCCGGCGAGCATATAGGTCACCGTCTCGAAGCCCCGGTGCGGATGATCCGGAAAACCGGCGAGATAATCGCTGGCCTGATCGGAACGGAACTCGTCGAGCATCAGGAACGGATCGAGCATGTCCAGCGCCGGCTGACCGATCAGTCGGTTCAGCTTGACGCCGGCACCATCGCTGGCCGGCATGCCGCGCACGGTCGTGATCACGCGGCGAGAGGGTGTGACGTCGGCGCTCATGGCTTGCTTCCTTCACATATGGTGAGAGGTCCGCAACATGGCCGTCGTCGCGCGGGAAGCCAAGCGCGGCCGCGTGAACAGGCTGCTCGCCCCGCGGCAACAATGCGATACCGCGCGCGCCTCGCCCCGCCGGCGAAGCGTCAGTGCACCCACCGGCCTCCACGGCGGCGCGGTGGCTCACGAAACTCACTCGACGCAGCACCGCTGCCGGCTTTCTCGCGTTCGCTGGCCGGATGCACGCGCCAGTATTGCGCAACCTGGGCGACGACCTGCGGAATGTGTGCGAGACAGTCGTCGTACTCCTGTTCGGTCAGACGCTCGAATTCTGCATCTGCGGTCAGTACGCCCTCATCGACAGCGAGTGCCATGACCGGTCCGAGCATCTCCATGAGCTGTGCATCTTCAGCGAGTCGCGACTCCCAGGCGCTTGCGCGCAGATCGATCGCACGACTCACGCCTTCGCACCAGCCCGCTGCCGACAGCGCGACACCACCATCCTCGAGATCCACTTCGCCGAGTATCGGTTCGTAGGTTTCGGCTTCGATCTCGCCGATGATCGAGTCGTTGAGTTTGGCCAGCAGCCACAGGATGCGTTCCCCCTGTGCCTCGTCCGCAAACGGCGCATGCAGCACTTCCGGCAGCCACTCGTCGGGCAGCGCCGGATCGGGGCCGACGGCGAGCAGCGTCAGCAGACCGTGCACGCCGTCGAGCAGCAAGTCCGGCTCGTTCTCGCGCGCCTGCGCGCGCAGGAACTGGTCGAGCTCGTCGAGCTCGTGATCTTCAAGCGACAGGGCGACTTCACGTTCGGTCATGCGGTGATTTCCAGCAATGCCGGCGCGTGGTCCGACGGGCGTTCCCAGCGGCGCGGCTCAAGGTCGATGCTCGCCCCGGCGAAGCGGGGCCGCAGCGCTTCGCTCGCGAGGACGAGGTCGATGCGCAGCCCGAGATTGCGGCGAAATGCAGCCTGGCGATAGTCCCACCAGCTGAAAGCGCCACCGTTCGAATGGAAGTCGCGGTAAGTATCCGAAAGGCCGATGCCCAGAAGCCGCCGGAGCGCCTCCCGCTCCGGCTCCGAGCAAAGAATCTGGTCCTTCCACGCGACCGGATCGTGGACATCGCGGTCTTCTGGCGCGATGTTGAAGTCGCCCAGCACGATCAGGTTCGGATGACGGGCGGCCTCCTCGGCGAGATGGTCGGTCACGCGTGCGAGCCAGTCGAGCTTGTAGGCGTACTTCTCGCTGCCGACCGCCTGTCCATTGACGACATACAGGTTGGCGATGCGCAGGTCGCCGACCGTCGCAATCAGGATGCGGCGTTGCGGATCGTCGAGACCCTTGACGTCGGTGACGATGTTCTCCGGCATCGCTTCGCGCGCCAGCAATGCGACGCCGTTGTAGGTTTTCTGTCCCGAAAACACACAACGATAACCGAGCGCCGCGATGTCAGTGTCGGGAAATTTTGCATCTTCCAGTTTTGTTTCCTGCAGCGCGACGATGTCGGGCTGCGCTGCGGCGAGCCACTGCTTGAGATGCGGCATCCGCACAGTGAGCGAATTGACGTTCCAGGTCGCGATTTTCATGCGCGAAGTCTAGCAGCGCGCGCGGCGGCGGCCCAGGAATCGGAGCCCGGGCGCGTCGCGTCGTGGCCCGCTGCCGGATGCCGCCGGATCAGTCAGCCGCGACCGCGGTTTCGTCCGCGGTCGCACCACGCCGAGAGGCCGTCGGGCAACCTCGTGCCGGATCAGTGCAGGCCATAGCTGCGCAGCAACGCCGTGGCGTCCGGCTCGCGTCCACGGAATGCGACGAAGCTTTCGAGCGCCGGCCGCGACCCGCCGACTGCCAGCACCTCGCGCCGGAACGCGTCGCCGGTTGCACGATTGAAGATGCCCTCGGCCTCGAACCGGGAAAACGCATCGGCTGACAGCACCTCGGCCCAGAGATAGCTGTAATAGCCGGCACCATAACCGCCCGCAAAGATATGCGTGAAGCTGTGTGCGAACCGCTGCCACGCTGGCGGAATCACGACCGCGACCTCATCGCGAACCTGCTGCAGCACGTCGTTGGTGCGGGCACCGCGGGCCGGATCGAAGTGCAGATGCAGGCGGAAATCGAACAGGCCGAATTCGAGCTGGCGCACCAGGTACATGCCCGCCTGGAAATAGCGTGCGGCCAGCATGCGTTCGTACAGCGCCTGCGGCAGCGGTTCGCCGGTCTCGTAGTGGCGAGCGAACAGGTCCAGCGTCTCGCGCTGCCAGCCGAAATTCTCGAGGAACTGGCTCGGCAGTTCGACGGCGTCCCATTCCACACCGCTGATGCCCGAGATGCTCGGATAATCGATCTCGGTCAGCAGGTGGTGCAGGCCGTGGCCGAACTCGTGAAACAGGGTGAGCACGTCGTCGTGCGTCAGCAGCGACGGCGTCGTTGCGGTCGGCGGCGCAAAATTGCAGGTCAGGTAGGCAATCGGCCGGTGCAGGCCAGCCTCGTCACGGAATCGCGAGCGACAGACGTCCATCCAGGCGCCGCCGCGTTTGCCGCTACGCGCATAGAGGTCGACGTAAGCGCCGGCGATTCGCCGGTCCTCGGCGTCGAACACATCGTAGAAAGCGACATCGTCGTGCCAGACGTCGACACCGTCACGACGCGCGAAGCGGATGCCGAACACGCGTTCGCAGATGCCGAACAGCCCGCCCATCACCGCCGGCGCCGGGAAGTAGGGCTTCAACTCCTCCTCGTTGAGCTGGAAACGGCGCTCGCGCAGCTTTTCCGACGCATAGCCCACGTCCCAGGGCTGCAGGTCGGCGATACCGAGCTCCGCGGCTGCGAATTCCCGGAGTTCCGTGAACTCGCGCTGCGCGACCGGGCGTGCGCGCCGGACGAGGTCGGTCAGGAAATCGAGCACCTTCTGCGGCGCTGTCGCCATCTTGGTCGCCAGCGATTCCTCGGCCGCATTCGCGAAGCCGAGCAGCCGCGCCGCTTCGTGGCGCAGGGCGAGTATCTGTTCGATACGTGCGGTGTTGTCGAAACGGCCCGCACTCGGACCCTGGTCGGATGCGCGCGTCGAATAGGCCGTGTAGACGCGCTCGCGCAGGGCGCGGTCGTCGGCGTAGGTCAGCACGGCCTGCACGCTGGGCTGCTTCAGGGTGACGAGCCAGCCGGCGAGTCCCTTCTCCTGCGCATAGGCCGCGAGCACGGCTCGCCCGGATTCGGGAACGCCGGCGAGGGATGCGGCGTCGGTCAGCTGCTCGCTCCAGTCTTCGGTCGCGTCGAGTACGGCTTCCTCGAACTCCGTCGCGAGTCGCGACAGCTCGTTCGCGATGACCTTGAAGCGTGTGCGGGCGGGTTCCTCGAGCGCGACGCCGGACAAGCGGAAATCGCGCAGCGCGTGCTCCGTCAGGGTACGCGCCGGCCGTGCCAGCAGGCTGAAATCCTCGCGGCGCGATACCGCGTCGACGGCGGCGTAGAGATCACGGTTCTGGCCGAGATCGGTCGAATGCTCCGTGATGGCTTCGAGCGCCGTCGCGTAGGCCTTGCGCAGGTCCTCGCTGTCCTTCACCGAATGCAGATGCGACACCGGCGCCCAGGCACGGCCGAGACGTTCGTCCCAGGACTCCTGCGGCAGCAGCGTGTTGGTGAAGTCGCGGACCTCGGTCGACGCAGTCAGCGCGTCGATCGCGGCACGGTACTCCTGCAGAATCTGCTCGACAGCCGGCACGACGTGCTCTGGCCGGATCGCGGAAAACACCGGCAGCTCGCCGTCCTGCAGCAAAGGGTTGTTCGAATCCATCGTGGCTTTCCGGCGCTGGGCAATGCGGCAAGGTGTAGCGCGGGGGCGCGGAAATCAAGCGGATGCCGCGGGGATCCCCGGAAAGCATCGGCCTCGGCGTAGCATTGCGCCCATGGATGCCGCTGAAACCCCGCTGGTGCTGACGGTACGCGAACTGCTGCGTCGCTCGACCCTGTTCCGGCACCTGGACGAGGACGAACTCGGCGCACTGGAACAGGTGCTCGACTGGTTCGTGCTGCCCGGCGGATCCACGTTGTTCGAAACCGGCGACCCTTCCGATGCGCTGTACGTGCTGCGTTCCGGCAGCCTTGGCGCGTTCCGAATGAGTGGCGACAGCAATGTCGAACAATGCATAGGCCTGATTGCCGCCGGCGAAAGCGTCGGCGAGCTGGGTCTCATCGTGGATCAGCCCCGTTCGGCCACGATACGCGCGCTGCGCGATTCCGAACTGTTGCGGCTCTCGCGTGCCGCTTTCGATGCACTCGTGAAGCGCCAGCCGACCGCAATGCTCGAAGCCGCGCGCGTCGCGGTGGAACGATTGCTGATGCGGCGTACCGGCGACCTCGTGTCGTCGCCGCGAACGCTGGCGCTGCTGCCGCACGACCCCGGCATCGATGCGCGGGCGTTCGCGCAGGCGCTGGAACAGGTACTCCGCCGCTATGGCACTTGCCACGTGCTCGATGCGAGTCAGGCGGCCGGGCAGACCAGTGCCTGGTTCGCTGCGCAGGAAACCGCGTCCCGTTTCGTGATCTATCTGGCGGGCGCGGACAACGATGGCTGGCGTGAACTCTGCGTGCGACAGGCCGACGCGCTGATCCTGCTTGCCGACGCGACTACCGTGCCATCGCCGTGGCCCGACCGCGCCTGCCTGACCGCGCAGCAGGCCCAGCACCGGCCGAGGCACCTCGTACTGCGGCATGCGCGCGGCACCATCGGATGGGGCCGGGGCGCGGCCTGGCTTTCGGCCGCCCCGGGCGCGCGCCTGCATCACTGGTGCGTCAGTGATGACATCGAGCGCATTGCACGTCTCATCGCGGGCCGCAGTCTGGGCCTCGTGCTCTCGGGCGGCGGTGCCCGCGGGTTCGCGCACATCGGCGTGGTCCGCGCATTGCGCGAGGCGGGTATTCGTATCGACGCCGTCGGTGGCACCAGCATCGGCGCGATCATCGGCGCCGGTGTTGCTGCGGGCTGGAGTGACGACGAAATGATCGAGCGCTACCGGCGCGCCTTCGTCGCAGGCCGACCGCTGTCGGACTACACGTTTCCGTTCGTGGCGATGACCGCCGGTCGCCGCGTATCGGAGCTGCTGCAGGACGCCTTCGGCGAGCGCCACATCGAGGACCTGGCGCTGCCCTACTTCGCGGTCTCCGCAAACCTGACCAGCGGCGATGCCGTGACGCATGGCTCCGGGCTGCTCTGGCATTGGCTGCGCGCGAGTTCGGCGATTCCGGGGGTGCTGCCGCCGGTGTTTCATCAGGGGCAGGTGCTCGTCGATGGTGCCGTCATCAACAACCTGCCAACCGACGTCATGCGCGAGCAGTCGGTCGGAGACGTGATCGGAGTGGACATCGGCGCCGACGACGTTCTGCATGCCGGAGTGGATGAGCATGCTTCGCCGCACGGGTGGCGCCTGCTGCTCGATCGCCTTGGTCAGCCACGGCGGCCCGGCGTGGTGAGCATTCTGCTGCGCGCAGGCATGGTCAACTCCAAGGCCGCCAACGCGGACCGGCGCGCGAAAGCAACTCTTCTGCTCGCGCCGCCGGTGAACGGCGTCGGACTGCTCGACTGGACGGCTTACGAGCGGGCGATCGAACTCGGCTATCAGTACGCGCTGCGGGAAATCGGCGGACAGACCGACGCGCTTGCCGACGACACCCCTTTGCTCTAGCCCGCAGCTCGCATCCCGCACAGACTTGCAGGAACGCGTCGCCAGCGAGGGCCGTGCCCTGCGTTATGTCCACGTGCTCGCCGGCATCGGTTTCATGCTGTTTGCCGTTTTCCAAGTCGTGCTGTTCCAGTCGGACCGCACGACGATCCATCCGAGCCTGGGCGTCCTCGGTGCCCGCTCGTCGTGGTCGCCGTGTTCACCGTCGGTGCGTACTTGCTCCTGCGGCAATCCTCACGACCGGCGATCGCACGCATCGGGGCTGTCTGCCGGATCGCCGCTCTCGCCTGCCTGGCCACACTGACGCTGAGTGCAGGGTTCGGCAACCACTTCGCGAGCGCTGATCGTGTCGTGCTGTTCCTCGTCGGCGCCGTGCTCGTCGCCGTCACCGTCCTGCTCGTGCGTGCCGAGTGCCGATAGCACGTGCCGCCGACCTTTCAGAATTCTTCATTCGCGCTTCCGGCGCTTCATTTGCCGCTTCGGCAGGCTGCGTCCACTTCCCGTGCCGGATCCGACCATGCTGCGCCTCGCTGCCACGCTGCTGACCACCGCTTTTTCTGTAGCCGCTCACGCCTATACCCCTCCCGCCGATCGCGGTGACGGTTGGACCGTCGCCGATGCCGCCGCCAACGGCTGGGACACGACGCTGTTCGACAAGCTGGCAGCGACGCTCGCCGACAAGAGCCATGCCGGCGTCACGAGCGTGCTCGTCGCGCATCATGGCCGCCTCATTGTCGAGACCTACGGCAACGGCGGGGAGCCGGACCGGCTCAACGACATGCGCTCGGCGACCAAGACCGTAACCGCGCTGCTCGTCGGCGCTGCCGTCGATCGCGGCAGGATTTCCGGCGATGAGGCGCGCGTCTATCCCTACTTCCGCGACCTTGTCCGGGCACGTGGTCTCGACCCGCGCAAGGCGGCCATGACACTGCAGGACCTGCTGACCATGAGCAGTGCCTGGGAATGCGATGACGAAAATGCGTTCTCGAGCGGCAACGAAGAACGCATGTATGTCAGCGAGAACTGGACCGCTTTCGCGTTGAATCTGCCACTGCGCGGCTATGCGCCGTGGAACACACGACCGAAGGACAGCCCCTACGGGCGCGCATTCTCATACTGCACTGCCGGCTCGTTCCTGCTCGGTGCCGTGGTCGAGCGCGCCACCGGCCTGCCGCTCGCGCGCTTCGCGCACGACGCGCTCGAGCAGCCGCTGGGGATTGCGCAGGTGCAGTGGAACCAGTCCTCGGAAGGCGTCGGCATGGGGGGCGGTGGCACCCGCTACCGCTCCCGCGACATCGCAAAGCTCGGCGAGCTGCTGCGCGACCAGGGACGCTGGAACGGCAAGCCAGTCATTTCTGCGGCGTGGATCGCGGCCATGCTGACACCGCGTGCCGTGCCGCGCGACGACACCGAGTACGGCTATCAGATATGGCGGTTCCGCTTTCCGGTACACGGCAGGAACGAGTGGGTCTGGGCCATGTCGGGCAATGGCGGGAACTACGTTTTCGTCGCCCCGCAGCTTGCGCTCGTCGCGGTCGTCACGAGCACGGGCTACAACCAGCGCGAGTCGCATCCCCGCTCGCAGGCGCTGTTTCGAGACTATGTGCTCGCGGCATTGCCGGCGACGTCCGAGGGCTAGTGCGATGCCGCGGCCATTGCGTCGCGTGCGACTTCGCGTTCGCGCGCGACGCTGACCGCGATGTCGTCGAGCACGGCAGCGAAGGCCGGTTCGTCCGCGAGCGCTCGGAACAGTGCTGAGGTCTGGAGGTAGGCGCGGTCCCGCCAGCCGTCTTCCACGGCGCGACGCAGTGCCGCAATAGCCGCGGGTTTGTCGTCACGCGCAAGCTGTACCACGGCCAGCTCGAGCTGATTCTCCGGCCAGCCGCCGCGCTGGTCGCCGGCATCCAGCGCCTTCGCGCGCTGCTCGAGCCAGCTGGGGTCCGGCGGCGACTCACCGTGAATCACGGCCAGCGTTCGCGCAAAACTCACATGGGGCCGCAGGCGGGCTGCCTTGGCATACGCCGCTGCCGCATCGTTGCGCCGGCCGCGCCGCAAGGCGAGTTCTGCCTGCAACAGGTACAGCTCCGGATGCTCGCTGCGCTGCATCGCCTGGTCGAGCGCCACCTCTGCTTCGCCGAAACGCGCCTGCAGGAACAGGCAGCGCGGCCACGCCGCGTTCGAATAGACGTTGTCCGGATACAGCCGGAAGCTCCGCGCGTAGCGCCGCTCGGCCGCCGGTGTCTCGCCCAGCAGCTCGAGATTGCGGGCGATCTGGATGTCGATATAGCGCGGTCTCGTCGTGGCGCGGCGCTCGACATCCAGATTGCGCGCCAGCGCGTCGGCCAGCCGGCCGCGCACCATGTACAGATAGGCCAGCGAAGCCGCGCTGTCGATGCGCGCCGCCGGATCCAGTGCGACCGCCCGTTCATAGTGCGCAATCGCCTGCTGCATGGCGCCGCGGCAGTCGAAGGCATAGCCGAGCGCTGCTTCGGCCAGACTGTTTCGCGGTTCGGCTGCCAACACGCCTTCGGCCAGTGTCTGCGCCCGATCCGCCCAGGACGGTGCTTCGTTGTAGAGGCATACGCGGGCGCTGTATGCGAAGCTGAGACCCGTCTGCGCCGCCCGGTCGCTGGCGTCGCGCGACAGCAGCTGCTCGTACAGCGCGATCGCGCGTTCCACGTCGTCTTTCTGGCCGATGCCGGCGTAGTAGTGCGCCCGCTGCAGCTGTTCGTCGCGCTCGCTGAGCGGCGGGGGTGTCTTGCGGCTCCAGGTCAGCACGCCGAGCGCCACGAAAGGCAACGCGGTCAGCAGCAGCGGCCAGCGCAGCCCGCGCAGGGACGACGCAGCCTGCATCGGCAATTGCGGGGCTATCGCGATGCGCTCCGGCACTGAGCAGAGCTGATAGCCCCTGCCGCGTACCGAACGCACGTAGCGCGGATTGCGTCCGGTGTCGCCGAGCGCCTGCCGCAGCAGCTTGATGCGCTGTGTGACCGTTTCCTCGCCGACCACGGCCGGCGCCCAGACCGAGGCGATCAGCTCGTCGAAGCCGACCACACGGTCGCCCTGGGCCAGCAGGTACGCAAACACGTCGAACGTGAGGCCGACGAGTTCCAGCGGTATCGTGCCGCGCAGCACGCGACGGCGCGCGAGGTCGATGGTCAGGTCGTCGAACCGATACGTGACGCTCATGCCGCGCTGACCTGTGCGCCGTCGCGACCTCAGCGCGTCAGGAAGCGCGTGACGAAGTCCGCGAGTCCTTTGTACGGCGGCCGCAACAGTGACAGCGAGCTCCAGCGCGCCTGGCGAAACACCGGCAGTTGCTTGGAAAACGTCAGGAAGCCGTGGTGGCCATGGTAGTGGCCCATGCCCGAGGGGCCGACGCCACCGAACGGAAGCTCGCTCTGCGCATTGTGGTAAATGCAGTCGTTCACGCTGACCCCGCCGGCCACACAGCTTTCCAGCACGTGTCGTGTGCGACTGCGGTCGTGGTCGAAGTGATACAGGGCCAGCGGTCGTGGCCGCGCGTTGATGTAGTCGATGGCTGCATCCACCGATTCGACGGTGACGATGGGCAGGACCGGCCCGAAGATTTCGTCCTGCATGACGCGGCTGTCGTCCGGCGCATCGAGCACCAGCGTCGGCGCAAACACGCGCGCGTCGATGTCGTGCGCAGCCGCATCGGGCAGCGTCAGCACCTGAGCCCCACGACGCGCGGCTTCGTCGGTCAATGCCTGGAGCCGCGTGTACTGGCGCGCGTTGATGATGCTGGTGTAGTCGCGGTTTTCCCGCAGCCCCGGATAGTGACGCGCGACATAGTCGCGGAATGCAGCGATGAACGGGTCTCGGTCCTCGCGCCGCAGCAGCACGTAGTCGGGCGCGATGCAGGTCTGACCGGCATTGAGCAGCTTGCCGGCGGCGATGCGGGCCGCGGCGGTCGCGATCGGGTAGCCCGGCGCGACGATGGCCGGCGACTTGCCGCCGAGTTCGAGCGTGACCGGCGTCAGGTTGGGTGCGGCTGCGGCCATGACCTTGCGGCCAACGGGTGTCGAGCCCGTGAACAGCAGGTGGTCGAACGGCAATGCGGCAAAGTCGGCGGCGACCCCCGCGTCCCCGAGCACGGTTGCGACCCGATCGGCCGGAAACACCTCAGCGAGCAGCTCGGCGAGTGCCTCGGACGTGCGCGGCGTGAACTCCGACGGCTTGAGCATCACGTGGTTGCCGGCTCCGATCGCGCTGACGAGCGGAATCAGCGCGAGATTCACCGGGTAGTTCCACGGCGCGATGATCCCGACCACGCCGAGCGCCTGATAGCGGATCTCGGCGCTGGCCGGCAGGAACGTCCAGTCGACCTGGCGTGCGCGCGGCCGCATCCAGCGGCGCAGATGACTTCGCACGAGGTCGATCTCGTGCAGCACGGTCATGCCGTCGGTCAGACGCGACTCGTGCGCCGAACGTCGGCCGAAATCCGCGCTCATGGCGTCGATGAGTCCGTCGAGACGGCGTTTGAACACTGCCCGCAGACGGGCCAGGTCGTCCATGCGCTGGGCATAGTCGGGACGGTGGGCGTTCCAGGCGTCGCGCAGTTCGGCGAGCGTGGCGTTCAGCGACGGCGGGCGGATGGCGGTGTCCATGCGCGCAATGGTAGTCCGGTTTCGGCTTCGGTAAACGCCCGTTTGATGGCAGCACCGGGAATCGGCACTCGGTAGTCGAGAAGCAAAGGCGAGAAAACCCTCCCCTTCAAGGGGAGGGCATGGGTGGGGATGGGTTCTCGCGGCCCGGTTCCCAGTGCCCACCCTTGGGTTTCCGCCGCACACGCACCACGCTACGCTCCCACTCCTCACTCTGTTGCCGGTACTACCATGGCTCTGCGTCCTTACCGCGGTATCGAACCTGTCGTCGCCGCGTCGGCTTATGTCGACCCCGCCGCCGTCGTGATCGGCGACGTCGAAATCGGCCCCGACAGCTCGATCTGGCCGTGCACGGTGATCCGCGGCGACGTGCAGCGCATCCGTGTCGGCGCGCGCACCAACGTGCAGGACGGCGCCATCGTCCACGTGACTCACGATGGCCCCTATACGCCGGGCGGCTTCGCGACGCACATCGGCGACGACGTGACGATCGGCCATGCCGCTGTGATCCATGCCTGCACGATAGAGGACGCCTGCCTGATCGGCATGCACGCGACCGTGCTCGACGGCGCGACCGTGCGCAGGCACGGCTTCGTCGGTGCCGGCGCCGTGGTTGCTCCGGGCAAGGTCGTCGGCGAAGGCGAACTCTGGCTCGGCAATCCGGCGCGCTTCGTGCGCAAGCTCAGCGACGAGGAAATCCGCCGGCTCTACTACTCGGCAGAGAAATACGTCGAGCTCAAGAACGACTACACCTGAACGCGGTCGCTATCTACCGTACTCCGGCCGGCACGCGGCAGAAGCGACGAGGTGTTCGTTTCGGCCTGCCCAGTCCCAGGCCGGTCGCCCGGAATTTCTGCTTCAGCGTATCCTGAAACAATGCCGACTGGGCCGCTCAAGCGTGTGGCACCGTCGACGCTTCGAGCTCCGCTATCCAGCGCAAGGCGTGTTCCCGGTCCGCTCCGCACATGGCCGGCTCCGGCCGCAATCGCCCGCAGACCTCGGGCCGTTCCGGTGACGTGAAGATCGCACAGCGGTTGTCTGCCGTGAGTTGCACGCAGGGTACGCCAGCCGGCTTGCCCTCGGGCATGCCCGGTATCGGCGAGGAAATCGACAGCGCGATGCAGCAGGCCCCGCAGCTGGCGCGGCATCCGTAGCGGCCGGTCACCGCGTCGAACGCGAGTTCGCTCACGGGGCGTCCAGCTGTGCACGGAGTTCGTCGTGGACGGCATCGGTATCGGGCCGCCGGCCGTGCCAGATCGCGAACGCCTCGGCCGCCTGTTCGACGAGCATGCCGAGGCCGTCAAAGACATGCAGCGCGCCCGCGGCGCGTGCCCAGGCCAGGAAGGTGGTCGCGCTGCGGCCGTAGGAAAGGTCGTAGCAGAGTGCCCGTGGTGCGACGATCGAGAATGGCAGTTCAATGGAAGCGCCCTGCACCCCGGCGGAAGTCGCGTTGACGATGAAGTCCCAGCTGCCGGCGTTGGCCAGATCGCTCCAGTAGCGCACGTGGACGCGTCCGGGCTGGCCGATGCGGTCGGCGAGGGCGTCGGCGCGATCGGCATTGCGGTTGGCGATCGTCAGCGAACGGACGCCGGCATCGAGCAGCGCGTACGCAACGCCCTGAGCCGCGCCACCGGCGCCGAGCATGAGCAGGTCGCGACCACGCAGATCCTGGCGGTGGCGTTCGGCCAGATCGGCGACGAGGCCGGCGCCGTCGGTGTTGTGCCCGCACCAGCCGCCGCCGTCGAGGGGCTCCAGGGTGTTCACTACGCCCGTGCGCGCGGCGTAATCGGAAACCCGCGCGCAGCGCTCGAACGCGAGCCCCTTGAGCGGCAGGGTGACGTTGGCGCCGCCGCCGCCGCTGCGACGGAATGCATCGAGCTGCGCAGCAAAGGTCTCCGCTGGTGCGTCGATCGCCTCATAGGTGAGCTCGATGCCGGTCTGCTGCCCGAACCGGCGATGGATGGCCGGCGACAGCGAATGGCTGATCGGATGACCAAAGACGGCGTGACGCGGCTTGCTGTCGCTCATGGGGACCTCCACAGGTTGCGGCCATTCTACGGGGCACGCATGGCCGCGCGCCAAGCGCATGACCATCGGCCGGTTGAATTACGGCGCCCCGCAGTGGACTCTGTGGCCCCCTGAGTGACGAGGCGTAAGGAACATGTCCGCATTCCGATTGATTCTCGCTGCGGCGATCGCCGCCGCCTGCGCCGGCCCGGTGTTCGCCGGCCCCGCGTCGAACGACACGGTCGAACTGATTTCCCGTGATGCTTTGTTCGGTAATCCAGAAAAGCTTGCGGTACAGATTAGCCCCGACGGCAAGTACCTGAGCTGGGTCGCGCCGCTGGACGGCGTGCTCAATATCTGGGTCGCGCCGGCCGATGCGCCGGCCAAGGCCAAGGCCGTCACCGACGACAGGGCGCGCGGTATCCGCAACTATTTCTGGAGCTATCGCAGCGCAACCCTGCTGTATCTGCGTGATACCGGTGGCGACGAAGATTTCCATTTGTTCTCGGTGGATGTCGGCAGCGGCGTCAAGCGCGACCTGACGCCGTATCCGAAGACCCGCGCCATGTTCGTGCAGGGCAGCCACTTGCACCCGGATCACGTGCTCGTCGGCATGAACGACCGCGATCCGAAATGGCACGACCTCTACAAGGTGAATCTGGCTGACGGCACGCGCCAGCTCGTGCACAAAAACGAGCAGGAAATCGCCGCCTACTACACGGACCCGAACCTCACCGTGCGTCAGGTGCAGAAGCAGCGTCCGGACGGCGGCCAGGATCTGCTGGAGCCCGATGGCAAGGGCGGCTGGAAGAAGGTCGGGGACATCCCCTTCGAGGACAGCCTGCTGACGGCGCCGCTGGGCTACACCACCGACGGCAAGACCCAGTATGTCGCCGATTCGCGCGGCCGCGACACGGCGGCGTTGTTCGCCGTCGACACCGCCAGCGGCAAGAAGACCATCGTGGCCGAGGACAAGCGTGCCGACGTGGGCGATACCGTGATCGTCGACCCGAAGACCGGCGTGGCCCAGGCGGTCGCGATCAATTACGAACGCCGGGAGTGGAAAGTGCTGGACCCGGCGGTCGCCAAGGATGTCGAGGTCCTGCGCGGCATCGGCCCGGGAACGTTCTTCGTCAACTCGCGCAGCCTGGACGACAAGCACTGGATCGTCGCTTACAGCGCTGCGGAACAGCCCGCGGTCTACTACCGCTATTCGCGGGATCCCGGTAAGGGCGGCAAGGTCGAGAAGCTGTTCTCGGCACGTCCGGCCCTCGACGGCAAACCGCTCGTGCCGAAGTGGCCACAGCTGATCAAGTCGCGCGACGGCCTGACCCTCGTCAGCTACCTGACCCTGCCGCTGTCGGCCGATCCCGGCAAGGACGGCAAGGCGGACAAGCCGGCTCCTCTGGTGCTGCTCGTGCACGGTGGTCCGTGGGCGCGCGACGACTACGGCTATGTCAGCACGCACCAGTGGCTTGCGAACCGCGGCTATGCCGTGCTCAGCGTGAACTATCGCGGCTCGACCGGCTTCGGCAAGTCGTTCATCTCGGCAGCCGATCGCCAGTGGGCAACGACGATGCACGATGATCTGATCGACGCGGTCGACTGGGCCGTGACGAACAAGGTCACTCGCAAGGAAGACGTGGCCATTATGGGCGGCAGCTATGGTGGCTACGCGACACTGGTGGGCCTGACTTTCACGCCGGACACCTTCAAGTGTGGCGTCGACATCGTCGGTCCGTCGAATCTCAACACCCTGCTCGCGACGATTCCGCCGTACTGGGCCGCGTTCTTCGAGCAGTTCGCCAAGCGTGTCGGCGATCCGCGCACCGAAGAGGGCAAGAAACTCCTCGCTGAACGCTCACCGCTGTCGCGCGTCGATGCCATAAAAAAACCGCTTCTGATCGGCCAGGGCGCAAACGACCCGCGGGTCAAGCAGGACGAGAGCGACCAGATCGTCAAGGCGATGAAAGCCAAGAACATTCCGGTGACCTACGTGCTGTTTCCGGACGAAGGCCATGGCTTTGCCCGCCCGGCCAACAGCAAGGCGTTCAATGCGGTCGCGGAAGGTTTCCTGTCCCAGTGCCTGGGGGGACGCGCCCAGCCGATCGGCGACGACTTCACGGGCTCGAGCATCAGCGTGCCTGAGGGCACAGCCGGTGTGCCGGGACTTGCCGACGCGTTGAAGACACACACGCAGGACGTCAAGAAATAGCAAACGCCCGCTCCGGTACGGAGCCGGGGTACAGGGATGGCGCCGGCCGTGGGCTCGGCGCCATCCGCGGAGCGATCGGCGCTACTGTGGCGGGCGCGGCGGGGCGGCAGGGCGCACCGGTGGCAGGGACTGCTGCGCCTGGGGTGGCGGAGCCGGTCCGCGCTGCTGCGCGGCCCGCGCGCGCACGGCGGCCAGAACCTCGGGAGTGAGCAGGGCCGAATCGGGCCGTGCCGTTGATTCGATGCGTGCCGCCGCGAACGCGAAGACGGCGAAGAGTCCGCTGACGAAAGCGACGAAAAGACAGGCTGCGAGTATTCCCGGATGGCGCGTGAGGATCGCGAACACGATCGCGCCAAGCATCAGCAACAACCAGACGAAACGCATTCGATCGGCTCCCCGCGCAACGGCGCGCGCCGCGAATCATAACGTAGGTGTTCGCGGCAGCCGATCACCGGCCACGCCGCTTGATGTGCCGCCGGTTCGGGGGGAGTATCGGCGCCGTCACGGTTGAACGCAGGTCGGTGGTCATGGATCTACTGCAATCGACGGCGCTGGCGACCGGCCTGGCCTGGGCCAGCGGTTTCCGTCTCTACGCCGCCGTGCTGTTGCTCGGCCTGCTCGGGCGTTTCGAGGTCGTCACGTTGCCGCCCGGACTCGCTTTGCTGCAGGACGACTGGGTGCTCTGGGTCGCCGGCGTTCTGGCGCTCGGGGAGTTCCTGGCCGACAAGATTCCGGCGTTCGATTCGTTCTGGGACGCCTTGCATACCTTCGTACGGATTCCGGCCGGTGCACTGCTCGCTTGGGGGGTATTTCACGACGCGACTCCCGCAGTCCAGCTCGCCGCGGGACTGCTGGGCGGCGCGATCACCTCGGGCACGCACCTCACCAAGGCGGGTACGCGCGCCCTGATCAACACGTCTCCGGAGCCCTTCACGAACTGGGGCGCGAGTCTCGGTGAGGACCTCACCCTGCTCGGCGGTCTGTATCTGGTCTACCACTATCCCTGGCTGTTCCTCGTGCTGCTCACCGCGTTCCTGCTGCTGGCAGCATGGCTTCTGCCCAAGCTCTGGCGTGCGCTGCGGCGTGTCTGGCAGCGGCTACGCAGCGCGCCGCCCGACGCCGCGACCGCAAGCTAGCGCATTCGCAGATCCTGAGACGGCGCCGCTGCAGATTCGCGCACCATGCCCTCTTCGCTCGACCGACCCGATCGCATCAAAGGCCGTGGCAGCCGTGCCAATCCGGCCGGCCGTTTCGAGGTCACCACACAGGAAGCCGTCGACGACGGCTGGTACCAGGACGGCGAACCGGCCGCCGCGCCGCGCACGACCGTCAGCGAAGAACGGGCGCGCCAGATCGTCACGACCAACGCGTCGCCCGATGTGCCTTTCGACGCGTCGATCAATCCGTACCGCGGCTGCGAGCACGGTTGCGCGTATTGCTATGCGCGGCCGTCACATGCGTTCCTGAATCTCTCTCCGGGGCTGGACTTCGAAACGAAGCTGTTTGCGAAAACCAATGCGGCCGAGGTGCTGCGCAGGGATCTTTCGCGGCGCGGTTATCAGTGCAGCGCGATCAACCTCGGGGCGAACACGGACTGCTACCAGCCGATCGAGAAGCGCTACCGCATCACGCGACAGGTCCTGGAGGTACTGAACGCGTGCAACCATCCGTGCACCATCATCACGAAGAACGCGCTGGTCGAGCGCGACATCGATCTGCTGACCGACATGGCCCGGCGCCGGCTCGTGCATGTATTCGTCAGCGTGACTTCGCTCGACAACACGCTCAGCAGCCGGCTAGAGCCGCGTGCCAGCGCTCCACACCGGCGCATCCGGACCATTGCTGCGCTGACCGCCGCCGGCATTCCGACCAGCGTCAACGTCGCGCCGATCATTCCGGCGTTGACCGACATCTGGATCGAAGCCATCGTCGAGCAGGCTGCCGCGGCCGGCGCAGTCAGCGCCGGCTACACGGTGATCCGCTTGCCCTGGGAGCTCCGGCAGCTCTGGGAAGACTGGCTGGAAACGCACTACCCCGAACGCAAACAGCATGTGCTCAATGTGCTGCGTGACATCCGGGGTGGCGAGCTCAATGAACCGCGGTTCGGCTTCCGCATGCGCGGCGAAGGGCCGTTTGCCGAATTGATCCGCAACCGTCTGACGCTGGCCTGCAGGAAGCACGGCATCCGCCGACGCGCCAACCTCGACCTCGACTGCAGCCAGTTCGTGCCGCCGCGGCCGATGTCGCCCCAGGGCGAGCTGTTCGGTTAGGGAGGCCTCACCCGCGTGCCGGTTTAGGCTCGGGGATGACCTGCGCACGCACCGCGCCAAGTTTCCATTCCCTTCCGCTGCGCACCACGATGGTCGGCGTGGTGAAACGGCGCACGACATGCCGCGAACCGTCCGGGGCCGGTGAAATGAGTTCGACGGTAGTGTCGGCGATGACGACATCGGCGTCGAGCACGTGCAGCCCGATAAGGGTGGTTTCGTGCCTGAGATCCGGCGGCGTGCGCGCCAAGGACTCGCTGAAGTAGTCGCGGATCGCTGCGGCGCCGATCAGGGTTTGTTCGCGGCTCCCGACGCGCAGTGTCGCATCGCCGGCATAGAGGTCAGCGAGCGCGGCGGCATCGCGCTCGTTCCAGGCCGCATCGCTGCGTACGACCAGCCCCTCGAGCACGGCTCGATCGGCCGGTGCGAGGTCGCGCGACTCGGCAACCGTTGCAAATAGCAGGCAGGCGGCTGCGATGAAACGTCCTGCGCCGGAAAAAACGATAGGCATATGGTGGCTCCCTGGACTGTGCGTGGATGCGAGCGCAACGGCGCCTTCGCATCGGGCAGGCACTATGCCTGTGCCCGACAGGAGAAGACGTAGGCCACAGGTCGCAGTCCGTCGCGCTTCGGCGAGCCGGCGCGTCGTTTCGGCGCAGGTTGCGCATGAGGCCGTCGTGCCGCGGCCAGTGTGTACGCCGTCACGGGTGGCAGCGAGAGAGGCGCACGCAGCGACTGCCGCAGGGAACGCGGATGCCGCATGGGAATGTCTCCAGACTGCATCGCATTGCGTATTGGAGTCACACGGTTCACAACGGAGGAAACCGATGAAATCCCTGAATGCCCGTTTGTTCGCGTTCGCGTTAGCCCTCGCCGGCGTCGCGACGGCCGCTTCGGCCGCCATGCCAGGTGATCTCGATCCCACGTTCGGCGACGGCGGCATCCGTCGCACGAGCTACGGTGACAACGCCAGTGCCGACGATCTCGTCGTCGATCGCTACGGCTACGTCTATACCGCCGGCACGAGTACCACGGCGGGCGTGACCCGACCGGTGCTGGCCAAGTACAAACCCGACGGCAATCTGGATACCAGCTTCGGCAGCGGCGGCATCGTGACGCCGGCCGCGCCGCCCGCGAACGTCGCGCTGTACAGCGCACTCACGATGTATCGCGACACGCTGTACCAGATGATCGCCGCCGACGACACACTGTACGTCTATGCATTCAATACCGCCGGAGCTCCGCAGGCCTGGTTCGGCGCCGGCGGTGTGGCGAGCTTCGCGATCGGCGCGAACATCTATCCCGTGTTCGACATTGCTCAGTGGGGCAACTACCTCGGCATGGCCGCCAGTGCGCGCAATCCGGTAACCGGCAATTTCGACTTCGTCGTGGTCGAGCTCACTCTCGGCGGGGCGCCCGTGTCGGGCTTCGGCAGTGGCGGCATCGCCTATTCGCGCATGTGGTCCGGAGCCGGCGCGCGCAATCGACTCACGGGGATCACGTTTCAACCGGATGGGCGAATCGTTGCGGCCGGCCGCAGCGCGAAGCCCGGCGAACCCTATGATTTCGTCGCCGCCCGCTACCGCCTCGACGGCACGCCCGATGCGAGCTTCGGCCTCGCCGGATTCAGCTCGATCGACTTCGGCGGCGACGATTTCGGTCGTCGCATTGCGCAGCGCAAGGACGGCCGGTTCGTGATCGGGGGCAGCGTCTGCAAGGAACCGGATCCGGCGACCGGCTTCAGCTACTGCCATGCGGCTGCTGCGGGCCTGAAGAACGACGGCAGTCTCGATGCCGGTTTCGGCAGTCTGGGCCGCTTCCTGCAGGATCTCGGCGGCGGTGGCGCAATCGTGACCGATCTGATTCTCGACGAGCGTGAGCGGCCGATCATGGTCGGCCAGCATCTCGATGAACCGCCAGCCGCCACGGAGCCGGCCAAGGCAAAGGCGTTCGTCATGCGACTGCGCAGCAGCGGCGTGCTCGACGGCAGCTACCTCGGCGGCGGCTGGGCCGATTTCAGCTATGGCTACGAAAGCAGCGCCAACGGTGGCGTGAAACTGTATCCGGGTACGCGCATCGTCACGGCCGGCACCACGACGAAGACAGCCGATCCGACGATGACGTTCGGGCTGATGACCGTCGCCCGGCACCAGAACTGACGAGACGCCGCGACGGAACCTTGTGGCCTACGGCGGGGCAAGCCGCGCAAGGAAGCGCACGTCGTCGAGGTAGCTCCGCGACTGCTGTCCGCACCACATGGCGCATCCCCGTGAAGGAGGATGCGCCGCTGGTCAGCTTTTTTTGTCGGTTCCGAACAGCGTCTCGGCGCGGTTGAACAGGATCCAGCTGGTGGCGATGTACTTGTTGCCACCTTTCGGCATGTTGCCGCGATGCGTGTGAGTGAATGCGGTCGGCGCGATCAGCAGCGATCCGGTCCTCGGCGTGATCTTGCGCTGCTGATAGTAGAACTCGGTCTCGCCTTCGGTGAATCCATCGTTGAGGTAGATCGTCCAGAGCACGACCCGATGCAACGTCTCGGCGTTGTCGGCGATCTTGGGATACAGCTCGCAGTGCCAGTAGGGATAGCCGCCCTCGTCGGCGATGTATTTCTGAATGTTGATCGTGCCCGGACGGAACACCTTCATGACGATCGCGGTCAGCATGCGATCGTCGAGCTCGGCCACGGCCTGCGCATCGAGCGTCCTGTGCTGGCCGGTGCGGGCGTCGGGAATCTTGAGCTGCAGCGGCGCGAGGGCCGCGTGTGCGAACTGCCGCAGATAGGCCTTGAAGCAGGCCATCACCGACTGGTTGAAGCGCATGGCAGCGTCATTCCATTCGGGATGGTCGCTGATGCAGATGTCCCAGCTGTTCTTGAGCGTCGTGTCGACACCGCCGCCGGTCTGCCCGCGCACGGCTTTCCCGCTCTGCTCGAAACGGCGGATCAATGCAGCGCAGGTATCGGCATCGAGCGCGTCGTCGTAGACCTCGATGAAATCGGGATGCATGGCAGGCCGTCGTCGTGGAGACAGAGCGGCGATGATCGATGCGGGCCCGCGTGCGCGCAAGAGCGTATGCGCGCACATCGCTTGCTTACTGCGTGTTGGCGAAATACCAGACGAAGCCGCCGAGGACGATCAGCGCCGCCAGCACCGCGAACAGGATCTTGACCCAGCTGTACGGGTGCTTGCCGGCGATCTTGCCCGTATAGCCATTCGCGACGATCTGGAAGCGGCGCGACCCGTAGGTGTAGCTGACGAGCCAGACTGGCACGAGCACGTGCTTGAACGTACGCCCCTGGTAATGGGCGTCCACCTCGAGATTGCGCTGCGTGTCGCCGGGCACCTGGGCGCTGCACAGGGCGCGCACGCGTCGCTGCAGATCGGCGAGGTTGAGCTCCGACGCCTTGCGCAGGTCGATCTGGTAGCGCTCCACCGTCCAGCCGCGTACGAATTCCGGTGAATAGGGCTGGAGGTCGGTCTTCGTCGGAAAGGGTTCGACACCTGCAAGCAGGTCGGGTTGCACGCCTACCGTTCCGGGCACCAGCACGTCGTCGAAGAAGTGCGCGAGCCGACCCGAAGCGGGTACCCATCGCACATGCTGCACCTGCCGTGTCCGCACGTTGGCTTGCGCGTCGCGGTAGGTCTGGGTTTCGTAGTAGTAGTGTCCCGCCTCGGCGGTCCACGTCGCATCGACGTGCGCATCGAAGGTCCAGTACGGCGAATAGACGCCATGCAGGGTGTCGGTCAGCGCCGCGCGCTTGAGCTTGTCGGGCGCGAACCAGCGCGTGCCGTACCAGCGTCGGATCAGATCGCGTACCTGACCGTCGCTGATCTTGAACGGCAGCAGGCTCTGGGGCGTTATCGCGTCCTTCTGGGCTTCGTGCGCGATGATCGACGGCGATCCGCAGAAGTCGCAGCGCTGTGCGACGCGGCCGTCGACGAAAACCGAAATGGCATGACAGCTCTGACACTGCACTTCGGTGCGCTGCTCGCCCCAATCGCGACTGATCGCGGGGTCTCGCAGCGCGGCTTCCAGGTCATGTTCGACCACGGCAGTGCCGGGATCGGCCGCTTGCGCCGGCGTCCATGCGGCCACCGTGCCGCAGTACGGGCAGACCAGCGCTTGCCTGGCCGCATTCCACTGCAGGTCACCGCCGCATTCCGGGCAAGGATGTTTGGCGACGGTCGTGTTGTTCATTCTGCTCGGGGACGGGATCTGAACGATGATTCGGAGCGCGCGCGGCGTGCCGCGCGCGCCAGGGATGCCGTCGGCTGTCAGCCGCGCAGGAACTCTTCCAGGGCGGCGCGTGCGATGCGGTAGGCGCTGCCGATCTTGCGCGCCTTGAGTTCACCCGCGGCGATCGAGGACATGACGTCTTCCACCGACACCCCGAGCGCCTGCGCTGCCTGTTCCGGCGTCAGGACATCGATGCCGCCGGCGGGAGCGCTCGCTGCGGGCGCGGCCTGGCCCTGCATGCCCTTCATGAGTTCCTGCGCCATGCCGAACCCGATCGCCATCTGCGCCGGTGCGGCCGCGGCCGCGGCGCCTTCGCCGCCCTGACCCATGCCGACACCCATCTGATACTTCACGTAATCATTCAGATTACCGATGACGCCCATGCTCGAGCGCTTGTCGATGGCCTGCTCGACTTCGGGCGGCACCGAGACATTCTCGAGCACGAAACTCGTGATCTCCAGACCATACTTTGCCGACATGGCGGGGTTGATGATCGGCAGCAGCGCCTCGCCGAGTTCCGAATAGCGGGAAGCGACATCGAGTGCGGGCACCTGTGCAGTAGCGAGCGCTTCCGTGAACACACTGACGATGCGCGAGCGCATGGTGTCGGCGAACTCGTCGAGGCGGAAGTTCTGGTCGGTGCCGGCGACCTCCCGAAGAAACTTCGGTACGTCGCTGATGCGGAAGTCGTAGGTGCCGAACGCTCGCAGCCGCACGACGCCGAAGTCCTTGTCGCGCATCATCACCGGGTTGGACGTACCCCATTTATTGCCGGTGAACAGCCGCGTGTTGACGAAATAGACATCGCACTTGAACGGCGAATTGAAGCCGTACTTCCAGCCCAGGATGGTGGAAAGGACCGGAATGTTCTCGGTCGCCAGCGTGTGCTTGCCGGGGCCGAAGGCGTCCGCGTACTTGCCGGCTGCGACGAACTGGACCTGCTGCGATTCGCGCACGATCAACTGCGCGCCGTTCTTGATTTCCTTATCGTCATCCGGAAAGCGGTACGACAGGGTATCGCGCGAATCATCGGTCCACTCGATGATCTCCAGCAGTTCGCTCTTGATGAAATCGAGAATACCCATGGCCTGCTCCTGATAGCTGAAGGTCCGATTCTAGCCGGCAATGCCGACGGCTTTGCGACACCCTGCCCGACGTGGCCGATCCACGCGTCGATTACTGCGCTGCGTCAAAGTCCAGGTGATAGCGGGTGGCCACCTCCACTTCGTTGCGCGAGCCGAGGAATACCGGCACGCGCTGATGCAGCGCCGTCGGCTGCACGTCGAGAATGCGTGCGCGTCCCGTCGTCGCACGGCCACCGGCCTGCTCGACGATGAACGCCATCGGATTGGCTTCGTACATCAGGCGCAGCTTGCCGGGCTTGGCCGCATCCTTGCGATCCCAGGGATAGATGAAGATGCCGCCGCGGGTGAGGATGCGGTGCACGTCGGCGACCATCGACGCGACCCAGCGCATGTTGAAATCCTTGCCGCGCGGGCCATCCTTGCCGGCCAGCAGATCGGCAATGTAGTGCTGCATGGGCGTGTCCCAGTGGCGCTGGTTCGACATGTTGATCGCGAATTCCCGGGTATCCGGCGGAATCTGTACGTTGCGCCGCGTCAACGTGAAGCTGCCGAGCTCGCGGTCCAGCGTGAATACGTGCGTGCCGTGGCCGAGCGTCAGCACGAGCAGCGTGCTGGGGCCGTAGACCGTGTAGCCGGCCGCCACCTGGGTGGCGCCGGGCTGGCAATAATGCTCGACCTTGGGCTCGGTGACCCCGTCGGGGCAGCGCAGCACCGAGAAGATGGTGCCCACAGAAATGTTGACATCAATGTTCGACGAGCCATCGAGCGGGTCGAACAGGAGCAGGAAGTTACCTTTCGGATAGGCGTCGGGAATCGGGTGCGGATCGTCCATTTCTTCGGAGGCGCAGCCGGCGAGGTGGCCGCCCCAGGCGTTGGCTTCGAGCAGGATCTCATTCGACAGCACGTCGAGCTTCTGCTGCGCTTCCCCCTGCACATTGCCGCTGCCGGCCTCGCCGAGGAGTCCGCCAAGGTCTCCCTTGCCCACGGCGATCGAAATGGACTTGCAGGCGCGCGCCACGACCTCGATGAGCAGGCGCAGGTCGGCATTGATGTGCTGATGGGCGCGCTGTTCCTCGATGAGGAAGCGCGTCAGGGAGATCGGGCGATTCGGCGACATGGCGGCAGCGTGACAGTGAAACGTAGATTGTCACGGCTGGGCAGGCGCCGCGTCCACGCCGCCGCCCCCGGGTCGGCAGCATCGCTGGTCGATGGTATGGTCGGCGGCTCAGCACCAAAGACGAGACCGCCTCATGCACAGTGCCCGATTCGCCGTTGCTCTCCTGCTTGGATTCGCTGCCGCCGGACTCACCGGTTGCGGCACGACGCCGTCGCGATCCGCCGCGGCGCCGGCTGCCGAGCCGCCGCCCTACGTGATCGAGCGCATCAAGCGTGATCTGGTCCTTCCCGAGACCGTCAGGCACGTGCGCATTCACAATCCCCACGGCAGCGTCAGCATCAAGTCCATCGACAGCCGCATCCTCGGCGCGTACGAGGTGGTGCAACTGATCGGGGCCACGCCGGAAAAACCCGACATCCAGATGCGCATCGACGGCGATACCGCCGTCCTTGATGTGAGCTACGCGTCGGATGCGCGCCACGGCACCGACAAGCTCGTCGATGGCTATCGCAAGGGCCGTGTCGACCTCGGCATATTCCTGCCGGCCGGCCCGGATCTCGACGTGACGACGACCTACGGCGACCTGCAGGTCCGCCGGGTCGATAACGAGGTCCGCGCCCGCACGCGCGAAGGCCGCCTGTCCGTCGCGGCCGGTGGATCGATCGATGCCGCCACCGACAGCGGTGAGCTGCGCGTGTTTCCGACCCAGGCGAAATGGCGCAAGCCATTGAAGGTACACAGCCGCAGCGGCAACGTCCTCGTGGAAGTGCCGCTCTACGGCGAGATTGCACTCGATGTCGAAACCGGAGGCTCCATCGCGGGCAACGTGCCGCTCGAACTGCGCGACGCCAGCGGCGACCGCCGCCACGGTCAGCTGCGCCGGGCTGGCGCGAGCCAGCACATGGAAGTCACGAGCGAAACCGGCGACATATACCTGATCCCCATCGAGGTGCCACCCCAGCGCTAGGCCGGGCTGCCGGGTCCGAACACACGTGGATATGGCGTCCGTCCATAAGCGTA
Organism: Rhodanobacteraceae bacterium; assembly: GCA_045864815.1. GTDB lineage: Bacteria > Pseudomonadota > Gammaproteobacteria > Xanthomonadales > Rhodanobacteraceae > Tahibacter. The sequence goes on along the minus strand of BTVG01000010.1, from coordinate 121,688 downwards.
TGTGCCACTGTCATGTGGGCTTCGGTCTGTGGTATGAATCGAACTCGGTCGTGCGGCCGGTCCCAAGCCGGACATTCCGTGCGGGCCAACCCTGGGGCAAGTCAGTCAGAGTCTGCCGTTCACGCGGCGGGCTCTTCTATAGAGTGTCGGGAGGTTTCTAGTGAAATTGCTACGCAACAGTCTTTGCTGTGCGCTCGCGTTGGCGTTGTCCGGCGCCGCTCTCGCGCAAAAGCCGAACTATCAACCGGAGATCGGCGTTGACGAGCAGGGCGTGCCCTTTGTCCGCGGGGCCGAATCGCTGGGCGTGTCCTATCCCGACATCGTCCGAGTCAACATGGCTGACCTGCCGCCCGTGCGCGACTGGCGTCCCGGCGACTCGCTCGTCGAGATTCCGCGTCAGCACTGGGAATTCAAGCCGAACGAGGCACCGACGCCGGTCAATGCCGTCGACCCGAACGATCCGCTGGTCCCGCTGCAATTCACTGAACCGACCCGCGGCACCGGCGGCTTCACGACGCCGATCATCAACGTCGCAGGCAGCACGTCGCAGGCCTCGCCGCCCGACCCGACCGGCGACGTCGGCACCACGCACTTCGTGCAGTCCGTCAATGGCGCCGGCGGCAGCGAAGTCCGCATCTACCGCAAGGCCGATGGCAGCTTCGTGCGCAGCTTCTCCATGGTGTCGCTGGGCGGTACCGGCGCCTGTGCGTCCGGCCTCGGCGATCCGATCGTGCTGTTCGACGAACTCGCCAGCCGCTGGGTGCTGACCGAGTTCTCGACTCAGTCCGGCCGTTCGCTCTGCGTCTATGTCAGCGACACTGACAATCTCGAGGCGCCGACGGTAACCTGGTACAAGTACACCTTTACCATGCCGGCGTTCCCCGACTACCCGAAATACGGTGTCTGGGGCGACGCTTATTACGTCGGTGCGAACGAAGGCGGCACCAGCGGCGCGCGTCCGCTCTACGCCATGGACCGCGCCAAGATGCTCGCGGGCCAGCCCGCGACGTTCCAGCGCGTCACGATTCCTAACCTCGCCGGTTTCGGCTTCCAGATGACGACGCCGGCCGACCACGACGGTATCGATGCGCCGCCCGCGGGCGCGCGCGGCATCTTCCTGCGCCACCGCGACGACGAGTCGCACAACGCCGGTTCGAACAATCCGACCCAGGACTTCCTCGAGCTGTATCAGCTGGCGGTCGATTTCACGACGCCGGCCAACACCGTGCTCTCCGGTCCGGTGTCGATTCCGATCGCCGAGTTCAGCTCGAACCTGAACGGACTGACCGCGTTCAATGCATTCCCGCAGCCCAGCGGCCAGAAGCTCGATCCGCTGCGCGAACCGGTCATGAACCGTCTCGCTTACCGCAATTTCGGCAGCTATGAATCGCTGATCGGCAATCTCGTCACCGACATCGACGGTAACGACACCGGCGGCATTCGTTGGTTCGAGCTGCGCCGTGTCGGCGGCATCGCGAACGCGTGGACGCTGTACCAGGAGGGCACCTGGGCCGGCAGCGCATCGCCGCAGGATGGCATCGACCGCTGGATGGCCGGCATCAGCATGGACTCGTCCGGCAATATCGCGATGGCCTATTCGATGGTGCGCCAGTCGCCGGCGCTGTTCCCGGCGCTGGGCTATGTCGGCCGCCTGTCGAGCGATCCGCTCGGCACGATGACCACGCCGGAAACCACGCTGATCGCCGGCACGGGTAACCACCCGAACGAGCGCTGGGGTGACTACTTCCAGCTCGGCGTCGATCCGGTCGACGGCTGTACCTTCTGGTTCACCGGCGAATACATGCCGAGCTCGAGCAAGGGCACGCGCATCGGTTCGTTCAAGTTCGACGCCTGCGGCACGCCGACCTTCACGGTCAATGGCACCAACCTGAGTCAGGAAGTCTGTACCGCTTCGGGCACCGTTGCGCTCACCCCGGTCACGGTCAACGTCGGATCCGTCAGCGGCTTCACCAATCCGGTCAACCTGGGCTTTGCCAACGCGCTGCCGACCGGCTTCAGCGGCGGCTTCACACCGGCGACGGTCACGCCGCCGGGCTCGAGCACGATGGCGATGAACGTCGCGAACACCGCGGCGGCCGGTCTGCAGACCATCGGGCTCAGCGGCACCAGCGGTGCAACGACGAAGACGTCGAACCTCAATGTCACGGTGGCAACGGCGACCCCCGCTGTGCCGACCCTGACCGCGCCGCTCGACAACGCCACCGGCGTTTCGTTCTCGCCGACCCTGAGCTGGACGGCTTCCGCGCAGGCGAAGGATTACGTGGTCGAGCTCGCGACCGACACCGGGTTCACGAACATCGTGTTCACGCAGACCGTCGCGGGCGGTGGCACCAACGTCACCGTGACCCCGGCACTGAGTTCGAACACGCGCTACTACTGGCGTGTGCGCAGCGGCAACATCTGCGGCACCAGCACGAACTCCGCGGTGTTCTCGTTCAGGACCCAGCCGGCGCTGGGTGACTGCGACGAATCGCAGACGGCCAACTCGGTCTTCTCGCAGGACTCCCCCTCCACTTCCGCTTACCGCCTCAGCGAAGGGGCGCGAATCATAACCTCAGTTCGGCTTTCGTCAACCCCCAGTCAGCGATCCCTTTTCGAATCCCGCCAACCGGTAACCCCGAACCTTCCGCTACTACCGCCCCACCCCGCTCCGGCTCTGCGCCTCAGCGAAGGGGCGCGAATCCTAACATCAGTTTCCGATTGCGCAAGCCCCTTACGCAGATGTTCAAGCCAGCATCAGCCTGACCCGCGCAAAACCCCGCTTGCCGAGTTGCAACAGATGCTCTGCGCCCGCGTGGAATACGCGCGCGCCGTCATCAACCACGTCGCCGTCGACGCGGACTGCACGCTCGTTGATCTTGCGCGACGCTTCTGAATTGCTCGCGGCCAGGCCGGCGGCCTTGAGCAAGGCCGCAATACGGAGACCGTCGACCGGCACCGCGATTTCCTGGACGACCAGGTTGGTCGGCACGCCGCCGCCCTGTACGACCTCGCCCCAGTGCTTCACAGCGGCCTCTGCGGCCACCGCACCATGGAAACGCGCCGTGAGCTCAATGGCGAGCTGCATCTTATAGTCACGGGGATTCACCTGCCCCGCAGCGACCGCGCCCCGCATGAGTTCCAGGTCGCCCAGCGACTTCGCGAACGACAGTAGCTCGAAGTATCGCCACATCAGGTCGTCTGACAGACGCATGACTTTGCCGAAAATATCGTTCGGCGGTTCATTGATGCCGATATAGTTGCCGAGCGACTTCGACATTTTCTGAACGCCGTCGGTGCCCTCCAGCAGCGGCAGCGTCAGTACGATCTGCGGCGGCTGGCCCGCCTCCTCCTGGAGCTGGCGCCCCACCAGCAGGTTGAATTTCTGATCGGTACCACCGAGTTCGACGTCAGCCCTGAGTGCGACCGAATCGTAACCCTGCACCAGGGGGTAGAGAAATTCATGGATCGCGATGGCCTGCTCGGTGCGGTAGCGCTTCTGGAAATCGTCACGCTCGAGCATCCGCGCCACGGTGTGCTTGGCAGCAAGCTTGATCATGTCTGCAGCCGACATCTGACCAAACCATTCGGAATTGAAGCGGACTTCGGTTCTTTCGCGATCGAGCACCTTGAACACCTGCTCCGCATAAGTCGCGGCGTTCGCCTCTATGTCCGCACGGCTCAGTGGCTTGCGTGTCGCATTCTTGCCCGTGGGATCGCCGATCATGCCGGTGAAGTCGCCAATCAGGAATATGACCTGATGTCCGAGATCCTGAAACTGGCGCATCTTGTTCAGCAAGACGGTATGGCCCAGATGGAGATCCGGCGCAGTCGGATCGAAGCCGGCTTTGATGCGAAGCGGTCGACCGAGCTTCAATCGCGCCTCGAGGTCTTCCCGCTTGATGATCTCTTCCGCGCCGCGACCAATGAGGCCTAGCGCGTCGTGCAGCTGGGTCATTCCATTTCTCCACTGGATACCGCCCGCCCACCGGGCACGCCAGGAACCTTCCGGACGCTTGCGGTTCACTCAAATACGAAGGGGTGCAGTTAATTATTCGTTAACCGCTGGACCGCGCGCAAACCCGCGCCATTACTGGCGTTGACGGGGTTTGAATCGGTTGGCTATGGTACGAGCCGTTTGATCGGAATGCGACCGTGACCGACTCCCCAGCCGCACATCACTCGAGCCGCCGCACGAACCGCCGCCTTGCCCTGCGGCGGCGCGCACTTCGCAAACATTTCCAGTTTTACTCAAAATGCAAGACCTGGGCTCTCGCGCAGAACGTGTCGGTTTCGCCGATCTCGTGGCGCCGCGAGCACTGGGTCCTCGCCAGCGTGGCGGTGGCACTGACTGTGATCGTCGGCATGATCATGCCGACGTGGGCGAACGCTATGCGTCGCGAAGAGACCCCCTCTATCACGACGCTGGCACTGTCGCTGCCCGAACTGAGCGCAGACCAGCTGTCGGCTGGCGATCGCGCCCTGGCGGGTCTCGCCGCCGCAGGCATGGTTCCGGGAATGGATGGCGACGACTGGAAGATCGTCATCGTCAGGGCTGGCCAGTCGCTGGCCGATATCTTTCACGAGCAGGGTCTGTCGCCTACCGAGCTTCAACGCCTGGTCGATGCGAGGGTGGACGAGGGCGCGTTCCGGCGCATCCATCCCGGCGACGAGTTCGGATTTCGCAAGTCGCCCGAGGGCAAACTGCTCGCGCTGCGTTTCGACCGCGACGATCACACGCGCGTAGTGCTCCGCATTGATGCCGACGGGGTGAAGAGCGAGATCGCCGAACGCGCGCTCGAACGCCGCGTGCATGTCGCGCGTGGCACGATCAAGAGTTCGCTGTTCGAGGCCGGCGACGCCGCCGGCATGACCGATTCGATGACACTGAAGCTTGCACAGGCCTTCGGCTACGACATCGACTTCGCCCAGGACCTGCGGGTGGGCGACAGCTTCACGGTCATCTACAACGATGTCTATCGGGACGGTGAGCGGCTGCGCGATGGCGACATCCTCGGCGCGACGTTCATCAACGGCGGTCGCCGCTTCACGGCGTTCCGCTACGAGAACGCCGAGGGCGGCGTGTCGTTCTATAGCGAGGACGGGCGCCCGTTGAAGACCTCGTTCCTGCGCACGCCGGTCGAGTTCACGCGCATTTCCTCGCGCTTCAGCGCGGGGCGCATGCATCCGGTGCTTGGTCGCATGCGCGCGCACAAAGGTGTGGACTACGCCGCGCCGACCGGTACGCCCATTTATGCGGCGGGCGACGCCAAGGTCGAGTTCCGCGGCGTCAAAAACGGCTTTGGCAATGTCGTCATCCTGCAGCACGGTGGTCAGTACAGCACCGTGTACGGACACATGTCGCGCTTTGCGTCCGGACTCTCGGCGGGCCAGCGAGTGCGCCAGGGCCAGTTGATCGGTTACGTTGGCTCCACCGGTCTCGCAACGGGTCCTCATCTACACTACGAGTTCCGCCTCAACGGGCAGCATCGCGACCCGCTTACCGTGACGCTGCCGAAACCCGAGCCGCTACCGGCCGCCGAACTCGCAAAATTCAGGCAGTTGACGCAGCCCATGCTTGCGCAGCTCAAGCGCTACGAAGATCTGCGCCTCGCCCAGGCACCTTGAACCGGTGGCTGCAGACACGAGCGAACTCTACGTCGGCCTGATCTCCGGAACGAGCGCGGACGCCATTGACGTCGCTCTCGTCAAGTTTGACCCCTGCCCAAGACTCGTGGCTGCGAGCGCGGCGGCGTATCCGGCTGCTTTGCGTTCGCGAGTGCTCGCGCTCGCGCGTGTAACTGCGGAGATCGACCTCGACGAGCTCGGCATGCTCGACGTCGAACTCGGCGGGGCCTTCGCCGACGCAGCAATCGGCCTGCTGAAGCGCGAAGGCATTGCGCCAGCGTCGGTACGTGCGCTCGGTTCTCATGGCCAGACGATACGACACAAGCCGTCGCTGGCGGCGCCGTATACCCTGCAGCTCGGCGACCCCAACGTGATCGCCGAGCGCACGGGAATCATGACGGTCGCCGACTTCCGGCGCCGCGACATCGCTGCCGGCGGCCAGGCCGCACCACTGGTGCCAGGCCTGCATGCCGCACTGCTCAGTGACCCGGCACACCATCGCGTCGTGCTCAATCTCGGTGGCATCGCAAATATCACGGTACTGCCGCGCGACCCATCGGAGCCCGTTACCGGCTTCGATACCGGGCCGGCCAACTGCCTGATGGACGCATGGTCACAGCTGAACCGCGGCATCGGCTGTGACGTGGGCGGCACCTGGGCCGCACAGGGTCGTGTGGACGAAGCCTTGCTCGCTCAGATGCTCGACGAACCCTATTTCGCGCAGACCGGCCCGAAGAGCAGCGGTCGCGAAGTGTTCAACATGGACTGGCTGAAGCGGCAGCTCCAGGGCCATGCCCGTCCGATGGCACCTGCAGACGTCCAGGCGACGCTGCTCGCACTTTCGGCAAAGAGCATCGCCGCAGCCATCCGACGCGATGCGCCACTGGCGAGCGAGATACTCGTCTGCGGCGGGGGCGTCCACAATGCGGAGCTCATGCGCGTGCTCGGTGGCGAGCTGGCTCCGCTGCCGGTCGTCAGCACAGCGACGCACGGGATCGATCCGGATTATGTCGAGGCGATGGCTTTCGCCTGGCTCGCGCGGCAGCGTCTGCTGGGGCTGCCCGGAAACCGCGCCGAGGTCACGGGCGCTCGCGGGCCACGTGTACTTGGTGCTATCTACTCGGGCGCCTGACCCGACGTCGGATCATCGGTGAACAACGGCTTGCCAGCGACGCGTTCGAACGCTTCCAGCGCTGCGCGAAACGCCGCGGTCTCAGTCGATTCCCAAGTGCCCGAGAGCATGGCGATGTCATGCAGTTCGCGGCGCGTATCCTCGCCAGCCAGACCCACACCGCGCCGCAGCGCAAACAGGATGGCCTCGTTGATCGACCATTGGTGTTCGCGCGCGATGTCCTTGATGCGGTCTGCGAGGGCGTCGTCGATGTGGCGTACGAGTATGTCTGGCACTGAGCCCCTCGCCGTGCGTAGTCGGATGCAGCCCCTGTCCTGGCGATTGTCGCAGCATGTGCGCGCAATTTCAGCCCGATGGACCGGCCATGTGAGCGCGCAGCCGCCAGTACAGCCATAACGTCGGGACTATCGACGCCGCACTGAGCGCAAAGAACAGCGAATAGCCGAACGCCTCGACGAAGAAGCCGGTCACACCGCCCAGAACTTTGCCCAGCATGTTCGCCAGCGAGGCCAGCAGCGCATATTGGGTCGCGCTGAACCGCACATCGGCGAGCGTGGACATGAAAGCGACCAGCACGCTGCCGGCAAATCCCTGGCAGAAGTTGTCGGCCGAAATCGCCGCGATGAAACTCCAGTGCTGCCCCGGATTGGCTGCCATGAGCAGAAACGCGAGATTCGACAAGGCAACGCCGAGTGCGGCAAGCAGCAATGAGCGTCGCACCCCCAGCAAGGTCGCCGCGACGCCACCGAGCAATGCGCCGGCGAATCCCAGCCACACGCCATAGACCTTTGAGATGGTCGCGATCTGGCTCTTCGTAAAGCCCATGTCCAGGTAGAACGGGCCCGCCATGACGCCGATGATCTGGTCCGGCAGTTTATAGAGCCCCACGAACAACAACAGCATCAGGGCCAGACGGGTTCCGTTGCGCCGGAAGAACTCGATGATCGGCAGAAAGTAGGCAACCAGCGCGTCGCGAACGGCCCCCGCGCCATCGGGTCGCGGCCGCACGGAAACCGTCGGCACACAGTCCGCCGGCAGCACCGGCTCAGGTGCCGTCAGCGTCGCCAGCGCCGGCAGCAGCATCAGCGAGGCCAGAACGACGTAGGTCATTGGCCAGCCGAACAGGTCGGCGGAATACAACGCACCCGCCCCGGCCAGTACGAGGCCGATGCGATAGCCCAGCGAGTAGGTCGTGATCAGCGCGCCCTGCTGGTCGGCGGGTGCGATCTCGATGCGATACGCATCGACCACGCAGTCCTGGGTGGCCCCGGCGAAGGTGGTCCATGTCAGGACGAGGAGAAACACTGTCAGGTTCGCACCCGGCCCCAGGAACGCCATGAGCGCCAGTCCGAGCGCCACGCTCAGCTGAGCAGACAGCAGCCAGCCGCGTCGGCGTCCGAGCCGTGCGAGCAGCGGCGGTGGTCGACGGTCGAGCAGTGGCGCCCAGAGGAACTTGGCGACATAGAGCAGTGAGATCCAGCTGACGAGCCCGATACTGCCGAGCGTCATTCCGCCTTCGCGGAACCAGTAGCCCAGCGTGCCGCCGACCAGCAGGAACGGCAGTCCAGAGCCAAAGCCGAGTACGCAAATCGTCCATGCCGAGGGCTGCAGGAACGCGCGGCGAAAGCGCCGCAGCGCGGATTCAGGCGACGCCGGCGCCACAGCGCTCATGAGCCTTCCGCGGCGTAATCCACCGTGTACGGCGCATGATCCGAGAAACGGGGATCGCGCAGGATTTCGCAGTGCTTGAGCCGCCGGCGCAACGAGGGCGTCACGACCTGATAATCGATGCGCCACCCTACGTTGTTTGCGCGCGCCTGGCCGCGATTGGACCACCAGGTGTAGTCCTCGGCGTCAGGCTTGAGTGCGCGGTAGCTGTCGACCCAGCCATGCTGCAGGAACAGCCTGTCGAGCCACGCGCGTTCTTCCGGCAGGCAGCCCGACGTTTTCTGGTTCGAACTCCAGTTCCTGATGTCCTTGCGCGTGTGGACGATGTTCCAGTCCCCGCAAATGATGTAGTCGCGGCCGCTCCGGAGCCATGCCTCGAACACCGGCGAAATCCACTCGATGCACCTGAACTTGAACGCCTGGCGTTCGTCGCCGGAGGACCCCGACGGAAAATAGAGCGAGACGACGCTCAGATTGCCGTATCGCGCTTCGATGTAGCGGCCCTCGTCGTCGAAGTCCTTCCAGCCGATCTCGGTACGTACCTCGTCGGGCTTGTTTCGTGAGTAGATCGCGACACCGCTGTACCCCTTTTTGCTCGTGGCATCGCGGTAATAGCTGTGAAATCCCGCCGGGCGGAACAGGGTATCGGTGAGCTGGTGTTCCTGGGCCTTGGTTTCCTGAAGACAGACGATGTCGGCCCCGTGGCTCGACAACCATTCGTAGAACCCTTTGCTGGCCGCCGACCGGATACCGTTGGCGTTGAAACTCACGACACGCATTGCTCACTCCGATCAGGCGAAGTGAGCAATGTAGCGGTGTGTGCCGGTCACGCCAAGCTCGTCCAGTGACGCCATCAACCTTCCACGACTCGCACGCTCTGCCCTGGGCTGAGCCGCTCGGCACCGCGCACGATCACCTTGTCGCCGGGACTCAGCTCACCCGTCACCTCGACAAAGGCATCACGCGCGGCACCGGCGCGCACTTCGATGCGCTCGGCCGTGTTGTCGGCCTTCACGCGCATCACATAGGTGTGCGCTTCGCGCAGTACCAACGCGTCGCGCGGCACCGTCAGGGCCGTGGCGACGCCAGTCGCTTCGGGGAGCGCAACCTCGACGGCGGTGCCCACGAGCGCGAAATCCTCGGGCAGAGTGACCCTGAGTTCGAACTGACGCGAGCGCTCGTCACCGACCGGTACCACGGCACGCACCGTGGCCGGTTGCTCCGCGCCGCGCAGGCGGACGTGGATTTCCTGGCCAGCCCTGACCTGCGGCGCAAGGGCGAGCGGTGCCTGCACCCGTGCCTCGAGCCGGCCCGTGTCTACCAGATGCGCGACGGCAGCCCCCATCTGCAGATACTCGCCACGCTGTACGAAGCGCTCGCTGACCACGCCGTCGAACGGTGCGCGGATTTCCGTTTCACCCAGGTCGTGCTCGATGCTGCGACGTTCGGCGTCGGCCCGCGCGAGTTCCTGGTTCGCGCCTTCGAGGGTCGCGCGCGCCTCGTCGAGCTGGGTCTGCGCTACCGCATTGCCCGGCGCCAGCTTGGCCAATCGCGACATCTGCGTCTGCGCGAGATCACGCTGCGCCTTTGCCCGGCCCGCCGTGGCGCGCGCCTGTTCGAGGCGCAGCCGCAGCGTGACGTCATCGAGCTTCGCCAGCCGTTCGCCCTTCCTGACGACACTGCCGACCTCCGCGATCTCCATGACGCGTCCCGCCGCAAGCGTCGCAATGCGGGCGTCGTCACGACTGACAACGCTGCCCGGCACCCAGCGCGTGGGCGTGAGCTTCGTCGCCGTCGCTTCCGCCACGGCGACGGTCGCCGCAGGCGGCGCCGGACTCGGCTCCGCAGCCGTGGTCAGCGCCGACGGCGCCGCCAGCAGTGCGCTCAGCAACAGACTCAGTGGAAAGGCTTTCATGATTCTTCTCCCGGATTGCTTGGTATCAGGCTGCGCGTGGATAGCTGTCGTCACGCACGACCGGTGCGGCGTCGGCCAACGTGTTCGAACGGCGCCGCCATTGGCTGAGGCGCATCAGGCTCGGCATCAGCAGCAGCGAGAACACCAGCGATATGACGACGCCGCCGACATTCACCGCCGCGAGACCGCGATAAATGACGCTGCCCGGACCGGGATTGACCGCCATGGGCAGGGCGCCCAGCGCGCCGGTCATGGTCGAGGCGAGGATGGCGCGGAGGCGTTGATTCAGTCCCATGCGGATCGCATCGTCGAGACTGTGTCCGTCATTCTGCGCCTCGCGTGTCAGGTCCACGAGCAGGATCGCGTGATTGACGATGACGCCGATCATCATGACAAAGCCGATCATCGACAGCAGGTCGAGCGGCTGGAATGCGAACAGGCCGAGCACGCGCAGACCGACCATACCGCCGATGAGCGCCAGAGGCACCGTGAGCATGACGATCACCGCATCGCGCAGCGACTTGAACAGGGCAGCCATGATGAGCAGCAGCACGAGCAGAGCGAGTGCGAAGTTCTTGGTCATCGTGCCGACGATCTGTTCCAGGCGATCGGCGCTGCCGGCCATCCGAATCGTGCCGTCCGACGGCAGCGCCTCGCGCAGTTTCGGCACGACCTCGCGATTGAGCGTCGCCAGCGCATCCTCGAGCGACAGGTTGGCCGGTGGATCGACGCTGAGCGTAATCGTGCGACGGTGATCGAGACGGCGTATCACCGTCGGCCCCATGACCGTGTCGAGGCGGACGAGGTCGCCCAGCGGAACGACCTGGCCCGACGGGGTCACGAGTGGCGCTTCGGCAAGCTGCTCGGGTGTCTGGCCCGCACTGGCTCGCAGGATGATGGGCACGCGGGTCTCGCCGTTGAAGTACTCCCCGAGCCAGGCCCCGTCGCCGAGTGCGCGCACCACGGTGCCGACCGAACTGCGATCCCATCCGGCTTCCGCTATGCGCCTGTCGATCGGTACGGCATGCAATTCCGACTGCACCGAATCGGTGTTCGGAAACGCCTGGACGTTCGCGCCGGGGAATGTCTTTTCGAGCAGCTGGCGTCCCTGCTCGGCCGCACGTTCCAGCGCCTTCGTGTCGTCGCTCTGCAAGTGCATCGCGATCGAGCGGGCCGAACCGCCGAAGCCGCCGAACAGATCGCCTTCGCCTGCGAATGCCCGCGTGTCGGGCAAGCCGACGATGACCTCTTCCCGGACGATCTTTTCGAGCTCGCCGATGCGCGACTCGTCGACGACGCGCGCACCGACAGTGCCGCCACCGGGCCAAAGCAGCAAATAGTAGTTCTTGAGCTGCGGCTGCTTTTCGCCCTTCATGTAGGGCTGCAGACGCTCGAGAATCTTGCCGGCGATTTCGCGGTTGACGACCTCGGGACTCATGCCCGGCGGGAAGCTGAAGCCCGCGTCGATAGCGGCGCGCTTGACCGGCGGCAGGTAGTCCAGTCGTGGCAGAAACACCCAGCACAGGATCAGTGGCGCGACGAGCAGGCTGGCGACCCAACCCAGCTGCTTTGCCGGCGTGTCAGTCCAGCGCAGGATGCGCTCGGTCAAGGCAGGCCAGCCGTCACCGTAGCCCGATGTGAGCTTTTTAGCCTTGAGCCAGCCGCCCGCCGCCGCAGGCAGCACGGTCAGGGCTACCACTATGGAGATCGCGACGGAGATGGATATCGTCAGTGCCAGATCGGCAAAGATCTGGCCTTCGACGTCGCGCAGGAAGAGTACCGGCAAGAACACGGCGATCGTCGTGACGGTCGAGGCGAACAGTGCGGGGACGACCTGCTTTGCGCCGGCGAGGGCCGCTTCGACTGGCGTCATGCCCGACTCCTTGAGCCGGATGATGTTGCCGGATACGACGATAGCCCCTTCCACGACCATGCCGACCGCGAAGGCGAGTCCGGCCAGCGAGATGACGTTGAGGGTCCGTCCGGTCAGGTGAAGTACGACGAACGTGGCGAGCAGGCAGATCGGGATAGAGGTCGCGATCAGCAGGGTTGCACGGCCGTCACGCATGAACCACCAGACACAGATGAGCGCAAGCAGTGCGCCAACGATGAGGTTCTCGGTCAGCAGCCCGACGGCGCGATTGATGAAAAGGCCGGAATCGAACGACTGCTCGATGCCGAGACCCTGCGCCTTCAACGGTCCGTCGCGCAGTTCGGCAACCACCTTTTTGACGTCGTTCAAGGTCCCGAGCACGTTCGCGCCACTCTGTCGCAGCACCTGCAGGCCGATCGCGGGATTGCCGTTCTGGTAGGCGAAGAAGCGCGGTTCCGGCGGACGCACTTCGACCGTCGCGACATCGCCGAGCTTGATGGGCCGACCATCACGCCAGGCGAGTACGAGCTCCCCAAGCTGGTCGGGGGTGTAGCGACCGACGAAGCGCAAGGTGTACTGGCGACGGCCAACCTCGACCTGACCGCCGGACACATCGGTCGCGCTCGCCGCGCGCGCCGCGATGTCGGTGACCGCGACACCCATCGCCGCGGCTTTGGCCAGATCCACGGTGATGCGCACTTCGTCGGGCGGACCCGCATTCACATTGACGCCGGCCACGCCGGGCACGGCCTCGATGCGTGGCCGCACCGTGGTGTCGATGAATTCGCGGTAGTCGATGATTTCGCCCTTCGTGCCGGGCAACAATTGCACGAAGAACCAGGTCAGCGACTGGTTCGAATCGTCCGCACCGAGCTGAACGACCGGACGATCGGCATCGCGCGGCAATGGCGGCAATCGATTGAGACGTCCAAGTACTTCGACCAGCGCGTTCTTCATGTCCGTGCCGATGGCGAAGGTGAGGTTGATGTTGCTGCCGCCGGTTCCGGCGTTGCCGTCGAGTTCTTCGAGGCCGGGCAGTCCTTGCAGTACCCGTTCCTGCGGCTCGAGCAATTCCGACTCGACTTCGACCGGCGACGCGGCGCGCCAGCCCGTATTGATCGATATCTGCGGGCGTTCGATGTCGGGGAACAGTTGCAGCGGCAGTTCGCGCAGGCTCAGCAGGCCGAACACGCAGACCATCAACACGGTGACGCCGACTGCGATCGGATTGCGCAGCGATGTTTCGATGAGTTTCATGATTTCCTCCCGCTGCCGGCGCCGGAACGCCGCCCTTGGCGCCAGATTCGCGCTGGTGACCTGACTTGGGATGCGGCGAAGGTCATAGAGGTTGCGTCGATTGCGACGAAAAGGCGGCTCCGCACGCCGGAGTGAAGATGCGTGTTGCATCCCTGCGCGCGACGGCCTGCCTTCAGCGAAGTGAAGCGCGTGGACAGCGATGCGGCGCTGGTCCAGATGCGCGTGCGCCTCGGCACCCGTCTTGCGGCACTTGGCCAGCATCGAGGCTGCGCGCGGGCGTCCAGAGCAGGTCCGGACCGTGGCGACTGCGGGGCTGTCGCCCACCACCGGCACGGGCATCGCGCCGCTGCGGGCACGTGAGGTATCGCGCTCCGGCCGCGCGTCGACCGTCGGCCGCCGGCGGAGCCGAGGCCAACTGTATATTTTTATATTGCGCAGACCGGATCGGATCCGGATGCCGAGGCATCACTCAGTGGAGCAGATGCACCTTGTCCTTGTAGCTGCGGGACAGCTTCAGCGTCTGACCGGACTCGAGCGTGACGAAGTATTCGCCATTGACATGCGAGCGCAGTTCCCGCACGCAGGCCAGATTGACGATGGTTGAGCGGTGGATACGCTGGAAGCGGCGCGGGTCCAGGCGTTGCTCCATCTCACGCATGGTCGCCCGGATGACGAAGTTCTCTGAGGCGGTGTGGATGCACAGATAGTCGCCTGCCGCGTCGATCCAGCGGATCGATTCCGGATCCAGGCGCACGGTGCGATTGCCGTCGCGGATCGCCAGGCGCTGTGGGCCGGGTTCGACCGCCTCCTGCGCCAGGGCGTCGGCCAGGGTCATGTCGGTCTTGCCCGACATGCGTGCAAGCAGGCGCAGCAGCCTGTCGCGATCGTCGCCTGCCGTCCGCGCGCCGAGGCGTTCGCGCACGCTCCGCAGCGCCTGAGCCAGACGTTGTTCGTCGACCGGTTTCAGTAGATAGTCGACCGCGCAGGCGGCGAACGCATCCAGCGCGTACTGGTCGTAGGCCGTCACGAACACGGTCAACGGCAAACTTTCCGTCGGCAGTGATCGCAGCAACGCAAAACCGTCCATCTCCGGCATCTGTATGTCGAGAAACATCAGATCCGGTTTCAGGGCTGCGATGGTGAAGCCGGCTTCCCGGCCGTTGCCGGCCTGGCCGACGATGTCCACGTCCGCGTGCGCGCCCAGGCGCAACTCCAGCCCGCGGCGGGCCAGCGGTTCGTCGTCGACGATCAGGGTACGGATCACGCCTCGCTCCGGATTTCATAGGGAAGGTTCAATGCGACTTCCACGCCACCGCCCTCATCGGCGCCGCGCGCGCGAACCTGGACATTCTGCCGTGTGCCGTAAAGCACCTTGAGCCGCTCCCGCGTGTTGGCGAGACCGACGCCATTGCCGTTTCCGCCACCCTGGCATTCGGCCGGCAGGCCAGGACCATCGTCCTCGACGCGGATCTGCAGGCAATCACCGACGACCTCGGCACGCACGGCGATGGTCCCGCCTTCGATGCGCCGGCTGACCGCATGCTTGATGCAGTTCTCGATCAGCGGCTGCAGCATCAGGCTGGGCACGAGCGCACGCCGCGCGTCGGGGCTCGCATCGATGACGACGCGCAGACGTTCGCCGAAGCGCACCTGCTCGATGCCAAGGTAGCGCGTGATTGCTTCGAGTTCCTCGTCGAGGCTGACCCGCTGCATGGGATCGGAATCGAGCGAATGACGCAGGAACGCCGACAATCCCCTGACCATGCGATTCGCGGTCGCATTCTGGTTGTCGAGTACCAACGTCGATATTGCGTTCAAGGTGTTGAACAGGAAATGCGGATTGAGCTGATAGCGCAGCATCTTGAGCTGCGCCTCGTGCGCGGTCGCGTTCGCGCGCAGCGCGTTCTCGCGTTCGTGCGCGATTTCACGACTGAACTTGATGCCGAAATACAGGCCACTCCAGGACAACATGACATAGAGTGCCGAACCGAAATAGCCGATGTAGCCCAGCAAGCTCCCCGGCCGGCATTCGAAACACCAGCGGAACACCGCTTCGGCATAGGTCAGCGAATAGGCCGCCGTCGCCAGGACGAGCAGCAGGCACGACGCCGCGATCATGCGCGCCGTGGGCAACTGCCAGGTCGCACGGAAGCCGAGCCGCAGGAAGCTGGTCACGCCGAAACCGATCGCCGTCGCCGCGGCCGACACCCAGACGTAGTCCCAGGGTTTGCCGTGGCCCATGGCTGACAGGAAATGCAGGCTGAAATAGCCAAGCCAGCCCGCGGACTGCAGCACCCAGAACAGCCGGGCGGGCGAAGCAAAGAAGCGTTTCAGGCCGGTCATGTGCGGATGGGACACCATGAGCCCATGCTAGGGCGAGGACGTGCTAGCAGAACGCACTTCGGCGCATGCTGGCAACCGCTGGGCGCGGGAGCTTGCCTACAATCGATCTTTTTCCGGGAGATCCCCATGCGCGCGCATCAACGCGACTTTCTCGACCTTGCCCTGCACAAGCAAGTGCTGCGCTTCGGTGACTTCACGCTGAAGTCGGGCAGAACCAGTCCTTACTTCTTCAATGCAGGCCTGATCGACAGCGGCGCGGCACTGGCCCGCCTGGGGCGCGCCTATGCGTCGACCGCGGTCGAATCGGGACTCGCCTTCGACATGCTGTTCGGACCGGCCTACAAGGGCATCGCGCTGGCCGCCGCCACCGCGATCGCGCTCGCCACTGATCACGGCCGCGACCTGCCGTTCGCGTTCAACCGCAAGGAGGCCAAGGCTCATGGCGAAGGCGGCACCCTGATCGGCGCCCCGTTGCGGGGGCGCGTGCTGATCGTGGACGACGTGATCACGGCCGGAACCGCCATCCGGGAGTCCCTGCACATCATCCGCGGACAGGGCGCTGAGCCCGCTGGCGTGTTGATTGCATTGGATCGGCAGGAACGGGGTCAGGGACCGCTGTCCGCCGCGCAGGAGGTTACCGCCGAGTTCGGCATACCGGTGCTCGCGATCGCCCGGCTCACCGATCTCCTGACCCTGGCGTCCGAACGACCCGAACTCGCCGCCCAGCAGGCCCGTCTACAGGAATACCGCCAGCTCTACGGCGTGGCCTGAGGCGTGCCGGGCTACACAACCGGGCGTATCGGCCGACACCTATACTGGCATTTCGAGGAGGAGCCCCATGATGCAGTCCGTTGTGCGCAATGTGTTTTTCGCCCTGGTTCTGGTATCCGGCGTTGCCTCGGCGGCGGGGGCGCCCGATCGGCTGCGGTACAAATGGCGCGATGAAGCCGGGAACCTGCATTACTCCGACTCGGTACCCCCGGAAGCGACGCGACTGGGCTACGAGGTGGTCAACCAGCACGGGGTCGTGGTCCGGCGTATCGAACGCGCCAAGACCGCCGAGGAACTCGCGGCCGCCAAGGCCGCCGCGAACAAACTGGCGGAGGAAAAACGCAGGGCCGACGACAATGCGCGCAACGACGCGCAGATGCTGGCCGCGTATCCGACCGAGGAGGATCTGCGCAAATCGCTGCAGGCCCAGATCGACCTGATATCCCAGAACATCCAGGCCACCGAGGTCGGTATCGCGAGCCAGGAAAAGAGCCTCGCGGAACGGCTGGTCCACGCGGCCGAGCAGGAACGCAACGGCAAGCCCGTCCCGGCGCCGGTGCAGAAGCAGATCAACACACTGCGCGCAGGACTCGCCGAGCAGAAGGCCTTCCTCGAGCGGCGCACGGCCGATCGCGCCGAGATGGAAAAGCAGCTCGCCAGTGAAATCGACCGCTACCGCAGCCTGAAAGCCCGCCAGGACGAGCAGCGCAATGGCAAGTGACGACGCCTGTCGCAGCATACGTGATCACCGCTGTCGCCGGACTCCGTTGACGTTCGCGGCGACCAATGGGATTCAGATGATCGTCTCTGCGCTTTCACGACTGACGGGCCCGGCACTTCACACCCTGGGTCACGCCGTCATCGCCGCAGTGGCTGCACTCTGCGCAGGCTCGTCGATCGCCGCGGTGCCCGGCGTCGAACTCGTCAGCACGACGACGATCCCGAGCGTTTTCGACAGCACCGGACCCTCGGGTCGGATCATCGCAACGGCAGCCGACGGCCGCTTCACGCTGTTCTGGTCCGCAGCGATCGATCTCGTTCCCGGCGACACCAACGCCGCTGACGACCTGTTCCTGCATGACGCGCTCGACGGATCGATCGAGCGCATCAACCTCGCGAGCGATGGGGGCCAATCCGAAAGCAACGGTTACGATGCCTACGCGATCTATCTGCGCGGCGGCATCTCGAACGACGGACGCCATGTCGTTTTCGCGAGCAACGCCGCACTGGTGCCGGAAGCGGTCGGCAAACCCATGCAGATCTACCGTCGCGACCGGACCAGCGGCACGACGGAACTGATCAGCCGAGGCAGCGACGGGATGCCGGCCGAATCGGGCGTGGCGCCGGGGCCGATGACGCCGGACGGCCGCTATGTCGTGTTCTCGACCTCGGCACCCAACTTTCCGCACGGTGTACCGGCGGACTCACCAGTCCATAACCAGATCTATCGGTACGACACGACGGACGGCAGCATGGTGCGTGTCACCGTCAGCTTCGACGGACAGCCGACTTATGGCGACATCGAGAATCTCGATGTGTCCGATGACGGCCGGTTCGTGATGTTCTGGTCCGGCGCTGCCAATATGGTTCCCGGCGACACCGCACTTCTGTCGTATGACATTTTCTTGCGCGACCTGCTGTCGTCGTCGACTCAGCAGGTCAATGTGACGGGCTCCGGTGAACCGAGCGGCGGCATGCCCATCTCGGCATCAGGCGATGTTTCCAGCATCGACCGGCTCAGTGCCGACGGCCGCTATGCGGTGTTCTATTCGTACAGCCCTCTGGTCCCCGAGGACACCGATCAGGATGCCGACGTCTATCGTTTCGACCGGATCAGCGGCACGAGCGAACTCGTGAGCAGCAGCGTCGGAGGCTCGATGCCGCTGCCGTCGAACGGCAATGCAGCCATTTCGGCCGACGGCAGCCGCGTGCTCTACCAGTCGTATCCGCCAGAGCTGTATCTGCCTTCGCGGACCTTCGTGCGCGATCTCGCCGCTGGCACGCAGACGTCCTACGAATTCGGGAGCCGACTGCGATTCCCGTTTCGCCAGGCGCTGTCCGACGACGGCACTCGCATATTCCTTTCCAATGTCGCCCTCGAGCCGTCGACGCCGTTCGAACAGGTCTATCGTTTCGACACGACGACGGCGACGCTGACACGTCTGAGCCGGCCGTCGACGTCGTCCACCGTCCCGTCGGCAAACGGGCACAGCGGCGGGCTGTACGAAGCGGAGGCGAAGGACGGTCCGTCCGCGAGCGCCGATGCGCGCTATGTGGCCTTTGCGTCCTCGGCCTCGAACCTCGTCGTCGGCGACACCAATGGCGTCGCCGACATTTTCATTCGTGACCGGTTGGCCGGCACGACCGAGCGGATCAGCCTGACCACGAACCGAGCACAGAGCGCGTGTGCCAGTAAGACGCCTACGCTGACGCCTGACGCACGCTACATCGTGTTCACGAGCTGTGGCGCACTCGCGGCGCCGGCGAGCGGCACGCGAGACGAGGTGTATCGCTACGACCGCCTGCTGCAGACGATGGAAGTCGTCAGTGTGAATCTGTCGGGACAGCTCGCCAACGGCGGCAGCAGTTCTCCCGATGTATCGGCGAACGGCACCGTCGTGACATTCAACTCGACCGCGACCGATCTGGTTCCGCAACCCGTCAGCGGCTCACAGGTGTACGTGCGCGACATGGCTACGGGTACGACGACGCTGGTGAGCCGCTCGCTGACTGGCGGCGGCGGCAATTCCTACTCATATGCGAGCCGGGTCTCGGGCAATGGCAGATTCGTCGGCTATTCCAGCGATGCGACCGACCTCGTCGCCAACGACACCAATGGTCGCCTGGATGCGTATTCGTTCGATCGCGTGACACAGTCGACCGAGCGAATCAGCGTCAGCTCGTCTGGCGCGCAAAGCGCCTGGCATGCCCGCTTTTCCGGCTACAGCCACGACGGGCTCACGGCCATATTTCTGGGCCTCGGCGAGGATCTTGCGCCTGGCGTTCCGTCGGGCCGCGAGCATGCCTATCTGCGGAACCGCGGCGCGCAGACGACCGTACTCATCGGCGTGCCGTCGGACCCCAGGAAGGAAGCGTTGGAGGCAAACATTTCTGCCGACGGCCGTTTCGTTTCACTAGTCACCTACGCCGGTAGCGGAGTCACCGCGTACAACGATCAAAACCAGCAGAAACTGTTCGTTCTCGACCGCAGCAACGATCAATACCGCGCGCTGACCTGGTTTGCGGCGCATACCTCGATGGCGAAGACGCGCAACAGTACATTTTCCGCCGACGGCAACTTGATCGCATTCCAGTCGACCCGCAGCGAACTCGTCGACAACGACGGCAACGGCCAGATATCCGATATCTTCCTCGTCGTCAACCAGGACCGCATCTTCGCGTACGACTTCGGCACGGCGCCCTGACCGGGAAAGGAAAGTACCGGCACGGGGTTGTCTGGAACAACCGGCCGAGGTCGACGCCGAAGGGCATCGACCTCGGCCGCGCGGAATCGTCAGAACGGCAGTTTCAGGTTCGGATCCAGCGCCAGCAGCTGGCGGCGGAACACGTCCTGAATGCGCGACAGCGTCTGTTCGTTGTCGGCGTCGAAACGCAGCACGAGGACGGGCGTCGTGTTCGACGCGCGTACGAGGCCCCAGCCGTCCGGCCAGTCGGCACGCACGCCGTCGATGGTCGTGACACGGGCACCTTCGAAACTCGCACGCTCGCGAAAGCGCTCGATGAAGCGATAGTGCTCGCCCTCGTGCATCTCGATCTTCAGTTCAGGCGTGCTCGTGCCCTTCGCGAGGCTGTCGAAGATCTGCTGCGGCTCGCGACCTTCCATGTCGCCGGAAAGGATTTCGAGCAGGCGCGCGGCCGCATAGATCGCGTCATCGAAACCATACCAGCGCTCCTTGAAGAAGAAGTGGCCGCTCATTTCACCGGCGAGCTCCGCTTCGGTTTCGCGCATTTTTGCCTTTATCAACGAATGTCCGGTTTTCCACATGATCGGACTTCCGCCGTGCTTGAGGATTTCCGGTTGCAGCTTGCCCGTGCATTTGACGTCGTAGATGATGGTTGCGCCCGGATTGCGTACGAGCACGTCCTTCGCGAACAGCATCAGCAGGCGATCGGGGTAGATCACTTCGCCGGTCTTCGTCACGACGCCGAGCCGGTCGCCGTCGCCGTCGAAGGCGAGGCCGAGATCCGCGCCGACCTGCCTCACGGTCAGGATCAGGTCGCGCAGGTTGCGCGGGTCCGACGGGTCCGGGTGATGGTTCGGGAATTCGCCGTCGACGTCGCAGTACAACGGCATGACCTCGCAGCCGATGCCCTCGAGCACGGCCGGCGCGATGAGCCCCGGCACACCGTTGCCGCAGTCGACGACGACACGCAGACGCCCGTCGACCTGGACATCGCTGACGACGCGGTCGATGTAGTCGGCCTTGACGTCCATGGTCTGCAGCGTGCCGTTGCCGCTGGTGAAGCGGTTTTCCGCGATGCGCGCATACAGCGACTGAATCGCCTGCTCGGCCAGCGTCTCGCCGCCGAGCACGATCTTGAAACCGTTGTAGTCCGACGGATTGTGGCTGCCGGTAACCGAAATTCCGGAGCCCGCGTTCAGATGGTAGGTAGCGTAGTAGACCAGCGGCGTTGGTACCTGTCCGATGTCGATCACGTTCATGCCCGCCTGTCGCAGCCCCTCGATCAGGCCAGCCGTGAGGTCCGGCCCCGACAGGCGGCCGTCGCGCCCGACGACGATTTCGGACAGTCCGCGCTCGACGCCTTCGCTGCCGATTGCGCAGCCGAGCTGGAGTGCGATGTCACGATCGAGGGTCTTTCCGACCACGCCGCGAATGTCGTACGCCCGGAAGATGCTGCGATCCAGTGCCAGCTTCGACGTCGGCAATGGCGACGGCGCGGCTGTACGGGCTGCGGCAGGCGTCGGCGTGCGCGGCGTACGTGCAGGGCGCGCATCGGCGCGAAGTACCTCGGCCATAGTGACCTCGGGCTCGGCGCTTTCCTTCTTGATGAGCCTGCCGCGCAGGCTTGCCATTCCCGCGTGCCAGCCGACGGAACGCAACCACAGCGCTACCAGCGCGGCAATGCCGCTCACCACCGTCAGGACCAGCGGCAACCACGGATTGTCCGGTGTCAGCACGAACAGCTGTGGCGGCAGCTGCGCGACGCGGAAGGCCGTGCCGGCGACGGGCAGGCCGAGGTCAGGAACCGGTCCGGCCTCGCCGCCGGAACCCACCGCGAACAGCACGAGGTCGTTGGGATTGCCGGTTCCCTGGCGCAGCTCGAGGCGCCCGTCACCGATGCCCGAGGTGCTGAACGCATCGAACACCGGCTGCATCGGAGTCGCTACCCACGCGACGGCGACGCTCTGCGTCCCGGCCTTGACCGTCTGGGCGAACGTGATCATGCGCCCGCTCTTGCCGATGACGACCGATTGCGCATCGGCGGAACCGCTTTGCGCCTGGATCAGCTGGGCTGCCTTGGCGTAGCCGAATGTGCGCAGGTCGGAACCGAGGACTTCATCGAGCTCGGCGCTGAAAAAGTAGGCCTCGGCGACCTCGGGCAGCGCGGCACGCAAGGCCGCGATCGCAGGCTCGCGCTGCGACGGATCGCCGCTCTGCAGTGGCTGCAGCACGGCCGGCGCCTGGAGTGTCGCCGAAATCCGCTCGCGCATGCCGCCGATGACTTCCGCGAGATGCTGCGCCTGGGCACTGCGCTGGATCGCCAGCTGAGCGCGCGCGGACTGGTCTCGCCAGACCTGAAACACCTGCCAGGCAAAGAACACGGACGCCGCCCCCAGCAGGGTCGCGGCGGCAATCGGCAACAGCCGGCGCCAGTCGAGTGCCGGCATCGCCAGACGGCGCTTTTGCGGCGCGTCTGCCGTGTCGCTCGCGGCGTTGCGCACCGTATCCCCCCGCATCTTCTTCATCCGATGAACTCCGTGCGCCGATCAGGATATGCCCGAGGAACCGAAACCGCCCTCGCCCCGCTGGGTCGGTTCGAACGCGTCGACGACGCGGAAGGCGGCATGGGCGACCGGAAGGAAAACAAGCTGGGCAATGCGATCCCCGGGCGCGATGGTAAAGGCCTCATCCGAGCGGTTCCAGCACGAGACCATCAGCGGGCCTTGGTAATCGGAGTCGATCAGGCCGACGAGATTGCCGAGCACGATGCCATGCCGGTGGCCCAGGCCCGACCGCGGCAGTATGACAGCGCAATAGTGGCGATCCTTCAGGTGGATCGCGAAGCCGGTTGGCACGAGTTCGGACTGGCCGGGCCGCAGTACCAGCGGCTGCGCGAGGGCGGCGCGCAGATCGAGTCCGGCTGATCCCGGAGTGGCGTAGCCCGGCAGCGGAATTTCCTCGCCGATGCGCGGGTCGAGAATTTTCAGATCGACGTCGATCATGCGTGAACGGCTCCGGCCGCGGCACCACGCTGGTCGAGGCGCTGCGCGATGATGTCGACCAGCTGCCGCGCGAGTTCACGCTTGGAGGCCGTCGGCAGGTGCGTCGTGCCATCAGACGCGATCAGGGTCAGGCAGTTGTCGTCGGCTTCGAAGCCCAATCCGCCGCCGACCTGATTCGCCGCGACCAGATCGAGACGCTTGCGTTCGAGCTTCGCGCGCGCGTGCGCTTCCAGATGCTCGGTTTCCGCGGCGAACCCGACGAGCAGTGGCCGCCGCGGCAACGCGGCGACGTCGGCGAGAATGTCCGGGTTCTGCGTCAGCTCCAGCATCATGCCGCCGTCGCCATTCTTCTTGATCTTTTGCGGGGCGACCTCCAGCGGCCGGAAATCGCCGACTGCCGCCGCAGCGACATAGACATCCGCCGCCGCCGCCTCGGCCAACACCGCCGCATGCATCTGGCGTGCGCTGCGCACGTCGATACGCCGCGCCCCGGCCGGCGTGGCAAGGTTTACGGGACCCGCCACGAGCGTCACCTCCGCGCCAGCGTCGACCGCTGCCGCCGCTACGGCGAAGCCCATGCGTCCCGAGCTACGGTTGCCGAGAAAGCGAACCGGATCGATGTCTTCGTAGGTCGGGCCGGCGCTGATGAGCACACGACGGCCCGCCAGCGAGCGCAGACCCCGCGCATTCGCGAGCGCCTCGACGAGTTCGCCGGCTTCGAGCAGGCGGCCCGCACCGAATTCGCCGCAGGCCTGGGAGCCGGCTGCGGGTCCGAACACGCCGACGCCGCGCGCGCGCAGCACCGCCAGATTCGCCTGCGTGGCCGCATTGGCCCACATCTGTTGATTCATCGCGGGGGCGACGTAGAGCGGCGCCGCGCTTGCCAGACAGAGCGTCGTCAGCAGGTCGTCGGCGAACCCATGGGCGAGCCGCGCGAGGAAGTCGGCGCTGGCCGGCGCAATCAGTATGTCCTCGGCCCAGCGCGCAAGCTCGATGTGGCCCATCGCCGCTTCGGCGCTTTCGTCCCAGAGACTCAGCCGGACAGGGTGGCCGGACAGCGCCTGGAACGTCAGCGGGGTAACGAACCTCGCCGCGTTCTCGGACATCGCGACCCGCACCTGGGCCCCCGCATCGGCGAGGCGACGCACCAGTTCGGCCGCCTTGTACGCGGCGATGCCGCCGGTCACGCCCAGCAGCACCCGCCTGCCCGCCAACCCTGTCGAAGCCATCAGAAATTTCCCACCGGTTTATCCGCCGATAGCTTACGGGAAAGCCCGCTCCGGACGCGCGCGAACCCCGTCACCGACTCGCTAGTCTGTTCCGGCCACGAACGATCGGCGGAGAGCCCATGAACATCAGTCTTTGGCCCACCGAGGAACGCCCGCGCGAGAAATTGCTCGCGCGCGGCGCGGCGGCATTGTCGGACGCGGAACTGCTTGCGATCTTTCTCGGCAGCGGCAGCCGCGGCCAGACCGCGGTCGATCTCGGGCGGCGCCTGCTCGCCGAGGCCGGTGGACTGCGCGCGTTGCTCGTTCGGTCAGAACCCCTGCCGCAGCTGTGCGGTTTCGGTGCCGCAAAGTCGTGCCGCCTGCAGGCGGTGCTGGAGGTCGCGCGGCGCTGCCACGGACCGGAGCTCAGGCGCAGCGATACCCTGCGTACACCGCTGGATACGGCGGCGTTCCTGCGTACACGCATGAGCGACTACCCGTACGAAGTCTTTGCGGTCGTGTTTCTCGACAACCGGCATCGCGTCATCGCGTTCGAGGAAATGTTCCGCGGCACGATCGATGGCACGGCAGTACATCCCCGCGAGGTCGTCCGTGCCTGCCTGCGCCACAACGCGGCGGCGGTGATCTTTGCGCACAACCATCCATCCGGCGTTGCCGAACCCAGCGAGTCGGATCGGGCGATCACGATCGAGCTGCGCGAAGCGCTGGGGCTCGTCGGCGTGCGCGTACTCGATCACTTCGTCGTCGGGGCAGACGCTCCCGTTTCGCTGGCGCAACGGGGCTGGCTGTGAGGACTGCCGCCAGATCATGTCCCGTCGTGCCGGCGGCTGGCGCCGGCTCGGCGCTGACATATACTGCAGTCCGCCTGGTGGAGGGCCTGGCCGCACGTGATACTGCCGTTTCCACGCGAGTTTGCCGAAGACGCTGCCGAACGCTCCGTACCGGACGTGGCTCAGGCGCGGCGGCTGTTGGCCTCGCTCGCACCCGGTCTCGCCGCCGTACTCGCGCAACGCCGTCAGGCGCTCGCGCCGATCACGGCCGGGCGCGACGCAGAGCGCGTCGACCGCGCCGAAGCCGCCGTCGAACTGGCCTACGCACGGCTGGCCGTGCGACACGGCAGCTGGGGCGACGATTTCCACGCTTACCACAATGAACACCACATTCTCGAGATATACGACAGCCGCATCGCGCGTCTGATGCAGCAGGGCGGCGTGCAGGCACTCAGCCTGGATGACTGGCTGCTGCTCGGGTTGTTCGCCGCCTGCCACGACCTGAGGCAACGCGAGGCAGCCCTCTACAGCGCCGGCGTGGGCAGCAACGAACGCGCGAGCATCGAGGAAGGCTTTCGGATTCTGGACTTGACCGGTTTCGACCGCATACGCGATGCGGCGTTCTATACCGGGCTCGAACTCATGATCGCGGGCTCCACGTTCGATGCGCGGCCGCCCGCGCAGGACTGGGAGTACAACTCCGTCGACCTCGTGCAGAGCGGCGGCGCGCTCGCGTCGAAGCTCGACGCGAAACTGGACAAGCACGTGCCGGGCTGGCGCGACGATCCTGCCCTGCAGCATGCGCTTGCCCTGGCGCTGATCGCGGCCGATCTCGATACGGCGAACGTGGCGGAGCCGTTCCCCCGTTTCGTCGAGACCGGGATGCGGCTCTGTCAGGAGCGCGAAATGCGCTGCCACCGCGATACCGGCGATGCCGCCTCGGCGCTACCGGTCTATGGCTTCCTGACGGATGGCCAGGAGCGTTTTTTCTTCGAACTGCATCGCTTCAATTCCGAGTTGGGCCGGGACACGTTTTCCGGCGCCAAGGAGGCGAACGCGCAGCCGCTGCGCCTGCTCACGATGGCGCTGCGTGCGCGGATGGCCGCTGGCGGCACACCGGCCACCGGCGACGCCGTCATCGACGCCATTCGCGAACTGACTCGGGATTTCGAAACGCGCAGCCTGCGCTGAGCCGCTGGCGCAGCGATCCGGCCTACAATCGCGCTTCCGTTGCCGTTGCGGGTTGCCACATGACTGACGAATCCTCCAAGCCCGTCGATCGGGCCGAAGCCGAGGCCGCCGTGCGCACGCTGTTGCGCTGGGCTGGCGAGGACCCGCGGCGCGAAGGCCTGATCGACACGCCCCGCCGCGTCGTGGATGCCTACCGCGACTGGTTTTCGGGCTATGCCGAAGATCCTGCCGAGTACCTGCGCCGCACGTTCGAAGAAGTTGCCGGCTATGACGAACTCATCGTGCTACGCGACATCGAGTTCGAATCGCACTGTGAACATCACATGGCGCCGATCATCGGCCGCGCCCATGTCGGCTACCTGCCGACCGACAAGGTCGTCGGTATCTCGAAACTCGCGCGGGTGGTCGAAGGCTTCGCACGCCGCTTCCAGGTGCAGGAGAAAATGACCGCCCAGATCGCGCATTGCATCGAAGACGTGCTCAAGCCACGGGGCGTCGGCGTCGTCATCGAAGCCGCGCATCAATGCATGACGACGCGCGGCGTGCACAAGACCGGCGTATCGATGACCACGAGCCAGATGCTCGGCATATTCCGCGATGACGCGCGCACGCGCGCCGAGTTCCTGCAGTTCGTGATGGGTGCGCGACGCTGACGCCTGACGAAAGGAGCATGCACGGCGAGTGAGGGCCGCGGTGGCCGCCCGATGCACGGATGGCCAGCGTACTCACGCGAACCACGACCGTGACAACGCCACCGGTCTTCGCCCCGCCTCCGGTCAGGCCTCAGGTCAACTCGACGAACGGCCTCGCATACAGGTGGTAATGCTCCTGCGTCATGCCCAGAGCCGCATAGGTGCGCTGGGCGCGCTCATTTTCCCATTCGACGTAGAGACGCAGGCCGACCACGCCGGGGGCGCCGCGCGCATCGGCTTCGACCTGCGCATACATGGCACGGAACACGCCGAGACGGCGGGCATCGGGCAGCACGTAGACGCTCTGGATCCACCACCAGTCACCGTCACGCCAGTCGCTCCACTCGAAAGTGACCAGCAGGCAGCCGACCGCGCGACCGTCATGTTCCGCGATGCGATAGAAGCCCCGTCGCGTGTCGTTGAACACCGCGGTCACGCCGCGCGCGAGACGCTCATGATCAAGTCGTTTGCCCTCGGTTTCATGCGCCATCGCCGCGCTGGCGTCGACGAGAAACGCGATGTCGTCCCGGGTTGCGGCTCGAATGGAAACTTCACTCATGCGGGTCAGTCCGGACACCGGAACGTCACGGCGGCGCGGCACCGCCTCCGAACGGGGACGCCCTTGCGAGCGTCCCCATGAAAAGGGCGGCCCCGAGGCCGCCCCGTCGTAGCGACGCGCAACGTCAGGCGTCAGTCGACCTGGAACTTCTGCAGCGCCACCGGCGTCGCCGTCTGGTTGCAGGCCGTGTAGACCTGAACCGTGCCGGTTTGAGCAGGCGCAAGCTGCAAGGTCCACTGGAAGCCGCTGGTGATGTCGCCGGGTCCGAACGGCAGGCCCGTATTGGCGAAATCGGTCACCGACGTATTGCTGAGCTGCGCCGCCACGTCGGTGGCGGCCGCGAACGGCAGCACCAGGTAGCCCACGGCGCCGGGTGCGCGCCATTCGCAGGCGCCGGCGGTGGCGTCGGTGACGCGAATGTAGTTGTTCGGCTGGACCAGCGTGGCGCTGTCGCCCGCAGCCGAACCGTTGACGTCGAGATCGATCATCTGGAACAGGTGCAACGTGATCGCCGATGCGCCGTTGTTGGTGATCGACAGTGTGGTCGAGACTTCGCCGCTGCCGGCTGCAGCACTGCTGATCACGTGCGTCTTGGTCACCGCGAGTCCGCGGCCGCCGAGGTCGGTCCAGCTGATCGTGGCGGTATTGCCCGTGTAGTTCTGCGTCGTGGGCGTGGAGAAGACGGTTTCCTGCGTATCACCCTGTATGCGGAACCACCAGCCGGCCTCGAACAGCTGATCGCCGGTGCCAACGCCGGTGTAATTGACGTCGGGCGACACATCCCAATGGCTCGCACCAACGACGTAGTTGGCCCCGCTGGCGGTGATCGTGCCCTGGCCATGGGCGACGGTGGCGGAGGCCAGCAAAAGCAACGCGAGAGCAGTTCTGAAACGGCGCATGTTCTGTTTCCCCATGGTCGATTGAACGCAACATTCTTGGATGTGAGGCACCGCGTCGCGCCAGTCCGGCCGGAAGCCGAACCCTCCCTGAGGCGCGCTCCAATGCTACGCGGGCGTCAATACTTGCGCCGTTTCGCGCCGGATACAACTTCCGGCACGGGCTTTTTTCGCGCCGGCCCCGCCCGCGCAGCCAGACCTTACCCGGGGGGCATGACCGACCGGCTGCTTCGCGCAGCGCTCACGAGCGCCGTTTTCGCGAGCTGCCGAGCTTTCGCGTCAAGGTGTTGCGACCAACTCCTAATGCTGCTGCCGCATGCTGGCGATGACCACCATGGGCGGCGAGCGCAGCCTCGAAAAGCACCCGGTCGAGCTCAGCCAGCGCCGTCGCATGCAGGTCGCCGCGGCCGCCCGCGAGCTCCGCATCGGCCCAGCGCCGTAGCTGGCGGACCCAGCCGGCCTCGTCGGCGGTCGGTACGCTGCGCTCGAACGGCAGGTCTTCGATCCGGACCTCGCGTCCCGGCGCCATCACGGCAAGGCGCCGGCACAGGTTCTCGAGCTGACGCACGTTGCCGGGCCAGCCGAACCGCTCCATGGCCGACAGCGCCTTCGGCGACCAGCGCTTGGCGCCGACCTTGAGCTCCTCGGCGGCACGCGCCAGAAAGTGCTCGGCAAGCAGCGACACATCTTCGGGCCGCTCACGCAGGCTCGGCAGATGGATACGGACCACGTCCAGACGATGCAGCAGGTCGGCGCGGAATTCGCCGCGCGCGACCTTGCTCTCGAGATCCTGGTGCGTCGCCGCAATGACGCGAACGTCGGCCCGGATCAGTTCCCGGCCACCCACGCGGTAGAACTCGCCCTCGGCAAGGACGCGCAGCAGGCGAGTCTGGAGCAACAGCGGCATGTCGCCGATCTCGTCAAGGAACAGCGTGCCGCCATCGGCCTGTTCGAAGCGCCCCGCATGGCGGCGCGTTGCCCCGGTGAACGCCCCCATCTCGTGGCCGAACAATTCCGACTCGAGCAGCTCGGAAGGAATCGCCGCCGTGTTCAAGGCGACGAACGCACGCAGCGCGCGTGCGCTGTGAGTGTGCAGCGCCCGTGCGACGAGTTCCTTGCCGGTGCCGGTTTCGCCGGTGATCAGCACGTTGAGACCGCTCGCCGCGACACGACCAATGGCGCGGAACACTTCGCGCATGGCGGGCGAGCGGCCGATCAGTTCGGTGTCGCGCGGTTGAGCACGTGATGGCGGCGATGGCAACGCGGCGCTGCGCCGCTGGGCGAGCGCGCGCTGTGCAGCCGCGACCGCCTGGTCCAGATCGAACGGCTTCGACAGATAGTCGAATGCGCCATGCTTGTAGGCCGCCGCCGTGGTCGCGACGTCGGTGTACGCGCTCATGACGATCACGGGCAGCTGGACATGGTGCGCGTGCAGTCGTTCGAGAAGTTTCAGGCCCCCCTGCCCCGCCATGCGCACATCCGTGAACAGCAGATCCGGCACCTGCTCCCCCAGCCGCGCGAGCACGCTCTCGGCGTCCTCGAACTCGGCCACCTGCAGGCCCGCATCGCGCAATGCCGCAGCCAGCACGAACCGTACCCCGCGATCGTCGTCAGCGAGCCAGACCACCGCAGCATCAGGCATGCGTTTCTCCGTAGGGCAGCAGTAGCGTGAAGGTGGTCTCGCCGGCGCGGCTGCGGCAGTTGAGAGCTCCGCCGTGCTCCGCCGCGATTTCGCGACACAGCGCGAGGCCGAGACCGCTGCCGTCGGCGCGACCGCTGACCATCGGCAGGAACAGACTGTCCGCGAGCTCGGGGGCCACTCCGGCGCCGTTGTCGACGACTTCGAGGCGCAGCGCGAGCTTCACGATGCGATCGTCGATCCGCGCCGAATGTTCGGCACGGCTGCGCAGCGTGACGCGGTCTGCTCCGGCCTCTAGCGCGTTGCGTCCGAGATTCAGGAACACCTGGAGCAGCCGGTCCGCGTCGCCGACGAAATCCGGCAGGCTGGGATCGAAATCCCGCACGACCACGGCCTGTCCCTGCGAGCCGAGCAGCACGGCGATGCGCTCGAGCACCTCGTGAATGTTCACCGGTCCGAACGCCGGTTTCGCCGACCCCAGCAACAGCCGATTGGCGAGCTGCGCAAGCCGGTCGGCCTCCGCAATGACGAGACCGGCCAGTTCCTTGACCCCTTCATCGGCGACGCGCCGGGCGATCAGCTGCGCCGCGCCGCGCAACCCGGCCAGCGGATTCTTCACTTCATGTGCGAAACCGCGCAGCGACGCCGACAGATGTGCGGTCGATTCGCCGCCGCTCGGTGCCAGCGCATGCACTTCGAGCAGCGCGCCGCCGGCAGCCAGCGGGCTCAGGGTCAGGTCGACGGCAACCGGCTGTCCCGCGGCGCCGACCAGCGGGAAATCGCGTAGCTGCACCACGCGCTGTTCGTCGAGTACACGCCGGAATGCCTCGGCCAGCTCGGGACGCTCCGGCGCAAGCGCTGCCAGCGTCATGCCCTCGAGCCGGCGCGCACCGAGGCCGAGCAGCTCGCACAACGCCGGATTCGGCATCTGCAACTGCTGCTGCGCATCGAGGCACGCCACCGCGGTGCTGAGCTGAGGCCAAAGCGTTGCCGGATCCATCGTTGCTACCGATTGGAGCGAGTGCACCATGATAGTGCACACAGAGGCGTCGTACCGTCGGCGCCATAGACGGGCAAACTCGCGACGTCCGAACGGCGGCGAAGGGGATCAAACTCCATTACGATCAACGGAATGAATCGCGACCAACTCAAACAACTCGAGAACGATCTCTGGTCCGCCGCCGACAAGCTGCGCGCCAACTCCGACCTCAAGGCCAGCGAATACAGCACGCCGGTGCTGGGCCTGATCTTCCTGAAGTTCGCCGACAACAAGTACCGCCAGCATGAAGCCGCCATCGCGCAGGAGTTCAAGAAGCTGAAGGGAACCCGTGCCGAGCGCAGCGAGCAGGACATTGCCATCGAGAAATGCGGCTTCTACTTGAAGCCCCAGGCCCGCTACGACTACCTGCTGAATCTGCCCGAGAAGGAAGACATCGCCAAGGCCATCCGCGCGGCGATGGCCAGCATCGAAAGCACCAGGCCCGAGCTGCTGGGCGTGCTGCCGCAGGAGGAGTACGACCGCTTCACCCGCAGCCCCAAGAACCGGCACATCCCCAAGGACCTGCTCAAGCTGTTCTCCGACATCCCGGTGGACGCCACCGGCGACGTGTTCGGCCAGATCTACGAATACTTCCTGGCCAATTTCGCGCTGAGCGAGGGCCAGGGCGGCGGCGAGTTCTTCACGCCGCGCTCCGTCGTCAAGCTGATGACCGAGATCATCGAGCCCCATGGCGGCAAAGTGTTTGACCCGGCCTGCGGCTCCGGCGGCATGTTCGTGCAGTCAGCGGAGTTCATTCACCAGCACCAGGCAGACAAGGCGGCGGACCTCGACGTCTTCGTCTGCGGCACCGAGAAGACGCTAGAGACCGTCAAGCTCGCCAAGATGAACCTGGCCGTGAACAACCTGCGCGGCGACATCAAGCAGGCCAACACCTACTACGAAGACCCCTTCAACGCCTTCGGCGCCTTCGACTACGTGATGGCCAACCCGCCGTTCAACGTGGACGACGTGACGCTGGACGCCGTGGAGAAGGACCGCCGCTTCAACACCTACGGCGTGCCCCGCAACAAGACCAAGGCCAAGGCGGCGGGTGGCAAGGACGGCAGGGAAAAGGCCGTCGAGACCGTGCCCAACGGCAACTACCTCTGGATCAACCTGTTCGCCACGTCACTCAAGCCCGGGGGCCGCGCCGCGCTGGTGATGGCCAACTCGGCCAGCGATGCCCGCCACTCCGAGGCCGACATCCGCCGCACGCTCATCGAGCAGAACCTCATCTACGGCATGCTCACGCTGCCGTCCAACCTGTTCTACACCGTCACGCTGCCGGCCACGCTGTGGTTCTTCGACAAGGGCAAGACGGATGACAAAGTGCTGTTCATCGACGCCCGCAACATCTTCACCCAGGTGGACCGCGCCCACCGCGAGCTGAGCGACGCGCAGATCCAGAACATCGCCCTGATCCCCCGCCTGCACAAGGGCCGCCGCCAGGCGTTCGTGGACCAGGTGGACCGCTACCTGCACCAAGGCATGTCCCAGCTCAAGGAGGCCGCCGAGCACCTGCCCGCCTTGAGCGAGCGCCTGCTGGCCGTTCTGGCGGAAGAGGCTGCCGATGCGGCCACCAGCCAGGCCGCCCGGGATGCCATCGCGGCGCTACAGGCCCAGTGGGGCCAGCTCGTCGCGCTGGCGCAGGCCCAGGACCGGCACGAACGCACCCGCGGCCAGAAGCACAGCGTGGAAGACCGCAATAAAGCCCAGCACCTGCTGCGCGCCCAGTTCACGCCCTTCTTCAGCGGCCTGCACGCGGCCGTGAAGGCGCTGGACAAGGCCATCCGCGAGATGGACAAGCGCAAGGCCGAGGCGGACAAGGCGGACGGCAAGCGCGCCACCGCCAACCGCCAGACCAAGGGCGTGAAGGCCGCGGTGCAGGCCCTGCACGATGAGCTGAAGGCAGCCGAGCTGGACTACCAGCATGTGAGCTGGCTGCAGGAGCGTTTCCCCAAGGCCGCCTACGAAGACGTCACCGGCCTGTGCAAGCTGGCCAGCCGCGAGGAGATTGCGGAGCAGGATTGGTCGCTGAACCCGGGACGGTATGTGGGGGTGGTGATTGAGGAGGACGGGAAGACGGAGGAGGAGTTCCTGGCCGCCATTGCAGAACAACACGCCGCACTGGAATCGCTGACGGCCGAAGCGCATGCGCTTGAGGCGACCTTGACGAAGAACCTTGCGGCGATCCTCGGGGGCGACTGATGGACAAGAGACAGGCCATCGGCATTCGAGATCTGAGCTTCGAGTTCACAACGGTAGGAGAACTGGTCAAGCGAGGGGTCCTGGAGCGCCCCATCGACGGCAATCATGGTGAGATTCACCCAAAGTCGGCGGACTTCGTGCCCGAGGGCGTGCCCTTCGTGATGGCGAGCGATCTCAAGAACGGGCGCGTTGACTATGGCCAGTGCGCTTTCATCACCGAGCGCCAGGCGGAGAGTCTGCGGAAGGGTTTTGCGAAAAACGGCGACGTGTTGTTGACACACAAGGCCACGATTGGTGAGACCGCCATCGTTTCCTACGACAAGCATCCGTACATCATGCTGACGCCACAGGTGACCTACTACCGCGTCAAGGACAAGTCGGCGCTCAGCAACAGGTTCCTGAAGGCCTACTTCGACAGTTCGCTGTTCCAGCAAACGCTGCAAATGCTGGCCGGTTCCGGCTCGACACGTGCGTACCTCGGCATTACTGAGCAGCATCGACTGCCGGTCATCCTCCCTCCGCCCGACAAGCAGGAAAAGATCGCGGCGATCCTGGGCACGCTTGACGATCAGATCGCCAACAACCAGCGCCGCATCGTCTTGCTGGAGTCCATGGCCGAAGAGATCTACCGCGAGTGGTTTGTGCGGATGCGGCTTCCACAGCACGCCACGTCGAAGGGCCGTGAGCTGACGCCGCCTGGTTGGTCACGCCAGCCCATTGGCGAATTGGCGGTATTGATCAAGCGTGGCATTTCCCCGGAATATGCCGAGCAGTCCGCGCACCAAGTAATCAATCAAAAATGCATCCGTGGCGGTCGAGTGAGCATGGCCGAAGCGAGGCCCCACGTGACGGTCGTGCCGGACGACAAGTTGCTCCGCTTCGGTGACGTCCTGATCAACTCGACTGGCGTGGGCACGCTCGGGCGCGCGGCGGTGTTCGACATTGAAGCGGACGGAATCACCTGCGATAGCCATGTGACCATTCTTCGCCCCAAAGCCGTTGCACTCTCGGGCGAGTTTCTGGCCTACACGATCCAACTGCTTCAACCGTATCTGGAGTCCATGGCTTCCGGATCAACCGGGCAGGCCGAATTGAGCCGAGAACTCATCAGCCGCATCAATGTGCTAGTACCAACCTCTGACCTGCTGAAGCGCTTTTCTGATGTGGCAGCACCCATTCGCAGGCAACGGCGTCTGTTGCTGGATCAGAACGTGAAACTGTCGGCCACGAGGGATCGGCTTTTGCCCCGCCTGATCTCCGGCAAACTCCGCGTCGATACGTTGGACATCCAGTTCCCGCCCAGCATGCAGCCGCCGCCCGCAGAGGCCGCGCAACGTGAGGCGATAGCCCGTTAGCAGGTCTTCTTCTCCACAATCGGCATCACCCGGGAGGTGCCGTGGCCGCCGCGAAGAATTTCATCAGCGAAGACGACATCGAGCAGGCCCTGCTGCAGCGGCTGCAGCACCTGAGCGGCTTCGATGCGCTGAACTGCTACACGGCCCAGCCCGATGACCTGAACGACGGCTCCGGCCGTGCCGACAAGCGCGAGGTGATCCTGGCCGACCGGCTGCGCGCTGCCCTTGAGCGGCTGAACCCGCAGGCCCCGGCCACTGCGGTGGAGCAGGCCCTGGCCCAGCTGCTGCTGCCCCGCACGGCGATGAGCCTGGTGGCCGCCAACCGGGAGATGGATGGGCTGATTCGCGACGGCGTGCCGGTGACCTACCAGCCCGAAACTGGGCCGCAGGCGGGGCAGACAGTGACTGAGCGGCTGAAGGTCATCGACTTCGACGCCCATGATCCGCGCACCGGCCGCAACCACTACCTGGCCGTCAGCCAGCTCTGGGTGCGTGGCGAGCACGGCTACCGCCGGCCGGACGTGCTGCTGTACGTGAACGGCCTGCCGCTGGTGTTCATCGAGCTGAAGAACAGCAACGTCAAGCTGCGGGCGGCCTTCGACGACAACCTCGCGACCTACAAGGCCGAGATCCCGCAGCTCTTCACCGCCAACGCGCTGTGCCTGCTGAGCAATGGCATCGAAACCCGGCTGGGCAGCATCACCGCGCAGTGGGAGCACTTCTTCACCTGGCTGCGGGTGGACGACGAGAAGGAAAAGCTGGATCGCCCGGCCATCGCCGCCCAGGGTTTGAGTGTGGAGCGCGTGGTGGCGGGCCTGCTGAAACCCGACCGGCTGCTGGACTATGTGGAGAACTTCTGCGTGTTCTACCGCGAGTCGCAGAAGCTCATTGCGCAAAACCATCAGTTTCTCGGCGTCAACAGCGCTTTCGAGCAGTTCCGCCGCCGCCGCGAGCTGGGCGGCAAGCTGGGTGTGTTCTGGCACACCCAGGGCTCGGGCAAGAGCTTCTCGATGGTGTTCTACACGCGCAAGATCTTCCGCAAGCTCACCGGCAATTTCACCTTCGTGGTGGTGACCGACCGCGACGACCTGGACGGGCAGATCTATCGCAACTTCCTGCACACCGGCGTGGTGGCACCCAAGGACGAGGTGCGCCCGCGCGACAGCGCCCAGCTGCGCGACATGCTGGGCAAGAACAAGCGCGTGGTGTTCACGCTGATCCAGAAGTTTCGCTACGACAAAGGCAAGGATTACCCGCTGCTGTCCGATCGCGACGACATCATCGTCATTGTGGACGAGGCGCACCGCACGCAGTACGCGGGCCTGGCCGAGAACATGCGCACTGGTC
Organism: Rhodanobacteraceae bacterium; assembly: GCA_045864815.1. GTDB lineage: Bacteria > Pseudomonadota > Gammaproteobacteria > Xanthomonadales > Rhodanobacteraceae > Tahibacter. The sequence goes on along the minus strand of BTVG01000010.1, from coordinate 85,749 downwards.
TGCCGCGCGCCAACTTCCTGGCCTTCACCGGCACGCCGCTGCTGGGCCAGGAGCGCAAGACCAACGCCTGGTTTGGCGACTACGTATCCGAGTACAACTTCCAGCAGAGCGTGGAGGACGGCGCAACGGTGCCGCTGTTCTACGAAAAGCGCGTGCCCGAGGTGCTGATCCAGAACGACGACCTCAGCAACGAGTTCGCCGAGATCCTGGAAGACGAAAACCTCGACGGCGAAGCCCAGGAGAAGCTGGAGAAGCGCTTCGCGCAGGAGATGGAGGTCGTCAAGCGCGAAGACCGGCTGGACACGATTGCCCGCGACATCGTCTATCACTTCCCCCGCCGCGGCTACCTGGGCAAGGGCATCGTCATCTCGGTGGACAAGTTCACCGCCGTGACCATGTTCGACAAGGTGCAGGCGCTGTGGAGGACTGAGATCAAGGCGCTGAACGGGCGCATCACCGCGACGAAGAACGACGTGGAACGCCAGCGCCTGAAGCAGCTCAAGGCCTGGATGGGCGCGGTGCAGATGGCGGTGATCATCAGCGAGGAAGCCGGCGAGGACGGGAAGTTCGCCCGGAAAAATCTTGACATCAAGCCCCACCGTCAGCGCATGAACGCGCTGGACGAGCATGGGCACGACATCGAGTTCAATTTCAAGGACCCCGAGCACCCGCTGCAGCTGGTGTTCGTCTGCGCGATGTGGCTGACCGGCTTCGACGCGCCTACGGTGAGCACGCTGTACCTGGACAAGCCCATGCAGGGCCACACGCTGATGCAGACCATCGCACGCGCCAACCGGGTGAGCAGCCACGAGATCCTGGGCGTGGCCAAGCGGCACGGCGAGATCGTGGACTATTACAACGTTTTCCGCCGCATGAAGAAGGCACTGAAAGACTATGCCGCCGGCCCCGAGGATGACGAGCTGCCGGTGCGGGAAAAGAACCATCTGTTCACCTTGCTGGACGAAGCCATCGAACAAGGCCTGGCCTACTGCCAGAGTCAGGGCGTGCCGCTGCACGAGGCGCTGGACCGCGGCGACGTGTTTACCAGGCTGGGCCAGTTCAACGGCTTTGCCGACACGCTGCTGGCCAGCGACGAGCAGCGCAAGTCCTTCAACGTCTATGAGAACACCATCTCCACGCTGTACGAGGCCTGCAAGCCCGAAGTGCTGGGCCACAAGAAGAGTCGTGTAGTGTCGGCCTTCCAGTACCTGCGCGGCGTGATGGACAGCATCGTCGAGCAGGCCGACATCGACAGCGCGGTGCAGCGCATTGAGGCGCTGCTGGACGCCAGCGTGGTGGTGGACAACGCCGAGGCGTTCTCGGCCAAGGAGTTCGCGGCACAGTACGAGGTGGTGCAGCGCGGCAAGACCTGGGACCTGAGCAAGGTCAACGTCGAGAAGCTGCGCGAAGAATTCCAGCAGGCGCCGTTCAAGCACATCGAGATTGCCGACCTGCAGGCCTTCCTGCAGCGCAAGCTGGCCGAGATGCTGGTGCAGAACAGCACACGCGTGGATTTCATACAACGACTGCAGAAGGTGATTGATGCCTACAACTCCGGCGCCACGTCCACGGAGAACTACTATGACGAGCTGACGGCCTACGCTCAGGAGCTGAAGGAAGAGGCCGAACGCCACCTACGCGAGGGCCTGACCGAGGACGAGCTGGAGCTGTTCGACCTGCTCAAGAAAGAGTCACTGACGCAGGTTGAGACCCAGCGCGTGAAGCTGGCGGCCAGACACCTGCTCAAGCGCCTGGTGGAAGAGCAGCCGAAGGTGCTGATCCAGAACTGGCACCAGAGCGCGCAGACACAGAAGCAAGTACGGGCTGAGATCGAGCGCGTGCTCGATGCCGACCTGCCGGAAAGTTATGACCGTGCCACCTTCAAGCAAAAATGCGACAACATCTACGACCTTGCCATTGAATACGCGCTGCGCGGCAGGAAGTGGGCAGCCTGAGGGCGAGCTGGATGCCGTTCGAAGACGGAACGCTCAACATCCGTACCAATCGACCGTATTGGGTCTATGGCAGACAGCGATTCCGCAAGGCTGGTTGCCTGGCCCGAGGTTTTGCAGGCGTCGGTGGCAAGGCCATGGCGACGCCATGCTCGTGCGCGCAGCGGACGGAGGAGCGGCAACAGCATAGCCGACACGCGGGAGCAGCGCGCAAGGGCTAGTGTATCGGCGGCCGCAGTAGAAGCTGCGGGCCAGCCAACGCCGAGCAGTCACTACGTCGCGCCGCCGTTCCGCTTCGGTAGATCCAGCCATTCCCTCCAGTGGCCGAGCCAGGTATCGCCAGCTGAGTGGCTGGGAGTTTCGGCAGCGCAAATTCCGCCGGCATAGCCCGGATCGGAACCGGCTTCAGCCCGCTCCGATCTTTCGGCTCACAGTCATCGGACTGGCGACGTTCGGTCCACGGATTCCGCTGCGCCAGATGCTAGTGCGGTCCCCCCATCGTCCCCACATCAATCACAAACCGATACTTCACATCGCTGCGCAGCATCCGCTCGTACGCCTCGTTGATCGCGTGCGCCGCGATCATCTCGATATCGGACACGATCCCGTGCCCGGCGCAGAAATCGAGCATTTCCTGCGTTTCTGCAATGCCGCCGATCAATGAACCGGCGATGGCGCGGCGGCCGAAGATCAGCGGTGCGATGTTCGGTGTGGGGTGCGGGTGCTCGGGCACACCGACGAGACAGAGCGTGCCGTCACGTTTGAGCAGCCGGGTGAAGGTATCGAGATCATGACTCGCGGCGACCGTGTCGAGAATGAAATCGAAGCTGCCACCGTGCGCTTTCATTTCTGCGGCGTTTTTCGAGATCACCACGTCGTCGGCACCGAGCTTGTGTGCGTCGGCGCGTTTGCTTTCCGACGTCGTGAACGCGACCGTGTGCGCGCCCATCGCATGCGCGAGCTTGATGCCCATGTGGCCCAGCCCGCCAATCCCGACGATGCCGACTTTCTTGCCCGGCCCTACGTTCCAGTGGCGCAGCGGCGAATAGGTCGTGATGCCGGCGCAGAGCAGCGGCGCAACGGCGGCAAGCTGACTTTCGGGGTGACGGATCTTGAGCACGAACCGCTCGTCCACGACGATGCGCTGCGAGTAGCCGCCGAGCGTATGGCCGGGGGCATCCGCGGTGCGGCCGTTGTAGGTGCCGACGAAACCGTTCTCGCAGTACTGTTCCAGCCCTTCATCGCAGGCGCTGCAACGGTGGCAGCTGTCGACCATGCAGCCCACACCGACGAGGTCGCCGACGCCGAAACCGGCGACTTCAGGACCGACGGCGCTGACGCGGCCGACGATCTCATGTCCCGGCACACAGGGATAGCGCGTACCCGCCCACTCCGAGCGCACCGTATGCAGATCGGAATGGCAGACGCCGCAGAATGCGATGTCGATCTGTACATCGCGGGGACCGGGCTCGCGCCGCACGATGTCCATGGACTCGAGCGGCTGGTCGCCGGCGTTGGCACCGTAGGCTTTGATGTTCATTGACGCCTCCTGATGAGCTGACAGGAGACGAGTAGAACCCTCCGGCGGTCTTGCGGCAAGCCCGTCCCGGGAGGAAAGCCGGCCTCTCGCCCGGCTTTCCAGACAGTCGGTCGGCCTCAGTGCGGTGTTGCCGTTCCTTCCAGCAACGTCTCGGTCGCTTCGGTGTCACCTGCGTCAGCGACGTTGGAAAGCGACACGAAGCCCACGAGTTTCTTGTCGCGATCGACGACGGGCAGCCGACGCACGCAGAGCTCCGACATGTTGCGCGCGACATCGCGCAGGTCTTCGTCGTCGAAGCAGTACTTGATGCCCTCGGACATGATCTGGCCGACCGGCGTACTCGGGTCGAGTCCTTCGGCGAGCGCGCGCACGACGATATCGCGGTCGGTCACCATGCCGACGAGCTTGTCGTCGGCGCTGACCGGCACGCTGCCGATGTCCTTGCTGCGCATGAGCTGGGCGGCGACGCGGATGCTGTCCTGGCGTTGCACGACATAGACGTCGCCACTCATGACTTCGCTGACTTTCATGCTGCTCTCCTGGTTCGACGCGGAAGCCGGCGCCGCGCGTGGCGCGCCGTACCCGTCGGATTGTGGGATTACCTCAGTAGGGATGCGGTGAAAGCAGGCTCATCGCGGCGCTGTCCAGTAGCGCAGGAGACCCCCATTGCTCCTGCGCGGCAGGACCGCGCCGCTGCGTCAGGCGATGCGGGCCGCGAGCGCGAATACTGGCGCGTAGCATGCCCACCAACCGAACGCGATCAGCAGCACCGCGATAAGGCTGCCCGCGATCAGTCCGACCAGGCCGCGCGAACGCCGATCAGGACAGACCGACCAGATCAACGGAACCGCGAACGCGAGCAACGCCCAACTGCGATAGGTGGCCAGCAGCAGGCGCGTGCTGGCTGGCAAGTCGCCCCCCAAGCCCTCATACATGGTTGCAAACGACGGTACGACGAACAGCACTGCTGTCGCGACGGCAAGCACATTCGCAGCGCCTATGGCCGGCAGCAGAAAGTCGTGCGCGGGTGTCGGGCGTGGGGCGCGCCGCGTCGTCATGGGCGTTGAGGAGAAAGCCAGGGCTGCACCATTCTCGCCGGCGTCGCCGTTGAGCGCCACTTCATACAGCGTGCGTATGACCTGCCAGGTCATGGTGCGGGTGCCACCCCGCGCTTACCATCATCTACGCATCGAATATGGGGGTGATCGTGGCAGCCGCCGTGACAGAGAACACTGGCCGAGGCGCTCCGCTGGGCCGTCTGTTGCGCGAATGGCGCATGGCGCGCCGGCTCAGCCAGCTTGAGCTCTCGCTGCAGGCCGGCATCTCGACGCGGCACCTCAGCTGCGTCGAGACCGGCAAGGCACAGTCCAGCCGCGAGCTCATCGTGCGCCTGGCCGATGCGCTGGACGTCCCGCTGCGCGAGCGCAATGCCTTGCTCGTCGCCGGTGGTTTCGCACCGAGGTATCCCGAGTCCGCGCTCGAGACGCCGGCACTGGCCCAGGTGCGCCGCGCGATCGATGCAATTCTGACGCAGCAGGAACCCTACCCGGCGTTTCTGCTGAACCGGCGCTGGGACATTCTCGACAGCAACGCGGCCGGCCGGCGTGTGAACCGCTATGTACTCGGCGGCCGCGACAGCCGCCACGACAACATGCTGCGGCAGTTCTTCGATCCCGATGACCTGCGCGGAACGGTCGCCAACTGGGAGGAGATCGCCGGCAGTCTGATTCACCATCTGCACAGCGCCGTGGCTGCCGCACCCGGCGACGACATCACCCGCCGCTTGCTGGCGGAGGTGCTCGCCTATCCCGGGGTACCGTCGCGCTGGCGCCGCCGCGACATCGACGCGGGTGCGACGCCGCTGATGACTACGGTGATGCGGCGTGGCGACGACGCATTGCACTTTTTCTCGACGATCACGACGTTCGGCACACCGCGCGACGTGACGATTGAAGAACTGCACATCGAGTGCTGCTTCCCCGTCGAGGAGGCTACCGCGCGGCTCTGCCGCGCACTGGCCGCTGCCGACGCCGCGCCCACGCCCTAGCACACGGCACCGGCGGGACGCCGGTGTTGCCCGCAGATGGTCATGAATCGTCTTCGCGCTGCCCGAGACCGCGCGGCGCAGCGCCCGCGCGGCGCGCTGCAATGGCGACACGCCCGAGATCCGGTCGTTTCCCACCCTCACGCCCACGCAGGAGTCGTTCCGTGTCCGAGCAGTCGCCGCGGCTGTCGCAGGCCATCCGTACCGTCGTCAATATCCGCACCGTGTTGCTGGCCGCCCTGCTCGCCGGAGGGTACGCGCTCTACGCACACCCCCCGACCGAGAGCGTCGGCACCGGCGAAATCGGCCTGCGCCTGAATCGCTGGACAGGCAACACGGCGACCTCCGGCGAGGGCCTCGTCGTCGTACTGCCTGGCGTGCACGAACTGCGCCGCTATTCGCTGCAGAACCGGCTGTATCGCCCCGAGCGCAGCGCGAAGGCCGACGGCGACGCACCGTTCCAGTCCATCGAGGGACTTTCATTCGGTGTTGAACTCGCGATCCGCTATTCGCTCGATCCGCAGCGCGTCGATCTGTTCTCGCGCACGCCGCCCGAAACGATCGACAGCGAGCGTCTCGAGCCTGCCGTGCAGGGCACGATCTACAAGATCTTCGCGCGCTACACGGTTCGCGAAATCTTCTCGAGCAAGCGCCAGGAGCTTCAGGACGTGCTGGAGGCCGAGCTCAAGCCCAAGCTCGCCGCCGACGGGATCGTGCTGCACGCCGTCCTCATGGGCAACGTCGACCTGCCGTCCGACTACCGCGCCGGCATGGACCGCCTGCTCGCGGTCGAGCTCGAGTCGGAAAAGATGAAATGCACCCTCGAGTTGAAGGAAAAGCAGGTCAAGGAAGCGGAGCTGACCGCCGACGCGGAGAAGATCACGCGCGAAAAGGCCGCACAGGCCGCGGCCTCCGAGCAGATCATTGCGGCCAAAGCCCAGGAAGAAGCGATGCGACATGTGCTGCCGTTCAAGCAGAAGCAGATCGAGCAGCGCCAGCTTGAAGCCGAAGCGGAGAAAGCCTCGCGCATCAAGCTTGCCGAAGCCACGGCCGAAGCTCGCCGCATCGAGGCGTCGGGCGAGGCGGATTCGCGCCAGCGCCTGGCCGAAGCCGAAGTGTTCCGTCTCGAGCGTATCGGCAAGGTACAGAGCGAGCAGATGCAGCGCGACGGCGAGCTGATTACCCGGCACCCCCTGCTGATCCAGAAGACCCTGGCCGACAAGCTCTCGGACAAGGTGTCAGTGATCATCGCGCCACCACCGGCCGATGGCAGCTTCATCGGCAGCAATCTGGTCGGCACCACGACGGTCGCGCAGCGAAGCGCGGCGGCCGACTGATCCCTACCGCCTGCAGGAGTCTGCGATGAAACGTCTACTCACCATGCTGCTGCTCTGCACTGGCATCGGCGGCGGGGCAGTTGCCGGGGAGGGTGATCCGGCCACCGCGATCGTGGCCCAGGACCAGATCGCACTACGCGCCGCACCGAAGGAATCGGCGCCGCAGCAGGCCGTACTCTGGCAGGGCGACACGCTCGAGATACGCGGCGAACGGTTCGGCTATCTGCAGGTCTACGATCACCGCCGTGAACGCGGCGGGTATGTGCGGGCCTCCCAGGTACGGCAGGTGTCCCTGGCCGCGGATCAGGCGCCGGCGCTGCTCGCCGTCGTGCGCTTCCTGCGCGACACGCCGGGCGCGGAATCACTCGGCATGGCCTATGCGGCGGCCTACCTCAAGGCCGCGCCGGCGTACGCGATCGGCAGCGAGGTCTTCGCCGCCCTGGGCAGCATGGCCGAGCGCCTTGCACGGCGCGCCTCGTCGCGCCGTGCGAAAACGGACGAGGCCGCGATCACCGCGCACCTCGATGTCGCCTCGAGCCTCGGCGTCGTGATTCGCAGCCTGGAGCGCGACGGTCGCATGCTGCTGTGCTACGACGGCGAAGCGTTCCGTCGCGTGCTGGCGCTGCCCGCGACTGCGCAGGAACGCACCGACGCCGCACTCGCACTGACCCGGCCCGACTGCGTGCCACACGATCTGAGTCCGGCGGCACGCCATGATTTCGATGCCTGGCGCATCGATGTGCTCGCCCGCGTGCCGCGCGACGAGTTGCCGGAGTACCTGCGCAACCGCGTGCGCCTGCGCGCTGCGGCCGTACTGGCGAGCTTTGCATTCCAGCGTGCACGGCGCGGCGACGATGCGCAGCCGGTCATGACGCTCGCGCTGCAGGAGCTCGCCGGGGTGAACAAGCTGGAACTCGCCGACGAAGACGCCGCCGCCTATACCGATGCCGCCGTGCGTGTCGGCGCTTCGCGCTGGGGTGCCGAAACCGTGGTGCCGGTGGCAAAGGGCCTGCGCGTCGTCACGAGCACCGGCGAACCGGGCCAGACCTGTGTCGCGCTGATCGATGAGAAGCATGATGCGACAGACCCGCTCGCGCGCCGCTGCACCTATGGCCTGGTCTGGGCCGCGTCGGCGAGCGCGAACGCCGCAGGAACCGCACTCGCACTCGCCGTGCAGCCGATGGACGCCTGGCGCGAGCTCTGGCTGTTCCAGCGGACCGCCGACGGCTGGCGCATCGACGTGCTGCCGCCAAGCCTCGAGTCACCCGATCTCGGTTATGTCGAGTTTGCGGGCTGGGTACCGGGCAAGGCGCAGATGCTCGTGGCGCGCGAAGCACGGGCCGAGGGCCGTCTGCGGCGCCGGTTCGAAGTCGTCGACATGGGCACGCTGGTCACCGAAAAGCAGGCCGAAGATCCCGCCTCCCTCAGCGTGTTCTACCGCGCGCAGGACGCGACCTGGAAACGGCAGACGGTAGCGCTGCGCTGAATCCGTCGCTCGCCGCCCTCACAGCGTGCGGGCGACCGCCTGGACCTGCGCGAACTCGAGATCGAACCGCTTGAGGTATTTGCGCAGGCGGTCGGCGTCATTGGCCGAGGTGCGCTGTTCGCGGCTGGCCTGGAACAGGGTCCGACCGGCATCGCTCGCGCTGCGCGCGGTCGCGCACACCTGCAGCACATCGGCCAGTTGCACGCGGTCGAAGCGGTCGATGCCGGCGAGCCGGTCGCCGCAGAGTGCGGCGAGCAGCGCGTCGGAAGCCGCCGCTGCACCTCGTCGCGCGCTGCCCCAGAGACGACTGAGCCGCTGGGTTTCCTCGTCGACGACGTCGATCGTGATGCGGCCCTGGGAAGCCAGCGTGGCCATGCGCGTCACGGACGCACCGAGGTCGCGGAAGTTGCCAGGCCACGTCGCCTCGCTGCTCATCGCGAAGCGCAGATAGCGCTCGCGCGCCTCGCGATTGAAGGTGATGCGCTCGCCATGCATCCGGGCAAAGCGCTCGAGCTCGAAATCGAGGTTGGGCGCGATGTCCTCGGCGCGCTCCTTGAGGCCGGGCAGGTAGAACGTCCAGAGATTCAGTCGCGCGTAGAGGTCTTCGCGAAAACGACCTTCCGCGACCGCGACCGCAAGATCGCGGTTGGTGCCGGCGATGAGCTGGAAGTCGCTGCTGACCTCGCGATCGCCGCCCAGCGGCGGAAAGCGCTTGTCCTCGATCGCGCGCAGCAGCATGGCCTGTTCATCGAGGCCGAGTTCGCCGATCTCATCGAGAAACAGCAGCCCGCCGTCGGCACTCTTGAGCAGGCCGGCACGTTCGTTCTGCGCGCCCGTGAATGCGCCGCGCACGTGCCCGAACAATGCGCTGCCGGCGCCGTCACCGCGCAGGGTCGCGCAGTTCACTTCCACGAAGCGGCCCTTGAGCGCGTGACGGCTCTGCTTCAGGTCGAACAGGTTGCGCGCCAGCATGCTCTTGCCGGCACCGGTCGGGCCGAGCAGCAGCATGGGTGCCTTGGATCGTATCGCGACACGCTCGATCTGCTCGATCATGCGATTGAACGCCGCGCTGCGCGTGGCGATGCCGCTTTTGAGAAAGCTCGCGGTGTCCGCGCGGTCACGCGCGAAACGCTGCGCGATGCGGTCGTAGCGCGCGAGGTCGAGGTCGATGATCGCGTACTTGCCCGCATCGCCGGTGCGCTGCTTCGGCGGCGGCGCGGTCTGCAGCAGGCGCGCCGGAAAGAAGCGCGCCTCCGCCAGCAGGAACCAGCAGATCTGCGCGACGTGACTGCCGGTAGAAATGTGGACGAGATAGTCCTCGCGCTCCGGGTCGAACGGATAGCGGCGTGCGAAATCGTGCAGCGCGCCGAAGACTTCCTCGAAATCCCATGGATCGGCCAGATGGAAATCGTGAACGCGGACGTCGGTTTCGGGGCTGACCTCGCCGAGGTCGGCCCGCAGCCGCCCCGCGAGCTTCTTGAACTTGCGTTCGTCCAGCAGCAGTTCCAGCCGCGAGACCAGCAGATCCTCGTACATGCCGAGCGCAACCGTCGGCCGCCACTTTTCCCAGCGCCCGGGGCCGTCCGCCGCATCGAGCACGGTGCCGACGAACCCGATCACGACCAGTGGTTTGCTGCGCATGATCCGCTGCCTGAAATTTATCCTTGCGGATAATACACGAGCTTATGAGCTCGCCTAGCAACAGTGGCCGCAGCTGCGCAATTCTCTATACCATTGAATTTGATTGAATTAATAGCAAACACCGAGGCTGGCACGCGACTTGATATAGCAGACGTGCGCCAGATCGGATGGTACCCGGCGAGACGGCTCCGAGCCGGCAGGCTCACTGCCTTGCCCGCGAGCCCTGCCATCGCATGCCGCAACCAGATCAGGCGCACCTACGGAAACGGACATGGCCGCAGCGAATGGGCGCTGCGGCCGCCGCGATCAGGGTTGCCTGATAGCGGGTCCGCACCGACGGGGTGGGTCGCGGGAGTGACACACCGCCGCAACGAGAACAAGAACGAAGAAGATTGAGAGCACAGACATGAGCACTGCCCTGCACCAGACCCTCCATGACGAAGGCGCCGTGCCGATCAAGGCCTGGGTAAACGGCGTACCGCTCGAAGAGGGCGCACGCAAACAGTTGCGCAACATGGCGCGGCTGCCCATCGTCGGCCCGTGGATCGCGGTCATGCCCGACGTGCACCAGGGTATCGGCGCCACCGTAGGCTCGGTCGTACCCACCGAGGGCGCGATCATTCCGGCCGCCGTCGGCGTCGACATCGGCTGCGGGATGATGGCTTACCAGACCACGCTGCGCGCTGACCAGCTGCCGGAAAACCTGCTGGCCCTGCGCAGCGACATCGAGCGCGCCGTACCGCACGGATTCGTCACGGTCGATGGCCGCAGCCTCAGGGGCAACTGGATCACCGCACCGAGTTCGGCAACGACCCGCTGGCGCGCCCTCGAGCAGCGTTACCGCACGCTCGTCGAACGTCATCCACGCATCTCGCACAAATCGCCGCTGAGCCAGCTCGGTTCGCTCGGCGGCGGCAACCACTTCATCGAACTGTGCCTGGACGAAGCCGATCAGGTCTGGGTGATGCTGCACTCGGGTTCCCGCGGCGTCGGCAATGGCATCGGCCAGTACTTTATCGAGAAGGCGCGCAACGAGATGCAGAAGCAGCAGGCCAACCTGCCGGACCGTGACCTGGCCTATTTCAGCGAAGGCAGCACGCTGTTCGACGACTACGTCGACGCGGTGGGCTGGGCCCAGGACTATGCGGCACAGAACCGGCAGCAGATGATGGAAACCGTGCTCGGTGTGCTGCGCAAGCATCTGCCATCGTTCCAGCTCACGCGCATGGCGATCAACTGCCATCACAACTACGTGCAGCGTGAAACGCATTTCGGCCGCGACCTGTTCGTCACGCGCAAGGGGGCCGTGAGCGCGCGCGAAGGCCAGTTCGGCATCATCCCGGGCAGCATGGGCGCGAAGAGCTTCATCGTGCGCGGTCTCGGCAATGCGGAGAGCTTCTGCTCGTGTTCGCACGGCGCGGGGCGCGTGATGAGCCGAACCGAAGCCAGGAAGCGCATCACGCTCGGCGAGCACCGCGCAGCGACGGCCCATGTCGAATGTCGCAAGGACGCCGATGTGATCGACGAGTCGCCGGCGGCGTACAAGCCGATCGACAAGGTGATGGCGGCGCAGAGCGATCTCGTCGAAATCATGCATACCTTGCGGCAAGTCGTCTGCGTCAAGGGCTGATCGAGGGGATCGAAACATGCGCAGCGACCTGCACGAAGTGCTGATCGAGCGGCCACGCGTCGGATGGCGCCGCAAGACCGACCGCGGCCACAAGCCGCGCGTCGGTGAATGGACCGGAGCGGACGACAGCTACGCTGGCAGCTATCGGCCGCGCCGCCACCGCACGAAGTATTTCGACGACCTGCTTTCGCCGCTGCGGCGCTGGCTGCACAGGCAGGTCGGCCGCCCTTGGGACACGATCTGGAGCGAGCTCGCACGCAGCATAGACTCGCGCACCGTAGTCGGCCGGCATCTGCTCGATCACGTTCGCGGCCTGGTTGCGTTGGACGTCGAGCAGGACTCGGCACTGCGCAAGTTCGTCAATAAACCGCACGATTACCGCTGCATCCACGGCCTGCCTCACATGGTTGACGGGCTCTATGTGGGTCCACGCACTAAGCTGTTGCGCTGGCGCCAACCGCCGTCGCGAAGCGCGCAGCGTCGGGCGGAACCGGAGCCGATACGGCACGCAGACGGATCACCGGCCGATCTGCGCCAGCTTTCGCCGGAGCGGCTGGCCCTAATGCTCCGCGGTATCTGGTACGAAGTCACGCTGGCGGAGTTGCCGAAGAAGACCGGGCGCCGGGTACAGCATGATCTGAGCCGATCAATGGACCGGTACGTCATCGCCAGCAAGCGCCAGCTCGGCTCGCGCGAGCTGGTGGAAGCAAGACTCAGCAACGACGCCTGAGGCGATCCTCGGGCAGGAAGAACCCGAGATGAAAGTACGAACGGATTCCCTCATGGAACTGGATGGCGCGCAGGGCGAAGGCGGCGGACAGGTATTGCGTACCGCGCTTAGCCTTGCAATGCTGCAGTGTCGGCCGCTGCGCCTGCGCAACATCCGCGCCGGCCGGCGCAAGCCTGGCCTCATGCGCCAGCACCTCGCCTGCGTGCGCGCCGCCGCGTCGGTGTCTTCGGCTTCGGTCAATGGGGCCGAGATCGGATCGACGCTGCTCGAATTTCGGCCCGGTGCGATCCGTGCCGGCCAGTTCGATTTCAAGATCGGCAGCGCGGGCAGCACCATGCTCGTGCTGCAGACCGTGCTGCCCGCACTGCTGCGCGCCGGCGGCGCCAGCCGCGTCATGATCGAGGGCGGCACCCACAACCAGATGGCGCCCTCCAGCGACTTCGTCGCGGACGCATTCCTGCCGCAGCTCGCACGCATGGGCGCGAAGGTCGCGATGACGGTGGAACGACACGGTTTCTTCCCGGCCGGCGGCGGTTGTGTCGCGGTGCACGTCGAGCCTGCACCGCTGACACCGCTGCAGCTGTTCGAACGCGGCGAGAGTCGCGGCATCGACGCGACGGTGCTGTTGCGCAACTTGCCGCAGCACGTCGCCCAGCGCGAGCTGGATACGGCGGCGCAACGCGTCGCGCTCACGAGCCGGTCGCTGCGGGATCTCACGGGTGGCGCGGGCCCGGCCAACGCACTGGTGCTGACTGCCGCGTTCGAGCACGTCAGCGAAGTGGTCGTCGGCCTCGGCGAGCACGGGGTCAGCGCGGAAGTCGTCGCACGCTCGGCATGCGACGAACTACGCGACTACCTCGCCCACGGCGCACCGGTCGGCGAGCATCTCGCCGATCAGCTACTGCTGCCGCTCGTACTGGCCGGTGGCGGCAGCTTCGTCACGGGACGCCCAACCTCGCATCTCGAAACCAACGCCGCCGTGATCCGTGCATTCGGTGCGGCAGAGATCGACATCCGCCCGGACGACAGCGATCCGCAGCGGCGCTACCGCGTCCGGGTCGCCACGTGATGCACCCGCGCTCGTGCATTCATGCGTGCACGAGCGCGTCGTGGATGCGCCGCGCGACTTCGGCGTCCTCCAGGTAGCCGGCGATGCCGTGGCGGTTGTCGGTGAAGTTGTCGACATCCGTCTTGTTTTCGATCTGCGGATCGATACGGAAGTTGTGCTCGTCCAACGGATACAGCGCAACGACGTCGCGCGGGTCCATCGCGTTGAACCACTTGGCGACGCGCTTCGGGTGCACGATCGGCTGCAGGCGGCGCCGGATCGCGGTGATCGCCAGCGGCGAGCCCAGGGTCACGAACAGCGGCACCTTCCAGCGCGCACCGGCCTGCATCTCCTTGAGCATCTTGAATGCGACGACCGTGCCGAGGGAATGACTCACGACGACGGTTGGAACGTCGTCGACCATGGCTTCGCGCACGCCCTCGTCGATTGCGTCGGTGATGTTGCGGTTGAACAGGTATTCCGACACATCCTCCGTCGCGAGGGCGATGCTGAGCTGGCTCGCCTTCGGCACGTGCCGGTCGAGCGCCACGAGCACTTTCTGCACCCATTCCCAGTTCTGCACGCCGCGTTCGCGCACCAGCGCCGGGTCGATGGCGGCGATGTCCGCGGGCGTGACGCCGAACCGGGCCGCCACCTGTTCGAGCAGCGCGGCAGCAAAATCCCGTTCGTCGTTGGCCAGGGACGGACCGCGCATGATGACGCTGGCCAGCTGGTCCTGCGGCAGGCCCTCGACGCGGTCGAACAGCGCCTGACCATAGTACGGAAAGCGGATCTCGCTCTCGGCGATCGGCAGGTCGAGCTGGCTCTTGGCCATGCCCTTGCGCAGCGACGCGACCCAGGCATCCTTGAGCTGCTGAGCGTCCTTGTGTTCCTGCGCACGTCCGTGAATGAAGACTAGTCGACGCGTTGCCATGGCGAGGCTCCCTTGAAGTAGGTCGAGCGCAGCCGGTCGATGCCATCAGCATCGAACTGGGTCCAGAGCGAATCCGACAGATGACGCTGGAGGACGTCGCCGTCGTCATTGGCCAGGCGCACATGATGCGTATGCAGGAACACCCAGCCCTGCGTGAGCAGCGGAAACAGGCCAAAGGTGCGGTTCGCGGGCGTCACACGGCTGCCATCGAGCGCGCCGCTCAGCAACGCGACATCGAACGGCGATGCCTGCAGGTCGTCGCGCAGGAAGCGGTTCATCTCGCGCAGGCGCGCATGGTCCCGGCGGTCACGGTAAGCATAGGCCGCGTAGACGGCGAGGGCCGGATCGATGCCCTTGAGAATCTGCATGCGGCGCGCGAGCAGTTCCGCATCGTCACCCTCGAGTCGAAACGCGCCGTTCCGGCTGGCAGACGCTGCGACCTGCCGCAGCGTCTGCAATTCGCGCGCGCGGCGCCGGTAGTCCGCCGCCCGCGGCGTGTTCGCCGAAGGCTCGTACGACAGGTCGACGAACTCGTCGCCGTCGAACGTCAGCGCGCCGACAAAGCCGGGAATGGCCGGCACCACGACGCCCGCGCCGCTGTCGAGCACCAGCAGCACGGCCGGCGCAGCCTCGCCGGGTCCTACGCGGACCACGTCGCGCGCTGGCCCGAGCTGCTGCACCTGTGCACCGAGCGCAAACGCCTCGCGCACCCGCGCGCCACGCAGCTTCAGACCGCACTGCGTCTCGAACTGACGCGGGCCCGCCGCATCGTTGACGGCCAGCAGATCCGCGACGAAATCCGGCTGCCGCAGAGCCAGCGCCACGAGCGAGTCGGACGACCTGCGCAAATCCGGCGCGGGTGCGGGCGCAGACGGCAGAAGGGCATCGCCATCGCCAGGATCCCGCCTTCCGACTCCGAATCCGGCCCCCCTGCCGATCACGACGGACGCATCAGCCGGCTGAGCGCGCGGCGGCTCGGCGCGGCCGATCTGGCGCGAGAGCCACGCATCGGGCTCCGACGTGATGCGCGCATCGGGCACCTGCACCACGTCGCGGGCAAGATTGCGGTCGCGGATGGTGCGCGACACCGCGCGGCCGAGATGATCGCGCAGCCGTCTCGGCCGAATCAGGCCGACATCGACGTCGTTCTCGCGCAACCAGTCGATGATGCCGGGTTCTTCGAAAGCGAGCGCCTTCACGAGGGCCTCGGTGTACAAGGCGGTGAAGTTCGCCGCCGCATCGGCATCATTGCTGACCTCGAACGCCGGCCGGCCCAGCGACGCGCCGAAGAACATGTCGACCGGTTTTTCGGTGCCGCTGGGCTCTTCGTTCGCGAAGAGCCCATTCCCGGTCACGTTCTGCAGCCCGAGGCTGCCGGCTGCAGTGCGACAGGCATCGGAAATCAACACGACGTGGGGCACACCGCAGTAGCGTGCCTGTTCCTCACTGATCGTCGCGCTGATGACCGCGTGCCCGACTCTCGGCGCATCGCTGAGCAGCCAGCATTCGTGCCGCGCCACATTGACGCCGTGACCGGCAAAATAGACAAAGAGCTGTTCGACGTCGCCGGGCGCGAGCAGTTGGCTCGCCGCCTCGAAGACCTGGTCGAGCGTGACCTTGGCCCCGCCGGCATCGGTGAGCAGAGCCAGTCGTTCGAATCCCTGCCTACTGGCCCAGCGATCATGCAGGCGCCGGGCACCCGCCGCCGCATCGCGCAGCGGCGTCAGGCCGCCGGCACAGTCGACACCGATGAATAGGGCTGCCTTTGCCATGCTCGCTCCCCGAGTGCCGTCGCCGCGACGCGACGACGCGGCGCCGCGTCCGCTTGTCCACGATTTGCAATATGGCGACATCGTACGCCGTGACCGCCGCTGCTGCAGCAGGCAGCGAAGGACCGTTGCACGTAGCGGCATGAGGTCGACGTCCAGAGTGCCTGCAGCGTCGCGAATGTCTCACGTCGCTGCCCCGCGTGGGCGCGGCGTCGCCGCTGATATTCGGGCGCAACCCCGGACGTGGGTGGCCGGCGCTGGCGCGGGGTACCACCCGCAGGCCTGCCGTTTTCCATTACGCTTCGCCCCTTTCCGGCAGCGAAGTCCGCATGGACACCATCATCTCGGTCGCCAGACTCAACAAGGTCTATTCGTCGGGCTTCGTCGCGTTGAAGAACGTGGATCTCGACATCCGCCGCGGCGAAATCTTCGCGCTGCTCGGCCCGAACGGCGCCGGCAAGACCACGTTGATCAGCATCATCTGCGGAATAGTGAATCCCACGAGCGGCACCGTGCTCGCCGATGGTCACGATATCGTGCGCGACTACCGTGCCTCGCGCAGCAAGATAGGGCTGGTACCGCAGGAGCTGTCCACCGACGCCTTCGAGACCGTCTGGGCGACGGTCAATTTCAGCCGCGGGCTGTTTGGCAAGCCACCTGATGCGGCACTGATCGAGCGGATACTGCGCGACCTGTCACTCTGGGACAAACGTGACGCGAAAATCATGACCCTGTCCGGCGGCATGAAGCGCCGCGTCATGATCGCCAAGGCCTTGTCCCATGAGCCGGCAATCCTGTTCCTCGACGAGCCGACCGCGGGTGTCGATGTCGACCTGCGCCGCGACATGTGGGCCATGGTGCGCGGCCTGCGCGAACGCGGCACCACGATCATCCTCACCACACACTACATCGAGGAAGCCGAAGAAATGGCCGACCGCATCGGCGTCATTTCCAAGGGTGAGCTGATACTCGTCGACGACAAGACACAGCTCATGCGCAAGCTCGGCAAGAAGCAGCTGACCTTGCAGCTGCAGACCCCGCTGGCGTCCCTGCCGGCCGGGCTGAGCGACTTTCCGCTGGAGCTTTCGGCCGACGGCAACGAACTCGTCTACACCTTCGACACCCAGGCGGCCGAGACGGGCATCGCCGGGTTGCTGCGCCGGCTCACGGACCACGGTATCGACTTCAAGGACCTGCATTCCAGCGAAAGTTCGCTCGAGGACATCTTCGTGAATCTCGTGAGGACCCGCGCATGAACCTCTACGCCATCCGCGCGATCTACCGGTTCGAAATGGCCCGCACCGGCCGCACGCTGATGCAGAGCATCGCCTCGCCCGTACTGTCGACGTCGCTGTATTTCATTGTGTTCGGCGCCGCGATCGGGTCGCGCATGGGGTCGGTCGACGGCGTCGACTACGGCGCGTTCATCATCCCTGGGCTCGTCATGCTCACCCTGCTGACCGAGAGCATCTCCAATGCCTCGTTCGGCATTTACCTGCCGAAATGGTCCGGCACGATCTACGAACTGTTGTCAGCACCGGTGTCGTGGATCGAAGCCATCATCGGTTACGTCGGAGCGGCAGCCAGCAAGTCCGTGATCCTCGGCATCCTGATCCTGATCACCGCCCGCTTCTTCGTCGACTACGAGATTGCGCACCCTTTCTGGATGGTCGGATTTCTCGTGCTGACCGCCGTCACCTTCAGCCTGTTCGGCTTCATCATCGGCATCTGGGCCGACGGTTTCGAAAAGCTCCAGGTCATACCGCTCATGATCGTGACGCCGCTCACCTTCCTCGGCGGCAGCTTTTACTCAATCACCATGCTGCCGCCGTTCTGGCAGAACGTCGCGCTGTTCAATCCCGTGGTCTATCTCATCAGCGGCTTCCGCTGGAGCTTCTACGGCGTCGCCGACGTGAACGCGGCACTGAGCTTCGGCATGACCCTGCTGTTCCTGGCGGTATGTCTGATCACGGTCTGGTGGATCTTCCGGACGGGGTACCGGTTGAGGAACTGAAGGGCGCAGCGTCGCGGCACGCGGATCGCAACTGGAACACCCTTACTGTGCGTTGCAGCCTCGGCCGGACCAACTGCTCAGCACAGTGCCGCGTTGGGGGCGCGCCCTGATTCGAGCGTCGTGCGCAGTCGCCGCGCCAACTGGAGCCTGATATGACAACCGCAGAGCAAATCCTTGCCTATATCGACTCCCTGCCGGAGCCCAGGCAATCCGACATGGCGCAACTTCATAACATCATCCTGGCGATGAGTCCCGACGCGAGGCTGTGGTTCCTGGACGGAAGAGACGAAACCGGCAAGGTGGTCTCCAATCACAACGTTGGCTATGGCGCCCTCGAGAAGCAATATGCCAACGGCAAGGCCCGGGAGTTCTATCAGGTCGGCATCAGCGCGAACAGCTCGGGTATTTCGGTCTACATCATGGGTATCGCCGACAGGACCTACCTCAGGAAAACTTATGGCACCGATATCGGGAGGGCGGAGCTGACGGGCTACTGCATCAAGTTCAAGGCACTGGCGCACATTGACCTGAATACACTCCAGCGAGTGATTCAGGATGGCCTGCAACGCACACACGTGTGAATTGGCGTCATTCGGGCGATGCGTCAACATTTTCTGCCCAGATTGCCCGTCATTGACCGCACGATCCCACGAGGCAGTCGAATGGCAGGTTTACCGTGCCTCGGCTCGGTGCATGCCCGGCAATCGTGCGAGCAAGGCTAGGCGCCTTCGGCAAGCAGGGTTGCAGTCGGCCCTGCTCACAGCCACCTAGTCATGCCGCTCCGCATCCTCGGGCACGCTCACCCAGGCATGGCGGCGTTCTTCGTAGATCGATACGCGCGGCGGCGGGAACCGGGGATCAGCGAATGCGCCGATCGGAACGGACACGAATCCGGGAATGTCGCGGAGTGTGTAAAAGACGGTCGCGCCGCAGTCGGGGCAGAAGTGAAACGCGGCAACGCCGCCGCTGTCGCCGACGCGCACATATTCGCGCGATTCGCCGGTGATCGTCACGGCATCATCGGGAAAGCGGGCCTGGGCACCGAACATACTGCCGGTGCGGCGTTGGCAGGCCAGGCAGTGGCAGATCGAAATGCGGACCGGCTCGCCGCATGCGGTCAGGCGCAATCGTCCACAGCTGCAACTGGCGTGGCGCTCCATCCGGGCTCTCCTGATCGTGATGCGGCGAGCATACGCCGCAGCGGGACGAGCGCCGCGCGAAACGCGCACCGGCATGCGGCATTCGTTTCGACGCGCCGCGTCGCGGCCAGTTCACGGCATCGCGAGATGGCTTGCCTCGAGCGGCTTGCCGAACCCGCGCGGCGTAGTCTCGATCACGGCGTCGGCGGGCAGCTCTGCCTTGCCGTCGAGATGCGCCGAGACCCGGTCGAGTGCGCGGTAAACATAGGGCAGCAGCGGCAGGTATGTCGCCCCGTACTGGGGCAGGCCCAGGAACGCGTCGAAGTGCTGCGCGTTGCGCACCTGCCAATAGCGCAGCTCGGCACCGGCCGCTTTTGCCTTGGCCACGTAGGGCGCGCTGCTGAATGCCGCGGGCACGAGGCCGTCGTCGAGACCGTGCAGGACGATCACCGGCAGTCCCTTGCGTGGCGTGCCGGCATGCGTCGCAGCGATGCCCTGCTTGACGCGCGCGGCGGCGGCACCGCTGCCGGTCCACAGTGCGCGCAGGCAGTCGAGCGCGTCGTGCGGTTCTGCGGGCTTCGCGACGCGGAAACCGACACCGGCCCCAGGTGGGATACCGCTCGCATCCGACCACCACGCAGCGCGTTCCGCGTTCGTGCTCGCACGCGCACTGCCGTCGGCGTTCAGCGCCGAGAAGCCGGCGATGCAGGGCTCCTCGCCGGCACCGTAGCGGCCATAGGACGCGGCATAGGTCACCGCGATCGCACGCCACAGATCGAACGTGACACTGATGGAACCGGCGCGCAGTGCAGCATCCGTCCAGCCGCCTGCACGCAGTGCCTCGTAGGCCGCGGCCTGTTGCGCGGGCAGATCGGCACCGCTGATCAGTCCTGCCGCCACCGCAGCCGCGCAGCGCCGGTCCACGTCCGGCGCGGCCGGCAGGCCGAGCTTGGGCAGCGCGCACGGCATCAGCAGTGCGGCTTCGGTCGTGTAGTCGTAGAGCGTGCGCGCGCCGGCCGCTTCAACGTAGACATTGGGCTCGCCCGCGACGACGCCCTTGAGCCAGTCGCCATCGAGTTCGGCCGCACGCAGCACGGCACCGCCGCCGTTGGAAATGCCGACCGCGATCACGCGCGTGTTGTCGAACGTGAACGGTGCGTGCTGCGGCAGCGCCTCGCTCAGCGCCTGCAAGCCGTATTCGGCCGCCTGCTTCACGTGGCGGCCCCAGTCGGCCTCCGGGTTGTCCCTGGAATGGGCATGCTTGAACGCGATGCCGGTGGTCGCCGCGCTGTCGGGCTTGAAGGCGAGCGGGTCATCCGGCCCGCCCAGCGTGCCGTCGATGCGCACGCCGCGCTTCTCGGCGAGATCGTAGTAGTCGGTACCGGCGCCCTTGTCGGTGTAGGCGACAGCGCAGCCTTTCGGCAGCGCCCACGGCCCGGCGACGGCGATCGCACCGTAAATGCCGCGAGAGCCCGACGACGCCGTGACGACGAGGCAGCGACGGGCGTTGTCGAATGCGTCGGGAATCTGCGCGAGCACGCGGTGGGGCTGGGTCGCGCCGGGCACCGTCGCGAACGCCTGGAACTCGCGGCCCGGAACGCTCGGCAGTTCGCCGTAGATCGTGCCGAATCCGCCGCCGGGACTCAGGTCGGCGATGCCGCGCCAATTGCTCCAGACCGCACGTCGGCGCAGCTCGGCCGGCGTCGGTGTGTCCGGATCGGCGAACGCGGGAGGCGTCATCGCGCGCAGGCCGTCGAGCCCGAGGCCGGCACTCAGCAGGTCGTCGCCGTCGCGGTGCACGCTCGATCGCTGTGCGCTGAACATCGCTGGGGTCTCCGCGACGCGCGGCGCCGCCTTGGCAGTGGGTGCGGGCGGCGTCGCTGGCGGCGCGCGATCGCAGGCGGCGAGCAGGGTCAGCAGAGCGAGTACCGTGGCGCGGGAAATCGGGGCAATGGTCATTCGCCAACCCTACCAAGCCGGATATGCTCGGCTATCGTACTTTCGTACCAAGCCGGCGCCCAGCGCGCTTGCTAGGCTAGGCCAAGGAGAATCGCATGACGCAACGCTGCATCCTGATCACCGGCGCCGGCAGCGGCATCGGTGCCGGCATCGCCACGGAGCTGGCCGCCGCCGGCAACCACATCGTATTGACCGACCTCGACCGCGGCGCGGTCGACGCCGTCGCGGCACAGATCCTTGCCGCCGGCGGATCGGCCGAAGCGATTGCGCTCGACGTGACCTCCGACGACAGCGTCGCTGCCGCACTCGCCGCCGTGACGCGGCCGGTCGACGTGCTGGTCAACAACGCCGGCCTGCAGCACGTGGCACCGCTGGAGGAGTTTCCGATCGGCAAGTGGGATTTCCTCGTCCAGGTCATGCTCGTCGGCGTCGCCCGGCTGAGCCGCGCGGTATTGCCCGGCATGCGCGAGCGCGGCTTCGGCCGCATCGTGAACATCGGCTCCATCCATTCGCTGGTGGCGAGCCCGTTCAAGAGCGCCTACGTCGCCGCCAAGCACGGACTCGTCGGTTTCTCCAAAGTCATCGCACTGGAGACCGCCAACACCGACATCACCATCAACACGATCTGCCCGACTTACGTGAAGACCCCGCTCGTCGACAAGCAGATCGCCGACCAGGCGCGCACGCGCGGCATTCCCGAATCGCAGGTCGTCAGCGACGTCATGCTCAAGCCCATGCCCAAGGGGGTCTTCATCGGCTTCGACGAGCTCGCCGGCATCACCGCATTCCTGATATCGCCAGCGGCGCGCAACATCACCGGCCAGACGATCACGGTCGACGGCGGCTGGACCGTCCAGTAGTTCCGGCCCTTCGGCTGACACCGCCATGCCTTCCCTGCTGATCGCCGACGACCACCCGCTGTTCCGCGCCGCCTTGCGCGGCGCGGCGGCCGATGCAGTGGATGCACTGGACGTGCGCGAAGCCGACTCGCTCGACGGCGTGCTGGCAGCGCTGGAACGCGAGCCCGGCATCGATCTCGTGCTGCTGGATCTGCACATGCCCGGCAATCACGGCCTCGCGGGGCTCGCGGCGATCCGGGCACAGCATCCGGGCGTCGCCGTCGTGGTCGTCTCGGCCAATGACGATCCGCGCGTCATACGCCGCGCACTCGATCACGGTGCGGCGGGGTATCTGCCCAAGAGCGCAGGGCTCGACGAACTGCGCGACGCCATCCGCACGGTGCTAGGCTGCGAGCAATGGCTACCGGCCAGCCTGCGCAACAGTGTCGCGCGCGCGCAGTCCTCGGCGCAGGATGCCGACCTCGCGGCGCGTCTCGCGAGCCTGTCGCCGCAGCAGTTCCGCGTGCTCGTGCTCGTCGCCGAAGGGCTGCTCAACAAGCAGATCGCGGACCGCCTCGACGTGCAGGAGCGTACGGTCAAGGCGCACCTGACAGCCATTTTCGAGCGCCTCGGCGTGCGCAACCGCACGCAGGCCGGCGTCGTGCTGCGCGAGCTCGAGCTCGCTGACCCCGCACGGCAGATCTGAGACGGCTTCCGCCGGGCGCTGCGGTCACGCCGGGCAAAATCTTCTGCGACACAGGCGTTCCCGCCATCCGCGCCCGGATGACGGATCGCGAAGATCATGGCGAACCCACACTCGGCAACGACCCCGTCACCGGTCACGACGGCAAGCGTCGCGGCCGTCGATGGCGTTGCGCGGCTCGCCATCAGCCACGGACGCCCAGTCAGGTTCCCGACGCGCAACTGAATCGCAATCGCGTTGCCGGAAACTTTCATTCGGAATACGCCGTCCATCTACTCCGCGAGTCACCGCCCTCGTGCACGCGGCGGGTGCGATGCGGCCCCGCATTGCAGACAGGCAAATTCAAGGAGACCGGCATGCATCTGTCGACCCCCGGCGGCCTCCACGGCCGCGGCGCCATCAACATAGCCGTGCAATGGGAATTGAATTACTGGGCCACACGTTTCGGCCTGGCACCCGACGACCTTATCCGTGTCGTGGCAGAAGTCGGACCCGATGTCGCCGATGTGCGCGATGCGTTGTTCGGTTCCGCGCGCGGGCGCATTCTGAACTCGCCGGCAGCTACGTAACCAGCCGGCCAGGCCATTCATCGGAATGGAGTCGCCCTTCTTCAGCGCATCCGTGCCAAAGCGTCACGGATGAGTCGCTCCTGCAACCGTGTCGTATCCTGTGCGGCGGCCGCACATTCCATCGCCGCGAACAGTTGAGGCTGCGGCAATCGCGTGATGAATCGGATGATGCCTTTGCGGAGCGCACCGCCGACTTGATCGCCGTCAAAATCGTCGGTGGGTCGAAGATCGATCCAGGTGTCTCTATCGAGCGGCGCGCCCGGCACGCCGACATGGAAGCCCGGATATGGATCGCCATGGAAGCATCGCGGCTCGCGGACTCGCCCGCCGCGGCTGGTCAGCAACCGGGCAACGATATCGCCAGACGGGGCGAGCGCGAACACAACAAAGTATTTGGCACGAAGGACGCCATTGGCGTCCACGTAGAATCGATCGTGGCAATAGATCTCGCCCACGTCCATGTCGGGCCTCTCAATGTGCCTTTCCAACAGCCGACACTATGCTCTCGTATTCGTCTGCAGCGTCGAGTACTGCATCAGCGTTCGGAGCGTCATCCGCAACGGCCAGCGCATAGGGAATGCGTTCCTGATCACCACGTCCACTGTCCCAAATTTTTGCCCAAGGTCCGCGTTCGGCGTGTGTGAAATTGATCATGGGCTCCGACATTTCGTCACGAAATCGCCCAACCAGCCGCTGCATGATCGCAAGCTCGCGCCGGCTGAAATGGCTGTCGTCAAACGCCCGTTTCGGTCGCACGCTATGGCGAAGATAGTCGATCACTTTCTCCGGAACAATCTCGATCGCCTCGGCGAAATCTTCTCCGAGCTTCTCCCACTCGGCAAAGAACAGGGGCGGCACCGGGCCAAGCTTCCAGGCTCGATATTCCAGCCCTGTGACACTTCGACCCGTTTGTCGAAAATGCTCAAAATCTAGCAAATAAAGCAACTTTATAAGTTTTATTTTTCCGCAATACAACGTGTTGTTTGCAAAATAGATCGCAATATTGATGAGCTTTTCGCGCTCGTGTGACCTAAGCATGACGGGATGCCAAGCAGAATTCCCGCACAGGGTAATCATGTCGCCGAAAGCCGACAAGCGCTGCGATCCGAAGACGACAAACAATGTCGGATTTCGTTGCCGGCGCGCCCATGAATTGCTCGGAAAACGCAGCGCCGACGGGAGCCGGGCTAACTCACCGCCCGGGCAGCGAGCACTCGATCCAGCACCGACTTCAGCGCGAGCGGCTTGATCGGCTTGATCAGCAGCGGTAATCCCGCCTCGGCGACCGCCCTGCGCGTCGCATCGCCGGTGTCGGCGCTGAGGATGACGCTGGGGCGCGCGGCAAAGCGTTCGCGCAGGCGCTCGTGCAGCGCAACGCCAGTGTCGTCGTCATCGAGATGGAAGTCGAACAGCCACAGGTCGGCTTCGTGCTGCGCTAGCAGCGTCGCGGCAGCGCGGCCGTCGGCGGCAGCGCTGACGTCGCAGCCCCAGCCGTACAGCAAGCGCACCAGGGCATCACGCGAAGTGGCTTCATTGTCGACGACGAGCACATGCATGCCGGCGAGGCGCGGCTTCGCGTCGCCGGCACTCACGCGATCACGCGGTGGCGCGGTGGCGCGCGGCACAGCAACGCCGAACGCGGTACCGTGACCGACACGGCTGTGCAACGCGATCGGAGCACCGAGCAATTGCGCCATACGCTCGGCGATTGCCAGGCCAAGACCCAGGCCGACACCGGCCGCGTCGTCACCGCGACGGAACTCCTCGAAGATCGTGCGCTGCTGCTCCGGCGCGATACCGGGCCCGGTGTCGTGGACTTCGATGCGCAGCTGCGCGCCGCAGCGGCGCACGCCGAGCAGCACGCGCCCGCGCGCTGTGTAGCGCACGGCATTGGCGAGGAAGTTCTGCAGCACGCGCCGCAGCAACTGCGGATCGCTGCGGACCCAGGCAGCGGTCGGGCGATAGCGCAGCGCGAGTCCACGCTCCGCCGCGAGCACACGGAACTCCGACACGAGCGGATCGAACACGTCGGTGAGCGGAAAGTCGCGGAGCTGCGCGGTCAGGCCGCCCGCCTCGAGCCGCGACATGTCGAGCAGCCCGGTCAGGAGATCCGTGGTCGAATCGAGCGCGCCGCGTGTCTGCGCGACCAGTTCGCGCTGTACCGGCACCGCGATCTGCTGCGCGAGCGCGTCGGCAAACAGGTGCGCCGCGTGCAATGGCTGCAGCAGGTCATGGCCGATCGCGGCGAGGAAGCGGCTCTTGGCGTCATTTGCACGTTCCGCCTCGCGCTTGGCATGTTCGAGCAGGGTCGTGCGCTCGGCGACGCGCTGTTCGAGTGTCTCGTTGGACTGGATCAGCGCGGCCTCCGCGCGGCGGAATGCGGTCACGTCGGTGAAGGTCGCGACGAAGCCGCCGCCGGGCATGGGATTGCCGCGGATCTCGACGATGCTGCCGTCCGGGAATACGCGCTCGGACAGGTGCGGCGTACCCGCGCGCATGTGCGCGAGCCGGCGCGACAGGGCCGCATCGGCGCTGTCGCGATGCGGCATGCGCTGCAGCGCCCACGCGGCGAGCTCGCCGATCGGTGCGCCCACACGCAGCAGCGCTTCCGGAAAACCGAACAGCTCCGCATAGCGCCGGTTCCACGCGACCAGGCGCAACTGCGCGTCGACGACGCTGATGCCCTGACTCATGTTCTCGAGCGCGGCCTCGAGCAGGCGCTGGTTGAAGCGCAATTCCTGCGAGACCTCGCCGACGATGGCGGCCACGGTTTCGAGTTCGGCGCCAGCTTCTCGCTGGGCCGCGTCGAGCAGCAGCCGCGCGGACGCGCTGCCGAGTACCGCGGCGAGTTCGTGTTCGACGCGCGCCTCGACCGTCGCCGGCACAGCGCCGCGCACGGGCGCGTCGTGCAGCAGTTCGTCGAGACGTTGCTCGGTCAGGAAACGCCGGCCGGCGTTGCGCAATGCACGCTGGTCGAACCCGAGCTTCTCGCGCAGCGGACCCGGTCGCCATGCGGCGAGCGCGAAGGTGACCAGCGTGCCGACGAACAGGCTGGAGGCGACGGCACGGCCCAGGCGGCTCCAGCCGGTCAGGCCAAACAGCGCGTCGGGCGCCAGCCAGGGCTGACCATACATGCCCTGCGCAAGCCAGTCCGGCGCGACGCCGCGCACCTGCGTCGCGAGCGGCACCAGCAGCGCCCAGCACCAGATCGCAAATCCCGCCGCGATGCCGGCGATGACCGCGCGCGGCGGGGTTTGCGGACGCCATACCGCGAATGCGAGTGCGGGGGTCAGGGTCGCGAGTGCCGAGAACGACACGGCGCCCACGTCCGCCAATGCCTCGTTGCCGGCAATCAGACGGTTGTAGGCCCAGGCCAGCAGCATGATCGCGGCAATACCGACACGGCGCAGCAACAGCACCGTGCCACGCAGGTCTCCGCCGCTGGTGCGCAGCCAGGCACCGCGCAGCAGGCCGGGCGCGATCCAGTGGTTGCCGATCATGAGGCTCAGGGTGAGCGTGCTGACGACGACCATGCCAGTGGCCGCGCTCAGACCGCCGAGAAACGCGAACAGCGCGAGCCCTTCGTGGCCCTGCGACAGTGGCAGCGCGAGCACGTAAAGATCGGGCGACAGGCCGCTGTCGGCGAGCAGCGCGTCGCCGGCGTGCGCGAGCGGCAGCAGTGGCAGTGCGATCAGCAGCAGGTACAGCGGAAACAGCCAGCGTGCCGTACGCACATGCGTCTCGTCGCGGCATTCCACGACGCCCACATGGAACTGGTGCGGCAACGTGAACATCGCGAGCGCGCCAAGCAGCACGAGCGGCAGGAACCCGTCTGCGGCAGCACGCGGCGGCGATGCGGACGGTGTATCGGGCAGCTCGATCCCGAACAGCACGAACGCGCCGAGTGCGAGCATGGCAGCGAGCTTGAACAGCGACTCGAATGCGATCGCAAGCACGATGCCGCGATTGTGTTCGGCGGCGCTGACGCGCCGCGTGCCGAACAGCATCGCGAACAGCGCCATCGCGAGCGCGACGTACAGCGCACCGTCCTGCCACAGCGCCTGCGGGATCTCGGTGGCGGAGCGCGTCAGTACCGCATAGCTCATGGCGACGGCCTTGAGCTGCAGCGCGATATACGGAATCAGGCCGAGGGCTGCGACTGCAGTGACGCTCGCGGCCACGCCGGAACTCTTGCCGAGCCGCGTCGCGATGAGATCGGCCAGCGACGTGGCGTTCGACGCATGCGCGAGACGCACGAGCTTCACGAGCGCGATCGCGGCAACGGCGTACAGCACGATGGTGCCGATGAACGTCGGCGGCAGCGGCCAGCCGTAGCGCGCCGCCTGGGTGACCGTGCCGTAGAACGTCCAGGACGTGCAGTAGACCGCCAGCGACAGCGCGTAGACATAGGGCCAGCAGCGCGCAAGTCCGTTCGGCCGGCGTTCGGCGTACAGCGCGACGCCGAACAGCGCACCGAGCCAGATCAGCGCTGCGAGCACGACCGGACCCACGCTCAACATGGCTTCGCCCCGTGGCAACGACGCGGCATGGTAGCGCGAGTGACACGAACCCTCGGCGACAGAGCGGCGGAGCGGGGGCGCGACTCACGCACCCGGCCGAGACGCCGCCTGCGGCAGCTGTCGCCCCGGCGCCGGTCAGTGCCCGTGGTCGCCGGTCGATCAGGCGCTCGGAAAAAGGCGTCCCTGCCCGATCCGATCAAGAAGCCGGCGTGCGGGCCCGGAGGAGAGGGAGAGCCCGCACGCCCGGCCGCCGGTGACGGCGGCCGTTCGAATGCCCGTGCTGCGATCAGAAGTCGTAGCGCGCGCTGAGCGTGTACTGCCGCGGCGGACCGTAGAAGCCGGTGAGCACGCCGAGCACGGGAATGTTGTAGCCCGTCGTGCGGTATTCCTTGTCGGTCAGATTCGTGCCCTGCAGGGAAAGGGTCCAGTCCGGATTGACCTTCCAGATCACGCCGGCATTGAGCAATCCATAGCCGTCCTGGCGGATGACCGGGCTCAGATCGGTGGTCGGCCAGACTTCGCCCTGGTAGCTGTAGCCGACGCGCGTGGCGAGGTTCCCGCCGCTCGCGAGTTCCGTGCGGTACTCCAGATTGACTGCACCGGAGAAGCGCGGTGCGTTCGTGAACTTCTGCGCGCTGGCGACGTTGACGCCTTGCGTGATGAACTCGTCGTATTTCGCGTCGAGCCAGGCGAGATTGCCGCTGAGCACCCAGTGCTCGTTGGGCAGCCACTGGTATTCCATCTCGAGGCCCTTGATGTGGCCCTTGCCGGCGTTGGTGAAGTCGCCGAAGAAGGCGTCGTCGACGCCGTCGCCGTTACTGTCGAACGCCGTGAACACGGACAGCTGGATGTCTTCGTACTTGTTGTAGAAATACGCGAAATTCAGGAACAGGCTCTGGTCGGCGAGGGACATCTTGGTGCCGATCTCAAAGCTGTCGACCTTTTCGTCGTCGAACGGTTCGGCCGAGCGGGGCACCGCTACCGAGTTCGCGCGGATGTTGAAGCCGCCGGACTTGAAGCCGCGCGAGGCCACGCCGTACAGCATGACTGCGTCGTTGAGCTTGAAGTCGAGCGCGACCTTGGGAGATACATTGGTGAAGTTCACCGTGCGATCGAAGTTGGCTACCGTCGTCGTCGGCGTCGTGAACGTCGCGTCGGTATAGCCACGATTGAGAACCACGGCGTGCTTGTCTTCATCGGTCCAGCGCGCGCCGAGATCCAGCGACAGCCGGTCGGTGAAATCGAAGGTCCAGTCGGCATACGCCGCCAGGCTTTCGGTGTAGACCGTGCCCTGGGTATCGCCGAACGAGGCATTGAAGAAGTTGTTCAGCACCTGACCGCCGGCTTCGCCGTCGAACCCGTACAGACCCATGACGCCGCGCGCCATGCCGCCGCCGTCGTAGTTGGCCTGCAGCTCGTTGGTGGTCTGCTCGTCGCGATAGAACGCCTTGACGTCGGCGATCTTGTTGGGCAGCGTGTCGAAGTCGATGTTGGTCTCGGTGTCCGAATCCCGGCGCGCGAAGACGTATTTGAACGCCCAGGAATCGGTCGCGCGCCAGTTCGCCGCCGCCGACACGCCTTTCATCTGCGTGTCGTTGACGTTGGGCATGCCGCTGCGGATGTCGTAGCGATCGTCCAGCGGCGACGCGCCCGGTGCGAACCGGTTCGGCGCGAGCATGCGTGCACCGCGCACGCCGGACTGGTCGTCCATCCAGTCGAACGCGACATTGATGTCGAAGCGCTCACTGACGTCCGCACCGACACTGGCGCGGAACGCGTTGATCTCCTTGTCACTGACCGGCGCGCCGTTGGTCAGGTTCTCGCCGAAGCCGTCGCGATTGAGACTGGCGACGGCGAGGCGTGCGCGTATCGGACTGTCGCTGCCACCGATCGGTCCGCCGACGGCGCCCTTCGCGTCGAGCTGCCCGTAGTTGCCCACCGTGAGCTGGGCATAACCTTCGGCTTCCTTGGGCAGGCCCTTCGAAATGTATTTGATTGCGCCGCCGATCGTGTTCTTGCCGTACAGCGTGCCCTGCGGGCCGCGCAGCACTTCGACGCGCTCGACGTCGAACACGTCGAGCAATGCACCCTGCGGGCGCGCGATGTAGACGTCGTCGAGATAGATGCCGACGCCAGGATCGACGCCCCAGAGCGGGTCGGACTGGCCGATACCGCGGATGTACGCGGTCACCGTGCTGCTGGAACCGCGGGCGGCATAGATCGTGAGGTTGGGTACCTGGGCGTCGAGGTCACCGATGTCCTCGACGTTGAGCTTTTCCATCGCGTCGGCCGTGAACGCGGTGACGGCGACTGGCACGTCCTGCAGCGTCTCCTCGCGTTTGCGCGCCGTCACGGTGACGCGGTCCAGCGTGGTGGCGCCGGTGCTGCCCTGCTCCCCCTCGCCGGCGGCCGACGCGTCGGCGGCCATGGTGGTCTCGGGCGCCGCATCGATCTCGTCGTTGGCCCAGGCCGCCGGTGCCGCCAGCACGCAGACAATCGCCAGCGCGAGGTAATTTCGTTTCATCCGCTTCATTGGCTGCCCCTCCTGCCGGGTGCATCTCATCAGCGGACCCCGCCGCCGTTTGCCGGAAGGCTAGGGCGCCCCCGGGCGGCGCGGCATCGTACCTTCGGACAATGGGCCGTCCACCGGTGCTTTTCCGACACTCGGCGCGTCGGCGTCCGGAGCCAGGGAATGTCATTTCTGATCGTGTTGGCGGCACTGTGCTTCCTGATGTGGATCGCCTACCGCGGCCACAGCGTGATCCTGTTCGCCCCCGTCGCCGCGCTCGGTGCAGTGCTGCTGACCGACCCCTCGCTCGTGGCGCCCATGTTCACCGGCCTGTTCATGGACAAGATGGTCGGCTTCCTGAAGCTGTATTTTCCGGTGTTCCTGCTCGGCGCGGTGTTCGGCAAGCTGATCGAGGTCTCGGGATTCTCCAAGGCCATCGTCGCCGCGACGATACGGCTGTTCGGCGCGAACCGGGCCATGCTGTCGATCGTCGCGGTCTGCGCCCTGCTGACCTACGGCGGTGTCTCGTTGTTCGTCGTGGTCTTTGCGGTCTATCCGTTTGCGGCTGAACTGTTCCGGCAGAGCGATATTCCCAAGCGCCTGATCCCGGGCACCATCGCGCTCGGCGCATTCACGTTCACGATGGATGCGCTGCCCGGCACGCCGCAGATCCAGAACATCATCCCGTCGACATTCTTCGGCACGAATTCGTGGGCCGCACCGGTGCTCGGTGTGATCGGCGCCGTGTTCATCCTGATCGTCGGCCTGGCCTATCTGGACTGGCGTCGCCGGGTCGCGCGCGCGGCCGGCGAAGGCTACGGCGATCCGGCTGCCCTGCAGAACGAACCCGCCGCCTTCGCCGGCGGCACGCTGGCGCATCCGCTGATCGCGATACTGCCGCTCGTGCTGGTCGGCGCGGCCAATAAGGTGTTCACCGGGCTGATACCGCGGTTCTACGGCGCCAGCCACGAATTCGCGCCCGCCGCCATGGGCAAGGCCGCGCCGGTGGTGCAGGAGGTCGCCAAGGTCGCGGCGATCTGGGCCGTCGAGGGCGCGCTGCTGGTCGGTATCGCGAGCGTGCTCGTCTTCGCCTGGAAACCCGTCACGGCGAGCTTCGCCGAGGGCACGCGCAGCGCAATCAGCGGGGCGCTGCTCGCGGCGATGAATACCGCATCAGAGTATGGCTTTGGCGCAGTGATCGCGGCGCTACCGGGCTTCGTCGTCGTCGCCCAGGCGCTGGCATCGATTCCGAATCCGCTGGTCAACGAAGCGGTTACGATCACGGCATTGGCCGGCATCACGGGTTCGGCCTCCGGCGGCATGAGCATCGCTCTGGCTGCCATGTCGGAAACCTTCATCGCCAATGCGTCTGCGGCAGGCATTCCCATGGAGGTGCTGCACCGCGTCGCCTCGATGGCTTCCGGCGGTATGGACACACTGCCCCACAACGGCGCCGTCATCACGCTGCTCGCCGTGACCGGCCTCACCCATCGCCAGGCCTACAAGGACATCTTCGCGATCACGTTGATCAAGACCCTCGCGGTATTCGTCGTCATCGCCAGCTACTACGCCACCGGACTGGTGTGAGCGGACCGCCGATGGTTGCCGGCACGTGTCGGGGCCGGAGACCGGTGTTCTCAGGCTCAAGCCGTCCCTGTCCCCGCCCGCGGCTTCAACCGGGCGGACAGCACGACGCCGGCAACGAGCAACGCAACGCCCGTCAGGACCAGCGGCGGAGGCATTTCACGGCGCAGGGCATACGCGTAGGCAAGCGCGGCCAGTGTTTCGAAGACGATGAGCTGGCCCGCGATGGCCGTCGGCAGCCGCTGGCTCGCCTGGTTCCAGCACAGGGTGCCCAGCCACGACGCGAACAGGCCGATGGTCACCATCAACGCGAGGAAGCGCAGCGGCTGGGGGCCCAGCGGCATCGGAAACCCAGGGTCTGCCCAGGACAGCCAGAACCAGACCACTACGTAGCCAGCGGCCGCGAGCGGCAGCGTGACCAGCCCCTGTGCCGTCGCCCACGCGCGCGGTGACCGATCGGGGTGCGCGCGCAGCCAGTCGGCATTGCGCAGCGGATACCAGGTCCAGCAGACCACGGCGGCGACCGCAAGCACCGCGCCGACCACGTAGCGCGCGGCGTCGGCGCCCGGGTCCGCACGCAACGCGGCGAGCTCGACCTGATTCACGCAGGCGACACCGAGACCGATCAGCACCAGCGGTGCCGCAAGCACGCGCCATGGCAGGTATCCGTCGCGCTGCACATTGCGCCGGTTCGCGCTGAGCGCGATCACTACCGGCAGTGTGCCGATGATCATGGTCGGCAGCGGGCCGCCGGCGCGCTGGATCGCCGCCGCAAGGCAGACGTAGTACAGCAGATTGCCCACCGCAGAGAGTTTCAGTGCTTCGACCCAGTCGGCACGCCGCAGGCGGCGCAGCTCGCCGCGGTCGAGCCAGGCGAGCGGCAAGGCGATCATGCCGAACGCCAGGTAGCGCGCGACGGACTGCAGCGCCGCGGGATAACCGGGCAGCAGCAATGGCCCGACGAAGACGATGCCCCAGAACAGACCCGCGACCAGCGCGTACGAAATGCCGATGAGCATGGTCGCAGTGTGCGGCGCGACGCGGACCGCGTCTTGCAGCAGATTGCTCAGCAGCGCAGCTGGCGCTGATAGCGCGCGGGCGTGACGCCGTAGCGCTGCGCGAACGCACGCGTCAGATGCGCCTGGTCGGCAAGTCCGCAGCCGGCAGCCACGCGGGCCGGTGCGATGCCGGCGGCGAGCTGGCGCTTGGCCTGCTGCAGACGCAACGCCATCAGCATCTGCTGCGGTGTCGCGTGATACTGCGCGCGGAAGCGGCGCAGGAAATGGAACGGACTCAGGTTCGCGACCGCGGCCAGCTGTTCGAGCGTAAGGCGCTCGGCGAGATTCGCATGCAGGAACTCGACGACACGCTCGAAACGCGGCATGGGTCCCGCGGCCGCCGGTCGCGGCCGTCGTGCATGCGGCGCGAGCTCGCTCAACAACTCGAGCAACAGGCTGTCGAAACCCAGTGGCGAGCCGGCCTGCCAGAGCCGGTCGAGCAGCGTGGTCACGCGGCGCGCGCGCGGCGCGTCGGCCCGGACCGCATCGGCAAACCACCACGCGCGCTCGCCGCTGATACCGGCCACGACATCG
This sequence comes from Rhodanobacteraceae bacterium, assembly GCA_045864815.1. Lineage (GTDB taxonomy): Bacteria > Pseudomonadota > Gammaproteobacteria > Xanthomonadales > Rhodanobacteraceae > Tahibacter. The sequence continues at coordinate 52,210 of BTVG01000010.1, read as the reverse complement.
GCGTCGATGTAGATCATGCGATAGCGCCAGCCCGTGTCGGTCTCCGCGCGGCCGGTATGCAGTTCGTCCGGATTCATGAGCACCAGCGAATCCGGTGGTGCGAGATGTTCCGCGCCCCGCAGGCGAAAGCGCTCCACCCCGCACTCGATCGCTCCGAGGCCGAACGCCGCATGGGTATGCGGCTCGAATGCGTGCCGCACGATGTGGGCACGATAGAGCTCCACCCCGCCGCGATGCGCCGGATGGCGGAATTCGGCACTGTCGGCCGGGAAGTCGAAGCGGGCGGGCACGCCTTGCATGGCGCCAGAATGCCACACCGGCTCCATCGCCACCGATGCCGAGGACACGCGCCCGAGTCAGCTCCGCGACACGCTCGACAAGTGACCGGCCGCCGTGACCGGCACGGCGTTCGGCGCCTGCCCGCCACCATAGCAGGCGACCCTGTCACGTCCGCCGCGCTTCGCCTTGTACAAGGCGTGGTCGGCGCAGGCGAGCAATTGGTGAAGTTCGTAGCCGCCCTGGCGTGTGGTCGCAACGCCAAAGCTCGCTGATACCACGAAGTCGCCGAGCACCCCATCTGCGTTCACGGCTGAGACGGCATCACGCAGCCGCTCAGCGAGCGCGACAGCCTGCGCTTCACCATAGTCCACGAGCAGAATCGCGAATTCCTCGCCCCCCATCCGCCCGAAATGTTGGCCAGCACGCAAACACGTTCCGCAAGCGACGACGACCTTGCGCAGCACTTCGTCGCCAGTGGCATGGCCGTACCTGTCATTGATGGTCTTGAAAAGATCAAGGTCGAAGAGAATGGTCGCCGCCTCCTGCCCGCTGCGCCGGCAATCCTCGAGCGTCCGCAGAGAGAGATCGACGAAGTGCGGGCGGTTCGCAATCTGCGTCAGGCCATCGCGTTGCGACAGCGCGCGGAAATGCAGCTGTCGACGCTTCGTATGGAAGGCCCAGAGAAACACAACGAGGAGCCCGACGATCAGAATCCCAATGTAGAGGCGGCTCGCCTCGGCGGCTTTGGCACCGAGATCCTGTTCGAGCTTCAGTACCTGATTCTGCCTGTTCAACGCTTCGATCTGCAGTTTGCTCGCGATCGACTGGTGCCGCGCCATCTGGTAGGCGAGCGAACGCGCGCTGACGTCGTCGAAATTTTGCCGCTCCGCCTCAGCAAACTTTTCATGAAAGCTCAGCGCGCTCTTCGTATCGCCCTGGCGCTCGGCGATCCGGTAGAGCAGCTTGTAGGACGCGACGAGCGACTCGGTCACTTCGTTCGGCACGCGCTTGTCGATTGCGCGCAGCGCGTAGGCCCGGGCCTTCTCGACTTCTCCGGTATGCCAGTTGGCTTCGGCGAGCAGGACGTCGAATTCGGAGATGATGCGCAGGTAGCGCGTTCGATTGACCTCGTCATAGTTGCGCACGAGCAGTTCTATGGCTTCTTTGTAGCGCCCCTGGTCGATGTACTGATGCCCTTGGAAGCCGCGCACAATGTTTGCGAACACGACTTCCCGATGCCGATTGCAGACGTCCAGAGCAAGTTTCACGTCGTCGCCGTCGGCTTCGAGTTTCTTCAGCTTGTACAGAGACTCGACTCGAAGTTCCCGGGCAATGCATTCGCCGCGCAATCCGGCGCGCTCCTGCTGCAGGCGGGTCGCATAGCTCAGACCCAATTCATACTGACCGGCTTGATTGTTGAGCAATGCGGCCGCGTGAAGACCCTGCTCCCTGGCAAGGGGATCGGTGGTATTCGGCATCTGCTCTATGAGCAGGTCGAGATGCGTGTAGGCCTCGAGGTAGCGCCGCGCGATACTGAGATTGCTGACGAGGCTGGCCGTCGCTCGAAAGCGCAGGATCGGATCGGTCGATTCGGCCGTGACGGACTTGTAGAGCGGAATCGCTGCTTCGTAGTCGCCGGCGTAACCACGCTCCCACGCACGCAAATAGTGAAAGTACTGCAGTTGCGATGGCGTCAACGACGCTTTGTCGCGCTCAATGGCTTCGAGCATCCCGGCGTAGGCCGGATAGTTCGAGCTCTTCAGGGCATCGGCGTCTTTCAGGCGCTGGTCCATGGCGCTGACTTGCGCAGCGACGACCCAGCCGACGACGCTCAGCGCGATGAGCAACGCCAGAAAGAAGCGGGTGCCGGCCGGTCGACGGCCGACCCCCGCCCATAGCTTCGTGTACCGGTCAGGCGGCACGCGCACGCGACACAGAACGAATTTCTTCGTCATCGTCCTTGTCTTTCTCGGGAGCATCGTCTTCGGCGGGGGCCATTCCGCAAATGACGTTGGTGCGAGCACCGAGTAGCCGCTCGAGCGCTGCGGCGTCCGAGTTCAGAAGCACGTCCTTCAGCTCCGGAGCGACCATCGGGTCCAATGCGGCCAGCAGATCGACCGGCGAGGCATGACGCAGCCGGCTGTCACGTCCAACTCGCTCCAGGAATTCGATAACGTTCACCATGGCTTTTCCCCTCTACGTTGGCAGTACTCGTGTCCGGAACTGGTCGGTTCAACAAAAAGAGGTCTGTCGACGCCGCAGCTCCCCCGGCATCACCTCTCACCAGCAGAAAACCCGACCGGCGAGCGAGGCGGCTCGCGGCAAGATTCGAAGTAGCGGCAGACGCATAGACCCGATCGATCGGCAGTTTCCCGAATCCCCACGCGGCAACGGCCCCCAACGCCTCGTATGCCAGGCCGCAGCCGTGGGCTTCGCGACGCAGGATCAGCCCGATTTCGGCCTGCCTGGCGATTGGATCGATGTCACGCAGGGCGCCGACCCCGACAGGATTGCCCGTTTGCTTCTGCCGCAACGCGAAATAGATGTGCCGGCACGGCCGACGCGTGGCCGCCGCCAGTGCGGCGCCGAAACTGCGCTTCGCATGCTCCGCATCGAGAACCGGACCCACATGGCGCATCAGCCGCTGATCGGTATAGAGATCGCAATAGAGCGTCTCGTCCGCAGCGGCGAGCGGCAGCACCGTCATTCGAACCGTCGCCATCATCGACGGCGCATGCGACGGCGTCATACGTACCCCACGGCCCGGTCCAGCTCGCGCAACCGCTCGCGCACCGCCGGATTCGGTTCGAGTTCGCGCGCCGGCGGCAGCACCACGGTCGCATGCAGGTCGATGTCGGCGGTGATCAGGCCGGCGATCGTGGTGTATTCGATGCGCGGCGCGTGAATCGGCAGGGTGGCCACCTTGTAGATGATCGCGGGATGGTCGCGCGGGTAGTCCTGGGCGAGCACATCGACGAGCACTTCGCGGTAGACGGCCGGGGTCGAGAAGCGCGCGAGGGACTGGTCGCCGGCAATGCCGACCTGCCAGAGCACAAGGTAGGCCGAGGTGTCGACGCGGCGCCTATAGAACATGAGCTGGCTGGCTTCGAAATGCTGGCAGCCGACACGACCGGGGTCGATACCGAGGTCGGCGTAGAGGCAGTCCTCGGCCGAGATACCCGGCTCCATGTGCGCGGCATAGCCTTCGGCCCGGGCCTGCGCGATCGCGCGGTGCGGAGGCAGTGCGAACACGCCGGGATGGCCATAGAAGGCGCCGACCACGCGTTTGCCGTCACGGACCTCGGCCAGCATGGCGTCGACCATGCGCTCGTAGGTGCGCAAGCGCGACATGCCTTCACGGTAGAAGGGCTGCAGACTGCGCACATCCGCGTGCATGCCCTGCAGCCAGAGTTCGACGACGCCGTCGGAAACGCCCGCGAACACCACGTCGGCCTGCTCGATATGGCTACGTGCGAGCGGGCTCAGGTGCGAGCCCAACGTCATGCCCAGGCCCACACAGACCAGACTGCCCTCGTGCGCCATGTTCCCCCTCCGTCCGGCCCGTCCGCTCCCCGGTGCGGCCATGTCGCCGCGTCGGCACGGGCCGCTGCAGACGGAACTTATGCGCAACCGATGTGGCGCAGCAAGTGCGAGCTTGTTGCTTCTTGCGAAATGAACGGATTTCCCACTGCAATGCTGTTTCGGCCGGCGCGACGGAAACGGACTAGGCCGGTTGCGAACCCTGTCGCCTGAACGCCCCCGCGGTTTCCTGGACCAGGCGCTGCAGGTAGTCCACGGCGGCCGGGAAGACATCGACAGCCGCCTGCCGCAGCAGCGGCGCAGACTGCCCGCACCAGAGCGACATCAGGTCGGTACGTGCCTGCGCAATCGCCGCGGCGCGCAGGCGACCGCTGAGCCAGCCCTGCACCGGATAGGGCGCCACCGGACCAACGCCGACCGCTTCCATGAACGAGTTGCGGATGCCGCGCGCCAGACGGCCGCTGAAGGCGCGCGTCAGCGCCGTGTCCTCCGCCGCAGGACTGAACAGCGCACGTCGGTGGGCATCGTGGGTGCCGGATTCCCGGCAGGCGAGAAAGCCCGTGCCGATCTGCACGGCTTGCGCGCCGAGGGTCAGCGCGGCGGCGACGCCACGACCGTCGGCGATGCCGCCGGCGGCAACGACCGGAACGGCGACCGCATCGGCAACCTGTGGCACCAGCGCGAGCCCGCCGGTCAGCACCCGGTCTGCCGGGTGCAGGAAGGACACGCGGTGACCACCCGCCTCGAAGCCGGTGGCGACGATCGCGTCGACGCCGGCTGCCGCCAGCGCGCGCGCTTCGGCCGGCGTCGTTGCCGCACCCAGCGTCAGGATGTCGAGCTCCCGGCAGCGCGAAAGCACGTCGGGTGTCGGAATGCCGTAGACAAAGCTGAATACCGCCGGGCGCACCGCGAGTACCGCTTCGATCTGCTCGCTGAAGGCCGGCGCGTAGTGCGCGGGCGGTGCCGGCAGGGGGACACCGAGCTCGTCGAAATAAGTCTGTAATGGCGCGAGCCAGTGCTGAAATGTCGCCTCGTCGGCCTGCAGCGCATCGCTTCCCTCGAACGGGATCCACAGGTTGAGGTTGAACGGCCGCGCCGTACGTGCGCGGATCGCGGCGGCAACGTCGCGTATGCCGGCACCATCGAGATGATGGGCACCGAAGGAGCCCAGTCCGCCACCCTCGCTGACCGCGACGGCAAGGTCGACCGCGGATAGCCCGCCGCCAAACGGGCCTTGCACGATGGGGTAACGCAGGCCGAGCCGGCGGGTGAAGGCAGTATCGGACCAGGACATGAGCGGCTCTGTAGGGCTGAGAGACGCACAGCCTAGTGCCTGCTCGTGCCGTGACGAATACGGCATGATGCACTTCATTCTTGCTGCGATGTAATCAATGGGCCGCCAATTCGATGATCTGATGCTTGGCAGCATCGAGCTGTTCTGCCTCAGTGCCGAGCACGCGAGCTTTACCGCGGCGGCGACAGCGGCCGGCCTGACCCCACCGGCCGTGAGTCGTGCCATCGGCCGGCTCGAGCAGCGGCTGGGTGTGCGCCTCTTTACCCGCACGACCCGGCGGGTCCAGCTGACCGAGGCGGGCCGGGTGTACTTCCAGCAATGCCGCCAGGCGCTGAACCAGCTCGTCGAGGCCGAGCGCGAAGTCGGCGGCCAGCAACGCGTACCGTCGGGCACGCTGCGCATCAGTGTGCCGACGCCACTGGGCCACTACCGCATCCTGCCGTTGCTGCCCGTGTTCCGCGCGCGCCATCCGGAAGTCCAGCTCGACGTGCATGTCAGCGACCGCAATGTCGACCTCACGGCCGATGGCTATGACCTCGTCGTGCGCGGGCGGACGCCACCCGATTCCCGCTTCGTCGCCCGCAAGCTGCTCGACGCCGAGCTCGTCGTGGTCGCGACGCCCGGCTATCTGGCGCGGACGCGGACGCCGCGGACGCCGGCCGATCTGGCCGCGCACGACTGCCTGCAGTTCCTGCTGCCGCGCAATGGTCAGCCGGTGCCCTGGCTGTTCCGCGAGAACGGCGCCGACGTTGAACGCCCAACCCGCGGCGCCATCGCCTGCGCCGAACACCTGCTGGCCGCCGTAACGCTCGCGCGCCTTGGCGGCGGCGTGCTGCAGACCTACCGCTTCATCGTCGAGGGGGATCTCGCGCGCGGCGACCTCGTGGAACTGCTGACCGATTTCGGCGGACGCTCGCGGCCGTTCTCGCTGATCCATGCGGGTGGTCCCCACATGCCGCTGCGGCTGCGTGTGTTCATCGATTTCCTGGTCGACGCCTTTCGGCAGAATTCATGGCGATCGCGAACGAATGCCGGTGCGGCGTAAAGCGAGTGGCAGCAAGCTTGCGAGTGCGGGCAGTCCCGTGGCGGGAATGGAGTCCACCGCGCTACGCCGGGCAGCGTCTGCGGGCCTGACGGCCGGAGCCGACGCTCACTTCACCTGGGCGAACACGTCCGTCTTGAGCCAGGCGCAGGCATGTGCCCATTCGCGATTGACCGATGAGGGGCTGATGTCCATCGCCTGCGCAGTTTCGTCGATCGTGAGGCCGGCGAACACGCGCAGCTCGACCACGCTGGCCGCGCGGGGATCGAGCTGCGCCAGCGTCGCCAGCGCGTCGTCGAGTGCGATGAGTTCGGCCGGGTTGGCCATGATCGGCACATCGATGCCGGCGTCGAGCGATTCCGGAACCACGCCGGCGCCGCGCTTGTCGGCGAGCTTGCGCCGCGCGCGGTCCACGAGGATCTGGCGCATCGCACGCGCCACGATGCGCACGAAATGGCCGCGATCCTCGGCGGCGGGCGCGTTGCGCGCTTCGATCAGCTTGATGAGCGCATCGTTGAGCAGCGCGGTCGGCTGCAGCGTGTCGTGTCCGGCCTCGGAGCGCAGCACTACGGCGGCAAGCCGCTTGAGTTCGCCATAGAGCTGGCTGAAGACACGATCGCGCGCGACCGCGTCGCCACCCTGCCAGTGGCGGATCCAGGCGGTGATGTCGGCATGGTCGTCCATGGACCCAAGCATAAGGCCGGAGGCCGCCGCTGCGGCGTGCGGCCGCTCACCGCTTCGCCGACGCGGCGGCAGTGCCCGCGGAGAAACGCGGCCGTTTCTGCGTACGGCGATGGCGAGGACGGCATGCCGCCGTCGCCGGAGCACGACCATGCCGACCAAGATCCTGACTTTCCTCCTCGCCCTCACCGCGGCCGCGCCGTCGCTGGCCGCCGACATCCTGCGCGACGATTTCAACAGCACGGCGAGCGGCTGGCAGAACGAGGCCGCAACGTCCGAGCGCCATCTCGGTTTCGCGGTCTACACCGACAGCGGCCAGTATCAGATGACGCCGGTCCGCGATGACACCTTCGGATTCATTCCTGCGCCGCGTCAAGCCGACAGCGGTAATGTGCGCATCGAGTCGGACCTGTTCCTGTACGCCGGTATCGGCGCCGGTGCCGGTGGCCTGGCCTGCCGGTTCAAGGATCATCACAACTTTTACGGCTTCCTGGTCCGCGGGGATGCGGCCGTCGTGATCGTGAAGGTCAAGGACGGCAAGGTGACGCCGCTTGCCCAGGGCAAGGTCGAGAGTGTGATGGCCGGCGCGGCCGATACGCGGCTCACCGTCCAATGCCAGGGCGACACGCTGCGTTTCAAGGTCAAGGGCGGCAGCAGTCTGGAGACGCGCGACGGCGATTTCAGTGAGGGCAAGAGCGGCCTCGTCGTGATCGGCGAGAAGATGGCAGGCACCAGCGCCGTGTTCGACGACTTCGTGCTCGCCACGCCGTAACGGTCCGGTGCGCCAGCGCCATGCGTGGCGCCGCTACCGCCCGCGGACCGTGTGCGCGAGCTCACCCGGTGACGTCCCGGCACGAGTTCCGGTCCTGATTCCCCGCTGCCAGGCCGCCCCCGCGACTTGAGCAGTCCCCCGCCCAACGGCTAGGGTCTGCGTTCGTGCCCGCGCGGCGGCGGACGGAGAACCGGGTGTTGTCGAGATACTTTCTTCTGCTGGCCGTCGCGTTTGCGCACGCGACGGCGGCACAGGTACCGGCCGACGCCGGCCACGCCGACGCGATCGCCGCACTGGGCAAGCGCTACGAAGAACAGCCGAAGGCGCATTACCTCGCCTACCTGATCGCACGCTTCGCCGCGGAGGACGGCCTCGACGATGACGCGCTGCACTGGCTGACTCTGCTGCACAAGCGAGGGTGGGATCTCGGCGTGAACCCGCGCGACTTTCCGCGCCTGCAGTACCGCGACGAGTTCCGCGCGATCCGGATCAAGCTGCAGCGCCAGCAGCAGCGGCGCGCCCGCGGCCAGCGGGCGCTGCTGGTCAACGTCGCCGGGCTGGTGCCCGAAGGCCTGGCGTTCGATGCGACGCGCGAGCGGTTTCTGGTCGGTGCGATGAACGCGGCACAGATTCACGCGGTCGACCTGAAAGGCCACGTCGCGCCATTCTGGTCCACGACCGAGGCCGTCGTCGTGCTCGGCATGACGGTGTCGGGCGACGGCGAATCGTTGTACGTCGCGATCAATCCGACGGCACGCCTGCGCGGCACCGGCTCGTCCAGGCCGTTCGTCGTACGCATCGCGCTGGCCGACGGACGCGAACTCGCACGCCTGCCGGCGAACGAGGCGGCGTTCCTCAACGATCTTTGCGTAATGCGCGACGGTCGCCTGTTCGTGACCGACAGCGACCAGAGCCGGCTGTTTCGCGCGGGCGCGGACGACACGGCGCTGCGCCCCTGGCCGGAGCCCGGCCATGTGATCGCCGCCAACGGCATCGCCTGCGACGACGCTCGCGACGCGCTGTACGTCGCGGTCTACAACGGCATCAGCCGTATCGACGCCGCGACCGCACGAGCGCAGCTCCTGCCCGCCCCGGCCAGCGCCGTCGTCGGGGGAAACGACGGACTCTATCTGCACGGCCGGGATCTGATCGGCGTGCAGAACGGATTCGGTGCCGGGCGCGTACTGCGCGCACGACTCTCTGCCGACGGCTACGCCGTCACCCGCGTCGAGACCCTGGAGTCGGCCATCGTCGACCTGAACGAGCCGACCACAGGCGCATTGACGCCCGACGGATTCGTCTACATCGCGAACAGCCAGATCTGGAAATGGGACGACACGACGGAATCGGTACGCGACGGCCTGAAACTCGCCCCCATCCTGTTGCGGCGCGTCCCGCTGAACTAGTGACGAATCGGGACTCGGGACTGCCACGAACGAAGCCGGAAAACCCTCCCCTTCAAGGGGAGGGTATGGGTGGGGATGGGTGTCGGTCCCGCTGACGCCATCTCGCCACGAGCCAGGCCGCGGGTGTCGGTCCCGCTGACGCCATCTCCCCACGAGCTCCGTGGGATGGGTGCCGCTCCCGCTGACGCCATCTCGCCACGAGCCGAGTGGGGGACTGCAGCGCTACCCAGCCGTCAGCGGTCGTACGCCGACTCGCCGTGCGACGTGATGTCGAGGCCTTCGCGCTCCTCATCCGCCGCGACGCGCAGTCCGCCGGCAACCAGGCCTGCGATCTTGAACGCAACGAACGCGACGACCGCGGACCAGATCACCGTCACGACGACACCGGTGCCCTGTACCAGTAGCTGCCCGCCGATCGAGTAGGAATCGGCGACCTTGTTCGCGACGTAGTCGTAGATGCCGGTGCCACCGAGCGACGGTGCAGCGAATACGCCGGTCAGCAGCGCGCCGACGATGCCGCCGACGCCGTGGACGCCGAACACATCGAGCGCGTCGTCGGCACGCAGCAGACGCTTCAGGCCAGTCACGCCCCAGAGACAGGCCAGGCCCGCAATGAAACCGATCGCCAGCGCGCCGCCGAGACCGACGAAACCTGCCGCGGGCGTGATGCCGACCAAGCCCGCGACCGCGCCCGACGCGGCGCCGAGCATCGACGGCTTGCCCTTGCCGATCCACTCGCCGAAAGTCCACGCGAGGATCGCCGCACACGGTGCTATCAGCGTGTTGACGAAGGCCAGCGCCGCCGCGCCGTTGGCTTCGAGCGCCGATCCAGCGTTGAAGCCGAACCAGCCGACCCAGAGGATCGCGGCCCCGGTCATGGTCAGCGCGAGGTTGTGCGGCCGCATCGCCTCATGGCCGTAGCCGATGCGCTTGCCGACCAGCCAGGCGCCGACGAGCCCGGCGACGGCGGCGTTGATGTGCACTACGGTTCCACCAGCGAAGTCGAGCGCGCCGCACTTGAACAGAAAACCCGACGCCGCTGTGGCGGCGTCACCGGCAGCCTGGTCGGTGAACGCATCAGGCCCCGGCCAGAACCAGACCATGTGCGCGATGGGCACGTAGCTGAAGGTGAACCAGACCAGCGTGAACACCAGCACGGCGGTGAAGCGGATGCGCTCGGCGAACGCACCGACGACCAGGGCGCAGGTGATGCAGGCAAACGCCGCCTGGAACGCGAAGTAGCCGAGCTCCGGCACCACCACGCCCTTGGAAAAAGTTGCCGCATTCGCCTCCGGCGTGAGCCCTTTCATGAGCAACCGGTCGAATCCGCCGAAGAACGCGTTGCCCGAGGTGAATGCGAGGCTGTAGCCGTACAGGCTCCAGAGCACCGCAACCAGCGCGAACACGAGCACGCATTGCATCAGCACGGACAGCATGTTCTTGGAACGTACGAGGCCACCGTAGAACAGCCCCAGTCCGGGCAGCGTCATGAAGATCACGATCGCGGCGCAGACCAGCAGCCACGCGGTATCGCCTTTGTTCGGCACAGGCGCGGTCTGCGCCAGCAGGTCGGGCGCGAATCCACCGAGCACGATCGCCGCGGCGGTGGCGCACAGCGTGGCTGTGCGCGGAACGGAAGTCGAAGTCATGGTAGTCCCCCCTCAGAGCGCGTCGTCGTCGGATTCGCCGGTGCGGATGCGCACGGCGTGCTGGAGCTCGAGCACGAAGATCTTGCCGTCGCCAATCTTGTCGGTCCGCGCGGCGGCGGTGATTGCCTCGATCGCGAGGTCTTCGAGACTGTCAGGTACGGCCGCCTCGATGCGGATCTTCGGCACGAAGTCCACGACGTACTCGGCTCCGCGATAGAGCTCGGTATGGCCCTTCTGGCGGCCGTAGCCCTTGACCTCGGTCACGGTGATGCCGCTGACGCCGGCCTCGGACAGCGCTTCACGGACATCGTCGAGCTTGAACGGCCGGATGATGGCAATGATCAGTTTCATCGATAGTCCCCGTCAGAAGGCTTTGGTGAGGGTCAGGGTGCCGGTCGCACGTCCGAGGTAGTTGCCGAAGGCGTTGGTGTAGACGCCGCGCTGCGCGTTGGTGTCGGCATAGGCGGCGGCGAGCGACCAGCCATCGCGGAAGTTGCGCGTGATGCCGAGCTTCCAGTCGGTGTACGAGGCAACCGACGTACCCTTCACCCGCTGGCGCCCCGCATGCGCGTTGAGCACCCAGCCCGGGCTGAATTCGTGATTGAGCGCCGCATCCAGATAGCCCGAGCCCTCCGAATCGGCGAAACCGAACAGGTTCGTGACGGCGTGCCAGTACTTCAGCGAGGCGGGACCGACGCTCACGCCGAGGAAGACCTCGGTCGTATACGGGCGCACGAAACCGGTCGGATAGTCACCCGGGTAGTAGTAGGTGTAGACACCGCCATCCAGCTTCACCGACTCGCTGACGTTGCCGCGCCAGCCCACATAGCCATCGAGCTCGAGGCTGTTGCTGATCGGCAGCGAAGCGCTGGAGTAGTCGGACAGCCAGCTGACATTGCTGCCCCAGACACCGGCGTAGACCCCGCTGTCGCGGGCGTATTCGATGCCGCCCTGCAGGCCGGGTTCCTGGTCGGTCTGCGACAGGCCGCGGAACAGATAGTCGCTGGTCAGCGCCAGCGTGCCGCTCGTGGCGGCACCGGCCGGATCGGCCGCGAAGAGAAACGAGGACGCAGCAAAGGCGCCCACGCAGAACGTGGTGAGAAGGCGAGGCATATTGGGCGATTCCCGTTCGATGAGTTGGCTGCCGCTGCGCCGTGGCGCAACGGTGGCAGTCCCTGCCGATCCACTCCGGGTGTCCGGGGCTGTTCCGCCCCTTGGTTCCGCCCGCGCCTGGCTCGTGGCGAAAACGGACCGTGTCGCCGCATCCCGCGGCCGGCGCGCGAGGCCTCGCGAAAGCCCGCGCACCGCCCTTCCCGAACGCCGCGCGCCCTGCGCGGCTGTTTGTTTTCTATTTGTCTAGGTGTTTCTTTTTTATTTACATTCCTCTGGAATTGTTGGGGGAAAGGCCCGATCGGACACCCCGGCACCGTCGTCTCGCCGGAGCCGACGACACGATCAACCCATCCCTACCCAGAGGCCCTCCCCTTGAGGGGGAGGGTTGAACAGCGTGCGCTCAGATGCGGCCAGACGTGGTTTGTTTTCCGAGCTGGTCGAACTGAGCGGCTCAGGCCATGAAGCGAGCGAGTCGCCGCCCGGAACCGCGGGCTCCGGCGACGCCGAACGCCGGATGGCTTCAGATCGCGTAATACATCTGATATTCGAGCGGATGCGTCGACGCGCGGAATTTCGTGACCTCCTGCATCTTCAGTTCGATGTAGGCATCGATGAAATCGTCGGAGAAGACACCGCCGGCCTTGAGGAAGTCGCGGTCCTTGTCCAGCGCCTCCAGCGCCTGGTCGAGGCTGTGACAGACAGTCGGGATGTTCTTTTCTTCCTCCGGCGGCAGGTCGTAGAGATCCTTGTCCATCGGCGCACCCGGATCGATCTTGTTGAGGATGCCGTCGAGGCCGGCCATCATCAGCGCGGTGAAAGTGAGGTAGCCCGAGTTCATCGGGTCCGGGAAGCGGATCTCGATGCGGCGTCCCTTGGGATTCGTCACGAACGGAATGCGGCAGCTGGCCGATCGGTTGCGGGCCGAGTAGGCCAGCATGACGGGCGCTTCGAAGCCCGGCACGAGGCGCTTGTAGCTGTTGGTCGTCGAATTCGTGAACGCGTTGATCGCACGCGCGTGCTTGAAGATGCCGCCGATGTAGTACAGCGCGGTCTGCGACAGGCCGCCGTACAGATCGCCCGAGAACAGGTTCTGGCCGCTCTTGGCCAGCGACTGATGCACGTGCATGCCCGAACCGTTGTCACCGACGATCGGCTTTGGCATGAAGGTCACGGTCTTGCCGTTCTTGTGCGCCACGTTGCGGATGACGTACTTGAGCTGCGCGAGCTCGTCGGCCTTCTTCACCAGCGTGTTGAAGCGCGTGCCGATTTCGCACTGGCCCGCATTGGCCACCTCGTGGTGGTGCACTTCGACGACCTGGCCGAGCGCTTCGAGCGCCAGGCACATCTCCGCACGCAGGTCCTGGAACGAATCGACCGGCGGCAGCGGGAAATAGCCACCCTTCACGCCCGGACGCAGGCCCGAGTTGCCTTCTTCATAGCGATATTTCGAGCTCCAGGCGGCTTCCTGCGATTCGATCTCGTAGAACACCTTGCCCATGTCGTTCTGCCAGCGCACCGAGTCGAAGATGAAGAACTCGGGTTCCGGACCGAAGAACGCGGTGTCGGCCAGACCGGTTGATTTCAGGAACGCCTCGCCGCGCTTGGCGATCGACCGCGGGCAGCGGGAATAGGCCTGCATGGTGCTGGGCTCCAGCACGTCGCAGGTGATCGCCAGCGTCTTGTGCGCGAAGAACGGATCCACCATCGCGGAATCCGCGTCCGGAAGCAGCACCATGTCCGATTCGTTGATGCCTTTCCAGCCGGCGATCGATGACCCATCGAACATCTTGCCGTCTTCGAAGGTGCCGGCATCGATCGCGTGCGCCGGGAAAGTAACGTGATGCTGCGTGCCGCGCATGTCAGCAAAACGCAGATCGACGAATTCGATGCCTTCGTCCTGGATGAGCTTGAGAACCTTGTCGACGGACATGCAGCTGACGCCTGTGTGGGAAGGGAGAGTATCTGTGCTATGGCAAGTCGTGTGCCATCGCAGCAATGTTTTTCCAATCAGGTGCTTACCTTCAGTCCAGGGGGCGCCCCGCCTTCTTTTAGCACCAAATTGAGGCAAACTTAGGCGGAATAGAACCAGACTGGGTCAATTCCACCGCGGGCCGGATCGCTTCGCTGAGCGGCGCGGCGATGTGACGTTTTCTGGGTAACCGGGTGAGAGGCGTTACGCGTTAGCGGCAGCGTTGTAGTCGTCCAACGACTACAGGAGCTGGCAATGAGCATGCGCGATAGCAACGTCCCGTCATCGCGACGCCCGTTTGCTCCCTTGCGGGGAGTGCTCTGACATGACCGCGCTTCACGAAACCACTGAGGCACGCGAGATCGGCGCGACCCGCGCCACATTGATTCCGTACTCGATCATCTTCCTGCTGCTGGTCGGCTACGGCTGGTACCACCTTGTACACGGTTCAATCGGTCCCGTCGGTGCACTGATCGTCGCCGTCGCGCTGGCAGCATCGGCGTGGAATCTGGCCAGAACCATTGGCATTGATTCGCGGGGTTTTGCCGGAAACGCGATTTTTTTCGTGATGCTGCTGCTGATAAGCGCGCTCGGCGTGCTGAACACGGCCATCATTCAGCTCGAAGGCAAGTCCATCTTCAACGAAGCCATCGACGGCGCGACCCGTCGCTTCAGCGACCTTCCGGTACTCATGCGTCAAGCGCTGCAGAATAAAGAAGTAGACGCGCTGCGCGCACGCATCGCGCCGTTGCGCACTCAGCTGCAGCAGGAAATCATGAATCCGCGCAATTGCGGGGAGGGCCCGGAAGCCGCGCGCATCATCGAGGAGATCCGCAAGGATCTGCCGGGGCTGGTGCGCTATTCCGGCAATGCCAGGAACTGCAACGACAACAAAGCCATCGTCGACATGTACGTCGACCAGATCGAGACGCTGATGCGCGGTTCGCCGATCTACCTGCGCAACAATGTCATCGAAATGGAGTCGCTGGCTGCACGCATCGACGGCGAGGTAAAAAAGGAATTGGCGCGCCTGGACCAGTTACGGGCCGAGCTCAACAACGGGACGAGCCTGTTTCAGGTCATACGTCCCAAGCTCGAGGAAATTGCCGGCCGCTACCAGGCACTGGCACTGGATGTGAAGACCGCCGTCCCGTCCGTTGCCGCAGACGGCGCGTTCCCGCTGCAGCTCTCCATCGAGTCGGCGCGCAACGTCGGGGAACTTGGTCACCTGGCACCGCTGATCCTCGCACGCGTGGACAAGCTGCAGACCTGGTTCTACATCGGCGCGTCGTTGATCGCCGACGTGGGCCTGATAGCGCTGTTCGCCCGATTGGCGACTCAGCGCCGGCGACTGCCGACGCACGCGCCCGTGCGCCGGGACGCTACGCCTGAAATCGGAACGCCTTGGTAGGCCGACGTCGACTGCGCGAACCGGAGACAAAACGTGAATACGATGGACGAAGAACCACGCTTTGAAGTGACGCCACCGGGTTCCGTGATGCCGGCGTTTCCGGCACGCGCCGAGTCGCCGGCTTCCGTGCCGCAGGATACCGGCGTCGATCCCGAGGAGGCTGGCCGACAGCTCGCGCAGCAGATGCAAGAGCTGGGCTATCACCCCGTCGTGATATTCGGTTCCACGGCGTCGGGAAAGACCACTCTGCTCGGCTCGCTGCTGTCATATATCCGCAAGGATCCCGCAGCGGCCGCCGAGATCAGCCTGGGCGAGGAATTTGCCATGGCCGGCGAGTATGGCCGGTGGGCACACGAGAAAGCCGCTGCGTTTTTCTTTCGCGCCGTACAAGAACACCTCGATGAACGCACACAAGCCGCCACGCGAACCCAGTACCCGTTCTTCATTCCGGTCGTGCTGCAACCCGGTAACGGCCAGCCACCCGTCAAGATCGCGCTGCTCGAAAGCAATGGCGAGTGGTACAACCCTGACACTGGCAGCGACCGTTTCTTCCAGAAAATGCGCGCGGAAATCGCCGGAATGCTGCGCAGTTTCGGCGGCAGCGTGTCTTTCCTCCATCTGGCACCCGTGACCCAGCTCGAGCAGTACCGGGAGTCACAGGGCGGAGACCGCGAGAAGAACGAAACGTTGCGGCAAGCTGCCGATCTGGCGCTCGTCGGCTGCTTCAACGCTTATCGCGACATTCGCGCACTCAAGCACAACGACCGCCATCTCTTGCTCGTGACGAAGTGGGACGACCATGTCGCCCCCAAGGATCCGAGCAATCGTTTCGTCGCGCCAGACCTCATCGAAGTCAAGGAAATCGCAAGGACAAAGTACCCGCTCGCCTATACGGCGTTCGTCAATCTTGCGGGGAGCGAATCGAAGCAGATCATGCAGTACTGCTCCGGCATCATCAGCGGTCGCCAGATGCTGGGCCGCGATGCGGAGGTCGACGGACAACTGCGGCGCTACCCGCGTGCCCTGTGGCGATGGATCCACGACGGCGCCCGGGACAGACAGCGCACGGTGGCCCCGCTGTATACCGAAGCGCCGCCGCCGCCGCCCTCGTTGCGGCAGCGCTTGGCGCGACTCGTCGAGCGCGTCCTGGGAGCCTGATCCACGATGGACGCGTCGACCATCACCGAGCGGGAAATCCTGCTGCTTGAGGTGCTCTATTTCTCCAGTGGCCTCAAATCGCGGCTCTACGGTTCGGCACAGCGTCCCGGCTGGCTGCCGTCCATCGACCGCATCGGCCTGCAGAACGATCTCTACCTGGGTCCCGGTCAGCATGTTGTCGATGTTTCGCGCCTGATCGGCACCGACGGTGTGCACCGGGCGACCTGGATAGGCCTGTATACCCACGCCAAGGATCTCTACGGCGACCGGGGCAATTTCTGCGGCGTCGGCGTCTGGCTGCCGGATGGACTGATACTGGACCATCATGGGCTGCTGCACGTGCTCAACGCGCTGCTCGTGCCCCTGAACGGCGCTGCGCCGCCGTCCAGCACGACCGAAATCGACGAGCGCATTGCCGGCGACTGCCAGCGGGCGCTGGATTTTCTCGCGGCCAACGCGTTGGGAAAGACGTTGCCCGGCAGCGGCCAGCCCTTCGCAGGAAACTACGAGGGTGACGCACGATACATCTGCCTCGACGAAACCTGGGCCGTCGGCTCGGAGATTCATCGCCAGACGGCAGAAGCGGTGGACGCACTGCTGCTCGCCGAACCGCGGATCAAGCCCGGGCGTCTGCTGTTCGTCTTCGGCAGCGACATCAAGTTCGACTCACGCACCGATCCGGCGCGTCGCAGCCAGGGAATGGCCAGTCTGTTCGGTGCGGCACGCGCAACGAAACTGGCCCTGCGCGGCCAGCTCGTCGCGCTCGCCAGCGTCAGCGCCAGGGCGCGCGCGCTGGAACGCGACATCGAAGCGGCCCACGCACGCCAAGCAGAGCTCGATGCCCGTCAAAGCCGGCTCGAGAGCGAACTGGCCGACGCGCAGCGCAACCTGGAGCGCCATGTCGCCGAGGAGCGCACCTTGCTGGACCAGACCGAGAAGCAGGAAAAGCTATCGGCACGATTCTGGGATCTCGTCGAAGAGCGCCTGCATCGCAGCATTCTCGCCGGCCTGGCGGCGAACACGCCCGCGCCGCCGGTTCCGGCGGAGCCGAAACACGCGGCCATCGATACATCCAGTCTCGTGCGCCGCCTCGGCCAACTCGACGAGCGCCTGCAGCAGATAGAGTTCGCGATCAAATGCAGCAGCATGCGTGCTTCCGAGGCCTCGGGCCCGCCACGGGCGTCGCGCGAGGACGTCGCCGACAGCGGCGTGGCGGACGCAGCGTTGAACTTCCTTTACAAGCACCCGCTCCTGTCCGGCGTGCTGTTCGCCACGGCCGCGATCGCCGCCGTGACGTTGGCGTTGGCGTTGTACTACCGGTGACCGCGCTGCAGGGGCGTTCACCGTTCCGCGCCCGGGGCTGCAACGCCACACGCGGCATCATTGCCGGCACACCGCCATGAGAACCGTTGAAGCCGCTAAGCTTGCGGTTTGGCCGAACAGCGCCGACGAGAGCATGATTTCGCATGAACGACATCCTCAGCGCCGTCCTGCTCGGCATCATCGAAGGCATCACCGAGTTCCTGCCGATATCGAGCACGGGACATCTGCTGATCGCCGAGCGTTGGCTCGGGGCGCGCTCGGATCTGTTCAACATTGCGATCCAGGCCGGTGCCATCCTCGCGGTCTGCCTGCTGTACCGGCAGCGTCTCTGGCAGCTCGCCAGTGGACTGGGTGATCCGGAACAGAGGCGCTATGCGGCCAAGCTGCTGCTCGCCTTCACGATCACGGCCGTGCTCGGGCTCGCCGTGTCCAAAGCCGGCTTCAAGCTGCCGACCGAGATAACGCCGATCGCGTGGGCGCTGGTCATCGGGGGGATCTGGATCTTGCTGGCCGAACGGCTCGTCGCGAACAAGCCGGAAGTCGCCGAAATCGCGTGGCACACCGCAGTACTCGTTGGCGTGCTGCAGGTCGTCGCCGGTGTGTTTCCGGGGACGTCGCGGTCGGCCGCAACGATCTTCGTTGCGCTGCTCGCCGGCACGACCAGCCGCGCCGCGGCCACCGAGTTCGCGTTCCTCGTCGGCATTCCGACCATGTTTGCCGCGTCCGGGTACGAGCTGCTGAAGACAGTGAAGGCCGGCGATTCTCATGAGGACTGGGGCCAGCTCGGGATCGCATTCGCCGTGTCATGCGTGACCGCATTCGCCGCCGTGCGTTGGCTGCTGGGATACATCCGCACACATCGCTTCACCGCCTTCGCGTGGTATCGCATCGCGCTCGGTCTCGCGCTGCTGCTCGGGCTGCCGGCGGCCGGCTGAGCCATGCGACCGGCGTGGCCGCATCATGCCTCGTCGGCGCCCGCAAATCGCCAGCGAATCGCGTTACCGTCGCGCACATTCCGCCACTCTCCGGCAACCGCATGACCCTGCTCCTGCGTATCGCAGGCTTCCTGCTGTTGTCCGCGCTACCGGGCCTTGCCTCGGCGCCGGCGCGAGCCGACGTGTGGCTGTGGGCCTGGGACAGGCCGGAGGATCTGCGCTGGATTCCTGCCGGCACCGGCGTTGCCTACTTTGCGGCCGAATTCGTCGCCGCCGGATCGCGCTTCGATGCCACGGGGCGCCGCGCCGCACTGCGCGTGCGTCCGGACACCCCGCTGCTCGCGGTGCTGCACATAGAAGCGTTTGATGTGCGGCATCCCCCCATACTCGATGCGGCCGCGGTGGAACGCTGGGCAGACGGACTGCATCGCGCAATCCGCCGGCTCGGCGTATCGGCCGCGCAGATCGATTTCGAAGCGCGTGCCGGACAACAGGCCTTCTATGCCGACGTGCTTCGCGCGCTGCGTGCACGCCTCCCGCAGGAATTCAGACTCTCGGCCACGGCACTCGCATCGTGGTGCGGCGATCCTGCCTGGCTCGACGCGTTGCCGCTCGATGAAGTCGTGCCGATGTACTTCCGCATGGGCACCGCGGAACGCGATCTCTGGCGCCGCCGCATGCTCGACCCCGACCAGCTGCCAGCGGCCGCCTGCCGTCGTGCCGCCGGTATTGCCACCGACGAATGGCGCAGCTTCGCGGGCGATCGGCCCGACCCGGCATTCACGCGTTTCCGCGGACGGCGGCTGTATGTGTTTTCGCCTTCCGCGTGGCAGGCGGACGCGCTGCGTTCCCTGCCCGACTGGTCGCCGGGCCTGCCGTCTCCCTCCACCCCATGACGTACCGACGAGCCCTGATGTTCAAATCCCGGATGTTCTGCTCCATCGTTTCCGGAGTCGCCCTGCTCCTGGTCGCCACGAGCCATTGCGCGGCGTCGGGCGGCGGCGAAATGCCGGTCGACACGGCGACGCCGCGCATTCAGCCGGAACACGCCGCGATTGGCGGCTATCTGGATGGCAGGCTCGGCGTGCTGTGGCCGAGCTATGACCGCCGCTTCCTGCTGATCGCCTTCCGCGTCGCGGGCGGATTGCGCGCGGTGTCGGCAGCGGATCGCGCTGCACTGACAGCACCGCCGGATCCCGTGTACCGGCCGCCGGCCGTCGCCATCGAGGAAGCCATGAAAGGCTGGCTAGCGGCACGGCGCTCTGCCGGCGCGGCCGATCCGGCCTACGACCTCGTCGCCGGCTGGCGCGAACGCGCGTATTTCGCCTATGCCAGCAATTGCGAGCCCCATGCCTTCACCATGGCCGCACGCACGCTCGCTGCACGTGGGCAGTCGCACGCCCTGGAGACAGCCGAGCTGCAACAGTGGATCGCGGCACAGGACAGCGTGTTCTCGGTCTGTGAGCCCGACCGCGAGACCCTGCCGATGCCTGCCCTGGAGGACGGTGCACCGGAATGGCTCGTGCGCGACCGTGCGTACCAGAATGCCGCGCTGCAGTTCTACCGCCACGACTTCGCCGCGGCTGGCGCGGCGTTCGAGGCGATTGCCGCCGACCCCCACTCGCCCTGGAACGAATGGGCGGGGTATCTGCGTGTGCGCGCCTGGTGGCGGGACACGTTCCGCGCGCCGGAGGATTACCGCCGCTTCATGGCCGAAGTGCCGGACTGGACCGGTCATGCCATGTTCGCGGCACTGCAGCGCGCCAGCGATGCAAAAGATCCGGCGGTCAGGCAGGCCGCAGCAGAGCTGCGCGACGCGTTGACGACGCGTTTCGCCACGAAAGACGCCCTCGCCGCGCATTGGCGCATCGCCACCGCGGAAGAACCGCCGGCACGCGTCGGCGACTGGGTTCGCGATCTGCAGTTCATCTGGGCCGTCGCGAGCGAGGCCGAACTCACCGACGACTGGATCTACGACACACGTTCGCTGCAGGTATCCAATGACGAAGCCGCGCGCAATCAGGCGTTTGCGCGACTGCGAACACGGTGGGACTCACAGCGCACACCCATCGTCCTGGCGAGCCTGCTGATGGCCGCGACGCCGGATACGCCGGAGCTCAGTGACCTGGTCGCGGCGAGCCGCGAGAGCCGGCCCGGGGATCCGCTGCACCTGCACGTTGCGTGGCAGCGGGCGCGGCTCGCGCTGACGGCCGGCAGACTCGACGAAGCCCGGCGCGAACTCGACGGGCTGGATACGTTGCTCGCTGAGGAATCACTGGGCACGCGCCAGCATTTCGATCAGCTCGCGATGCTCGCGGCATCATCGCTCGACGTACTGGCCCGGCATCTGGTTCGCCATCCAGTCGCTGCGGAAGATCCGTGGACCGGGTACGCGCAGATCAGGCCCGATGGCGCCGGTCCCCCGACACTCGACGACGAGACCGCGCTCTGGCTCGCCACCCGCGTGCACGGCAAGGACCTGCTGCAGCTCGCCAAGAATGCGGCGCTGCCGGTACCGGTACGGCAACGGCTCGCCGGTGAGGCCTGGCGCTGGGGCGCGCTACTGCCAGACGAAGCACTCGAACTGGCAGCGCTGGGCGAACTCGTCACGCTGGAGCCCGACGCCGCAGTAACCGCCGCGCTGACGGCGCGCCGGCTCGGGGAACTGCGCTTCCTCGCGGCACGGCGGCTGTTGAATGGTCAGGTGCCGCGCCTCGCCAGCGCCGGCTACGGCAATGGGCTGACCCACTTCAGCAGCGCCGCGGCCAGCGAATCGCTGACTCCAGCCAGTCACTGGAACCTGGCGCCTGCTTTCTACGATGTGGCACAACGGACGATCCAGACCAACGCACTCGCAACACTCGCCGGCAGCAATGAAACCACCTGGATGGGCAAGCAGATCCTGCCGTGGATCGCACAGCACACCGATACCGCCGATGCGCCGGCCATTCTGCGACAGCTCGTATTCGCCTCGCGCTACGGCGCCAAAGACACACCCACGTCGCGGCAGGCGTTCCGCTTGCTGCACAGGCTTTACCCGGACAGCGACGAGGCACGCGAGACGAAGTACTACTACTGAGCGTTGCTCGGGCTGGCAACCTGTCCAAGTCGCCGGCCACCCATCGGCCAACCGCAAACGGTCTGGCCGCATCTGTCATGGCGTCCGTTGCCAGGATCATCCGTTCATGCTCGCGTCTTTGCTGTCGAGCGTCCTGCGCAGTTTCGCCGTCCTTGGTGGCGTGCTGTCGGTGACGGTGACGGCGGCGACGCCGCTGACGGCGAAACCACCGGCGCCGCCATCGACGGCCGTATCGAGCGCGTGATCGACCCGCCATTGGAAAGCCCGTTACGGTTCGCCGGCAGGACGTACGTACTCGTCGGGCGCGGCAGCTACTCCTCGGCGGTGCTGTTCGCGAACGTCATGCAGGACTTTGGATTCGCGACGCTGGCGGGTTCTGGCGAAGCGGCACGTACGCGGCAGAGCGGCGGCGTGCAACGCAGCATCCGGCCACACTCCGGACTGGTCATTGCTGTGCCACGCCTCATCCTGCAGCGACCCTCGGGTGCGGAAACGCCGCAGTATGTGACGCCGGATCTCCTCGTCGACGAGGATCCTGTGTGACCACAGCACAGCGTCGAAACGCTGCTGCAGTTCATCGGCCCCCTTTCGACGCCCATGCCCCTTCCCTGACGGGACTCTGTGCCCCGCACTTTGCACGACAGCGCTCGCCGATGCTGCATTGCGCCCGGAGCGAGCCCAACGGCTCAACGCCAAAGCGTTGATTCGGCGATATTTTTTCGATACCGGTGAGTTGGCAATCGGCTTGCTGCGTCCGGCATGCAATCGGCACTAGCCCGCATGTTCCAGGAGAAATCGCATGAATCCGTTCAAGCCACTCGTCGTTGCCACCCTGCTCGCCCTCAGCGTCAGCCTGCCGGCACCGTCTGCCGCTGCCGAGAAGTCCGTCGAGCAGAGCCTCAGCGATGCCAACAAGGAAGGCAGGATCTGGGCCGGCTTCGCGCTGAACCGTCATCTCAATCCGTTCGAATTCGACATCACCGTGAACGGCGAGACCGCAACGCTTTCCGGCACGGTGGACGAGTCCATCGACAAGGAGCTCGCAGAACAGGTCGCCCTGGGCGTCAGCGGCATCAAGAAGGTCGTCAACAACGTCACGGTCGATCCGGACTGGGCGCCAAAGCCGCAACCGGCCGGCGAGCGCGGTTTCCGCCGTACGGCCGAAGACGCAACGATCACCGCAACGGTCAAGAGCAAGCTGCTCTGGAGCGAACACACCGACGGCCTCGGCATCAACGTCGACACCACGGATGGTGTCGTCACGTTGCGGGGCAAAGTGCCCAGCACCGAGAGCAAGGATCTCGCCGGACGCTACGCGGCAAACACCAGCGGCGTACGCAAAGTGAACAACGAGCTGGCGGTCGCCGCTGATACCAGGCGCGGCAGCGCAAGTTCCGAGCAACCCGTGACCGACACCTGGATCACGGCCAAAGTGAAGTCGTCGCTGACCCTGTCACGCCCGCTCATGGATGACGACATCAACGTCAGCACGACGAACGGTGTGGTCACGCTGAGCGGACAGGTCGAGACCGCCCAGGAGAAATCCCTCGCGGTGGAAATCGCTGACAACATCCGCGGCGCCAGGCAGGTTGAAGCCGGCGGCCTGAAAACGCGCCGCTGATCGCACCAGCCGCGTTTCGCGCATGCGGCGCCCGCCCTGGGCGTCCGCCTTTGCGGCGACCACGTTTCACACGCCGTGGCCGCCGCGTTTTTGTGCTGGAGGGCCGCGTGAAAACAACGGAACAACCGACACCCGAGACCTTGCGCCGTCACAGGCGCCGCACATGGTTCGACCGGATCGCCGGCACGATCACGCAAGCCGTTGGCACGTCAGCGGCCTTTGCCATCGCCTTCGGCGCGATCCTGGCCTGGGGTGCCAGCGGCCCCGCATTCGGTTACTCCGAAGGCTGGCAGCTCGTCGTCAATACGGCGACGACCATCGTGACGTTCCTGATGGTGTTCGTGATTCAGCACTCACAGAACAAGGACAGCATCGCGCTACACTTGAAGCTCAACGAGCTGCTGTCGGCCCACCGCAACGCCAGCAATCGCCTCATCGCCATCGAGGATCTCGACGAGGCCGAGCTCGCGACCCTGCGCCAGTTCTATTGCCGTCTCGGCGAACTCGCCGCCGGACGCCACGGCATCCAGAGCACGCATTCGCTCGAGGAAGCGCTGGAAGCGCACGAAGAGAAGAGCGCGGGTCGCGATCGGACGCTGTAGCACTACAGTGATGCAGGCCATTCCTGCGCGGCGAGCCAAGTGAATGGACGACGCACTCTGTCAGCCGGGAGCGACCGCCAACCCTGCAGCGGCACCTCACATTGACACACCTTGTTCGTAGGTTGAGCGGACGCCAGCAAGGTGTATTTCCTCAATGGCGGACGCACAAAGAAAACAGGGCGGCCGTGAGGCCGCCCCGCGTCTCCGGAAAAGCTTCTGCGGCGTTACTTCGAAATATCCACGTCCTTGGTCTCGCGCAGGAACAGGCTGCCGACGACGAACGTGAACAGCGCGATCACGATCGGGTACCACAGGCCCTGATAGATATTGCCGGTGGCGGCGACAAGGGCGAACGCCGTGGTCGGCAGGAATCCACCGAACCAGCCGTTGCCGATGTGATACGGCAAGCTCATCGAGGTGTAGCGGATGCGTGTCGGGAACAGTTCCACCAGCCACGCGGCGATCGGCCCGTAGACCATGGTCACGTAGATCACGAGGATGGTCAGCAGGACAAACACCATGAAGCGGTTGATCTGTGCCGGGTCGGCCTTGTCGGGATAGCCAGCAGCGGACACCGCACCGGACAGCGCCTTGGTGAACGCGGCGTTCTGTTCCTTGAACTGGTCAGCCGTGAGTCCCGCGCCGTCGAAGCTCGGAATGGTCTGCGAGCCTATCTTGATGCTGGCAACGCTTCCCGCCGGTGCGGCCTCATTGATGTACGGAATGTTCTTGCCGGCGAGGAAACCCTTTGCGATATCGCAGGAGCTGCGGAAGGTGACGTGGGACTTGAGTTCGCCCGGCACGAACTGGAACGCGCACTGGTTCGGGTCGGCGATTACAGTTACCGGCGATGTCGTGCTGGCCGCGGCGAGCGCAGGATTGCCGTAGTGCGTGAGTCCCTTGAAGATCGGGAAATAGGTCAGCGCCGCGATCAGGCAGCCCGCCATGATGATGGGCTTGCGACCGACCTTGTCCGACATCCACCCGAACACGATAAAGAACGGTGTGGCGACCGCCAGGGCGCCTGCCATCAGCAGATTCGCTGTCGTGGCGTCGATCTTCAGCGTCTGCGTCAGGAAGAACAGTGCATAGAACTGCCCGGCGTACCAGACCACCGCCTGACCAGCCGTGGCACCGAGCAGGGCGAGCAGCGCGATCTTGCCGTTGCTGGAGAAGAAGCTTTCCGTGATCGGCGCCTTGGAGCCCTTGCCCTCGGCCTTCATCTGCTGGAACAGCGGCGATTCGTTGAGCTGAAGGCGGATCCAGACCGATATGCCCAGGAGAATCACTGAGAGCAGGAACGGCAGGCGCCAGCCCCAGGCTTCAAACGCCTCGCTGCCGAGCCAGGTGCGACAGCCGAGAATCACGAGCAGCGACAGGAACAGCCCGAGCGTCGCCGTGGTCTGGATGAAGCTCGTGTACAGGCCCCGTTTGCCCTGCGGCGCATGTTCGGCAACGTAAGTCGCGGCACCACCATACTCCCCGCCGAGCGCCAGACCCTGCAGCAGTCGGAGGGTGATCAGAATGATGGGCGCCGCGATGCCGATGCTCGCGTAGCTCGGCAGGACGCCGACCAGGAAGGTCGACAGTCCCATGATCACGATGGTGACGAGGAACGTGTACTTGCGGCCGATCAGGTCGCCGAGTCTTCCGAACACCAGTGCGCCGAACGGGCGTACGGCGAAGCCGGCGGCGAAAGCGAGCAAGGCAAATATGAAGCCGCTGGTCGGACTCAACGCGGTGAAGAACTGCTTGGCAATGATTGCCGCGAGCGAGCCGTAAAGATAGAAGTCATACCACTCGAACACGGTGCCGAGGCTGGACGCGAAAATCACGCGCTTGTGACCCTGCGTGAGGGCCGCCGCGCCGCCCGGGCCGGAATCGTAAGGAACGCTTGCCATCGAGAATCTCCTCAGAACGAGTACTTCGCCATGAACTGCAGGCGATCGATATCGCCCTCGGCACCGCTTTCGACTTCGCGCCGTCCGACCATGTATTCGACACCGACATCCAGTTTCGGCAGCGGCGAATAGATCAGGTTGAGACGGAAGCTCTGCGAACTCTTGGTCACCCCGGAGCCGGTATAGGCAACCGGGTTGTCGTACTCGCTGCGCGCATACATCAGATTCGAGCGCAACTGCTTGTTGAACACGTGGCGCCAGGCGACATAGCCGGCCCAGCCATCGATCGCTTCGAGATCGTTGCTCGCATCGAGCACCGTGTCGGCCGCAATGCCGAGACCGATGTAGCGGCTGATCGAGCCACCCGTCAGCTGGTAGCGAATGTCGTTCTTCTCACCCAGATTGAACTTGCCGCTGACGGTCACGGCACCGCCGAACTGGCTGTCCTCGATGGCCGGCGTGGTACCCGATGCCGGACGGTCGACGCGCAGGTCACGCAGCAGGCCCGCGACGCCGAAGTGGCCCCAGGTACCTTTCCAGGTATAGCGAGCGGCCAGATCCGGCAACGCGCCGCGATCGGAGCTCGCCGCCGCTCCGCCGCCCCGCGGCAACACCGTGGTCTGCGGGTCTTCGAGCGCGATCTGGAAGTTGCCGGCCGTGTACCGAACCTGCGGCTGGCGCACGAAGATGACGCCATCGGTCGGGCCGATGAAGTCGACTGCTTCGGGCAACGCCGCCATGTCGGTGAAGGTCGACCAGGTCTGGCCGGCCAGCCACCGGTTCCAGTACGCGTAGGCATGGCGCACCGTCAGGCCGTAGGTGTTCGTCGCATTCTCGTTGCCCAGCGCGCCGCCGAAGAAGTCGAATTCGACGAAAGCGCCTAGCTTGTCGTTGTTTTCAGTAACGGTGTCGACGCCGATGTTCACGCGCGAAAACTTGGCACCGGCGTCATAGTCGGTGCTCGAACCGCTGCCACCGACCGGCGTCTGTCCAGGAACATAAAGATCACGCCCCGACGCAGAATCGGCGAGCTGGCCGGAATCGGTGCGCGTCAGCATGAAATCCGACTTGATGAAGCCGCCGATCTTCACCGTGGTACCCGGATTCGCCCCGGGTGTCAGGGTAGTGACCTGTATTGGGGCTTTTACGCCCGGGGCAGATGGCCCAGCGGCCGGCGCCGCGGCCGTCGTTTTCTTCTGCGCTTCGACAGCGGCCTTCAGCTCGGCGAGCTGCTGCTCGAGCTGCGCGATGCGCGCTTCCAGGGCAGCCTCACTGCGACTGTCGGCCTGAGCGGCACCACTCAGCGTCAGCAGCAGGGCTGCCGACAGTACGGTGCGGCGTAGTGAACAAAGTGACGAGAAAGCCATTGAACCCCTCCCAAGGCAAGTGGCAGACCGAGGTTGCGCCCGCTGGCATTTGGCCGCCTATTCGCCATTGGTCGAAGCACCTTCCCGTTTCGACTAAAGTCGGATTGGTTGCGCGCAAGCCTTCGCTACTGTTGATGCAATGCAGCAGGGGAGGGGCGCCGGCCGGCGCGATACTCTGCTTGTTACAGAATTAAAAAAAGGAACAATGCCATGTCGAGCAAGCTCTATCCCGTGGATGCGGCATACGCCGCGAACACGCGCGTCACGCGCGAGCAGTACGACACGCTGTACGCGGAGTCGGTGCGCGACCCCGAGGGGTTCTGGACGCGTATCGCACAGCGGATCGACTGGATGACCCCGTTCACCGAGGTCAAGGACGTCTCGTTCGCGGCCGACGATCTCCACATTCGCTGGTTCGCCGACGGCGCACTCAATGTGTCGGCGAACTGCCTGGACCGCCATCTCGCCACGCGCGGCGACAAGACCGCCATCATTTTCGAGGGCGATGATCCGTCCGACTCGCGCCGTATTACCTATCGTGAGCTGCACGCCGACGTGTGCCGCGCCGCCAACCTGCTGCGCAACCTGGGCGTCGCCAAGGGCGACCGCGTCGCGATCTATCTGCCGATGATTCCCGAGGCTGCCGTCGCCATGCTCGCGTGCTCCCGCATCGGCGCGGTCCATTCCGTCGTGTTCGGCGGCTTTTCGCCGGATTCGCTGGCCGGCAGGATTGCGGACTCCCAATGCAAGCTCGTTATCACGGCCGATGAAGGCTTGCGCGGCGGCAGGAAAGTCGCACTCAAGGCCAATGTCGACGAAGCGCTGACGCGTCCCGGCACGACTTCGGTCGAAACCGTGCTCGTGGTACGCCGTACCGGCGCACCGATCGCGATGCAGACGCCGCGCGACCGCTGGTGGGGCGCGCTGCTCGAGGAGCAGTCGGCCGAGTGTGCGCCCGAAGCGCTCAACGCGGAGCATCCGCTGTTCATCCTCTACACCTCGGGATCGACCGGCAAACCCAAGGGGGTGTTACACACGACGGGCGGCTACCTGACCTATGTGAGCTATACCCACGAGTGCGTGTTCGACTTGCGCGAGGATGATGTCTACTGGTGCACGGCGGACGTGGGCTGGGTCACGGGCCACTCGTACGTGGTTTACGGCCCGCTCGCCAACGGGGCGACGACGGTGATGTTCGAGGGCGTGCCGAACTGGCCCGATGTCAGCCGGTTCTGGCAGGTCGTGGACAAGCACGGCGTCACGATTTTCTATACCGCCCCGACCGCCATCCGCGCTCTGATGCGCGAAGGCGAGGAACCGGTCCGGCGTACGTCGCGTGCGTCGATCCGGTTGCTCGGCACGGTCGGCGAGCCGATCAATCCCGAAGCCTGGGAGTGGTATCACCGTGTCGTGGGCGAGGGCCGCTGCCCCATCGTGGATACCTGGTGGCAGACCGAAACCGGCGGCATGCTGATCACGCCGCTGCCCGGCGCTATCGATACCAAGCCGGGCTCGGCCACCGTGCCGTTTTTCGGCGTGAAACCCGCAATCGTCGATGCCAATGGTGTCGTGCAGGAAGGTGCCTGCGAGGGCAACCTCATCCTGACCGACTCGTGGCCGGGCCAGATGCGCACGGTCTACGGCGACCACGCGCGTTTCGTCGACACGTACTTTCGCACCTACCCGGGCACCTATTTCACCGGCGACGGGGCGCGGCGCGACGCAGACGGCTATTACTGGATCACCGGCCGCGTCGACGACGTCATCAACGTGTCGGGCCACCGCATCGGCACGGCCGAAGTCGAAAGTGCGCTCGTCGCCCACCCGAAGGTCGCCGAAGCCGCCGTCGTGGGTTGTCCGCACGACATCAAGGGACAGGGCATCTACGCCTATGTCACCCTGAAGGCCGGCGAGAACGGCACCGACGAGCTGCGCAAGGAGCTCGTGGCCTGGGTGCGCAAGGAAATCGGTCCCATCGCCTCCCCCGACTATCTGCAATGGGCGCCGGGTCTGCCCAAGACACGCTCGGGGAAGATCATGCGTCGCATCCTGCGCAAGATCGCGGAGAATGCCACCGACCAGCTCGGCGACATTTCGACCCTGGCCGATCCTGGTGTCGTACAGAACCTCGTCGACCAGCGCCTGATCCACGGCTGAGGACTATCGCCGCGGGCAGCGGCGGGCCGGGCATTGTTGCCGCGGCCCGCCGTGAATGCGATGCTCGGGCGCATGTCCGAGATCCTCATCGCCGATGACCATCCGCTGTATCGGGACGCCCTGCGGCGTGCGTTGAACCAGGCCGCGCCCGGCGCGAGTCTGTTCGAAGCCTCGACGGTGCCGGAACTGCTCGCGCTGGTCGAGGCACACCCGGAGGCGGAACTGCTGTTGCTCGATCTGCACATGCCCGGCGCCCGCGGCTTCTCGGCACTCGCACACCTGCGTGGGCAGCATCCGGGCCTGCCGGTGATCGTGGTCTCCGCCCACGAGGAAGGCAGTGTGGCGCGTCGGGCACTGGCGCACGGTGCGACCGGCTACATTCCGAAATCGAGTTCCGCGGAGACCATCGTCGACGCCATCCGTCATGTGCGCGACGGCGAGATCTGGCTGCCTCCCGCGATGGGCGCCGCGACGGCACCGTTGAAGGACGACGAGGCGCAGATCGCCGCCCGCATCGCCGAACTGACCCCGCAACAGTTCCGCGTGCTCGCCATGATCGCCGAAGGTCTGCTCAACAAGCAGATTGCGTATGAACTCGGGGTCTCCGAAGCGACGGTCAAGGCGCACATGACCGCGATCATGCGCAAGCTCGGGTGCAACAACCGCACTCAGGTCGCCCTCGCCGCGAGCCAGCTCGCGCTCGACCCGAATACCGCACTGCCCCTGGTCGACAACGACGAAGCCTGAGCACGGCGGCATGGCGCCGGTCGCGTTTTTTCCGCGCCGGCGAGTCGCCGATCCGCCCACCGTCGCTACGTGCCGGCGCGAATGGCCTTGCGTCCCATGGCCGACAGAAGCGCACGCAGGGCCGCGGGCTTGACGGGCTTGTGCAGCAGCACATAGCCGCGCAGGCGGGCGCGCTGCTTGAGTTCGGGGCTGCGGTCGGCGGTGAGCAGTGCGGCCGGCGGCGCCGGCGCGAGGCGTTGCTGCAATTCGGCCAGGGCGTCCATGCCGTCCTGCAGAGTGCCCAGATGGAAGTCGGCGATGATGAGATCCGGCCGCCGCCGCGCGATGGACTGGTGTGCCTCATCGAGCGTGGACGCCAGATCGCAGGTCATGCCCCAGCGTGTCAGCAATGCCGACATGCCCTCGAGGATGGCCGGCTCATTGTCCAGGCACAACACGTGTAGCGGTGTCAGCTCCCCGGTCGCGGTGTCGCGTTCGGCGGTGCGGACGACCTGACGGCCGCGCCGCGCGACGAGGGGCACGCGCACGGAGAAGCAGCTGCCCCTGCCCGGCTGCGACTGCAGGCCCAGCCGGTGGCCGAGTATGCGCGCCATGCGTTCGCAGATGGACAGGCCCAGCCCCAGCCCCTGTTCGCCCCACGGCGAGGCCTGATCGAAGCGCTGGAACTCGTCGAAGATGCGCTTCTGCTGGGCCGGGACGATGCCCGGTCCGGTGTCCCAGACCTGGATCAGGACGTCGTTGCCGCGCGGGCGCACCCCGACGACGATGCGGCCGCTGCGCGTATAGCGCAGCGCATTGGATATGAAATTCTGCAGGATGCGACCCAGCAAGTGTGGGTCGGTCCGCACGACCACACGGCTCGCATGGATGCGCAGCTGCAGTCCGCGACGCTCGGCGATCATCGCGAACTGCTGTTGCAGAGGCTCGATCACGTCGGCATAGGCCACGTTGGAAACATCTGGCCGGTACTTGCCGGCGTCGAGCCGCGAAGCCTCGAGTAGCGCGTCGAGCAGCGTCTCGGCGGCGCGGAAAGCCGTGTCGATGCGCTCGGCCAGCAGCGCCGCCTCGGCGTCGAGGTTCGGCTGATGGCGCAGTGCCGACGTGAACAGCTTGGCCGCGTTGAGCGGTTGCAGCAGATCATGGCTTGCCGCGGCGAGAAAGCGCGTCTTGGACTGGTTGGCGGCTTCGGCCTCGAACTTCGCGCGCTCCTGCGCCGCGAGCGCCGTGGACAGCTGGGCGGTGCGCTGCGATACGCGCTGTTCCAGTGTTTCGTTGGCTTCGCGCAGCGCCTGTTCCGCGCGCTTGTAGTCGGTCACATCGGTGAACGTCGTGACGAACCCGCCGCCCGGCAGCGACTGGCCGCGCATCTCGAGCACGCTGCCGTCGGCGCGTACGCGCTGATACACGTGCGCCGTGCCCGCTCGCATGTGCTGCAGGCGTTTGTTCACATGGGTCTCGATGTCACCGGGACCGCATTCACCGCGTTCGGCGTTGTAGCGGATCAGGTCGGCGATGGGCCGGCCCACGTACACCGAGTCGTCGGGGTAGTCGAACATTTCCATGTAGCGACGATTCCAGGCGACGAGCCGCATGTCGGCGTCGACCACGCTGATGCCTTGCGAAATGTTCTCCATCGTCGTCGACAGCAGTTCGCGGTTGTAGCGCAGTTCCTGCGACGCCTCGTCGAGCAGCGCGACCGCCTCGCTGAAATCGAGGCCCGTGCCGCGCAGCGCACTGGTCAGCATGCGCCGGGCCGACGCGGCGCCGATCGATGCGGCCAGGATGCGCTCGCTGTGTTGCAGCAGCGGCCGGTCGGCAGCGGAAGCGTCCTGTAGCGGCTTGGCGGTCGCGGCGGCGTAGTCGTCGAATGCGCGCCGCGCGCCACGCTCGCCGATGATGCGCCCGACGATCGCACGCAGGTCGCCCACGCTGACCCGACCGCGCCATTCGCCGGCCGCGCTGCTGCCGCGATCGGCGGAGAGATCGAGAAAGCTTGCGGCGCGCAGGCGCTCCTCCATGCTCGGCCGGTAACGCAGCGACAGGATCAGCACGCAGCCCGTATTCGCGAGCAGCGACCAGAACGTGCCATGGGTCAGCGGGTGCCAGCCGCTGAGCTGGAACAGCGACTGCGGCCTGAGCCAGGTCAGCCCGAACGGTCCGTGCTGGAGCCACCCGGTGTCGAACCAACCCGCTCCGGCAAGACTGGGCAGCAGCAGCGTATAGCCCCACACCGCGAAACCGACGATCAGGCCAACCTGTACGCCGACACGGCTGGCACTTCGCCAGTAGAGCCCGGCAATGATCGCGGGAGCGAACTGCGCGACGGCGGCGAACGAGAGCAGGCCGATGGAAGCAAGCTGTTCGCCCTGCGGCATGGCGCGGTAGTACGCGACGGCCAGCAGACTCAACACGATGATCGCAGCCCGTCTCACTCCGAGCACGATGCGGGTGAGGTCGTGGTGCTGGTCGAGCCGGAGTGAGCGGACGCGCAGCAGCAGCGGCATCACCAGATCGTTCGAAATCATGGTTGCCAGCGCGACGGAGGCGACGATGACCATCCCGGTCGCTGCCGAGAATCCGCCGACATAGGCGAGGAGCGCGAGCACCGAGTTGTCGTTCGACAGTGGCAGCCAGAGCAGCCAGACGTCCGGCGGCAGACCCGTGCCGGCCGCGGCGATGCGACCGGCGGCGACGATGACCGGGACGAACAGGCAGAACAGCAGCAAATACAAAGGAAACAGCCACCGCGCACGACGTACGTCCTGCGGGTCCTCGCATTCGACGACGCCGACGTGGAACTGCCGCGGCAGGCAGAACATCGCAGTGAAGGCGAGCAGGGCCTGTGCCAGGAAGCCACTGGGGAACTGCCAGTCCAGGCTCAGGTCGGCAACCACCGGACCTGTGCCGGACAGCTGCTGGGCATAGATGCCGATGACAAGGAATGCGATCAGCTTGACCAGCGACTCGGCGGCGATCGCGAGCACCATGCCATGATGGTGTTCGGTCGCGTCGACGCGGCGGGTGCCGAACAGGATCGCGAACAGCGCAAGCATCAGTGCGGTGTACAGGGCGGTATCCTGCAGCAGCTCGGGCGGCGGCCCCGTGCGCGTCTGACCGCGACCCAGCACGCTGATGCTCAGGGCGACTGCCTTGTACTGCAGCGCGATGTACGGGATTGCCGCAGTGATGGCGATCACCGTCACCAGCGCGCCCAGCGAGTGCGACTTGCCGAAGCGCGAGCCGATGAAATCGGCGATCGACGTGATGTTGTTCGCCTTCGCCACGCGTGTCAGGCGCTCGATGAGTCCGCTGCCGAACACGAACAGCAGGGCGGGTCCCAGATAGATCGGCAGATAGGCCATGGTGGAATTCGCCGCACTGCCGACCGCGCCGTAGAACGTCCACGATGAGCAGTAGACCGCGAGCGCCAGACTGTAGATCCATGGCCGCAGTCTGGGCCGCCCGGGATATAACGGCCGCGTGTCGCCCCAGTAGGCAACCAGGAACAACATCGCCACGTAGGCCAGGGAAACGAGCAGCAGAATCCAGCCAGCAATCATCGCGGCGCCCTCGGGGACTGGCTCGGATTGTAGTGAAGCGCGACCGGCTTGCTTGACCCGGTTGCGGCAGCCGACCGAGGATTGCACATGTCCGACCCGGGTTTCTTCACCATTGCCGATACGCCCGAGCCGCTTGGCCACGATGAAATCCACATATATTTTTGTGAACTATCGGCAGCGGACGTGGCCGCACGCCGCCGCGCGGCGCAGTGCGTTCTGCGCCGGCTGCTGGCCGGGTATTGTGGCCGCGAAGCCGGAGAGCTCGTGTTCGTGACCGGCGCGCACGGCAAGCCGGCGCTGGCGGATGCATCGCTGGCGTTCAACCTGAGCCATAGCGGTGCCGGCGCGGTGCTGGCGATCACGCGGGGCGTCGACGTCGGTGTCGACCTGGAGTCTGTGCTGCTCCCCAGGCAGTATGCGGCGCTGGCACGGCGCTACTTTTGCCGGCGCGAGGCCGAAGCCGTCGCGGCCGCAGCCGGACACGAGCGCGAAGCGCTCTTCCTGCGGCTGTGGACGGCGAAAGAGGCCGTTCTCAAAGCCCTCGGACGCGGACTTGCCTTCGGCCTGGACCGCCTCGAATTCGACCCGGCGACCCTCCCACCGACGTTACGCTGCATAACTCCTGACGGGGGTGCCGCGCCGGACTGGCACGTTCGCGCACTGCCGCTGGCGCATCCGTTCGTCGGGCATGTCGCATGGCGCGGCGAAGCGCGGCGGCTGTGCGCTTTCCGCGATGTCACGACTCACCCGGCCGACACCACAGGATCGATACCGTCGCCAGTTGTGGGCCACGGCCTAACGGGCTAAGTTCCGGTTAAACACGAACGCTCGGTACGAGGCCCGTCGTCGACATGTGGAAGCTGCTGCGCAATCTGCTGCTGTCGGCTGGCGTGCTTGCGCTCGGCGTCAAGCTGGCGGTCTGGTTCGCGGCCGGCCAGCAGGCGCAGTGGCTCGCCGACAGCGTCAAGCGCTGGGGTGTGCTGAGCTGGACCGGCGCCAGCGGCGCGTTCGACGGCGACGTGATCCTCAGCGGCGTTCAGTTCCGCCCGAACGCGGGTTTCGAGACCGCCGCGTTCAGCGCGTCTGCCGTAAGACTGCGTACGCCGGGCCTGTTCTGGTTGCTGGGCCGTGCGATCACGCGCGACGCGAGCGTGCCTGCGGAGCTCGGCGTGCGGCTGGAAGATCTCAACCTGCCGGCGCTGCGCAAGCTCGGCGGCGAAAGTGCGCCATCCTGGTTCGGCGCACAGAGCCTGGTTCCCTTCGAGGCCTTTGCCTGTGGCGCATCGACCGAGTTCAAGCCCGTGGACTATGTCTCCATGCAGGTGCAGCCGCGTACACCAGAGCTGGACCTTCACTACCGCTACGATGACGCCACGCACGACTTGCAGCTGGATCTGCGGGTCGAGAACGCGCCGTTCGGGACACTGAGCCTGCGCAGCGAGCTGCGTCAGATCACAGCCCAGGTGCTCGATAGCCCTGCCGCACAGGATGCGGTGCGCATCGCGTCGGCCGATTTCAGCTATCGCGACACCGATTTTCTGCGCCGCCGGAACCAGTTCTGTGCACGCGAGACGGGCGTTGACGTCGACGGTTTCATTGATCGCCACATTGCCGCGGTGCAGGAGCGCCTCAAGGCCTCGCACGTCGTGCCGGCCGAGGGTGTGGTCGACATGTACCGCCAGTTGTTGCGCAGCGGTGGCGAGGTGAAGCTGCTGAGCCTTCCGCGTGAGGACATCGCGCCCGCGCAGTACGACACGTACGACCCCGAAGAAGTATTGCGCTGGCTCAATCTGACAGCGCGGCACAACGACGCGCCGCCCGTGCTGTTCAAGCTGTTCTTCCTTGCCGAACCCGTCGAGGCGCTGGCCGGTATAGACCTTGCGCTGATGCACGACCCGCTGGCCGAGCCCGAAACCGTCGTTGTCCGGCCCGAGGAGAACCCGGTGCTGGCCACGACGATCGGGGCGAACGCGCCCAAATTGGGCGCCGCGGCAACGAGCCCGGCCATGGCAGCGACCGAAGCGCCGGCGGCGAGCGTAACGATAGCGCCGGGGAAGTCATCTGCAACGGCACCAGCCGCAGCTCCGGCGACGCCGACGCCGACGCCGAAATCGGTTGAACCCGTCGCCGCGCTCCCTGTCGCACCATCGGGCGAGCCGGCGACCAGCGTAGCGTCGCGGCCACCGGCGCGTAACGATCCGCGCCTCGACCCTCGGCTCTCCGGCCTGCCGTCGGCACCGCCGCCGCCGCCGGGATCGACAGCGGCGCTGGTCTGGCAGGGGCCGCGGATCGATCGGCTGCCGGAAAAGGAAATGGAGTCCTCCCGTGAGCGGCCGTACGCAGTCGTTTCCTACGAGGCGCTGAGCGGACACGCCGGTATGCGTGTGGTCCTGATCACGAGCGGCGGCAAGGAAATCGAAGGCAAGGTGACCGAGGTCAGCACCGCCGGGGTGACAGTCAGCGTGACACGGGAGTCGGGTCAGGCACGGCTGTTCGTGGAACGGGCGCGCATTCTCGAGATCCGGGTCGCGCGTCGCGGCTAGGCGGATCGTGCGATGTCGTGCGACGACCCGACGTTGACTACCGTCGTGCTTCCCGTATGGACATGAACCCGACCGAAGCCAGAACCGGATTTGCCCAGGAAGTCGACGCGGTCACGCTGGCCCGGGCTCGGCGCGGCGATGTATCGGCGCACGCAGCGCTGTACCGGCTGTATGCGCGGCCGTGCTACACCCTGGCCATGCGTGTACTCGGCAGCTCGGCGACGGCCGAAGATGTGGTCCAGGACGTGTTCCTCAAGCTCATGGACGCGATCCGGCAGTACCGAGGCGACGCGCCGTTCGGCGCCTGGCTCAAGCGCATGACGGTGAATGCCGCGATCGACCAGTTGCGCAGCCAGCGGCACATCGATCCAGACGATCCGGAACGACTGTTCGCCAACGCGGTCGATGCGAACGGAGTAGCCGCGGCCGACGCCCACGACGTCATGGGTCTGCTGCAACGACTGCCGCCGCGGGCGCGTCTGATCCTCGTGCTGCACGAAGTCGAAGGCTATACACACAAGGAGCTGGCCGAGCTGTTTGGCCAGACCGAGAGTTACTCGAAATCGATCCTGTCGCGCTCCTTGCGGCGTCTGCAGGAATGGTTGACCCCGAATACACCAGCAGTGGAGCTACAGCCGTGGCCGAGTCGGAGTTGAGTCTGAGAACGCTGCGGGTGGCCGCGTTGCCGGAGTTCGATCCGCCGGCGCAGTTGTGGGTGCGCATCGAAGCGGAACATCACCGGCGCCGGCAGCGGCGACGCCTCGCGCAGTGGGGAACAGCGGTGGCGGCGGCGGTTGCGCTCGCGGCAGTGCTGCTGCTCTCACCGCAGCAGGACAGGGTGTCCGGCGGCGCCGACATACTTGCCGCGCTCGAAACCCGGTCCCGGCAGCTCGAGCAGGAGTATGCGGACGTGGTCCGCTCCGCGGCGGCGCCATACGACGAGGCCGAGTTGTTCGCCATCGAGCGCGCACTGCAGCAGGCGTATGACCGCGGCGCGGGAGTCCCTGAGCTGCTGCCGTTGTGGCAGCAGCGCAATGAGGTGTTGACGAGTCTTATCGCGCTGACTGCCGACGGTGTGCAGGTGACGCGGATTTGAGTGGAGAAAAGTAATGTCGATGCTTAAACATTCCGTCCTGATGCTCGCGTGTCTGGGACTCAGCGCAGCGGTTTCCGCGCAGCCGGTGCCGGTCGAGCAACGTCTTGGCGAGGAGGTTCAGCTCGCGCTGGCACGATTGATCGAGTCGGGGGCGTTCGCGGACAAGCCCGGCGAAGAGATAGCGTTCACGCTCGACGAACCCGCCCGACGCGTCAACAATCTCGGGCTGCTCGTCGACAGCGCGAGTGCCGAGCGTGCAGTCGACGGCCTGCGCGTACTGGGTGTGACCCCGCGAAGCGCCGCCCAGCGAATGGGCATCAAGGCCGGCGATCGTATCGTCGGCCTGAATGGCACGAGCCTCATTGCGCTCGGTACCGATCCGGCGGGACACGCGCAAGCTGCAACGACGATGCGTGCGCTCGTTGATGCACTCGGCGACGGGGCTCCACTGGAGTTCACGCTTCAGCGCGACGGCAAGCCGCTGACGTTGCGCGGCGAGCTGAGCAGTATCGTGCTGCCGCCCATCCATCTGCAGGTCGGGCGCGACGAGCTGCTTGCCAGCACCGCGCCGTCATCGTCACGCCGGGAAACCCGGATCGACACGGGGAATGCCGGATGCGGGCGGCTCAACGATTTCGACGTGGCGCCACGGCAGCAGGACCTTTATGGCGTCAAGTTGCTGATGATCGATGGTGTGTCGACCGGCCCCGCCGGTGTCCACCAGTTCCGCGTCTCGGCCGGCACGCATACGTTGAAGCTCGTGGAGCTTATTCCGGCCAAGGTGTATCGCCGTCTGAATCCGACGCGTCTGGGCGACGGTCCCGAGGTCAAGACGCTGACCGTGACGGTTCAGGCCGACACGACGTATTACCTGGCTGCCAGGTTCAACGAGGACAAGCGCAATAGCCGCGTGAGTGGCGAGTACTGGGATCCGGTGGTCTGGCGCGAGAAGCCTGACAAGTGTGGCTGAGGAACTTTGCCATCCGGCGCCAGTCGAATCATTTGCACTCCCCTCCACAGGTGCAACCGCAGCCACAAGGACGTGGCGCCCTCTTGAAGCCGCGGCGGTGACCGCGGTTTTTTTATGCAGGCCACTCTGTGATAGCGACCTGCGCGATGGATCGGCCGCTGCGGCTATGCTTGCGCGTCATGCGTACCGTGATTCGACTCGTGACCGCCGCCGTATTTGGCTACGGCGCTGCGGTCGGTGCCCAGGATGGCACTGTATGGCCCGAGCCTGCGGCCGACTATCTTGCGCGCGCGACCGCGCAGGGCGTCTGGCAGCCGCTTTCGGCGGCCTATCTGTCGCAGTCGCCTCCCGTCGTCGTGAGCTATCCCGTCCGGGCTCACCCGCACGATGCCAGCGCGCCGGTGGCGCTCGGCGATGCGGCCGCGGCATTCACCGGCCTGTTGCTCGCGGATCTGGCGAGCAGCGGGCGAGTAAGGCTCGACGACCCGATTCGGCGCTACCTGCCGGACGGACTCGATTGCGCCGATGCACGGGTCTGCGACATTACATTGCAGCAGCTCGCGACCCAGACCAGCGGGCTGCCGCCTTTGCCGGCGAATCTGTTTCCAACGGACAGCAGCAACGCGTGGCGTGAATACAGGGAGAGCGATCTGCTCGCATTTCTCGCGAACTATCGCCTGCCGCCCGAACCGCTGCCGCGCGAATCACCACTGGGTAACGTACTGCTCGCCTGGCTACTGGGCCGCGCCCACGGATCTGACTATGCGACGGCGCTGGCTGAACATGTGGTTCGGCCGCTCGGTCTGACCGATACGGCGCTGCTCGGTGGCGGCACGGCCGCGGGCACATTGCCGTCGCGCGTGCGCTCGAGCGTCGGCGATCTGTCGCTGCTGCTGGGTGCCATGCTGCGTCCTGCGGACTCACCGTTGCGTGCAGGGCTGATGCTGTCCCGCCAGCAGCGCGATGCGCGCGCCAGCTGGGGACTCGGCTGGCGCATCACGACCGTCCGCGAACGCGAACAGGATTGGCCGATGGTCTGGCAGTCGGCACGGATCGATCGGGCAACGGTGTTCTTCGGTTTCCGCACGGATCATCAGCGCGCCGTTGTCTTTGCGGGAAGCGGCGAGGTCAGCCTTGCACCGCTGGGACTTGCGGTGCTTGAGGGAAGCGCGCTGCCGCCGATGCCAGAGCCCGCAGCCGTCGTGCAGGATCCTGTCGAATACGCAGGCCTGTACGAGTCGTCTCCGGGTGAGCAGCTATTGATTCGGGCGGGATCGGGCAGTCTCACGCTGCAGTCGAGGGGCCGCCTTGCGGTGCCACTCAAGCCGCGCGGGTCGGACCTTTTTTCGGTCGACGGCGCAGCCGTGCGTCTGAGCTTCCAGCGCGATTCGCGCGGCCAGATCGACGGTTTCCGACTGTCGGAAAATGGCGTCATCGTACCGGTCCGCCGCCTGAGTTCACGCGCGCCGAATCTGCGACGCAGCGAGATCGCGCTGAGCCCGGACAAGCTGGCCGAGTATTGCGGCGACTATGCCGTGGATAACGATGTGGTCGCGCGGCTGCAGTGCGGCGAAGGGTTCTCGCTGCAGTTCAGCGGCGCCCGCCGTCGCGAGTTGTTTGCGTACGGCGAAGATCGGTTCGCGAGTCGCGACGGCGAGCTCGAGCTGGTCGCGCGGCGCGATGCAGGCGGTCGCGTCGACGCGTTGACATTGGTGCTGCTCGGCAGCGAGGCGACGATGACCCGAGTGACGTGGCAACCCGTCCCACCGGCTACGACGGCCTCACTCGCCGAGGAGCGCCGTCGGCGGCAGGCTGCTGTCAACAAGGACGACGTCCCGCCTGCTCCGCAGACGCTGTCCGCGGTGGAACTGGTACCGTGGACGGCGGAGCTACCGGTCCTGACACCGATGAGTCCGTTGCCGTATCGTCATCCCGGGTCGAGCACGCCGGCAGGCTCGCGTCCGGCTTCGCCGGAGTCCCCGGCGAAGCGAACTGACAGCGCCGCTAGCGTACGAGCGGCGCCGCCTGCGGCACCGGCACGGGTCGAGGCACTGCCGGACAGCTACCAGCGTCCGCGCCTGATGCCGCCCACCCCACAGGATTCCGGGAGAGCGAGGGATGACGGTACTTAGCGTCAATTTGAACAAAATAGCAGTGTTGAGAAATTCACGCGGCGAGCAGGAACCCGACATAGCGACGGCCTGCGAGTGCGTGATCGCGGCCGGTGCCGGTGGCATCACGGTGCATCCGCGACCGGACCAGCGCCATGTGCGCCCGGACGATGTGCGCAGGCTGAGGCAATGCATCGCCGGACGGGTTGAGTTCAATATCGAGGGCAACGCTTTCGCGCCGGAACGTGGCAGCTATCCGGGCCTCGTCGCGCTGGTGCGTGAGGTGAGACCGGAGCAGGTGACGCTCGTGCCCGACGGCGACGCACAGATCACATCCGATCACGGTTTCGATCTCGACGCTGATGCGGCCGTGTTGCGTCCGGT
Source organism: Rhodanobacteraceae bacterium (assembly GCA_045864815.1). Lineage (GTDB taxonomy): Bacteria > Pseudomonadota > Gammaproteobacteria > Xanthomonadales > Rhodanobacteraceae > Tahibacter. The sequence continues at coordinate 11,500 of BTVG01000010.1, read as the reverse complement.
CATCGCGGATCTGCGTGCACTCGGCGCGCGCGTGAGCCTGTTCGTCGACGCCGGCACAGTAGGGCTCGAGCGTGCCGCGGCGATCGGCGCCGATCGTGTGGAAATCTATACGGGGCCGTATGCGAAAGCGTTCGCGGCCGGCAACGCGGGGGCGGCACTCGCCCGGTGTGTCGCCACTGCCGACTCGGCGCGTGCGGCCGGCCTGACCGTCAATGCTGGACATGATCTGAACCAGGTCAATCTCGGCGCACTCATCGACGCCATTCCGGATCTGGCGGAAGTGTCGATCGGGCACGCGTTGATCGGTGAGGCGCTGTACGACGGGCTTGCAGCCACGGTGCGCAACTACCTGCGAATACTGCATTCACCCAGGTCAACTGCCTGATGCGGTTCTGGATCGGAGCCGTGGCCTCCAAGGTGTTCCGCAACAATCTCTCAGGCCAACGCACCAACCGAGCGCGGCGGTCAGGCAACGACTGCGGACGGGCGGAGCACGTCGGTGCTCCGCATCCGTGATCAACGGCGCGGCGTCTCGATGGAAATACCCTTTAGCCCACTCTGGCGAGCGAGCGAAAGCACATCGATGAGTCGTTGGTGGGTGGTCGCCCCGTCGGGCTGGAGCTGAAGAATGGGCGTGTTGTCGCCACGGCTCGCCCAGCTCAGCAACTGTGCTTCCAGCTCGACCTGGGTCAACGCCGCGTCGTTGAATATGACCTGCCCGTCAGCTGCGAGACGAAGCGCGACGGTCGGTGGTGCTACCGGACGATCGCCGCCGTTGCCCGGCAGGTCGATCTTGCCGGTCAGCAAGGGGGCCGAAATCATGAAGATAAGCAGCAGCGCAAGCATGACATCGATCAGCGGCGTGATGTTGATTTCCGCGAGCGGACGTTCGGTCGATCGCACGGTCAAGGCGGACATGCGGTGGCTCCGGTGCTGCCGGTAGTGGCGAAGCCAGCATATCGTTTCGGGTGATGGTGCCTAGCCGAAGGTCACGTTCCGGTGTTGCAATGACTGCGCATTTGCGGGGCCACGCAAGCCAAAAAAAAGCGCCCCGGTTTCCCGAGGCGCTCATCCGGCTCGCACCGGCAGGGTAGCGTTGGCGAGCGAAGAACCTTACTGCTGCTGACCGCGTGCGCCCGGTGTCGTGACGAAGCCGATCTTGACCATGCCCTGGTTCTTGGCGTCGGCCATCACCTTGGCCACGATCTCGTAGCGGGTGTTCTTTTCGGCACGGATCTGCAGTTCCGGCTGAACCGTCTTCTGAGCCGCAACGGCGAGCTGGGCTTTCAGCTCCAGGTCGCTGATCGAGCTGTCGTTCCAGTACAAGGTGCCGTCTTCCTTGATGGCAAGATCGATCGGTTCGACCGGCTCCGTGTTCTGCTGGTTCAGCGTCGCCTGTGGCAGGTCGATGCGGATTTTGTGCTGCATCATCGGTGCGGTGATCATGAAAATGATGAGCAGCACCAGCATCACGTCGACAAGCGGCGTCACGTTGATTTCGGCCATCGGCGCGCCACCGCCGCCGCCACCTGAACTGAATGCCATGGCTTACTTCCTCGCAGCAGGCGCCGCCGGAGCCGCCGGACGGGCCGGCGCGGGACCCGCACCAGCTTCGACGCGCGAACCCGTGGCAAAGAAGTCGTGCAGATCGTGGGCGAATTCGTCGAAGCGCGCAAGAATCACGCGGTTGGAGCGCACGAAGAAGTTGTACGCAAGCACCGCCGGAATCGCGACGAACAGACCGAAGGCCGTCATGATGAGCGCTTCACCGACTGGACCGGCAACTGCGGACATCGAGGCGTCGCCCGAAGCCGAGATGCGGATCAGTGCGTGGTAGATGCCCCACACCGTGCCGAGCAGCCCCACGAACGGGCCGGTCGAGCCGACGGTCGCGAGCACCGTCAGACCGCCCTCGAGGCGGCCGCTTTCGCGAGCAACGGCCTGACGCAGTGCGCGGTCGATGAACTCCGAGCGGTTCAGCGCTTCGACGAGGCGGCTGCCTTCGTGACGCTGGTGATGGGCCGCAGCCGATGCGCAGTCCAGCGCGATCTTCGAGAAGGGCTCCGAAGCCGGCTGTTCTTCCATGAAGCGGATGGCTTCCTGCGCCGACGGCGTTTCCCAGAACGTGCGCATGATGGTGTTCATGCGACTGCGGATGGCCGTGTTGCGGATCAGGTTGAGGACGATCCAGTAGATCGACATCAACGAGAACAGGCACAACGTCACGAAGACGATGGCACCGACCAGATCGAAATTCGGATTGGTCGGGTTGTAGTTCTGGATCAGGTGGCTGAAGCCCATTTCCTTCAGGGCTGCGGCATTGCTGTTGGTGCCGAGGGTCGGCGCAGCGGCAGCCGCTGCGTCAGCCGCCGGAGGAACGGACCCCGCCGGGGTCGAGGTGTCTTGGAACATGACGCTACCCTTGAATTAGGTGGAACAGTGGAAGTTACAGTTCGTTGAGGCTGAAGCGGAACGGAACCAGTGCCCAGCCCTCAACCGCAGCACCGTTTTTCTGACCCGGATTGAACACCCAAGTCTGCGCGGCATCAATTGCCGCACGATCGAGTTCGCGATATCCGGACGATTTTTCGACCTGAATATCCTTGGGCTTGCCATCCACGCCCACCAGCACGCGCAGCACGACCTCGCCTTCATGGCGCTGACGCACGGCCTGCGGCGGGTAACGCGGCGGGCGCGCCCTGCGATAGCTGATGTTTTCGCTCGGCGCGATGTCGGCCGGCGGGGCCGGCGGGGCCGGGGGCGCCGGCGGTGGAGCCGGAACTGCCATGGGCGAGGCTTCCTCGACCACGACGACCGGCGGCGGCTCCGGTGGCGGAGTCGGCGGCGGCTTCACCTTTTCGATGATTTTCGGCGGCGGCTTCTTCGGAGGCTCCGGCGGCGGCGGCGGTGGTGGCGGCGGCGGCGGCGGCGGCTCGACGAATTCGACCGAGACGACGGTCTCCTTCTTCTTTTCCTTCGCCTGCGGCGGTGCCACCGGCGCAATCATCATGATGAAAGCGAGTCCGTGCACGGCCATGGCGGCGGCCAGCGCTGAGGTGCGCCTCCAACTGTACGTTTCGCGCTGGTCTTCTGTCGTCAACGCCATTTGCTTTGAACCAAGGTTCGCTGTGTGAGATCTGTGGGCTTGTTACGTGAGCGCCGCGCCGCAGCCGGCGGCGGGGGCTGGCACCGTACACGAGGCCAACCCGACGCTCAAGACTCGCGATCGGAATGGCTATATTAACCCGGCCTGAAGGTCGCCGAATACCGCACTCGTATTGCGGAGAGTGCGGAATGGCTTACTTTTTCTTCGGAGCGCCTCCGCCCTTGATCATCTTGAGCCACGTACCGGCCATCTGGCGGGTTTCTTCGTAGCCCTGCGCCTTTTCCATGGCGGCGATGGCGGCACTCTTGTTGCCGAGTTCGTTTTCGGCGTTGCCCAACAGGACATAGGCGGCGCCCTGGCGCTTGACGCCACGCGACAGCGCCTTCGTCAGTGACTCTTTCGCCGGAGCCCACTGCTGGTTGTTGATCTGGAGCTGACCGCGCAGAAGATCGGCTTCACCGTCTTTGGCGAGCGGTGATGCCTTGCCGTATGCGTCGATCGCCTTGAGCTCGTTGTCGGCGAGCGCATACGAGTCGCCGAGCAGCTTGTACATCTCGTAACTCGGCGCGATGGCGCCTTTCTGGAAGCCTTCCTCGAGCAGGGCAGCGCCCTCGGCCGGTTTTTCTGCCTGGCCGTAGAGTTGTGCGAGCAGCTTGTAGTCGTCGGACGTCGTGATGAGCCCGCGCGATTTCGCGTCGGTGAGCAGCTTCAGGGCCTTGTCACTCTGATCGCCGTTCACGTAGATCGAAGCGAGCTGCTGGATGAGCTTCTTGTCGTTCGGGTTCTTCTGCAGCTGGGCTTCGGAGAGCTTGGCGGCTTCGTCGTACTGATTCAGCTCGAAGTAGCTCGCCATCAGGATCTGGTTCCAGCTCTCCTGCGGCTTGTCGGTCGCCGCAATCGCCAGTTTCATCGTATCGATGGCTTCCTGGAACTTGTCGGCGCGGTACAGCGCGTTTGCCTTGACGGCAAGCGCCTCCGGCTTCTTGTCCCCGCTCTGGTCGATATAGAGATCGACGGACTTGGCGGAGTCTGCGTACTGTTCTTCCTGGAGCTGGAACTGTGCGAGCGTGTAGATGGCGGGGAACTGGTTGGAGTTCGGCAGCGCGTCGAGCGCTATGGCCTCCTTGAGATCGGCGATGGCTCCCATGCCATCTTCCTTTTCCCATTTCGCGTTGGAGCGCAGGTACAACCCAAATGCCTTGGCATAGGGCGTCACCTTCTTGTCACTCAGCACTTCGTCGATCAGCGCGATGGCCTTGTCCGTGTCACCGTCGGACGCCGCTTCCTGTGCCTTGTTGAGCTTCGTACCCAGCGAGCCCGGCATATCGGTCTTGGGATCGTTGCGCTTGGCGTTCGGATAGGCGTTCTCGGTCTTGCTGCTGCTCTTGCTGGAGCGCTGCTCGCTGGAACGCTCACCCGGAATACGGGAAGCGGATGCGATCCCGGCGGCGAGCAGGGACACTGCACCAAGGCAAAGGACAAGCTTCTTGACGTTCGGAGCGTGCATTGAGTGGCGCCTCGACTGGATTCTCACGGCTCGCCGGGAGGCAAGCGGTAAAGGGGTCGCAGAGGTTAATCCGCGGGTGTGCAAACTACAAGCACATGCAATTCGCCATTCGTTATCGCAGCGTTAAAAAGAAACCGATGATTTCCATGCGCTTGCAACGAGTTGTTACGTGTTTCCCTGCTGCGGGCAAACGGCCCGGAAAACCCGGTTTTACGGCACGATTCGTAGATCATGACGATTTTGTTTAATTTTAAATTGATGTCTTATTTGTAATTGCAACTAGTATCGTAGACTAAAGTCGATTCGATTCTGTCCGCCTCGGTGACGCCCGTCGATGTTGCGGCGCACAACTGCGAACCTGCGAGATTCCCCCGCGATCGCCGACCTGCAACGAACGGCGGCGGCGGACAGGGTTGAGCTTTGCGCGACCGCTGTGAATGGTGGATGCACGACGGCCATCGGTTCCTTCCAGCCGGATCAGACGTCGAGGTTCGCAACGCGGAGTGCGTTCGCTTCGATAAATTCACGGCGCGGTTCGACGACATCCCCCATCAGAGTCGAGAAGATCTGATCGGCGGCGACGGCATCTTCGATACTGACTTGCAGCAGACGCCGGGTCTCGGGATTGACTGTCGTTTCCCACAGCTGGTCGGGGTTCATTTCGCCGAGGCCCTTGAAGCGCTGGATCGTCCGGCCCTTCTTGGCTTCGTCCATGAGCCAGGTGCGGGCGCGCGCAAACGAGTCCACCGGCGCTGAGGCGTTGCCGCGGCGAACTTCCGCGCCTGCCTGGACCATATCGGCCAGATGTCGTGCGACGTCGAGAATGGGGCGCATTTCCGGGCTTGCGATGAAGCTCGCGGGCAAGATCTGGGTATGCGTCAGACCATGCTGATCCCGTTCCACCACGAGCGCAGCCGGATGCTCCGCCGTTGCCATCTGCACGCGCAGCCGGTACTGGGCACGTCCGAGGCCGACGTTGTTGAGCTTCGAGGCAACCCGGGAGAGCCAAGTTCCGGTAGCTGCTTCATCGCTCCAGACGGCCTCCTCGAGCGGTGGCAGTTCCAGCATCGCCGTCAGTAGATTCGCGTCGCAGCGGTGGCTGAGCCTTTCTATCTGGTCGAGTGCTGCCTGGTATTCCGCGAGCAGCTTCTCCAGCGCCACGCCGACGATCGGTGGCGCGTCCGCGCTGTAGCGCAGCTCTGCCTGATCGACAGCGTTGCCGATGAGGTACTGATTCAGCGCACCGTCGTCCTTCAGATAGAGCTCGGTCTTGCCCTGTTTGAGCTTGTACAGCGGTGGCAGGCCGATGTAGACGTAGCCCCGCTCGATCAATTCGGGCATCTGGCGATAGAAGAACGTCAGCAGCAGCGTACGGATGTGTGAACCGTCGACATCCGCGTCGGTCATGATGATGATGCGGTGATATCGCAGTTTGTCGGGGTTGTACTCGTCCTTGCCGATCCCGCAGCCGAGCGCAGTGATGAGCGTGCCGACTTCCGCCGACGACAGCATCTTGTCGAAGCGCGCGCGTTCGACATTCAGGATCTTTCCCTTCAGCGGCAGGATCGCCTGCGTTTTGCGATTGCGGCCCTGCTTCGCAGAGCCACCGGCCGAATCACCCTCGACGATGAAGAGTTCAGAGAGAGCCGGATCCTTTTCCTGGCAGTCCGCGAGCTTGCCCGGTAGTCCTGCGATATCGAGGGCGCCTTTTCGGCGCGTCATTTCGCGCGCCTTGCGCGCCGCTTCACGGGCACGCGCCGCGTCGACGACTTTCCCGGCAATGGCGCGCGCCTCTGCGGGGTTCTCGAGCAAGAACTCCTCGAGCTTCGCATTGACGACCTGCTCCACGATGCCCTTGACTTCGGACGAGACCAGCTTGTCCTTGGTCTGGGACGAGAACTTCGGGTCCGGCACCTTGACCGAAAGCACCGCGATCATGCCTTCACGCATGTCGTCACCGGCAAACGCCACCTTGGCGTTCTTGCCGATGCCGGAGCTCTCGATGTAATTGCTGATACAGCGCGTCAAGGCCGCCCGGAAGCCGGTCAGGTGGGTGCCGCCGTCGCGCTGCGGGATGTTGTTCGTGAAGCAGAAGCACGTCTCCTGGTACGCATCGGTCCACTGCAAAGCAGCCTCGACGGTGATGCCGTCCTGCTGCGCGTTGAACGTGACGACGTTGGCGTGCAGCGGCGTCTTGAGTTGAGCGAGGTGCTGCACGAAGGACTTGATGCCGCCTTCGTAGGCGAACACATCATGTTTGTCGTGACGCTCGTCGATGATCTCGATCTTGACGCCGGAGTTCAGGAACGAAAGTTCGCGCAGCCGACGTGCCAGGATGTCGTAGTGGAACTCGGTGTTGCTGAAGGTTGCAGTGCTCGGCAGAAAGCGAACCGTTGTCCCGCGGCGGCTGGACGGACCGGCCTGCTTCAGAGGAAAAACAGGCTCACCGTGTCGGTATTCCTGAACGTATTCGTGACCTTCCCGGTGAATATTGAGCCACAGGTGCTCTGACAACGCATTGACGACCGAAACGCCAACGCCATGCAGGCCACCGGATACCTTGTAGGAGTTGTCGTCGAACTTGCCGCCGGCGTGAAGCACGGTCATCACGACCTCGGCGGTTGAACGCCCCTCCTCCGGATGAATCCCGACGGGAATTCCGCGGCCGTTGTCGCTGACGCTTACCGAGCCGTCTTGGTGTATTGAGACGGTGACATGATCGCAGAACCCGGCCAGTGCTTCGTCGATGGAGTTATCGACGACTTCAAAGACCATGTGATGCAGTCCGGTGCCGTCATCAGTGTCGCCGATGTACATGCCGGGGCGCTTGCGAACCGCTTCGAGGCCCTTGAGGACTTTGATGTTGCTACTGTCGTACTGATCGCTCATGCGTCTCGCCAGGCGTGGCTGTCCCGACATGCGGGCGCAGCAGGGAACGGAAGTCGGAAGGACCGTTGATTATAACAGTCTCGTGATGCTGCCCTGTTCCACGTGGAACAGGGTTCTTTGCCGGTGAGGCAGCTCCAGTGCCGGTAGCGCGCTCGTTCCCGTAATAAGAATTTGAGCGTCGATGCCGTCCAACCATTCCAGAACCCGACGCTGGTGTTCGGAATCCAGCTCCGACGCCAAGTCATCGAGACAGACGATGGGCCACTCGCCGATCTCGTCCTTGAACAAGTGCGCCTGCGCCAGCACGCAGGCCAAGGCCGTCAGCTTTTCCTGCCCTCTCGACAAGTGCTCACGTTCCGGGGCGTGTGCGAAGGTGAGTCGCCAGTCTGCACGATGCGGTCCCGCACTCGTGTGCCCGCGCTCGCGGTCTATCGCTCTGCGAAGGCGCAAGGTCTCGACGAACTCCGCAGCTTGACCCCACCCTCGCTGATAGCCGATCGATGGATGTCCCAACTCGGGCACAAGCAATTCAGATAGATGGCAGACGACTGGCTCAAGCCGGGCGATGTAGTCCGCTCGCCAGTCGGTAAGTCGGATGGCCGCGGTTTCCAGTTCGTGGTCCCAGATGTCCAGCTCAGCGTCAGCACCACCACATCTCAGCAACGCATTTCGCTGCCTCAACGCACGTCGATACCGGCTCGCGACATCGACATATGAATGTTCCACGTGGAACAGTGCCCAGTCGACAAAGCGGCGTCGCTCTTCCGCGCCACCTGAAACCAACGCGTGTGAACCGGGTTCAAAACACACTACCGCTACTTCTCGCAACAACTCCGCCAGAGCACTGATCTCCTGCCCATCCAGCCGCGCAGACCAGTCACCTCGTCGTCGCAAGAGCCCAACCCTGCGCATGCGCTCGCTACGCGTGACCTCGGCAAAAACAGACAACGACTCCTCGCCGAAACGTATGAGACTTTCGCGCTTGACCGACCGAAACGACCGACCGTGCGACAGCATATATGCTGCCTCGAGCACCGACGTCTTTCCGGCGCCGTTGGCGCCGACGAACTCGTTGACATCCTCATCCAGAACGATTTCCGCGTCTGCCACGTTTCGTACGTTCGCCAAACGCAATTCAGACAGCCGCATCGCTATTCCGCTCGATCAGCAAAAAAAAAAGCCTGCGGCGCTCACGCACCGCAGGCCTCCTGTCCGTGCCGGGCGCCCGATCAAAGACGCAACGGCATCACGACATGCCGCGACTCCTCCGAGTCCACAGCCTTCAACAGACAACTCGACTGTCCATCACGCAAGCACACCACGACATTGTCGCCACTCAACGCGCTAAGCGCATCGAGCAGGTAGTTCACATTGAATCCGACGCTGAGGTCACTGACGGACGTATCGGCCTCGAGCTCCTCGTGCGCCTCCTCTTGTTCCGGGTTGTGCGCAACGATCCCGAGACGACCAGGTGCGACATCCAGCTTTACGCCCCGATACTTCTCATTGGACAGAATTGCTGCACGTTGCAGCGCGGCTTTCAACGCTTCACGTCCAATCCTCACTTCCTTGTCAGCCCCGATAGGAATGACTGCCTCGTAGTCGGGGAAGCGACCGTCGATCAGCTTGGAGGTGAACTGCACATCTCCACGACGTACCCGCAGATGGTTCTTGCCAAATTCCAGGCTGACCACTCCGTCGCCTTGCTCGAACAACCCTTGAAGTTCGAGAACACCCTTGCGCGGAATGATGATCTGCCGCCGCTGCGCGATTCGCGCCTGCACATGCGTTTCGGCCAGAGCAAGTCTGTGACCATCCGTTGCTACGCACCGCAGTGCGTCCTCGCGCAGGTCGACCAACATTCCGTTCAAGTAGTAGCGAACGTCTTGATGCGCCATCGCGAAGGCGGTGCGGTCCATCAGGTTCTTCAATGTCGCTTCCGGTAGCTCGACGGTATCGATGGTCTCGATAGTGTCGATCACCGGAAACTCGCTCGCAGGCAATGTCGCCAGCGTGAAACGGCTCCTGCCGGCACTGACCACTACCCGGTCGCCATTGAGTTTGACGTCAATGGCGACGCCATCCGGCAATGCTCGGCAAATATCGAAAAGCTTGCGCGCCGGAATCGTCACCTCGCCGGGCTCGCAAGTGCTCGGACTCACTGACGCGACCATCTCAACTTCGAGATCGGTACCAGTGAACGAAACACGCCCGTTCGACACCGTTACCAGAAGGTTCGCCAGCACCGGCAATGTCTGTCGGCGCTCGACGACACCGACCACTTGTTGCAGAGGCTTTAGCAATGCTTCGCGTTGCAGACTGAATCGCATGATCAGGGTTTCCCGGTTCTCTAACGAACGCTTTTGTTTTTTTAAGAAGGTTGCGGTGGTTGTTGTAGCGCAAAAAACTGGGGACTACCCCGATTTCACTCGCGCAATCAACAGCTTGAAGGACTCGAAACCGGTCTGGAATCGGCGGGTCCACATGTCGACGAACTGTGGATAACTTTAATCCCCGACTCTACCCCCTGTTTATCCACAGGCAATCACCCGGTCAAGATGCGCACCAGCTTTTCGTAGTCCTGACGCAGCTTTCCATCGGTCTCGGTCAGATCGCGGATGGTCCGGCACGCGTGCAACACAGTCGTATGGTCCCGCCCGCCGAATGCCTCGCCGATCTCCGGCAAGCTGTGTTCAGTCAGTTCCTTCGACAGTGCCATGGCGACCTGCCGCGGCCGCGCCAGCGAACGTGAGCGCCGCTTCGACAGCAGATCCTGCAGACGCAGCTGATAGAAATCGGCCACCGTCTTTTGGATGTTCGGTACCGTTATCGATTGAGCATGGACTGTCAGCAGATCGCGCAGTGTTTCCTGAGCGAACTCCAGCGTGATCGCCCGGCCGAGGAAATTGCCGCGGGCGGCGAGCGTGTTCAGCGCGCCTTCGAGGTCCCGGACATTCGACCGCATACGCTTGGCGATCAGCAACGCGACTTCCTCGGGCAAGTTCATGCCCTTGGACTGCGCCTTCGACAGCAGAATTGCGGCGCGCGTCTCGAAGTCGGGGGGCTCGATCGCAACCGACAGACCCCAGCCCAGTCGCGACTTCAACCGCGGCTCCAGGTTCTCGACTTCCTTCGGATAGCGGTCGCAGGTCAGGATGATCTGCTGCTTGCCCTCGAACAAAGCATTGAACGTGTGGAAAAACTCTTCCTGCGTCGTGTTCTTGCCGGCGAAGAACTGGATGTCGTCAATGAGCAGCGCGTCGACCTCGCGGAAACGCCGCTTGAACTCATCCATGTTCTTGTTGCGCAGCGCATCGATCATCGCTGACACGAACTGCTCGGATCGCAGATACATCACTTTTGTCCGCGGATTGTTCTCCCGGATCAGGTTGCCCGCGGCGTGCATCAGGTGGGTCTTGCCGAGACCGGTGCCACCGTAAAGCAGCAGCGGGTTGTAGGCCCTGCCCGGGTTGGTCGCGACCTGAATCGCGGCCGCCTTGCCGAGCTGGTTGGACTTGCCCTCGACGAAACTGTCGAATGTATAGTTGGGGTCCAGATTGCCGTCGAATTCAGCCGGCGCGGGTGCCGGCTCCGCGGCGAAGGTGGGTTGAACACCGTTGCGCGCCGGAGCAGCCCGCGGTGCGGCGCTGCGACGGGCACTCAGCGTACCCACTTCGAGCCGCACGGGTACCGGCCGGGCCGCGAGGTGGTTCAACACGGCTCTGATGCGTGGCAGAAACTCGTGCTCGATCCGCTCCAGCGTGTAGGCGTTCGGCGCGAGCAGGCGCAGGCCATCATCGCTTTCCGCCGGCTGTAACGGTTTGAGATAGGTGTGGATGTCTTCAGCGCCGAACTCGCCTTCCAGGCGTTCCAGACAGCGCCGCCAGAGCTCGCTCATTACTTCCTCGTCGACGGGCGGGGTGCCGGGCAGGCCCGGCAGGGCGCGGAAGTCTACGCCGACGCTGGGTTTTCCGCCACGCGCGGCTTGACACTGCAAC
>BTVG01000009.1:0-156215 GCA_045864815.1 Rhodanobacteraceae bacterium | reverse complement strand
CCGATCCCTTCTCGAACTCGGAAGTGAAACGAACCCGCGCCGATGGTAGTGTGCTTCCGCATGCGAGAGTAGGTCACTGCCAGGGCCCTTTTACACCTCACGCCATCCCTCATCAGGATGGCGTTTTGGTTTGCACGGTTCTGAACATACGGCGCAGCGATATTCCCATGCGCGTGCTGCCGGCGACACCGGTATGCCGTTGATTCCAGGATTCGTGTCGTTCAGCGTCGGCGAGCGGCGAGCAGTCCGCGCAGCTCGGCCTTTTCATTGTCGCTGAGGGCGTCGCTTGATTGCTTCGCGATAAGGTCGTCGATGCGTTGCTGAGCAGTTTGGTTCGCGAGCACGCTGAGCGCGTCCACGAACTCACGTCGTAGAGCGGCCGCGTCGCCGTGCATCGGGAGTACGGCCAGCTTCTGCAGCGCCTCTCCCTCCTCGCGTTGCCCAAAATATTGCAGCAAGGCAGCCGTGTGTGCCGCTCCGCCGCGTGCGCGACAAAGCTCAAGGAGTTCGACGAGCAAGCCTATACCGGGTTTGCGTAGCGTAGCGAACGGATAGGGCGGAACCGGCGCAGATTCAATGAAGGCTGGATGCTGCAATAGCAAAGCGACGGCATAGCGTATGACACTGCGCTTCGCGTCTGCTTGCGGCGGCTTGCTTGTGCGGCTGCCTACTTCCGTCTGAGCGGCCAGGGGCTTGCCCCGAAGCTGTGCGACGCGCTCATCGAGCATCTCCTCGATGCCTTCCCGCATCTGTGGCGACAGGGTCGACGACAGCGACCAGCGAATGGCTGTCTTGTCGGTCAGCATTTCCTGCATGCGGTCCCTGAACGCGCCCTCGGGGATTGATCCGATGAGTTCCTTGCAACGTTCTGCGAGGCGTGCGCGGCCGTCTGCGCTTCGCAGATCAGTTCCGCTTTCCTGGTGAGCGAAGAAGAATTCGCTCAATGGGGTTGCGCCTGCCAGGCGTTCCTCGAAGCCAGCGCTGCCCTCCTGCCGAATCAGACTATCCGGATCTTCCCCGTCCGGCAGGAAGAGGAAATGGGCTTGCCTGCCGTCGCGCATCCGGGGCAGCACCGACTCGGCTGCGCGCCACGCCGCCTGACGTCCGGCGCGGTCGCCGTCGAAACAAAAGTACACATCCGCGCAATTTCGGAAGAGGATCTCGGCATGCTCCCGCGTCGTCGCAGTGCCGAGTGTCGCGACAGCCTGGGGCAGGCCAAACTGGTGCAGCGAGATCACGTCCATGTACCCCTCGACGACGAGGATGCGGCTGATCTTTTGCTGGGCCTGACGAACCTGCCAGAGTGCGAATAGCTCTCGCCCTTTGTGAAAGAGGGGGGTCTCCGGCGAGTTGAGGTACTTCGGACCTTCTCCCTTCGTCAGTACGCGCCCACCGAATGCAATGATTCGCCCGCGGCGATCCTGTATCGGAAACATCACGCGATCCCGGAAACGGTCATAGAGACCGCGATCACCTCGAGCGAGCATCCCGGATTTTTCAAGCAGGGCCAGCCGTTGTGCATTTGTGCCTAGAGCACTTCGCAGCGCGTCGTAAGCATCCGGCGCGTAGCCAAGCCCGAACGTCGTCAACGTTAATGCATCAAGCCCGCGGCTTTCGAAATATGACCTGGCGGCTGTGCTTTCGCTCAGAGCACGCTGGTAATAGCGGGCCGACTGATCGAGGATCGTATAAAGATCACTCGTGTCGCTCTGGGGAGCATTGGCCGCCCGGCCGCCTTCGTAAGGAACCTTCAGGCCGACGCGACTCGCCAATTCTTCGATCGCATCCGGAAATTCGAGGCGATCATAGTCCATGAGGAACTTGATCGCGCTGCCGTGAGCGCCGCAACCAAAGCAGTGGTAGAACTGCTTGTGCGGGCTCACGGTGAACGAGGGTGAGCGCTCATCATGGAACGGACAACGGGCGCTCCATTCACGCCCCGCTTTCTTGAGCGGAATACGTTCCTGGATTACGTCGACGATGTCGACGCGCGCGAGCAGATCGTCGATGAAGCTATCGGGTATTCGGCCGGCCATCACTGTAGTGTGGTGCCTACCTATCGTATTGAACACTGGAACGAGAACGAACCCGGCCCAGTGCCGTTATTTCTGATACTGCGCGTTAGCTCAGCGCAGCGAGCTTCTGCTTGACCCGCTCGGACAGTGCGCCCATGTCCGCGCGTCCAGCGACCTTCGGACGGATCAGGCCAATGACTTTGCCCATATCCTTGGGCCCGGTCGCACCGGCTTCGCTGACGCTGGCGGCAATGATCGCATCGATTTCCGCATCACTGAGCTGAGCGGGCAGATAGGCCTGCAGGACCCCTGTTTCGTAACGCTCGACTGAAGCCAGATCTTCGCGACCGGCCGCCTCGTACTGACCCTGGGACTCCTTGCGTTGTTTCAGCATCTTCTCGATCACCGCAATGATCTGCGCGTCATCGAGCACGATGCGATCGTCGACTTCACGCTGCTTTATTGCTGCGTTGATCAGGCGTATGACGCCGAGACGGTCCTTCTCGCCGCTCTTCATCGCGGTCTTCATGTCGTCGGTAAGTCGTTGTTTCAGGGACATGGCTACTCTCGAGTGACGGAAAGCACAAAAGCCGGCGCCACTTGCGTGGCGCCGGCCGGCGGAGCGACCCGCAGAACGGGGATTATCGAGACGGGCTAGGCCCGCCCGAAAGCTCAATAGAGGCGCTGACGCTTCGTCACGTCGCGCGAAACGCGCCGAAGGTGACGCTTGACCGCTGCAGCGCGCTTGCGCTTGCGCTCCTGGGTCGGCTTTTCATAAAACTCGCGCTTGCGGGTTTCGGCCAGGATGCCGGCCTTTTCACAGGTGCGCTTGAAGCGACGCAGGGCAAATTCGAAGGGTTCGTTTTCGCGAACTTTCACGTTAGGCATGGGATCTCCGCTGTTACACTTGCGCCCCGTTCTTGGGCGAGCCGCAAAGTCTAGCGTGTCAGACCTGTCGATTGCAAAGCCTGTATTGGGTATCGAGTCGTCCTGCGACGAGACCGGCGTGGCGGTTTATGCCATCGGCCGCGGCCTGCTGGCCCACCGCCTCTACAGCCAGATCCGCCTGCACGCCGACTATGGCGGCGTCGTGCCCGAACTCGCAAGCCGCGACCACGTCCGCAAGTTGCTGCCGTTGGTGAGAGAAACGCTGGCTGCGGCCGGCGTGGGCGTCGCCGACCTCGGCGGCGTGGCATACACCGCGGGTCCCGGTTTGATCGGCGCACTGCTCGTTGGGGCTGCGGCGGCGCGGGCGCTGGCCTGGTCGCTGGAGGTGCCGGCGATTGGCGTACATCACATGGAAGGGCATCTTTTGGCCCCGTTGCTCGAAGCCGATCCGCCCGAAGCGCCGTTCGTGGCGCTGCTCGTGTCAGGGGGGCATTCCATGCTGATTGCCGTCGACACGGTCGGCTCGTATCGGCTGCTTGGCGACACGCTCGACGATGCCGCAGGCGAAGCGTTCGACAAGACGGCCAAGCTCATGGGTCTGCCATACCCGGGCGGGCCACAACTGGCCCGCCTGGCGGAAGACGGCGTCTCCGGCCGCTATCGCTTTTCTCGGCCAATGACCGACAGACCCGGACTCGATTTCAGTTTTTCCGGCCTCAAGACGCAGGTGCTGCTGGCCTGGCAGAACAGCGACAAGAGTGACGGCACACGAGCCGACATCGCGCGCGGCTTCGAGGAAGCCATGGTCGACACGCTGCGCATCAAATGCCTGCGTGCCATGGAGGCTACGGAAGCTCACACGCTCGTGATTGCGGGCGGCGTCGGTGCCAACAAGCGGTTACGCGCGCAGCTGACCGAAGCTGGTCTGCGCCGGGGATTTCGTGTCTGTTTTCCCCGCCCCGAATTTTGTACCGACAACGGCGCCATGATCGCACTGGCCGGCGCGTTGCGGTTGCGCTCCGGGTTGTCGGATGACGCCGGCATTCGCGTTTTTCCGCGCTGGGACCTGGAATCACTCAGCCCGCTGTCCAGCGGAACCTGACCGAATACGGAGTGGCATCAGCATGGACATCGTATTCATCGAAGACCTGCGCATCGAAACTGTCATTGGCATCTATGACTGGGAGCGTCAGATCCGGCAGGTAGTCGCCCTCGATCTCGAGATGGCGTTCGACAATCGCAAGCCCGCGGCGAGCGACAAGATTGCCGATACGCTCGACTATAAAGCCGTGTCGAAGCGCCTGATTGCGTTCGTCGAGGCCGCACGCCACGAGCTCGTCGAAACACTGGCGGAAGAATGTGCGCGCATCGTGCGCGACGAATTCGGCGTCGTCTGGTTGCGCCTCCGACTCGCCAAGCCCGGCGCGGTACGTGGCTCCAAGTCTGTCGGCGTCGTCATTGAGCGTGGCAAAAGGCCGGAATGACCGTATGCCTTCCGTCTGTCTGAGCCTCGGGTCCAACCAGGATCCCGAAACCCACCTGTCGTCAGCGCTGGCCTCGTTACGGCAGCGCTTCGACACTCTGCGAGTGTCGGCCGCCTATCGCTTTCCGGCAGTGGGTTTCGCTGGGGCCGATTTCGTCAATCTCGCTGCGGTGATCGAGACCGATCTCGCGCCCGATGCCCTCAACGACTGGTTGCACGCGCTGGAAGACCGTCACGGCCGCAGACGCGACATGCCGCGCTTTTCCGACCGCACGCTGGACATCGACATCATCCTGTACGGCGACCAGATACTCAGCGGACGCGGCAATTTGCGTGTGCCGCGTGACGAGCTCAAGCACGCATTCGTTTTGCGTCCACTCGCGGAGATCGCGCCCGATTTCGTCGTGCCAACCGACGGTCGGACGCTGCGCGAGCTCTGGGCCGATCACCCGGATCACGCGCTTGCCCATCAGATCGTGCCGGTCGCCTGAGAAGTCGCTCCGTCATCGGGTTCAGATCATGAGCGATCGGCCACCATCGATACGCACGACTTCGCCGGTGACGTAGGGCGATCGCAGCAGCCAGAGTACGGCCGATGCAATGTCGTCCGGAGAGCCGCACCGTGCGAGCGGGACGCGCGCGAGCAGTGCCTGCTGCTCCGTGCCCGATTTGCCACTTTCCGGCCACAGGATCGCGCCTGGGGCAATGGCGTTGACGCGTACCTGCGGAGCGAGATCGAGCGCAAGCGCACGCGTCATCATGAGCAGTGCCGCTTTCGCCATGCAATAGATCGGATGCCGCGCCAATGGGCGCTCGGCGTAGATGTCGACGAGATTGACGATGCAGCCGCACGCGTTCGCGAGCGCGGGCGCGGCAGCCTGCGCCAGGAAGAACGGTGCGCGTGCGTTGCTGGCGAGCAGTGCGTCCCACTGCGCCGGCGTCGCCGACGACAACGGGGTTGGCTCGAACGTCGACGCATTGTTGATCAGGGCGTCGAGACGGCCGAAACGCTCCAGCGCAGCATCGACCAGGTCTGGCAACATTTCTACATTGTTCAGGTCGGCCTGCAGCGCCAGCACACTCTGCGGACGTTGCTGCTCGAGCGCGGTAACGAGCTCGTCGAGTTCGCCGCGCGAATGCCGGCAGTGCAGTGCGAGATCGTAACCGGCTGCATGCAGCGACCGCGCGATCTGCGCGCCGACGCGTCTGGCACCGCCCGTCACGAGTGCCACGGGGCGAATATCGGTCATTGGCGTCACCTCGGCTATGCTTGCTGCTTCGCGATTGCCGCATACCCCAGCCGTGAAATCCAGCCTTGCGCATCCACCTACCTGAACCGACGCCTGACGAACGCGAGCACAGTGATACGCTGGCCGGCTTCATTCGCAACGAAATCGCCGCGCATGGGCCATTGCCGTTCTCGCGTTTCATGGAACTCGCAATGTACGCGCCGGGGCTCGGCTACTACAGCGCGGGAAAGACCAAGTTCGGTGCCGCGGGCGATTTCGTCACGGCACCCGAACTCGGCAGCCTCTTTGCTCGTTGTGTCGCGCGCGCGATCGCCCCTGCCTTGCGTGAGCTCGGCGCCGACGCGGAGATGGTCGAACTCGGCGGCGGCAGCGGCGCATTTGCCGCCGACTGCCTGAGCGAACTCGCGGCACTCGGCGCCGTTCCGGCACGCTACGCGATGCTGGAGCCCAGCGCTGATCTGCGTGAGCGTCAGCGCCAACGTCTGGCTGCATTGCCGCCGTCGCTCGCTGCGCGTGGAGTCTGGATCGATCGGCCGCCCGAGCAGGACTGGCGCGGAGTCGTGTTCGCCAATGAGGTTCTAGATGCGCTGCCGGCAACGCGATTCAGTGTTCGCGGCGGCGAGGTTTTCGAGGAGCATGTGATCGATGCGGGTGACGGCGGGTTCGCGAGCATCGATCTCCCGGCCGATACGTTCGTCACGAACGCGGTGCGGCGCATCGAACGGGATCTCGGCCGCGCTTTCGCCGATGGCTACCGCTCCGAAGTGCTGCCGCAACTGCCGTACTGGATACAGGCCGTCTGTGGCGGCCTGAAGCGGGGCATGGCGCTGTTCGTCGACTACGGCTATGCGCGGCGTGAGTACTACCGCGGCGACCGGCGCGACGGCACGCTGATCGCCATGTACCGTCACCGGGCGCATGCGGACGTGCTGGCGCGCGTCGGGTTGCAGGATCTGACCGCATTCGTCGATTTCAGTGCGTTGGCCGAGGCCGGCACGGGGGCGGGTTTCCGTATGGCGGGTCTTGGCACACAGTCCGACTTTCTGATGGCCAATGGCCTCGACCAGGTGTTTGCCGAGGCGTATGCGCGTGCGGAGGATGAGGCCGCGCGCTACCGGTTGTCGCAGGAAGTGAAGCGGCTGACACTGCCATCGGAAATGGGCGAAACGTTCAAGGTCATGGCATTCGAGCGGTGAGTCGAAGATCCGCCCCGGTGCTCTCGGCCGCGTGCCTGCGGATTGCCCCGTCCCGGTCGCATCGACGTCAGCATTGATGAGCAGACTGATGTGCCCATCCGACGACCGAGCCTGTGCATGAACTGGAATCCGCGCCCTTTACCTCATCTGCGGCTGTGGCGCAGCGTCGGCCGCGCGCTGCTGCTTCTGGCGCTCGCCGCCGCCTTGCTGCCCGCGCCTTCCGGACTGGGCCGCATCGAGTTTGGTGACAAGGTCGTGCATGCGGGAGCGTTCGCTTTCCTGATGCTCTGGTACGCACAGATCTACGCCGATGGCCGTGATCGCTGGCGCCTGGCACTCGGCCTGACCGCATTCGGCGCGGGAATCGAAGCGTTGCAGGGCCTGTTGCCGTACCGCAGTGCAGACCTCTGGGACCTTCTCGCCGATGGCGTCGGTGTCGCGGCGGGCGCGTTGCTCGCGCAGACGCCGTTGGGCAACCTGCTCAACCGGCTGGGGAGCCGACGGTCGACCTGAGTGCGGCGACTGCGGCGATGCGCGCCTGACGGACGGCATCGCCGACTGCCGGCCCTGACAATCCGCGCTCGACGAACGGCTTCGCTTCAACTGCGGCGGCTGCGGCGAACGTGGTGCGTAGCCAATCCGCCTGCGGATAGGGCGCGTCGCTGAGACCCAGCCGGCCGCGCTTGTCGGCACTGCAGACCAGCACAAACTGCTCCACACGTTCTTTTTTGCGAAACGCGTCCAACTGCTCGAACAATCCGACAAGGGTTGCGGGGCGCAGCTCGAATACCCGGTGTGCATTGAGGTGGAGCCGGCAGCACAGCACGGCGAGTTCGACGAACTCCCCCGGTAGTCGGTAACGTGTGGCAAGGCGGCGTATCGGTTCGACACCGGTCGTCTCGTGGCCGACATGGCGCGGCAGCTGATCGGCTGGTGTCAATGCCTTGCCGAGGTCGTGCACCAGCGCACACCAGCCTACGAGCGCATCGCCCGGCGCTATCCGTGCTGCCATGTCGACAACCATCTCGGTATGCACCCCGGTGTCGATTTCGGGGTGATACTCGGCACGTTGCGGAACACCGTAGAGCGCGTCGATTTCGGGAAACAGCCGCGCCAGCGCACCGCAATCCCGCAGCACGCGCAGAAACGCCGAGGGCTGGGGTTCGCCGAGCGCCCGACGCGTTTCGGCCCAGACGCGCTCAGGCACGAGGTGGTCGACTTCGCCGTTCTCGACCATCGTGCTCAGCAGCGCCTGGGTTTCTGGCGCGAGTACGAAGCCCAGTGGCGCAAAGCGTGCCGCAAAGCGGGCGACACGTAGCAGGCGTACGGGGTCCTCGACGAACGCGTCGGACACGTGCCGCAGCAGCCGCGCCTCAAGATCGCGTGCACCGCCGAACGGATCGACGAGCCGGCCTGATTCGTCCTCGGCGATCGCGTTGATAGTCAGGTCCCGCCGGCGCAGATCGTCTTCGAGCGTGACAGTCGCGCTCGTATCGAATGTGAAGCCTCCGTAGCCGCGCCCGCTCTTGCGTTCGGTACGGGCGAGTGCGTATTCCTCGCCGCTCTGCGGATGCAGGAATACGGGGAAATCCTTGCCGACCGGCTTGTAGCCGCGTGCGATCAGCTGCTGTGGCGTCGCCCCGACGACGACGTAGTCGCGGTCGCTCGCCTGACGTCCCAGCAGGCGATCGCGCACCGCACCGCCGACCAGGTAAACCTCCATGATTCCGCTCCTTCTCCGTTCCGGATCGCCGAGCTTAGCAGTGCGGTCCGCGGGCGGTGCATCCGCACGCCGGGCGGGGACGTATATACCTCGGGTGGCAGCAGTGGCCGCCTTACACTGGGTTCGACCGTTGGTCCATTCACGCAGGATACCGTCATGAAGATGCTGCTACCCGGCTTGTTCGCCGTATTGCTCGGTGCATGTGCTGCCGCACCGCAAAAAACGGCTGTGAACGACGCGACGCTGTACCAGCGCCTCGGCGGAGCGACCGGCGTCGAGGCCGTCGTCGATGCCTCGCTCAAACGCATCCATGACGACCTGCGCATCAACATCTTCTTCGAGAACTCCGATCTGGCCGACGTGAGGCGTCTCCTCATCGAGCAGATCTGTGCTGCGACGGGAGGTCCGTGTACCTATACCGGGCGCAGCATGGAAGAAGCCCACTCCGGCATGAACCTTACCGACACGGACTTCGACGCGTTTGTCGAAGACCTGGTCGCTGCAATGACCGAGGTGAAGGTCAGTCCCGAACTGCAGCAGGAAGTGCTGGCGTTGTTCGGCCCGATGCAGTCGCAAGTCGTCGGCCAATAGGCAGGTCTGTCGGGCGGAATGGCCGTCAGGCGCCGGGTGCCGGCGTCGTCGTGGCTATCGGTGCTGCCTGTGCCGTGTCGGCGATCGGCGCCGGACAGACGACCGATTTTCGCGGCGTGTCCCGCCCGGGAGCCGAGTAGTCCTGTCCGTAGCGCGGCAGGCGTGCGGCAACCGCGAGTGCCCGACCGTTCATGCGCCAGTCGTAGATCACTGAAAACGCCAGCACGCGTGCGACATATTCGCGCGTTTCCTTGTAGGGAATGCTTGCAATGAAGAAATCCGGCTCGAGCTGCCCGCGCTGGCCGAGCCAGCGTTCCACCGCACCGGGGCCGGCGTTGTACGCGGCGCTGGCGAGCCACGGCGCACCGCTATAGCGACGCGCCATCTGCGACAGGTAGCGTGTGCCCAGCGCGATGTTCGTGTCGCCGTGATACAGATCTTCGGCGCGGCGATACGCGATGCCGGCGTCCTTCGCGACGCGTGCGGCCGTTCCTGGCAACAGTTGCATCAGCCCGTAGGCGTCGGCGCTGGAGCGGGCGTCTTCGACCCAGGCGCTTTCCGCCCGGATGATCGCGTAGGTCCACGCTGGATCCAGTCCGGTATCGTGAGAGGCGCGCCGGATCTGTGGTTCGCGCGCCAGCGGGAAGCGCTGCTCGTAGAAACGCAGTTCCTCGCCCTTGTTCAGCGCGAACACGGCACGGTCGTACCAGCCTTCGCGGTACGCGAGATCGGCGGCGAGCCGGCGCTGATCCGGCGCGATGCGGCTCAGCGTGTAGTCCCACTCGCGCCGCGCCTCTCGGCCTTCACCCAGCGCGCGCCATTCGAATGCGCGCGCCAGCCCGTACTCGTCGAGCAGACGCTGCTCGGCCGCACGGTTCGAGGGGAGGCTCTTCGTGCAGATCGCATAGGGCCTGTCGGTCCAGTCGGCGGCAAGAAATCCGTAGAAGTTGGCCTCGCCCGCCAGCGTGGCAAGCAGATGGTCGGCTTCATCTTTGCGATCGAGCTTGCGCAGCACGCGCGCGCGCAGGTAACGCCACTCCTCATCCCGTTTCTGCTGTTCGCTGAGCGCGTCGAGTGCCTGCAGGGCGGCCGTCCAGTCCGACGCCGCAAGCGCCACGCGAACGCGCCATTCGCGCGTTGCATCGTTCTGAGCAGACGGTGCCAGGTCCGCAAGTCGCTTGAGTGCGTCCGCATCGAACTCGGTGGCGCGATAGAGCGCGAATGCTGCCGCAATCTCGCCGCGCTCGGCTGCGCTCCAGCGAAAGTGCTTTGCGAGCGCCGCGTAGTTCGCTTCGGCGCCGGTGGCGTCGCGTCGCGCCTGACGTGTCAGCGCGACAGCTGCAGCGCGCCGGTGCCGCTGGTCGTCCGGCCAGGCCGCAGCCTGCTTGAGCGCGGCTGCCGGATCGCGCAACGCTGCGGCGAGCCGATTTGCGGCCGGCTGCTCTGCTGCCGGCAGCCGCGACACGAGCGCGTCGACCACGGCGACCTTGCCTGCGTCGACACCGCGATCGATGCGCTGCCAGAGCTTGGCCGTGTCGAGCAGGTTGTTGCGTGCCGACCAGTCGAGTGCCGGGTTGCAGGCGCCCGGCAGCGGCCTGTCCTCGGTCCAGAGCGCTTGCAGATCCTCCTGCCAGTCGATACTGCCGCCGCCCGCGAGCTTGGCCGCGAGTGCGTGGCAGCGCAGTTCGCGATCGGGGTCGTCGGCATAGACCGCCAGGAAATCAGCCCACTGCTTCTTCGTAGCGCGGTCGAGCAGCCAGGCTCTGCGCAGCTCGACCACCGGCAGCGCCGTGGGCCACTGGGCGGCGAATGCCTGCAGGGCGCCGGGATCGATCTTGTCGAGCTTGCGTCCGAGTTCGCGGGCCTGCAATACCGGCAGCAGCGGATAGTCGGCGAGCTGTGCTGCCTCGGCCTTCCACTCGTGGCCGCGCTCGACGGCATCAAGTGCACGGCGGAATGACTGCCGCTCGGCAGCACGATCAGCAGCGGCGACAGGCAGGGAGGCCGCAAGACAGACAAGCCAGCACGACCAGCGTCGGCGGCGGAAACACAGTGACGGGCTTGCGCGAGACATGCGCGGATCTTAGTGTCCCGGCGCCGAACTACCAACACACATCGGCGTATCCGCGGTTCATTTCCGCGCGGTATCGAGCGGCTGCAGGCGGCTTTGCGGCCGGTCGCCGATGATGACAAGGATCCGCATGCTTCTCGACATGGCGCTATACCTCGCCGTTGGTTCCGCTGCCGGCCTTCTGGCCGGGCTGCTTGGTGTGGGCGGCGGACTCATCATCGTCGCCGCGCTGGCATGGCTACTGCCGTTGCGTGGCTTTCCGCCAGACCATGTCATGCATGTCGCGCTCGCCACCTCGCTCGCGAGCATCATCCTGACCTCGGTCTCCTCGACGCGCGCGCACTGGAAACGCGGCAGTGTGCTGTGGCCGAGCGTGGCGGCGCTGGCCCCGGGACTTGTCATCGGCGGCCTCGGCGGTGCGCAGCTCGCGAGTCACCTGTCCAGCGATGTACTGCGCATCTTCGTCGCCGGCTATTGCTTCATCGCCGCGGCACAACTGCGCTATGGCCAGGTGCGTCCCGGTCATGCCGAAACCGGCGTGGCGCCGGCCGGTCTGCCGATGTTCGGCGCGGGCATCGCCATCGGTGTCGTCGCGGCGCTGGTCGGTATCGGCGGCGGCAGCATGACGGTGCCTTTGCTGGTCTGGCTCGGTGTCGCGCCAGTGCGTGCGGTGGGCACGTCCGCTGCCTGCGGATTCGCGATCGCGGTGGCGAGCGCGCTCGGCTTCGTCTACGGCGGCCGATACGTCGCGAGCGGCCTGCCGCCGGGCAGCCTCGGATTCGTCTATCTGCCTGCCGTTGCCGGCGTTGCGCTCGCGTCGATTCTCGTGGCGCCCCAGGGCGTGCGCCTCGCGCATGCATTGTCTGGCGCGGCACTCAAGCGCGTTTTTGCCGGTTTCCTCGTGCTCATGGGCCTCGTGGTCGCCTTCAGCGGCTGATCACGGGCAGCCGGTCGCTGCCGAAAAACGGTCTGCCGAGACCGCTTGCGGGCTGCTCTGGTCAAGTCCGGACAAGTGTTTTACATTCCCTTAACTCCGCGTGCGGGTAACCGTAACGTGGGGATGCTTCGGGGCCGCAGCCCCGGTCGGGTCGCCTGGGGGGGCGGTACCGGCGACGGCAATCGGTTGGCGGAGTCAGTGCCGGCGTGCGCGCCACACGCATTGATGTGTGCCAGCCGGCGAATCCATTCGGTTTTCGGGTCACCATAACGGGAGTTTCCGATGAAAGTGTTGCACCGTCACAAGCTCGCCCTGAGCATTCATGCCCTCACCGTGGCCCTGCTGGCTGGCGCTGCTCAGCCGGCGCTTGCCCAGGGTGACCGGTCTGGCGATGACACCACCAAGCTCGAAGCCGTCGAAGTGACGGGCTCGCGCATCAAGAAGGCCGAGCTCGAAGGTCAGACGCCCGTGGTCACGATCTCGGCGCGCGACATCGAAGCGACCGGTCTTGGTTCGATCGGCGATGTCATTCAGCGCCTGTCGGTCAGTGGTTCCTCCCTCAACACCAAATTCAACTCGGCCGGCAACTTCGGCTTTCCGGCAGACGGCGGTGGCGTCGGCTCGGGCTCGACCACGATTTCGCTGCGCAACATCGGCGCCAAGCGCACGCTCGTTCTCGTCGACGGCCTGCGCTGGGTCAACGAATCGTCGGGCTCCGGCGTTTCCGCCGCGGTCGATCTGAACACGATTCCGGCCAGCGCCGTGGAGCGCATCGAGATCCTGACCGACGGCGCCTCGTCGCTGTACGGATCCGACGCGATCTCGGGCGTCATCAACATCATCACCAAGCGCAAGGCCGAGGGCCTCGGCGCCAACATCTCGTACGGCGACTACTCGAAGGACGGTGGCGAAACCACAACCGGCAACGTGTCGCTCGGTGGCAGCACCGACCGCCTCGACTTCTTCCTGGACATCAGCCATTACGAACAGAAGGCGATCAGCTCCTCTGTCTGGGATCAATCGTCGTTCCCGACCCCGGGCGCAGGTCTGGCAGGCGGCAGCTCCTATATCCCGTACACGCGCACGATATTCACGACGCCGAATGGCGAGACCTACGGCGGCCTGTGCCCCGGCGGCGTATGCAACATCGCGGCGAATGGCACGACCAACGGCGTGCAGCCTTTCCCGGACGGCTTCCACCGATTCACGAATGCCGATCGCTTCAACTTCGCGCCGTACAACCTGCTGCTGACGCCGAGCAAGCGCAATGGCCTGTTTGGCCAGGCACGCTACAAGATCAGCGATAACGTCAGCTTTTACCTCAAGGGCAGCTACAGCAAGCGCGAGTCGGTCAACCAGGCCGCTCCTGAGCCGATCGGCCTGGGATCGGCGCTCAATACGAGCGACCTCGGCCTGATCACGGGCGTGGATGCGACCAATCCCTACAACCCGTTCGGCTTCACCCTGGATCCGGGCAGCAACCTGATCGGACTGGGCCGTCGTCCGGTCGAAGGCGGACCGCGCATCTTCTCGCAGGACGTCGACACGCGCTACTTCGCGGCCGGTCTGGAAGGCAGCTTCGGTACCGCCGATCGCGATTTCTACTGGGACATCAACTACGTCAACAGCGACAACAAGGCGACGCAGACTGTCCAGGGCACCTACAACATCGCACACATCCGTCGCGCACTCGGCCCGATCGCCGATTGCACCGGTCCCTGCGTGCCCCTGAACATCTTCGGCGGCCCGGGTTCGATCACGCCCGAAATGCTGAACTACATCAGCTTCATCGAGCAGGATCGCAGCCAGAACTCGCTGGAGCTGTGGTCTGCCAACATTTCGGGCGACATCGTGGAAATGCCGGCCGGCTCGCTCGCCTTCGCTGCGGGTTTCGAGCATCGCGAACAGGAAGGCTTCTACACGCCGGACGCGATCGTCGTCGCCGGTGAAGGCAACGGCGTGCCGTCCCTGCCGACCCGTGGCGAGTACGACGTCAACGAGTACTACCTCGAACTCAATGCGCCGCTGCTCAAGGACGTGGCCGGTGCCAAGAGCCTCGATCTGTCGGTGGCGTCGCGCTACTCCGACTACTCGACGTTCGGCGGCACGACCAACAACAAGATCGGCCTGCGCTGGCAGCCGACCGACGACCTGACCTTGCGCGGTACCTGGGCCGAAGGTTTCCGCGCGCCGTCCATCGGCGAGCTCTATGGCTCGCCGGCGCGCTTCGACGCGACGATTTCCGATCCGTGCAATGGGGCGACCGGCCAGGCCGCGACCAATTGCATCGCCCAGGGCGTGCCGAATCCGGCCACGTTCGAGCAGGCGAACACGCAGATCTCCACGCGTACGGGCGGCAACCTCAATCTGACGCCGGAAACCTCGAAGTCGATCACCGCAGGGGTGGTCTACAGCCCGACCTGGGCCGAGAATTCGGGCTGGTCGCAGAAACTCGACTTCGATCTGACCTTCTGGAAGATCAAGGTCGAAGATGCGATCCAGGCGCCGGATGCGCAGACCCAGCTCGATCGCTGCGTGGCGACGAACTCGCCGACGTTCTGCGCCGGCATCGTGCGCGGCATCTCTGGCGACATCATCAGCTTCAACAACACCCTGACCAACCTTGGCACGATCGACACCCAGGGTTACGACATCGGTGTGAACTGGATGAGCCCGGACTGGGGCTGGGGTACCCTCGGCGCCTCGCTGTCGACGACCTATGTCGATAAATATTCGGCGGTGGCGAACGACACGGGGCTCGCTGAGCCGCTGACTGTCGGCGTCGAGGTTGCCGACCGCGCGATCAACAAATGGCGCACCACCGCCAGCCTGAGCTGGGCGTCGGAAGCCTGGAGCGCGCGCTGGACGGCGCGTTACCTGTCTGGTCTGACCGAAACCTGCAATCCGGACCTGACTGGCGCCGGCGCGGTCTGCAGCAATCCGAACGCAGATCTGTCGGGGGGTACCAACCACCTGGGCGCAACCACGTTCCACGACCTGCGCGTGAACTGGAAGCTGCCGGTCAGCTTCGACTTCACGCTGTCGGCAGGTGTCAACAACCTGTTCGCGAAAGATCCGCCGATCTGCGTGTCGTGCTCGCTCAACGGCTACGACGCCGGCACGTACGATCTGCCGGGCCGCTACAGCTACGTCCAGGCTGGCGTGCGCTTCTAAGCATTCGCGCATCAAGGGGGAATCGCCGGGCCGCGCGAGCGGCCCGGCTTTTTTTGTTGCCTGTCTCCGGGCTCCAGCCCGCATGTCTCACACACCTTTTACTGCGGCCGCCGATACGCTCGCCCTGACGCGCGCTGCTCCCTCGTGTCGGCTTGACGTAGTTCGGCTACGCCGTCGCCGCCGCCCCGTCCGCGGCGCGCGTCAGGGCGAGCGTCTCGACGGCCTCGCCACGAGCGGATGTGAGAAATGGGAGCTAATACAAACGGCCCTTGTGATGGTTGCCGTTTGTGCTAATTTCGGCGCAAAGGTTTCCCCCGACAGTGCGGAGGTCGTCATGCGACCGTTGAAGCTGCAATTGTCTGTGTTGGCCCTGGCCTTTTTCTTCCCGCTGCTGGCCACAGCGCAATCGACTGCACCAGCCGCCGCTTCGGCGGGCGCCGAAAGCGAAATTTCCCTCGCGGTCGCGGACCTCGACATTTATCAGCGCGGCCTGCAGCTCGAAATCAATGCATTGCGCGAGGTTCAGCGGCGTCTGCAGACCGCCCGCGAAGCGCGTGACGATGTCTCCGAAAGTGCCGCGCTGCAGCCAGTGCTCACGCGCCAGTACGAACGCAACGTGGCAAAGGCCCTCGATGTCGATCTGCGCCGCTACCGCGACATCAAGCGCCGTTTCGGCGACATCCTCGTGCTCGGCGAGTACATCGACCAACTGAACGCGCAGCTCGATCAGCTGCACCAGAGCGGCATGAGCGCGAAACAGCGCGCCGACCAGCGCCGCGCGATCGAAGAGGCCCGTGCGAAGGCCGCCGATCCCTACGCCGTGCTTGATGTCGCGCTGCGAGACGCCCTCAAGCAGCGGGCCGATGCGCTCGTACGACTGCGCATCAACAACCGCGATCTCGTGCAGGAGTTGACGAGTCGCTGAAGCAACGGTGTGGTCCGGCGGCGGGCGGGGCCACGCCTGACGAGTGACGCCCGCCGGGCCGGCGTACCGTAACGCGGACCAGTGCCGATGCCGGTGGCGTCATTCGCGCGCGCCGCAACGTCAGGCAGCGCGGCGCAGCTCCTGCTGCAGGCTCGTGGGCAGGGTCACGCTCGCAGCTACTGGCAGGTGATCGGAAAAGGCCTGCGGCAACGTCCACAGACTGTCGATCTGCAGGCTCTCGGAGACGAGTATGTGATCGATGGCGCGACGCGGCCGCCAGCTGGGAAAGGTGGGCGGCGGCGCAAGCGGCGGCGCCAGTGATGTCTTGCGATACAGCTCGCGGAGTTCCGCACTGTCGGCGGCGCAATTCAGGTCACCCATGAGCACCGCGTGCGGCGAATCCGCCAGCAGCTCGGCGATGAAGCCCAGTTGGCGCATGCGCGCCTCCGGCCCCAACGACAGATGCGAAATCACGACCGTGAGCGCACTGTTCCCGTTGCCGAAGCGCGCGAGCAGCGCGCCGCGCCCGGGAATGCGGCCCGGCAGCGGATGGTCGATGACTTCGCTGGGTTCGATGCGGCTGATGAGTCCGTTCGCCGATTGAGCGAGGCGCGATACCCGCCGGTTCGGCTGATGACTCCAATACGGGAAGCCGGCGGTCTCGGCGACATACTGCGTCTGGTTCATGAAGCCCGAGCGCAGGGTGCCCGCGTCGGCTTCCTGCAGGCCGACGACGTCGAAATCCTCGATCGAGCGCGCGAGTGCCTCAAGATTGGCGCGCTTGCCGGGGTGAGGCAGCCAGCTGCGCATGACGTAGTCGCTGTATCGACCCACGCTCGCGCCGGCGACGATGTTGCAGCTGAGCAAACGCAGTCGCTCGATCGTCGGACTGCTGCTGGGGGCGGACCCGGGCGAGGCACTCATGGCCCGAGCCTATGCCGTGCATGCCGGCCGCCGCAAGCGACATTGGTCGTGTATCTGCGGACCGGAAACGCACGTGGGAGAAACGCGCGCGTCATCGCCCGTTCCTCCCACGTCCCGACGCCAATTACTTCTTGCCCGCCGAGAGCTCTTTGTTGACCAGCCACAGCGCGAGTTCGACGGCCTGGCCCTGGCCACCGGCCGATGCCGCATCCAGGCGATACTTGCCGTTCACGATCAGGGTCGGCGTGCTCTCGATCTGGTAGGCCATGGCGCGTTCGCGGCCCTGGCTCAGGTTGCCTTCGACGACGAAGGACTGCGCCGTGCTGATGAAGGTCTTGGGGTCGACGCCGTGGGCTGCGTAGAAGCCGGCGAGATCCTCGATCGAGCGCAGCGGCTTGTGGTCACGGTGCAACGCATCGAACAAGGCCTGATGCGTCTTGTCGAGCACACCCAGCGACTGCGCGACGTAGAAGGCGCGGGCGAGCGGTTCCCACGACGGATTGAAAACGACGGGCATGTAGCTGAAGGTCGCGCCGGCTGGCAGCTTGCTCTTGAGCTGGTCCGCGTACGGCTGAAAGTGCGCGCAATGCGGGCAGGCGTAGGAAAACACCTCGGTGATTTCCACCTTTCCGCTCGCCGGCGGCGTGGGCTTGGCGAGGACGATGTAGTGCTCGCCCTCCTTCCAGTCGGTTTTCGTGGCGGCGGCCTTGTCCTCCTGCGCACCACAGGCGCTGACGACGAGGAGGCCGGTCAACAGGAACAGCAGTCGCTTGAACATCGTGATCTCCCGAAACGTCGGTTTACTTGGCGGTCGCCGATTCCTGCGCGACCAGATGCAGGATGATGGCTTCGACATTGTCCCAGCTGCCGGCGCTCTGGCCGTTCAGGCGGTACTTGCCGTTCACGATGAACGTCGGTGTCGAGTCGACCTGCGCGTTCTTGATGTAGGCGTCGGCCTTCTTCATCTTCGTGTTGACCGCGAAGGAGTTCGCGGCACCGGTGAAGTCGGCGGCCTTCACGCCGTATTTCTCGTAGAACTTTGCGACATCGTCGAGCGTCGGCGCCGGGTTCTTGATCTTGCCGTTCACCACGACGGCCAGGGGGCCGCCGCCCCAGATGGCGACGAACATGTCCTCATGGGCCTTGTCGGCAACATCGAGTGCCTGTGCGGCGAAGTACGCACGCTGGAACAGGGGCCACTGCTCGCCCTGGTTCCACGACGCGGGCACGTAGGTCATCACGGCATTGGCCGGCAGCTTGTTCTTCAGGCTCTTGACCTTCGGCGCGACCGAAAAGCAGGCCGGGCAGCCGTAGGAGAACACTTCGGTGACTTCGACCTTGTCCGACTGCGCCGTGGCCTGTGGCGGGTCCAGCCGGAAGTAGTGCTGACCTTCCTGCCAGGGCCCGCTCTGGGCGAAAACGCCGGTTGCGGCGACGAGACCGGCCAAGCCGAGGACGAAACGCTGGAACATTCGGATCTCCTGGTAGAGCCGCAGCCTGTGGCTGCGGCGAGCG
Source organism: Rhodanobacteraceae bacterium (assembly GCA_045864815.1). Classification (GTDB taxonomy): domain Bacteria; phylum Pseudomonadota; class Gammaproteobacteria; order Xanthomonadales; family Rhodanobacteraceae; genus Tahibacter. Next base: position 137,523 of record BTVG01000009.1, on the reverse strand, counting down.
TTGCGGACCCGGAGCGTATGCGGATTGGGCAGGTACCGGGGCGGCTGCTGGGGAAAGACACGCCGGACCGGGGCGAGTTCACGCCGAACGGCGCTGATCGCGCCCGGCGTTCACCCCGTGACAGCTTGCTACTTGGCGGCCGGCTTGGCCGTGTGCAGTCCTTCGGCATAGGAAGCGACCGCGACCACGTCCTGCTCGGTCAGGCGTCTGGCGATGTCCGGCATGATCTTGGCGCGATCGTCCGCGCCCCAGGTGATGCCGTTCTGCCAATCCTTGAGCTTGGCGATCACGTAGTCGGTCCATTGGCCTGCGATCTGCGGATAACCGGCGCCGGGATTGCCGCGACCGGCCGGGCCGTGGCACGACATGCAGGCGGGGATCCCGCGCTGGGCGTCGCCCGTGCGCCACAGCTGCTCGCCGCGCGCTTTCAGCGCTTCGTCGCCGTTGCCGGCCGTGGCCTGCTTCGTGGCGAAATGCGCGCCGAGGTCGTGCATGTCCTGTTCCGACAGGGTCGAGGCGAAACCGAGCATGATCGGGTTGTTGCGCTGGGTCGACTTGAACAACGCGAGCTGGCGCGCGATGTAGTCGGCCTGCTGGCCCGCGATCTTCGGGTACTGTTTGTCGGTGGAGTTTCCGTCCGGACCGTGACAGGCCCCGCAGGCCGCAGCCTTGGCCTCGCCGGCCTTGGCGTCGCCGACGATGGCACGAGAAGCGGCCGTTTCCGCCTGGACCGAACCCACTGCGAGCAAGCCCGCCAGAGCAACTACGCGCCGAAAACTCATTACACTCGACTCCACTGAATGCTGGAAACGTGGCCATCCCCGGCGGACTCACGCTGGCGGGGGACAGAAAACCGCCGAATTGTACCAGCGCCCCCCAGACGGTCAAACGCCGATGCGCGTGTCGCCGTCCGAGTTCCCAGAGCCGGTAACCATGTCCGATTCCCTGTTTCGCCGTGCGCGCTTTCGTCTGGCCGCGCACGAACTGCGCCAGCTTCCCCCCGACCAGGGCGCAGAAGTCGCGTTCGCAGGCCGTTCCAATGCCGGAAAGTCCAGTGCCCTGAACCGCATCTGCGACCAGGTCGGTCTGGCGCGGACCTCCAAGACGCCCGGCCGGACGCAGCAGCTGGTCGTGTTCGATCTCGATGGCGACCGGCGCCTGATCGATCTCCCCGGCTATGGCTACGCCAAGGTGCCGACGGCGCTGCGCGACCACTGGCGTGAACTCATCGACGCCTACCTCAGCGGCCGCCAGTCACTGCGCGGCGTCGTGCTCATCATGGACAGCCGCCATCCGCTCAAGGATTTCGACCGGCTCATGCTGCAGTACTGCCGCGACATCGGCCTTCCCTGTCATGTACTCATGACCAAGGTCGACAAGCTCTCGCGTGGCGAGGCGGCGCGGACCCTGCTCGGTACGCGACGCGAAATGACGGTCCTCTGCCCGGGGGCCACGATCCAGGCGTTTTCCGCACTGGATCGCATCGGCATCGATGAAGCGCGTGCCGCGATCGGTGCCTGGCTCGCTGCCGATGCGCCGGCCGGCGAGCCGGCCTGACGCCGTCGTACCGGTCGGCGCGACGGCGTCAGGCGGACGTCGCGCTCAGAGCCGCCGTCCGCCGAACTTGTGCGTGTACTGCACGAAGAACTGGCGGCCGGTCGCGTCGAACCACGAGATGTCGTAGTAGGGATAGCCGGTCGACGTCGCATCGCGCGGCGGCATCTTGTCGAACAGGTTGGTGACCGACACCGACAGCTGCGAGCGTTCGTTGAAACGGTACTGCACCGAGGCGTTGTACCGATAGGTCGCGCCGATCCACGGGCTGCCGCCGTCCTCGGGATCGTAGACCTGAGAGTATGAGTCCGCATTGGGCAGGCGGCCCAGACGCTCGCCATGCAGTGTCGCGGTCCAGCGCTCGCGTTCCCAGCTCACGCTCGCGCTCGCTTTCGTGCGTGGAATGTCGAAGCCGCTGTTGACTGCAAACTGGTCGTCGACTACATCGCCGCCATACTGCTGACTCTCGTGGCGGCGCACCCAGGTGTAATTGCCGCTGAAGCGGAACAGCCCCAGCGATGTTTCCAGCCGGTAGTGCGTGCTGAAATCCAGGCCGCTGGTGCGCTCCCGGGCAATGTTGATGGGATTGACGAAGACGCCGTAAAGACCGCCGTCGGTCGAACGGCGCACGCGGGCCAGCGCGTCGATACAGGTCGGCGACGATGCATCGACCGGCGTGCCGTCGATGCGGGTGCCGATGCGGCAGCTCGCCTCGTCCTGCAGCACGCCGTCGATGCGCAGGTCCTGCACCTGATTGCGCAGGTCGATGTCGAAATAGTCCAGCGAAAAATCGAGCATCGGCAACGGCGAAAACACGAAGCCGGCTGTATAGGACTTGCTGGTCTCGGGTTGCAGCCGACGATTGCCGCTGCGCGTCACGATGACGCCCTCGTCGCCGTATGAGCAGTCGGCGACGTCCACATCCGGTTCTTCGGTGCGGCAGCGATAATAGTCGGCGCCCGAGGACTCGAGATTGCCCTCGCCGGCGAACACGTAGTGCAGATCGGGCGCACGGAACGCCGTGCCGTACGAACCCCGCACTAGCAGCGAATCGAGCGGCCGCCATTCGAGACCGCTGCTCCACGTGAGCTTGTCGATCGAATGGCCGTCGTAGCGGTACTGGTCGTAGCGTGCCGCGGTGCTGAGACTCAGGGATTCGAACAGCGGCATGCGCAACTCGCCTGCGGCGGCCCAGCGGTCGCGACTGCCGGAACCGTCGGAGTCCCGCCAGCTGTAGTAGTAGTACTGCGTGGCGAGCGGATCGGGATTTAGGTCATACGCCTGATTGCCGGCCTCGACAGTGCCGGAGAAACCGGCGTCGCCCGCCGGCATCCGGAACAGCGCGGGGTTCGTCACCGTGAACGACAGCGTGTCGGTACGTGACTTCGGGGTGTAGGTCGTGCGTGCGGCGATACTGTCGTACTCGGCGCGCGTCAGCGGCGTATAGAGCCGTGCTGGATCGGCGTTGAAGATCGGAAAGCCGTCCTCGTCGACACCGAGCTGCGGACCGAGCAGCAGCGCATTCGCCCGTTCCGCGACAATCTGCGGCCAGCTGATCGTCGACTGGTATTGCGAATGACTCAGTGCCGCCTCCCAGTCCCAGGCCTCGCCGAAACGACCCTTGAAGCCCGTGCTCAGACCGAGGGTCTTCTGCTTGTTCCGGATCATGCCGCGCTCGAGACCGCCCATTTCCTCGGGCGAAAACTGGCGCTGCCAGTACTCGACCTGGCCGGTGGCCTCATTGTAGAAATAGCCTTCTTCGTTGCCGTCAGGGGCCTGGTAGCTCCACTGGGTCACGTCGCGAAACATCTCGACCTCGTGATAGCCGAGCTGCACGTCGGCGAACCACTCCAGATCTCCGTCGAACTCATAGCCGAGCGAGGCGTAGCCATTCACGCCCTTGCGCCGGCTCGTCATCGTGCCGTAGCCGATCGCGCGATCGCTGCCGCAGTAATAGCCGTCCTCGCCGTCGATCCCCCAGCCTGGGCGCGCGGCGTAGAACGTCGACCCGTCGTTGAGGTGCGCGAGTCCGGCACAGGTTGCCGCACCCGGATCGAGATATTCGTCGTACCAGTTCGTGCGCAGGAATGCGCGGCGCGCGGCGCGCGAACGCGCCGTGGGCGCGTCCAGCGTCGAATCCTGCACTTCCCGGTCGTAAGCCCAGAGCGGTCGCTGCGAGATCAGTTCGGCGCCATAGATCGCACGGAATCGCTCGCTGTCATAGCCGCCTGAAACACTGAGATGGGCCGACTCACCACCGCCGCGCTCGGTGTCGCCGAGGCGCAGGTCGACGGTGGTGCCGTCGGCCTGCTTCTTCAGGATGAAGTTGACCACACCCGAGATGGCGTCCGAACCGTAGATCGCCGACGCGCTGCCGGTCAGGATCTCGATGCGCTCGACCATGCCGAGTGGAATATTGGAAATGTCTGTAAAGTTGCTACGGCCCTTGAATGGCATCGGAAAGTCGGCGATGCGCCGGCCGTTGACCAGTACCAGCGTGTGGTTCGGGCCGAGGCCGCGCAGATCGACCTGCTGTGCGCCGGGCGAAAAGTCGGCCCCGCTCGCCGATTGCTGGCTCTGGGTCTCGCCGCCGTTCTGCGTCATCGCGCGCAGTACGTCGGGCACGGTGGTGAAGCCGTTCGCCTTGATTTCCTGTGCCGTTATCACGCTGATCGGGGCCGGGCCTTCGATCTGCGCACGCGGAATGCGCGAACCCGTGACCTGCACGCTCTCGAGCTCCACGACCGGGCGCTCGGGCTCGCCGTCCGTGCCGGCACGCGCCGGCGGCGGCGTCGACGCGGGCTGGCGCACGATCACCATTGCGCCCGATGCGTCACGCTTGAGCCCGTAACCGCTGCCGCGCAGCAGGCGTTCCAGCGCGTCGGCCGCGGTCATCGTGCCTTTCACGCCGCTGGTCTTCAGTCCCTTGAGCTCGTCGGCGGAATAGACGAACTGCGCGCCGGATTGGCGCGCGAGCGCATCGAGTGCCGTGACCAGATCACCGGCCGGCACGTCGATCGTTTCGTTCGGGTTCTGTGCCTGCGCCGCAAGAGCGGCGCTGCAGGCCAATGCCAGTACCAGCTTTCTAACCCCATGTCGCATCGCCATCCCCCTGGTTTGGCGCACCCCGGCGCCTGCGCCAGTCATGACGAACGAAGCGGCCCGATCCCGCCCGTCGGCATCAACGGCTGTACAGGACGATCCGATCCGGTTCCCGCTCGGCGCGCACCGGAAGTGCCTGTTCCAGCAGGTTCGCGAACACCTCGGTATTGGACCAGCGGAAGCTGCCGCCGATGCGCAGCTGCGCCGCGGCCGCGTCGCCCATGACCAGCGGCCGCGTGTTGTACCGGTTGAATTCTGCGGCCGCGACGGCGAGCGGGGTGTCGAGGAACACGAGGTGGCCGCGGCGCCAGTCGAGCGTGCGCTCCGCGTCGGCGACTGCGCCCGCGCGGACCATGACGCCATTCGCGTTGGCGACCGCGCTGCTGCCGGCGGGCAGCAGCGTGACCGGCTGTTCGTGCCCGTCGCCGGTCGACGATTCGAGGCGCACCGTGCCCTCGCTGACCACGACACGTACCTCGTCCCCGTCGCGTCGCACGGCGAAACGCGTGCCTACGGCGACAATGCGGCGATTGCCCGCCTGCACCGCGAACGGCCGGGCAGGGTCTTTCGCGACGTCGAAGTAGGCTTCGCCCTGCTGCAGGTCGACGTGGCGCTCGCGACGCGACAGCGCGACGGCGATTGCACTGTCGCTGCTCAGGGTTGCGGCAGAACCGTCCGCGAGCGTGACTTCTTGCAGCCGGCCGATCGCGGTTCGATACGCGATCGGCTCTACGTATTCGAAGCGGCGCCAACCCCAGAATGCCGCGATCGCGAACAGCGCCAGCGCTGCCGCGGCGATCGCACGGCCGTGCCGCGGTCTCGGGCGTAGCGACGCGCGGCGCACGCCAGGGCATGGGAGTGGCGCGGCGGATCCCTCTGCCGCCCGCAGAGGCGTGGACCGCAGCCCGAACGGCGCCTGCGACCAGCGCCCGCGCAGCGGCAATTCGCCGGGAGGCACACCGGCGCCGAGGGCCTTGAGCCGGCCGCATTCGTCCCAGGCGGCTTCCAGACGCAGCAGTGCGATGCGATGGGCGGTGGATTCGGCGAGCCAGGCCTCCAATGCCGCTGCCTCGGCGCGCGACCATGCGCCGGCGTCGCGGCGCGCGAGCCATGCTGCCGCGGTCTGCTCGATCTGTCTGCTGTCAGTGTTCATGCTGCACCTACTCCACGCGTCGTGCGCCGCGCCGTAGCGCGCCTCGACCGGCAGCCTCGGGTGCCGGCGAGCGCCCGTGGTAGTGCTCGGCGAGCAGACGCATGCCTTTCGCAATCTGTTTTTCGACGGCCTTCTCGCTGATGCCCAGGCGCGCTGCGACCACCTTCTGCGGCAACTCCTCGACCCGGCGCAACCACACGATCTGGCGACAGCGCTCGGGCAGCCGGTCCAGCGCTGCGGCGAGGTGCCTGAGAATCTGACGCGCGCCAAGACGCTGCTCCGGAGATACCTCGTCTACCAGGACGTTCAAGGACTCGAAATCACCCGCCGGCTCGATCGAGACGACGCGTCCGCGACGCAGCCGGTCGGTCATCAGGTGCCGGGCGGTCGCGAACAGGAATGACTTGGGCTGCTGCGGCAGGCGCTTCGCCGCGGCCTCGTACACACGCACATAGACTTCCTGACGCAGGTCGTGCAGTTCGTCGGCGTGCGACCAGCAGCGCCGCAGGTACTGCACGAGTGCGGCCTCATGCACGAGGATTTCGCGAATGAACCAGGCATCGAGAGGCGTGTCCATCGCGCGACCATAGCGGATCGGAGGCGGCTGCGCTCGCCCCGTAGGGAAGTTCCGCCCTGCTTCGTCTCCGATGCCATTCGTCCCGGGGAGAGTCTGATGCGCCTGCCGATAGCCCGCGTCCTTGGCGGCGCACTGCTGCTTGCCCTCGCCTGTTTCGCGCATGCCGTGTCCGCAGCAGGGGCGGTGGGCGAGGGCTACCGCTACTACGATATCGGCGACATCGACGCCGCGCGTCCCGGGACGGTGCGCCCCGGCATGCTCCTCGTCGGTGGCGGTGACTGGCCCTACGACGGGTTCCGTTGGTTCATCGATCGCGCCGGCCATGGCCGTATCGTGATCCTGCGCGCCTCGGGTGATGTCGAGGCGCAGAAAGAATTCTTCGACGACATCGGCGGCATCACTGCGGCGCAGACGCTGGTGTTCAGCGACCGCCGTGCCGCCAGCGACCCGCGGGTGCTCGGCATCGTGCGAAGTGCCGACGGCCTGTTCCTTGCGGGCGGCGATCAGGCCAACTATGTGCGCTACTGGAAAGACACGCCGCTCGCGGCTGCGATCAGCGAGCACGTACGCAGCGGCAAGCCGATAGCGGGCACGAGCGCGGGCCTGGCGGTGCTCGGCGCCCATGTCTACGGCGCGCTCGATGGCGGCAGCCAGACCTCGCCCGAGGCGCTGGCCGATCCGGCCGGGCCGCAGTCCACACTGGTCGGCGATTTCCTGCGGCTGCCGTTCCTCGGCATCGTGATCACCGACAGTCACTTCGATCAGCGCGCACGCCAGGGCAGGCTGATCGCGTGGATCGCGCGACTCATGCATGAGCACGCGCGGACCGACATCACCGGACTCGGCATCGACGAATACACGGCACTGGCGATCGACGGCGACGGCATCGCGCGGGTGTTCAGCGGCAATGGCGGGCACGTCTGGCTGTTCCGGCCATTACGTGCGGCCGATGTCTACGCGCCGAGCAAGCCGCTAAGCTTCCACGCCGTGCCCGCGATCGGGCTGGGCACCGACAGTGTGCTGCACCTGCCGCAGTTCCGCGTCGAGCGGCCCGCGTTCCAGGTCGTGTATGACGTCGAAGCCGGCACGCTTCGGCGCCGGGACGACCCCGGGGCGCAGGTCGCGAACCAACCCTAGGCGGCAGGACGTGCCCGAAGCCCGGCTATCTGGAAGGTGATCATGAAAAATATGCTATGCGGCATCGGTGCGGTGCCGCTGCTGATGGCGGCGACGCTGGCCGGAGCGGCAGACACGCCGGCCAGCAAGACAGTGCTCGTGATTCACGGCGGCGCCGGGGTCGAGCGAGCGGGCATGACCGAAGGCGAAGAAAAAGCCGCGCGTGCCGCGATGGAGGCCGCGCTGCGCGCCGGTCACGCCGCACTGGCTGCGGGAAAGCCGGCGCTGGACGCGGTCAGCGCCGCAATCGTCGTGCTGGAGGACGCGCCCGAGTTCAACGCGGGCCGCGGCGCCGTGTTCACGCATGACGGCAGGAACGAACTCGATGCCGCGATCATGGATGGTGCGACGCGGCGCGCCGGTGCCGTCGCCGGCGTGCAGCGCATCCGGAACCCGATCACGCTCGCGCGCGCCGTCATGGAAAAGTCGCCGCACGTCATGATGACCGGTGCCGGCGCCGAGGCGTTCGCGCAAACGGTCGGCATGGCCTTCGTTGAACCGGCGTACTTCCGTACCGAGAAGCGCTGGCAGCAGCTGCAGAAGGCCTTGGAGGAAGAAAACGACCGCAAGGCGCACACCGACGTCGAAACCGCGAAACACTTCGGCACCGTCGGCGCGGTCGCGCTCGACGCGAACGGCCATCTCGCCGCAGGCACCTCGACCGGCGGCATGACGAACAAGCGCTACGGCCGCGTCGGCGACTCACCCATCATCGGTGCGGGCACCTACGCCAATGCGCGCTGCGCGGTGTCCGGCACGGGCTGGGGCGAGTACTACATCCGTGCCGTCGCCGCCCACGACATCTGCGCGCGCGTCGAGTACGCCGGGCAGAGCGCACGCGAAGCCGGCGACGCCGTGATCAATCGCGAAATACCCAAGGCCGGCGGCGATGGCGGCGCCATCGTGCTCACCAACGACGGCCGCTTCGCACTGCCGTTCAACACCGAAGGCATGTACCGTGGCTGGATCGGTGCCGACGGCGTGCCGCACGTCGCGATCTACAAGGACGACAAGTTGGCCGAGCCGGGGCAGTAGGGCAGCCATGCCGCCGCCCTGGGCCGGGTGGACAACCGCACACCGCGCGGGCTTCGACCGGTCAGCGCACCTCGACATCCACCCAGAGCCCGTCGCCGCCGGGCGTCACGCTGACCAGCGAGCCACTGCGGCGCCGGAAACGTGCGTCGGGTTCGTTGTCCTTGAGCCACGCGTCGTCGGCGCGAATCACGCGGTCATGTGCGCGTTGCGTGAGGTCTTCCATGATGCCGCGGAAGGGCATGGCCTCCCAGCCGACCTTGATTGCGTCGTTTTCATTGGTCGGGATGAAGGCCGACAGGTCCGGATCGTTCATGAGCTGCAGACCCTTGGACTTCAGGGTCGCGTTCTGGCTGCCATGGTGGCCGACCTTGTAGTACACGGTGCGTGCCAGCAGGTCGGGCCCGGTGACGGTCTTGCCGTCGACGTCCCATTGCGTGTCCTGCCAGCTGAGCCAGTTACCGACCTGCGCATCGGCGGCGAACAGCATCACGCGGCCGGAATCGACGAACTCGAAGGCGAGTACGAGACTCGAATTGTTCGTGCGGTCGTCGAGCTGCATCGCCAGATCGGCGCTGATCCCGAGCCAGTCGCCGTCGACGCGGCGCCAGCGCTGGTCGGCCGAACCCGCTCCCGTGCCCGCGTAAACGTCGCGCACCAGGCGCCGAAGGTTGGCCTGATCGTCCTCGGCGATCTCATTGCTGCCGAGGGCATCGTCCAGGGCAAGGCCCAGGTTGGGATCGAATGGCGCCTGCTCGTCGTGGGGCCGGCATACGCTGTCGCTGCCGAGCGCGCCGTCGAGCCGGCGCACCGCGGCAGCGTCGCTCGCCGTGGCGGCGGAATACATTTCGCTCGCGCGCTCGCGGATACCGAAGAAGCCGGTGTCGCGCGGTGGCCCCAAGGGATAGACGCGCAGGTTGCCGACGCCTTCCGGTACTACCGGCGAGGTACTGGGTTCGAGATAGCGTATCCGGCCTTTCGGCGCGAGCTGCGCGCCGGCGTCCCGCGCCGCGCGCACGCGCTCGCCCTTGGCGCCGAAGTGGAAGCCGAGCAAGCCCCGGAGCCCGTCGCGCACGCGGCGCGTGTTCGCATCGAGCGCCGCTACGCCGTCGAGTCGCAGGCTCGCGCGCTGCAGGGCTGACAGTGCCTGCACCTTGAACGTGTCGAACTCGCGCGCCTGGGCGTCGCGCGGATTCTCGGTCCAGGCCATCCAGACCTCGCGCACCGCGATCTTCCCGAAATGTTCCGCCGCGCTGAGGAAGCCCGACACATGGTCGATGTGCTCATGCGTGATCACGAGCACGTCGATGACCGGCGCGACGTCGGCGATGTTCGCGACCACCCGATCCATGATCTCCGAGCCGCCCTTGACCGACCCGTGAATGCCGCAGTCGATCAGCAGGTGCCAGAACGTGCCGTCGTCCTTGGGGAAGCGCAGCAGGTGGCAGTCGCCGAGCCCCTGGCAGTAGTGACGGATCCAGACCGGTGCGCCGCGCCCACGTTTCCTGGTGCGTCGGCTCGTCGCCTTCGCTGCCGCGGACGTTTTCGCGGCGACCTTCTTCGGGGTTGCTTTTCCCGTCGTCGCCGATTTCCTGGCTGAGGTCTTCGGGGAAGTCTTGACCGCACCCTTCTTCACGGCCTTCGCGCCGGCCGTGCGTCGCGTATCGCTGCGCGTGGGCTCATTCATTGTCCTGTCCTCGATAGCCCGCATGCAGCAGCGCGAACGGCTCGCGCACGTCGTGACCGAAGTACAGCGCGCGCAGGGCCGAGCCCGACGTACCGCCGGCGTAGCGGCGCTGCCGTTCGAGGCGGCCGTTGCTGCCGCAGTGCTTGACGATGCAGTAGCGGATCGCTTCGCGGTCCTGGCGCGGATCGACGATCAGGGTCGCGCCGCCGCGGAACCAGAACCAGCCGTTGCGCAGGTCCTTGCCGTCGGTGGGCACGGGGCGACGCTGGTTCACGACGATGACGATATCCGTGCGGAAGGAACCGTCCGGCGCGATGCGGCGTGCCGGTCGCACGCTGTGCACTTCGAAATTCGTGCGGCGTGCCGGCCCCTGGGACTCCATCGCGCGTCCCCGGCTGTCGTAGCGCGCGATGTCCGGCAGCAGGCCGAGCTCGGAACAGAGCGTGCCATCGGCGAGGAAGGCGTCGTTGAGCACGCTCCAGAGACGCTTGCAGTTCTCGTTGTTGAGCGCAAACGCCTCGGACCGGTCCAGTTCGCGATTCCACTGCAGGTCGAGCTTCTCCAGCGCACGCAGCAGCCAGTCCGGGCGCGGTTCGCGCGGCGTGTTCCAGGCCAGCGATTCCTGCGAAATCGTGCGCACGTCGCGCGGAACGATGCCGCGCCGCCGGAACGCCTCCATGAACGCAATGCGGTAGGCACGCCGATCGTCGGCAACCGCGTCCATGTCGGCCGTGATGAGTGCCCGCAGGTATTCGCCGAACGTGATGTCGACCGGCGGACAGTAGTCGAGTGCACGTATGCACATGTGAAGTACCTGGCGCGCGACCTTGCAGGTTTCAGCCGTCAGGCGGTCGACCAGATCCGGATGCAGATGGCCCTGGGGCAGCACCCCGCTACCCGCGGTCGCGATACGGATCAGCTCGTCCGTGCGCCGCGCGACGATGCGCAGGAATGCTTCGTAGACGGCGAACACCAGCACGGAGCCGAGATCGTGTGCCTCGAGCGTCGTGTCGTAACGCAGCTTGCGCTCCGCATCCCCGACATAGTTGCGCAGCGGTCCGCTGCGGCTCGTGCCTTCGCCGAATTGCTGGGCAAGTCCGCCGAGCAGCCCGGCGGCCGACAAGGTATTGCGCGAGCGTGCGATTTCGAAGCGGACGAGCTCGGTCACCGTGAAGTGCTGGAACAGCGCGACGATGTCGGCAAACGCTTCGTGGAACGCCGGTACATCGGGGTTCGAGGCCTCCTGGAAGCGCCGGTGCAACCCGTCCAGCAGGGCGTGTGACATCTCGTGCGCGATCACGTCGCTCGACAGGCAGGTGAACACCAGCGAGCCCGCCGCGGTCACAGCATCGCCGTGCGACTCGGCCGGAAAATAGCCGAACAGCAGCGCGACTTTTTCCGGGCTGTAGTACGCGTTGTCGTCACGCAGTGCGTGGGGATAGATGCGCAGGCGGCGCACCTCCACCATCTACACCTTGCCGTCGCTGACCAGCCTGTGCGGCGCCCACAGTGCGCGCCGGCCCAGCGCGCGTTCGAAGTGGCCTATCGTGGTCATCGCTACCGCATAGACCATCTGCTGGTGGAACTGCGGATTGCCCTCCGAGGGCGGCCAGCCGTCCTGGGCGAGCAGCATGCGGTCGTTGAGATCGACCGGGTCATAAACCTTGTTCGACGCGGGATCGACGTCGATGACTTCGAGATATTCACCAATCGGCCCGGGCCGCAGCGGTTCGGTGCCGCGCGGCATGTCACGGCCAGCGACGTCGTCCCAGGGCAGGTGCAGCGTGGTCTCGTTGAGGTCGGCGAAGTCCAGCTGCTTGGCGATGCTCGGGTCCAGGGCGTATACACGCAGCCGGCGCTGCGGCGGCGGCGGCTGGCGCACCTCGCGCACCGGCGGCGGCGCGGGCATCACGTCGTCGACGACGCTAATGCGGGCCGGACGCCCGAGCCGCCGTTCGAGAAAGCCGCGCAGCACGCGGGACGGATTGCCCTCGTCGAGCGCCGCCTGCAGGTAGCGGTCGATCGCCGCGGCCGGAATGTCTTCGGGGGCTCGATCGGGATCGTCGATTGCCTGGTCCACGGCGGCATGGCGCTGCGCCATCTGCGTGAGTTCGAGTTCCAGCATCGCGCGCTGCGCCGGCGATGCGGCGAGGCTGACACCGCCGCCGACGATCAGGTGCAGCCAGCCCCAGGAGGCTTTCGCGGGCGGCAGCTTCGACAGCGTGTCGGCCGCCGGCGGCGCGATGTGCAGCGCGTCGAGCGCGCGCATGACGCCCTGGCCGATCTTCCGGCGCGCTTCTTCCCGGTTCATGCGCGGCGTGGTCTTCGTGGCGCTGGCGAACAGGGCATGGCGTACGGCCTCCACGCGCATCCAGCGTTCCGCGTACTGCTCGATCTGCGTCAGATGTTCGGCCAGCCAGAGCGCGCAGGCCGCCGCGATCTGGGGCGTGGCAGCCGAGGTGCCGGCGCCGTCCATGTCGACGATGTTCGGGCAGCCGATCTGCGCCCACGGCACGTTCGGCGTGTAGGCCCCGAGCGCAGTGGCCATTTTCGCGTCTGGCCCGTAGTTGCCTTGCATCGTGATGCCGCCGAGACCGGCATAGGCACGCCCGTCGGCCATCACGCCGCAGGCGGCGAGTACGCGGCGCCAGCGCGCCGGAAACACGATTGACTTCGGCGTCGGCAGATGCGCGAAGTTGTTGCCACCGGCGGTGACCAGGACGACGCCCCGGTCGTAGGCCAGGTTCACGGCATCCACCAGCGCGCGCGACGCCACGCCGCCCATGCTCATGGACAGCACGTGCGCGTCCTGGTCGATCGCGTAGCCGACGCCTTGCACCATGGTGCCGGTGGTGAAGCGCACGACACTGTCGGCGATGCGCACCGGAATGATCTGCGCGAGCGCAGCGGCGCCCACGAAGTCGCGGAAACCCGGCCAGCCCGGCGCCGTGCCGTCGAGCCGGTTGCCGGCGAGCAGGCTCAGGGTGCCGCAGCCGTGACCGCGGTTGCTGAGCAGCGGCAAGTGGCGGGCGCGGTCGGTCGCGTCGTCCGGAGCGCCGTCGCCCTTGACGAAATTGCGCTGCAGGTCGCGGCGAAGGTTCTGGGGCAGGGTACGGTGATCCGGGTCGTAGCCGGTATCGAGATGCGCGATGCGCACGTTCGCGAGCTTCGTGCCGACCTGGTCGCGCGCAACGGCGAGCTGGCTGTACGCCTCGCGCAGGTTCCAGGCCACGCCATCGCCGGTCGCCTTGCCGCCGCTGGCGTCCTGATCGTCGAAGCGACAGCGTTCGGCCGCATCTGCACCGGCTGCGGCCTGGTCGCGGTTGTCGTGATCCCAGCGCTGCGCGAGGTCGGGTTCGACCGCGATCAGATCGCCGCGCCCGTTCGCGGCAAACGCCGCCGCAGCCGTCTGCACGAGCGCATGGGCGCGGTCCCAGGCATGTTCCGCATCGCCCGGCGCCGCGCTGACGCGCATCCAGGTCGCTGCAGTATCGGCGCCGGCCTCGAGCCCGAGGCCAGACCCGGGTTGCGCCGGCACGGACAGGATCGGCTCGATCGCATCGGCCGCGGCGCCGAAGGCAGTACGGAGAGCGGCGAGCCCCCGTGCCTTGCTGCGCACCTTGACCAGCAGTGCATCGCTCATGACGTCTCTCCGGCGGCGGACCCGTCAACACGGCGGCGCGGCAACGGCGGCGGCTCCGGTTTCGGGCACTTCGGTGACTACACGGTGGTGCCGTTGGCGATTGTTCCAGAATGCGGCATAGCCGTCATTCGGGAAAACAGGAGCCGCTGCCCATGCGATGCTGCCGTGCCGTACGCGCTGCTGGCCCCGGCGGTGCCGGCGCATCCCTGCGTCCGGCCTTCCAGAGGTGGCACCCGCGCGTGCGTTCTCTCACCCGAAGCGCGGGCGTCCGCGGCGCTTCCCTCAGGCTTCCCGGCGAAGACGCGGGTCGAGCCAGGCACGCAACGCGTCGACGAGGGCGTTGACGAGGATGACCAGGGCACCCGCGACCAGCACGACGCCAAGGACCAGCGTGTAGTCCCGATTGAGCGCGCCCTGAACGAAATAACGGCCCATGCCCGGGATGCCGAAGATCTGCTCGACCACGGCCGAGCCGGTGATGACGGCGATCAGCGCGGGGCTGAGCCACGCTGCCAGTGGCAGCGCGGCCGCGGGCAGCGCATGTACCAGCAGCAGCCGTGCCTCGCCGTAGCCGCGTGCGCGCGCGGCGCGCAGCCAGTCGCTCGCGAGTGCATCGCTCATGCTGCTGCGGGTGAGTCGCGCGCACCAGGCCAGGTTCGGCAGCATCAACGCCATCACGGGCAGCACGCGGTAGCGCCAGTCGCCGGCGACCCAGCCGCCGGCCGGCAGCCAGCGCAGCTCGACCGCGAACAGCAGGATCAGCAGTGGGGCGATCACGAATTTGGGCAGCGCCTGCGCCGCCGCGCCGAGTAGCATGAGTCCGCGGTCGAGCCGGCTGCCCTCGCGCGCGGCCGCCAGCACGCCCATGGGCACGCCGAGCAGCAGCGCCAGCACCAGCGCGAGCCCGCCGAGGCCGGCCGATACCGGCAAGCCCTGGGCGATGAGTTCATTGACGCTGAAATCCGGGTACTGGAACGATGGTCCGAGATCCCCGCGCGCGATGTCCCCGAGGTACGCGAAATACTGCTGCGGCAGGCTGCGGTCGAGCCGATAGCGTTGCGCCAGCTGCGCCTGCACCGCAGGTGGCGCGGCCTTCTCGCTGTCGAAAGGGCCGCCGGGCGCGGCATGCAGCAGCGCGAAACACAGCGTCACGAGCAGCCATAGGGTCAGCAGTGCGGTCAGCACACTGGCGGCGAATCCTCGCAGCCGGTTCGCGAGGCGCGCGAATCGTGCTGTCGCGCGGGCAGCCGGGGCCTCACTCATGGTGGCGGCAGACCCACGCTACGCTCCCAGTGCAGCCAGCGTGATGCATGGCGGTCGAGCGGATTGGGTTCGAAACCGCCCAGTCCCTCGGCCACGAGGTGTTTGGACGTATAGAAGTAGATCGGCACTACGGCATGCGCGGCGAGCAGGCGTGCCTCGGCAGCCGCAATCACATCGCGCCGCTCGGGACCGGCGGGGAGCGTGGCGGCGCGCTGCAGCAGTGCATCGAACGCGGGGTCGGCGAAGCCCGTCGTATTCAGCGGATTGTCACGGCCAGAGAACGTCGCGAGAAAGTCGAGCGGATCGTTCACGTCGGCGATCCAGCCACCGCGGAATACCTGCGTGATCGCGCGCGCGCGGCGGTTCTGCACGAACACTTTCCATTCCTCGTTGCGCAGCACGACGCGTGCACCGAGCACCTGGCGCCACATCGACGCCACCGCGAGCGCCAGTTTCCGATGCACGGTCGAGGTGTTGTAGCGCAGCTCCAGCATCGCGGGCCGTTCGCGGTCATAGCCCGCCGCGGCATACCGTTCGCGCGCCGCCGCTTCACGCCGCTCGCGCGGCCAGGTGGCTGCGGCCGTGACGGGCGGGACATGGTCGCGTGAGCCTGGCGGTACGACACTCCAGGCGGGTTGTTCGCCGAGTCCGGTGACGTACCGCGTCAGAATCTCGCGATCGAGCGCGAGCACGAGTGCTTCGCGCAGTGCCGCGTTGTCGCGCAGGGGCGCGCGCGTAAGGTTCAGTCCGAGCCAGAAACTGCCGAGGTAGGGGCTGATGCGCAATTGCGTGCGGAATTCCGCGCGCAACGCCGGCAGCGCTTTGGGCGGCACGGTCTCGGTGATCTGCAGGTCGCCAGCCTGGAAACGCTTGAGTTCACTTGCGGCGTCCTCGGTCACGGCGAAGCGCACGCGTTCGATGGCGACCGTCGCCGCAGCATGGAATTGCGGGTTGCGCGCGAGCTCCACGCTGGCCTGCGGGGTCCACGCGCGCAGCACGTAGGCGCCGTTGCCGACGAGATTTCCCGGCCGCGTATGCTGAGTGCCGAACTGTGCGAGTGCGGGCAGATAGACCGGGAACGCGATCGGCAGCAGCAACCGGTCGGTCAGCGCGACCGGTTCGTCCAGCACGATGCGCAGGGTGCGCGCATCCGGCGCGCTGACGCCGAGCGCATCGGGCGGCGACGCGCCCGACGTGACCGCCGCGGCGTTCGCGATGGGCCGCAGCAGCGTGGCCATCGGTGCGGCGGTCTGCGGAGCGAGCGCGCGTCGCAGGCTCGCCGCGAACTGGGGCGCATCGAGCGGCTCGCCGTTGGACCAGCGCAGGCCGGCGCGCAGGTGAAATTCCCAGGTCAGTCCGTCGTCTGAACGCGTCCAGGATTCCGCGGCGCCCGGAATCACGTTGCCGGCGGCGTCCTCTGTCACGAGGCCTTCGTAGAGGTCGCGCACGATGTTGCCGCAGGCCACTTCCTGGCAGCGATGCGGGTCCAGCGTCGACGGTTCCGGCCCGTTGCCGCGCGTCAGGTCCTGCGCCGCCGCCGCAACGGGCAGCAGTAGCGTCGGCAACAGATAACGGGCAAGGTGCGGAATGGGCATGGCGCGCGAGTCTTTCCCGATCACCGGTCTGGCGCAAGCCGCGGTCGCTCCGGCGCAGCTGCGCGTGCGGCGGATTTCACCCCCTTTTTATCGGCGTTGCCGCCCCAACGTCGCGCTTCCCTCCTGCCAGCGAGCCACGTATGTCCGGTCCCAGTGCGGTCATGGAAGTTCCGATCACGCGGCGAGAGGAACTCGTCGAATACATGGCTTCGGGTGCGCGGCCGAAGGCGGATTGGCGCATCGGTACCGAGCACGAGAAGTTCGGCTTCCGTCTCGATGACCTGCGTCCGCCCACCTATGAAGGCGAGCGCGGCATCGGCGCACTGTTGCGCGGACTCACGCGTTTCGGCTGGGAGCCAGTGTTCGAGAAAGAGTCCCTGATCGCGCTGTCGCGCGGACTCGCCTCGATCACGCTGGAGCCTGCCGGCCAGCTCGAGCTCTCCGGGGCGCCGCTGCAGACCGTGCACGAGACCTGCTGCGAGGTCACCTGCCACTTGCGCGAGGTCAAGACCGTCGCCGACGAGCTCGGGCTCGGGTTTCTCGGCATGGGTTTCCAGCCGAAATGGCAGCGCAGCGACATGCCATGGATGCCGAAAGGCCGCTACGCGATCATGCAGCGCTACATGCCGCTCAAGGGTGGCCTCGGTCTCGACATGATGACGCGCACCTGCACGGTGCAGGTCAATCTCGATTTCGGTTCCGAAGCGCAGATGGTGAAGATGTTCCGCGTGTCGCTCGCGCTGCAGCCGGTGGCGACGGCGCTGTTCGCCGACTCGCCGTTCACCGACGGCAAGCCCAACGGCTTCGTGAGCTTCCGTTCCAACGTCTGGACCGATACCGATCCCGATCGTACCGGCATGCTCGATTTCGTGTTCGAGGACGGCTTCGGTTTCGAGCGCTATGTCGACTATCTGCTGGATGTGCCGATGTATTTCAGCTATCGGGACGGCCGCTACATCGATCTCGCAGGCCGCTCGTTCCGTCGCTTCCTCGATGGCAAGCTGGACGAACTGCCCGGTGCGACACCGACGTTGAAGGACTGGGCCGATCACATGACGACCGCGTTCCCGGAAGTGCGCCTCAAGAGGTATCTGGAGATGCGCGGTGCCGATGGTGGTCCGTGGAATCGCCTGTGCGCCTTGCCCGCGTTCTGGGTCGGACTGCTCTACGATGATGCCGCGCTCGATGCGGCCTGGGACCTGGTCAAGGATTTCAGTCTCGCCGAGCGCCACGCGCTGCGTGACGGCGTGCCGCGCCACGGCTTCAAGCTGCCGTTCCGTGGCGCGACCGTGCGCGAGCTTGCGCTGGAAACGCTCAAGATCGCGGGTCACGGCCTCGCGCGGCGCAACCAGCTCAACGCCACCGGTGCGAGCGAGGCGGTTTTCATCGAGCCGCTGATCGAATTCGCACAGGCGAACCAGACGCCGGCCGAGCGCAAGCTCGAGCTGTTCCATGGTCCGTGGAACGGCAGCGTCGATCCGGTGTTCCGCGAGTTCGCGTACTGAACCGGCCGTAGCCTGCAGCGCTGGCGAATCCGTGGGCGGGCCGGAATCACCGTCCTGCAGCGGTAATTCGCCGCTACGGTAAATCCCGCCCCGGCGCGAATTCGAATGCAGCGCACGCGCGGGCGCACGTCCCGCACGGCGTCAGTTCATCCCGGCCTCGAAGATCGTGTCCCCGGTGAAGCGTACAAGCGCGAAATCCGAGTCGCCGGCATCCAGTCCGATGTTGGCGCCGAGATACAGGCGGCCGGCCTGATACGTGAGCCCACGATTGAACACGTCGCGCTGCGTGCCGCCGATGGCCGGCGCGGTCATGGTCACGCGCGTGCCGGTGCCCGCATCACCCCAGGTCGCGTCGTAGTTGCCGAACGGATCCATGCGCGCGACGACGACCGAATACTTGCCGCTGCCGTCGAGGGTGCTGGCGCTGGACAGGTAGACCGCATCGCCGCCGGGCGTCGCGAGGAGGTGAGGGAAGCCGTTGATGCTGGTGCTGGCAAATCCGAAGTCGACGAAGCGCGGCGTACCGGCCACGAGCTGGCCGTCCAGTCCGACGACGACGAGATACGGCCGCGCATACTGTCCCGGCGCGCTCGCGCGGCCGGTGATCACGATGCGGGTCTGCCCGTTCTGCCGCACGGTCGCAATATCGTTGCAGGCAGACGAGGCGGCAGTGCCGTTCAGCGAGAGCTGGTCCACGTAGACGTTGCCGCCGTTGAAGGCCGGATGCAGGCCGCCGCCGCGCAGCACCAGCGCGATGCCGAAGCGCAGGTTGTCGGCGTCGGCGAGATTGCCGACCCGGCTGCAGAGCGCGTAGTTCTCGCCGACGCCGGTGATCGCGAACACGTCGTCCCGCTGCGTTGCGTCGAACACGAGCGTGCGCAAACCGCCAAACGCGGCATCAATGCCGGTGCCGCCGGCGACGAGACGCACGAGGAAACCGTCTTTCGTGCTCTCGGTGGTTGCGGTCGTCGGTTCGAGGTAGCCGCCGACCAGCAGGCGGCCGCCGAAATCCACGTAGGCCGACGACGCGTAGTACCGCGTGCCGGCAGCGCCGATGTCGAGCGGCGCCGAAAGCTCGGTACCGTCGAGCGCGTGGTGCCATACGCGGAGCTGCTGCAGGTTCGGTGCGCGGCCGATCACGTAGAAACTGCCGTCGGGGGCAATCGCCGCGGCCGTGTCGACGGACGACACGACCCCCGTGGCCGGAATCGAATAGCGCCCGTTCGGTGCGATCGAGGTGTCGGCGGTGCCATCGGCCTTGCGCACGGCGACCGCGATCTGCCGCGTCGACGCCGTGACCGTCGCTACGCCGACGGCGACGAGTCGTCCGTCACCGAGCGCCCGCGTCGCGAGCAGATAGTCGTAGTTGTTCGCACCAAGATTGAAGGCGACGCGCACGCGGCCGGCTTCGATGCCGGCCCAGCCGGAGTCCACCGAGCCGTTGACGTTGGCCAGGGCCGGCGTGGTCGGCGTGAGGGCGATCGCGGCCAGAAGCGCCGCAAGGAACTTGAACATGGCAGAACTCCGGGAAACAGGGTCGACCGGCGTGGGCCGGGCCTGACTTCCAGTACGCAGCACGGCCGCAAAACGTGAAATGGGTGTGCGGCCGCGGGCGAGCTCAGCGCCGATGCGTGATGAGCGTTTTCGCCACGCTTCCGTGCGTATCTGCCCCGGCACGGCAGCGCGCGGTCCACACGACCCCGTGCGGCGACCGTGCCGCCACATTCGCTCCTGGGGGAATCCATGTCCTTTCGTCCTTTGCGTCCGCGGACCATTTTCATGTTGTCGTCGATGGCGGCAGTGCTGCCATTGCACGCCGCTCCCGAGGCGGTCGAGGGCGCACCGCCCGACAAGATCTTTCGCCATCGCATCGATCCGCGCCCGGTCAGCGGCCAGCTGGTCATCGACGGCTATCCGATGCCGTTTCCGGCGGGCTCCTACGTCGATGGCGCGCAGCAGGCATCGCCCGCGGTCTACGGCGGCGTGTTCTATTTCCCGCCGACGACGCTGCAGTCACCCATCAATGGCCTGGGCGTCGTGACCCTGAGCCTGCAGCTGTTCCACCGCGGCTCGACCTACAACCCGATCGTCGGCACCGATCTGGCAGGTATCCAGATGGACAATGTCTATCTGCAGCTCTATTCCGCGACCGTCAGCGGCGTACCGGTGCCGCTGGGAAGCGACTGCAGCTTCGGTCCCATCGTCCTGGGTGGGACCGGGACCTGGAACAGCAGCTTCGCGACCATGAGCGGCAACGAGATCGTGATCCCGCCCGTACCCGCGAGCGCCTGCAACGGGTACGGCAACACGCTGAACGGAGCCATCGCCGGCAGCAACAACTCGGTGACGATCACGATCGCGTTCTGAACGCGGCACCGCCGCGGTCGCCGGCGATCCGCGGACTTCAGCGCAGGCGGCCGATCGTCTGGCGGATTCGCTCACGCTTGCCGGCGGCCTTGGGCGAAAGCGCGCCGTCACGCTCGAAGCCGTCCCAGATCGCCACGGCGCGGCCGTAGGCGTCGGCTGCCCGCACGCGGTCGGTGGGCGACGCGGCCCAGGCCTCGCCGAGCGAGACATGGACGTCGGCGAGATCCTCGCCATAGCCCGGGCCCAGTGCCTTTGCCGTCACCAGCGCGCCGAGGCGGTCCGCCGCCCCGGCCAGCGTCGCACGCGCGGCCGCGACACGGCCGGCGGCGAGTTCGGCCCGGCCGACGTGCCACTGTGACAGCGCGACGCCGGCCGCGTAGTCGGCCGACAGCGCGGCGAGCTCCTGCTGTATGCCCAGCGCTGTGCGGTGCGCTTGGATCGCGCCCGCGAAGTCGCGCACCGCGGCGCGCTGCTCGCCGAGGCGCCGGTAGGCCAGCGACAGGTCGTAGCGGATGGTCGGATTGTCCGGAGCAGTGCGCAGACGCGCCTCATTCACCGCGATCTGGCGACGGATCACGGGCAGCGCCTCCCCGGCGCGGCCCGCCCGGACGAGCTGCCGGGCAGCCCACCCCGTCGTCGAGGTCACGCCTTCGCGCATCGAACCGTTGTCCGGATCGCGAGCGAGCATGCCTTCCATCAGCGTCAGCGCCTGCAGCGCCGAATCGACCGAGGCATCGAGCTTGCCCAGCGCATCCTGCACCTGCACCAGGCGCACCAGAACGACCCCGATCTCACGCTGGCGATAGGTATTGTCCGGGTCGTTCGCGACGAGCTCGCGAATCAGGCGAAGTGCCTCCAGCAGCGCGGCCTCGGCCTTGTCCATGGCATTGCGGTCGACCCAGTACGCACCTTCGCGCAGCTGGCTGTTGTAGAGCGCATAGCGCACGCGCATGTCGTCCGGGGCACGGGCGTGGGCGGCCCGGCGGAGTCCGGCGGACCGCAGTTGTGCGTTCCGTGCGCCTTCGGCATCGGGTTTGCCGTCGCCGCTGCGTATGCCGATCAGTTCGCCGTAGAGATCGAGTGCGTCGCTGTACTCGATCGCGACATCGAGATCGTCGGGTGATGCGGCGAGCAGTGCCTCGAAGCGCTGCAGTGCCTCGCGGGTGCGTTCGCGCGCGAGATCGAGTTCGGTGTCCTGATAGTGCAGGTACGCGCGCCGGGTCAGCAGCCGGGCGCGCCAGACCCGCGTCGCTGCGGTTTCCCCCTGTGCCTCGGCCTGCGCCAGCGCGGCCTCGGCGCGGGCATAGCTCTGCGCCGCGCCGGTGAAGTCGCCGAGGTTCGCGCCATAGGGGTTGCCCTGCAGGTCGCCGACCTTGAAGTAGCCTGCCGCAATCTCGCGCCAGAGGTCGGCGTCGCTGCCGGCATCGGCACGCAGGCGTTCGAGATAGTCGATCCCGTCGCGTACGAGCCGCTCCTGCATCGGCAGCGAGCCCGCGAGTTTCTGGATACCTTCGTGATAGTCGAACAGCAGACTGTTGGCGAAGCGCCGCACGTCGGCAAGGCGCTGCTGCGCGCGTTCGCGTTCCTTCAATGCGATGCGTGCCTGCCCGAGCGCAATGGCGCTGGCCGACACCAGCGCGATGGCGGCGGTGACCGCGATCGCCACGGCCGCCCGGTGCCGCGCGATGAATTTGCGCGCGAGATAGGCGAAGGTCTGTGGTCGCGCCGACACTGGCCTGCCCGCGAGCCAGGCGCGCAGATCGGCCGACAACTCCTGTACCGAGCCATAGCGCCGCGCCGGCTCGCGCTCGATGGCGGTGAGCACGACGTTGTCGAGATCGCCGCGCAGGTCGGCGGCACGCGGTGCGCCCGGGCCGGCGGCTTGCTGGCTCGGCCGCGGTGCGTCGCGCGTCGTGATGGCGCGCAGCAGCTCGTGTTCACTGTCGCCGGGCCGGCGGAACGGGTGTCGGCCGGTCAGCGTCTCGTAGAGCACGAGCCCCAGCGCGTAGACATCGGTCGCCGTCGTAACGGGTTCGCCGCGCAACTGCTCGGGCGCGGCGTAGGCCGGCGTGAGCGCCGTGCCGCCTTCACGCGTCACCGTGGAGTCGCCGGCATCGAGCAGCGCGGCGATGCCGAAGTCGAGCAGGCGCGGCACGCCGTTCGCGTCGACGAGCACGTTCGCCGGCTTGATGTCGCGATGCACCAGCAGGCGCCGGTGCGCGTGTTCTACGGCGTCGCAGACCAGCAGGAACTGCTCGATGCGACGACGCAAACCCGGCATTTCCTCGCCGAGCCAACGGTCCCAGGTGCGGCCTTCGACGAATTCGAGCACGAGGTATGGCGTGCCATCGGACGTGCTGCCCGCATCGTAGAGCCGCGCGATGTGCGGGTGATTGAGGCTGGCGAGAATGCCGCGTTCGCGCTCGAAGCGCCGCAGGCTCGCGTGGTCATGGCCGCGCAGCAGCTTGAGCGCGACGATCTGCTCGAAGTCGTCGGCACGACGTGCGCGATAGACGCTGCTCGAACCGCCGCTGCCGAGCAGGTCCTCGACGATGAACGGGCCGATGCGACGGCCGCGCCAGCTCTCGGCGGAGACGTCGGCATCGGCGTCGCACAGGACGGCGAAGGCCGATGCCGGCAGCCGTTCGGGGAGTACGTCCTCGTGAGCGAGCAGGGTCAGCGCGTCGGCGAGCAGGTCAGTGTCGCCGCCACAGCGCTCGCGCAGCATCGCGGCGCGCTGTGGCGCAGGGTGCTGCAGCGCCTCGGCGAGCAACGGCTGCAGATGCCGCCAGCGCTCAGGCGTCAGCGCGGGCCTCATCCGGCGAGCTCGCGGCCCAACCACAGGCGTGCCAGGGTCCAGTCGCGACGCACCGTCGCTGGCGACACACCGACCGTCTCGGCGATCTCGTCGATTTCCAGGCCGCCGAAGAACTTGAGCTCGACCACGCGCGCCTGGCGCGCGTCGAGTCTGGCCAGTGCCTCGAGCGCATCGTGCAGCTCGATCACATCGAGTGCCGGGCCACCGGGGCCCTCGGCCTGTGACAGGGTCACGGCCATGGCGCCGCCGCCGCGCTTCTGTGCGGCGCGGTCGCGCGCGTGATTCACGAGGATGCGTCGCATCATGCTCGCCGCAAGGCCGAAGAAGTAGGCGCGTCCGGACACCTCGGCCGCACGTTGCGCGACGAGGCGCAGGTACGCCTCGTGGACCAGCGCGGTCGGCTGCAGTGTATGTCCGGCGCGCTCACGCGCGAGGGCCGCGCGCGCGAGGCGGCGCAACTCGGCGTAGACGACCGGAAACAGCGCGTCGAGTGCGGCGGCGTCGCCACGCTGCGCCGCCTGGATCTGCCGCGTGATGTCGATGCTCTCGTCCATGCCTGCGCCGCACGCCGGGTCCGGCACAGTCAAGCAGGATGCGGCCCGGGCGTAAAGCGCCCGGTAGCGTGGATTCCCGGCACGGGGATCCGGCAGACGCCGTTCCGGCGCATAACCAATCGTCCTGACCGCCCTGTCGCGGCGCGCTTGCCAGTGGACCGCGCCGCGGGCTATTCCTTGCGGCCTCCCTTTCTGGCGTGCGAACGATGAGCGCGACTCCCGAGACTGCCGGCGACACCCTGCGTCATGTCGAGTTTCCGCCCGCCGACCAAGCCTTGCGCGAGGACGTCAAGCGGCTCGGCGCGCTCGTCGGCGAGATTCTCGCCGATCAGCTCGACGGCGAATTTCTTGCGCTGGTCGAACGCGTCCGCGGCGCGGCCATACGCCGGCGCGAGCGGCAGACCTCGATCGACGCACTGGCTGCCCTGCTGGTCGCCCCCGCCGGTGTCGCCACCGATCTGGCGCGTGCGTTCGCGACCTATTTCCAGGCGATCAACATCGCCGAGCGCGTACATCGCATCCGGCGCCGGCGCGACTACGAGCGCGCCGGTGCGGCACCACAGCCCGGCAGCCTGCGTGACGTGGTGCGTGGACTGGTGCGCGACGGTGTCGATCCCGATCAGATCCGCGCGCTGGTCGCCCGGCTGCGCATCGAGCCAGTGTTCACGGCTCACCCGACCGAAGCCGTGCGGCGTTCACTGCTCGACAAGGAGCAGGTGCTCGTCAAATGCCTGATTGCCGACATCGACCGGCAACGCACGCCCGCCGAGCGGCGCGCCGACCAGGAGCGCATGCGGCTGGCGCTGAGCGCGGGCTGGCAGACTGCCGATGCGGCGAACGAACGGCCCACGGTCCAGGATGAGATGGATCACGTCAGCTATTTCCTGGCCGATGTGCTCTATCCGATGCTGCCGGTGTTCTACGAAGTATTCGAGGACGTGCTCGGCGAACTCGGCCCGGTGCCGCCACTGCCTGCGTTGCTGCGCTTCGGCACCTGGGTGGGCGGCGACATGGACGGCAATCCCAATGTCGGCGCCGACACCGTGCGTGCAGCGCTGGCGGCGCAACGGGCGCAGATCCTCGCGGCCTATCGGCGCGAGATCGCTCAGCTGGAGCGCCTTCTGAGCCAGTCGACCTCGCGCGTCGGCATCGACGATGCGGTGTTCGCCCGGCTCGCCGACTACCGCGCGCGGCTGCCCAAGGCCGCGGCCAGGCTCAAGGCGCGCTACGCCGACATGCCGTACCGCCACCTGCTGAGCCTGATCAGCGCGCGCCTGACGGCCACCGCCGCCGAACGTGACGAAGGCTATTCAGACGCGGACGAATTCCGCGCCGACCTCGCGTTGATCGCGACCAGCCTGCGCGCACACCGTGGCGAGCACGCCGGCTGGCTCGCGCTGCGCCAGCTGCTGCAGCGCGTCGACGCGTTCGGCTTCCATCTCGCGACCCTGGACCTGCGTCAGGAATCCGGCGCGCACGATCAGGCCCTCGCGGCACTGTTGGGTGACGCCGAGTGGCCGCAGCGCGACGCGGTGTCCCGGCGTGCACGGCTCGTGGCGCTGATCAATTATCCACAAGTACCTGAACCGGCGGCCGGGGCGGCAGCGGGCACGCTGGCCGTGTTCCGTACCGTCGCGGACGCTCGCAGGCACTACGGTGCCGGCGCGATCGGGCCCTACATCATCAGCATGAGCCGCAGCGCAGCCGACGTCCTCGCTGTGCTGGCCCTTGCGCGCATCGCCGGCTGCGTGAACGATGACGGACAGGTGCCCCTCGACGTGGCGCCGCTGTTCGAGACCATCGCCGACCTGCGCGCGGCCCAGGACGTGCTCGAGCAGCTGTTCGCCGATCCGCTGTACCGCGAACACCTCGCGGCGCGCGGCGGCCGCCAGATGGTCATGCTCGGCTATTCCGACAGTGCCAAGGACGGCGGCCTGTTCGCGTCGCGCTGGGCGCTGCAGCGCACCCAGGTCCTGTTGACCGAACTCGCGCAACGCAGCGGCGTCCGCATCGCTTTCTTCCACGGCCGCGGCGGTTCGATCAGTCGCGGCGGCGGCAAGACCGAACGCGCCGTGATCGCTGCGCCGCGTGGCTCGGTCGACGGCTATCTGCGTCTGACTGAACAGGGCGAGGTCATTCATCGCAAGTACGGCATCCGCGCGCTCGCGTTGCGCAATCTGGAACAGACGACCGGCGCCGTGCTGCGCGCGAGTCTGCGCCCACGGCCGGCCGAGCCGCGCGAGGCGCAGTGGCGCGAATGGGTCGGCCACATGGCCGAGGCATCGCGCGGGCACTACCGCGCCCTCGTGCACGAATCGGAACGGTTTCCCGACTACTTCCGTGCGGCCACGCCCATCGACGTGATCGAGCGCCTGCGCATGGGGTCACGGCCGCCGCGGCGTGGTGGTGCCGGCGGCGTGGCCAGCCTGCGCGCGATTCCGTGGGTATTCGCCTGGTCGCAGAATCGCGCCGGGTTGACCGGCTGGTACGGCATCGGTACCGCTCTCGCCGAAGGCATGGCGCGCTACGGCGTGGGTCCAATGCGCGAGATGGCGCGCGACTGGCCGTTCTTCGCCACGCTGATCGACGATGTCGAAATGATGCTCGCCAAGAGCGACATGGACATCTTCACGCGCTACTCGCGCCTGGCGGGCGCGTTGCATGCGGAATACCACGCGCTCATCGTCGCGGAATTCGACCGGACCGTCGCCGGCGTGCTCGAGCTCAAGCAGGTCGATCACCTGCTGGCCGGCGACCGCCGCCTGCGCCAGTCGATCCGCCTGCGCAATCCCTACGTCGACCCGATCAGTCTGCTGCAGGTCGACCTGCTCGAACGCTGGCGCGCACAGGAACGGCCCGAAGGCGAGCTGTTCCTGGCTCTGGCCGCGACCGTCAACGGGATCGCGGCCGGGGTACAGAACACGGGCTGAGCAGTCGTCGGCGCGCGGCATCCTTGAGCCCGGCCCCGTGCCGGGCCAGAACCGGCGGCGCCCGGTACTTCGCGGGAGGGCTGTGGGCCGCGCGCGGCTGACACGCGCCAACTCAGTCCAGTGCGTCGATCACCGACAGCACATCCTGATACGCGGAAACCTTGTCCGGGTCGCGCACCATGCCTGCCAGACAGGCTGCGCGGGCGGCGAGCTTCACCGATTCCAGCAGGTTCTTCTGCGTGACATGGTTGATGCGCTCGATCGACGATGCCAGCGCGTCGCAGGCGCAGCGGACGCCGTAGGCCACGTCGCCGCCATGTGCGAGGTTCGTCGCATTCGAGAAGTTCACCGCCTCGGTGATCTGGCTGTTGAGGTGCGCCATGGCCTTGCGCACACCCTCGTGCGGCGCCTGCGTGGCGTCGATCTGCGCGGAGCTCGTCTGCGCCAGCCTGCCGATCGCGGTGGCGTCCGACAGCGTATCGACGGAATAGATCTGGATGATGCCCTGGTTCGTGGCTGCCTGCGCGGCTGCGTACTGCTGCTGCTGTTGCGACACGGCGTTCTCGAACAGGATGCCGGTCGACTGGGCGAGCGACTGGTAGATCGCACTCATGGCCATGGCCGGTGATTCGGCCAGCACCTTCACGTTGGCCTGGGTGACCGCGTCGGTAATCTGCGCATTGACGGCGGTCGGAAATGCGGTGGCGTCTGTGATCTGGGGATTCACGGTCTCGGACATGCGGACTCCGTTGGGGGCAGTGGCCGCGGCAGTCGCGGCGATGTGGATTCTGCGGCAAACCCCGGTTGCCTAGCGCAGCGTGGTTTCGGTTCCTATCGCGTCTCGGCGCGGCGCGTGCAGCCTTGCGGCGCTGCGGCGACAATCGGCGCTCCCTTCCCGGTCGTGTTGCCATGATCGATGTCATCGCGTTGGCCTTTGCGGTTTTCCTGCTGCTGCAGCTTCAGCGTGTGCGCGCGTTGCTGTCGTTCGTGTTCGGCCCGTTTCGCCTGCGCCGCATCGGGTTGCCGCGTCTGCCCGACGCATTCGCGGATCTGCACGCCCAGGCCGACGCCGAGCTGCGTGCGCTCGGATTCGACGAACCGCTCTGGTATCTGCTCGACAGTCCCGACGGTGGCGTGATCACCCAACCCGTCGCGGCCTGGCGCCAGCGCGAACACGGCGACGTGTTATGGCTGTTCGCGCCGGCATCGCCAACCATGCCGAACCGGCTGGTCAGCGTGTTTTCACGCCGGCTTGCCGATGGCCGCCATTGCCTGAGCCAGCCGTTCGACAGTTACAGCGAGCTGCTCGGCGACGAACGGATACTCGCGCAGACCATCGGCGGTGCCGATTTCGCCGCGCAATGGCAGCTCCACCGCGACTTCTGTACCCGGAACGGCGAGGTCGATCTGTCCGGAACCGACGACGCGGCGCTCGACGAATTTGCCTCGGAACTGCATGAACGGCGGCTCGCCTCGCTCGTGGCGCGCGGCCTGGTGTATCGCGACACCAAGGGACTGCTGCGGCCGACGCCTGCATTCGCATGGCGCATGTATCGCGCAATGTGGCGCCAGCCCAGGCCGCCGGTGACGAAACAACCCGTGCCGCCAGCGCGGCTCGCGTGGCTGGCGCAGGTGGCGCACCGGCAGACGCTGCGACCCGTGCCGCGCCGCGTGCAGGCCGGGCTGTTCGTGTTCAGTGTCGCCCTGTTCCTGGCGATCGGAGGCTGGTTCTGGGGTCTGCGTTTCGCCGCGATCCTGTTCGTGGTCGTCGCGATCCATGAGTTCGGCCACTATCTCGCCATGCGGCTGTCGGGCTACCGCAACGTGCAGATGCTCGCATTGCCGCTGGTGGGCGGCGTGACCATCGGCCATGAAGCCAGGCCCGACGCGGCGCGGCGCGCGTGGATGAGCCTCATGGGGCCGCTTCCCGGCATCATCATCGGATGGACGCTGCTCGTTGCCACAGTGTGGGGCGGGCTCGACCTGGACGGCCTGGCATTCCAGGGCGCCCTCGTATTCCTTTTCGTCAATTATCTGAACGTGCTGCCGGTTCCGCCGCTCGACGGCGCCCATGTCGTGCAGGAACTGCTGCCGGTGGGTTCGGCGCGGCTGAGCGCCGTGTTCATCGCCATTGCGTCGGTCGTGGGTGCGCTGATCGCATACTGGTTCGGTTTCACGCTGCTCGTACTCATCGCGCTGCTGCAACTGCCGCTGGTACGCACGCGCTGGCAGCTCGGTGCCGTGCTCCACCTGCTGCGTGGTGATCCGGACATGCGCGATTCGCAGCCGGCCATGCTGCGCCAGCGACGCATGTTCGAGGTATTCGACCGCGTCGCAGGGTCGACGGGGCAGGCGCCCACGCGCCTCGCACTCGGCGCCGAAGCCATGCGCAGCATCGACGTCCGGCCGATGCGCCCGTTGCAGCGCGTGTTCGTCGGCGGGACGTACGCCGCACTGCTCGCCGGGCCGGTGCTGGCCGGTGCGGTTGCCATTGGGTTCATGCCGCTGTTCGGTCGGATGATCGAGGCGGTGGATAGCGCGGACTCGTATCGGCAGCGCTACGAGCGTGCAGAGGCTGAGGCGGCGAAGCGCAGCATTCCCGAACTGGTGCGTGACATTCACGTTCACGAACTCCGTTCCAATGCTGATTCGATGGAGACGCCTGCGCTCGCCGCACCCGCTGACGAGGCCACTGTCGTTGCGACGCAGGCGAGACTGGGCGTCACGCTGTCGGACGACCTGCTCGCGTTCTATCGCGCGGTAGACGGAGCACCATTGCTCGGACTGCATGCGCTGGCCGGCATTACTTCGGCGGCTCGTTCGCACGGCCTCGACATGGCACGTTACGCGTATCAAGGACGCATCGACGTGTTCACGAGCGACAGCAAGCTGACCGCCGAGGCGCCGCCGCGCGAAATCAGGCTTCACTTGCACCAGTTGGAACACTTCCTCGTGCTGGCGAACGATGCCGATGGGGATGCCGTCCTGCTCTACGACACTGGCGAGCCACCGCTCAACGCGGGGCTGCGCATCTATTCGCTCCAGTTCGACGGATACAACGAAGCACTGCCATCGCTCGTATCCTGGCTGCGCGCGCGTTGGGTGCAGTCGCTATTGAATGCGGACTTGCAGGTGCCTGCCGATGCCGCGCATCAAACGCGGCGGTAGCGTCAAATCGGTGGATTCATTCCGGCGTGCTCTATCCGGGTCGTCGTGCGTCTCGCAGGGAGCGCACCAGGGCCACATCGGCTGATCCGACGCGTCAGGGCGGCATGCCCGCTGCCGAGCGGGCTGGTGTCGCTGACCTGAGCGCCCCCGACCACACGATCAGATCACCGATACCGCCTTCCTGCACGAGCAGGATCAGCCGGTCGATCTCGAGCTTTTCCCGGGTGCGATCGATGACCTCGGCAACGTTCTGCCGCGGCAAATTGTTTGCGGTCACCTGCAGCGTGGCACGGAATGCGCCTGCGAACACTTCCGAGGTGAACTCGCCGTACGAATCCGACAGCATGAGCACGGACTCGTCCAGGACCGGATCGGTGTTGCTATAGGCGCGAGTCGTGGCCTGTCCACCCTGAAAACGGTCCCGGATCGCCGCATTGAAGGCTGCGGCACGGTTTGCGTCCACATGAACATGCCGATTTCGCAGGAAGTAGATGGGCAGATTCACTTCCATTCCGTAGGTGCCCATGATTTCCGACGGCGCCATGCCTCGCTCCAGCCGGTCGTCGATCTGCCTGGTGATGCCTTTGGCGGCGAGATAGGCGTCGCGAACGACCTTGAGGCTCATTCCGCTCGCGTGCCAGTGCCCCTTGGGAAAGAACGCATCGTCGCTGCTGGCCGCCTTCATCGGCTGGAAAGGAAACACGAGATTCATGCCTGGAGGGGGAGTCAATCGGGCAAGCGGTGAATTGCCGACACGGCGCTCGTTGCATGCCTCACGAAGCTGTTGCGGCACGGAGGCCGGCAGGTGATTCGCGTAGAGCGTCATTGATGTCGGTACGACGATGACGTCGACAGCGAGGTTGCGCGAACGCGCGAACTCGACAATGCCGGGTAGGCCGTCGCGCAACTGCGCCGCGATCGACTCCGTGTGCGAATTCACGCAGACGTTTGCAAGTATCCCATTGACCGTTTCCTCGCTGCCGCCGTTGACGAAAATGAAGCCATCGCTACCCAGCGTGATGCGGCGCTGCGGAGGGGTTTTCAGCACATAAAAGAGAATCTTCTTCTGCAGCATCGCGGCTGCCAGGATTGGATAGGCGCGATCGGCCAACCAGGCTTTGGTCTGGCGAAAGAATTCAACCGGATCGCCTGCAAAATTCGCCAACGGCGGCAGCGGGGTCAGGCTGCGATTGTGGAACTGGACGAGGCGGGCTTCGCTCTGCAGTCGTATCCCGATAACCGGAATCAGCAGAAGCAGCGCAACCAGAAACAGCAGCACACGCGCGCGCAGCGAAATGAGCAGCATAGGAGTGTTCTCAGAAGCGGAAGTAAATGAAGGGGCTGTAGGCGCCACTGAGAATCTTCATCGACGCAGCCACGAGAATCGCGAAGCTGATGGCCATGCCGATCGTATACGCGTGCATCGGCAGCCGGCGCGGCCACGGGCGCAGCAGCGGCATCGCGACGAAGCGGCGCAGCAGATGCCGCGCGATCGGGGTTGAAAGGAGCGCGCCGATCGCAAGTACCACGATTTCCTCACCGGTGACGATTTCGGCGACCGGCATGTCGATGGCCTGCTGAAGAAAGAACATCTTCGACAGAATGGTTCCGGCCTGGTCGAGACTCGTTGCGCGGAACAGCACCCAGCCGACGATGACCGCAACCAGCGTGTACCCGTGCTGCAGCACGCGTGGCATTTTCTTCAGCAGACTTTCCCAGCCCAGGCGTTCGACGATCAGCAGCAGGCCGTGATAGGCGCCCCAGAGTACGAACGTCCAGGCGGCACCATGCCAGAGTCCGCAGAGCAGGAACACGACCAGGAGGTTCCGATAGGTTCGGACCGGGCCGAGCCGATTGCCGCCCAGCGGAATGTAGAGATAGTCGCGGAACCACCGGGACAGACTCATGTGCCAGCGGCGCCAGAACTCGGTAATGCTGCGAGCGATGTACGGAAAGTCGAAATTTTTCGGGAAGTGGAAACCAGCTATCCAGCCAAGTCCCATGGCCATGTTCGAATAGCCGCCGAAATCAAAGTAGATCTGCAACGTGTAACAGATGGCCGCCAGCCATGCAGTGGCTGGTGACAGCGTATCGGCGCGCGCAAACAGGGGATCAGCCACGCCAGCCATGGGGTCGGCAATCAGCACTTTCTGGCCCAGGCCGAGGCAGAACAGCATCAGCCCGTAGTAGACATGGCGGGAAGTGACGACACGCCTGCGCAATTGCGCAGCAATCGTGTGGAATCGCAGAATCGGTCCGGCAATCAGCTGCGGAAACATCAGCATGTACAGCGAAAGGTTGACGAACGATCGCTCGGCTTTCGCGTCATGCCGATAGATGTCGACCAGGTAAGAGATGGCGTGAAATGTGAAAAACGATATTCCCAGCGGCAGATGGATCTGCATGATCCATGAATCGGGCGGAGCGCCCGCGAGGCTGTGGGCCAGAAAGCCGGCGTACTTGAAGAACACGAGCAGCGACAGGTTCACGGTCACGCTGACGCCCAGCATCAGCTTCCTGGCGCCAGGGTCCTGGCGTGTATCGATGCCGATACCGAAAAAGTAGTTCAGTATCACCGAGGCAATGACCACGGCCGTAAACCAGCCTTCGCCGACGAAATAAAAGAAGACGCTGAACAGGACGAAGGTAAGGTTCCGGTTCGGCACGGCGATCTGCACGAGCAGAAACACAGGCAGGAACAGGAACAGGAAGTCGACGCTGGAAAAGACCATATCCGCTCGCAGTCGTGGACGCTCGAGCCGGTACGCCCGCTGCCACTGGGGCGGGACCGGAGCGGGCCGGGGTGCCGGGTCAGCAGAATCAAACCGATTACGCTACACCATCACTGTCCCAATGGCGACTGCGCGGGCATGTTGCTGGTTCGACTTCAGGCCCGCTTGCCGTGGAGGCCCGGGCCTGCAAACGATCGCACGCGGCCCTCCCTGATGCGGCTCAGGCCGGAATGGCGGTGTGCTCAGGCGTGCGCGGCGGTCCCGGCCCGGGCTGGCATCCCGACGCGCCACAGAATGCGGTGCCGATCGTCTCGGGGCGGTCGATCGAGTCGGGCGTCGGGTGGACAGGGCGGATGGTGCCAGGCGCGCCGGCGTGGCAGTCCCTGACTGCCACCGAATATTCCGCCGGCGCCGGTGCAGAGGATGTCGTCAGGCCGGATTTCGTCCCTGTTCCGGGCCTGCGGCTGCGCCAGCCGCTCGGGCGCCCGGCCTGCTCCGCCGCTCGACGAAATGAGCCTGCGGAGCCGACGCGGTGCCGATCGGCGAAGGCAACTCCCGTAGCGGCGGGTTCGCGCCATTCGCTCCGAGGATGGCGGAACCCGTCTGCGACGCGTCAGTCGTGCGTATGCACGCCCGACTTCGGACAATGACACGGTGCCGTCGGACCGTACTCGGTGCCGAAGGTGCGGCCGTCGCGGTGGCGCTGCCAGTAGAACGTCGGGGCAGGGCGCTGCTTGCCGCCGATTTCGGCCATGTCCGCGTCCACGTCGAACAGACGGCCGTTGACCATGACGTAGCGCGTGTCGATGGTCGATCGGATGTTGTCGAGCGGATTGGTGTTCAGCACGACGAGATCGGCGCGCTTGCCCGGCACCAGCGAACCGATCTGCCGGGACAGGCCCAGCAGGTCGGCGCCGTCGATCGTCGCGGCGCGCAGCGCTTCGTGATTGCTGAAGCCGCCCTGGGTCAGCATCCAGATTTCCCAGTTTGGCGACAGCCCCTGCAACTGGCCATGACCGCCGATCTGGATGCGCACGCCGTTGTCGCGCAGGTGCTTGGCTGCCTTGGCGACCTCGATGTGGTAGTAGTCCCAGTCCGGCGCGATTTCGCGGCGGATCGAGCGCGCATCGAGCGTCTCGC
This sequence comes from Rhodanobacteraceae bacterium, assembly GCA_045864815.1. GTDB lineage: Bacteria > Pseudomonadota > Gammaproteobacteria > Xanthomonadales > Rhodanobacteraceae > Tahibacter. The sequence goes on along the minus strand of BTVG01000009.1, from coordinate 103,527 downwards.
GCGGGAAGAAGCGGGCGAGCTTCTTGTCTTCCCAGACGTTGTCACGTGCATACCACCAGTACTCGCCCGACAGGCCGCCGTAGCTGACGACCAGGGTCGGCGTGTTGCGCACGTCGGTCTGTTTCCACAGATCCACGATGTCCTTGTACAGCGGCGCGACCGGCACGTTGTGCTCGATGCTCGTCGCGCCGTCGAGGATCATCGGAATGTTGAAGTTGAACGTCGAGCCGCCTTCCTCGACCACGAGCATGCCAAGTTCGCGGGCGGCCTGATTGATCTGCTGGTGCTGCTCACGCCGCGGCTGGTTGTAACTCTTCACGCTGAAGGCTCCGTTGGCCTTCATGCGCTTCAGATGCGCGCGCGCATCGTCGAGCGAGTTGACGACCGCCTTGAAGTCGCCGTCCGCGCCATACAGGATGGTGCCGGTCGAGAACACGCGCGGTCCGACCAGATCGCCGGCTTTCACGAGCTCGGCCTGCGAGAATACGGTTTCCGTCGTCGCCGACGGATCGTGCATGGTGGTGACGCCGAACGCGAGGTTGGTGTAGTAGGCCCAGTTCTGCTGTGGGACCACGCCTTGCGAGAAATGGCTGGCATGCGCATGCACGTCGACGTAGCCCGGCACGATGGTCTTGCCGGTCGCGTCGATGACGCGCGCATTGGCCGGCACGTCCACGTTCTTGCCGAGCGCCTTGATCGTGTCGCCTTCGATGACGAGGGTGCCGTCCTCGATGACTTCCTCGCCGTTCATGGTGACCAGCCGCGCATGCGTGAAGGCGACCACGTCGCTGGGCGCGTCGACGCTGGCGCGCAGGCCCACGTCGACGCCTTTGAGCGTCGCGGGCTTCGGCAACTCGCCCGGCGCGCCCGGCACGAAGGCAAAGGCGTCCTTGAGTTCGCGGGTGAAATACTCGCTGTCGACCAGCCAGTGCAGGCTCGTGCTGTCATTGCCCCAGTGCAGGTAGGAGCCGACGTAGTCGGAGACCTTGCTGACCGGAATCGCGGTCGTGTCCTTGCTCAATTCGATCGCCTTGCCGGTCTGCGGCATGGGCGCGACATAGGCATTGAACAGTTCAGTGAACGCTACCCACTTGCCGTCGGGACTCACCGACACGAAGTTGACGTATTTGAGATCGAACACGTCACGCGGTTCTTCCCCGGCGATGCCGATGCTCTGCAGCTTTTTCTTGATGCCGCCGCCGGTCAGGAAATAGATGCGCGTGCCGTCGGCGCTGAACTGCGGCTCGGCGCCGTCGCGAGTGAGGCGCTTGGGCGCGCCGCCGCTCGTGGCCATGACGTAGATGCCGCCTTCGCCTGCGTTGAGCGAGCCGGTCAGCGAGCTGCCCGCCTGCCTGGACCAGGTCAGGTGACGCCCGTCACGTGAATAGCGCGGCGAGTAGTAGAAGCCCGGCGTCTTGGTCAGGACCCGGTCCTGGCCGCTGGCGAGGTCGCGCTCGACGATGCCGCCCTGCTTTTCATCGGACCAGGTCGTGTACACCAGCTTGCGCCCGTCGGCGCTGAAGTTCGGCTGGTACTCGAACACGCCGTCGTTCCGGGTCAGGCGCTGCGGCGTGCCGCCCGGCAGCGACTTGATCCAGAGGTGGCCGAGCGCATGGAACACGAGCGTCTTGCCGTCGGCGCTCGTGGCCGCGTCGCGGATCATTTTCGGTGAGAACGTACCGCTGTCGAGCGTCTGCTCGAAGCGCAGCGGCGCGGCCACGGTCTGCTCGACATCGGCGCTGAAGGCGATCGTCTCGGGCTTTCCGCTCGCGGCGTCGACACGCCAGAGCTTGCCCTTGGCCCAGATGACGAGGTTTCGGGAATCCGGGGTCCAGGCGTAGTTCGCGTAGGGGCCGAACACGGCCCAGCCTTCCTGCTGGTCATGCGAAAGACCGTCCCAGAGCGGCCGGACGTCGCCGGTGTCCAGGGTCAGCAGATGCAGCACGCTCTTGTCGCGCACGCGCTTGATGAAGGCCAGCGACTTGCCGTCCGGCGACGGCTGTGGCCGCACCGCGCCACCCGGCGTCGTCACGAGATCGACGATTTCGCCGCTTTCGCGGTCCAGCCGCCGGATCGCGTAGATCGTGTCGTGGGCATTCTTGTTGTACTGGAACGAAGGTCCCTGGGTCACGTCTTCGGAGAAATACACGTAGCGGCCGTCGGGACTCACCGCTGGCTCGCCCTGGTCCTGCTGGTCGTTCTTCTGCTTGGTCAGCTGCAGTCCAGCACCGCCGGACTTGTGATACAGCCAGAGTTCGCCGGCGCCAAGCGAGCGCTGGCCGGTGAAATGCTTGCGTCCGATCAGGTATTCGCCGTCGGGCGTCCACACCGGGTTGTTGAGCAGGCGGAAATCTTCCTTGCTGACCTGCACCGCATTGCTGCCATCCGTGCGCGCGCGCCAGAGGTTGTTGCCACCGCCGCGGTCGGACGTGAACGCGAGTTCGCGACCGTCGGGCGAGAAGCGCGGCTGCACGTCCCAGGCGGGTCCGCTCGTGATGCGCCTGGCCTTGCCGCCGTCGATCGGCAGCAGGTAGATGTCGCCGAGCAGGCTGAAGGCGATCTGCTTGCCGTCGCGGCTCACGTCGAGGTCCATCCAGGTACCTTCGTCGGTCGTGAACTTCACGGTCTTGGTCGGACCATGTGCCGCGTTGACGTCCCACTTGTCGGCTTTCTTGTCGCCCTTCTTGTCGGCTGCGAAAGCGGGTATGGCGAGCAACAGCCCCAGAGCGAGGGCAAGAGGGTGGCGCAGCATTCGAAGTCTCCCGTGGTCAGACCAGCATCCTAGGCCACCCGCCGGCCGCCGGCTTAGGGCAAAAGTCCTGTATGCGACCAAGGACCGGCGCCCGGGCCTGCGCCGCAGCGCCGACGGACAAGCCAGGCAACGCCTCATGCCGTCGTCACGGGCGATCGCGCTAGACTGCGGGCGACCGCGGAGTCCGGCTCCGCGCCTGCCCAAGGAGATCCAGATGACCGCCGCGCAACGCTATTTCCTGAGCATCGGCGATCTTTCCCAGGCACGCGGCGAAAACGCCGAACTCTCGTTCCAGGGCATCAGTCCCGACAGTTTTGCGACCACGCTGCAGTCGGCCCTGCGCGAGCCGCGGCTATGGCAACGCTGGAAGGCGCTGCAGCCGGATCCCGATGCGGTCGATCCGATGCTGGGGGCGAGCGACGCCCATGCGCGCGTCAGCGCCGAACAGTCCGACCTGCATACCGAAGTCGAAGTCGTGACCACCCTGCCGCACGCCGTCGTCAAGCATCGCCTGAATCTGCTGGCTGGCCGGGTCTGGAAGCTCCACGACGTGAAACCCGCTTGACACCCTGTCCTCGCCTGGGCGTGACCCGCCGCGGCGGCGCGCGCAGTTCTGCGGAGAAACGCGATGCGCAAGACCTACCACGGCAGCTGCCATTGCGGCGCTGTCACGTTCGAGGCCGATCTGGATCTCGCTCAGCCCACGTATCGCTGCAACTGCACGATCTGCCGGCGCACGCGCTTTTGGCCCGCGGTCGCGCGCGAAGGCGAGTTCCGCCTGTTGACGGGCGAGGCGGAGCTCACCGAATACCGGTTCAATACCCGCAAGAACCAGCACTTTTTCTGCCGGCACTGCGGGGTGCGTGCGTTCGGCGTCGGCAACGACACGCCGATCGGAAAAATGTACGGTGTGAATCTCGGCTGCCTGACCGATGTCGACGAGAAAGTGCTTGCCGGCGCGCCGATCACCTACGTCGACGGGCTGCACGACCGCTGGCAAGACCGGCCCGACCACTTCGCGCATCTGTAGGCACAGCGGGCGGTGTAACCGGGCATCGGCGTCGCGTCGCGCTCGTGTGAGGCGAGTCGTCACGCGGCGCGTGCCGGCAGTGGTAAAACAGCGCCTGCGGTCGCGTGCGCAGTACGCGGCCGGATCGGCTGCGGCATCGGATTCCGATGCAGGGCCACAGTCCGCCGGACACGATTCCGGTGATCGAGGGGAGAAGACAGCAATGAATGCATACCTACGTCGCGCCGCCTGGGTGGTCGCGGCCACTCTATCGTTCGGCCCAATGCCGGCAGCGGCGCAGCGCGACGGTTGGGATCGTGATATCGAGTTCCAGTGCGAAAGTCGCGGCTTCAGCTACAACCTCTGCCAGGTCGACACCGGCCGTGGCGGCCGCGTCTATCTTGTCGATCAGATCTCCAACAGCAACTGCATCGAAGGGCGCACCTGGGGCTACAACCGTGCGGGGGTCTGGGTGGACCAGGGGTGCGCAGGGATTTTCCGCGTCGAGCGGCGTGGCGGTGGCCGCCATGACGGGGGGCGCGACGGTCGTTACGACGATGATCGCGGTGGTCGCTACGATGACGGCAGGGGCGGCCGCTACAACGACGGCCGAGGTGATCGCCACGGTGACTGGCGCCCGGGCGACGGCTGGGACCAGCGCATCAACGTGCGCTGCGGCAGCCACAATTTCGGCTACAACCTCTGTCAGGTTGATACGGGGCGTGGTAGCGACGTGCGCATCGCGCGGCAGATCTCCGGCTCGCCCTGCGTCGAAGGCCGCACCTGGGGCTGGAACCGTGCCGGCATCTGGGTCGATGAAGGCTGCGAGGCCGTGTTCACGGTCGATCGCCGCTGGCGTTGATGAACTGCGGGGACGGCGCCCGTGGCGCCGCCCCGTCTCGGACCGGCCGGTTCAGAAATCCGGTACCTCGCGCGGATCGAACTGCTGATTCACATTGGTCGCGCTGCAGCCCCAGAGCTGCAGCCGCGTGCCGGACGACGAACTGCCGCCGGTGACATCCATGCAGTAGCCCCAGCTGCCCGCGCGGTTGGCAAACAGGCCACTCGGGGAAATTGCCCACTTCTCCGATTCGCCGGCATCGCAGTCCCAGATGTTAAGCTTTGCCCCTTGCTTGCCCTTGCCGCCCTCGACATCGGCGCAGTAGTCGGTGTCGCCTTTCGGTCGCAGCTGGCCCTCGGCCGTGTAGACGAACTTCTGCGCATCCGTGTCGTTGCAGGTGTACTGCTGCAGCGCGGTGCCGTTCTTCCAGGCACTGCCTTTCACGTCCACACACTGGTTCGCGAAATGCGTGCGCAGTGTGAAATAGCCTGGAAGGCTGCGGCGCTTTCCCACGAGGGGGATGCTGTCGAGCCAGTTCGGCCGGAACACGCTCGCGTCGGTCAGCGACTCAGTCACGTCCCAGCCGATTGCGCTGGCACCATGCGCGACCGAGATGTAGCTCCACGCGTAGTCCAGGCTGCTGAATGCGCCGGCCGCGCCCCATTGGTGAATCAGCTGCCGCCATTGCGCCGAACGATTCAGCACATACTGGTCGTTGTCGCCGGCATTCATGTTGGCGCAGAAGAAGTAAGCCGAGTCGGCTGCGCTGATGCCGTCGATCGCGCCGGAGATCTCGTCCGGATCCCCGCTGTCCACGTCCGGGCACAGAAATGCGGTCGGTCCGCCGTAGCCGCCTTCGTTCATGAGCTTGCGCGCCGAGTTCATGCGCGCATTCACGTCGCCGAGATAGCCGCCGGTGAACACCACGATGATCTTGCCCTTGAGCGCGTCGATCGTCGGCCAGCCCTTGCTTTTCAGCCCCTCGCGGTTGCCGTTCGGGCTCAGATGGGCCGTCAGGTTGCCGTAGGTATACAGGCGCGTGCCCAGGTAGTCGCGGATGAACGTGTCGAGCAGTTTGATCTCGTCCGGTTTCCACGCGCTGGCCGGGTCGGCATTCGCCTTCATGTCGACGAAAACCAGCAGCGGCACGCGCAGATCCGTCTGCCGTCCCATCCAGGCGGTGATGTCGTCGAGGCAGTCACCGAGGCGGTCGTCATTCGCCGCGCTGCAGTTCTGATTGCCCGGGTTGATGCTGTGCGCCACATACGGACCTTTCGGATCGAGCTCCCAGTCGCCCTTGTCGATCACGTCGATCTCCACGGTGCGGTAGCCCGCATCGAGCCAGTTGGTCAGCTTGTCGCTGTGCAGGTACGTGTTGTGGGGCTGGGCATAGTAGATCTGGTCGAGGCGATCACTCGGCGCGGGATCAGCCGCGCGCAGCGGCAGGGCGGCGCTGGCCGTGCCGGCGTACAGTGCGAGCGCGGTCAGGGTCAATGCGGCCGTCAGACGGCCGGAACGGGTGCGAACAGTCATGTGGGTTCCCCTAAGGACACGTGCGCGTTCGGGTGAATGTGCACTTTGCGTACAAGCGGGGAACGTGCGGCCGGCCTATCAGTCCGCCGGTTTTGCCGCAGCGTGTTGCTGCGCGCCGCCGCTGGAACACCCGCTGCGCCGCGTGCCGCCATGGTCGCCGCCGGCCGTTCCGACTAGCTCCCCATGCCGATGAGCGGCAGCGCGCTACGTCGCCGGGTGTGGGAACTTCGAGAAACGCCAGGGACGACGTGCGCCGATGCTGGGGCGACACGACACTGACCCGCTGGACGCGACGACTCCGAGGGTGTCGCTTGCTGCGTCCCGACACGCTTCTGCTACGGTGACGCATTGTGACAACCGCGAGCGGGGCGATGAAGGGAACGACAGTTCTATCGTTGCAGCAGGCAATCGCGAGGCGTCCCGGGATGTATTTCGGCAACGAGGGGCCTGGGCGTCTGCAAATGCTGGTCGACGAGCTCGTTTCGAACGCGATCGATCAATTTCTGCGTGGCTCCTGTACGCGGGTCGACGTGTCTCTCCATGACGATGGCTGGATCGAGGTGTCGGACGACGGCGCAGGACTGCCGTTCGATGTCGCCGGCCCGATCGCAGGGGAATCGCTTGCGGAGCGCTGTTTCGTCGATGCCCATTTCACCGCCACTGCAGACGGTGGCGTACCTCATGTGCACCTGCATAGACGCAGAGGGGTCGGTATCGCCGTAATCAACGCTGCGTGCGAGTCGCTTGTATGTCGGAGTTTCAGAAACGGGATCTGCTGGGAACAGTCGTTCGAGCACGGCCAGCCCGTGACGCCGCCACAGGCCGTGGTGCAAGGCGACGGACGCGGCACGCAATACCGACTGCGCCCCGACTCGCTGATTTTCGGAGACTCACCCGTTGGCACTGGTCTGCTGCGCTCGTCGCTGTGGCGTGCGGCGCATCTGTTTTCCGGCCTCGTCGTTGGTTGCGGCCGCGAAATCTTCGTCGCGCCGAATGGCCTGTGCGATTTGCTGCACGTGATGTGCGAGCCTACTGCCGAACAACAGTATGCCTGGCGCAGTCGTCCCGCCTTCCGCTGGCATGGCCGGTACGGAAACTACGGCATTGATGCTGCTGCCATCGGATTTGCTCAGGCACCCACGCAACGATGTCGATGGCAAAGCTGGGTCAACGGGCGCAGCACGCCGCTGCACGGTACCCACGTCGATGGTTTTTCGCAGGTACTCAGGGCGGCGGGCTGGGAACCTGCGAGCGCGATGCTGCACATCATTGCGCACGATCCGCGCTATGCCGGGCCAACCTGTGACCGGTTGGTGGTTGGCGAAGTGTGCGATGTGATCCGGGCGGCGCTGGGAGACGCAGTGCGGAGCTATTGCGCCGAGCACGCGGTGCGGGCGCCTGTGACCTGACGTGATACGGCGCTCAATCGGTGCGCAGGCCGGTGTGCACGCTGAGTTGCCCGGCCTGCGAGCAACGGGGGCCCGTTTGATGCCCCCGCGCACAAATCCGCTTCAGTTCCGCGCGTCGCCTCAGTCCGCAATCACCGCCACCTCGGGTTCGCTGTCGCCCGCCTTCAGCCGGCGCGCGGTCTCGACGAGACGCACGAACTCGTCGCGATGGCCCCCGGTGTCGCTGCCGCGTGACGTGCGGCCCAGTTGGGCGATGCGATCCAGATTGAAGTCACCGAGGTGGGTGCCGCCGCGCAGGCTGTCGGCGAAGGCGGCAACGGCAGCGGCGAAGCGCAGGCGCTCGCTGGCGACGGTCTGCAGCTCGCTTCGGCGCAGCGGTCGTTCGATCAGGCGACTCGTGTCTTCGTCGGGCTGCTTGTAGCGCAACTTCACGAACGCGATTTCGTCGGCGCTGATGCGACTGGCCGGTGTGTCGCCACTGCCGTAGCGCAGCGGGTCGACCTGCGCACCGCCGTCGCCGACCAGGGTCAGCTCGTACAGGGCGGTCACGTCGTGGCCCGCGCCGATCTCGCCGGCATCCACCTTGTCGTTGTTGAAATCTTCGCGCCGCAGCTGGCGGTTCTCGTAGCCGATCAGGCGATACTCGGCGACCGCTGCCGGATTGAACTCGACCTGGATCTTCACGTCCTTGGCGATGGTGAACAGCGTGCCTCCGGCTTCTGCCACGAGCACCTTGCGTGCTTCGGCCAGACTGTCGATGTACGCGTGATTCCCATTGCCGATGTCGGCGAGCTGTTCGGCGAGCTGCTCGTTGTAGTTGCCGGCACCGAAGCCGAGCGTGGTCAGTGCCACGCCGTGCTCGCGTTCGCGCGCGACGAGCGTCTTGAGGGCTTCGTCGTCGGTCGTGCCGACGTTGAAATCACCATCGGTGGCCAGCACGACGCGATTGACGCCGCCCCTGATCAGATTCTGCCGGGCCGTTGCATAGGCGAGCGCGATGCCGGCGCCGCCGTTGGTCGAACCGCCGGCCGACAGTCCGTCGAGCGCGTCGAGAATGCGCTGATGCTGGTTGCCCGGCGTCGGTGCGAGCACGAGACCGGCGCTACCCGCATAGACGACGATGGACACCCGGTCCTGCGCGCGCAGGTTCGGCACCATCTGCTTGAACGCGTCGATGAGCAGCGGCAGCTTGTCGGGCGAATTCATCGAGCCCGATGTGTCGATGAGGAAGACGAGGTTGGACGGGGGCAGATCCGTGGCCGGCAGTTCGTAGCCCTTGATGCCCACGAGCAGCAGCTTGCGCTGCGCATTCCACGGTGCGGCGGCGAATTCAGTGGTCACGCTGAACGGCGTGCCGCGCGATTGCGGCGGCACGTAGCCGTAGTCGAAGTAATTGAGGAACTCCTCGGCGCGGACTGCGTCGGCTGGCGGCAGCTGGTTGGCCGCGAGCATGCGGCGTACGTTGGTGTAGCTGCCCGTATCGACGTCGATCGAGAACGTGGAGACGGGATTTTCCTGCGTGATCTGCAGCGGATTGTCGGCGTGGTCCTGATAGCGCTCGGTGTTGGCCGGTTGCGCATACCCGGGTGCCTGGGCTGCGGTCCCTGCAATGGCCTGAGCGGACCGATAGCGCATCAAGGCCGGATTGCCGGTGACGTATTTCTTCGGCTCGGCCGGCGCTGCCGGTGCCGTGTGTGTTGCGGGGGCCGCCATGCTCATGGGCTTCGAGGCTTCCACGACGACCGATGCGTCCTTCTCCGCATCGACGCGTCCCGCGGCCAATTCTTCGCGGGCCTGCTGGATTCGAGGCGCCTCGGTCTTGCTCTCGGCGAGCGTGGCGCTGCGTTCCGGGGCGTCAGCGGGCTGATGCCGTCCGATGGCGTCGCGTTTCCCGCCGGCATCGGCCGAGGTGGTGCTCTTTTGCGCGCAGGCGGCAAGGCCCAGCGTGAGGGCGAAGCTGATCGCGATAGTCAGGCGGGAACTGCGCATGGTCGTGCTCCGTCGGGGTGGGTGGCGGCATACAACGCCGGCCTCCCGGCCACGGGGTTAGGGCCATGGTGGATGTCGCTCCAGTGGTGGGCGTTCGCCACCGACGAGCGCAGACACACCGCCGCCGCGACGCCAGTGCGTACGCGACAGCGGTGTGCGGGGCTGCTTATTGACCGAAGCGGTAAGCGAGGTTCATCGACACGAAATCGATGTGGTCGAAGCGGCCGTTCGTATCGTCTTCCAGGCCGAAACGACGGCCGACGTCGGTGTAGCGGTCCCAGTCCAGACGCACGTCCCAGTTCGGGTTGATGCGCACGTTGAGGCCGAGGCCGTAGGTCAGCTTGGTATTGTCGGAGCTGTTGCTGAAGCGGTGCGCGAGGCCGTCGGCACCCGTGCCCGTCTCTTCATAGTCGACCTGCGCGTTGTAGAGGCCGACGCGCAGGATGCCCGAGGTGCGGTCATTGAAATCGAGCTCGCCGAACACGGTGGCGCTCGGCCCGCCGATGTCGTAGTGGCCGAAGATGTTCGCATTGGCGTTGGTCGCCGGTACCTGGGAATGCAGCACGTAGTTGCTGCCGACTTCGCCCAGTTCGACCCAGGCGAACTCGACGCCGAGCCACGGCAGGAAGCGGTAGCCGCCAAACAGCTTCCAGGCTTCGTCGGTGTCGTCGGTCATGCGCCCGGACACAAAGGAATAACCGGAATTGTTCGCATACGCGCTGCGAATCTGGTCCGTCAGGCTGTCATCGAAACGTGCCTGGCCGATGCCGCCGCCGACGTAGAAGCCGGGTTCGCCGGCCTGTGCGGCACCAATGCCGGCACTGATCAGGGCTGCGCAGAGAATTTTTTTCAACATATGCATATCTCCAAAATGGTTGAGCTGGGCGTGTGTGCCGGCGCGCCCGGCGCCTGGCGGCACTACCCGCCGCGACCGCTCCCGGGGGGCGCCGCACGCTGGCACACCACGCTTTGCGGCCGATTGGACCGAAACCAAGGCTCCGGGTTCGTGAACGAACGACATGTCGCTCCCGGTACGCGGCACCAAAGTTGACGGGCGGCCCCGGCACTTCGCCGCGAGCCCGAGCGCAGAATGCCGCTCGATGCAGCCGGCGGTCGTGCAGTGCACACTCACGGGAGCACTGCCGGCCGTCGTCTGCATCGCTGGTCGTACCTGTGACGTGACGCGCGGCCGATCCCCCCAAGTCAGCCGGTTGCGCGCCACCGGCCCAGCGCCCTCGCCGGACACCTGCGGGCTCCTGCGATCCCGGGTTGGGGCCAGCCGAGTGCGACGGACGGTCGATCGGACGCGCCGGCGGCGCTGCTGCGGTCGTGCGAATTGACTAGACTCGACCCCTGAAAATGGGGAGACGGGGCATGGGCGAGGGACTACGCGGCGCTGTCGATGGCATCAAGGCGGCGTTGCAGCGGCACCAGAAACGGGCGGCTCCCGGCGGACTCGACTGCGCATTGGCTGACCGCGTCGATTTCCTCAACCCCGAGCACTGGGACGCGCTCACGCGCGACGCATCGTTCTTCATGACGCGTGACTACCGGCGCCTGCTCGAACGGCACCGTCCGGAAGGCATGCAGTTGCGCCACGCGCTTGTATACCGCGACGGGCGTCCCATCGTCGCGCTGGCCGCACAGGTACTCGACGTGCGCGGCAACCAGCTCGCAAACCTGCCCGAATCGCGTGTGCGCAAGAAAGCCCTGGAGCACATGCGCACCCGTCTGCTGGTCTGCGGCAGCCTCGTGTCCAGCGGATTCCACGGACTCGCGTTCGCGCCGGACGAAGATCCCGCACGGCTCTGGCACGGCGTCGCCGAGGCCCTGTATCGCATCCGTCGTGCCGACCGGCTGCACGGGCAGGTCGACTACGTGATGATCAAAGACCTCGACGACGCCCGCAGTGCGGCAGCGACGCCGCTGCGCGACTTCAGCTACCGTCCGCTGGCTACCGAACCGGAAATGGCGATGGCCATACGTCCGCACTGGAAGGACTTCGCCGGTTATCTGGCCGATCTCAACTCGAACTACCGCAGCAAGGCCAAGAAGATCGTCAAGCAGGTCGAGGAGGCCGGCTACCGCGTCGAGCGCGAGGTCGACGTCATGGCGCACGACGCCCGGTTGCATGCGCTCTACAGCGCGGTCGAGCAGCGTGCCAGCACGCGACTGTCGGCGCTGCCGGCTGGTTACTTCGGCGCCCTCGCCCAGCTCGCGGGGCCGCAGCGGATGCGCTGCACGCTGATCCGGAACGATACGGACATCGTGGGGTTCATCACCACGATCAAGGACGGCACGCGCGCGCTCGGCTACTACGTGGGTCTCGACTATGCGGTCAACGCGACCGTTCCGCTGTATTTGCGCCTGCTGCAGTGCCTGATCGACGATGCCATCGCGCTCGGCTGCGACGAACTCAGTTTCGGCCGCACGGCGGCGGAGCCGAAGGCGTCCCTTGGCGCGCAGGCGCATGCGAGCCATGTCTGGCTGCGCCACCGGTTGCCGGCGGTCAACGCGCTGATCCGCGAAGTGTTCACGCGGGTGACCCCAGAAGAAGCGCCGCAGCGCCGGCCGTTCAAGGGCCAGGAGTGACCCATCAGCGCCGCGTGAACTGCGGCAGGGTCTGCCCGCGCGCGCTATGGTCGATGAGCTGCTGCAGGCGCCGCGTGCGGGTCGCTTCCTGCTTCGCGCTGACCACCCAGTTGCAGCAGGCGCGCCGGTACGACGCGGCTTGCGCATCGAAGTACGCAGCGGCGGGCCGGTTCGCCTCGAGCGCGGCGCGCTGTGCGGGCGGCAGCGCGTCGATGCGCCGCTCATAGCTGTAGACTGCGGTGCGATCGTTGCGGCGCGCTTCAAAGGCCGCACGTCCTGCTGCCGCGATGCGGCCCTCGGCATCGAGTTCGGCAAAGCGCCGCAGGTTGACCGTGCTCCAGATGCCGCCGCTGCGCCGGGGTGTGAAGCGAATGCGATATCGCACATCGTCGATACGCTGGCGCAGGCCGTCGATCCAGCCGTAGCACAGCGCTTCGTCGACCGATTGCGGCCACGTCAGGCTCGGCACGCCACTGCCGACTTTGTGATAGCCGGCCCAGAGCTCGGTCGCCGTGGCGTGGTGCGTGTTCAACCAGTGCCGGAACTCGGCCGGCGTGCGGAAATAGCGGGCGTCCATGACGTGCCTCGCGCAGCTGGGCGTCGATCATACGGCGCTTTGCCCGAATCATGCCGCCTCGTGCCCGGATTCGTCCGTGTCCCGGCCGCGCTGCGTCCGCAACGTCGACGCAAGGTCGGACTCCCCCAGCGGAGTCCACTCATGCGCTTTCTGAAACCGGCCGCGCGGCCCTGGCAGGCAACCGATTTTCCGTACTCACGCGTGGTGCCGGAGCGCTACGACGACGATCTCTCCCTCATCCTGCGCACTACCGCGTTGGTGGAGTCCCGTGCCGATCAGTATGGCGACTACCTGCGCGCCGTATTCGCCGCACGTGGGCCGCAGTGGCGTGACGCGATCGATGCCTGGAACCGCGAAGAGCGAGAGCACGGCCGCGCACTGCGAAGGCTCTGCGAGGTCAGTACCGCATTCGCGTTCGATCGCGCGATGACCGCCTATCTCGCTGGCGTCGAGTATCACGTTTGCGACGGTGAGTCGGTACGCGGCTCGGTCGCTGGCGAACTCGTCGCACGCTGCATCGTCGAAGCGCTCGCCAGCACGTTCTACCGCGTATTGCGCGACAGTTGTGGCGACGAAACCGGGCGCGCGGTGCTGCATACGCTCGCACTCGACGAGGCGCGCCACTACGGCATGTTCCGCGCATTGCTGGACGTGGAACTGCAGCATGCGCCACTGACGCTGTGGCAGCGACTGCGCGTCGGTATCGGGCGCATGCTCGAGCTGAGCGACGACCAGATCCTGTTCGCTGCCTGGCTCGCCGACGATGCCGCGCCGCTGTGCTATTGGCGAGGCGCGACTGCGATTCGCTATGACGCTGCGCTGTATCGCCGCTATCGGCACGAGCATCTGCTGTTCGCCGCGCGACTGATCTGCCCGGTGCTGTTCCGGGGTCGAAGCGCGTGGCTTAACCGCGGGTTTGCAGCTGCCCTATGGCTCGGCGTGCGCTGGCGCGCGGCCGCGAGTCGCCTGCGGCTCACGTGGTCAGCACCGCCGCCCGGTGCCGAGCGCGAACCGCAATCCTGAGCGCGGTGTTGACGGTCAGTGCGGCACCACCGGCTTCGTCGCCACGAGTTCGATGATGTGCTGTGCGAGCGCCGCTTTGCCTTGCTGCAGCGCGAGTTTCCGTGGGGTCTGGCCGGCCGCGACCGCGAAATCGGCGCCGCGCGCGGCCAGCCAGTCTACCAACTGTGTCCTGCCGAACAGCGCGGCAAACAAGGCAGCGGTCTGGCCCGCGCGGTTGCGCGTGTCGACGGCCATGCGCCAGTCCTCGAGCAGGTGCAGCACGACGGCTTCCTCGCTCTTGAAGATGCCGTCAATGAGCGCAGCATTGCCGCGGCGGTCGCCGAGGTTCGAGTCGGCGACCGCGTGCACCAGCATGTCGATCGTGCCGAGGCGCTTGTGCAAGGTGAAGTGCACTACTTGCCGTCCCTCACCCGGTGCGCCGCTCGACGTGCCCGAAGCCGTCGCGGAGCTCAGGTTAAGCGGCTCAACCAGTCGAGATCGTGTTGCCAGATACTGCGTTGCTTCGCTTCGCGGGTGAACAGATCCCGTGTTTTCTCCAGCACCAGCACGTACGGCCGGCCGCTGCGTCGGGTCGTGTGCGTGAGTGGAAGCGCGTGAGATTCGATGGTGCGATGAATGTGCCTGCGGTGCTCTTCGGCCAGCGGCCACTCATGGCGGATCGACTTGGGGTCTTTCAGGAAGCGACTCATCGTGCTGCAGAACTTGCAGTTGCAGTGCAAGGGTTGGGCGATCGACCAGTCATCAGAGCGCCGGGGCGCCTGCGCGAGCAATGCCCCGAGCCGTCGATGCCAATACGCGTGTAGTGGCGTCAGCGCCAGGCATGTTTTCCTGCTCGAATGTGCATGAGCCGCGCGCAGAATGCCCAGTGCGAGCGCCGGCGTAGTCGGCATGTCATCTTGCGACTCGGTGAGTGCGGCGAAGACCGTGGTTCGCACATCGTCGTGCTGGACGGTCAGCGCGGCTTCGATGACGCCCAAAAGCGGCTTGCTGAGCTCAGTCAGAGCCACTTCCCGCTCGGGCGGAGCCTGCAGGCGATGACGTGTTCGCCATTGCGTGGCCAGCCACTTCCACTCCTGTTGCAGAACGGAGCGTGCGAGCTTGCTCCCGTCAGCGTCACCGTCGTCGCCAGCGCGCAGCGCGCGGCACAGGCCCGGAAGTTCCTTTGACTCCCAGGCAAGCCGTTCGCGTTCGGTCGAGATGGCGGGCGGCTGCCAGTGCGCCAGTATGGCCTGGCTCCAGGCCAGGCCGTGGCGTTCAACGCAGCGCAGCACGCGTGACGCCAGCTCCGCCTTGAGTTGTATCAGTGAGAACGGCATCAGCAGCGTTACGGCCAGGGCCGGCGCATCCAGTTCCGCAGCGACATCCAGCGCTCGTTCGAACAGGCTATTGTCGTTGGTGAGGCGTACGGACTGCGCCCAGAACGGCGCCAGTGTGCAGGCCTGCTCGATCGCGGCGACGCTCCCTTGAGCCTTCAGCGTTTTCATTACCTCGCCGAGTGCCCAGCGCGGTTCGACTTTCGCGCGCATGACGAAGCCGCGGTTGCGGGGCCACAGCACGATGGCCGCGCGGTGATACCAGCGCTCCATCGTGTTGCCGTAATTGCCCATGAAGCCCTCGTACTCGGACTCGAACGGATCGAACTCGACAGAGGGTTTCGTGTAGCAGAGCTCTCGCCCGTCTATTTCGGCGGTCATCGTCGGCGCTTTGCCGCTGACGGCTTTGAGGTGCTGCAGCGTCGCCTGGCTGTCGATCAGGTCGGTGAGTTCGTGCGTGTCTGGGCCATCTTCGTCAGGATCATCGACGTCTTCTTCGTCCGGATCGTCGTAGTAGCTTCGACCGCGCCAGCTTCCGTCGAATCCAGCGTCGCAGTTCCACGTTTCGTGCACATCGACAAGCGCGAGGCAGAGGTCGCTCTCCGTGGCGGCGGCGATCGCCTGCAATTCCGCAGCACGCAGGGCATCGGCTCCCTTGAGTCGCTTGAGGTCCAATCCACGCTGGGTGTACTGGTGGTCGAGGAGGTAGATCAGACGGTCCGGCGCACCCCGGCCGGCGTCGCCTTCCCGGCGCGGTGGCGGTGTCGTCGCGAAATAGCGGTTGACGAGCGTAGTCAGCCGGGTCCGGCCCGGGCTCGATGCCGGCGTCGCGTCGGGCTCGCCGTCGAGCAGCAGGTTGAAAGTGAGAGCGAGACGGTAGCCTTCCTTGACCGGCAGCACTTCGTGCGGGCAATCGGCATAGAAGGCGCTAAACGTGAGCTTGCTGGCCGAACCGCGGACGGTGGTTCTTTCGCCGCGGTGTTCGATGACCATTGCACCACCGCTGAACCTCGATGGCAGCCCTACCACCAGGGAAGCGACCATGGCATCGTCCTTCTCCGAGTCCCGGTGGCTGACGAAGAATTGCCCGGGCGCATAGATCAGAAGGTTGTGTAGTTCCGCACGCAGTCTGCGGCCTCCGGTCAAGCCAAGATCGCGGCGGATGTGCTCCAACTGAGTGCTGAGCCTGCGCTGCCATGCGCTGCCGGCAAATGTGATCCGGTTTGCGCTGATCTCGAACGTATCGCGCACGCGGCGATCCAGACGTGTCTCGTTCTTGTAGCCATGGCGTGCGGGCCGTGCGAGCTCGATGAGCTTGCGAGCAGTCGTCGGGCTCACCGGCAGACGAATGCGGCCGATCCCGGCGATGTCGAGCGCAAGATCATTGGCGGCCGCGCTGCGCACGCTGACGAAGCCCGCCTTGTCACCGATCTTTGCCAGCTCGCTCGCGATTGCCTGCAGAGGCATCAGACCTCCTCCGATCGATCGAAGCATTCGAGTCTGAATTGCCAGCCAGCGAATGCCGTCAGCCTGCGTCCGAATGCATCCCAGGAGATCTCTCGGCCATCGATGTCCAGGACCGGCAGATAGGAATGTCCATCCATTTCCGCCTCGATTCGGCCACGCACGCGGCGTTCGCTGATGCCCAGGCCGAGCCGGTCTTCGGAGAGATGGGCGAGGCTCAGCGCGCGGCGGATTCGTTCGATCAGGCGCCCGAGCAATACCCAGGGATCCGTATCGGCGTCCTGCATGATCTGGAACTGGTAGCCGCCTGGCGAGCCGTCGACCAGCTCGAAGGCATCGATTGCGAGATCGCCGGGCAAGCGGACACGAAAATGAAACGTGTGCTCCACGCCGCGGGCATCGCGGATGCACACCGGCGCGAAGCTCGTGTGCTCGAATCCGTGAATACCCATGCGCAGCGCCGCATCGTGATTGACGCAGGCAATGCACCATTGGCGATAGTTGCCCTCGGCGTTGCCGTAATGGACGGAGTCGTAGGGCGGCGTGCGTTGCCCGCAACGCTCACAAGTAACGGATTGCATCGGACAGCCTGAAGATTCGAGGAGGGGCAAGGATAGCGCCGGCACGCGTTCACGCCAGACGGCTCCACTGCGCCCGTCAATGTTGAATCTCGCGAGTCGGCTCGTTGACGGCGCACCCGCGGTCGCCGAAATTGCTGCCGGGGAGCCGCCGGCCGCTCAATTCCTTTCGCCCTCGCGCTAACATGTTGATTGCGGCGCAGGGGCCTAAGGTATGTCGGAATCCGGTGCATCCAGCGGAGTGGGAAGGAGCGGGCCGTTGGCTCGTGAGGCCTGGCGCCTTTCCGTCGCCCCGATGATGGACTGGACCGACCGGCACTGCCGGTATTTTCATCGGCTGCTGTCGCCGCATGCGCGGCTTTACACCGAGATGGTGACCTCGGCGGCGCTGGCCCATGGGGATCGCGCACGGTTATTGCGGCACAGTGCGTTCGAGCAGCCGGTGGCACTGCAGCTCGGCGGGTCCGATCCGGCGGAACTCGCGCACGCCGCGCGGATGGGTGAGGACGCGGGGTATGTCGAGATCAACCTCAATGTCGGCTGTCCGTCCGATCGGGTGCAGTCGGGGCGTTTCGGCGCCTGCCTGATGCGCGAACCGGCGCTGGTCGGCGACTGTGTCTCGGCCATGCGCGCGGCGGTGCGGATTCCGGTCACGGTGAAGTGCCGCATCGGCGTCGACGAGCAGGACGACTATCACGACCTGCAGCTGTTCACCGAGCGGATGATCGCGGCTGGCGTGGAAGTGTTGATCGTGCACGCGCGCAAGGCCTGGCTGAAGGGCCTGTCGCCGAAAGAGAATCGTGAAGTTCCGCCGCTCAACTATGAGCGCGTCTATGCGTTGAAGAACGCGTTTCCGGATTTGTGCGTGGTCATCAACGGCGGCATCACGACCGTCGAGGCGGTGGCCGGGCACCTGCGCCACGTCGACGGCGTCATGCTCGGACGCGCGGCCTATCATGATCCGTATGTGCTCGCGCGCATCGAGCATCTGCTGTACGGCGAGTCGCTGCCGGTGCGCGATGAGGTCATCGAGCGCCTGCTGCCGTATGTCGAAGCCGAACTTGCGCAGGGCACGTTGCTCAAGCACATCACGCGGCATCTGCTCGGGCTGTATCAGGGATTGCCGGGTGCGCGCGGGTTCCGGCGCGTGCTCAGCGAATGCGCGCACCGCGACGATGCGGGCGTCGAGGTGATTCGCACTGCCGTGGAACAGTGTCATGCGCGGCCGGCTGCGGCCTGACCGGCGGCGAATCGCATGTCTCGCGCTGCTGCTGCCGGCGCTGGCGGTGGCCGCACCTCCGCGCGTGGATGGACCGGCGCCGGCATCGCGCGAACGGCTCGACTGGATCGCGCTGCGTCGCTACAGCACGGCCGATGGCTTGCCGCAGAACACCATCAACGCGTTGGCCCAGGATCGCGACGGCTATGTCTACGCGGGCACCGAGGATGGCCTCGCCCAGTTCGACGGCCGCAACTGGACACGTCTCGCACTGCCGGAACGGGCTGGCGTGCGGCCCTATGTGACGCACCTGGCGTCCACTGACGACGGCGCGCTGTGGATCGGCACCGACAGCGTCGGGCTCTGGCGCCGCGATCCCGACGGTCGCATCGAGGCGCTTTCCGGCCTGCCCTTGGAGCTGCCGCTCGAAGCCCTGCTGCCGCGTCATGCGGATGGCGTCTACGCCGGCACACCGCGTGGCATCTATCGCTGCGAGCGCGCCGCGTGCGAGGTGATCGCCGCGACTGAGCCGCTCGAAGCGGCGGTGCTGCTCGCGGGCGAAGGACCGAATGGTGCTGCGCTGTGGATCGGCACGAACGACGCCGGGCTGTACCGCCTCGACGACCCGGAGGGGCGCGCGACGCTGTCTGACTGGCACGTCGGCAAGGCCGACGGACTGCCGAACGACGCGATCCGCGGTCTTGCGCTCTGGGGTGGCCCGGGCGGACGCGACCTGTGGATAGGCACCGGCCGCGGTCTTGCTCGGCTCACGGCAGAGTCGCTCGTGGTCTACGACGCGAGCACAGGGTTTCCGGAAGGTACGGCGGCGCCTTTGCTGCCGAGCCGCGAACGCGACGGTACGCCGGTGTTACGTGTCGGCCTCGCGCGCGCCGGTTTGGCCGAGGTGCGCGAGGACGGCCAGGTGCGCCTGACCACGCGTGCCGAGGGCCTGCCGGAAGACGGGATACGCAGCTTGCTTGAAACCGGCGCCGCCGAATCGCGTCGCGTGCTATGGCTGGGCACGACCTCGTCAGGTGTGGTGCGTCGCGAGCCGGGCCGCTGGGCGGCGCTCGACGAACGCCATGGCTTGCCGCATCGCGTCGTGTTCGGCGTGGGTTCGGTCGTGTTTCCCGATGGCGTCGAGTCGCCCTGGATAGGCACGGTCGAAGGGCCGGCGCGCTGGATGGGTGGCGCGTGGCAGCGCTTCCTGCCCAGGCCCTACGAGCGCAGCACCGTGTTCGCCATGCGGCGCGACGGCGCCACCCTGTGGCTGGCGACCGATCAGGGACTGCTGGGCCTCGAGCGCGGTAGCATCCGGCACTTCAGCGTCGACAATAGCGGTCTGCCGGGCCTTACCGTGCTCGACGTGGCAGCACAGGACACGCACGAAGGGCACGTCGTCTGGATTGCTACGCGGCACGGCCTCGCATGGCTGCGCGACGGCGTCATCACGCCGGAGCGTCTGCCCGTCAGCGATGGTTCGCCGACCGTACGCAAGCTGCTGCTCGCACCCGCGACCGGTACGCGCGAGCGACTGTGGGCCGCCACGTCGGCCGGTCTTGCCTGGCGTGGCGATGAAGGTTGGCAGTCAGTGCCGGCCGACTGCCTGCCGAGCCCCGAACTTCTGGACATCCAGTTGCAGCGCGACGGCGCGCGCAGCGCGCTCTGGGTCGCGAGCCGCGGCGGCATCGTGCGTGTCGACCTGGGGGGCGAGATCCGCTGCGTGCGATTGCCGGCCGAGGCGCGGCCGGCGGGGCAGATCTATCAGCAGGCGGTGGATGCCCGCGGGCGGCTTTATGTGTTCGGCTCGGACGGCGTGACGCGCTACACCTTCGCAGATGCATTCGCGGCCGAACCGGTCTTGCGCGACGTCACGCGCTTCGGCATGGAAGACGGGTTGCCAGGGCTCGAGTTCAACCGTGCGAGCCACGTGGACGCGCTGGGCCGCGTCTGGGCCGGCGGTGTCGACGGGCTCGCGCTCTACGATCCGGCGCAGGAGTCCGCCGCAGGTCCCCCGTCACCGCTGCGGCTGCGCCTCGCCGCTACCGAGCGGGGTACGCCGCTGAAGTCGGGCATCGTGCTCGCGGCCGGCGACGACAGCGTGCGCGCCGAAGTCGCTCTACTCGCCTTCGAGCGACCGCAGGAAATCCGTTACAACGCGGAATTGCGGGGACTGCACGACCACAGTCCCGAGTGGAGCAGTGGCTCGCGATTCCAGTTCAGCCGTTTGCCGCCCGGTGACTACACCTTGCGCCTGCGCGCACGCGATGCGTTCGCGGTCGAGGCGCAGCCGATCGAAATTCCGTTCCGGTTGCGTGCACCCTGGTGGCAGACACCGGTCGCGCTCGCCGGCTTCGGTCTCGGGCTGCTCGCCTTGGGCGCGCTCGCGGGCCGCTGGCGCAGCGCGGCGACGGCGCGTCGCGCACAGCGTCTGCAGCAGGAAGTTGCGATGCGCACGCGCGAACTCGCCGAGGCGAATCGCCGTCTCGAGCACGCGTCGCTGACCGATCCGCTGACCGGCCTCTGGAACCGGCGTCATTTTTCGCTGCAGATGCCGGCGGAATGCGCCCGCGCGCTGCGTCGCTGCGAAGACGGTGACCGCGACCATGCCCTCGGGTTGCTGCTCGTCGACTGCGACCATTTCAAGCGCATCAACGACGTGCACGGCCACGCGGTCGGTGACGCAGTGCTCGTCGAGATCGCCGCGCGGTTGCGCCATCAGGCACGTGATGGCGACATGCTCATGCGCTGGGGCGGCGAGGAGTTCCTGCTCGTGCTGCGGGACACCGATCGCGGCGGACTCGCCGCGGCGGCCCAGCGCGTGCTCGGCTGCATTGCCGGGCGCCCGTTCGTATTCGCGGTCGAGCCGCTCGCGGTGACCTGTTCGGTTGGCGTCTGTGCTTTCCCGTTCCGGCTGGATGTGCCGACGGCGCATAGCCTCGATGACTGCCTGCGTCTCGCCGATGCCGCGCTGTACAAGGCCAAGCATCAGGGGCGCAATCGCGCCGTACAGGCGATCCCTGGGCCGGGCGCCGATCCGGATTGGACGGAAATCCTGCGCGGTACGTGATTGCCGGCGTTGCGCGCAAGCCGGCCGGGAAGTAGACAGCTGGCGCGACCAGAATGTGTTCGGCGCCGACTGGCGCGGCCCGCGCTCCGCTCAGCGGTTCGTCAGCTGGATCTCGATACGCCGGTTGCGTGCAAACGCTTCGGGTGTCGGCGCGGCGTCGAGCGGCTGGAACTGGCCGAAACCGTTGGCCGAGAGTCGATGCGCCGGAATGCCTTGCACGACGAGGTATTTCACGATCGATACCGCGCGGGCTGACGACAGCTCCCAGTTCGACGGGAATCGATCGGTATGGATGGGGCGTGCGTCGGTGTGGCCGTCGATGCGCAGCACCCAGTCGAGATTCGACGGAATCTCGGCGGCGACGAGTTTCACCGTCTCGGCGAGCTTGTCCATGGACGCCTGTGCCGCGGGTCCCAGTTCCGCCGATCCGGTGTCGAACAGAATGTCGGTCGGCACCACGAAGCGGTCGCCGACGACGCGAATGTCGGCCCGATCGCCGAGTGCGGCGCGCAGTCGGCCGAAGAATTCGGAGCGATAGCGCTCGAGTTCGCTCACGCGGTTGGCGAGGGCGAGATTGAGCTCCTTGCCCAGCTCGGCGAGCTTGACGTCCCTGGCCTTGATGTCTTTGTTGGCCACATCCAGCGCGGCCTGGATCTGGGTCAGCTGGGCGTTCAACGCAGCCATCTGCCGGTTCAGCAATTCGATCTGCGCGACCTGTTGCGCCGACAGTTCCTTGCCTTTGGCTACCTCGGTCTGGCTCAGGCCGAGTTCGCCGGCCAGTTTCGCGACGTCGCTTTCCAGCTGGCTCTTGAGCTGCGCGAGCGCCGCCACGTCGGCGCTCAGTTGTGCCGCTTCGGCCTGTGCGGCCGTGAGTTCGGTACGCGCCTGATCGCGTTCTCCGGTCACGCTGCCCAGGGAAACCGACAGCTCCTTGACCTGTGCGACGAGCCGGTTCTTCGCGTCCCGGGTCAGTGACAGGGTCTTTGCCAGCTCGGCGACACGTGCATTCAGGTCGTCGAGCGCGCGATTCTTGCCGGCGAGCGAATCGGACAGCACGAACTGGCCGATCGCGAACAGCAGCAGCACGAACACGAGCACCATGATCAGTGACGTGAGCGCGTCGACGAAACCGGGCCAGATATCGAGGCCGCGGCGGCGGGTCGCAAGGCTGCGCATGGTTAGCGTCGCTCGGTGCCGGTGTGGCGCTGGCTGTCCAGCGCCGCGGCGATCGTGCGCGACAGCAGGCGGAATTCGCTGCGCAATTCGTCTGACAGTGCCGATCCGCCGGACTGCTGGGCCGCGATCGATTTCAGGGCTGCGCGCAGATCCTCCTGCACCTCGGTCGCCGCGTGGCGCTCGCGTGCGTCGCGACTGAGGAACTCGGCCAGGCGCGCGAGCTGGGTACTGAGTTCGGCGAGCCGTTCGTTCGCGCCGCGACGCTCGCGTTCGTTGTCGACGATCGCGCGCTGCATGCGCTCGAGCCCGTCGGCGGTTTGTTCGAGCAGCGCCTGCACATAGGCGGGCACCGATGCATCGGCTTCCACGCCGATGCCGCCGCCCGGCGACAGCTTGGTCACGGTGGACAGCCACTCTTCCATTTCGTTGTAGAAGCGGTTCTGTGCGTGGCCTGCCTGCAGGTCGAGGAAGCCGAGCACCAGCGAACTCGCCAGGCCGAACAGGGACGTCGAGAAGCTCGTCGACATGCCCGCGAGCGGTTCGCGCAGGTGGTCCTTGAGTGAGCTGAACATGGCGGCGGCGTCGGTGCCGGCACCGAGCGAACCGATGATATCGGACACCGCGCGGATCGTGCCGAGCAGTCCCCAGAAGGTGCCGAGCAGGCCGAGAAAGATGGCGAGCCCGATCAGATAGCGCGACAGGTCGCGCGCTTCCTCGAGCCGCAGATAGACGCCGTCGAGCACGGTACGCATCGTGCTGGGGCTCAGTGCGAGCTTGCCGCGCTCGCGGCCGGCCAGCATGCGCGCCATGGGTGCGAGCAGTCGCGGATTGCAGGCGGCCGGACGTTCGGGATTGGCGCGCCGGTAGTGTTCTATCCAGTCGATGTCGCGATTCAGCGCGAGTACCTGGCGCAGATTGGCCGCAATACCGGCCAGCAGCACGAGCAGGATCAGGCCGTTGAAATAGGGATTGGCCAGGAATGCCTGCGCGAGGCGCGGCGCGATCAGGGCGGCCAGCGTGGCAATCGCGGCCAGGAAACCGGCAATCCAGATCAGGCTGCGGGTCGGTCGGGTCATAGGAGTTCTCGGCAGGTGCCGCCGTAAGATGCCAGAGCCGTCTGACCCGTTGCGCGCCTGCGGGTTCCCCGGTTCGCTGCGCTTCAGGAACTCGCGAGGGCGATCAGATCCCGAAGAACGCGCGCGCCGTCGCCGTGGTGCCCTGTGCCGTCGTCTCCAGGCTTTCGCCGCGATCGCGTGCGACCTCGGCGCAGATGTGCGCGAGATACATGGGTTCATTGCGGCGATGACTCGGCATCGGCGATACGTTGCGCGGCAGCAGGTAAGGGCTGTCGGTCTCGATCATGAGCCGGTTCAGCGGAATATTGCCCACGATTTCCCGCAGGTGAGTGCCGCGGCGCTCGTCGCAGATCCAGCCCGTGATACCCACGTGGCAGTCGAGGTCGAGGTAATCGAACAACTCCGCGCGTGTTCCGGTGAAGCAGTGCACGACCACCGCGGCGAGCCGGTCGCGGACGGGCTTCAGAATTGCCATGAAATCGTCGTGCGCGTCGCGCTGGTGCAGGAACAGCGGCTTGCCGCAGTCGAGCGCGATCTGCAATTGCTGCTCGAAGGCGAACTGCTGGGTAGGCCGTGGCGACAGGTCGCGGTGGTAGTCGAGTCCGGTCTCACCCACGGCGCGCACTTCGGGCGCTGCGACGAGTTCGCGCAGTAGCGCGTCGCAGTCGGCGTCGTACTCGCCGGCGTGATGCGGATGCACGCCCGCCGTGGCGTAGAGCAGGCCGGGGTGCGCCTGTGCGAGCGCCAGCGCCTGCGGGCTGCCGTCGCGGCTGGCGCCGGTGACGACGAGCTGATCGACGCCGTGCGCCCGAGCACGGGCGAGTACGGCATCGAAGTCGTGTCGAAACGAGGAGTGAGTCAGATTGGCGCCGATATCGACGAGCTGCATGGGGATGGCCACGAACGAGGACCGGCCATTATCCTGAAACCCCACGCGTCGCTGTAGCGGTTGCCCGACAGGCCGCGCCGCGACCGCTTGACGGCAGAAAAAGTTCACCGGTAATTCATCCGTTCCACAACACTCTCGCGGACATCCGCGGCTCGCACGGATTTAGGGAGAAAATTGTTATGCGCAAGTTAAAACTGGGATTCATTTCCGGGCTGTTGATGCTCGGATCGATGGTCGCGTTGCAGGCGTTTGCGGCCGGGACCATCGTCACCGGCGAGGCGGCACAGCAGCGCAGCGTCAATGCCGCAAAAGAAAATGCGGCCGCCCGTCTGCTCGTCGGTGAGTCGAACGCGAAGCGCACGAATGAAGGCGGCACCAAGGCACTGACGCCGAGTGCGAACGCTTATCGCGCCTACGCACCGAGCTGCATGCATTACCCGTTGCCGGCACCGCCGGGATCGAACGACCCGACGCCGATCTACTCCAAGCGCATCCTTCTCGCGGCGCGCGACGTCAACTACAACGACCGCTTCTACGAAGAAATCGTCACCGTGCGTGTGTGGCGGGTGCCCTGCAGCAGCAGCGGTCAGTTCTACGATGCGGTCACCCTGCTCGCCATCGATCGCGATGTCGCCAACGAAGGCAACGCGGTACGTTATCCGCTGTTCCCCGGCCTGCGCCTGACCCAGGGCAACAACTCCCTCAAGCTCGTGCGCATCGCCGACGAGACCAACACGGTGGTCTCGCACATCTATGCCGACGAGGCACTCATCAACAGCGCGACCTATGTGCTCGAGAACTTCGCCTCCAATTCGTCGAGCACCGCGTTTTTCGATTTCAACAATGCGTTCACCGTGACGCTGCTGAATTTCTTCCAGGGTGATCCGGGGCAGACCATCAACGTGCCGACGTACAACCCGACCCCGGCGAGCTATCCGGCCGCGTTCCAGAACGTTCCGGTGACGGGCTATCTGACCGGCAACTGGTTCGATCCGGCACACTCGGGCGAGGGCATGCTGATCCAGGTCTTCGACCTGTCGGGCACGACCGACAAGCTGCTGACCTTTGCTTGGTTCACCTATGGAGTGGACCGTCTGCCGTTCTGGCTGTTCGGTTCGGCGCGCATTCCGGCCGGTACGCGCGGCCCGGTCGTCGCGGAAACCATCTACAACTCCAACGGCGGCTTCGCGGGTGACTTCGGCAATGCGTCGGCCACGCGCTGGGGCACGGTCACGTTCGAATTCCCGACCTGCTACGAAATGAAATTCAGCTACAACGGCTCGGCCGCAGCCGTAGGTGGCCCTTCCGGCTCTGGTACGCGTGACACCTGGCGCCGTCGCGAGGTGGAGCTCAACGGCCTGACGTGCGAATAAGCGTCGCAAGCCAACGAACGACCCTGCTTGCCGGCCCTCATTGCGAGGGCCGGCTACTTTTTGCGATCGACTTCGTCTCGTGCCGACGCGCATGACGACGGGCGAGCTCAGGGACAACCGGTGGCCGTTTGCGTTGCGAACTTTTCCAGTGTGGCCAGCGTCGATCATGTGTACGGCCTGCTGAAGGCTTCGCGCGGCCTGCCCGGCTGCTACGGCCGTCATTCGGCTGGGCTCCGGGAGGTGCCTGACTGAATTCGGTCCGGCGAATCTCGACAATTTCCATGTGCAATGAGTTACACGCTTGTCGGGTCTGCGGCATTGTCTACGAGGACTTCATGCCTTTGGGGGAGGGCGGAAATACGGCGTGGTTTGAAATGCGCATCTGCTGCGGTGTCGATTTCGGCTATGAGGACGGCCTGCCCGAAAGTACGCGGGTGTATCGCGAGATGTGGGCAAGGCCCGGCCTCGGCCAAACCGCGTCGCTATGCCTTGTCGAACGGCCGCGGCGCGCGTCTGCACGACAATACGGCCCTCTATGGCGAACCCTGGCTGATCGCGCTCGATCTGCGTCTGGACGACAAGGACAGACTGATCCTGTCGGCGGCACCGTTCGATCCGGATCTGCTCGAGCGCGATTTCCTCGAGCGATTCACCGCTGCGCGCGCGGTGCGCTGGAACGGCGCCAAGCGCGCGGTGGAGGCGTTCGAGGAGCGCCGTTTCGCCGCACTCGTGTTGAGCCGCCGACAGGTGACCGTCACGTCGGCCGACGCGGTGCCGGCGCTGATGGCCGCGGAGCGCGATGGCTGCTGCGAACGGCGCAACATCAACAGCGCGCTGACGCTGGCCGATTGGTGGACGGCGCCTTCATGGGGCCGGTATTTCGCGTGAGAAAGGTCGGCGACGCCGATCACGGCAAGTGGATAGACCACTGTCCGGTCTGTCGCTATTTCAGCGACGAGTTGAACGTCCAGTACCTGGATTACTGACGATGTCCGAACTTACTTGTCATTCCTTGGTCGAGAGTCTAAGCGCGCTGCGTGGCAGCGACTACGCGTTTCGCTTCCACCGTTACGCGATGTGCGTCGCGTTGGAAGATGCAGGCCTGCTCGAAATACCGCTCGTCGGTCGCACGGCATCCGTCGTCGTACAGATCACCGCGGAAAGCAGGTCGGAAGCCGACCTCGCGCCGCTGCGCGGCGAAGTCGCACGACGTCTGGAACAGGACGCCGCGCTCGTGGACTCCAATCCGCGCCTCTTCTTCGCGTTGCACGCGCTGCTTTACGTACTGCGGGAAAAGCTGGTTCCTGGCGACGACATCGAGCACTACCACCACACGTTCCGCGAAACCGTCGATCTGGCGTGCGGCAGGCTGGAACCGTGAAACGGCCGTCGGCAGACCTTTCGGCCGGCGAC
Organism: Rhodanobacteraceae bacterium; assembly: GCA_045864815.1. Lineage (GTDB taxonomy): Bacteria > Pseudomonadota > Gammaproteobacteria > Xanthomonadales > Rhodanobacteraceae > Tahibacter. Next base: position 76,231 of record BTVG01000009.1, on the reverse strand, counting down.
CACTTCAGTGCGTGAATACATGGAAACCATTTCTCTCAAATGCGCACTGCCCGCGCTGCTCGCAGTCGCACGGTGCAGCAGGCGAGATGAACTGACTCCGATGCGGACGGTGTGAAGGACAGCGAGGAATTTCGCGGTAAGAGTTGGGTCGATCGCTGCGCGGTGAAAGCCCAGCGCGAATGAGCGAGCGGCGATTCCGGACTGGGATTGCTGTCAGGGCGATCCCGGTGGCCGTGCCCGCAGGGATATCGGCTAGGCTATCTCGGTGAAGACTCCCGCTGTCGTCGACTTTCCGATCGTCGAAATCCTCCCGCACCTGCTGGCGACGTTGTCAGCCGGCAGCCGCGCCGTGCTCGAAGCCCCGCCCGGCGCGGGCAAGACCACGCAGGTGCCGCTGGCGTTGCTGGAGCAGCCCTGGCTCGCGGGCCGCAAGATCCTGCTGCTGGAGCCACGGCGCATCGCGGCGCGCGCGGCGGCGGAGTTCATGGCGCGCCAGCTGGGCGAGGAGGTCGGCGGGACGGTCGGCTACCGGATTCGCTTCGAGGCGAAGGTGTCGGCGGCGACGCGCATCGAGGTCGTGACCGAAGGCATTCTCACGCGGCTACTGCAGTCCGATCCCGAACTGGCCGGGGTCGGCGCGATCCTGTTCGACGAATTCCACGAGCGACATCTGCACGGCGATCTGGGGGCGGCGCTCGCGCTCGATGTGCAGAACACGTTGCGGCCCGATCTGCGGCTGCTGGTGATGTCGGCGACGCTCGACGGCGAGCGCATCGCGCGCTGGCTCGATGCGCCGCGCCTGACGAGCGCCGGCCGCAGTTTTCCCGTCGATATCGTGTACCCGCCGGCACGTACCGGCGAGGACTGGCTGCCGCACCTGCGCCGTGTGGCCGAGCAGGCGCTGGCCGACACCGACGGCGACATCCTCGTGTTCCTGCCGGGCAAGCGGGAGATCGAGCGGGCGCGCGCCGTGCTGAGCAGCGTCGCCGATGCCGCGCCGAACCTGCAGGTGCTGGCGCTGCACGGCGAGCTGTCGTTGCAGGAGCAGCGCGCCGCATTGACGCCGGCGGGCGCGGGCACGCGGCGGATCGTGCTGGCGACGAACGTCGCGGAATCGAGCGTGACCTTGCCGGGCATACGCGCGGTGATCGATACGGGGCAGGCGCGCGAGCCACGCTTTGACCCGAATTCGGGTTTCACTCGACTGCAGACGGTCGCGATTTCGCAGGCGTCAGCGGATCAGCGCGCCGGCCGCGCCGGCCGCGTCGCGCCGGGTCGGGCGTACCGGCTATGGCCGCAGAGCCAGCGACTGGAGCCGTCGCGCAAGGCGGAACTGGAACAGGTGGAATTGTCCAGTCTTGCCCTGGAGCTGGCGGCCTGGGGCGCCGGGACGCTGCCCTGGCTCGATCCGCCGCCGCCGGGTCATCTCGCACAGGCACGCGAACTGCTCGTGCTGCTGGGCGCGCTCGACGCGGACCGGCGCATCACGGCGCTGGGCCGCGGACTCATCGAACTCGGTGCGACACCGCGGCTGGCTGCGGCGGCGGTGCGCTCGCCGGCCGGCGATCGCGCCCTGGTCGCCGACCTGCTGGCCGCGCTCGATGCGCGCACCCCGCTGCGTGGTGAGGCAGGGCGCAGCGACGATTTCCGCCTGCGCATTACGGCTTTGCATGCCTGGCGCCGTGAGGGTGCCCGTGGCGCGCGCGAGGCGGACCTCGGCGCGCTGGCGGCGCTCGACCAGGCTGCTGCGGGCTGGCGCCGCCGCCTGCGCGGCGACGCGCCGGCACGTGACGTCGCCGATGCGCTGCGCATCGGTGATCTGTTGCTGCATGCGTTTCCCGATCGTGTGGCGAAGCAGGACCCGGCCAATCCGCGTCGCTATGCCTTGTCGAACGGCCGCGGCGCGCGTCTGCATGACAACACGGCGCTCTACGGCGAACCCTGGCTGATCGCGCTCGATCTGCGTCTGGACGACAAGGACAGCCTGATCCTGTCGGCGGCACCGTTCGATCCGGATCTGCTCGAGCGCGACTTCCCCGAGCGATTCACCACGGCGCGCGCGGTGCGCTGGAACGGCGCCAAGCGCGCGGTGGAGGCGTTCGAGGAGCGCCGTTTCGCCGCACTCGTGTTGAGCCGCCGCCAGGTGGCCGTCACGCCGGCCGATGCGGTGCCGGCGCTGATGGCCGCGGTGCGCGACGGCGGACTCGATGTGCTGCCCTGGAGCGAGCATGCGCGTGAGCTGAGGCAGCGGGTGCTCGCGCTGCGGCAGTGGTGTCCGGAACTCGGTTTGCCGGATCTCTCGGATGACGCGCTGCTTGCGTCACTGGAGACGTGGCTCGCCCCGTATCTCGACGGCAAATCGCGCCTCGATGCGCTGCGCGCCGACGAGCTGTCGCAGGCGCTCGCCGGCATGCTCGACTACGAACAGCGCAGGGTGCTGGATGCGCAGGCGCCGGTGAGCATCCGTGTGCCCAGCGGCAACGAGCGCCGCATCGAATACGCCGACGGCCAGCCGCCGGTGCTCGCGGTGAAGCTGCAGGAGCTGTTCGGGCTGGCGGATACACCGCGTATCGCTCAGGGGCGCGTGCCGCTGACCCTTCATCTGCTGTCGCCGGCGCAACGCCCCATCCAGGTCACGCAGGATCTCAAGGGCTTCTGGGAACGCACCTATCCCGAGGTCCGGAAAGAACTCAAGGGACGCTATCCGCGGCATCCCTGGCCCGACGATCCCTGGAGCGCCGCGCCGACGGCACGCGCGAAGCCGCGCGGCACCTGACGCGCCCCGGCGGGCGCTTTGGTCCGCCGGCGCCGTGCGGGCTGCGGCGACTACAGGATGTACCGGGAGTGATCCTCGTCCTTGACGAGTTCGCCCAGGTGCGCATCCACGTAGGCCGCGTCGATGCGGTAGGTCGCGCCGCTGCGGTCGGGGGCTTCGAACGATATCGCATCGAGCAGCCGTTCGAGCACCGTATGCAGTCGTCGGGCGCCGATGTTCTCGGTGCGTTCGTTGACCTGGAACGCGATCGCAGCGAGACGCGACACACCGTCGTCGGTGAATTCGAGCGTGACCCCTTCGGTCGCGAGCAGCGCGGTGTACTGCTTCGTCAGCGCGTTGTGTGGTTCGCGCAGGATGCGGACGAAATCGTCGCTGCTGAGTGCACCGAGCTCCACGCGGATCGGAAAGCGGCCCTGGAGTTCCGGAATCAGGTCCGACGGCTTGGCCAGCGAGAACGCGCCCGAGGCGATGAACAGGATGTGGTCGGTCTTGATGACGCCGTATTTCGTCGACACGGTGGAGCCTTCGACCAGCGGCAGCAGGTCGCGCTGCACACCTTCGCGGCTGACCCCGGCGCCATGCCATTCGCCGCGCTGGGCGACCTTGTCGATCTCGTCGATGAACACGATGCCGTTCTGCTCGCAGTTGCGCAGTGCCTCTGCCTTGAGCTCGTCTTCGTTGAGCAGCTTGCCGGCCTCTTCCTCGAGCAGGATGGGCCAGGCCGCCTTGATCGTGAGCTTGCGTGACTGGGTGCGGCTGCCGGCGAGTGACTGGAACATGCCGCGCAGCTGCTGGCTCATTTCCTCCATGCCGGGCGGTGCGGCGATCTCGACGCCGAGATTCACGTGCGTCTCCAGATCGATTTCGCGGTCGTCGAGCTTGCGTTCGCGGAGCTGCTTGCGCAGCTTCTGCCGGGTTTCCGTATCGCTGGTGTCGGCCGGCGTCTTCTCCCAGGAGCTCGCGCGACGCGGCAGCAGTGCATCGAGGATGCGTTCCTCGGCGCGGTCTTCCGCAGTGGTCTTCACGCGCGCCTTGGCCTGCTCGCGCGTCATCTTCCAGGCCATGTCGGCGAGATCGCGCACGATCGATTCGACATCCTTGCCGACGTAGCCCACCTCGGTGAACTTGGTCGCTTCGACCTTGATGAACGGTGCATTCGCGAGGCCGGCCAGACGCCGCGCGATCTCGGTCTTGCCCACGCCGGTGGGGCCGATCATCAGGATGTTCTTCGGGGTGACTTCGTCGCGCAGCGACGGGTCGAGCTGCATGCGCCGCCAGCGATTGCGCAGCGCGATGGCCACGGCACGCTTGGCGGACTGCTGGCCGACGATGTAGCGGTCGAGTTCGTTGACGATTTCGCGGGGAGTCAGTTCGGACATGCGAGCGGGCATCCGTCAGGAAGGCGGCCGGCAGGCGGGCTCGCGCCTCAGGCCTGGCGGCTCGCGTCATTACCGCCGTCGAGTTCTTCGATGGCGATGGAGTGATTGGTGTAGATGCAGATGTCGCCGGCGATCTTGAGCGCACGCTCGACGATGCTGCGCGCGTCGAGTTCCGTGTTCTCGAGCAGGGCCATGGCCGCGGCCTGTGCGTAGGGACCGCCGGAACCGATCGCGATCAGGCCGTGCTCGGGTTCGAGCACGTCGCCATTGCCGGAGATCAGCAGCGAGCTGTCGCGGTCGGCGACCGCGAGCATGGCCTCGAGGCGGCCCAGGCGCCGGTCGGTGCGCCATTCCTTGGCCAGCTCGACGGCAGCGCGGGTGAGCTGATTGCCATGGCGGGCGAGCTTGTCCTCGAACAGCTCGAACAAGGTGAAGGCGTCGGCGGTGGCGCCGGCGAATCCGGCGAGCACGTCGCCGCGGCCCAGGCGGCGCAGCTTGCGCGCATTGGACTTGACGACCGTGTGGCCGAGTGTGACCTGTCCGTCGCCGCCGATGACGACCTTGCCGTTGCGCCGCACCGACACGATCGTCGTCGCGTGAAAACTGTCCGCCATGGAGCCTCCCGGATCTGAATCCGGAAGGTAGGGACGGCGGCGCGGTCGCACAAGAGCCGCCGCGAATACCCCGTCGCGTGGTCATGGCTGGGTGAAACCAATCCGGGCCGTGCTTTCAGCGGTGGAGGTTGCCCTGATCACGGGAGTGGCGCGGGACGCCTGCGGAACAAGCGTCCGGCGTGACCGCGACGGGAATGGCCGCCCGGCAGGGATACGACAGGAGGCCCCGGGGCGGGGCCTCCATGGCACAGCGGGCTCCAGCTCGCATTTCTCACACCCGTTCTACTGCGGCCGCCGACACGCTCGCCCTGGCGCGCGCTGCTCCCGCGTGTCGGCTCGACGTCGCGTCGGCGACGCCTTCGCCGCCACTCGGTCCGCGGCGCGCATCCGGATGAGCGTCTCGACGGCCTCGCTGCGAACGGATGTGAGAAGTGTGGGCTAGGCGCGGGCGCGGCGCGTACTCGTGCTGCGCGAGAGGCCGGCAAGCAGCTTTTCGGTGCCGTTCCAGAGTTGACGGCGTGCGGAAAGGCTGGCGATCGCTGCCTTGCGCACGGCGTCGACGAGTTCCGGTTCCCGCTGCAGGGCGCGATCGATGATGGCCTCGGCTGCCGGCCCGTGCGCATCGCCGTCGAGCTCGATGTGTCGGTCGAGGTAGTACACGAACGACGGTGCCTGCAGACGGTCGAGTCCCCAGCTGTTCAACAGGCGCTGGAACATGCCGGGTATCACGTTTTCGCGGCCATAGAAGAAGTTCGCCATCACGACGAGTGTGCGTTCGCCGATGGCGACCCGGAGCGTATGGGTGACGAAGTCGATGACGCAGGTCGGCGCGCCGACGCGGCCCAGCGCATTCTCGACCGGTACGCGCTCGCGCACCAGCGAGAGGAATTGCTGGAACGGACGGGTGTCGGCACCGACTTCGCGCATGGCCGCGAGATACAGGTCCATGTGACTGATGGGGTGGCCGTCGGGCCCGGTGTCGGTTTCTTCGCCGAGAATGATCTCGTTGATGAGGTGGGCCGCCTCGATGTCCGGCGGTGGCATCCACGGCAGCTCGACGCAGGTGAGATCGCGCTGCAGGCGCTTGGCCAGCGACATGAAATCCCAGACCGCGTAGACATGAATCTGCATGAACGCCCGCAGTGATTCCATATCGCGGATCGCGTCGAAGACGCGATGCGTGTGCAGGGCGTCGCGCAACTCACGCACGTCCGGCGTGAATACCTGTTCGAGTAATGCGGACACGGCTGACTCCTCCTCTGAAGGCGCGGAACCGCCGGACGCCGCCACGGCATCCGGTGTCGCGCGGTACTACGCTGGAAACCTGTCGCCCTGCGTCGCGCGCCGTCGCCGCGGCGCGCCTTGGTTCTCCCGGTCTGTGTCGCAGCGTGCAGTCCGCTGTCGCCGCTCAGTTGTTCTGATAGAGCGGATAGAGGCTGCCTTCTTCGCGTTCTATGCGCTGCACGAGCAGCGCACCCACGTGGCGGTAGTCGGCGAGGAACGACGAGCGCTCGGCCGATGTCACCAGTGGCTGCTGGTATTTCTTGACAAAATCGATGACGCCGCGCGCGATCGCGTTCATCTCGCGGCGGAAGTCGCGGATCAGATTGAAGTTTTCCTCGTCGTCGCGCAGCGTGTACTCGACGTAGTTGTAGAAGCGCACGTTTTCGGCGAGAAGGTGCGCCTCTAGCTGCGACTTGAACGCGAGCAGACGCGCGGGCAGGAGGTCCCAGCGGTCGCGTTCGGGCAGCAGGCCGATCTGCTCGTAGGTGTGCACGAGCTCGCGATGGTCGTGCGTGAGCTGCGGCACGAGCTGCGCATCGTAGCGCGGAGCCTGCGAATGCCGCTGGGCCGGCAGGCCGGCGGGCGGCGCCAACGGGATGGACGGTCTGCCGAACAGCTTGCGGATGGCTGCGAACATGCGGACTCCGTGACGGGGCCGCCGCAGAGGCTGCGGGCGTGGCGCTGATCCTAGCAGTCCGACAGACAAATGCAATCGTATACGTGTGGTTTTAACACTAAAAATAAAAAAGTCTTTAGTGCTTATCGCGTCACAAGATGCTTGAGCCGCTGTCGCGCCGGATTCCGTGTGGCAATGGATCGGGTCGCTGAAACGAAACGGCCCGCCGTCCCGGCAGGGGCGGCGGGCCGTATCCTGAGCGCAAGTGGTTCAGGTCGGCATGTACAGCGGGTACAGGTTGCCTTCCTCGCGTTGTATGCGTTGCACGAGCAGTCCGCCGACGGTGCGGTAGTCGGCCAGGAAACCGTGCATCAGGCCCTCGGCATCGCTGCCCGACTGGTATTTCTTGACGAAGTCGATGACCCCGCGCGCAATCGTGTTCATCTCGCGGCGGAAGTCGCGGATCAGCGCGAGATTCTCTGCGTCGTCGCGCAACGTCGACTCCACGTAGTTGTAGAAGCGCACGTTCTCGGTCAGCAGATGCGCTTCGAGCCGCGTCTTGAACGCGGTCAGCAGGGCGGGAATCTCGTGGAAGCGGCGTGCCTCGTAGGTGCGCCCGATCTGCTCGAACAGCGCGACGAGCTCCTGGTGATCATTCTTGAGCGACGGAACGAGACCCGAGTCGTAGCTCGGGCCGCGCGGCGGTGGCGGCGCCACGCCGTTGCGCACGGGTGTCGGCGAGGGCTCCGGCTTGGCGGGTTGGCCGATGATTCTGCGCAGCATGTCGAGCATGGTTCCTCCGGTACCGCAGGGGCTGGGATCTGGCAACGGGCGCCACCCGGGACGCGTTGCGCTCCGGGCCGACGAGTAAGTGGACCGCGCACCAGCGATGGGCGGCGGCTTCCGGATACAGCTGACGTATGAGTGCCTAGCGTACCCAATACGGCGAAAGAACAAAATGAGGAATATGACGTATGTCACGAAGTGCAGAATTGTCGGTGCGGTGTGACAAGCGGTCGCAGGGCATTGAACATTCCATGACGGATGGTATGTTGTTGCTCCCGACGCTAGGAGGTCCCCGATGAATCTCTGGCTGGCCGCGGCAGCATCAGTCGCCTTCGCGACCTTTCTCATTCATGCGGTGATCGGTGGCCGCGAAATTGCGCGACCATTACTGGAGGCGCGTGATCTGGGCCGAATACCGCAGCTGACGACCTACTATTGCTGGCACATGGTTACCATCCTGCTGCTTGGCATGAGCGTGTCACTGGCCTGGGCGGCACGTTTCGCGAACGTGCCGCTGGTCGTCCTGATGGCGGCGCTGGCCTTCGCTTTCACCGTACTGAGCCTGGGGCTCGTCGTCGCGTACCGCGTGCGGCCCTGGTATCTGCCGCAATGGAGCCTGTTCGCGGCGATCGCGCTGCTCGCTGGCCTGGGTCTGGCCTGACGTGGCACGCCGGACTGAAATCGACTGGATTGCGATCGGGCTCGACCTGCTCGTCGGGCAGGGGCACACCCGGCTGACAGTCGCCGACCTGTGCACGCGCGCCGGCCGGACCAAGGGTTCGCTGTATCACCACTATCCCGACATGGCGGCGTATCGCGCCGCACTGCTTGCTGCCTGGCGCGAACGCCATACCGTGCGCCTGATCGCGGAGGCCGAGCGGGAGGTGAGTATCGACGGCAAGATTCGCGTGCTCGACACGCTCGCGCAGGCCCTCGATCTGCGCCTGGAGCGCGCGATGCGCAACTGGGCCGCGCATGACGCGCTCGCGCACGAGGCAGTACAGGCGGTCGATCGTGAGCGTATCGCGTACCTCGCGCAGCTGTGCCGCGACGAGGGTGTGGCGGCGGCCGAGGCGCGCGATCAGGCGACATTGACCTACGCGCTGTTCCTGGGCCTGCAGCAGCTCCTGGGTGAGGACGAGCAGGCCGTGCTGCGCCGGCTTTCCACACAGGTCGAATTCGTGCTGCCACCCCCGCGCGCGGCGAAAGGGCGTCATACATGAGCGCGCTCGACGCGTCACGCGTTTCCGGCACCAGCCTGCTTGCCTGGCGGAACCTGAGTCACGACCGCGCGCGTTTCGTCGTCACTTTGGTCGGCGTGCTGTTCGCTGTCCTGCTCATGGGTGTGGAGCTGGGTCTGCTGCTCGGTTTCGCACGCACCACGTCGGGCCTCGTCGACCACACGGCGGCCGATCTCTGGATCACGCCGGCCGGAACCACCAATGTCGATATCGCCGGTCGCCTCGATGAGCGCCGCCGCTTCGAAGCACTGGCGGTGCCGGGCGTCGCATCCGTCGACATGCTGATGATGCAGTTCGCGTTCTGGCGCAAGCCCGACGGAGGGACCGAGAGCGTCAGCATGGTCGGGTTCAATCTCGCGACCGGCCAGGGGCGGCCGTGGAATCTCGTCGAAGGGCGCCTCGAGGATCTGCAACAGGACGACGCGGTCATCATCGACCGGCTCTACGCGGGCAAGCTCGGCGTCACGGCGCTGGGCCAGACCGTGGAGATCAACAATCGGCGTGCCCGTGTCGTCGGGTTCACAGCAGGCATCCGCACCTTCACGCAGAGCCCCTACGTCTTCACGACGCACCGCAACGCACAACACTTCACCTTCTTCCGGCCCGACCAGACCACGTATCTGCTGGTCACGCTGGAAGACGGCGCCGACGCGGCGTCGGTGCGGAACGCGCTGCAGGCGAGACTCGGCCGCGTCGACGTCTGGTTTGCGGCCGAATTTGCCCGCGCCGCGCAGCGCTACTGGCTGATCACTACCGGTGCGGGTTCAGCGCTGTTGCTGGCTGCGCTGCTCGGCCTCATCGTCGGCATCGTCATCGTCGGGCAGACCCTGTACGCGACGACGGTCGACCGGCTGCCGGAATACGCCACGTTGCGGGCGATGGGGGCGCCGAACCGCTATCTCTATCACGTGATCCTGAAGCAGGCCGCGATCAGCGCCGTGTTCGGTTTCGGCGGTGGCATGCTGCTCGTCGCGCTGGTGGTCGCTGCCAGTACCGGCAGCACGGTCGCCGTCGCAATGCCGGTGGGCCTCATTGGCGTGCTCGCCGTGTTGACCCTGTGCATGTGCGCGCTGGGCGCACTCGTGTCGATCCGTCGTGTCACGCGCATCGATCCGACCTCGGTGTTCCAATGAGCACGGTGATCACGCTCGAGCAGGTCGGTGTGGTCTACGGTCATGGTGCAACCGCATTCACCGCGTTGCAGGACATCAGCCTCGCGATCGATGCGGGCGAGATGACCTTGCTGCTGGGGCCGAGTGGATCGGGCAAGACCAGTCTGCTGCAGGTCATGGGCTGTCTGATGCGCCCGAGCCGGGGTCGCGTGAGCCTGTTCGGCAATCCCCTCGCAAGCGGGCTCGGTGTCGAGGCCATGGCGGCGCTGCGGCTCGCACACGTCGGTTTCGTGTTCCAGCACTACAACCTGTTTCCGACGTTGAAGGCCTGGGAAAACGTCGCGATCGCGCTCGACATCAAGGCCGTGCCGCGTGCGGCGCAGCGCGCACAGGCGCTGGCTCTGCTGGATCGCCTGGGCCTCGCCGACCGCGCCGGACATTACCCCAGCGAGTTGTCCGGCGGGCAGAAGCAGCGCGTAGCGATGGCGCGTGCCCTCGCCGGCCGGCCGCGCATCCTGCTGGCAGACGAGCCGACGGCGGCGCTCGACGGCAAGACTGGCCAGAGCGTGGCCGCAACCCTTCACCGACTCGCCAGGGATGAGGGCGTCGCCGTGGTCGTGGTCAGCCATGATCCGCGCGTCGAACCGTTCGGCGATCGCGTGCTGCATCTCGAAGACGGCCGCCTCGTCGATGACCGGCGGCCGCAACGGAGTTCCCCATGAATCAGGTCCTGCGTTGGATCAGTGCCGCGGCGCTGGTGCTGTCGGCCGCCGGCTGTGGCGGCCCCGCGTCGCCGGTGCCGGCGAATCGCGCAGCATTGAAGGCGATAGCGGCCGGTGGCCTCGTCGAGCCGGCCGGCGAAGAGCGCGTGATCATTCCGCAACTGTCCGGGCGCCTGTCGAAAGTGTTGATCGCCGAGGGCGACACGGTGCGCGCCGGCCAGCTCATTGCCGAGATAGAAAACAGCGAGTACCGCGCGGCGCTCGCCGCCGCCGAAGCTGAGCTGCAGCGTCGCGAGGCGGAGCTCGCACGACTGCGCAACGGAGCACGGCGCGAGGAGATCACGGCGGCCGAGGCCGCGCGGGCCGAGGCGCTGGCGCTCGAAGCGCAGGCGCTGGCGGAGCGCGACCGTCGCGATGGCCTCGCACGGGACAAGCTGATCGCCGCCGAGACCGCGCAGCAGGCACGGGCGCAGGCCGAAGCGGCGATCGCGCGACGCATGCGCGCCGATGCGGAACTCGCCCTGCTGCGCGCGGGTGCCCGCGCCGAAGACATCGTCGCCGCTGAGGCGGCCGTCGCCGGCGCCCGTGCAGAACGCGACCGCGCCAGCGCGCTGGTGGAGAAGACCCTGATCTACGCGCCCATCGATGGCAGCGTGCTCAAGCGCGATCTCAGCGAAGGCGAAACGGTCGTTGCGCTGTCGCCGCTGCCGCTCGCGCGCATCGGCAACCTGTCCAGGCGCTATGTGCGCGCCGACATCGACGAACTCGATATCGGCCGCATCCGCGAGGGGCAGGCAGCGACCATCGTCAGCGACGCGTTTCCGCAGCAGCGATTCGCCGGCAAGGTCGTGCGCGTGAGTCAGCGCATGGGGCGCCGCAATTCGGTCTCGGGCGACCCCGCGGAAAAACAGGACGCCAAGATCCTGGAGGCGCTGATCGAGCTCGACGGTGCGCCGCCGTTGCCGATCGGTCTGCGCGTGGACGTGCGCATCGACGCAAGTTCCTCCGGCGGCGCCTAGGGCGCGATCGCGCGGGTGCCGTCGGCACGCCAGACGCTGCCTCGCGGATCGAACTCGGGCGTATCGCGCCGCCCGGCGCGATGGCCGAAGCCGCAGACCGCGATCGCGCTCTCGACCAGGGGATCGAGGCCGAACGCGCGCTCGATCTCGATCTCGTTGATGGCGGCTGTCACGAACGCGCCGAGGCCGAGGTCGGTCGCCGACAGATAGAGTGTCTGCGACAGATGCCCCACGTCGAGCGTGGTCACGCGGTACGCTTTTGCATGATTGCGATATTTCCAGAAATTTCTCGGAAAGCGCACGGCCAGCACGACCAGCACGGGAGCCTCTGCGAAATAGGCCTGCGCGGCCACGCTGCGCAGTGCGAGATCGTCGGCATCGCCCTGTGACAGCGCTCGCATCGGCTCCAGCGCGTGGTCGAGTGGCTGGTAGTGGTACAGCCCGCAGGCCAGCCCTTGCACGCGCCGCGCGATGACGTAGGCGCCGGTCGGGTGCAGGCCGCCGCCGGAAGGACTGTTGCGCTTGATCACGGTCGTGTCGCCGCCACCGCTGACGGTGAGCGTGCCCTGGGCACCGAACACGCGGTACAACATCGTGGCGAGTTCGCCCTGTGCCAGTGCGACCGAGGCGTCGAAGTTGCGGCAGGTCGCGCGCCGCCGCAGCAATTCGTCGAACGCACTCGTCTGTGGCGGCGGCAGCGGCAGGCGATCACCGGTGCCCGCATGTGCCTGCGCGGGCGGCGGCGGTTCGCCCAGTCGCGCGATGAGATCCTGCAAGGTTACATAGCCCGCGCGCTGGGTTTCGTCGCCGGAGCGGATGCCGTCCCAGCAGCCGAAATAGTGCTGTACCGCCGATAGCGTGTGCCAGTTTGCCGCGCGCAGCGTCTCGTCGCGTTCCCGGTATTCGGCATGCGATGCGTCGTCGGTGATCAGCAATCCGCGGTCGATCAGCGACTGCAGCCGCACCGGGTCGTACCGGACGTCAAGGGCGTCGCACTCAGTCCAGGCGGTGCACGGAACTGCGGCGAGCAGCGCCACGTCCTCGACGGACACGACGATTTCCTGGCGGTTGTGCGGCACCAGGGCCAGCAAGGTCAGTTCGGTGCGCAGTCCGTCGCCGCCGGCGGCCAGCGAATCGAGATCGAACTGCAGCGCTTCGCGGGGTTCGAACATCAGGTGGGCGCAACGGCGCACACGCATGCGATTCTCCGGTTCAGATTCGTGAAAAGATCCGCGCCGATCGTCGCCGGCCGCGCCCGTCGGGGCGGCACACTAGGCGAGGCCTCGACACGTGTCCACCGCGTCGCTGCGTCACCCGTTGGTTTGTCCCTCAATTCATGGGGCACGTGCGATTGAGGCGATCGAGCCTGTCGACCTGGGCTCCACGAACGCTCGCTGATCCGTCGGAGTCCTGCCGCGCGGTGACCGGCGCGTTGCCGCAAATTCTGCGGCCGTCATGAACGCGCTGACCTACCACCATGGCCAATTGTTGGCGTGTCTCTTGCTGGCTACACTCGCCCGGCCACGGGTGGTGGCTACCAGGGGGAAATCGCAATGGCCAGTCTTACGTCCGCTCAGGTCGATACGTTGCTCGACAAGCTGAGTTCCGACGACGAGTTCCGCACGTTGCTGCTGAGTGACCCGGATGCTGCGATGAAGCAGATCGGTGCGCCGCCAGAGCTTGCAGACTGTTTCCGCAACTGCAAGAAACTGGCTGAGCCGAGCACGTTGAAAGCGTCGCGCACCGCGATTCAGCAGCAGCTCGGCACCACGATGTCCGCCAACATTCACGACCTCAGGGCGGGCTGAGGCCTGTCTCCGGTCTTCAGGAGTGCTTCGACGCGCCGCTGCAGCGGCGCGGGAAGTTCGGCCTCGGGCCATAGTTTCAGGAATGCGGTGAGCTTCTGCACCGCGACGTCAGGTTTGCCTTGATCCTGCGCAAGTTCGGCTTCGCTGAGCACGGCGAGGTTTGATTCGGCAATGTTCAAGGACTTGAGCATTTCATTGCCGTTGTATTCGGCGTAGGCACGGCCACGGTGCCGTGCCAGCCACTGAGTCTCCGCGATTGCCGGGGCGAGCGCACCGATGGCCGCGTGAGCATCGCGAAGCCCGACGTGCACCAGATACAGTTCCGATCCATCCACGCGAGCGGTCAGCAACGGTAGCGCAGCCGCCTTGTCCGGCCCCGCCAGCGCAAGCTGAGCCTGCGCAAGTGCCGCCATGTCGGCGATGTAGCGATAGTTCCTTACGTCAGCGTCTTCGCTGATTTCCGCGAGCAGCGTCCGCGCGAGCGTCGGGTCCCCGCTGCGAGCGGCGAGATAGGCCGCGAAGTAGGCGCCGAACACCGCGTGTTCGCGATCAAAGGCATTCGGATTACGCGACGCCTCGATCTCGCTGCGCGCAAATGCTTCGAGCTGGCGCGAAAACTCGGGGCCCGGCATGGCGATGCCTTGCAACGAGAGCTTGGTGCCCCGGTAAATGCGGGTCAGCAGCGCACCTATGGGTTTGGATGCGGCTTCCGCATCGTCGGCACGCTTGAGTGCTTCACGCCAGCGGCCTTGGTCGATGGCGAGCGCGATGCGTTCGCGATGAAGTTGGACGTCGTTGGTAGGTATTCCCGTAGGACGCAGTTCGGCCAGTTCTCTGTCGGCATCGGCGAAACGCCGTGCGACCGCCGCAAGGTCGACGTACCGGACGCCGCCGAGACCGGCTCCTTTCATTTCCTTGGCGCGTTGCAGGTGTACCTGGGCCTTGGCAGGGTCATCGTTGGCAAGATGTAGCGTGCCAAGCAGATAGTGCGTATTGCCGCTGCGCGGATAGTGCGGCGCAATCGCTTTCTCGGCGATACGGATCGCCTCCGCGTAGCGGCCGTCGTAGACGTAGATGAAGTGCGCGAGATTGGCGAATGCGGCGTAGTGATCGGGATACATCTCACCGAGCAGCGCCCACTTCTTCTGCATGTCGGCCGGCTTGTCGAAGCTCGCCGCGAGTGCGTCCATGTAGAGCTGTTCGCGTACAGGCAGGCGCTCGCGGAGTGTTTCGGCCCGGTCGATGTCGATCTTGGCGCGCGTACGGTCGTCGGCACCGAGCCGCAGGGCGGCACGGCTCAGATAGGCCAGCCCGAAATCGGGATCGAGACGGATTGCCTGCTCATAGAGATCGAGTGCGGTATCGCCGTTGCCCTCGGTCGCCGCCTTGCGGGCGAGCGAGTAGGCGCGCAGCGCATCGAGATTGTTGGTCGTGACCTTGGCCAGCGGCTGGCTCGTCGAGCCGACCTGGGCGAGCGATTCGCCGAGGCGGGCACGCAGCTGCGCGTTGATGCGATCGACTGACGTCAGCATCGATTCGATGCCGTTGCCCTCGGCCGTGTCGCTGTAGACGGTCGCCTGGCTGGCCGGATCGATGATCTCCGCGGTCACGCGCAGCTTGCCGCCGACTTCGGCGACGCTGGGCAGGACCAGTGCGCGCGCACCTTCGCGCAGCGCGACTTCCGCACCCACCGCACGATCGATCCGCGTGCTCGCCGGATCGCGCCGCATGCGGCGCACGGCGTCGCGGACCTGCAGGTCAGAAACCACATTGACGTAGCGCGACTGTTCCACGCTCAGGCGCAGCGCCGTGCGCAGCGTGTCGTCCAGCCCGGCCTGGCCGGTCAGGTTCTGCAGATCGCCGAGGACCACCCAGTCGCGCTCGGCGAACGCGATCGCGGCGGGTGGCCGCAGAATCAGCCAGAGGCCCAGCACGATCGCCGCCGCCGCGACGCCGGCTTCGATGAACATGGTGCCCGGCCGGCGCCACCAGGGCACTTCGCGCCAGGCTTTGCCCGAATACGGCGGCTGGCGCAGCGGCGCAATGCCGGCCTCGCCGACTTCGTAGACGACCAGGGGTTCGGGCACGCCCTTGAAGCGGTAACGGCCGTGATTGATCCAGCGCGTGCGGTCGGCGTTGCTGCCGAGCTCACCATGGGCGCGCTGCGCCAGGCTGGCCGCCACGCCGGACACGAGGATCTGTCCCGGCAGGGCCAGCGACGCGAGCCGCGCGGTCACGGGTTTGACGAGGCCTTCGACTTCCAGCGGCTTGGCGC
This sequence comes from Rhodanobacteraceae bacterium, assembly GCA_045864815.1. Lineage (GTDB taxonomy): Bacteria > Pseudomonadota > Gammaproteobacteria > Xanthomonadales > Rhodanobacteraceae > Tahibacter. The sequence goes on along the minus strand of BTVG01000009.1, from coordinate 60,599 downwards.
CGTGGATCACGTCACCGGGTTCGTTCTGCCAGACCAGCACGTCGCCGACATGGACGCCGACACGCGCCTGCAGCGTGATCTTCTCGTCCTGGCCGAGTCGCAGCAGTTCGCGCTGGTAGGCCAGGGCGAAGGCGATCGCATGGATCGGCCGCTCGAACAGCACGAGGAACCCGTCCGTCTTGTCGATTTCCTGGCCTTCGTGGCGCAGCATGAGATCACGCGCAAGGCGATCGTGCCGGCGCATCAGCTGGGCCGCGCGCTGATCGCCGAGCCGTTCGACCAGCCCCGTGGAGTCGACCAGATCACAGAGCGCGAGGGTGCGCAGCAACGGCGCGCCCTGGCGCGAGGGTGGTTGCGGTTCCGCGGACGACACCAAGGCATTCATGCCCAAGACTCCAGAACGGACAGCGAGCGGCCGGTATTCCCGAATGCGTCATTGGCGCTGACCGTTGACGGCGCGCGCAACAACAGTTGGGCCTAGCGCAAAAGTGTACGCTGACGGCTCATGAATGAGCACAGATTGGCGGGCGGCTGGCCACGCAACTGATGCTGCACTGCAGCAATTTCGGGGTGTGCGCCCGGTATTCGGGCCATGCCACGGTCTGCTTCAGGCAATGACGCGGTAGTTGTCGCCGCCTTCGCCCTTGACCAGATAAAGGGCGCAGTCCGAGTCGCTGTACCAGGCGGACCAGTCGGCTGTTTCGTGGCACAGGCTGGCGCCGACGCTGACGCTGACGATCAGCCCTTCGGCCGGCGCGTGGAAGCGCAGACCGCGCACGCCGCCGGTGACCTGTGCGGCGCGGTCGCGCAGTTCCTCGGCATCGCGCACCTGGACCAGCAGGGCGAACTCGTCGCCGCCGAGCCGGCAGGGCATGTCGTTGGCACTCGCGGCCTGCTGCACTTCGCGCGCGACCGCGCGCAGCGCGAGATCGCCGGTCAGATGACCGTAGTGGTCGTTGATCTGCTTGAAATGATCGATGTCGATCAGCAGCAGGCCCAGGCGCAGCGAGGTATCGCGCCGCGTGCGCAGCTCGTCGAGAAAGTGATAGAGCCCGCGGCGGTTGCACAGGCCCGTCAGTTCGTCCGTGCGCACGAGGCGTTCGGCGGTCGACAGCTGCGTCTGTGTCTGGCGCAGCGAGTCCAGGGTCACGAGCAGGTCTTCATTGCGCCGCTTCAGGTTCTGGATCAGCTGCTGCTCGCTCGCGACGAGGTAGGAGAACGAGCGGCGCATGAATTGCGCCAGCAGCGGCGCCTGGGTCTGCAGCAGCGTCTCGAATGCGGAGTGCTCGATCACGCGCAACACGCTGACCTCTGCGGCAACGGCGTTGGCGACGCGGGCGTGATTGCCGATGAACAAGGCCAGCTCGCCGAAGAATTCCCGGGGGCCGATCAGCTTGTCCGGCATGCCGTCGCCGAATTCGAGCTGGATGGTGCCGGACTCGATCACGAACATCGCACGTCCGAGCTCGCCCTTGCGGAAGATCATCTCGCGTGGCACGACCTCGCGGCGCTGCCCGGTCTCGACGAACAGGGCGAGCTCCTCGTCCGACAACTGACGTGGCAGGAAGATCGGGCGGCTGCGCGCGAAAGCGCCGCCGGCTCCGGCCGACTCCGCCAGCGATGCACCTGGACTCACCATGACCACGAAATCCCCCCCGGGACCGCTACCCTGCCGATCCGCCATCTTACATCAGGCGCCAGTGCGGGCCAGACGCGGCGCTCAGGCGCGCATGCCGACGCCGCGCTCGAGCAGGTACAAGCCGAACGCAGCCAGGATCACCGCCGCCGCCAGCATGACCGCATAGGCGGCGACGAGGTTCACGTCGCTGACGCCCAGCAGCCCGTAACGGAACGCGTTGACCATGTAGACGATGGGATTGGCCAGGGAGATCGTGTGCCAGGGTTCGCCGAGGCTGCTGACCGGGTAGAACACGCCGCCGAGGTAGGTCAGCGGCGTGAGTATGAACGTCGGCACGATCGCGATGTCGTCGAACTTCTTCGCGTAGACCGCGTTCACGAAACCGGCCAGCGCGAACACCACTGCGGTGAGCAGGAATGTCGTCAGCGTGACGAATACGTGGTGTAGCCTTATGTGCGTGAAGAACATGGCGACCGCCAGCACGATCGCGCCGACCATGAGCCCGCGCACGACCGCGCCGAGCACGTAGCCGCTCAGGATCACCCAGCTCGGCATCGGCGACACGAGCATCTCCTCGACGTAACGGCCGAATTTCGAGCCGAAGAACGAGCTGGCGATGTTGCCGTACGCGTTCTGGATCACGCTCATCATGATGAGCCCGGGAACGATGAAATCGATGTAGCTGACGCCGGGCTGCATCTCGCCGATGCGCCCGCCGATCATGTTGCCGAAGATGAAGAAGTACAGCGTCATCGTGATCGCGGGCGGCAGCAGGGTCTGGCCCCAGATACGCACGATACGCGCGATCTCGCGGCGGACGATGGTTCCCAGGGCGACGAGGTTGGCGTGGGTTTGCATGCGCGGTGATTCGACCTGAAACGGCGTGGGCGGAAGGAGTGCGATGGCTGGGGCGTTGCCTCAGGCCGCCTTGTCCTGGTTGTTCTCGACGAGGCGCACGAACAGCTCCTCGAGCCGATTGGCCTTGTTCCGCATCGACGTGACCGTGACGCCGCGCGCGCTGAGCGCAGCGAACAGCGAGTTGAGGTCGTGCGTGCGCGACATCTCGGCTTCCAGCGTGTGGGCGTCGACCGGCATCAGGCGCACGCCGTCGACCTCGGGCAAGGTCTCCGGCATCGCGACGACATCGAGGACGAACGTCTCGACGTCGAGCTTGGCGAGCAGGCGCTTCATCGATGTGTTCTCGATGATCGATCCCTTGTCGATGATCGCGATGTTGCGGCAGAGCTGCTCGGCTTCCTCGAGATAATGGGTCGTCAGGATGACCGTCGTGCCCGCGCGGTTGATCTCGCTGACGAACTTCCACATCGAGCGGCGGATTTCGATGTCCACGCCGGCAGTGGGTTCATCGAGGATCAGCAGGCGCGGCTCGTTCATCATCGCACGCGCGATCATGAGGCGGCGCTTCATGCCGCCCGACAGAGTGCGCGAGGCGACCTCCTTTTTTTCCCACAACGAGAGCTGGCGCAGGTACTTCTCGGCGCGCTCGCAGGCGATCCGGCGCGGAATGCCGTAGAAGCCGGCCTGGTTCACGCAGATGTCGAACGGCGTCTCGAACTGGTTGAAATTGATTTCCTGCGGCACGAGGCCGATCAGTTGCATCGCCGCCCCGCGGTCCTTGTGGATCGAGCGACCGAACACCTCGGCTTCGCCGCCGCTGGCGTTGACGAGCGACGACAGTATGCCGATCAGCGTGGATTTGCCGGCGCCGTTGGGGCCGAGCAGGGCGAAGAAATCGCCGGGTTCGACGCGCAGTGACACGCCCTTGAGCGCTTTCACGCCATTTGCATAGGTCTTGGTGAGATCGCGTACGTCGAGCGCCGGGGACGAGCTCATGGGCTGCAGGGTCCGGAAGGGGCGGGTAGTATACGGCCCCCTTCGACGCCGAATTGGTTCCGTCCCGTGGCCGAACAGTTTCCGCTGCGCCTGGTCTCCAGCTACATGCTCGCACCGAGCGTGCGCCATCTCGTGTTCGAGCGCGCCGACGATCAGCCGTTCGCCTTCATGCCGGGCCAGTTTCTCCAGATTCATTTCCACTACGCTGACGGCAAGCCGACCAAGCGCAGTTATTCCGTCGCCACCGTGGGCGCCGGCGATGCGACGCCGATACGCCAGATCGAGATCGCCGTGTCGTACGTCGACGGCGGTGCGGCGACGGCACTGCTGGGCAATCTGCAGCACGGCGAGACCGTGAACGCGAGCGGTCCGTATGGCCGTTTCTGCCTGCTCGAAACCGATACCAACCGGCGTTATCTGCTCGTCGGCACCGGCACCGGCATCACCCCGTACCGCGCGATGCTGCCGCAACTGCGGCGCGTGATCGCCGCGCGTGGCTGCGAAGTTGCGCTGATCTTCGGCGCGCGCACCGAGCAGGAACTGCTCTACGACGCCGACTTCAGTGCATTCGAGCGTGAGGTGCCGGCATTCCGCTACTACGCCTGCCTGTCGCGCGCCGGGCGTACGTTCCCGCGGGTGCAGGATCGCAGCGGCCGCGTCCAGGCAGTGCTGAGCGAACTCGCGCCGAATCCCGACGGCGACATCGCCTACCTCTGCGGCAACCCGAACATGGTCGATGAGGCCTTCGCATTGCTCAAGGAGGCAGGGTTGCCGGTGCCGAACATCCGCCGAGAGAAATACGTCTCCTCCAAGTGAGGCGCCGCCTCAGCCGAGCATGCGGCGCAGGGTGTTGTCGCGGAAATAGTAGTGGTGTGCGATCGCGGCGAGCGCGTGCAGGCCGATCACGGCGTAGAAGATCTTGCCCAGGAGCACGTGCAGATCTTCCGTCCATTCATGCAGGTCGCGGTCGTTGGCAACGAGATCGGGCAGTGTGATGCCGGTCAGTGGAATCACGACCGCGCGTTCCCCGCTCTGCGCGCTCAGCAGGCCCAGCAGCGGCTGCACGATCAGGAACAGGTAAAGGGCGACGTGCGTGACCTGTGCCGCGAGCACGATCAGGCGGCCCGGCGGCGGCAGTATCGGCGGTGCCGGGCGGCCGAAGCGCGCACCGAGGCGGGGCAGTACGAGCAGGGCGATCACGAGGCCCATCGCCATGTGCCATTCCATGACCGCTACGCGAGCCGCCCGGTCGGGGGCGAAGCCGCGCAGCTCTGCCGTGGCATAGGCCGCGACCATCAGCAGTACGGTGATCCAGTGCAGTGCGCGGATCGAACGGGAGTACGTGGTTGGCGTGGGCGTGCTCATGGCGTGGAGTTCCGGCGGCAAAAGCAATCGGCGAGATGATCGTTGACCATGCCAGTAGCCTGCAGGAACGCATAGCAGATCGTCGTGCCGACGAAGGTAAAACCCTGCTTGCGCAACGCCTTGCTCAGGCGGTCGGACAGCGGCGTGCTCGCCGGCACGTCGCCTCGCCCGTGCGGTGCGTTGTCGATCGGCTTGCCGTCGACGAAGCCCCACAGGTAGGCATCGAGGCTGCCGTGTTCGTGCTGTACGGCCTGGGCCGCGAGCGCATTGCGCCGTACGGCATGGACCTTGAGACGGTTGCGCACGATGCCCGGGTCGGTTAACGCACGGTCGAGCTCCCGGTCGGTGAGCCGCGCGCAGCGGTCTATGTCGAAATCGTGGAACACGCGGCGGTAGTGCGCACGCTTTTCGAGGATGGTCCGCCAGGACAATCCGGCCTGCGCACCTTCGAGGCACAGGAACTCGAACAGCGCCCGGTCGCCGTGCAGCGGCCTGCCCCATTCGGTGTCGTGATAGACACGCTCGCTGTCGCTGGATTCGGCCCAGAAACAGCGTTTGACCTCGACGCCGTTCAACCGCGAACCTGCCGCAGCCAGTCGTCGAGGTTGTAGTAGTTCGTCACGCGGCAGATCTGGCCGTCGACGATCTCGAAGAATGCGCCGCCCGGCAGCACATAGCGCTGGCCGTGTGCGGGCGGCAAGCCCTCGTCGGTCGCAATGTACTCGCCGTGGACCACGTACTCGGCGGCGGCGCGAGAGCCATCCGCATTCGCCATGACCACGATGTCGCGCAGCTGCTCACGATAGCTGTGCTGCATGCGCCGCAGGAACTCGCGGAACGTATCGCGGCCGGTTTCGCGCCGGCCCTGGTTGATGTCGTGCGCCACGTCGTCGGCGAGGCAGGCCAGCATGCCTTCCCAGTCGCCGCGGTTGAAAGCCGTGTAATAGCGCAACAGCAGTTCGGTTGCGCGATCCATGGCGCGCACGCCGTCGATGATCATGCAGAGCTCCGGCCGGCACGGGCGCCGGGATCCTACGCGGGAGCCCAAGCATAGCCGCGACGTCGGCGTGTTGCAGCTATCGTGAAGGCGCCGGCTCAGCGTCCGTCTCGGCGGGCGCGGGGCATGCCGTATGATCCGTGGTTTGGCAGCGACCGTCGCCATGCCCGAATCCACTTCCCGCCGCGGCGCCGTCGTCGCGCTGGCCGTGCTGACCCTGGTCTGGAGCTACAACTGGGTCGTCATGAAGCAGGTGCTGCAGTATTCGGGCCCGTTCGAGTTTGCGGCGATCCGCGCCGTGCTCGCTACCGGGGTGCTGTTCCTCGTACTGCTGCTGCGTGGCGAAACGCTGCGCGCGCCGCCGCTGACGCCCGTGCTCCTGCTGGGGCTTGCGCAGACGACGATGTTCCAGTCGCTCGTGCAATGGGCGCTCGTCGATGGTGGCGCGGGCAAGACCGCGCTGCTTGCCTACACCATGCCGTTCTGGCTGTTGCTGCTCGCCTGGCCCCTGCTCCGCGAGCGACCGGACCGGCGGCGTCTCGGGTACGCCGCGCTGGCTGGTGCCGGGCTGATCGGCGTGCTGCAGCCCTGGCACGGCATCGGTGGGAATACGAGCGCGCTGCTGGCACTGGCCAGCGGTCTGGCCTGGGCTCTGGCAGTCGTGATATCGAAAAAGGCTTTCACCGATGGCGGTGTGTCGCCGCTGCGCCTGACCGCCTGGCAGATGCTGTCCGGCTCGGTCGGCCTTAGCGTGATCGCGCTCGCGGTGCCGGAACGCCCCATCGTCTGGAGCGCCCCGTTTGTCGGGGGACTGGCCTACAACGCCGTGCTCGCGTCGGGGCTGGCCTGGGTGCTGTGGGCGCTGATCGTCCAGCGTCTGCCGGCGACGGTCGCCGGCATCGTCAGTCTTGCCGTGCCGCTTTGCGGAGTCGTGCTCGCCTGGCTGTTGCTGGGCGAGCGGCCCGATGTCTGGGAAGGCGCGGGCATCGCGCTGATCGCGCTCGCGCTCGTCGGCATCAGCCGCGCTCCGCCAGTCGCGCGCTAGGCCGTGTTCCAGGGCAGTGCGTCGAGGTCCACGTTGCCGCCGGACAGCACGACCCCGACGCGCTTGCCGGCGAAATGCGTCGGATGCCGCAGGATCGCTGCGAGTACGGTCGCGCTGGACGGCTCGACGACCTGCTTGAGCCGTTCCCAGATCAGCCGCATCGCCGCGACGATCTGCGCTTCACTGACCGGCAGCACCGCATCGACGTTCGCACGCATCAGCGCGAAGTTGATTTCGCCGATGGTGCCGCGGAGACCGTCCGCGATCGTGTCCGGGGTCATGTCGACGTAGCGCTCGCCGCGGCGAAACGACTCGTACGCGTCGGGCGCGCCTTCGGGCTCGGCGGCGAACACCGCGGTTGTCGGGTCAAGCCCGCGCACCGCGATCGCGCAGCCGCTGCTCAGGCCTCCGCCGCCGACCGGTGTGATCAGCACGTCGATGCCGCCGCTCTGCTGCACGAGTTCCAACGCGGCCGTGCCTTGCCCGGCAATGACCCGGGTATCGGCAAACGGATGTACGAGTGTGGCGCCGGTTTGCCGCTGCAGCGTCGCTGCTGCCTCCTCACGCGCCGCGATCGTCGGCGCGCAGTGATGCAGCTGTGCGCCGTAGCGCTCGATCGCGGCCAGCTTGGCACGCACTGCGCCCGCGGGTACCACCACGTGACACGCGATGCCGCGTGTCGCCGCGGCCAGCGCGAGCGCAGCACCGTGATTGCCGGATGAATGGGTGACGACGCCGCGGCGTGCGTCGTCGTCGGCCAGCGACCAGACGGCATTGCACGCGCCGCGAAACTTGAACGCGCCCATGCGCTGGAGTTGTTCGCACTTGAAATGAAGTTCGGCGCCGGCGAGCTGGTCCAGGCTGTGCGAGCGCAGCACCGGAGTGACGCGGGCATGTGGTGCGATGCGTGCCGCGGCATCGCGTATGTCGGCAAGGGTGACGCGGGGCGTGGTTTCCATGGCGCGGCGACGATACAGGCCGACGCGGCGACGTGCTAGCCTGCCTGCCCTGCTCCGTCTCCAGCGCGCCCATGTCCGCCACCGACTCCGGCACCGTCCGTCTCGCCGATTACGTTCCGCCTGCATGGCATGTCGATACGGTCAGGCTCGAATTCGATCTCGGCATCGACGCGACGCGGGTGCGCGCGCACCTGGCGCTGCGGCGCACCGGCCCGGGTACGGGTCCCTTGAAGCTCGACGGTGCCGGCCTCGTGCTGGAACGGATATGGCTGGACGGGCGCGAGCTCGGACCAGGCGACTTCATCGTCGACGAGGAATCGCTGAGCATTGCGCAGGTGCCGGAGCGGACCGTGCTGGAGACCGAGGTCGTGCTCGATCCGTCGGCCAACAGCGCGCTGTCGGGTCTCTATCTCTCGGGCAGCGTGGAGCACGGCTTTCTGCTGACGCAATGCGAGGCCGAAGGGTTCCGCCGCATCACGTATTACCCGGACCGGCCTGATGTGCTTGCACCGTTCCATGTGACGCTGCGCGCCGACCGCGCGCGTTTTCCGGTGCTGCTCGCCAACGGCAATCCTGCCGGCAGCGGCGACCTGCCCGACGGCCGCCACTGGTCGGCCTGGGACGATCCACATCCGAAACCGAGCTATCTGTTCGCGCTGGTTGCCGGGCGGCTGGAGCAGATCGAGCAGGCTTACGTCACGGGGGAAGGGCGCGCGGTCACGCTGCGCATCTTCGCCGAGGCGGATGCGATCGACCGCTGCGCCTATGCGATGGACGCGCTCGTTCGGGCCATGCGCTGGGACGAGCGAGTCTACGGACGCAACTACGACCTCGACGTGTTCCACATCGTGGCCACCCATGATTTCAACATGGGGGCGATGGAGAACAAGGGACTCAACATCTTCAACGCGAAATACCTGCTCGCCGACCCGCACCGGTCGAGCGACGACGACTATGCCCACGTGGAGGCCATCGTCGCGCACGAATATTTTCACAACTGGACTGGCAATCGCGTCACCTGCCGTGACTGGTTCCAGCTGTCGCTGAAGGAGGGCCTGACGGTCTATCGCGAGCAGCAGTTCAGCGCCGACATGAATTCGGCCACGCTCAAGCGTATCGAGGACGTGCAGATCCTGCGCCGCGCGCAGTTCGCCGAGGATGCGGGCCCGCTCGCGCATCCGGTGCGTCCCTCCGAATACAGCGCGATCGACAATTTCTACACCGCGACGGTCTACGACAAGGGCGCCGAACTCGTACGCATGATTGCAGGACGGCTCGGTCCTGACGCCTGGCGCCGCGGCATGGACGAGTATTTCCGCCGGCACGACGGCCAGGCAGCAACGATCGAGCAGTTCCTCGCCGCGCTCGGTGCGGCCAACGGCATCGACCTGACGGCGTACCTCGCCTGGTATGCGCAGGCCGGCACGCCGCAGCTCTACGCGCAGGGCAGCTACGATGCGGCAGAGCGCCGCTATTCGTTGCGCCTGCGCCAGCACACTGCGCCGACGCCACACCAGTCGCAGAAGCGTCCGCTACCGATTCCGGTCCGCGTCGCGCTGCTCAGCGTGGATGGCCGCAATCTGCCGCTGCGCGAGTCGCCGGGAGCGGCCGCGCAGTCCGAGTGCGTGCTGGAACTGGTCGACGAGGAACAGACCTTCGTTTTCGCTGACATCGCCGCGCCGCGCGCGGTTTCCCTGTTGCGCGGATTTTCCGCTCCGGTGCGGCTCCACAGTGATCATGACGCCAGTGACCTCGCGTTCCTGTTGCGCCATGAAAGCGACGGTTTCAATCGCTGGGAGGCCTCGCAGCAGCTGGCGCGCGTGGCCCTGTTGCGTGTACTCGCCGGTGATGCCGATTCTCCGGAACTGCGTGTCTGGTGCGACACGCTGGCCGAGCTGTTCGGCGCGGACATCGATCCGGCGCTCCTCACGGAACTGTCGATGCCGCCGGACTATGGGGAGCTCGCACCGCAATGCGAACCGCTCGACCCGGCCGCGCTGCATGCTGCGCGCGAGACGCTCGAGATCGCCCTCGCCCGGCGCCTCGGCGACGCGCTTGCCGCGCGCCACGCCCTGCTGCTGCGCAGCGAGGCAGGTGCGCTCGACGGTCTTGCCCGCGGGCGCCGCCGCTTGTTGAATCGCTGTCTGCGACTCTGGCTCCGCATCGACGCCGAACTCGCGGCCGAAGTGGCAGCGACACGGTATGTGCTCGCGCCGAGCATGACGGAGCGCCTCGCGGCACTGGCCGGCTTGCTGGCGCAGGACGCGCCGCAGGCGCAGAAGGCGCTGCAGGATTTTGCCCGGCGCCACGACGCCGACGCAGTCACGCTCGATAAGTGGTTCGCGTTGCAGGCAACCGTGCCGCGCCCGGATACGGTCGAACGCGTGGCGGCGCTGATGCACCATCCGCGCTTCAACCTGCGCAATCCGAATCGCGTCGCCGCGCTGCTGCATGGGTTTGCCGCCCGCAATCCGATCGCGTTTCACCGCAGCGACGGGGCGGGCTATCGGCTCGTGGAGCAGGCGCTGCGCGACATCGATGGACTCAATCCCACGACTGCTGCGCGCCTCGCTACCACGCTCAAGGACTGGCGACGCCTCGAACCACAGCGGCGCGCGCTGCTGCAGGCGACGCTGCAGCGACTCGCCGCAGCCGAAACGTCTCCGGATCTCGGCGACATCCTGCGCCGCAGTCTGGCCTGACATCAGACATCGTTAACGGCCGCGGCGGTAGACTCGGGCCGTCCTCTGGTCCGAGGTGTGCGCCATGCGTCGAATCGTCTGTTCCCTGCTGGCTACGGCGGCTCTGGCCGGATGTGCGAGTACCGGCTACTACCATCAGGAAGGCGCCGCCGATTACTACTACGAACCTGGCCACGCGCACGGCGCTCATTACGGGGCCTATTCCACCGGACCCGGGTACTACGGTTTCTACGACCCGTATTGGTGGGGGGCCGGATTCCATTTCGGACTGACGAGCTGGCCGTACTCTGCCTACGGCTACGGTCCGTACTATTCGGGCTGGCCGTATTTCGGCTATTCGCCGTGGTATGACAGCTGGTGGGGCGTCGGCTACAACGATTGGTCCTGGCATCGTCACCAGCAGGCGCTCGTGCGACAGCGTATTCGCAATGTCGATGCCGAAAACGCGGCGGTCGCTGCGATGAACGGCCGGCGCATGCCGTCGGGCGACGCCGGAACGGGCGAGAGTCGCCGGGCTCGTCCAGCCCCGGGGACGGCCGGCGAACCCGGCCCGTCGCGCGGTTTTGACACAGGGCGGCAGCTTAGGACCGAAAGTGTCGATCCCTACTACGGCACGCCACGCGTGCGTCGTGGTGAAGCGCCCCTGCAGCGTGAACCAGTGCCCTCGGATGCGCGCACGATGCCGGCCCGCGACCGGGGCGCGCGGTCATCGACTGGCCTCCCCACCCGTGAAGAACGTCCGATCCGGAGCGGGCCGGCCCTTCAGGAGCGGCGCCTCGACACGCCCGATCGACGCAGCCAGGTGCCCGTGATGCGTCAGGCGCCTTCCGCACCCGCGCGCACATTCACGCCGGCACCGGCCATGGACCGCGCGCCGAGCTTTGCGCCACGCGTGGACCCGACGCCGTCGTCCGGCAGCGGTCGCACGCGTACCCAGGACAAATGACAAAAAAAGGCCCCGCATTGCGGGGCCTTGCAAGTCCGCGCGGGTCGGCGCGGAGGAGAGAGAGGGTTCAGGCCGTCAGGCGGCACAGTGCTTCGTTCAGGCGCGCGATGCGCGATGCGAGAGGGGCGACCAGCAGTTCCGCTTCGTTTGCCGCTTTCTGGCGCCGAATGCTCGCAATGGCGAGCTCGAGCTTGCCAACTTCGATCAGCAGGTCCACTCGCATGAACAGCGGATTGATCTGGATCATCGGATCGATGGCGGCGTTCATGCGGATTCCCCCTTAGCGTGGCGGTTGCATGAACTGTGATGCAGTTCGCGTGCCAGCGCCGGAAAACTGCGCCGGCGGTCACGGTTGACGCATTTTCTCCGGGAGTGACCGCGCGGGTCGCATACTGACGCGCCGCGAATCGGTCAGCTCGCTGACGCAGAGTTTCGATCGGTTTCACGGTTTGATAATGCGCGACGCGGATACTCTGCGCCCGGCCCAAACAAAAACGCCGCAGCTGCTTGCGCAATCTGCGGCGTTTACCGGTTACTGGCGCCCGGCACACGGTCCTCTTGGATTCCCCCTGTTCCTAAGACCGCCGGGCGCCAGCCTCGACCCCCTGAAGCCGGGGCGGTACCGCAGCAGTCTTTGGTGCGTCCTCCCACCGACGCAGAGCCGGCCCCTGAATTCCGACTATCGACGTGCTCGCAAACGCCGTGCGTCGGTGGGAGTGCGAGTAAGGCAATGCAGAGGGCGTGCCAACCGTTTCTTGCCGCATCCGGCGGGCTTGCTGCCTGCGGCGGAGCCGGCCAGCCGGTAGAATCCGCGCCGTTTCTCGTTTCCGGCACTCTTCGCCCATGGAATTCTCCAGAACCTTCGATGTCATCGTGATCGGCGGCGGCCACGCCGGTACCGAGGCCGCGCTTGCCGCCGCGCGCTGTGGCGCGCGTACGCTGCTGCTGAGCCATAACATCGAAACCATCGGCCAGATGAGCTGCAATCCGGCCATCGGCGGCATCGGCAAGGGACATCTGGTCAAGGAAGTGGATGCGCTGGGCGGTGCGATGGCGCGCGCTGCCGACCAGGCTGGCATTCAATGGCGCATGCTCAACGCATCCAAGGGGGCAGCCGTGCGCGCCACGCGGTGCCAGGCCGATCGGTCGCTGTACAAGGCGGCCATACGGCGCATCGTCGAGAACCAGGCCAACCTGACCCTGTTCCAGCAGGCCGTGGACGACCTGATTCTCGACGGCGATCGCGTGGCGGGGGCGGTCACGCAGATGGGCCTGCGCTTTCGCGCGACGACCGTCGTGCTGACCGCCGGCACCTTCCTCGCCGGCAAGATCCACATCGGGTTCGCGAACTACGCCGGCGGCCGCGCGGGCGATCCCCCGGCGACGGCGCTGGCTGCGCGGCTGCGGGAACTCCAGCTCGGTACCGACCGGCTCAAGACCGGCACGCCACCGCGCATCGACGGACGCAGCATTGACTACAGCGAACTGCAGGCACAGCCCGGCGACGATCCCATGCCGGTGATGTCGTTTCTGGGGTCCGTGGCGGAGCATCCGCGCCAGCTGCCCTGCTGGATCACCCACACGAGCGAGCGCACCCACGATCTGATCCGGTCCGCGCTCGACCGGTCGCCGCTGTACACGGGCAAGATCGAGGGCGTAGGCCCGCGCTACTGCCCGTCCATCGAAGACAAGGTCGTGCGCTTCGCCGACAAGTCGTCGCATCAGATCTTCATCGAGCCCGAAGGACTCGACACGAACGAGGTCTATCCGAACGGCATCTCCACGTCGCTGCCCTTCGACGTGCAGCTCGCGCTCGTGCGCTCGATCCCGGGCTTCGAGCACGCGCACATCACGCGGCCGGGCTACGCGATCGAGTACGACTACTTCGATCCGCGCGGACTCAAGGCGTCGCTGGAGACCAAGGCCATCGCGGGGCTCTACTTCGCGGGCCAGATCAACGGCACCACCGGTTACGAAGAGGCCGCGGCGCAGGGGTTGCTCGCAGGCATCAACGCGGCGCGCGCGGCTCAGGGGCGGGAGCCCTGGACGCCGCGGCGCGACGAAGCCTATCTCGGCGTGCTCGTCGACGATCTCATCACCAACGGCACGGCAGAGCCGTACCGCATGTTCACGTCGCGCGCCGAGTATCGCCTGCAATTGCGCGAGGACAATGCCGACCTGCGCCTGACCGATCAGGGCTTCGCGCTCGGCTGCGTCGATCAGGCGCGCTATGACGCATTCCGCGCCAAGCGCGATGCCGTCGCTGCAGAAACTGCCCGTCTCGGTGCGATCTGGGCCGCGCCAGGCAATGCGCTCGGCCGCGCGCTCGACAGTGCGTTGGGCGTGAACCTTACGCGTGAAGCGAGCGCGCTCGATCTGCTGCGCCGGCCCGAGCTCGACTATGCCCGGCTCGCGCGCGTGGAGGGGATAGGGCCGGGGGTCGACGACGCGCGCGTCGCCGAACAGGTCGAGATCGGCGTCAAATACGAGGGTTATCTCAGTCGCCAGCGCGACGAGATCGAACGCCAGCGCCGCAACGAAGATACCGTGATTCCGGCGAGCTTCGACTATGCCGCGGTTTCTGGCCTGTCGGCGGAAGTCGCGCAGAAGCTTGCACGCGCATTGCCCCGCACCATCGGCCAAGCAAGCCGCATCGCCGGCGTGACACCGGCGGCGATCTCGCTGCTGCTGGTGCATCTGAAGCGCCGCGCGGCCTAGCCCGCAAAGCGGCAGGGCGACGGCTCAGCCACCGTCGCCCGCGTGCACGCTGAGGTCGATCACCAAGCTGGCCGGGTCGACGCAGCGATCGCCGCGGCCGCATCCACGCGCGGAATACCGCGCGGATTGCGCCACCGGATCGAGGGCGCGAGCCCCGTGGAAAGGCTCGCGCCAGGCAATGCCCGCGCCGGACCGCCTCAGAAGCGATAGCCCACGGCCACGCCATAGGCGAGCGGATCGATATTGACGGTACCGACCTTCGCGCCGTTGACGCGCGCTTCCGTATCTATATCCAACCAGCGCACGTCGGCCGAAATCAGCCAGCGATCGTTGATCGCGAAATCGATGCCGGCATGGGCCGCCGCGCCCCAGGACTTGTCGAGCGTCAGCTGCGTGCCGGCAAGCGGGCCGGTTTCCTTGACGTCGAAGAAAGCCGTGTAGTTCAAGCCGATGCCGATGAACGGTGACACGCTTGCGCCCGGATTGAAGTGATATTGCAGCGACAGCGTCGGCGGCAGATGCGACACCTCGGCGGCTTTCGCGCCGTTCAGCCGCACGTCGTGCTGGAACGGCGTTGCGGCCAGCAGCTCCACACCCCAGTTGGGCGTAAAGAAGTACTCGAGCTGGAACGTCGGGCGCCAGTCGCCGGAGACCTCGGTCGCCAATGTGCCACCGGCAAGATCGCCATTGTCCGAGCGCGGGTCCACCTGATGCAGACCGACCTTGAACGTCCAGTCCTCGGCATGCGCCTGGGCAGCGGGAACCAGCGCGGCAATGAGCAGTGCGCAGAGCGCGGAATTTCGGGGCGTCATGGAATCACCTTGTGGTTGAAGACTGACCGCATCGTGGCAGTACGGCACCGGGTGCATGTTGATCAGGATCAAACTGGGCGTGGCGCACGCGATCACGGACAGCGGGTCGCCAGCCAATGGCGAAGTGGCGGGCGAGGCGACTGACCCGCATGTCCCACACCCTTCTGCGGCCGCCGCCGATGCGCTCGCCCGGACGCGCGCTGTTGCTTCGTGTCGGCCCGAGGTTGTGTCGGCTACGCCTTCGCCACCACTCCGACTGCGGTGCGCATCAGGACGGCCTCTCGACGGCCTCGCTGCGAACGGATGTGAGAATGCGGGTTAAAATGGCCGGCCCGGCGACGCGCGCGCATCGCCGCTCCACGAGAAGAACAGGTTTCATGCTTACGATCGAACAGAAAATCGCCGAGGAAATCGCCGCGAAACCGGCCCAGGTACAGGCAGCGGTGGAGCTGCTGGACGGCGGAGCGACCGTGCCGTTCATCGCGCGCTACCGCAAGGAAGCAACTGGAGGCCTCGACGACACGCAGCTGCGCAATCTCGAGGAACGCCTGCGCTACCTGCGCGAACTCGAAGATCGCCGCGCGGCCATCCTCACGAGCATCACCGAGCAGGGCAAGCTCAGCGATGTGCTGAAAAAGGAAATCCTGGAAGCCGATACCAAGGCCCGGCTCGAAGACCTTTACCTGCCCTACAAGCCCAAGCGGCGCACCAAGGCACAGATCGCGCGCGAAGCGGGCCTGCAGCCGCTGGCCGACGGCCTGCGTGGGGACCCGACGCGCAAGCCCGAGGAATTCGCACAGCAGTTCATCGATGCGGGCAAGGGCGTCGCCGACATCAAGGCCGCGCTCGACGGCGCCCGCGCCATCCTGCTCGAGGAATTTTCGGAAGACGCCGCGCTGGTCGGTGAATTGCGTGGCTGGCTGACCGAACGCGGTCAGGTCCGCGCCCGGGTCGTCGCCGGCAAGGAGAACGAAGGGGCGAAGTTCCGCGACTATTTCGATCATGCCGAACCGGTCAGATCGATTCCGTCACATCGCATGCTTGCGCTGTTCCGTGCGCGCAACGAAGGCATCATCGACCTGGAGCTGGAACCGACGACCGAGCCCGAACAGGGGCACGCGGAAGCCGAGGGCCGTGTCGCCGCGCATTTCGGCATCGCGCAGCGGGGCCGTCCGGCCGATGCGTGGTTGCTCGAAACCTGTCGCCAGACCTGGCGCGTGAAGCTGCATCTGCATCTCGCCCTCGATCTGTTCGGAAAGACGCGCGAAAGCGCCGAAGACGAAGCCATCCGGGTGTTCGGCGAAAATCTCAAGGATCTGCTGCTGGCGGCGCCGGCCGGCCCCAAGGTCGTCATGGGTGTCGATCCCGGGATCCGCACCGGCTGCAAGGTCGCGATCGTCGATGGAACCGGCAAGCTGCTGGCAACCGGCGTGATCTATCCCCACGAACCGAAGAACCAGTGGGACCAGTCGCTCGCCCAGCTCGCCGCATGGAGCCGCCAGCACGGCGTGAACCTGATCGCGATCGGCAACGGCACCGCGTCGCGCGAGACTGACAAGCTCGTCGGCGATCTCATGAAGAAGGCACCCGAACTGAAGCTGGCGAAGGTCGTCGTCAGCGAAGCGGGGGCGTCGGTCTATTCCGCGTCGGAGCTCGCCGCGCGTGAATTTCCCGAGCTCGACGTGAGCCTGCGCGGCGCGGTATCGATCGCGCGCCGCCTGCAGGATCCCCTCGCGGAACTCGTGAAGATCGAGCCCAAGGCGATCGGCGTCGGCCAGTACCAGCATGACGTGAACCAGGTGAAGCTGGCCCGCGCGCTCGATGCGAAGGTCGAGGACTGCGTCAATGCCGTCGGTGTCGACGTGAACACGGCATCCGCACCTCTGCTCGCGCGCGTCGCGGGCCTGTCTGCCTCGGTTGCCGAGAATGTGGTGAAGTTCCGCGACGCCAACGGTGCCTTCCGCACGCGCGAGCAGCTGAAGAAGGTTCCGCGCCTCGGCGACAAGGCTTTCGAACAGTGTGCCGGCTTCCTGCGCATCACGGCCGGCGACAATCCGCTCGATGCATCCGCCGTGCATCCGGAGGCCTATCCCGTCGTCGAACGCATCATCAAGTCCTGCGGCCGCGAGGTGAAGAGCATCATCGGCGACAGCGCGTTCCTGAAGTCCCTGCGTGCAGACCAGTTCACCGACGACACGTTCGGCCTGCCGACGGTGCGCGACATTCTGAAGGAGCTCGAGAAACCGGGCCGCGATCCGCGACCGGAGTTCGTGACCGCCGCGTTCGCCGAGGGGGTGGAGGATCTCAAGGATCTGAAGCCGGGAATGGTGCTCGAAGGGCGCGTATCGAACGTTGCGGCTTTCGGTGCATTCGTCGACATCGGCGTGCACCAGGACGGCCTCGTTCACGTCTCTGCGCTGTCGACGAAGTTCGTCAAGGATCCACGCGAAGTGGTCAAGGCCGGCGACGTGGTCAAGGTCAAGGTGCTCGAGGTCGACATTCCACGCAAACGCATCGCGCTGACCATGCGCCTGGATGATCCGGTCGGCGAGGCCGCGGCCGGCGGCACGAATGCGGGCGCCCGGCGTGACGAACGCGGTCCGAGGCGGGACGCGCCGCCGCGTGGTGCCGGACCGAAGCCGGGCAGTGCGCCGGTTCCAGCCAACAATGCGCTCGCCGACGCCTTCGCCAAGGCGCGTCGCAGCTGATACCGTGGCGCGGCTGCGGCAACTCTGGGTCGGTTGACCGGCCGCTGGCGGCGAGACGGCGGATGGCCATGCCTCCGCTCTCGCCGCGTCCGGTGTTTCCGCCTCCGTTCCGGACTATCCGATGCAGGTTACCCGTATGCGATTCGAAGGCACCGACCGTTATGTCGCCACCGATGAGCTGAAGCTCGCCGTCAATGCGGCGATCACGCTGCAGCGACCGCTGCTGATCAAGGGCGAGCCCGGCACCGGAAAGACACTGCTGGCCGAGGAGGTCGCCCGTGCCCTGGGTGCGCCGCTGATCGAATGGCACATCAAGTCGACGACCAAGGCGCAGCATGGCCTCTACGAATACGACGCGGTCGCGCGCCTGCGCGATTCGCAGCTCGGCGAGGCACGCGCGACCGAGATCGCGAACTACATCGTGCCGGGCAAGCTCTGGCAGGCGTTTGCGAGCGAGACGCGCGCGGTCATGCTCATCGACGAGATCGACAAGGCCGACATCGAGTTTCCGAACGACCTGCTGCGGGAACTCGACCGCATGGATTTCCACGTCTACGAGACCGGCGAGACCGTGCGCGCGAGACATCGGCCTATCGTGATGATCACGTCCAACAACGAAAAAGAGCTGCCGGACGCGTTCCTGCGCCGCTGCTTCTTTCACTACATCCGCTTTCCCGATGCCGAGACGCTGAATGCGATCGTCGACGTGCATTTCCCCGCGCTCAAGCGCGAACTCGTCCATGAGGCGCTGACGGCGTTCCTTGCCCTGCGCGAGACGCCGGGACTCAAGAAGAAGCCCACGACATCGGAACTGCTGGACTGGCTCAAGCTGCTGCTGGCCGAAGATCTCGCGGTCGACGCGCTGCGCGAACGGAATGCGAAGAAGGCGATCCCGCCGCTCTATGGCGCCTTGCTGAAGAACGAGGCCGACGTGCAGCTGTTCGAGCGCATCGCATTCATGGCGCGGCGCGGCAGCTGAGCGGTTGCGCTGATCGGACCGGCAGTGGCGATGCCGGCCATGGGCTGGGGCCGTGCCGAGACGGTGGTGAGCCCCGTGCGGCCCCGTTCCGTCCGATTTCCGCGCAGCCGTCACGCATGAAAAAGCCCTCCCGCGAACGAGAGGGCCTTGTCGAATCGGCGTCGTATCCGATGGGGTTACTTGGGCGTGCGCTTGGAGATCACGTCGTACTTGGCGACGGCGCGGTCGTACAGGCTCTTCGCATCGGCGTCGCCGAGTACACTGACGGTGCCGCTTTCTTTCTTGGTCTTGAGCACCAGCACACCGGAGGCATCCCATCCGGCGCGGGTGACCGCGTTGGGTTTTTCGGCCATGGCCGGTACCCGTTCCTGTACCACGGCCATCGGCTTGCCTTCGCGGTAGGCGTAGTAGGTATTCGTGCGACCCTTGTCGCCGAAGTCGACGATTTCACGCACATAGCGCAGGCCGGTCTTGTCGAAGAAGCCGTCCCAGGCCGTCGTGCTGGCTTCGTCTTCCCCGGCGCCCTGCGAGCGCTTCATGCCGCCGATGGCACGCTCGAGACCTGCGTATTCGGCCTCGAGCTTCTCGGAAGCCGTGGGCTCGGGGGTCATGACGACATCGACCTTGGCTGGCGAGCCTTTGGTCAGCACCGGGTACTGGCGGGGTGCCACGTAGCGGCGCTCGCCGTCGATGA
This sequence comes from Rhodanobacteraceae bacterium, assembly GCA_045864815.1. Classification (GTDB taxonomy): domain Bacteria; phylum Pseudomonadota; class Gammaproteobacteria; order Xanthomonadales; family Rhodanobacteraceae; genus Tahibacter. The sequence continues at coordinate 41,181 of BTVG01000009.1, read as the reverse complement.
GCTCGACATTGAGGACATACAGCGCGTTCTGATCGATCTTGCCGGGTTCGAACGGCAGCTGGAACTGCGCGGGCAACTGACCCGGCTGGGTCGTGCTCTGCGCCACCGTGATCTCAGGCTTCGTGCTCACGTTCTCCAGCGAAAGCTTGAGCTGCGCCGTCGCTCCGATCGGTGCCGGCACCTTGAGCGAGATCGTACCCGTGACCGAAGTCGGAGCCGGCGCCTGGGTCGCGGTCGTGGGCTGGTTGCCGGCGTCGTTCGATGGGCCGCAGGCGGCCAGGGCGAGGCTGGCGAACAGCAGGGGAAGAGCGAGCTTCTGCACGGGAGGTCTCCGCAAACGTACTATCGTGGCCGACGCCGATGCGGCGGCATGAAGACCGCGCAGACTAGCGATTTTCGCCGCCGCTGTCGCGATACCGAAGGTCGAATAATGCCACCAACCGTGTTGCATGCGTGTTTAGCCGGGCCGCTGCGCCCATCCGGCGGCAAGCTGTGCCCGAGGGCCGGGGCGCCATGCTGATCCGTTTTTTCCTCTGGCTGCGCAGCCAGGGACTCCGGCCGGGCGTCAACGAACTGCTGGCGCTGCTCGACGCGGTACGCGCCGGTTTTGCGCGTCTGTCCCTCGACGAATTCCACGTGCTGGCACGCATTTGCCTGATCAAGGACGAAACCCAGTTCGACCGCTACGACCGCGCGTTCGGCACGTTTTTCGGCGGTGTCGATGCGGCTGCGCAGCAGCTCTACGGCACGGTGCCCGAGGACTGGCTCCGGCGCGAACTCGACCGCACCTTCACACCCGAAGAGAAGGCCGCGATCGAAGCGCTGGGCGGGTTGCAGAAATTGCTGGATGAGCTCCAGCGTCGCCTGGCCGAGCAACAGGAGCGGCACCAGGGGGGCTCGCGCTGGATCGGCACTGGCGGCACCTCGCCGTTCGGTCACTCGGGCTACAACCCCGAGGGCGTTCGCATCGGCGGCGCATCCCGCCAGCGGCGCGCGGTCAAGGTGTGGGAGCAGCGCCGGTTCCGCAACCTCGACGACACGCGCGAACTCGGCACGCGCGACATCAAGCTCGCGTTGCGTGCGCTGCGTCGCCTCGCACGCACGGGTGCGGAACAGGAGCTCGACCTCGACGGCACCATCCGTGCGACCGCGCGCAACGCGGGCTGGCTCGATCTGCGGATGCGGCCGGAACGGCACAACGCGGTCAAGGTGCTGCTGTTGCTCGACATCGGCGGCTCGATGGACGACCACGTGCGCATCTGCGAGGAACTGTTCTCGGCGGCGCGCAGCGAGTTCAAGCACCTGCAGCATTTCTATTTCCACAATTTCATTTACGAGCGGCTCTGGCGCGACAACGCGCGGCGCTGGGACGTGCATCAGCGCACCCTGGACCTGATGCACACCTATGCGTCGGACTACAAGCTCGTCATCGTGGGTGACGCGAGCATGAGCCCCTACGAGATCACCGAACCCGGCGGCAGTATCGAGCACCACAACCCGGAAGCCGGTGCGGTCTGGCTGGGCCGGCTGACCGAGCTCTACCGTCGTGCCGTCTGGCTGAATCCGGTGGAGCCGTCACGCTGGGAGTGGACACCGTCGATCGGCATCACGCGCGAACTCATGCAGGGGCGCATGTTTCCGCTGACGCTCGCGGGGTTGAACGGGGCCGTGGATTCGCTGCGCGGGCGGTGAACGAAGCGGTCGGCGGGTCAGCCGGCCAAGGCTTCAGGTCCTGCGTCGTATCCGCAGCTGATCGACCGGAAAGGTGGCGATGTCGATGCCGCCGCTGCGGCGCGGCTGGCCGGGTTTCGGGCTCCACGCGTGGGCGCTGATCACCTCGTAGGTCGCCGGCAGGCGGCCATCGTCGCGCCGGAACCCTTCGTAGGCCTGTGACACGGCGCGCAGCCGCGACTTGCCGGTCAGGCCGCGACGCCGCTGTGCGTCGGCATTGGTCGCGCCGATGGACTTGAGATCCCGCATCAGGGCGTTCGTGTCGGCATACGTCAGGGTGAAGTCCTCGCCGTCGAGCACGGGGTCGCGAAATCCGGCGGCGAGCAGCGCGTCGCCGACACGCTGGATATCGGGAAACCGATTCACGTGCGGCGCATTGTCGACCTCGGCCCAGGCCGCGCGCAGCTCATGCAGGGTCAGTGGTCCGAACGTGGACAGGGCGAGAAAGCCGTCGGGTTTCAGCACGCGGCGGAATTCGTCGAACAGTGCCGGCAGATCGACGATCCACTGTATGCACAGGCTCGAGAACAGCACATCGATGCTGGCGTCGGCGAGCGGCAGCTGCCGCGCGTCGGCGCAGACGCGCGCGAGCGGATGCAGCCAGCTGCCCTCGCGTCGCGCCTGCTGCAGCATCGGCAACGCGAGATCCATGGCGATCACGTCGGCCCTGCGCCAGCGCCGACGCAGCTTCCCGCTGGCGCGACCGGGGCCGCAGCCGAGATCGAGTACGCGACGGGGTGGCGTCGTGACGTAGTCGAGACGCTCGAGCAGGCGGTCTTCGACTTCATGCTGCAGCACGGCGTGTTCGGCATAGGTCGTGGCCGCACGTCCGAAGGCGTGGCGGATCTGGTCGCGATCGAACGGCGTCACGGGCCGACCTCCGCCTCGAATGCTGCGATGGCTTCGGCAACCGCGTGTGCATGGCCGATGAACGGTGCGTGGCCGGCCGGGAGTTCGAAATACCGACCGTGTGGACTGTGTTGCGCCGCCCAGCGCATCGCGGCCGGTGGAATCAGGCGGTCGCGGCGGCCGGCGATCCAGAGGCTGGGTACGGTCAATGCGGGCAGCGCGTCACGCAGGTCGGCGCGATCGAGGATGCCGAGTCCGTCCCACAGCGCGCGCAGCGCCGGCTCGCCGCGATCGAACACGTGGGCACGCAGCCCGCGAAGCTCGCTCTGCGCATGTTCCGAACCATGGGCCTCGAGGGCGAGAAAGCGCTCGATCGTGCGGTGATAGTCGTGGCGCAGGCCGTCGCCGAACTGGCGGAAAATGTCCGGCGCGACACCCTGTGGCCAGTCCTCGCCGGTGACGAAACGCGGACTCGATGCGATCAGCACGAGGCCGCGCACCTGCAAAGGCCGTAGCCTCGCCGCTTCGATGCAGACCTGCCCACCCAGCGACCAGCCCAGCCACAGGGACCGTGGCACCTGCGTGGCGATGCGTTGCGCGCAGTCGGCGAGGTCGAGGCGCTCGTCGCGTTGCGCGCTGAGTCCGTGACCCGGCAGGTCGACCAGATGCAGGCGGAAGCGCGCCGACAGCTCGCGCGTCAGCGGCGCGAAAATGCCGGCATGCATGGCCCAGCCGTGAATCATGACGATATCGGGCCCGTGGCCCTGCGTTTCGATGTGCATGAGGGAGGTTGGCGAATCGGTGGCGTCAGGTCCCGCCTCGGGGCGCGACGTGGCGTGCGAGCGCGTCGAGCAACTGCTCGACCATGCTTTCGGTGTGGAGTGTGGACAGCGTGATGCGCAAGCGTGCGGCGCCCGCGGCGACAGTCGGGGGACGTATCGCCGGTACGTAGAAGCCGTCAGATTCGAGCGCACGCGACAGATGCAGCGCCGCTGCACTGTCACCGACCAGCAGCGGCTGTATCGCCGTGCGCGACGGCAGCAGCGTCAGGCCCCGCGTAGCCGCGCCGGCGCGCAGGTGAGCGATCAGCGTATGCAGCCGGCTGCGGCGCCAGGATTCGTGGCGCGCGATGTCGACGGCCGCGGCCGTTGCTGCGGCGAGTGCCGGCGGCAAGGCCGTGGTGTAGACGTAGCTCCGCGCGAACTGCACCAGTCCTTCGATGAGCGCGGCGCTGCCGGCGACGAATGCGCCACAGACGCCCACCGCCTTTCCCAGCGTAGCCATGAGCACCGGTACCGCCTGTGCATCGAGCCGCGCTTCAGCGACGCTGCCGGCACCATCGCCGCCGAGCACGCCGAGGCCGTGCGCATCGTCGACATGCAGCGCCACGTTTTGCTCGCGGCACAGCGCGGCGAGTTCGCGCAACGGCGCGACGTCGCCGTCCATGCTGAAGACACCGTCGGTCGCAAGCAGCGCGGCGGTCTGCGGTGCGGTCCCGAGCTGGCGGCGCGCGCTCTCGACATCAGCGTGCACGTAGCGTTTCAGTGTCGCCCGGGCGAGCTTCGCGCCATCGAGCAGGCTGGCGTGGTTGAGCTTGTCCTGCAGGCACAGGTCACCCTCGCGCAACAGCGCGGCCAGCACGCCGAGGTTGGCCAGGTAGCCGCTCGAAAACAGCAGCGCACGCTCGCGTCCGGTCCAGTCGGCGAGTTTGCGTTCGAGCGCTTCGTGTTCGTCGCAATGTCCGCCGAGCAGGTGCGCGGCCGTCGCGCCCACGCCGCGATGCCGTGCCGTCACGACCAGCGCCTCGCGCACGCGTTCGTGCCGGGCGAGACCGAGGTAGTCGTTGCTCGCGAAGTTCAGCAGCCGCCGGCCGTCGAGCACGACGGCGGCTCCGTCGGTGTCGGAAACGCAGCGCAGGCGCCGCAGCAGGTCGGCCTCGGCGCGTGCGGCACAGGCCTGGTGCAGGCGGGCGAGCAGGTCCGGACGCGGCATCGTGCGCGCGACGATGGACGCCGCGATGTCAGGCCGCGAGGCCGGGATCGCCGCAGTCGCTGCCACCGCCGCCGTTGCCGCAGGCCTGTGGCGGCAGCTCGACGATGTCCGCGTGCACCGTCGTGGACTGCTCGACGACCTGCAGCGGATGGATGCCAAGGCGACGGAACAGCGCCTGATCGTGTTCCACGTCGGGGTTGCCCGTGGTCAGCAGCTTTTCGCCATAGAAGATCGAATTCGCGCCGGCCAGGAAACACAGGGCCTGCAATTCGTCGCTCATCTCGGCGCGGCCGGCGGAAAGGCGCACCATCGACTGCGGCATCAGCAGGCGTGCCACGGCGATCGTACGCACGAACTCGAACGGGTCGAGCAGTGCCGTGCCGGCCAGTGGCGTGCCGGCGACCTGCACCAGGCGGTTGATCGGCACCGAGGTCGGGTGCTCGGGCAGGTTCGCCAGTGTCTGCAGCAGCCCGGCGCGCTGCTCGCGCGTCTCGCCCATGCCGACGATGCCGCCGCAGCAGGTCTTCATGCCGGCCTGACGCACATGATCGAGCGTGTCGAGGCGATCCTGGTATTCGCGGGTCCTGACGATGTCGCCGTAGAACTCGGGCGCCGTATCGAGATTGTGGTTGTAGTAGTCGAGCCCGGCGCTCTTGAGCGCCTGGGCCTGCTCGCCGCTGAGCATGCCCAGCGTCGCGCAGGTCTCGAGCCCGAGCGCCTTGACGGCCCCGACCATCTCGGCGACCTTGCCCACGTCCTTGTCCTTGGGCGACCGCCAGGCGGCGCCCATGCAGAAGCGCGTAGCGCCCGCAGCCTTGGCCTGGCGGGCCTTGTCGACGACGGCGTCGAGCGTCATGAGCTTTTCGGCCTTGAGTCCGGTGGCGTAGCGTGCGCTCTGCGGGCAGTAGGCGCAGTCCTCCGGGCAGCCGCCGGTCTTGATCGACAGCAGCGTCGAGACCTGCACGGCATTTGCGTCGAAGTGCTCGCGGTGGGTCTGTTGCGCCCGGTGCAGCAGGTCGGCGAACGGGAGGTCCAGGAGGGCGAGCACTTCCTCGCGCGTCCAGTCGTGGCGTAGGGCTGTCATGGGCGACCGCTGGCGGATAAATTCGGGCGCGAGTGTCCGGGCCACGGAGGAGGCTGTCAACTTGAAAGCGGGGGCATGGGTTGACGGTTGGCTGCAGCGCCTCGGCTTCGCCTTGTTGCCGTCGCGGTGCCTGCTGTGCGGCGGTGCGGGCGCGGTCGCGCGGGATCTCTGCGCGGCGTGCCGCGCGGATCTCGCGCCCAACGAGCCGGCCTGCGCCTGCTGTGGTCAGCCGCTGGCGCTGGCTGCTGCCGCCTGTGGGCGTTGCCTGCGGCGAAAGCCCGCTTTCCAGGCCACCTGGGCGCCGTTGCGCTACGCGCCGCCGCTGGCCGGACTCATGACCCGCTTCAAGTTCGGCGGCGATCTGGCGGCTGGCCGCGTCCTGGCCGAGATCGCGCTGGAACACTGGCATCGCCTGCCGCCGGCACGGCCCGATACGCTGCTGCCGGTTCCGCTGCATCCGGACCGGCTGCGCGAGCGCGGTTACAACCAGGCGCTGGAGCTCGCACGACCGATTGCCCGCGCCACCGGCATCCCGCTGTTGCCGGATGTTCTGCAGAGAGGGCGCGCGACGCCGGCCCAGAGCGGGCTCAGTGCGCTCGCCCGGCGGCGCAACCTGCGCGGGGCATTTGCGGTGCGCGCGGGAGCGGCGCTGCCAGCACATGTCGCCGTAGTCGACGACGTGATGACCACCGGCGCGACGGCTCAGGAATGCGCGCTGGCACTGCGGCGCGCCGGGGTGGTGCGCGTCGACGTCTGGGCAGTGGCGCGAGCACCTCGCTGACGCGAGGGGATCAACGGCTGGCGTCCCGCTTCGGCGATGGAGCCCTTGGGGCCAGGGGGACTGAACGTTCACCGCGCAGGCGGTCGCCCGGGCCCGGCGGATAAGTGCCGACGGGTATCGGATGCCTCTTGCGGATGCCGATTAGATCGGCTTGAGTGCCAACGCGAGGCAGATACTGGCCCAGACGGCCATGCCCAGCCAGAGGTTGTTGCGGAACGCCGCGAAACAGGCGGCGCGATCGCGATCGCGGATCAGGTACTGCTGCCAGACGCAGAGTCCGGCTGCGGCGACGATTCCGAGGTAGTAGCTCCAGTGCAGGTTCGCGCGCGTGCCGACCAGCACGAGCGCCATCAGCAAGGTACCCATCAGCACGCCGAGAATCATGCGGTCGTCGTCTCCGAACAGGATCGCGGTCGATCGGGATCCGGCGGCGATGTCCTCGTCGCGGTCGACCATCGCGTACTCGGTATCGTAGATCGTGGCCCAGACCACATTGGCGACGAACAGCAGCCAGCACAGCGGCGGCAGTGCCTGGAGCCAGGTCGCGGTCGGTGCGCCGCCGTTCACCGCGGCGAATGCCATCGGGATCGACCAGCCGAACGCCGCGCCCAGTACCACCTGCGGGAGGTGCGTATAGCGCTTGGCGAACGGGTACAGCGTGGCCAGCGCAGCGCCGGCGAACGACAGCATGACCGTCATCGTGTTGGTCAGGAGCACCAGGCCGAAGGCGAGTGCCAGCAGCAGGCCGAACAGCACCAGCGCCGCGCGCGGCGAGACGCGGCCCGCGGCGATCGGCCGGCCGCGGGTACGTTCCACCTGCGGGTCCAGCCAGCGGTCGGCGTAGTCGTTGATGACGCAGCCGGCTGCCCGCATCAGGAACACGCCGAGCGTGAAGATCACGAGCAGGTGCGGTGGCGGAAAGTCCCCGGACGCCAGCCAGAGCGCCCACCAGGTCGGCCACAGTAGCAACAGGGCGCCGATCGGCCGGTCCATGCGCATGAGCACGAGATAGTCCCGCGTCGCCGGTCGCCACGGCTTGGGCAGCAACTTCAGCAGCGCCTCGAGGACGCCGCGCGAACGCGCCGAAGCGTCGGCCGGATGAGCCGGCGTGTCGGCCGTCTTGCCGCGCGGTGCGGGCTTGCCACCCGATCGGGCGGATGCCGCCGGGGTAGCCGGCGCGGCGGCGGGCTTGGCGGCCGTCCGCAGGAACGGTGGCAGGGCGTTTCCCGGTTCGGCGGGCCTGGCGCTCGTCGGTTCCGGCGGTGCGGGCAGCGTCGGTTCGGCGGCCGGGCGAGGCGGAGGACCCGGTGCCCGGGCGGGGGCTGTCGATGGCAGTGCGGTTGCCGCCGAGGTCGCAGGTGCCGGGGTGGACCGCGCAGACGGCGGCGCCGGCGCAGCGGCAGGGGACCGCAGTGGCTCGGTGCCGCCGGGATTTGTGGCTCGCGTCCTCGACGCATCGCCCGGTGCCGTGACGTCCGCGGGCTGGGTCGTTGCCGGACGGGTGGTTCCGCTGCGGGTCGGCGGGACGGCGAGCGGAGCCGGTGTCGACGGTCGCTCAGCGGCGGGTGCGACAGCCGTGGCCGGTGTCCGCTGTGCCGGGACTGGACTCGCCGCCCGGCTGCTCGCGGCCACCGCGACGGAGTGCGTCGCCGGGTCCGATGGCGTCGATAGCGACGATCCGGCGGGCTGCGGCGCCGGCGATTCGGCAGTGCCCGGGTCTCCGGAACCCGGCATCGCGACGGGTGTCGTGGCCGGGTCCGTCATCGTGCCGCGCGGTGCGCGCGCCGGCGCTCGCGGCGTCGGTGGCGCGACTCTCGTTGTCGCTGCGGAATCCGGCGGCGTCGCCGGTCGGGCCTGACGCGGCGCGCGGACGCGCGGTGGCAGTGCCGGCTCAGCCGCTGTGGCGCCGGCCGTCGTGTCCGTGCCGGAGTCCGGTACGACGCTCTTGCGCGTCGCGCGTGGCTTCGGCGGCATCTTGTCGGCGTCGTCGGTCGCCTCCTTGCGACGACCGCGCCTGGCCTGCTGCGTCGGCGTCGCGGTCTCGTCCGTGGGCGCGTCGGTCTTCTTGCTCATTCCGCGAGTGTAGCCCGCGCTGTTGCCGATGCAGCGTGCACGGACACATTGCCGCGCGCCGCGCAGGGCTTACGGCGAAAAACTGTACGTGGCCGTGCCGTCGCCGTTGTCCTTGACTTCGCGCACGCCGGCGATGCCGTTCGCCGCGGCCACGGCCGCCTGGCCCGCACGCGAGCGGAAGGTCGCCGGCGTCTTGAGCTTCAGCGGCTCGAAGTGCACCGGGCTCGGTTCGATCGCGTCCCGCGTGAGCCTGGGATGCGCCTTGATCCAGTCGATGAGGACGTCGCGGTTCGTGGTTTCGGTCGACATCACGATGTTGCTGCCGTCGAGGCCGGGAATACCGCTGCTGCCGGCGGCCCGGTAGTTGTTCGTCGCGACGATGAACACCTGTTCCGGCGCGACCGGCTTGCCCGCGTGTTCGAGTTTCACGATGCGCTCACCTGGCGCACGCGACAGGTCGATGGTGTAGCGCAGGCCACCCTGGATCACGTCGAAGTTATAGGTCGGCACGCGCGGGTTGATCAGCGGTTGCGGTTCGCCGGCCTGGGGGTCGAGCCGGTTGAAGCGCTCGGCCGATTTCTCGAGCCAGGCCTTGAGTGTCGCGCCGTCGATCTTCAGCGCGGCAATCGTGTTCGGATACAGGTACAGGTCGGCCGCGCTCCTGATCGTGACCTTGCCCGGCTTGACGTCGCTGTAGTCCTCGGGGCCGGCGAAGCCGGCCTTGAAAGCGGCCGCCGCCGACAGCACCGGGATGCCGGCGAGATCGGGCCGCTCGCTCGCGATCCACCGTTGGGTATAGGCGCGTTGCGCCGCATTGATGACGCCGAGCGCACTGACGTCGCCCTGGTCGACGAAGTACGTGCTCAGATGGAACTCGGTCTCGCCAATCGCCGTTTCGACCCAGGCCATGGTCGCGCGGTGCTCTGCGTCAACGATCCTGGCGATTTCCGCATCCGGTGCGACGCACTCCGCATCCTTCGCGCAGATCGGCCTTACTTCGCTGTAGGTCTTGTCCTTGACGACCTGCCAGCGACCGTCGCGGCGCTCCAGCGCCAGCTTGACGATGCCGAGGCCCTTGCCCCAGTAGCTGCCCATGACTGCAGGAACCCCGCGCACGAAGCCGCGCTCGTTGTCGACTTCGGGCATGGTGTTGAAGCGCGACTTCGGATTGCTCGCATTGGGGAACGTGTCGTGCGAGTGGCCGAGCAGCAGGGCGTCGATGCCCTCCACCGCGGCGAGATGCCAGTTCGCGTTCTCCATGTCGGCGCTGTAGGGCGACGGATTCAGGCCGCCGTGCGATACGGCGACGACGAGGTCGACGTTCTGCGCGCGCAGTTCCGGCAGGAACTTCTGCGCCGCTTCCACGACGCCGAGCACGGTCACCTTGCCTTCGAGATTGCGTTTGTCCCATTTGAGAATCGGCGGCGGTGCGAAGCCGAGCACGCCGACGCGCAGCGGAACGCGGAGCGCGCTGCCGTCGGGCGTATAGGCCGTGATGGTCTTTTCCAGCACCAGCCATGGGCGGTACAGCGGCTTGCCGTCGCGCGCACTGAACACATTCGACAGCACCAGCGGGAATGCCGGACCCTGGCAGCGCTGGGGGTTCACGCCGTCGGCCGCCATCGGCGTGCCGGTGACCTGGGCCAGGTAATCCAGGCCGTAGTTGAATTCGTGGTTGCCGATTGCGCCGGCGTCGTAGCCGATCGCATCCATCGCCTTGTAGGTCGCCAGTTTCTGCGAGCACGGCACGCGCTCGGCCAGTGCCTGATAGTCCGACAGCGCCGTGCCCTGGATGGTGTCGCCGTCGTCGAACAGGAAATGGTTCGGGTTTTCCCTGCGTGCCTCGCGGATCAAGGTCGCGACGCGCTCGAAACCCAGGGTCGGATCGGCCATGCCCTTGAAGTAGTCGAAGCTCAGCACGTTCGCGTGCAGATCGGTCGTTTCGAGCAGGGCGACGTCGGCACGTGCGCCATCGTCGAGGCGGTGACCTTTGCCGCCGCCGCTGGCGCAGGCGGTCAGGACGGCAGCGAGACTGGCGGCGAGCAGGAAACGAGGCATGGCGTCGGCACGGGCGGGGGAGGGCGCGAACCTTAGCATCGGGCCGCGTCCGTCGCATGTCACGCGGTCGGGGAGCGATGGCCGCAGGGTCGTGGCGCTGTCACACTGTGGGCTTATCGTCGGGGATTCGATCGGAGAGAGTCGTGAACGCACTACGCCTGTTGCCTGCAGCCCTCGCCCTGGTGCTCACCGCCTGCGCGAGCCAGCCCGCGCCGTCCGGCGGCGGTGCCGCGGTGCAGCCCATCGCCGTGCCGTCGATCCAGCGGCCGCAGCAGGAAACCGCCGACTGGTGGTTCGTCGCCGGCGCCGCCGCGGCGCATGCGAATGTGGGCACGACGCCACCGCGTGCGAAGAACGTGATCGTGTTCCTCGGTGATGGCATGGGCATGTCCACCATTACCGCCGCGCACATCCTGCTGGGCCAGCGCCAGGGCAAGGACGGCGAAAGTGCCCGCCTCGCCTTCGAAACCCTGCCCTACACGGCCTTGAGCCGCACCTATGAGACCGATGCGCAGACCCCGGATTCGGCGGGCACGATGACCGCGATCATGACCGGTGTGAAGACCCGGTCCGGCTTCATCGGCATTGGACAGGCCGCGGACCGCGCCGACTGCGCGTCGAGCCGCGGCCATGAACTCGTGACCGCGCTCGAACTCGCCGAGCGTGCCGGCATGGCGACCGGCGCCGTCACGACCACGAAGATCACGCACGCCACGCCGGCGGCGACCTACGGCCATCTGCCTGAGCGCGACTGGGAGTCCGACGTGGACGTGAGCCAGTCGCCCAAGGGCGGCGACTGCGTCGATTTCGCGCGCCAGCTGATCGAACAGCCTTTCGGCGACGGGCTGGACGTTGCACTCGGCGGCGGCCGCGAAAACTTCATGCTGCCGACGCAGCGTGATCCCGAAGAACCGGGCCGGCCCGGCAAGCGCCTCGATCAGCGCGACCTGATCGCGCAGTGGACGGCGCGGCCGGGTGCTGCCTATGTCTGGAACAAGGCGCAGTTCGACGCGATCGATGCAGCAACGACCACGCATCTGCTCGGCCTGTTCGAGCGCTCGCACATGCGCTTCGATCATGATCGCCTCAATCCGCCCGCTGGCGAGAGCGGCCGCGTGGCCGCGGACGAGCCCAGTCTCGCGGAGATGACGCGCAAGGCGCTGGCCGTACTCAAGCGCAATCCCAAGGGCTATTTCCTCATGGTCGAGGGCGGGCGCATCGATCACGCCCACCACGCAGGCAACGCCTATCGCGCGCTGACCGACACCATCGCGTTTTCCGATGCCGTTCAGGCGGCGCTGGATGAGACCGACCCCGCCGACACGCTCATCGTGGTCACGGCCGACCACTCACACACCCTGACGTTCGCGGGTTATCCCCAGCGTGGCAACCCCATTCTCGGTCTCGTGCGCGGCGGTTCGGACTTCGAAGGTGCGGGTTCGGCCCTGGCGCTGGACCGGCACCAGCTGCCGTATACGACGCTCGCCTACGCGAACGGCCCGGGCTTCACCGCCGCGAGCGATGCACAGCCGGAAGGTCCGAAAACCTATCCGCACTACTTCCGCAGCATCGGCAAGCCCGCTGCCGGGCGCCCGGACCTGACCAAGGTCGACACCGAGGCGCCCGACTACATGCAGGAAGCGGCCGTGCCATTCGCGAGCGAGAGCCACGGTGGCGAGAACGTCGCGATCTTCGCGCGGGGTCCCGGCGCCCAGGCCTTCCACGGCGAACTCGAGCAGAACGTGATCTTCCATGTCATCGTGCAGAGTGCGCCGTTGCTGCGGGGCACGCTGTGCGCCGCCGGCAGCTGCAACGGCGACAAGGTGCCGGTGACGCGTCCAGACCGTCAGCGCCTGCTCGCGAAGTAGTTCCGACCCGCCCGTCCGGCGGGTCAGGCGCAGCCGGATACGCCGATCCCCGGCCGGCCTGTGCCGGCACCTTGCTATCCTGAGCGTCTTTCGTACGCATCAGGAGAACTGCATGATGAGCCGGGTCGGGGCGATCGCATCGTTGCTGCTGGTTGCCGCCAGCGCGCAGGCCGAACTGCCGGCGGACGTGCAGCGCGATCTCTGGAACACCTATGGGTCGACGTCGAAACCCACGCGCTACCTGGCGGGGCGCATCGATCTCGACGGCAACGGGCGCGAGGAAATCGTGGTGCACCTGTCCGGCCGCAAGGCGTGTACGCGCAAGGGCTGCACGACCGCGATCTACGCACCCGATGGCAAGGATGGCTATCGTCGTGTCGCATCCATTGCGGCCACGATCCTGCCGATCGGCGCGGGCACCGCGCGCAGTGCCGGCTGGCGTGACCTCATCGTGCACGTCCGCGGCGGCCGCGCGAAATCGACCATGCTCGAACTATTCTTCGATGGGACGACGTACCCGGCGAATCCGCACGCGCGTGATCCGTTGATCGTGCCGGCGAAGACGCCGGGCGACATCATCATCGCCGCTGCGGACTCGCCGGACGGCGGCGAACTGCTGACCCAGCCTGTCGCCACCGGCGTCGCCGACACGGTCGACACGGTTGCGGTCAAGGCCGCGCGCCAGCATGGCGCGCGCCACGACAAGCCCACCGCCGGCGCACAGGCGACGTCGTTCAATTGCGCGATCGCGCGCGCGAATGCGGAGAAGACCGTCTGTGCCACGCCCGAGCTGGCGGCGCTCGACCGGGAACTCGCTGCCGCGTTTGCGAAACTCCTGCAAGGGCAACCCGAAGAGCGTGAGGCGGCGATGCGCAGCGAGCAGCACAACTGGACGATCACGCGCAACGCCTGCGCGAAGCAGGCCGAAGCCGTGGGCTGCATCGGTGATGCATACCGGCGGCGCCTGACCGAAGTGCGGATTCAGGCCGGCACCGTCCAGGCCGTACGCAAGATGACGTATGTCTGCGAGGGTCGCGACGGTCCGCTCACTGTGTCGTTCTATTCGGAGCCGGCCGCGGTCGAACTGGTCTGGGGCAAGCGCCGCGTCATCGCCCATGCCGTGGCGGGCGAAGCGCGCTATGCCCGGGACGATCTCGAGTTCCGCGACGATCTCGCGTTCACCGAGAAGCCGGGCGGGGCGGCAGTGACCTGGGGCACCGCGAAGCTGGACTGCACGACATCGCCCTGAAGCACGGATCCCGCCTCACGGTTCATAGCGGTAGTGCCCGGTGACGGTGTAGGCAAACAGTACGTCCTCGATCTGCGTTCCGGCACCGAAGTTGTGCACGATCAGCGGGCGGCCCGCCTGGCGCGTTGCGCTGACCAGGCCGATGTGCGGCACGCCGCTCGCCAGGCGCCAGGTGACGATGTCCCCTGGCGCGTACTGTGATGCGTCGGTCTGGCTCACGCGCAGGGTCGCGCCGTGGCGGCCGAAGAACGTGGCGAGATTCGGCACGCGGCGGTGATCGATGTTGCGATCCGGCGCCCGCAGTCCCCAGAGCTTCGGATAGGCGCTCCAGGCCTCGCGCATGTCCTCGTGTACGCGCTGCTGCAAGTCGATGCCGAGCGCGCGATACGCGCGGATCACGACATCGGTGCAGACGCCCCGGTCGAGAGGCACGTCACCGCCCGGATACGCGATGCGCACGTAGGCCGGATCGTAGGACACCGTCACGCCGACCTGCGTGGTCGCCGCGGCGAGCAGGTTCGCCGGAAAAGCGGAAGGATCGGCCGCGGCGTTGCTGGCGGCGAGCGCCGCGGCGAACAGCGCGCCGCGCCATCGCTGTGAGGAGAGGCGCATCAGGGTATGCCCACGTCAGTTCGCCTCGGCGTGGCGAACGCGCTGCCGAGCCAGCGGTGTTGGCGGCGAAGCGGGAACCATGACGACGGCTGCATGATCAAGAGGGGTGCGCCGCAGCCGGCCCCAGCGTCGTAGCCCACCGGATTACCCCATATTCCAGGAGTGTCGTGCATGGTGTTTCCCGTTCTGGCGCGGAAGGCTCTGGCCCTGCTCGCCACATTCCTGGCGTGGCATGCACACGCCGGCGCGACAGAGGTCCGGTTGCGCGATGGCGACATCATCTTCCATACCTCGCGCTCGGCGCAAAGCGTCGCTGTCCAGCGCGCGACGCACTCGCGCTACAGCCACATGGGCATGATCCTCCACCGTGACGGCAAGCCCTATGTGTTCGAGGCAGTATCGACCGTGAGGTTCACGCCGCTCGCGCAATGGACGGCACGCGGCGAGGGCGGTCGTTACGTCGTCAAGCGCTGGCGCGACGCGGATACGCGGCTCGACGAGGCCGGCTCGGCGCGTCTGCGCGAGCAGGCACAGGCCATGGCTGGGCGGCGCTATGACCTTGCTTTCGAATGGAGTGACGAGCGCATCTATTGTTCCGAACTCGTCTGGAAGGCCTACGAGCGCGCCTTCGGCATACGCATCGGCGAGACGCGCCGGCTCGCCGACTTCGATCTGACCGACCCCGTGGTGCGGGTCAAACTGCGGGAACGCTACGGCGCGACGATCCCGCTGCAGGAAACCGTGATATCGCCGCAGGCCATGTTCGACAGTCCGCTGCTGACGACCATCGTCCCGCAATGACGGGGCGCCGGTGACGCCAACCCTGCGGGTCGACGTCACCGGCCAGGGTCTCAGTGCGCCGCCGCCGGTGCGGCAGCCAGGTCGTCATGAGCGACGTGCGTGCGCGCGAGCAGCACGTAGACCAGCGGAACGACGAACAGCGTCAGCAGCGTGCCGAAGCTCATGCCGCCGACGATGACCCAGCCGATCTGGTGGCGCGATTCGGCGCCGGCGCCGCTCGCGATCGCGAGCGGCAGCGCGCCGAGCACCATCGCGCCGGTCGTCATCAGGATCGGTCGCAGGCGCAGACGTGCGGCCTCGAACGCTGCCTGGCTCTTGCCGAGGCCGCGCTCCTGCAGCTGGTTCGCGAACTCGACGATCATGATGCCGTGCTTGGCAATCAGCCCCACGAGCGTGATCAGGCCTATCTGGGTGTAGATGTTCCAGCTGCCGGCCTGATGCGTGATGCCGGTTGTGGCGACCCAGTTCACGATGACGAGGCAGGCAAGCCCGCCGAAGGCCGCGAGCGGCACCGAGAACAGGATGATCAGCGGATCGACCCAGCTCTCAAATTGCGCCGCCAGCACGAGATAGATGAAGACCAGTGCAAGCAGGAACAGCAGTGCAAATGCGCTGGACGATTCGCGGAACTCACGCGACTGACCCGAGAAATCGTACTGCGCGTCGGCAGCGACTTCCTTGACCGCGCCGGAGAGCCAGTCCAGGGCCTGGCCCATGCTGTAGCCCGGCGCGAGACCGGCACTGATCGTGGCTGAGCGCAGCCGGTTGAAGTGATTGAGCTCCTTGGCCGCGACGGCTTCGTTGGCGGTGACGACATTGGCCATCTGGATCATGCCGCCGTCGGCGCCGCGTACGTAGATCGTGCTGAGCTGCTCCGGCACGCGGCGGCCTTCGTTGTCGACCTGAACGATCACGTCGTACTGTTCCGAGCCGCGTTTGAAGCGAGTCACCTGCCGGCCACCGAGCAGGCTTTCGAGCGTGCGGCCGACCTCGTCCACACTCGCGCCGACCGCGGCGACCTTGTCGCGGTCCATCTCGATGCGCAGCTGCGGCTTGTTGAGCTTGAGATCGGTGTCCGCGTTCGTGAGCTGCGGATTCTCGCGGATCTTCGCCAGCAGGCCGTCGCTGATCTTCTCGAGGTCTTCCCAGGTGCCCGTGGTCTGCACGATGAACGAGATCGGCTGGCCGAAATCGTCGGCGCCGAGTGACGGCGGCAGCACCGGGAATGCCATGATGCCCGGGATGTTCATGAACTGCGGAAACAGCATGCCCTGGTAGGCGCTTGCGGGTTGACTGCGTTCCGACCAGTCCTTGAGGCCGACGAAGCCGATGGTCTGAGTCACCGTCGGAAAGCCGACGATCTGGAAATAGCGATCGACGCCGTCGAGTTTCGCGAACGTCGCCTCCATCTGGCGCGCGTAGCCGTCGGTGTATTCCGGCGTGGCGCCCTCCGGCGCCATGCCGAAACCGATGACCAGGCCCTGGTCTTCCTGCGGGGCGAGCTCGTTCGGCAGCAGCCGGAACGCGAATATGCCGGCGAGCGCCAGCGCAATCAGCCCGGCGCCTGCGAGAACCAGGCCGCGCGCGCGCGGCCCCATGCTGCGGCGCAGACCCCGTTCGTAGCTGTGCTGCAGGCCGTTGAGGACTTTCTCGCCGAACTCATAAGCCTTGCCGTGCTTCTCGCTGTGCTTGAGCAGGCGCGAGCACATCATGGGAGACAGGGTCAGTGCGGTGAAGCCCGAGACGATCACGGCGCCCGCCAGGGTCAGCGCGAACTCGATGAACAGGCGCCCGGTGCGTCCGGTCGAGAAGGCGAGCGGTACGTAGACGGCGGCGAGGGTCAGCGTCATCGCGACGATGGCAAAGCCGATCTCCTTGGATCCCTTGAGCGCCGCCTGCATCGGCGGCATGCCTTCCTCGATGTGGCGGTAGATGTTCTCGAGCATCACGATCGCGTCGTCGACGACCAGGCCAATCGCGAGCACCATCGCGAGCAGGGTCAGCGTGTTGATCGAGAACCCGAACAGGTACATCACGGCAAACGCGCCGATCAGCGAGACCGGGATGGTCACGATCGGAATCAGTGTCGCGCGGGCCGAGCGCAGGAACAGGAAGATCACGATGACGACGAGGATCATGGCTTCGGCGATCGTCGTGTAGACCTCGTCGATTGACCGGTCGATGAAGATCGTCGAGTCGTAGGCGATTTCGACCTTCATGCCCTCGGGCAGGGTGCGCGTGATTTCGGGCAGCAGCTTGTGCAGTCCCTCGGAGATCGCGAGCGGATTGGCGGTCGCCTGTTTCACCACGCCGAGCGGCACGGCGTTGCGGCCGTTGTAGCGCGCGCGGAATCGCGCCTGGTCGGCGCCGAGTTCGACGCGCGCAACATCGCGCACGCGCACGGCATAGCCGTCGGCACCGGTGCGCAGCACGGTGGCGCCGAATTGCTCCGGCGTCTTCAGGTCGGTTTCCGACAGCACGGCGAATTCGCGTTGTGTGCTTTCGATGCGGCCCGCCGGGATCTCGATGTTCTGCCGGCGCAGTGCCGCCTCGACGTCGGCCGGCGTCATGGAATAGGCCGCGAGCCGCGCCAGATCGAGCCAGACGCGCATCGCGTACTTGTTGCCGTAGACCTGCGCCTGGGCCACGCCGGCGATGTTCTGCACGCGATCCTTGACCAGTCGCTCGGCGATGTCGGCGATCTCGAGTTCCGCATGCCGGTCCGATGAGAAGGCCAGATAGATGATCGGCTGCGCGTCGGCCTCCTGTTTCTGCACCACGGGTTCGCGCGCTTCCTGCGGCAGGAAATCGCGCGCGAGTGCGACGCGGTCGCGCACGTCGGCCGCGGCCGAGTCGGGGTCGCGGTCGAGGCGGAAGCGCACCGTGATCTGTGAGGATTCCTCGCGCGAGACAGAACCGATGTAGTCGATGCCCTCGATGCCCGAGAGCTGTTCTTCGATGGGTGTGGTGATGGTGGATTCGACGACCTGCGCGCTCGCACCCGGATACGCGGTCGCGACCGTGACGACGGGGGTGTCCACCTTCGGAATCAGGCGGACGGCGAGACGCTCGTAGCAGATGATGCCGACCAGCAATACGACGAGGTTGACCACCGTCGCGAACACCGGGCGACGGATCGAGATGTCGGAAAGGACCATGGTGTCTGGTCCTCAGCGCGCGGGTGCGGGCTGCGCCGCGGGAGTGGCGGCCTGCTGCGCGGTCTGCACTTTCATGCCCGGCCCGATCTTCATCTGGCCCGCGCTGATGACTTCGTCGGTCGCGGCGACGCCGCTGACGATTTCGACGAAGCCGGGTTTGCGCAGTCCGGTCTTCACCTCGACGAGCTCGGCCTTGCCGTCGCGGATCACATAGACCTGCTGCTTGCTGCCCTGTGGCCACAGCGCCTGTTCCGGCACCAGCAGCGCGTTGTCGCGCGAGCCGACCTCGAGCGAAACCTTGGCGAACTGGCCCGGAAACAGGCTGCCGTCGGCATTCGGCACGCGGGCGCGCAACGTGACGGAGCGCGTGGCGAGATCGACCTGCGGCGCGATCGCGTAGACCTCGCCCTCGAACTGGCGGGTGCCCTGGGCGTCCACGCCGATCGTGATCTTCTGGCCGGGCCGGAAGCGGCCGAGATACACCTCGGGCAGGCTGAAATCGAGCTTGAGCGTTTCCAGTGCGACCAGATCGACGAGCGCGTCGCCGATGTTCACGTACTCGCCCGGACTGACCTTGCGCAATCCGGTCGTGCCCGCGAACGGTGCGCGGATCTCCGTCTTGCCGAGGCGGGTGCGCGACGACGCGAGCTTGGCCTCGTCGACCTTGGCCTGCGCGCGCTTGGTGTCGACGTCGGACGGCGCGATGAGCTTGCGGCTGGACAGATCCTGGGCCCGCTTGAGCTCGCGGCCGCTGTTCGCGGCATTGGCTTCGGCCTCGGCGACATCGGCCTGGACCAGGCTCGCGTCGAGCCGGAACAGCGGCGCGCCCTTGGCGACTTTCTGACCTTCCTCGAACAGCACTGCTTCGACCAGCCCGGCGACTTCCGGACGTACGGTGACGGCCTCATCGGCCCGCAGGGTACCGACGGCAGCCAATGTTTCGCTGATCGATTCGACCCGCGGTCTGGCTGCCTCGACCATGGTCGGCGGCATCTCGCCGCCGGGTGGGCCTTGCGTGTGTGCCGTCGTCGATACCGCGACGGCGATGGTCAGCGCGAGCAGGGCAAGGGAAGGGCGGGCGATGCGGGCGGTGCGCGGCATGAGAGGCTCCGTCGGTGCGTGATCTTCCATGGCGACGCCCCCATGGCGCCGCGGCAGTAGGCCAGTCGGAACGCTGCAGTATTGTCCCCATTGTGCGCCGAATCGCATGCCGGAAGTCGTGCCGGCAGTGCGCGGACCGGCGGTCAGGCCGGATGCGGCCGTGCCGGCCTGCCGGTGATTGCTGCCACGGCGGCGTCCAGTGGCGCGTCGGTCGCGCCGTGGGCGATCAGTCCGAGGCAGGGTGCGTCGATCCGCTCGCGCACGGTGGCGACATTGTCGGCCTGCAGCGGTTGTGCCGGATCGATCGCATTGCCGATCCAGCCCAGCAGGGTGCAGCCGTCGGCACGGATCGCGCGTGCGCTCAGCAGCGCATGGTTGATGCAACCCAGCCGCAGGCCGACGACGAGGATCACGGGCAGCTGCAGTCGGCGCGGAATATCCGCCTGCATGAGGTGTGGTCCCAGCGGCACCGCCCATCCGCCGGCCCCTTCGACGACGATGCCATCGGCCGAGGCGGCCAACGTGGCGTAGGCCGTCTGCAGTGCGTCGAGTTCGATCGTGACACCGAGCGCCGCCGCCGCCAGGTGCGGCGCGACCGCATCGCGCAGCGCAACGGGATTGCAGTGCTCGTAGGCGGGCGCCCGTGCCGATGCGGCGATCAGCGCGCGCGCATCCTCGTTGCTCCAGCGCCCGTCCACCCACTCGCAGCCACTGGCGACCGGCTTCATGCCGACCGCGCGGACGCCTGACGCGGCCAGCGCCCGCAGTAGCGCGACGCTGGTGCGCGTCTTGCCGATGCCGGTGTCGGTGCCGGTGATGAAAACACCGTGTGCCATGCCGTATCCACCCCTGAGGTCGACCGTGCAGTATCGCATTGCGCACGCTGGCGCACAGGGCGGTTGCCGCCCGGTCTACCGGGTGCGGCTGTCGTTTACACTAGGCGTCTCCCTTTCGACGGACCCGCCCATGTTCGAGCTCGCGCCCCTGGAAGCCGCCGACAAGACCGAGCTCTACCAGGGACTCCACGAGCAGATGCGCGGGTTGCTGCACGGCGAGCGCGACCGCATCGCGAATGCCGCCAATTTTTCCGCGCTCGTGTTCAACAGTGTCAGTGGCCTGAACTGGTGCGGCTTCTATTTCTTCGATGGCACGGAGCTGGTCGTGGGCCCGTTCCAGGGCAAGCCGGCCTGCGTGCGCATCGCGCTGGGCAAGGGCGTCTGCGGCACGGCCGCCGCGACACGCACCACGCAGGTGGTCGAGGACGTGCATGCATTTCCGGGGCATATCGCCTGCGATGCGGCCTCACGTTCGGAAATCGTGGTGCCGCTGGTCGACGCCGCAGGCGATCTCATTGGCGTGTGGGACGTCGACAGTCCCTTGCCGGCGCGTTTCGACGACGAGGATCGCGTAGGCATGGAGCGGTTGTGCGCCGTCTTCCTGGCGTCGCTGCGCGGCGCGATCTAGCGCGATCTGTTAGGGGATGCCGGCGCGCCGGCAAGGTAATGGCCTGGGGGAATTCATGGCAAGCAACGAAAAAATCCGCAACGTCGGCCCGAAATCGGCGGCATGGCTGCGTCAGGTTGGCGTACGCACGATCGACGACCTGCGTACGACCGGCGTCGTCGAAACCTTCATGAAGGTCAAGCGCGCGGGGTTCCGGCCCAGCCTGAACCTGCTCTACGCCATGCAGGGCGCGCTCGACGACTGTCACTGGGCCGACCTGCCCGAAGGCGTGAAGACCAGTCTCGTGCTCGCGGCGGAATCCGCCGAAACCGCCAATCCGATCAAGAATCGCTGGGACAAGGCTGCTGCACGCAGCGCCGCCCGCGACGGCACGTCCTCGGTCGAGGGCGGCGGTGACGAACCCGCGCGCGACGACGGCGACGGATTCGGTGATGGCGATTCCGGCGTGCGCGAGATCACGGGCACGTCGCGCGACTTCGATTGAACAGATGACCAGCAGGCACGTCCCGTGCCGGGCGTGCGCCGTCACTGACGCTACGCGTTGCTGCGTTCGCGGACTTGTGCAAACGTCCAGTCCCGCAGCAGCGCGCCGTTTTCCCAGACCGTTTCCAGTGCGTGCTCCCAGCCCGGTTCGGGCGGATGGTCCTCGGGCCGCTCCAGTGCCGCGTCGACGGGGACGGTCCGCCAGCTGCCGAACTCGCGGTGGCGCAGCAGAGCCAGGCGGCCGCGCTTGGACAGTTTGCCGGGGTCAGTGAGCGGAGCCTTGAATACATCGATCCAGCGTCCGCCGATCTTTGCCGCCGAGCACTTCAGCGCAAACTTCTGCGTGTCGCGATTGATGCCCTGCAGCAGCGCACCGCCCATGCCGAAAGCGAGATTGTCGGCGCTGTAGCCTGCCTTGGTGATGCGTTCCAGGATCGCGCGGATGCTGTTGGGATTGATGCCGTCGCCCTGAATCACCCGCACGTGGTTGAGCAGCTTGTAGCCCTTGCCGTTGCGCGTGCTGCCGAACGCGTCGTCGAGCAGCACCAGACACTGATGCACTACATCCACCGGCTCGCCTGAGTCGGGCCGCACGACGACCGTGGCGCCGCTCGCGATGACCTCCTCACGCAGGGTTTTGCCCCAGTGCTCGCGGATCGCCGTGTAGATGTCGTAGCTGTCCGATACGACCGCGACGATCGCACCGGGCTTTCCGAACTGGCGCAGCATGTTCCGGTACGCGTCGACCTCGTGCTCGCGGCCCCAGCTCGTGATCGTCGAATGCTCCGCTGCCGGAATCGAGTAGCCGGCCATCGGCTCGCCGTAGTACGCGCGTGCAGTGAGCACCCCCGATACGGTGTCCGTGCCCAGGAAGTTCACGAGATGGGCGGCGGCACCGAGGCCGGCCGACTCCGCGCTCGACACGCCGCGTGCGCCGAAATCGTGCAGTTTGAAGCCGATCTGCGTCGCGGGGTCATCGCTGGACAGATCGAGATACTGGCGGATCAGCTGCTTGAGGTGCCAGCTCTGTGTCGCGACGGTGACCGGATACCAGAGCCGCAGCAGCAGCGTTTCCAGATACGACGGCAGCCAGTAGCAGGCCGGATCGGTCGATTCCATCGTGACCAGCGCGTGATGCGTCGGCACGACAGTGCCTTCGGGCACAGCCCGGATGCGCAGCGGCAAGCGGCCGCCGTGGGTGTCGACGATATGGCGCCAGCCCGCCTCGTTGAATGGTTCGCCATGGGCGGCGAAGAAGTCGCGCGCCTCGTCGACGTGCACGTGCGTCACCGGCGCGCTGAGGTATTCCTTGAGTATGGCCTGCAGGCCGAAGAACACCGTACGTTCGTACACGCCGCCGCGCGATTCCACATAGAAGAACGTCGCTTCGGTCTGCGGCGGATACTGCAGCCAATGGCTGGCCTTGTAGCTGTCGGTGTTGAGGATGAGGTTGTCGAGGTGACGCATACGGAAACTCCTTCCGCAGAACCCACGGCCGCCGGTCTGTCCGGCGCCGGCGCGAGGCGACGTTCGCGCGACGTGCACTGCGCGCTTCAGCTCATGCCGAGGAAGTGCTGCAGGATGTGATGGTGGTCCTCGAAGAACTGCTCTTCGAGGCTCAGTGCGTCGGCCAGCGGCAGCCACTGCGCCTTGGCCGCATCGTCGCTGCCGCGCGCGGTGGGCAATTCGCCGCTGGCGAACACGAAATGAAAGGCATGCGTGATGGTGCGACCGCGCTGCGAGCGGTCGGGGTGATCGAATACGCGCTGGCCCGCGAGCGAGCCCTTGAGCACCGGCGCCGGAATCTTCAGGCGGGTTTCCTCGCGCAGCTCGCGCAGGCAGGCATCGAGCAGGGTTTCTGACTGGTTCACGAAGCCGCCGGGCAGGGCCCAGAGGCCCTTGCCCGGCTCGGCGCCGCGGCGCACGAGCAGCACGTGGCCGCTGTGCACGACGACGGCGTCGACCGTGACGAAGGTCGGCGGATACGGCGCCTGCGCCCAGGCCTTGCGATAGTTGCGCAGGAAGGTGAACTCGCGCGCGAGCTGGGCATAGCCCGGCGTGCGGCGAAACGCATCGAGCATGGCCGCGACCGGTGCCGGCACATTGGCGCGTATCAGCAGCTGTCCGCCCTCGTCGGCGCTGAACAGGTGCTCGCGGATCTCCGTCGCCGACAGCACTTCACAGTGCTGCACATCGCACAATTCCCATTGAGGAAATTCGCGCAGGTAGTAGCTCGATGCGTCCTTGTCGCGACCGATGAGTCCGATGCGGCAGGATTCGGCGCCGCCGTCGGCGGCGATGGCCGCGGCGACCTGACGTTGCACCGCGCCGATCCAGGCGGCTTCGTTGTAAAGGTGGTCGGCCAGCGGCTGCAGCAGCAGCCGTTCCGCGTCGGCGCCTGCGGCGGCACGGATCATGACTTCGCGTTCGTTGGCGTTCCAGGGATTGCGCGTGCTGCGCGGCTTGCCGGCCGAACCGATCAGCACGATGACCTTGCCGGCAATGCGCAGCGCATGGCGCAGCACGGCGAGATGACCATTGTGGAACGGCTCGAAGCGGCCGATGAAAACGAGATAGTCGAAGCGCATGAGAATCCCTCGATGCGAGTGTGGCGCGCCCCGGTCTATCCAGGGCGCACACTTATGCTACGAGTGAGCATAACCCTGCGCAAGCGGTCGCCAGGGGGTTTTCCGGCCAATCTTCTTGCGCAGCGGTGCGCCAACGGCGGCACACGTGCCGGCTGGCCGGGTATGGCGCCAACCTACATGCTGTCCGATACGCCGGTGCCGGGCGGGAGCTGAACATCGCGCACGCGAAACGTGTTGCGGCCCTCATGCTTGGCGGCGTAAAGCGCCTGATCGGCGAGCGCGACGAGCTGAATGGCGTCGATGTTGCCGACCGTGATCACGCCACCGACGCTGGTGGTGATGCGGACCGGGCCGGCGCCCGTGTCCACCGCGTCGTGCATCGCATCCACGAGCTTCGCTGCAATGGCTTCGGCCGCCGCTACGCCGCCCACGTCTTCGATCAGCACGACGAACTCGTCCCCACCCAGCCGCGCCACCAGGTCATCGCTGCGAATGCAGGCGCTCAGGCGGTGCGCGAATTCGATGATGACTTCGTCGCCGACGCCATGGCCGAGCGAGTCGTTGATGCGCTTGAAGTGATCGATGTCGAGGTAGAACAGCGCGAGCGGGCGGCCGTGCCGCCGCGCGCGCGACAGTGCCGCGCCGACGCGCTCGTCGAACTGCCGCCGGTTTGCCGCGCCCGTCATGCTGTCGCTTCGCGCGAGCCGCGCAAGCTCCTGCTGCGCCTGCTTCAGCGCCGTGATGTCAAAGGTCAACGCAAAGAAGCCGCGGACGCTACCCGATTCGTCGCGGTCGGGCACATAGTGCGACTGGACGTGAACGAGCCTGCCCTGAAGGTCGATCTCCCCTTCGAAACTGACGCTCTCGCCGCGCAGCACGGCATCCACATGCGGGCGTACGAGCGCCGCTGCGCCTTCGCCTTTTACGTCGGTCAGTGTGCGGCCGATCACCTGCGAAGGATCAAGTCCGAACATGCGGCGGTAGTAGTCATTGACGAAGCGATAGCGTGCCTCGGTATCGAACTCGGCGATCAAGGCCGGTATGTTGTCGGTGACGGCGAGCAGGCGGCGTTGACTCTCCGCCAGCGCCTGTTCGGCGGCGACGCGCTCGCTGATGTCACGTCCGGAATACACGATCTCGATTCCGTCGTCCGCTTCGCTCGCGGCAACGCGACGGGCAAGCGCCTCGATCCAGACATACCGGCCGTCGCGGTGCTGTACCCGGTACGTCACGGTCGCAGTACCGCCCTCGGCGGCGAGCCGCGCGATGGCATGGCGCAGGGGTTCGCGATCCTCGGGATGCACGAGCTCCCAGCGCGGTTCGGTGAGCTCTCCCGGTGTCCATCCCAGCATTTCCTTCGCGGCCGGCGACACATACAGGCGTCGCCCATCGGCGCGCAGGCGCACGACCAGATCGCGCGAATTGTCCGCGAGCATGCGATAGCGCCGCTCGCTCTCGCGGTGGCGCAGGTAGGCGGCGCGCAGGTGCCGTTTCGCGCGCACCTGCAGCAGGAAAAAAATGGCAAGCACGAGCAGCATGGCACTGGCCAGTAGGATCAGCACGATCGTCACGCGGTTGCGGTATGCCAGTGCGGCGGTGCGTTCGGCAGCAAGCTCGGCTTCCTGCTTGAGGCGTGCGAGCTCGAACTCGCTCTGTGCGTAATTCACGCGCGCGTCGAAGTCGGCCGCGGACTTCGCCCGGTCGGATTCTTCGAGGCTGCGGCTCAGCGTGATCTCGCGCAGGATCAGTCGCTCGAGCTCGCTGTGTGAGCCGCGCCGGTGGATTTCGATCGGAATCAGTTCCCGCAGCACACGCAGCTCGTCGCGTCCCTGGTTCAGTTTGCGGAACGCGTCGAGGGCAAGACGCAGCTCCCGGGCAGCGGTCTCGGCGTCGGTCATACCAGCGGCGAGGCCGAGGACCTCGTGGGCCTGGCCCGCGATCTGCGCGTTGTCGAGCTGCGCGGCGAGCGCCAGCATCTGTGTGCCACTTTGCACCTGGGTGTCGACGTCGTCCTTGCTGTGCGCGACGCGGGCGGACTCGAGCAGCAGTTCCGCGCGCAGCTTGGGATCGTCGAGCGTGCCCAGCGTCTGCTGCGCGAGGACAAGCGTCTGGCGCGCGGCTTCGGCGTCGCCGAGCTGTGCCTCGGCCCGGGCCCGATTGCGCAGCAGGCGTACGCGCATCGCGGGATCGTCGTCGCGAGCCAGTCGCGCGAGACCGCGGCCGGCATAGTCGACCGCGAGCGCGTGCTTGCCCAGCGAATGACTCAGGCTCGAATAGGCGAGGAATACGTCGGCCTCGAGCAGCGGGTGCGGGCGCGCCTGCAGTACGCGCTGCGCTTCACCGAGCAGGCGCTCCCCGCGCGAGAAATCCTGCAGTGCGATGCTGCCGCGCGCATCGGCGAGCATGGCGCGTACCAGCAGCACGTCGTCGCCTGCGCCCGACGCTGCGTCGCGTGCGCGGCTGCCGGCATCACGCTGGCAGCTCCAGTCGGCAATGACCCGGCAGGCGTTCGCGCGCGCCAGCTGCAGGCGTGCGACTTCGCCCAGGTCGTGGCGTTCATCCGCCGCCACGATCAGTGGCGGCAGCTCGGTGAGGACGCGCTCGGGTTGGACCAGCGCGCGGTTCTCGAGCGCATGCCGCGGTAGCGATTCCGCAGCGAGCGCGAGCGGGGCGTAAAGCATCGGCGCCAGAAAGCGCCAGGACCGCAGTGCAGTTCCACGTCCTTTCTTGGGCTGGTTGAGCATCATCGTTGGCCGGGGGAACGGGACCGGGACGGTGATCACAGCGTAGCCGCACTGACGGTCGCGGCGGTTAACCGGACGTGGAGATCGCTGCAACGTCGCCCGAGCGACCGTTTGCGCTAGTCTGCGCGCTCGTCGACGAGTCATGCGGGGCCATGCAGCACGGAATCATCGTCTATCGCGCCAGCCGGCTGGAGGCGCTGCTGCCGCCGCTGCTGCGCCTGATGGACGCGGCACCGCCGGCGCACACGCTGCAGCCGGTCGATGTGATCGCGGCACATCCGGGCATTCGCCAATGGCTCGCGCGGGCGATTGCGCGCGAACGGGGTGCCGGCGGCATTGCCGCAAACCTCCAGATCGAATTGCCGAGTGCCTGGCTGGACCGTCTCGCGCGACAACTGCTCGATGAGACGACAGTGGCGCTGCGGCCGTACCGGCGTGAGGCGTTGCGCTGGCGTATCCACGAAGTCCTGCCGTCGATTGACGACACTGCGGTGCAAGGCTATCTGCGCGGCGTCGACGCGCCGCGGCGCCGGTTTCAGCTCGCCGACCGGATCGCCGCGATCTACACGCGTTACCTCGTGTATCGACCGGACTGGTTGCAGGCCTGGACGGCGGGTCGTGACGACGTGCCGGCACCGACCTTTCTGGCGCCGCTGTGGCGCCACGTTCGCCAGGGCATTGCATTGCCGCATCGCGGAGAGCGCCTGGGCCTTCTGATCCGTTCGCTCGCGACGGCGCCGGCGGATGCGCTCCCCGACGAACCGCTGCACGTATTCGGTCTCAGTCACCTCGCGCCGACCGAGTTTGCGGCGCTGCGTGCGGTAGCGCGACGGCGCCCGGTGGTGCTCTACGTGCCCGATCCCTGCCGCGAGTACTGGGCCGGTCTCCGGCCCGAGCGTGACTACCTGAAGGAGCTCGCCCAGTGCGAGGCGTTTTCGGGCGAGGCCGAACAGCAGTTCCTGTCGCTGGGTCATCCGCTGCTCGCGAGCTGGGGCCGGCTGGGGCAACACTTCGTGATCGCGCTGGCCGGTGCCGACGACGTTACCGTGGACATACGGCACAGCGAGGACGAAGGCCCGGCGGCTGGCGGGGCACGCCTCGCACGACTGCAGGACAGCATCCGTCAGCTCGAACCGCAGCTCGTATCGCCGGCGGCTGCCGGCCAGGAGGCCGCCGATGACCGCAGCCTGCGCGTGCACGCGTGCCATACGCGCCTGCGGGAACTCGAGGTTCTGCGTGACGTGCTGCTGCGCGAGCGCGAGGCCGATCCGTCACTGAAGCCGTCGGACATCGTCGTCATGGCGCCCGATATCCAGGCCTATGTCGCGCTGCTGCCGGCGGTGTTCGGCGAGGCGGGCCGCGCGCATGGCGCGCTGCCGTATCACCTCGCCGACGTGCCAGTGATGCAGAGCCATCCGTTGCTGCTCGCGTTCGCGAACCTCCTCGACGTGCCGTCGTCGCGCCTCACCGCAACGCAGGTAATCGACCTGCTCGGTGTCGCCGAGATCGCGCGAGCGCTGGGACTCGACTCAGCCGGCGTAGAGCTGCTGTCGGGCTGGATCGCGCGGAGCCGGGTGGCCTGGGCGCTCGATCCGGAGTTCCGCGCGCGCCTCGGTGTTCCACCGATCGCGGAACACACGTTCGCCTGGGGCATGGACCGCCTGATCGCGGGCTATCTGCTGGGCAGCGACGGCGACGGCGAGACGGTTGCATTGACCCTGCCCGATGGCGACATCATCGTTCCGGTCGAAGGCGTCCACGGCGTGCGGGCCGATGTGCTCGGTGCGCTGGACCGTCTGCTGCAGGTGCTTGCGCACCTGTGCCGCGACGCGACCCAGCGGCGCAGCCTGCGCGGCTGGTCGCGGCGTTGCGAGACGCTGGTCGACCAGCTGTTCCGCGTCGAGTTCGGCGACGCGGCCGCCAGCGACGCGCTCGCGGAACTGCGCCGCCTGATCCGGCGCCTGGAGAGCGATGCCGGCGACGCGGGTCTCGATGTCGAGGTGGAGTACGGCGTCGTGCGCGACGTGCTGCGCGAGCGGCTGCTCGCGCTGTCGGAACGGCAGCGTTTCCTGGTCGGCGGCATGACGGTCTGCGGCATGGTGCCGCAACGCGCGATTCCTTTCCGCGTCGTCGCGGTGCTCGGTCTCAACGACGGGGAGTTTCCGCGCGCGGGGTCCGACGCCGGGCTCGATCTCATGGCGACCCACCGCCGTCTCGGCGATCGTGACGTGCGCAGCGACGATCGCTACCTGTTCCTCGAGACGGTCATGGCTGCGCGCGACGTGCTGCATCTGAGCTACATCGGCGAAGGTGTGCGTGATGGCAAGCCGCGCAACCCGGCCGCGCCGCTGGCGGAACTGCTCGCGCTGCTGGACGACACGCACGGACTGCGCGGCCTCGCCGAGCAGGACGCGCCGCGGCCGTGGCTGGTACGACATCCGCTGCAGCCCTTCGACGCACGCTATTTCGATGCGAGTGATCCGCGGCTGTTCTCGTACCGGGCGGATCTGGTTGCGCTGCTGCGAGTATCGGGCTCACCCGCGCCGGCCTTTCTCGACGGTGTCGCAGCCGCCCCGGAAGTCCTGCCTGAAGCGCTGTCGCTGGCGCAGGTGATGGACTATTTCCGGCGGCCCGCGCAGCACCTGCTGCGCCAGCACGGGCTGCGCCTCGATGCCCTCGAGCCGGATCGCATCGCCGACAGCGAGCCGCTCGACGCGCGTTTCGCGCGGCTCGACCGGGTGGCGCAACGGCTGTTCCTCGACGCGATCGCGCGCGGCGATGCGGCGCTGCCGTCGCGGCCGCCCGACTGGCTCCGCCATGGCGGGCTCTGGCCGCCGGTGCGGGCCGGCGAGCAGGCGTGGACGGAGCAGCGCAGCGCCGTCGGCGAATGGCTGGCCGAAGCGGCGGCCGGCGAACTCGGCGTCGCCGATACGCCGCCGCGGCGCCTGCCGCTCGCGATCGATCTCGCATTCGGTACGGGTCGTCTGCTCGGCGAGCTCACGCGCGCCTATCGCACGACCGCGGCCGACTGGATTCTCGACCTGCCGCTGCGTGACGAGGCGACACTCGATTTCGGCCAGCGCATCGGCCTGTTCCTCGAATGGGCGCTGCTGCAGCTCGCGTCGCCGCCCGGGCGCCGCGTGCGTGTGCTGTTGCCGGGCACTGGCGAAAAGCGGCCGTGGCAGCGATCGCTCGAGGCCTGGAACGACCGGCTGCAAGACGCCGACGCCGGCGGCGGTGCGCACGCTTCGGTCTTGCGGACGGAACTCACGGGTCGTGTCGACGGCCTGCTCGCGATCTATGCGAGCGCACAGCGGCGGCCGTTGTGGTATTTCCCGAAAACGAGCTGGGTTGCTGCCGATCCGGGCGCGAGCGACACGAAGATCCTCCACTGCTGGATCGGTAGCGATCATGCTCCCGGCGAAGTGGCGCGCGCGCCGGGTTACGAGCGCCTGTTTGCCAGCGGCAGCGCGTTCGAGCCGGGTACGCCGCGCTTCTCCGAACTGGTCGAACTCGCGCGCCGGCTGCGCGCGTTGATCACGTTCGATGCGGAGGCCGCGTGACAGGCCCCACGCCCATCGCGAGCTGGCGCGAACTCGATCTGCGGGGCGGCGGGCGCAGTCTCATCGAGGCCAGCGCCGGCACGGGCAAGACCTGGACCATCGCGGTCCTTTACCTGCGCCTTCTGCTCGAAGGCGACATGCCACTCACGCCCCGGCAGATCGTCGTCGGCACATTCACGGATGCCGCGGCACAGGAGCTGCGCGACCGGCTGCGCGCGCGGCTGCTGTGGGCCGAGTCCGTCGCCGGGTACGCGCTGCGTGGCGAGGCGGCGGGCGATGACGGCGACGTCACGCGGTGGCTCACGGCCCGCTGGCAGACGGCGACACAGGTACAGCGCGATCTGCTGCGCCTGCGGATGGCACAGGCAGAGCTCGACCTTGCGCCGATCGGCACTCTGCACAGCCTTTGCCGTCGCATCCTCGCCGACTTTCCCGTCGAAAGCGGCAGCGCGTTCGCGGCCGGCGAGGTGATTGCCGAGAGCGGCGTGCTCGACCGGCTCGTCGATGACCTGTGGCGTGAGCTGGTACAGGGCGATGCACAGCTCGACGCCGGTGACGGGATGTGGATCGCAGCGGGCCGCGGCGCACTGCGCGATGCACTCGGCGCGGTGCTCGCACCTGGCGTGGGAGTGCGTGCGGTCGTGCTCGAGCCGCTGCCGACACCGGACGAATGGCGCAACCGGCGCGATGACGCACGTGCGCTCGTGGCACGGCCGCAAAGCTTCGCCCGGGCCAATGCCGCGCTGTTGACGGCGCTGCGCCGTTTCATCGACGCCACCGATTCCGGCGGACTCGATGCGTTCGACGCGAGCCTCGTGCTTCGGCACGCGGATGCCCTGCCGGCGCAACTCAAGCCGGCGGCGCTCGACGATCCCGACCTGCGCGGCCAGATCGAGCGTGTGTTCGATGCTCTGCGCCGGCGCGGCAGCGCAGGTGCGGCGCTCAAGTCGGCGGCACTGGAGCGCTACCGGCAGCGTCTGATCGCACGACGCCGCGAACAGCTGCTGCGCGAATCGCGCCTGACTTTCAATCTGCTGCTCGAGGGCGCGGCGTTCGCGCTGCGCGATCGCGGCTCGCCGCTCGCCGCACGATTGCGCGCGCAATGGCCCGTTGCGCTGGTCGACGAGTTCCAGGACACCGATGCGCTGCAGTACCAGATTCTCGATGCGATCTATCGCGACGCGGACGGTGTCGCCTGCGGCCGTCTGGTCATGATCGGCGATCCGAAACAGGCGATCTATCGCTTCCGCGGCGGAGACATCCACACCTACCTGACCGCTGCAGCCAGCGCCGACGAAGTGCTCACGCTCGCGACCAACCGGCGTTCCGTAGCGGCGTACGTCGCCGCACTGAACGAGTGGTATGCGGGCGCGGGTCCGGTGCTCAGCAATGACGCCACGCATCCGATCCGCTATGAGCCCGTGCAGGCGGCGGGGCGGGGCGACAGCTACGTCGATGCCGGTGGCCACGTGGTTGAACGGCCGCTGCACATCCACTATTGCGGCGACGATCCGCTCGGCGTCGAACGCCGTCGCGAGCGCGCGCTGCAGGCCTGCGCGCGGCAGATCGCGGCCCTGTTGCAGTCCGGTGCGCAGATCGGCGGCCACAGCCTGCAGCCCGGCGACATCGCCGTGCTGCTGCCGAAGAACCAGCAGATCGAGCGGCTGCGCGAACTGCTGCTGGCGCGCGGTGTTCCCTGTGTCGGCGCCGGCAAGCGCAGCGTGTTCGAGACCGAACTCGCGCGCGAACTGCTGCTCGTGCTCCATGCGATCGAACACGCGGGCGACGATGCCGCGCTGCGCGCGGCGCTCGCGACCCGCTTCGGCGGCCGTACGCTGGCCGATCTCGACGCGCTGCGCGACGACGCAGACGCCTGGCAGCAACAGCGCGCCACCTATGAACAGTTGCGACGCGAGTGGCTGCGTCACGGCGTACTGGGCGTCGTGCTGGCGCTGTCGCGCGATCTCGTCGGGGGTCTGCCGCGTGCACAAGAGCGCGAGCGTGCGCTGACCGATCTGCGGCATCTCGGCGAGCTGCTGCAGGCGCAGAGCGCGCTGCTCGGCGGCAACCAGCAGCTGCTGGCCTGGTTCGCGCAGCAGCGCGACGCGCGCGACGGCGGCGAAGCCACCGACGAGTGGCAGCTGCGCCTGGAATCCGACGCGCGCCGCGTGCGCCTGCTGACCCTGCATGCGAGCAAGGGGCTCGAGTTTCCGATCGTGTTCCTGCCGTTGATGTGGGATCACACCGGCAGGGAACCGAGCCTCCCGCTCGCCTACGATGCCACGACGGGCCTTCGTGTCGCTGAGCTCGCCGCGGGCCGGGCCGAGGCGCTGCGCCGCGCGCGCGAGGAGGATCAGGAGGAACGTTTTCGTGTGCTCTACGTCGCGCTGACGCGCGCCCAGTACGCGTGCCATGTCTATGCGCTGCCGCCGCAACGGCCGCGCGATGCGCGCGCGGCGACGGCGGCGGTCGATCCCGAGCGCTCGGCCCTCGATGCGACGCTGGCCCGCTGGCAGGCGGCCGGTGATGCGGTCGTGGCGAATGCGCCGCACGTCGCCTGGTCTGATGACGACTGGTGTTGGCCCGACGCGCTCTATCGCGTTGCGGAGGGCCCTTCCGCGCCGCTCGCGGCGCGGCGCGAACCACCCTGGCCCGTGCTCGAACACATCTACAGCTTCACGGCGCTCGTCGCCAAGCGTGGACGCGGGGAGCGCGAGGAAGCTGCCGCCGACGACGAGAATGCGGCACGCGACGCCGCACTCGCACTGGCGCCGGAGGCGCGCGCTGAAGACGTCGCCGATCCCCGCATTGCGGCAGTGTCGGCGCTGCGCGGCGCGGACTTCGGCAACGCCGTGCACGCGGTGTTCGAGCGCCGCGAACCGGGGATCGCGATCGGGGCACAGACCGCGCTGATCGACGCGGGATTGCGCGAGTACGCCGTACGAGTGCCCGCCGGCATCGATGCGGTCGCGGCGATCGCGACGCTCGTGGAGCGCACGCTGGCTGTGCCGCTGTTCGGCAGGGAAAGTCTGCAGACGCTGCCACCCGCGCGGCAGCGCGCCGAGATGGCCTTTCAGTTTGTGCTCGATGCGGTGACGCCGCAGGCCCTGCGCGATGCCTGCGCCCGGCACGGTGCCGCGGCGCTGCTGCCGGCCGAGCTGTCGGATGGCACGCTGTCCGGGCTCATGAGCGGCAAGATCGATCTCATCGTCGAACATGACGGCCGCTTCCATGTGCTGGACTACAAGACCAACTATCTCGGTGATGCCGTGGCCGACTACGCCCCGGCGCGGCTCGCCGTCGCCATGGACGAGCACCGCTACGGCTTCCAGGCGCTGCTCTACACGGTTGCGCTGGATCGCTACCTGCGCCAGCGACTGCCGCGTTACGAGCGCGCCAGCCACCTAGGCGACGCGATCTATCTGTTCGTCCGTGCCTGCGGTCTCGCGCCAGGGGCCGGCATCTGGCGCCAGCGATTCGACGACGGCCTCGTCGGCGCGGTCGACGCCGCACTCGGAGCGCGCGCATGAGCCGCTACACGCTGCTGCGGGAAGAGTCCGCGCTGCCCGACGTCTGGCGTGCGCTCGATCGCGCGGTGTTCCACTGGGTCAGCGTGCATGGCGGCTCGGCGCTGCTGGCGACGGTCGCGGGTTGGGCCAGCCATGCGGACGGTGCCGGCGACGCCGCCCTGCCGCTGCTCGGCGACGACGCGGGCCGCTACGGGATGGCGCCGCTGTCCGCGGGCGACGTCGAGGCATTGCGGCGGGAGGCGCTGGTCGGCGACGGCCGCGTGATGGCGCCGTTCGTCATCGACGCGGAGGGGCGTTTCGCGTTCTGGCGCAATCATGCCGACGAGTGTGCGATCGCGGCGTCCGTCGCGCAGCGGCGCACGGGCGCGGCGCCGGCCAGTGCCGCCGCGCTGGATGATGATCTGGACGCCCTGTTCGGCAACGCGCCGGTCGACGCACAGCGGCAGCGCGACGCCGTCGCCGCCGCGGTCGGGCGCCGCCTGTTCGTGCTGACCGGCGGACCCGGTACCGGCAAGACCACGACCGTGCTGCGCCTGTTGCTGATGTGTCTGCGCACCTCGGCCTCGCCGCTGCGCATACGGCTCGCGGCGCCGACCGGCAAGGCGGCG
The DNA here is from genome assembly GCA_045864815.1 of Rhodanobacteraceae bacterium. Classification (GTDB taxonomy): domain Bacteria; phylum Pseudomonadota; class Gammaproteobacteria; order Xanthomonadales; family Rhodanobacteraceae; genus Tahibacter. The sequence continues at coordinate 6,844 of BTVG01000009.1, read as the reverse complement.
CAGCGTCTGCTGCAGGCGTTGCGCGCCGGCAAGGCCGCACTGCTCGACGGTGCGGCGGCGTTGTCGCAGGAATGGCGGCCGCTGCTCGCGCAGATCCCCGAAGACGATGCCTCCACCCTGCACCGGCTGCTCGGCTACGACCCGCACCGCAATCGTTTCACGCGCAACCGCGCGCGCCGGCTCGCGGCCGACATCGTCGTCGTGGATGAGGCGTCGATGCTCGATCTGGCGATGCTGCGCGGTCTGCTCGACGCCATTCCCGATGAAGCCGCGCTCATCCTGCTGGGCGATGCCGATCAGTTGACCTCGGTCGCCGCAGGTTCGGCCCTGATGGATCTCGTCGCGGTGTTCGAAAGCGAGGGTGCCCCCGAGGTGGTGCGCCTGGAGCACAGCTTTCGCGCGCAGCGCGAACTCGCGCGGCTCAACGATGCGGTACGGCGGGGTGAGGCCGACGCATTTGCACGCGCGCTTGCGGACGCGGCGCCGGCGGCGACCGTGCGTGCCGTCGTCGACGCGGCGTCGCTGCGCGCCTTCGCGCGCGACTGGGCGCACGGACTTGCGGCGCTGCCGATTCGACCGGTACTGCCCGGTGCTCGCGCACCCGCCGCGTCGATGCAGCCGGTGCAGGCGTCGCTGTTCGATCCGCCGTTGCCGGACCCGGCCGCAGTCGCACTCCAGGCGCTGCGCGCGCTCTCCCAACGGCAGCTTCTCTGTGCGCTGCGCGAAGACAGCTTTGGCGCGCTGGCGCTGAACGCGTTGATCGAGGCCGAGCTCAAGGCCCTCTGGAACGTTGCGCCGGAGGTTGTCTGGTATCCCGGACGTACGGTGCTGATCGCGCGTAACGACTACGGACTGCGCCTGTTCAACGGCGACATAGGGCTATGTCTGGCCGATGCCGACGGGCGTATGCGGGTCTGGTTCGAGACGGCGGGTGCTGCCGGCGAAGCCGGAGCGCGCGCGCTGCCGCCCGATTCGCTGCCGGTGCACGACGGCGCGTTCGCGATCACGGTGCACAAGAGCCAGGGGTCGGAATACGCGCATGCGGCGGTGCTGCTGCCGCCGGATCCGGCGCACCGGATCCTGTCGCGGCAATTGCTCTATACGGGAATTTCCCGCGCGAAACAGCAGATCGACATCTGCGCCTCGGCCGACGCGATCGCTGCCGCGATCGCCCGGCCGGTGCAGCGCGCCGGCGGGCTGGCCGCAAAGCTGCGGCAGACGCCAGCGCGGTGAACGCGATCAGTATTTCTCGAGCAGGACGTTGCTGCGATTCACGCCGTCGACGTTGTAGCTGAAATTCGCGGCCGATCCGGACGTGAACGTCAGCGTGAACGTGCCGACTTCGATCAGCTGGCGTCCGCTCGGGTTGTAGTTGGGACCCCAGGGCGAACCCGTGAACTTCACCACGCGGCCGCTCGCCACGTCCGGGCCGGTCCACTGCGGGTCGAGCTGATACCAGGCGGCGCGGCCCTGGTTGTCATAGACGAACCACAGCGCGAACAGCACCTGGTCGAACTGGAACATGCTGATGCCGCGGCCGCCTTCGGTGCGAACGTCCCACTGGCCGGTGTAGTCGCGCGTGGGACCCGCCGTGTTGCCGCTGTTGGCGATGTACTGGCTGATCGACGGGAAAATCAGGTCCAGGCGTGAATAGAAATCCACGTTGCCCGCGGCTTCGCTCTGTCCCGTATTGCCGCAGGAGGCGCCGCCGCCGTAGAGACCGCCGCGCAGCTGATAGCCGGCGCCGGCCAGCGTGAACAGGCCCGAGCCGCTGCTGCCGCCTTCGGTCGTACCTTCGCTCCAGGACGACTTCCAGGTGCTGCCCACGGTCTGGCCGTCGAACGTGACGTTCTCCCGCGTGCCGCTGTGATTGCCCTGGCTGACCTTCTTGATGTCGCCCGAGGGATGATGGACGCCGATGACCGAGGTCGAAGGCGTCAGCGGCGCCGCGTTCCAGCCGGCGAGAATGGCACCATTCGGCGGCGTCGAGTTCAGTCGCAGCAGCGCACCGTCCGTGCTGCCCTGGGAATACAGCAGCTGCGCGCCGCCCGCCAGCTGGATGTTGGGACCGTTCTGGTCGACCCCGCAGGTCGGCGTCTCGTAGTTCCAGAACGTCGTCAGCGACGACGCTTCGCTCTGGTTGCCGATGCAGTGGTGCGCGGTGAAGAACCAGGGAATCTGGGTGCTGCTGTCGATATCGTTGAGCAGCGTGCCGGTGCAGGTGTAGCTGCCGCCGCCGGACTGATAGACCATGCGCGCGACGGCGTTCTTGATGTTGATCAGAGGAGCGCCCAGCGAGCCGGAGCCGGTGCGGCAGACCACGTCGATATTGCAGGAGCCGGAATCGCCCAGCGCCTTGCTGCGGCCCAGGGACTGCGGCGACACGAGCAGATGCGAAACAGTCTCCACGCGCAGCGCCACGCCGGCAGGATCGATGCCGGCCGGCACGAACAGTTCGAGCTGCTGGCGCTCGCCGTCGGTCACGGCGGTCCAGAACACGCCATCGGCATCGGCCTGCTTGCGCGCCGCAGCGGCATCGACCGCATGGATAGTGCCGTCGGCGCCAGCGGCGCGCAGTTCGGCACCCTCGGGCCAGTAGGCTGCGCGCAGACCGGTGCGCAACGCCGCGGCACCGGCGGAGGCGACATCGAGCCGCAGCACGGCACCGCCGTCGACATACGCCAGCGCTGCCGGGGGCAGGTCGTCCACCGCTTCACTCGCCACGTCGCGGCTCACACCGATCTGCACGCGACGCTGCCCATTGGCTTCATTGCGACGCTTGACCGCGGCGACACGCTCGGCAGCCAGCGCGGGCAGCCGCAGCAGCGGCGCGTCTGCGGCGGCCTTGGCGCCGCTGCGCCACTGCTGCGCCTTCGGAACTGTCGCCGGATCGACGCGCAGAACCTCGCTCGAGGTTTCCAGCGTGACGGCAGCGTGCGCACTGCCGACCAGCAACACAGACAGGGCCAGGCTCAACGAGCGGGCATTCATGATCGAACTCCAGAGTGGTCCAAGGGCCAGTGCCGGCCCGGCGAAGCGATAATACGCCGTGGCATGCCAAATCCTGTCAGCGTGCGGTGTCGACAAGGGGAACGTCGCGACGGGGCCATGCGAACACACGGCCTGCACCGACCGCCACTCCCGCGGTCGAACGGAATTTTTACGCGAGCCGGCCCGACGCCGCGTTACCGTGACGGCGCATTAACCGGCGCGCCGGTATACCTGCGCCACCTGTCGTCACGCCAACCGAGGGACGCGTCATGAACGCACACCGTCCTGCCGTTTCTCCGCTGCACTCGCACGCCGGCAATACCGATCGCATCGACCTGTCGTCGCATTGGGAGCTGACCTACTGGGCAACGCAGTGGGGCGTAGCACCGGATCGCATCGTCAAGGCTGTCGCGACGGTCGGCACCAACCTGCGTCTGGTACGACGGGAGTGCGCCGCAGCGCGGGAGATCTGCGCCTGAAGCACGGCGACCACGCCGTGTGTTGCCGCGGCGCGAGTGCCGGTCGTCGCGTGCCGAGTGGTCCGGCCGTCGAGTCAGGTAGCAGAACAGCGCCGGGGTCGATTGTGTTGCGTGCCGGGAAGTCGGGCGGCCCCTGACACCGCGCCGTGTGTCCATCGGGCGAAGTCCGCTCCCGCTCCCCCGCCCCGCCATCACCGCCTGGACCGCCGCTCGGCGGCTGCGTCCGAGTGCGCCGGTGTGGCGACGACGCGGGTACCGCTCCGAGCCGCAGACAGCGGGTCAGCGAGTTGCCGAAGCGAGTTGCGGACACCCGCGGCAGGGCGAGGGTTGCGCACCGCGCCCACCTGGGCCTTTGGCAGCGGCAGCCTGGGCGAGCCTGGTCGGGGAAAGCCTGGTTGGGGACACCGGATCAATTCGGGCAATTCGGGGACACCCACCGTTTCTTGACAGCGAATCGGCGAACCGGGCGAATCGGGGACACCCACTTTCTTGCAGCAGGGCGAGGGTTGCGCATCGAGCCCATCCGGGCCATTGGCAGCGGGAGCCTAGTCGGGGACACCCACCTTTTTCGCGGCAGGGCAGGGAGCGCGCCGCGAACGCGAGTTGCGGACACCCACCGTTTCACGGCCGGCCGACGATTCCGCACCGCATTCGTCCGGACCGCGGCGCTGGCATCGCACCGGCACCCCCACCGCCCCTCATTCCGTCGACCCCGTCACGGCGCCCCGGTCGCCAGCTCCGCGGGCAGCCGGGAAATTGTCTAACGAATTCAGTGCGTTGGTTCAAGAAATAAATTTTCGACGTTTTTTGCATTGTGCGTCCCGCCAGGAAGTTCGAGGTTCGCCGAGCGCCAGCGTCCGACCGGGACATCCAGCCGGCCGGATCGATCGGGCTCGCATCGATCCAGTGCCGTCCGCCGCCGTACGGCTGTCGCTCCACTGTCACGAACATCTTGGAGGGAGAGGTTCATGATTCGCCCTGTATGCACTGGCGGCCGCCGACTGCGGCCGCGTAACACCCGTCGTCTCCTGTCGGCATTGCTTTTGGGTCTGGTAGCCGCGGCGTCGGTCCACGCGATCGAGGCGCCGGTTGACGGTGGCGCCAGACCCCTGCTCACGCGGGCGTTCCTGGCGCCCGAGCTGGAGGTGACGCCGACCCAGGAAGCCACGGTAGCCATCAGCCAGAACATGGCACGCCCCTACGCGGCGGCTTCGAATTTCCAGCGTCGCCATCCCGGTACCTGGGAAATGCGATGGGACCGCCGTGCCGATCGTCCCAATCTGATCCAGGGTTCCGGCGTACCGTTGATCCCAGGGCGCGGCAATGCGCTGACGGTGGAGTCACTCGGCCTGCGTCATGGGGAAACGGTCGACATGGCTGTCGTCGAGGCGCGTCTGCTCGACTTCATGATTGCCAACAGCGATTTGCTCAAGACCGACGGTCTCGAATTCGAGCTCGACCCGCAGGGCAGCGTCGCCTACGGCGAGGGCAACACGCACTGGTTCGTGGAGTTCGCGCAGATCCGAAACGGCGTGCGCGTGCGCGGAGCCAACCTGTTCTTCCGTATCGCCCACGGCAACATCGTGCAGTTCGGCAGTCATCTCGTCGCGCCGGTTACGATCGACACAATTCCTGTATCGCAACGCGAGAAAGCGTTCGACGTCGCGTTCGGCGAGCTCGCGTTGCCGGCCGGTGCCAGTGTCGCCGAATGGCTGAACCCGGGGTCGCTGAGCGTAGTGCCGATGGCGCCGGAGCGATCGTTCCAGACCGAGACTGCGTATTCGGGAGCACCGGGGGCCGGCTATGCACACCGCCTCGCCTGGCACTTCACGTTCCGCCTCAAGGGTGACGTGGCGACCTACGATCTGCTCATCGATGCCAAGACCAACCGTGTCATCGATATTCGCGACATGACGCGCAACGTCGCCGCAACGGTCGATGGCGGCGTTTTCCTTGGCCTCAACACCGGGCCGGAAACCGTGGTCGCCCTGCCGTTCGCCGCCGTGTCCAACGGTACGGCGAAGGTCACCGACGCACTGGGCATCTATGACTATTCCGGTAGTTCGGCCAGTACCGCGCTGGACGGCAAGTACTTCCGCATGTCCGATACCTGCGGTTCGATCTCGCTGTCGAATTCCACCGACGGCAATCTGCATCTGGGAACGGATACGGGTACCGACTGCGGCAGCACCGGCGCACCGGGCGGCGCCGGCAACACGCGCGCGTCTCGCACTGGTTTCTATTACCTGACACGCATCAATCGCAAGGCAGCGACATTCCTGCCGGGCAATTCCTGGATCGCCTCGAAGGTCACCGCGAACATGAACGTCAATCAGACGTGCAACGCGAACTGGAACGGCAGCTCGATGAACTTTTTCAGATCGGGCACGCATCCGACCAACTCGGCGATCCAGTGCGCCAACACCGGTGAAATTCCGGCCGTGTTCCTGCACGAATGGGGGCATGGCATGGACCAGAACAGCGGTGGCGCGGCCAGCGAGAACGGCAGCGGCGAAGCGGTCGGCGATACTTTTGCGTTTCTGGAAACCAAGGATTCGTGCATAGGCCCGGGTTTCTACGCCTCCGGTCAGGTCTGCACGAACTGCGAAGACGCCTGTACCGGCGTGCGCCACCTGAAGGCTTTCAGCCTGCAGGGGGCACACACCATCGCCAAGCCCTCGACCGTCACCGACAACAACGGCCTGGACTGTGACCGATTCGCCTGTCCCTATCTGGCCAACGGTATCCAGCCTTACCAGGGACCGATGGGTTACGAAGGTCATTGCGAGTCCTACATCGCTGGTTCGGCGAACTGGGATCTTGCACAGTCGCTGGTCGCCGCCCATGGTTCGACAGCCGGCTGGGCGGCCATGGACAAGATCTGGTACGCGAGCCTGACGCCGAGCAAGAGCGCCTACCAGGTCGCCTCGGGCGGCAAGTGCAACGTCGCCGCGACAGTCAATGGGTGCGGCGCGAACAACTGGTACACGGTCTATCTGGCGGCCGACGACAACGACGGCAATCTCTCCAATGGCACGCCGAATGCCTGCCGCATCTGGGACGCCTTCAATGCGCACGGCATCGCCTGCGGAACACGCCCGGCCTGCTCGGGCGGCGGCAACGTACCGCCGGTCGCGAACTTCAGCAGCACGACCAGCGGCCTCGTGGCGAACTTCACCGACAGCTCGACCGACTCCGACGGCACGATCGCCTCGCGCAGCTGGAACTTCGGTGACGGCACGACCTCCACCGCGACCAATCCGAGCCACACCTATGCGGCGGCGGGCACCTACACGGTCACGCTGACGGTGACCGACAACGCCGGTGCGAGCCACACCAAGACCGGCTCGGTGACCGTCACCAGCGGTCCGGGC
>BTVG01000008.1:0-164878 GCA_045864815.1 Rhodanobacteraceae bacterium | reverse complement strand
GGCGCCCAGAACCTGCGGTTCTGAACGGGCGCCTTTCACCCCCTTGAAGGGGAGGGCTTGGTACGGCCAGGGTCGGTCAGTTCCGGCCGCAGGCTCCGCGGTTTCTTGAGGTTTTCGCGACGGCATTGAATACCCTCCCCTTCAAGGGGAGGGCATGGGTGGGGATGGGGTTTGGCTCAGCGTTCCGGCTTTCGGTCGATGCGGTTCGCTGCTCTCTCGCACGAGCGAGATGTCGTCAGCGGAACCGACACCCATCCCCACCCAACCCTCCCCTTGAAGGGGAGGGCTTCAAGCGGAACCGACACCCATCCCCCCAACCCGTCCGGCCCGTTGGGCGTTCAAGGCGCCCAGAACCTGTGGTTCTGAACGGGCGCCTTTCACCCCCTTGAAGGGGAGGGCTTGGTACGGCCAGGGTCGGTCAGTTCCGGCCGCAGGCTCCGCGGCTTCTTGAGGTTTTCGCGACGGCACTGAATACCCTCCCCTTCAAGGGGAGGGCATGGGTGGGGATGGGGTTTGGCTCAGCGTACCCGCCACCCAATCTCGACAGCGGAAAGGCCTCGGGGATCCAGGCCGTCGCGAAACAGCCGGTCTTCCGCCGATGCGTTCACGGCCAGTCCCTTGGCGATGACCTCGATCTCGGCGAGGCCGGCGGCGGGGAAGCTGTCGAAGGTGCCGGTCACGCCGAGGATCTCCACGCGCACGCGGCGCGCCGCGACATCGGGGAAGCCGACGTCGGTGCCGAACAGCAGCAGGCTGCCGGTGGTGCGTGTGTCGAGCACGCTGCCGTTCGCGTCGCGCACGGTCACGCGGGTGGAGGTCACTTGCAGGCTGCTGTTGGCTTCGTCGCCGGGGCGCGGGTTGTACAGGCGTACGCGGCGCACGGCCACGGGCACGGGAAAGTCGAGTTCCACCCATTGACCTGCTATCTGACCGGGCGTCGATGTCCAGTAGGCGCGGATAGGGCCCAGGAACACTTTGCGGTCGACGAGTCCGTCGCGGTTGCCGCCCGGGCGCGTGGAACTCGCGCTGAGCCGCGCGCCCGGCGCGAGGTTCGACCAGGGCGCGTCGGCTTCGCTGGGCACCGGAATCAAGGTGTGGCCCGCGTGACAGCCAGTGCATGGCGCGGCGACGCCGGCGCGGTCGTGGTTCATGCCGGCCACGTAGGCGCGGCCGTCGCCGCGCGGCCAGCCGGTGCGCGGCACGGTATAGCCGGCGCTGGCGGCCGTGCGCAGCTGCTCGAACAGCGGCAGGAACGCCGGTGCGTTCGCGCTCACGCGGCCCGCGGCGGATATGGCCTGCTCGCCGAGCAGCAGCGGCCAGTCCAGCGACGGAAAGGTGCCGGACGCCGTGCGCTGGTGGTCGGCGTAGAAGCGGATGCTGGCGGCGCTGCCGACGGCGGGCGCGCTCGGAATGTCCACGTCGACCGCGGCGTTGGCGTAGACGTTGCGGGCGTCGAACACGAAGGTGCCGTCGCGTGGTGCGGCGCCGGCCGGGGGCGGCAGGAACTGCGGGTAGGGCGCCGTCATGGGCTGGTCGCGGTAGACGTCCGGCAGCACCGGCGGCGGCGTGCGCGCGGCCAGCACGCGCGGGCGCAGTTCCGCAACGCCGGGCGTGTCGAGCAGCAACTGCGCGGCGCTGCCTGGTGCGGCGATCCAGAGTCCGTAGTCCTGCTGCGTGTCGGCGGCGCGCGCGAACACGATGCGACTGTCGGGCAGCACTTCGGCATCGGTCGTATACGGTCCGACGTAGAGCTGGGCGGCTTCCGGCGTGCCGGGCAGGCGTTGCGCCGCATCACGCCGCGTGACGCCCGAATGCGCGCTCCATTGCGTCGCGCCGCGGCGATAGGCGCGGATGCCGCCGAAGCCCGCCGCGTCGGCAAGGTGCTGGGACGGAAAGTAGTTGGCGTACAGCGTGCCGTTCGCGGCGAAACCGCCGCCGTAGCCGAAACCGTCCGCGTCGGTGTCGGGCTTGCCGCCGAACAGCACGAGTTCGGCGCCGTCGGGGTTCACGCTGACGATCTGCCAGCCGTTGCGCGCGTGTGGGAAGGCCTGCGTGGTCAGGCCGGCATGCCGCAGCCAGCCGAATTGCGGCTGGCCGGGGAACGCTGCGAGATCGTCGAGGCCGTCGTCGGGCAGGCGCTGATTGCGCCACCAGCGGAAGTAGACGACCTTGCCGCTGACCGGGTCGATCGCCGGCCGGTCGGCGCCGTTGCGTTCGCTCGTGATGCGGTGCAGGCGGTCGCCGTTCGCGTCGACCACCCAGAGATTGGAGGTGCGCGCGTCGGCGTAATGCGCGAACGCCGGCCAGCGCGTTGAGGCGAACACGAGGCGGCCGTCCGGCAGCCACGCGGGATCGTAATCGTCATAGGGCCAGGGCGCGGCGCCGGTGCCGAACTGCGAATAGTCCGCCGTGATGTCGCTGTGGGTGACGGCCTGCAGGCCGCTGCCGTCGGCGCCGATGCGATAGATGCGCCAGCCGCCCGGATTCGCACCGGGGGCGGTGTTCCAGGTGCCCGGCGCAAGCCCCGCGAAGGCGATCTGCGTGCCGTCCCAGCTGACCGAGGGGCCGGATATGTCGATCAGCGGCGCGCCGGGTGCGGCGCCGTCGAGCAGGGTGCGTACGCTGCCGTCGCTGTCGCGCACGCGCAGCCGGGCCGGTGCGGCGGGGCGCAGGCGCGCGTACGCGCCCACGCCAGGTAACGCCTTCGCCGGCCAATGCGCGTTGCCAGCGTCGGGAATCTGTCGCTCGACGAAGACGAGCGGCGGTGGCGATTGGGCGCGTGCCGTGCCGGTGGAAAAAAGAAGTAATGCTGAAAATGCTGCAAGTGCGACAAAGGCGGCGCCGTGGCGCCGCCCGGGCCGCCGGCAGGAACGGCTTTGCGCCGTCCCCGCCGTCATACCCGCTGCCTCAGGCGCGTGACTCACGGCGCCGCTGCCATTGCCACGCGAGTGCGGCCATGCCGAGCAGCAGCAGGCCGAAGGACCAGGCCGACAGTGCCGGGATGGTCTGCGTGCCGAGGCGTACCACGGTCGGCGTGCTGTCGTCGCCGGGTCCGCCGCTGCCGCCGCCCGGTGCCGGATCGGTGCCGTCGGTGGACAGATCCGACACCGCGATGCCGCCGACGAGGCCGGTGCCGAGTACCTGGTTGGTGAAGGTCGCGCCCGGCGTGAACTGGACGCTGACCACGAGCCGCACGGTGGTCGTCGCGCCGGCGGCCAGGGTGTCGGTGCCGGCCAGCAGGTTGGTGCTGCCGCGGCCGTCGTAGGCCGGATTCAGCGCGAGCGTGGGCGCGGTCACGCTGACCACGTTCCAGTTCGTGCCGGCGCCGAAGGTGGTCACCAGGTTTTCGACGATCTGCAGATTGTCGACCGGCTGCGCGCCGTAGTTGCGCGCGAGGATCACGTAGGCGATCTGCGCGGAGCCCGGCGTACCGCCGTCGCCGTAGCCACCGCCGCCGGTCAGGGACAGCACCTGCGCCTGCTTGGCGAGGCCCAGCGGCGAAGATCCGCCCGGCGTGCCCAGTGTGATCAGCGCCGGATCGGCGTCGTCCTCGTCGGTGAGCGGATCGGTGCCGCCCGGGGTGCCGGTGCCGTTGCCGCCGACGGCATCGTCGGAACCTGAGCCCGGCGTGCCGCCGGCGTCGTTGCCGGGGTTGCCGTCGGGGGTCGAGTCGATGTCGGTCGGCGGCGGCGTCTGGGAATCGCCGTCGTCGTCGGCCGAGCCGATCTCGGCACGATTGACCAGCGGCGAGGTCGCCGTGGGCAGGATGCGCAGGGTGATCGTGATCGTCGTGCTGCCTCCGGGGGCGAGCGGACCGTCGATCTGACGCGTCGCCAGCGTGGGGCTGACCGGATTCCAGTTCAGCTCCGTCGGGCTCAGTTCAAAGCCGGCCGGGATGTAGTCGTTGACGACGATGGTCGTGGCCGGACTGGTGCCCTGGTTGAACACGGTGATGTCGAACGTGACGTCCTGGCTGGCCAGGAACGGTCCCGGCTGGCCGACCGTCAGCGTCTTGCGCAGGGCCAGATCGAAGCCGCCGCCCAGCGTGATCTGCGCCGGATCGGCGTCATCCTCGTCGGTGAGGGGATCGGTGCCGCCCGGGGTGCCGGTGCCGTTGCCGTCGATGGCGTCGTCGGAACCCGAGCCCGGCGTGCCGCCGGCATCGTTGCCGGGGTTGCCGTCGGGGGTCGAGTCGATGTCCAGCGGCGGCGGGGTGCCGGTGTTGCCGTCGTCGTCGGCCGAGGCGATCTCGGCGCGGTTGACCAGCGGCGAGACGGCGCCGGCCTGGACGCGCAGGCGGATGGTCACGACGGTGGAGGCGCCCGGTGCGAGGGGGCCGGCGATGGTCCGCGTGGCCAGGGTCGGGCTGACGCTGGTCCAGCTGGTTTCCGTGGGACTCAGCGCGAAGCCGGCCGGGATGTAGTCGTTGACGACGATGGTCGTGGCCGGGATGCCGCCCTGGTTTAACACGGTGATGTCGAAGCTCACGTCGGCGCCGGGCGTGAACGGTCCGGGCTGACCAGCGCTCAGCGTCTTGCGCAGGGCGAGGTCGAAGTTGCCGAGCAGGCCGAAGTCGATGCTGAGGTTGCTGTCGGCATCGGTGTCGCCGTCGTTGACCGGCTCGGTGCCGGCCGCGAGCGTGACTGGCGCGGAGCGCAGCGTAGCCGCGACCAGGGTGCCGTTGTCGTCGTCGTTGACGTCGTTGTCCGGATCGGGCGCAGGCTCGTAGGTGCCGGTGGGCAGCAGTGGCGGCAGGCCGGAACCGGTGCTGGTGCGCCAGCCGGCCGGCGGCGTGATCTCGACGAGGTAGGTGTCGGGATCGAGCGCGGCGAACCGGTAGTTGCCATTCGCGTCGGTGCTGGTGGTGGCGATCGCTGCGCCGTCGGGGGTGCCGTTGTTGTCGCTGTCGCGGTACAGCGCGACGGCGATGCCGGCCATGCCGTTCTCGCCGCCGTCGACGCGGCCGTTGTTGTTGCGGTCGTGCCAGACCAGGTTGCCGAGGCTGAGCACGCCGGCGCCAGTGGTGATCGGATAGTCCTCGACCTCGCCGTTGCTGGCGGCGCCGTTGGGCGCGCAGCCGGCATCGGTGGACAGGCGGAAGCGGGCATAGCTCGATGCCGCGGCGGTGTTGGGCACGGTGCCGAAGTTCAGCGTGAACGGCACACCCGTGCTGCCGTTGGGCACGGCGACCTGGGCGGCTTCACCGGCGTCGGCGAAATCGCCGTCGGCGTTGTAGTCCAGGAAGCCGCAGAGCAGCGCGGCGGTGCCGCTGGTGTTGGTGGCGGTGACGCGCACGGACGGGGCGACGCCGCGCGACAGGGCGAGGTCGGCGGTGTTGACGCCGTCCTCATCGTCGGGCGTGCCGTTCGTGTCGTCGCCGCTGGCGCCGGCATTGGGCTGGCCGTTGGCTTCGGCATCCTCGTTGGCGCCGATGCGCAGTCCGGCGACGATGGGATGGCGCGCGCCGTTGTCGGCGAGCAGGGTGGAATAGTTGCCGGTGCCACTGCCCGCGCCCGTGTCGGGCAGATCGCCGTAGTCCACGACCGTGATGCCGACCGGGTAGTCCTCGACTTCGCCGTCCGGTGCCGCGCCGACCGGGCTGCAGGCGCCCGTGTCGGTGGACAGGCGGAAGCGCGCGTAGCTGGCGGTGACGGCGTTCGCGGGCACGGCGAAGGCGAGCGGGAACGTCGCGCCGGTGGTGCCGGTGGGCACGGCGGTGAACGTGGTCTCGCCAGCGTCGGCGAAGTCGCCGTCGCCATTGAAGTCGACGAACGCGCACAGCTGTGCCGGGCTGCCGCTGGTGTTGGTGGCCACGACGCGGATGGTCGCGGCACTGCCGGCGGTGAGGTTCAGGTCGGCCAGAGTGACGCCGTCTTCGTCGGCGCCGTCGCCGCTGGCGGCGACGTTCGGCTGGCCGTCGGCTTCGCCGTCTTCGCTCGCGCCGAGGAACAGCGTCGGCACGATGGGATGGCGCGGACCATTGTCGGCGAGCAGGGTGGCGTAGTTGCCGCTGCCTGTGCCCGCAGTCGTATCCGGCAGATCGCCAAAGTCGAGCTGGCCGACGCTGACCGCGTAATCCTCGACTTCACCATCGCTGGCGGCCCCGTCGGGGGTGCAGGCGCCGGTATCGGTGGACAGGCGGAAGCGGGCATAGCTGGCTGCTGCCGCGGTGAGCGGCACGGTGCCGAAGCCGACGGTGAACTGCACGTTGCTGGACCCTGTCGCCACCGCGATGGCGGCCGCAGTTTCCCCAGCGTCGGCGAAATCGCCGTCGGCGTTGAAATCGAGGAAGCCGCAGAGCTGCGCGGCGCTGCCGGTGGTGTTGGTGGCGTTGACGCGCACATTGGCGCTGGCGCCGGCGGTCAGCACGAGATCGGCCACGGTGACGCCGTCCTCGTCGTCGGGCGTGCCGGTGGTGTCGTCGCCGTCGGCGCCGGTGGTGGGCTGGCCGTCGGCCTCGCCGTCCTCGTTCGTGCCCAGGTGCAGGCCGGTGACGAGGGGATGGCGCGGACCGTTGTCGCTGAGCAGCGTGGCGTAGTTGCCGGTGCCATTGCCGGCGCCGGTGTCAGGCAGGTCGCCGTAGTCGACCTGGCCGATGGCGACCGGGTAGTCCTCGACTTCGCCGTTGGAGGCGATGCCGGTGGCGGTGCAGGCGCCGGTGTCGGTGGACAGGCGGAAGCGGGCGTAGGTGCTGCTGACCGCACTGGTCGGCACGGTGCCGAAGTTGATGGTGAACGGCACGTTTGACGACCCCGTCGCGACGGCCACGGCCGGTGCGGTTTCGCTGGTATCGGCGAAGTCGCCGTCGCCGTTGAAGTCGATGAAGCCGCAGAGCTGGGCCGCGCTGCCGGTGGTGTTGGTCGCGGTGACGCGCACGGTCGCGGCGGTGCCGCCGGTCAGGTTCAGATCGGCGATGGTGACGCCGTCCTCGTCGTCGGGCGTGCCGGTGGTGTCGTCGCCGTCGGCGTTGACGCCGGGCTGGCCGTCGGCTTCGCCGTCTTCCTCGGCGCCCAGCCGCAGGCCGGTGACGATGGGATGACGCGGACCGTCGTCGGCGAGCAGGGTCGCGTAGTTGCCGCTGCTGGTGCCGGCCGCCGTATCCGGCAGGTCGCCGAAGTCGAGCAGGCCGGCGCTGACCGGATAGTCCTCGACCTCGCCGTCCGTCGCCGCACCGACCGGGCTGCAGGCGCCGGTGTCGGTGGACAGGCGGAAGCGCGCGTAGCTGCTGGTGGCCACGCCCGTGGGCACGGTGCCGAAGTTCAGCGTGAACGGCGCGGCGTTGGAACCGGCCGGCACGCTGACGGCCGGTGCGGTTTCGCCGGCATCGGCGAAGTCACCGTCGGCGTTGAAGTCAATGAAACCGCAGAGTTGCGCGGCGCTGCCGGTGGTGTTGGTCGCGGTGGCGCGCACGGCCGCCGGCGTGCCGGCGGTCAGTGCGAGGTCGGCGGTGTTGATGCCGTCCTCGTCGTCGGGCGTGCCGGCGGCATCGTCGCCGTTCGCCGCGCTGCCGGGCTGGCCGTCGGCTTCGCCGTCCTCGTTGGCGCCCAGGTGCAGGCCGGCGACGACGGGATGGCGCGGGCCGTTGTCACTGAGCAACGTGGAATAGTTGCCATTGCCGCTGCCGGCACCGGTGTCGGGCAGGTCGCCGAAGTCGGTCTGGCCGATGGCGACCGCGTAGTCCTCGACTTCGCCGTCGGGTGCCGCGCCGTTCGGGTCGCAGGCACCGGTGGCCGTGCTCAGGCGGAAGCGCGCGTAGGTATTCGCGGCCGCCGTGCCCGGCACGGTGCCGAAGTTCAGCGTGAACGGTGCGTTGGTCGACCCCGTCGGTACAGCGACGGCGGTTGCGGTCTCGCCGGCATCGGTGAAATCGCCGTCGGCGTTGAAGTCGATGAAGCCGCAGAGCTGAGCCGCCGCGCCGGTGGTGTTGGTCGCGGTGGCGCGCACGGTGGCAGGGGTGCCGCCGACGAGCGTGAGATCGGCCACGGTGATGCCGTCTTCGTCGTCGGGCGCGCCGTTGGTGTCGTCGCCATCGGCGTTGACACCGGGCTGGCCGTCGGCTTCGCCGTCCTCGTTGGCCCCCAGGCGCAGGCCGGCGACGAGGGGATGACGCGGGCCGTTGTCGGCGAGCAGGGTGGAATAGTTGCCATTGCCACTGCCGGCACCGGTATCGGGCAGATCGCCGAGGTCGACCAGGCCGATGGACACGGCGTAGTCCTCGACTTCGCCGTTGCTGGCCGCGCCGGCGGCGCTGCAGGCCCCCGCGTCGGTGCTCAGGCGGAAGCGGGCGTAGGTGCTGGTCGCGACACTGGTCGGCACGGTGCCGAAGTTCAGCGTGAACTGCTGGTTCGTGCTGCCGTTGGGCACGGGCAGGGCTGGTGCGGTTTCGTTGGCATCGGCGAAGTCGCCGTCGCCGTTGAAGTCGATGAAGCCGCAGAGCTGGGCCGCGCTGCCGGTGGTGTTGGTCGCGGTGACGCGCACGCTGGCGCTGGAACCCGCGACGAGGCTCAGGTCGCTGACCGTCACGCCATCTTCGTCATCGGGTGTGCCCGCGGTGTCGTCGCCGCTGGCGGCGGCGTTGGGCTGGCCGTCGGCTTCGGCATCGACCGTGGCGCCCATCTGCAGGCCCGCGATGATGGGATGCCGCGCGCCGTTGCCGGCGAGCAGGGTCGGGTAGAGCGGCGCGGGCAGGTCGCCGAAATCCAGCGTGCCGATAGGGACGAGATAGTCCTCGACCTCGCCGTCGACGGCCAGGCCGTCCGGGGTGCAGGCGGCCGCGCCGCTGGCGATGCGAAAGCGTGCATAGGTCGTGGCCGCCGCGCCGACGGGCACGGTGCCGAAGTTGATCGGGAAGCTGCCGTTGCTGGTGCCGGCGGCCACGGCGATCGGGGCCGCGGTTTCCCCGGCGTCGGCAAAATCGCCGTCGCCGTTGAAATCCAGGAAGCCGCAGAGGCGCGCAGCGCCTGCACCCGGATTGGACGCGACGGCGGTGACCGTGGCGTTGGCGCCGACGCTGAGCGGCGGAATCGTCACGCCGTCTTCGTCCGCGCCGTCGCCGGTCGCGCCCGCATTGGGCTGGCCGTCGGCCTCGGTGTCGACGGTCGCGCCCAGGCCCGGCGCCGTCGCGGTACGCGGATGGCGCGGGCCGTTGTTGGCCTGCAGCGTCGAATAGTCACCGCTGCCGATGCCGGCCGTGGTGTCGGGCAGGTCGCCCCGGTCGACCGGAATCACGCCGGCGGGATAGTCCTCGACCTCGCCGTCGCCGCCGAAGCCGGTCGGCGTGCAGGCGCCGGTCGGGCTGCTGAGGCGGAAGCGCGCATACGTGGACGCCGTGCCGGCCGGCGTGGTGCCGAAGGCGAGCGTGAACTGCACGTTGTTCGTGCCGGTGTTGACCGCCTGCGACGCGGTTTCGTTGGCGTCGGCGAAGTCGCCGTCGCCGTTGAAATCGACGAAGCCGCACAGGGTGGCGCTGCCGGCGGTCAGATTGGTCGCGTTGACGCGCACGTTCGCCGGCGAGCCGGCCACGAACTGCAGGTCGGCCACGGTGACACCGTCTTCGTCATCGGGCGTGCCGGCGGTGTCGTCGCCGCTGGCGGCGAGGTTCTGCTGGCCATTGGCTTCGGCGTCGACTGAAGCGCCCAGGAACAGGCCGGCGACGATGCGGTGGTTGGCGCCGCCGTCGGCTTCTTGCGTGGCGTAGTTGCCGGGGCCGCTGCCGGCACCGGTGTCGGGCAGGTCGCCGAAGTCCAGCGGCGTGATGCCGACCGGATAGTCCTCGACCTCGCCCGAGCCCACCGCGCCGTTGGGCGCGCAGGCGGCGATGACGTCGCTGAGGCGGAAGCGGGCATAGGTGGCCGTGGCCGAACCTGCGGGCACGGTGCCGAAGGCGAGCGTGAACTGCACGTTGTTCGAACCGTTCGGTACCGCGACCGCGGCGGCGGCTTCGCCGGCATCGGCGAAATCGCCGTCGCCGTTGAAGTCGACGAAGCCGCAGAGCTGCGCGGCGGCGTCGGTGGTGTTGGTGGCGTTGACGCGCACGTTGGCGGCGGCGCCGATGCGCAGGGCGAGGTCGGCCACGGTCACGCCGTCCTCGTCGTCAGGTGCGCCGTTGGTGTCGTCGCCGGTCGCGGCCGCGCCGGGCTGGCCGTCGGACTCGCCGTCGACGGTCGCGCCCATCTGCAGGCCCGGCACGATGCCGTGGGTGGCGCCGTTGTCGGCGAGCAGCGTGGAATAGTTGCCAGCGCCGCTGCCGGCGCCCGTGTCGGGCAGGTCGCCGAAGTCGGCGAGGCCGAAACCGAAGTCGATGCTGTGATCGTTGCGCCCCGGATCACCGACCGTCGCGGCGAAGCCGGTGCCGGTGGGACCGCCGCCGGCCACGGTGACGGTGACGCCGTTGGAATCGCGCAGCGCGCCGCCGGTGTTGGCCAGGGTCGGGGTGAAGCCCGCGAGCGGATTGCCGGCGGTGAAGTTGGACGGCGCGACCAGCAGCGTTACCGCGGCGCCGAAGGGGTTGGGCAGGATCACGGCGTTGTCGCCGGTGTTGCCGTCGGTCGCACCGATGGTGAACAGGAACAGGAAGTGGCCGTTCGCGTCGGTGGTCGCGCTGCCGATCTGGGCGCCGGCGGCGTTGTACAGATTGATCACGACGTTCGGGATCACCGGTTCGCCCGGGTCCTGGCGGCCGTTGCGGTTGCTGTCGCGCCAGACGCGGTTGCCGAGCTGTACCGGCGAGGTCTCGCAGAGGATCTCGATGTCGCCGATGCCGCCGGCCTTGCCGAAGGTCGAGGTGCCGTCTTCGTAGAGGCGGAATTCGTGGCGGATGTTGCCGGGGAGGCGTGCGTTCGCGCCGTTGTCGTTGCGATAGACGCGCACACCGGCGTTGAAGGTGCCGTCGACGTCGAACACGGTCGACATGAAATTGCCGCTGCCGGGACGCCACAGCAGCGAGCCCATCGCGGTTTCGCGGTGGAAGTCCGGGGCGAAATCGAAGTCGTAATACTCTTCCCAGTAGAACTCGCGATTGCCCGGACCCGAATTGATGTTCGTGCCCGCGCCGGTGCTGTTCGGATCGCTGGTCGTGCTGGTGCCGCAACCACCCGCGTTCTCGAGCACCCAGGCGCCGCCGGGACCGTTGCGGCAGGCCACCAGCAGCTCGCCGCCCTGGCGGGTGTTGTCGTTCTGGTCGCCGAGCGGACCGAGATCACCGGAATCGAAGGTCTGGTCGGCCAGGCGGTCACGCAGTCCCAGGGCCATGCGGCCCTGGCCGTCGAACTCGATGTCGGTGAGCATGGGTTGCGGGTACAGCCAGAAATTCGCATTGCCCACTGCGTCGGCAGACTGGAAGGTGTCGTTCCAGGGATTCCACTCGCCATCGGTCGCTGCCGTACCGATGCCGTTGTTGATGAACTGGCGCGGGTAGTTGAGCGGGAATTCGAAGACCGGCGTGGTCGAGAAGACATTGGTCGCCGGATTCATCGCATAGACGTAGCCGCGCATCGCGGCCTTGGCCGCGGCCAGGCTCGCGCCCGCGCCACGCATGCTCTGCGCCGTGCAGACCATGCCGACATACAGCGTGCCGTCGAAGAACTTGGTCGCAAACGGACGAATATCGTCAGTGCTGGGCGCGGCCGCGCTCGGCGTCGCGCCGCTGCAGCTGGCCGGCACCGGCACTGGGACGCGCACGATCTGCGCGGCGCTTGGCGCCGTCGGGCCGGTGCCGATCGGCAGTACCAGCACCTCGCGCTGGAGCAGGTTGACCGTGTACAGGGTCAGGCCGTCTTCGGAGATTTCCAGGTCGCCAAGGCCGCGCTTGCCGACGACGCCGTAGGTCGCCCCGTCGCGGTTCCAGTCGGTGCCGGTGGGGTGGGGATTCGCGCCGGTGTCGATACCGGCCAGGCCGTTGAGCGTGATGAACGGCGTCGCGGCGATGTTGGTGGTGTTGCGCGTGACGCCGGCCGAGCGATAGATGGTGCCGGTATCAGCGGTTGAACCCATCGGCGAGCCGCGATGGACGTAAGCCGAGGAAAACAGGCTCTGCGTGCGGCGCTGGTAGGCGATGCCGTAGACCGCGCCGGTCTGGTCGGACAGGCCGTACTCGCGCTGCGGCTGCACGCCGGCGGTGTTCGGATCGGCGTCGTGGTTGGTACCGCGCGCGTCGTAGTCGAAGCCGAACAGCGTGGGCAGGCCCGGTGAGGGATTGCCGGCGGCGAAGAAGGCGGCGACGACCGCAGGCGGCGTCGGTCCGGCGCAGTACTGGGCCGGATTGTTGAAGCCGGCATTCACCGTGGCCGTGCTGGTGGCCACGAACTGCACCGAGGTCGGATTGCTGGCGCCGAAGGCGGCCGTTGCGAACGCGCCTGGTTCGCCGGTGAACTCGATGCGGAATGGTCCGCCGCTGCCGATCACCAGGGTATAGCTGCCGAGCGCCGGCACGTTGGCCGCGGTGCAGGCCGCCACCGGCGTGCCGGCACCGGAACAGACCTGGTCGAAGGTCGTTGCCGTGGTGACACTCGCGCCGGTCGCGTCGTACGCGGTGACGGTGATGCCGCCGAGGCCGGGCTCGCCGGCGTCGGCCACCCCGTCCGCGTCGTAATCGCGGAACACGGTACCCGTGATGTCCGCGAACGCGGTCTGCGAGACGAGCAGAACTAACGCCCCGAGTCCGATTCTTGTGAATTGCATCACATTATGCCGAGCCACGCACACGCTCCCCTGGGGCTCAGGACTAGCCCCGATTCGTGATGAACTGGATTGAGTCGTTTATCCCCTGCGCCGCCTGATGTTTGGCATGGCTAAACGATTCCCTGGCGACATGGCATGGTCGCAGGAGACCGGCGCGAGCGGGGTTACATCAAGTTACGTGCCAGAAAAAAAGTGTGGTAGCACGTGAGCTTGGCGGGTCAGTTTCGACCAGAAGGGAACCTTTCTTCACATTCCGTACCCGCAACGGCTCCGGAAACGTCAACGATTGCAACGACGCAGCACGGCGCCAGCCTGAACGGCTGCCGGAAACACGACGGGCCGCTTGCGCGGCCCGTCGGGGGAACTCAGTGCCGAAGCGCGCCGTGCGCGCGTCCAATCAGAACTCGAACTTGATGCCCTGGGCCAGCGGCAGCGCGTCGGAGTAGTTGATCGTGTTGGTCTGGCGGCGCATGTAGGCCTTCCAGGCGTCGGAGCCCGATTCGCGGCCGCCGCCGGTTTCCTTCTCGCCGCCGAACGCGCCGCCGATTTCCGCACCCGAGGTGCCGATGTTGACGTTCGCGATGCCGCAGTCCGAACCGGCCGCCGACAGGAACGCCTCGGCCGACTTCACGTTCTGCGTGAAGATCGACGACGACAGGCCCTGCGGCACGCCGTTCTGGTACTCCAGCGCCTCGTCCAGCGTCTTGAACGGCATGACATAGAGGATCGGCGCGAACGTCTCGCTCTGCACCACCTCGTCGCTGTTCTTGAGGCCGGTGATGATGGTCGGCAGCACGAAGTTGCCCGGGCGATCGGTCAGCGCCGCGCCGCCGGTCTCGACCTTGCCGCCGGCCGCCTTGGCCTTCTCGATCGCGCCGAGGTAGCGCTGCACCGAGGCCTTGTCGGTGAGCGGACCCATCAGCGTGGTCGGCAGGGTCGGGTCGCCGATCTTGCCTTCCACCTGCTTGTAGGCGCTGACCAGCGTGGACAGCACGCCGTCGAAGATGGACTCATGCACAAACAGGCGGCGCGTGGTCGTGCAGCGCTGGCCCGCGGTGCCCACGGCACCGAACACGATGCCGGGAATCGCCAGCTTCAGGTCGGCAGTTTCGTCGACGATGATGGCGTTGTTGCCGCCGAGTTCCAGCAGCGAACGGCCCATGCGGCGGGCCACGCGCTCGCCGACCGCGCGGCCGACCTGGGTGGAACCGGTGAAGCTGATCAGCGGAATGCGGTGATCATCGACGAACTTCTGCGCCAGCTCGGTGCGCGCGTCGTTGAACAGGAAGAAGATGTCCGGGAAGCCGCCGGCCTTCAGCGCGTCATTGCAGATCTGCATCGAGGCGATGGCCGACAGCGGGGTCTTCGGCGAGGGCTTCCAGATGGTGATGTTGCCGCAGATCGCCGACAGGAACGAATTCCACGCCCACACGGCGACCGGGAAGTTGAACGCCGAGATCACCCCGACGATACCCAGCGGATGCCACTGCTCATACATGCGGTGGCCCGGACGTTCCGAATGCATGGTGTAGCCGTACAGCATGCGCGACTGGCCGACGGCGAAATCGGCGATGTCGATCATTTCCTGCACTTCGCCGTCGCCTTCCGGCTTGATCTTGCCCATCTCCAGCGCGACCAGCGAACCCAGTGCATCCTTGTGCTTGCGCAGCGCCTCGCCGCAGAGGCGGATGGCTTCGCCGCGCTTCGGCGCCGGGGTCGTGCGCCACACCTTGAAGGCCGCCTGGGCGCGGCTGATGATGGTTTCGTAGTCCGTTTCCGAGCTGGCATGGACGCGGCCGATCACCGTGTCGTTGCTCGGATTGATCGATTCGAGCACGCCGGCGTCACTGGTCGTCGACCACTCGCCGTTGCCAAGGTAGGTGCCCGAATTCATCTCGGCCAGGTTCAGGGCCTTGAGGATCTGCTGCGACATGGAAACTCCGGAAGCTGGGGAAGGCAGAAGGCGCGCGTCCGCGAAACCGCAGGGCGGCGCGACGCGCGCAAAGGGCGCGGATTATAGCAACCGGGGTCGGCATGGCCGGAGAGTGGCTCCTGTGGTCCTGCCGGGATCGGGGGAAATGGCTCCGTCGGGGTGCTGGGCGGGAGGTCGGGGCGCTGCGTCGTGCCGAGCGCGGAATGCCGGACGAGGGAAAGCCGGATAAAGGAAAGTCGGATTGCCCGCTCTGCCGTGTTCATCCGATGGCCGCAAGACAGTGCGCTCAAGGTGGATCGACGGGCCTCGCGTGGGGAATGCCCCGACTCAGCGCTCCGAGCTACGTGTCCGGCGTCAGCGGTCGTCAGACCGCGCGCCCGAGGTGGGTCGACGAGCCACGCGTGGAGACTGCCTCGACTCCGCTCTCCGAGTTGCGTGTCCGGTGTCAGCGAGGGCGGGGGAACGCGTCAGCGTTCGGACGCGGTGGATGAGCGGAAGGCCGGGCGGAGGGGGGCGACGGTCGAGCCGATCCGTGCAGCCGGAGCAAAAGCGAGAGACGCGCGCGGCAGTGCGGCAATACGAAGCCTCCTGTGCCGCGGCAGGGGCGTGCGGCGGACGCTCCGGCCAGAAGCCAGCGGCAGCGCGAGCTTGGGAATCCCCCAGCGCCGACCACCCCATCGCCGCACCCCGGTCATCCGTGCCAAAATGCCGCGCCGCGGCACAGCCGCCGGCACCGCCTCACCCACCTTCCGCACCACCTCCGGCCCCGTAGCTCAGCTGGATAGAGCGTCCCCCTCCTAAGGGGAAGGTCGTACGTTCGAATCGTATCGGGGCCGCCATACATTGCTGCGTGGCTGTGTGCTGGAGGCATTGGTCGGCGTAGGTCGCAGCCAACAGGCATCAGAGCCGGGCGCTGCTCAGCGGGCGCTGGCAACAGATCAGTACAAACCGGCTTGAACCATTGCGGTCCATGTGGTGCGTGAAGGGACGGGAATTTCCTCCAAAACGGACTGGAAGAGGTTCAGAATGGCCACCATGTGTCAAAACGCCTGGCAGAACGAGCGCCCGCGAGATGAACAGCACTGCCACGGCGTCACGACTTTCCGCTAGCGTCGCTGCCATCGGCAAGTTCGCTGATGCCATCGTCGACATTCTTAGCGTTCCCGGCCCGATTCTGGGCTGGAATCTTCTGCGCGCAATGTCTGTTGTGTCGGCGTGTCTAGCCAAGTTGCGCCCGGCGATCGAGTCTGAGATGGCGCGCGCGCCAGACAAACCGCTCGACCCGGACGATGAAGTCGCCGATCTCCTGACAGGCGTGTTATTCGATTTCGAACGACTTGAAAAGACGATCACCACAATCCTTTCCGGTGTGCGTGCGACGAACTTCATAGGATGGTTAATGCTGCGTCTTGTCCGCCGCAACGTACGCGTTGCGTACCGGCACGTCGAGGAGCTGCGCCAATTCATCCGTGAGCGTGACGCCGATGTGTCGCCCGAATCCGGAACGTTCTCCGACGCCCAGTCGCTTCGGCAGCATCTTCGCGGGTCGTAGGCGGTGACAGTCGTTGGTTCGGGTGGAGCCGTGATCAAGACGATCACGGTCCTGGAAACGTTCAAGCGCGACTACAAGAAGCTGGACACGCAGATGAAAGATCGCGTGGACGCCAAGCTTGATGACCTTCTCAACGACCCGCGGCCGCCGGGGTTGCGTTTCGAGAAGCTCAAGGGCTATCGCCGCCCTGATATCTACACGATCCACGTTACGGGGAACTACAAGATTTCCCTGGAAATCGCCGGTACAGACGCACGCCTTCGACGAGTTGGGCCTCACAACTACATCGATCGGACGCCATAGCGTTCCCGTTGATGCTGCGAATTCATGCGCAATCCTGGTGGTCTTCTGGGTTAATGGTCGTTTCAGCGGCAGCGCACGGGCTGCGGCCGGCAACGACGAAAAGTTCAGTGCCGCGCAAGCGGCCAAACGGTGGTCGAATACACCAGCGTCGGCGAGTACCGAGTGCCGCACTCTCTCTCGTCATAGACAGGCCTTCGGCCGATTCTCCGTCGTCAGGCAACGGCGCGAAGCCGCAATCGACGTCGTTCACTTCTGCCGTGACCGCGCAGCGGAGTGGTCTATGGCCTGTCGACTACCAGGAGTTTTCACCAAACATCTTGGCCATTGTTGTTGTCGATTCCAACAATCCCCGGCTATGCTTGCACACCGCAAGTGCGCCGCAAATTTTGCAGCAGTTTGTACTTGACGCGCTGGGAAGCGCCGATAAAACTGCGTGTGTTGCCGACCATTCGGCAGCCGGGCTTGGCGGCCCGACCAGAAGGCGCACCAGCGCCGTACGACTGTATCGGCGCTTTTTCATGTCCGATGCGGCGTACGGCGTGAATGCCGATTTATGGCGGCGGTGCGTAGGGAGCCGAGAGGCTCGCCGGTTCCTTCTGCCGGTCCGCCAACCTGCACACCGTCCGCCACCTTTCGATTGGCGCGAATGTGGTGGACTCCAATCCAGAAGGAGTTCGATATGACACTCGCACGTCTGCTGCGCAGCAGCGATCCGGCACGCCTCAATGGTCGTCGCACGTACTCGCCGAGGAGCGCCACGCCATGAAACCAACAGGCTCGTTCTATCCGCTGGCCGGCGACGACCCCGCTGCGCCGGCCGTTCTTTTTGCGTATGCCGTCGACACGCCCGAACAGAAGCGTGCGCTGCATGACGAAGCCATGGCCCGGCTCGCGGCGGTCAGCTCGCTCAGCGATGCTCTGCTGACCATGCAAGTCGAAGATCACGATCGCCGGTCGCATGCGCGGGTGATGGAGGCGATCGCCATTCTGACGCGGGACGCGAAAGGATTGATGGAGGCGACGGGGCGGGCGCTGGGCTGATTCTGCTGTGTTTTACCCCCGGTGCGGTTCGCCGGCTCGGCGACTGCCCCGGGGACTCGTCAGAAGAGTCCTTCGGCGCGGGTGCGAGAACTCCCAGGGCGGCATCAGAAAATTCCGAGTTGCGGATGTCCCGAAGTGCTGAGCGATTGTGACCCCGCCTTTGGGGGAATCCGTGCTGCTCGTGCGTCTTGTCCGCAGCGGAACGCGCTCGATCCGGCGCAGTACGCCTCTCCCTGTCGGTCAGGAGGACCCGATGAAACACCTTGCATTGCTGGCCCTGGGCCTGCTGCCGTGCGCCGCCGCTAATGCCGAACCCACCGCACCGCCCCAGCTACTGCTGGCGCGCGGCGGCGGGCTCCAGGCGACCGCCGAACATGGCGACGTGTTCTATCTTTCCACAGGTCGCACGGTCACTGCGTGGCGGCAGAGCGCAGGCACGATCAATGCGCTGGGTGACACGCGCACACAGCCGCTACGCGGCTTCATCGTTGCGCTGGAACGCCATGGGGACTATCTCTACGCGGGTTACCGCGCCGAACCCGAATCGGGGGTCGCCGTGTACTCGCTCGCCGATCCCGAGCAGCCGGTGCTGCTGGGCTCCGCGCAGTACCACCCGGGTCCGTATTTCGCACTCAATACGATGCGGGTGATCGGCCAGCGCCTGTACGTATTCGATCGCTATGACGGCATTTTCGCCGCAGACCTGGCGCAGCCGCAGAACCTTACATTCCAGCAGGTCAGCACAGTCTCCGCGCCCTACGACGGCGTCGCCCTGGTCGGCGATCGGCTGTACTTTTCCGGTCTCGACGACTTCGGCTTTGCCACGGTCGGCGCCTTCGACTTCAGTTCGCCGCTGTCGCCGCTTTCGCTGGGCAATTCGCTCCTCGGCGGTGCCTGGAACCGTATCAATATCGCCGGGAACTACGCGTTCGCTTTCGGCGAGACACTGGGCGTGTTCGACATCGCCGACCCCGCCAACGTAAAGCCGGTCTCTACCAGCACACCGCTGCCCACGGACCTGTCGCTGCTCCTCGACGGCCATGCCTGGAACATCGATCGTGACCAGATCCAGGTGATCGACCTGACCACGCCAACGCAGCCGGTGATATCCGCGACGGTACCCTTCGTTGCGGGCGCAGGGCTGCCGCTGCTGGCCCAGCGCAGCGGCACGCACGCCTTGCTCGGCTACGAAAGCGGCGACCTGCAGCGGCTGGATGCAACCCGGCCGACGACGCCGACGCTGACCGGTGCGGCCTCTCTGCCGTCGGTAACCAGCGTCGCAGACATCGTCTTTCGTGGCGATCGCCTGTTCGTGCCCAACTACCTCTCGGTCCACGTGCTCGACCGCCACAGCCTCGTTCGCCTCAGCCGGCAGAACCTGCTGCTGAACGGACAGCAGGCTGGCGCCGAAGCTTTCACGATCGAAGGCGACCGCGCCTATTTTCGGCGCCAGGACACGATCGGCGTTGCGTCGATAGGCAGCGACGACAATCTGACCGTACTGGGCTCCTGGTCGGTGCCGCAGATCCAGTCTGCGGCCGTTCGCGGCGGCATTCTGCATGCCGCTCACTACGACGGTACCGGCGGTTATCGTCTGGCCATCGTCGACCTGCGCGATCCGGCCGCGCCGGTGCAGCTTGCCAGCGTGCCCGTGCCGGACATGGACCATCTCGTCGTGCAGGGAACCCGGCTGTATGCGATAGACAACCCGAGCGCCGGCCAGGGTGAATTGTCAATTATGGACATTTCTACACCGCAGTCGCCGCAGCTGCTCGGCCGTGTGAGAACCTGCTTCGGTTTCGGCCTGGAGGTCGACGCACGCCGCGCGCTGGCCGCCATGCATTGCCTGGGCAACGTGCAGATCGTCGACGTGAGTGATCCGACGCAGCCGCAGCTGCGCGCGCTCATCAGCGCCCAATACCTGAGGGGCACGCAGATGCACGGCCGCAGTCTCTACGTGTCGAGGGCTGACAAGCTGCAGGAGTGGGACCTGAGCGATCCGTCGCAGCCGCAGCTGCTGCATGAGCTGCCAATCGGCTCTTCGCGGCCACGCGTCAGCGCCGACGCGCATCTGTACCTGATCGCCGACGGCATCCAGGTACTGAAGCTGGACCGCTTGTTCGCCGATGGCCTGCAGCGCTGAACGCCGCGCCGGCGGCGGGGTCAGCTGGCCGCTTCCATCGCCGGGGTCCACGGTGCCTGGCGCGGGCCCGCCCAGCCCGACTGCACCAAGCATTGACTCCACAAGAAGCTGGACACGCAGATGAAAGATCGCGTGGACGCCAAGCTTGATGACCTCCTCAAGAATCCGCGGCCGCCGGGGTTGCGTTTCGAGAAGCTCAAGGGCTATCGCCGCCCCGATAGCTACACGATCCACGTTACGGGGAACTACAAGATTTCCCTGGAAATCGCCGCGACAGACGCACGCCTTCGACGAGTTGGGCCTCACAACTACATCGGACGCCATAGCGTTCCCGTTGATCTTGCGAATTCATGCGCAATCCTGGCGCCTTTGGGGTATTGGTCGTTTCAGCGGCAGCGCACAGGCTGCGGCCGGCAACGACGACAAGTCCAGGTGCTGCGCAGGCGGTCAAGCGGTGATCGAATGCTCCAGCGTGGGCGAATACCCAGTGCCGCACTCTCTCTCGTCATAGACGGGTCTATCGGCCGTTTCTCCGTCGTCAGGCGGCGGCGCGAAGCCGCAATCGACGTCGTTCATTTCTGTCGTGATCGTGCGGCAGTGTGGTCAATGGTCCGTCGTCTACCAGGAGTTTTCGCCAAACTTCGTGGGCATTGTTGTTGTCCACTCCAACAATCTCCCGCTATGCTTGCGCACCGCAAGTGCGCCGTAGATTTTGCAGCAGTTTGTACTTGACGCGCTGAGAAGCGCCGACGAAACTGCGTGCGTTGCCGCCCATTCGGCAACCGGGCTTGGCGGCCCGATCAATCAGGCGCACCAGCGCCGTACCCACGTATAGGCGCTTTTTCATGTCAATACGCAGTACGGCGCGAATGCCGATTTATGGCGGCGGTGCGTTGGGAGCCGAAAGGCTCACCGGTTGCCTGTTTGCCGGTCCGCCAACCTGCGCACCGTCCGCCACCTTTCGATTGGCGCGAATGTGGTGGACTCCAATCCAGAAGGAGTTCGACATGACACTCGCACGTCTGCTGCGCAGCAGCCATCCGGCACGCCTCAATGGTCGTCGCACGTACTCGCCGAGGAGCGCCACGCCATGAAACCAACAGGCTCGTTCTATCCGCTGGCCGGCGACGACCCCGCCGCGCCGGCCGTTCTGTTTGCGTATGCCGTCGACACGCCTGAGCAGAAGCGTGCACTGCATGACGAAGCCATGGCCCGGCTCGCGGCGGTCAGCTCGCTCAGCGATGCGTTGCTGACCATGCAAGTCGAAGATCACGATCGTCGCTCGCATGCGCGGGTGATGGAGGCGATCGCCATTCTGACGCGGGATGCGAAAGGATTGATGGAGGCGACGGGGCGGGCGCTGGGCTGATTCTGCTGTGTTTTACCCCCGGGGCGGTTCGCCGGGTCGGCGACTGCCCCGGGGACTCGTCAGAAGAGTCCTTCGGCGCGGGTGCGAGAACTCCCAGGACGGCCTCAGAAAATTCCGAGTTGAGGATGTCCCGAAGTGCTGAGCGATTGTGACCCCGCCTTTGGGGGGATCCGTGCTGCTCGTGCGTCTTGTCCGCAGCGGAACGCGCTCGATCCGGCGCAATACGCCTCTCCCTGTCGGTCACACTCCAACAATCTCCCGCCATGCTTGCGCACCGCAAGTGCGCCGTAAATTTTGCAGCAGTTTGTACTTGACGCGCTGGGAGGCGCCGATGAAACTGCGAGCATTGCCGCATTTTTTCTGGCTGAAGCATGCGATTGCTCCCGCGATGCGAGTCCGCCTTGAGGGCGCTCGCAGGCCTACTCTAGAAGGCTCAGTCCGTCGTCGAGCTTCGCGCCGACTGCACTAGCTGCTGCGCTCAACAGATGCTTCATGGAGCCGGTGCCGCGTTCGACTAGCTCGATGGCATCAAGCAGTTTCGACACATTCAGTCGAGGCGCTACTAGCAGGAAAGATAAGTTAGTGCAGATCGGCTTCCACGCCAGTGCGAACCGCCGGGCAACAGGTCTAGCGAAATACGGCTGAAGCATGGTGCCTTGACAGTGGGACATCATCAAGCCAGCGAGTTGTTGCTGGATGAAGTACACGTTTTCAGGGCGCAGTGTGCTGTCACGCAGAAGCTTTAGCAGTGCACCTGCAAACTCACCGCGCGTCACATTTCTCTGCTGAACGATCTGCCGAGCATCGTCGACCGTTATGGCCACGCCTTTGGAGATGCCGTGGATATCCGCCGCCGTCTGACTTTCCCGTCCCCAACGCTTCTCGGTAGCGGAGTGCCAGACGGGAAGTGCATCCTGAAGGGTAGGACAGCAAATGGCGGCGGCTATCAGGATGGGAAACCAACCACTTTCTATCATCCTAGTGGAGGGTTTTGCAGCGGAACTGTCGCCCGTCTGCTCGACTGACAGTTCATCGCCCATCACGGTCCACGCGTGATCGAAGTCGCTGACAAGAGAGATGAACTCCGCCGTTGTTCCCCGATGAAACTCGATCGCCAGATTCGTTCGTGCGAGCTGGTATCGCACGAACCCGGATGCCGCCGGCTGGTCAGCGAAGCGCGGTGGGAACTCGGCAGGTAAGCTGCCTAACTGCGCCGCGAGCAGTCCCACGCTCGCGACGGTCAGTGTAGTGCGGGTAAGTTGATCACCTTGGGCGGAAGTCAGCTTCAGACCCGGTTCGGATGCTCTTCCAAAAAGAGCTGGCAATACCTGGAGCGATGGGGCTGTGACGAGCTGGTCAATACACCGAGCAACTTTGCTAAGGATGCGGAGGACTGACTCCCAACTGTCGGCATCCTCCCACGCAGCCGAGGGGAGATGCATTGTTGCTTCGGCAAGCGTCCGGGCGGCGCCTTGTAGATCGCCACCTAACGCGGTCACGTAGGCAGCGTCGATGCTGAGGCCGAATCGGTTTACCTCGAGGGGCAACTGTGGAGTAGCCTCACGCCCAGCCAGAAAATATCTGGCTGCTTCACCCCAACGGGAACGTCGGCTCGCGGAAATTCCTGCGCGTCGGAAGGCGTAGATATCCAGGTCGGGCGACGCCAGTGGATCGGAGGCGAGAAGCCTCCATGCTTCAAGCATGCTTTCATCGTCGCCGCGCTGAAAGAGGACGTTGCAACGCTGCTCTTGCAGCACGACGTTTTCACCGAAAGCTGCCACTGCCTCATCGAGCACGCGTAGAGCGGCGTCAGAATCATTCGCGTGCTCGCCGTATACAATGGACGCGGCTTTAGCAACCTCGCTACCGAATCGCGTAAGTCCAAACCGACGCGCCAGCTCGCCAGCGCGCTCGAGAACCTGAAGTGTCGGAATCCAGTCTGTTTCGGTATCGTATCGGCCAGACCATGCGCCATGCACATACCCACCACTGGAACTCACCACTGGCCAGTTCAGAACCGCTTCGAAGTCCGCGCGAGCTTCAGGGCTAGAGTCGTGCTCAAGCCAATCGAGCAATGAGGAAAGATCCTCCAGTCGCTTGACGGCGATGGACTGGAGCGACAGCACGAACTGACTCCCAGTTGCGTCAGCGGGAATATCACCTAGTGAAGGCCGAGCTTCTTCTAGCGCGCGGAGCGTGTTGCTGCGCGCAATGTCAGCGGTCTGCCCGGTCAAACTCCGAAGACGATAAATGGCATTGAGCTTCGTTCGAAGCGGTATTTCCAAGCTTTGCGCGCTCGCAATGCTGTGCCAAAGCATCGCCTGATACTCGTTGCGGATCTCTTCAATCGGGATTACTTCCGCGTCCTCAATCCATCGCTCAACAATAGCTGGCAGTTTCGCCGCGTCGATTTTCGCTGCAACGCTAAACTGCAGTTGCCGCAGCAATGCGTTGATGGTCAGATCATCGGCAAAAAACTGCTCACCGGAAGCCAGTGCTATGTAAGGAACCCAGGTGATATACGGGTAAACAGCATCAGAGTTCGCGCGTATCTCAGACCCTTCCAGCAATCGGAGGATACGAAACAGCCTGTGTCCATCGGCAGCAAAGTAGGCGTGAAATAGCAGAGAAGCCGCCTCAGCACCATCGAGATTGCGATCACCGGCGATGGCGTCGTAGAGCTGCTGGTGAGCGAGATTGCGTCTTTCCGGTAGCCATACGTCAGCTGCAGAACCTTTCAGGAGCGGTGTTACGCGTGCGCGATGGCTTGCGACCAGCTCTAGCCAGCTCCCCGTCAGTTCATCAATAACATCGCCAGCATTCGATATACGCCCGACGTAGGCGGCGATGCGCATCAGCATCGTGCGCGTGAGTGGGAAAGTCGCCTCTGACGCGATGTATATGAACTCTGCGATCTCGTCAGTCGTCGATCCGCGCAGAAGGTTTCTGGCTATTCCGCGCGCATCGACTGTCCCGGCAGAATCCTTAAAAAAAGATGAACTGTCGGGCGCTGGCCATCCCTGTGACTGCAGATCGTTGATGCGAATCTGTATGAGCTTTGGGTGACCGAGAGTAGCTGCGCGAAGTAGTGGTCCCCAGACGGACGAAAGCGACGCCGGGCAGCCGTTGGCTTCGCAATGTGACTGAACCTCTTGTGCGGACATCTCGGGCACATCAATCACGTCGATGCCGCCGACACTCAGGACAAGGGCGGTTGCACTGGGCGTCCCTCTGGCTGTCAGGATCAATCCACGTCCGGCGCGGCTGGCGCGGCCTACCAACAGGGCAAGTGCTTGCTTGTAGGCACGCTGAGCAGTCGCCGACAGATTGATGTCATCTATGACAACGAGTGCCGGCGTGCTGGGTCGCTCTATGGTCGTAGCCAGGGCGTGGAGCAGGTTGGTGGTTCCCATGTCACCCATACTGGCTACGGAGAACCAGCACGCAGCTGGACACACTTCGGTTGCGACAAG
Organism: Rhodanobacteraceae bacterium; assembly: GCA_045864815.1. Lineage (GTDB taxonomy): Bacteria > Pseudomonadota > Gammaproteobacteria > Xanthomonadales > Rhodanobacteraceae > Tahibacter. Next base: position 140,386 of record BTVG01000008.1, on the reverse strand, counting down.
CTGCGCTAGCGTGGTCTTACCTTTGAACACCGAGCCGGTGAGCAATACAGTCCTGCGTGCTGCCATCAACTCGCGTATCTGATTGACCAGCGTGGCTCTCGGCAGCAAGCGAACGGGCGACTCGGGGATTGGCTGGGCCAGACTGCGAAGCAGCGCCACATTCGGATCCTCGCCTTGCCGGGCAAGCATAGCTGCCAGCTGCTGCATCTGTGATGGGAGCACGGATAGTTGGGTGTTTGTCGCTGCCTCGATTTCACGAATTAGACCGCCGAGTGTCAGTCGTCTCCTTCCGAGGTCCGGTCGCAGGATCACTTCGCTGACATGGCCCAATAGGCGATCCTTGACCCGCTGCAGGTCGGGGAGCGGGCCGCCATTCTGCGAAAGACGCACCGAAAGACGGTCTTCGACGCTTTCGATCACGCCCTGGATGCCTGGTTGATTGAGAAACCAGTGGAATCGGCGGATCAGATCATCCTGCATTTGCTGCGGTGAGGCGCCGCTCAGGAAGGCTCGCAAGGGACTTTTTGGATCTAGCTTGGCGACGAGATACGCGCCGATAGTGGCCGCCATCGAGAGGTCGGTTCGAGCAATGCGCCAGGCGTCGATGCCGGAATGGCCGCCGAACGTCGCATCTTGCTCAAGGGCAGCACGGGCTGTCGACAAATAGTGGTAGCTGACTTGTCTTCCGGGCAGTTCCCTCCCGACGAGCGCCCAGAAGCTCTCCAGGACCTTATGCGCGCGCTGAGTGTTCAGCGAAATGCTGTCAGCTTCGTGCTTAACCTGCAGGGTCGTCGCGGCGTCGGGCGAAACCCAGTCCAGATCTTCAGCGCCTTCCAGGAAGATGACCTCATCTTCTGATTTGAGCTGAAGCCATGCATCGATAGACCACCAGAACTGGTAGATGAATCCACCGATAGCGCCAACTGCTTGTCGCGCCGGATCGGCAGCCAGCGGCAGCGCTTCGGGCGCAGGCTGAACTTGGCTGCAGTCGGGGTCGGTGGACATGGCGATAGACTAGCGCAGCGGTCAATTGGCCGCATGCTCTTTGGCTGGTTGGTGTCGCGCTCCCGATGGGGCTTTACGCCGCACAATAGAGCAGGGTAGTCAGCCTTCATTGTCGCCAGCTTGCCTGCGCAAGGCTGGAAGCTGTGCCTGCAGCCGAGCGGCATGCTGGACGTAGTCGGGTTCCGCGACCGTGTGCTGCTCATCGATATGGAAGAAGAACTCTGCCAGCACCGAGCAGACCGATCCTTCGCGTTCGACATCGCTATCAATCCATTCGAAGAACTCAGTGGGATCAGTGCCTTTCCACATTGTATGCAGCTGCCGTAGGATGATCCTGCCCCTGCTTCTCGGACACCCGGATAAGCGATTCAATATCGCAATCCGGGGTGAGACAGATGAGCAGGAAGAAATCAGAAGACAAGGCGGAACGCAAGCGCTTCAGCGCGGAGTTCAAACATCAAGCGCTGTTGCGTGCATAGAGAGACGGGGTTCCGGCGTAGCGCGCGATCTGGGCTTGGAGCCTGCGCAATTGTACGCGTGGCGAGCCAAGGCGCAGCAGCAGGGAGAGGGCGCGGAAACGCAGCGGTTACAGCAGTCGGAGACCGCTCGGCTAAAGCGTGAGGTGGCGCGCCTGGAGGAGGAAGTTGCCCTTTTTTAGAAAGCGGCGGCGTACTTCGCGAAGCAACCGAAGTGAAGCACGCGACGATGCATGCACACGAGGGAGAATTCGCGGTCGGGCTGATTTGTCGGGTTCTGAAGGTATCGCCGAGTGGCTACTACGCATGGCGGAGCCGGACGCCGTCCCTTCAGGCGCAAGCCCGAGCAGCGTTGGATGCGCGAGTGCGAGCGGAGTTTGATGCGAGGAAGGGCCGCGCAGGCGCGGGTAATGAAGGCGATCGCCATTCTGTCGCGGGATGCGAAAGGACTGATGGAAGCAACGGCGCAGACCTTGGGTTGAGTCTGTGTTGAACCCCGGGATGGTTCGCCAGGTCGGGGACTGTCCCGGGAACTCGTCAGAAGAATCCTCTTGCGTGGGTGAGAGAACTCCGAGAACAAACCCAGAAAATTCCGAGTCCTGGCTGTCCCGAGCTTCTACGGGGAAGCGACTAGATTTGCTCTAGTCTGCGGTCTTGGGGGGCGCCGCTGCGAGCCACAGCGGCGCTCATAGGTCGTGATTTGAGGAGGCGCCCGAGCTGTAAAAATGGGGTCTTCGCGGATCAGTGTGGGTGTAGGTGGGCGTTCTCGGGCAGAGCCGGCAGGAAGCTGGCGATGATCTTGAGCTTGAGGTACGCCTCGTCACGGTAGCCGTAGGCGCTGCGTTGGATGACGCGGATCTTGTTGTTGAGTCCTTCCACCAGGCCGAGGCTGACCTTGTTGTCGGGGTGGCAGTAGGCGGCGATGCCGTCCCAGTGTCGCTCGATCATCCGTACGAATTTCTGATACGGATCCAGTCGTTGCCAGCGCAGGCTTTGCTTCCAGCGTTCGAAGAATGCGCGAGCGCCACGTTCCGTACGGTAGCTCCACAGTTGACCGAAGGACTCTTTCAGCAGGTACGCCGTATTCAGTCGCTTGTTGGCAGCCAGCAGCTTCTTGAGCGCCTGACGGCCGTCCAGGGAGAGGTTGTCTCGGTGGCTCAGCAGCGTATAGCGCTGGCCCTTGATGTAGCTTCGGTCCTTGCCCTGAAGGCGCTTGTACTCGTCCCGCCGAACCTGATCGAGGGCATCGGACAGGTGACGCATGATGTGGAACTTGTCGAACACCACGCGGGCGTTGGGTGCGTTCTTCTGCACCGAGGTGCGGAACGGCCGCCACATATCCATCACCGCCAGTTCAATGTGCGCCGCCTTTTGCGGCCCCAGCTCGGCGAAGAACTGGTCGATGTCGGCTTCGGTGCGGCCGCTGCCGCCGAACCAGATCGGACGGCCGCGCTCCAGGTCGCTGACCACCACGCGGTAGTCGTGGCCCTTGTGGATGGCGATCTCGTCGATGCCGATGGCGCGCGGTGCTGGCATCCCGGCGCGCCGGACCTGCTCGGCCATGTACAGTTTGGACAAGTCCTTGACTGTGCTGTCGTGCAGTCGCTCCAACTCGGCCACGGCTTTGTTGGTCATGCTTCGGCACAGATTGCCCACGTGCAGGGCAAAGCGCTCCGTGTAGCGCGGATTTTTCGCCAGCCAATCCAGTCGCTCTACGTGCACGCCGTGGCATCCGGAGCAATTGACCCGCCAGCGCTCGAACTCCACGTGCAGCACCCAGCCCGCCACCCGCAGATCGCGAGCACGGCACAGGCGCTTGTCGTAGCGGCTGCGGCTGCGATGGCCGCAATGGGAGCACACCGCCGTTTTTTTCGGCGCCGCAAGGTCACTATCCGCGCCTTCGGATCACCGAACACGCCCCTGAGCGTCGCCGCGGCTACGAAGCCAGGAAAGGAAAACAACTCGCGCAGGCTGCGGCCTGTCTTCATCAGCAAACCCCAGGTACACATTCAGAGCAGGAATCGATCGGCTTCCCGCGCCTGGAAGATGGCTTGGCAGGCGGGATCTGGCAACTATTGGATGCCGGAACTACCCACATGAATCCGCGATGAGCCTAAAAATGGAACGTGCATGCGCTGCCGAACTAGGTGAGCGATGACCCAGTCAATTGAATCAGTTCGGGTCGTTCCAGTGACGCTGGAGTATTTTTGCGCAGATGAAGGGCCGCGAAATGAACTTTACCTGAGGGTACGAGCGTGAAACGAGTCGGGCCATCCGCAGCTACAACAACGGTCATTGACGAACATACGTGGAAACCAACGTCCGCCGCCAGCTTGAGTGAGGAGTGCGCCCATCTTCTTTCTGTTGCTTCGCGCAACGCAGGCGCTAGCCCAACAATGTTGTACAGAGGCCATCGCGATAGCGCATGGGCATTGAACTCGACATTCGCCAGATGGGCAGAGAACCAGCTAGGCGCATCCACGCGTGAGGACTATTTCGAGTTGCCGCGATACTTCCTTCGTGATTTCGGCGACGTCTATGGTCCTTCAGACCAGCTACGCAGGGTCGCATCCATGAACAAGGGTTTGGACGAATGGTTCGAGCTGATGAAGCGAATCCAGCAGCACAACGAGAACCAAGAGTTTGAGGGTGTTAGTGAGATTGGGACGAACCTGATGGATTGGTCATTGGATCTTGATGTTGCGCTTACTTTTGCATCGTTAGAGCAATCTATACAAGGTGCCGTATATCTCTTCGACGCGCAGGCCGCAGGTCAAATCCTCATACAGCAACCGTACCGGCAAGTTCTCGACCGCTGGAAAGCAACAGTCGAAGCCGGAAAAATGCATGGAAATCCGCTTCTTTTCTGCCCACCGCGGCAGTTAGACGATGCAAGAGCGAACAGGCAAGCTGCTCGATACCTTGCTCAGATCGACCTGCGCCTTCCGGTCGACGTAATTTGGGCGCAGTACGAGCACGAGCAGCCGGGATCCGGTCGAATTTGGCAGAAACTACTGATTGATGCAGACCTTAAGGCCGCGCTTGCCAGTGAACTAGCTGGCAAAGGCCTCGATCAAGCTTCGCTGATGGCGTGACCGCGTGCTTACTTGGGGGCGACCTAACCGGCCAACGTGGTCGCCGACCGGTCTGGTACGCCAGGGGCTACGAGACTGGCTCAGCGCTCAACCTGCGAACGAATGGCGCGAGACGTCCTTGCCGTCAGCATTGCGGGTTAGAACTCCGCAATCGGTTTAGCATGTTTTGAGCCAAAGATGAACACGCCCCCCCTCCCTTCAATCATCATAAGATCGCCGTCGTCTCCGCTGGTTATTTCTTGCCAGCGGTCAACGAGGTCTCTGTAAGTCCGTGCCGCGAGGCGCTCGACTCCATACCAGCAATACAACTCGTCCCAAGTGATGTGCGCGCACCCATTGGTCGCCGCATCGTCAAGGCGATTCATTAAAAGGTCCGTATGACGGCGTTCCATGTCACCCTCCGCTATTTAAACAGTGTTATTAGATTAAATAATTCACGTTAAGTCGTCAACTGATTTTGATTGATCTGCTAACTGGCGCAGGCCCGTTCCGCCCGACGCTGGTCGGAGCTCTCTGACTTCAGAACCAGCAACAGGCACGTTCGATTTCGGTGGCTGTCCGCCCTCCCACCCTCCTACTCCGTCTGCTGCACCTTGGGACTTCCGGAAAGCATCGAAAGATGGGCTCGCCGGAAACTTGCGGACAATAGGAGGCGTGCTTCAGTGCTGGCTCGAGAATTTCCGAGCCATCATTGAACGTCCCGCATCGTGGGCGTCCTGGATCTCGCGCACGATCGCGCCAGTCATGATCCAGAATCGCCAGCCGCCTTTGCCTCCGCCGCGCTTTCAGGTATGAAGCGCATTGCGCAACGCCGCGCCAAGGAACTCCGTTCATGTTTCTACGTATCTCCCTCGTCACGCTCGCTGCCCTCGTCCCTGCGCTGGCCTGGGCAGACAATCTGGTTGCCAATCCCGATTTCCGCGTTGATGCCGCCGGGTGGAACATCTAGATCACCGGAAAAGCCTCGGCAACCGTCGTGGCCGTGGACGGATCGCCGGATGCCGGCAGTCTTGAGTTGAGCGTGACCGGCGGCGATCCGTTCGATACCGGGAGTGTCACGGTGAACCAGTGCATCCCCAGCTTCGGACCCGGCCCATGGGTCTTCGGCGGACGCTTGCGCCAGGTCAGCAGTACCGGCGCCTTCACGCAGGGACTCAGCGTCGATTTCCTGGCGGCGCCGAATTGCGGTGTCGGCTTGACCCGAGCGACCTATGCGGACCCCGGCGCGACCGTGCCCGGCGTCCAGGGCAGCTACGTGCAGTACAGTGGTTCGGTGCCCGCCGATCCACTCCCCGGCGGCGGGCCGACGCAGTCCGTGCTCATCTCGTACCAGCTCTTCTCCACGTTCGGCACGACGACGGTCTTTCGCCTCGACGGCGTCTATTTCGGACCGCCGGGAACGACGCCGGTAGAGCTGATTCGCTACGACGTGCAGTAGTGATTCGTGGTGCGTATGAGCTAACCGCTGGCGTGCCGGCCGTGTGCGGATAGGCCGGTGCATGATCGCCGGGTTCATGCGTGCCACCTGTCGTTGATGAAGCCGCCGTGCGTCAGCCGGCGGTGGCCTGCACGTCAGTGACAGTCGATCGTGCCTGCGGCGTGTTCAGCGCAGACACGGCCCAAGGGTGCCCGCCTCGCCGGAAAAGCTCACGTTGTTGGTCACCGTGGAGTCGGGGGCGATGACGCGCACGAGCGTGCTCTGGTGGCCGGGGGTTGGATAGCAGCCGATGTTGTTGCGGACGACGGCGTTGCCGTCGGGTACGTCGCCGTTCGGGTATTCGGTGCTCCCGACGCTGATGCCGGTCTGGAAGGCGAGCTGCGTGTTGATGATGCGGTTGTTCTCGATCAGGATCCCCGGCGCGGACTGCACGGCGATGACGGTGTTGCCGCCATTCACGAGCGTGTTCCCGCGCACGACAAAGTTGCGGAACCACTCGGGCGTGTCACGCCCCTGGGTGATCGACATCAGCCAGCAGCCTTCGGCGGCGGCATCCTGTTCGATGAGGTTGTCCTCGATCAGCACGCCGTCCATCTGGCCATGGAACGTCATGTTGCCGCCGGTGCACACGCCATTGACGACCGAATTGCGCAGGTAGCGGTTGTTGCGCAGGGTCACGTTCATGCCGCTGATCCCGTCATCGCCCGACAGGTAGGTGCCGTGATCGAATCCTGACCCGCCGACATTGTTGGCTCCGAAGACATTGCCCTCGATCAGCGAGTCGCGAAGCTGCCCCAGGATTCCCATGCCACGGTTGCGCACGATCTGGTTGTTGCGGATCGCGATGTGGCGCAGGCCGTGCGGCGCGCGGGCCTGCGCGTGAATGGCGATGTAGAACCCGGTGAGCTCGCAGTCCTCGATGGTGACGTGATGCAGATTGTGGATCAGGAAAAACGCGTGGGCTGTCGAGCCGGCGCCATCGAACTTGAGGCCGCGGAAGACATAGCCGCCATCGTTGCTGGTGTTGTTGTAGTCGCCGAAATCGATGGCGCCGCTGCCAATGTTGGGTGCATTGAACAGCGGTCGCGGCCCCTGGCCGTAGGCTTCGAAACTCAGCGGGTTTTCCGGGGTTGCGAGGGGATTTTCCAGGCGCAGGTTGGTCCAGTTCCACGCGCCGCCGCGCGCGAAGCGCAGGCGCGTGCCGGCGGGCAGCGTATTGACGGCAATGCCTGACAGATCGCGCTTCGGTGCGGCAATCGTGCCGGCGTTGGCGTTGTTCCCCGGCACGCATCCGGAGGCTGCGCCGGTCTGGCAATCGCTGAAGAACAGGTCCGCCTGCTCGAAGCCATCGGCGTAGATGCCATCGCCTGGTACCTGGCCGAACAGGACGCCGGGCAACAGCGTGCCGAGCATGCATCGGAACAGGAACACGTGCCTTCGGTGCATGCGGAAATTCCGGTCGTTGATGGCGGAGCGCACGCTACGTCGCGGCCGCGTGATTCCACAACGATGCGTCGATGGACGCGGCAGAAGCGCCGGCCAGCGGCGGAAAGGGCCGATCACGTGCCGTCCGGGGCCGGCCAGCGTCGAGCCGGCGTCGGTGCCGATTCGCGTGTTCGGCGATTCGGTGCCGGCGACGACTCATTCGCAGCCGAGTCGTGGCGCCGTTCCGCTACGGAAGCCGATCCACGGGTGCTGACCGCACGGAGGCGAGAGACGGTTCGGCACCATCACCGTCGCCGACGGGTTACGGGTGCATGCTGCGCGATCAGGTGAGCAACCCAGTCGATGAACACGCGCAGTTTCCGGCTCACGTGCCGGTTCGGCGGGAACGCCACGTGCAGCGGCATGGCGCCGAGGTGCCAGTCTTCGAACAGCGGGACCAGCTCGCCGCGCGCCGCGGGCGCCTTGGCCATGTAGTGCGGCAGCCACAGCACCCCCAGGCCCGCGAGCCCGGCCGCCAGATACGCGTTACCGTCGTCCACGGCGAGCACGTAGCGACCGTGGACATGGATGTTCTCGCCACCGCGGGTCATGGCGTACGGAAACGCCTTGCCGGTGCGCGCCCAGCGGTAGCCCACGATGCGGTGGTGCGTGTTTTCCAGGTCCAGCGGATGCGCTGGCGTGCCGGCGCGTTTCAGGTAGGTCGGTGCCGCGTACACACCCAGTTGCAGGTCACCCACGTGGCGGGTCATCAGCGACTGGTCGGTGAGCGTCCCGCCGCGGACTACACAGTCCACGTGCTCGCCGATCAGATCCACCCGGCGGTCGCTGACCCCCATGTCCAGCTGGATGTCAGGGTAACGCGCGTGGAAATCGGGCAAGGCCGGGATGAGGATCAGGGTCGCCAAGGGCGTAGGCACGTCGACGCGAAGCCGGCCCCGCGGCGACGCGGCAGCACTCGACAGGCTGGTTTCGGCGTCGTCCACGTCAGCCAGCACGCGAAGGACCCGTTCGTAATACGCAGCACCGTCTGCGGTGACGTTGACCTTGCGTGTCGTGCGGTTGAGCAGCTTCACGCGCAGATGCGCTTCCAGTTGCTGAACCAGCTGGGTCACGCTGGTCTTGCTCTTCTGCAGCGTCTCGGCTGCCTTGGTGAAACTGCCGGTTTCTACCACGCGGGCGAAAGCCTGCATCGCTTCGATGCGATCCATCGGGGTTCCTTGCGTGCGGCGACTGTTTGGATTCTACGAACAGTGATGCCCGGCCGGTCGCGTTTATGCGCAACCCGGGCGTACCTACAGTGGGTCAATCCTTGAAGCACGGGCCATCCATGGCCTCTGCATGGAGATGACCCATGACCCAGCGCGACGTTGTCTTCCCCGCCGGACGCCAGGCGCTCTACGCCCGCAACCGCTATTCGCCGGCCATCCGCTCCAATGGTTTCCTGTTCGTCTCGGGACAGGTCGGAAGCCGCGAGGATGGATCGCCCGAGCCCGACCTGCAGGCCCAGGTCAGGCGCGCCTTCGACAACCTCAACGCGATCCTGGAGGCAGCCGGTTGCACGTTCGATGACGTGATCGACGTGACCGTCTTCATCGTCGATCCGGAATCGAACTTCGAGACGATCTGGAGCATCGTGCCGGAATACTGGGGAAACGCGCCGCACCCCACGCTGACTGGCATCGGGGTGACCTGGCTCTATGGGTTCCAGTTCGAGATCAAGGTGATTGCGAAGCTGCCTGACGGCGTGGGTGGCTGACTGGACGCTTGAACGCGAGCCCGGCGTCCGATCAGCCTGCAGGCCAACCGAGTTGATCACGGGCAGTGGCGCGTCTGGCTCTATTGCGGACGGCATTCTGGTGTGAGGAATGGAGGCGTGTCCGCACCTACAACCCGCATCCTTCCAGCGTTGCCGAGAACAAGCGCTCGCTGTCCACATCCACTGCCAATACGGATGCCAGTGATGAATTGAGCAGGTTGGTGAACGCTTCGTCGTCTCGCGCAGCATTCGTTGCGACGACTGCAGCCGAACTCGCTGTGCGGTCAAGGATGGCGATCACGTAGAAGGTTCCCGCCGATCCGGCAACGTAGCTGAATTCCTGAAATTCGAGCCAGCCTAGAGAATAACCGGCGCTGCTGAGTGGTGTGTGCAACGCAAGAAAAGTATCGGATTGAGCTATGGCGCAGTTTCCACGTAATCCGCGCAGATGCAGCTGCACAAACTTGGCCAGCTCCGGAAGCGACAGGCTCAGGTTACCTGCCGGGTTCAGGAACTGGGGAAACGCGTTCTCAGGGGCATCCGGGTCGTTGGGTATCCAGCCGGAGCCGCTGTAGGTATGCCCCCACGGCTGCATCAGGCCGTGCTGAGCCGGCCACGAGAACCGGGGTGGAATTGAAAGCGGTCTCAGGAGACGTTGCGTGACGAGGCTCTCGTAGCTCACTCCCGACATTCGCTCGAGCATGGCCGCGGCTACGGCATAGCCACCATTTGAGTAGCTCGCATCGCTACCGGCAGCGAACTCGGGTTGTCGTTGGAGGGCCCAGCGCGTGAACTCGCTTCGTGCGATCGTGGGATCCACACTCAAAGACGGGAGATTGCCCAGCGATTCCTGGTCAAGAAGCGCAATGACTCCTGCGCGGTGCGCGAGCAGTTCGGCAAGCGTCGTCGTCCGGTAGGCAGGGTGCATCACATCGAGCAGCTCGGGGAAAGCGACTCCGATCTGGGCATCCCAACTGGTCACTCCCGCGTCAACCAGGATGCCGGCGAGCAGGGCTGTAAGCGACTTGTTGATGGAACCGATGTGAAAGCGGTCGCCGGATTGAAGCGCGTCCGGGGCATCACTACGGCGAAGCCCGGTGGCAGCGACCTCGACATCGTTCGGGGCAATGCGGGCAACGGCGACTCCCGGCAATTGCGCCTGGAGTCTCAATGTGACGGCGATGTCGGAAAGCTCGTCAGCATTGGCGATCGCGCAGGGTGCGGCCAGCAAGAACGCGAGGCATGCACGAACGCTGAAACGGGCAGGGCGATTCGATCGTCGTGCCGGAAAAGAATTTCGATTTGTCATCGTTGGCAAGAATTCGTGCGTAGGACGCCGTGTGGCGTCGAAGAATCGGGCAGATGGAATGCGCCCGCGACGGAGGGGGCGAGTAGCTGTGCGTGGGCGATCTGAGTGGTTAGTCAACCGAAAAGCTTTGCAGCCCGACTGGTACGAGGTTGCAGCCGCTGCCCGCTATCGACAAGGAGAACGATCCGGCGGAATCTCCTCCGTAGCCGTCCACGATGACGAAGTACTGCGCTCCAGCGACCGCACTGAATGCAACGGTCTCCGGAGCGCCTGGACCTGCATTGTCATCCATGGTCACGCATTGTGAGTCGGCGAGAGCGGGGAGTCTCGAGCAGAGGGCATCAGGGGCGTTCAGTACATAGAGCGAAAGATCCCATTCGGCGCCCTGTGTGTTCGCCTCGATGTCTGTCCCCATGGGGTCTGCGGTCACCGTCACGGTGCAATTCTGATCGGTGACGACGCCGTAAGCGACATCCTTCGAAGCGCCGGTGCCACTGAAGAACGTTTGCGCGGTCCCGCAGGTCGATTCGATGTCGTAGTCGTTTGTCGCGTTCGACGTCGTGGCGACGACATTGAAAGGATTGACCGGACCTGGGCCTGCCGCGACGCAGACATCAGCGCCGACCGGACCTCGCGACTGCAAGGAAGAATTCGTTTGCGAGGCGGCGTAGGAAGCGGGATTGATGAGTGCTGACGCGAGGGCACAAAGCGCAAGGATTTCGCGGCGCGTTGACGCGACTTTGCATCGTTTCATGGTGTGCACGTGTGGGGGTGAGTGTTCAGTCATGGAGTTATGGTTTGGCGTCAATGTGCCGTTTGCCGGTGGATGATGGTCTTCTGCCGCCAGAGTGATGGATGCCGGTTGCCGCGACTGCAGTGCGCAACGCATCCGGACGGATACGAGCAAGTGCGGGTTGCTCTCGGACATCGGGCGTTCCGCCGTTCCTGTCCACCGCTCCGACCATGGGTCATGGTTCGCCGGCGCATGGAGCCATACGCCCAGATTGCCCGTTCGTTCTTCACGGTCGAGATCCAGTCTGCCGGTACCGGTCGACGAGAAGCGGCGGGATACCGCGTAGTAGCGGATAACCGGCTTCGGTGTCTGGAATACCGTCAGTGGCCTGAGGTGCGGGTGCCCTGCACTCGTCCGACCGCTCTGGAGATGTTCAGTCGAGGCTGCCAGCAGCTTATGCAGACTCGGCTCTCGTTCTGTGCGCATGACTGTTCCGTACTCTCGGGGCACTTCACGCCCGATGTGAGTTTTTGTCGGTGCGCCGAGAAAAAGGCTAGCGAACCAGTCTTAGGGACTGCTTTGACGGAGCGCTGTCGTTTCTGCAGCGTCTGCGCGCGCAAGAGAATCGAACGATGCTCGAGCGCGGTACGTGTCGCTTCCGCGGCGGTCCGCGTGCACGGCTTCAGGGGATGCGGCCGGGTGTAACCGTGGTTGCGATGATCCGGCAGTAATGGCTCTTGATGAGCTCAGGACAACTGGGTGTCGCGCTGGTGGTTCTCCATTCGAAAGCGCGCTCCGGTGTCCGCGGAAGCGATGCCATATCGGGCCTGTCCGGGCGCGCCGTTGCCGATCACCGCGAGGCTGCCCACGCGATGACTGAGCTGGCCTGGCTGATCATCGCTCCGCACGGGTAGAGGCAGCGCCGGCACCAAGAAGCTCCGGACTTCCGGTGGGTCAGTATTGGACTGTCGACCGGGTCAGCGTTCGCGCGGTCGCGAGCGCAGCGGCCGTCATCCGCCGGCGACTGGGGATTCCGCGCCGGTGGTTCGGCTCCAGTGCGCCGTTCCATGGACCACACACATCGGCGGTGGCCGGGCGCGCTGTCAGCGTTGGCGGTGTCGCCTTCCCACGCCCGCCTGAGGCGAACGCGTCGCTTCTGTGTGGCCGTCTTTCCCGGCGACGGGCTCACGCCGCGCTGCCTTCGCGGGTCGGAATCCGCACGATACCGATCCGCGGCGCGCTCGACAGCCCATCTGCGTCATCCGGAGCCCGATGTCGCCCTACGAGCCGGTGCTGTGCGCGAACGCCTTGATTCTTTGACGTATTTTCGCGGGTCATCGCGCGGCCCCGTGGGCGATGCACCATCCCTGCAGTCCGCCGCTTGTCCCTCGGACGCGTCATTCCGTCCCTGTCGCGTTGAGACGGCGCTGATGTTCTGCCGACCATGGCTCCACATCGAGTCAGACGTGAGCAGCGAGGAGGCCGAACTCTGCAACTCAGGCCAGCGGGCATTCGGGCGACCAGGTACCAAGGAGTCGAGGCCTCGACCGGTCGACGTGCGATACGGATGGCGCGCCAATCCTGGAGATCCGTTGCACGACCAGGCAGGCCAACACGGCACGGCCCGAAACCCGGTAGAGGGCCATCGGCATGAGTGCCGTGAGCCCGCATGCGGCCATGCCGTCGCGGACTCCATCGTCAGCTGTTCCGCGTTCGCGCGCTTTCGGCGAAGTATCTCGGCTGGCGTGCCAGGGCTTTCGAACGGTCTGCCGGTGCCGCTTGCTGGTTAAGGCGCGTGAGCGCCACGGCTGCCAAGCCGGCTGGGTCTCGTGATTGCGGTGCTCGTCACGGCGTCGGGCGGACCGGGCACTACGGGCGAGCGGCCGGTGGGCCGAGCCCATTCGGATGGTCCGAATGCACGAGCGAAGCACCCTGCCTGCCGGTGTTGAAGGACAAACAAGGGGCCCTGGCTGATTCGCCACACAGCCGGCATCGATCGACTTTTTCGGCGACGTGCCCTGGGACACACCGGCCAGTTGCATCGCTGGATGCTCGTCCGTCGTCGGGTGAATGTAACGCATGAGCTGGAACTGGTCCGGCGACCTCGCCGCCAATGGCGCATCAGCCGGCAAACGCCGTGGTTCAACTACTGAAAAATCCAAGGAGACCCGAAGTGATCATCGCCGCAATTCGAAACGTTGCTGTCACCCTTGCTTGGCTCATTCTGCTGACCGGAGTCGCGCCGGCAGAAACGACGACACCGAAAGAGCAAGTCCGCGCACAAATAGGCCGATTGCTCGAACGCTACGCCGCGAATGATGCGGATGAAGTTGTGGCGCTGATGGCGCCTGAGTTCGTCCTGTACGGCAGCGACGTCGCTGAGATCTGCCGTACGCCAGAGCAGCTGCGCAAACTGATGGCAGACGATTTCAGACTGTGGGGAACGGCGACGTTCAATGATATTCGCGATGAGGACATTCGGGTATTCGGCAAGGTGGCGACGGCAAACTTCCACGTTTCTTTCAGCGCGGGCGGCGGCAAGGAGGTGCCCGTGAGGTTCAGCATGACGCTGGAGAAGATCAACAACACATGGAGGATCGTGCAGTCGGCCAATACCGTTCCAACTCAAGGCAGCAGTGCGGCAGAACTGACGGGGAGCAAGTAGCGGCTCTGTCGCACCCGGTAGATGGTCTCCCACTGAGATTGCGCCTGAATCGAAGCCATGAGCTCAGCAAAATCCGGTTGTCGATTGAAACTGCTGGTTCTGTCCGATCATGAATTCAAGGTCGGCGAACTCACGGCACTGCTGCAAAGCTTCGACACTACTCATGTCATCGACCTGGGGGCCTTCGTGCATCAGGCCTCACTTTTCGAGTTTCACGGCCTGATCGTCGCCAGTCGATGCGAAGTCCGGTGCAGGAGCTGGCTACGCTCCGTGCGCCGGGCGGGTGTGCAGTATCCGCTCATCGTCGTCACAAACAAGCTTTCCACCGAGAACAGAGCGCAGATCTACACGGGCGGGGCAGACGATTGCTGGGATGCACCGCTCAGTGACGAGGAGGCGAGCGCTCGGGTTGCATCCTTGGTCCGCCGTAGCTGCGGCATTGGAACGGACACAGTCGAATTCGGAGACCTGACGCTTTCCTTGACGAATCGCGCTGCGTACGTCTGCGGAAACCTGTGTTCGCTATCGCCACGTGAATTCGCAATCCTGAGGGAGCTCCTGCTGGCGCGAGGACGGGTGGTCTCGCGCCGGGCGTTGATCGATCGGGCTTGGGGAGCCGGTGAATTCCCCACGGACGGAGCGGTCGAGTTTCAGGTTCACGGACTACGGCGGAGGATAGGACGCGATCGTATTGTCACCATTCGTGGCCTCGGTTACGCGCTGCGACAGCTGGTCGCCGCGGGTACTGCAATGGCTCACTGAATCGGTGGCGTCGATGCGGTGTCGGCAGCCGGATGGCTCGATCGCACCGGCGCGTTTTCGCGAAGATCGCCGCACACGACGTGCTGGTCCCGCTGCACGGTGCTTCGATCGGTCCATTGCAGTGCGTGCAGTTCATCCATGTGCGTTGATCCGCGGCACGCGTATGCGTGCGCTGCCCTAAGCGACTTCTAAGCGAACGCTGCCAGGCTGCTCGTGTGGCGCAGCGGGTCGTCGTGCGTGAGCTGGCGTCTCGGTCAGGTTTCAGGCGCTTTCGCAGGTCTGTCGTCACCATTCAAATGCAAGGCGGATATTGAGTCCATGAAACGCAGAGATTTCCTGAAGGGCATTCCGGCCGTCGTGGGCGCAAACAGCCTGGCCGGTTGCGCGCTGCGTGACGCATCCATTGGTACCGGTCGCGGCCATGTATTGCCGAGCGATCCCGATTGGCCATCAGCCAGGGAATGGGACGGCCTGCGGTCGCAGTTGGGGGGGCGACTGATCCAGCCGATCTCGCCATTTGCGAATTGCGATGCAGGGGCGGAGAGTTGCGCCGAGCTCGTCGAACAAACGACCAACTCGTTTTACGTCGGCGATCATCCGGCTCTCACCCAATCAAGTGGTTGGGCCGGTGCGTGGCAATCGCTTCCCAGTGCCTACGCGGTCGTCGCCGAGCAGGCCAGCGACGTCGCCGCCGCGGTCAATTTCGCCAGAACGCACAGGCTCAGGCTGGTCATCAAAGGGGGCGGACACAGCTACCAGGGTACCTCGTCGGCGGCAGATTCACTGCTGGTCTGGACGCGTCGCATGCGGTCGGTCGAGCTGCTCGATGCGTTCGTTGCACTCGGGTGCAGTGATATCCAGTCGCCGCAGTCGGCGGTGAGTATGGGTGCCGGTGCCATGTGGATCGACGCGTATGACGCGGTAACGACGAAAGGAGGCCGCTTCGTTCAAGGAGGGGGCTGCACCACCGTCGGTGTCGCAGGACTCATTCAGAGTGGAGGATTCGGTAGTCTGTCCAAACGATTCGGACTCGCAGCGGGCGGTCTGCTGCAGGCAGAGGTGGTTACCGCCGACGGGGTCGTCCGAGTCGCGAACGAGAAGCACAATCCTGATCTGTTCTGGGCGCTGAAGGGCGGCGGTGGTGGCACGTTTGGCGTGGTTACTCGTGTGACGCTCAGAACTCGCGAGCTACCGAATTCAGTCGGCGCTGTCTTTGGTACGGTCAAGGCCAGGAGCGACGCCGCGTACCGCCGGCTGATCGTTCGTGTGATGACGTTCTATGCCCGTGAGCTGCTGAACCCGCACTGGGGCGAGCAGATGACGTTCAAGCCCGACAATACACTTCGAGTCGGGATGATGTATTCGGACCTGTCCGTCGCGGAAGCAAGCGCACTCTGGGCGACCTTCGTCGATTCCATCCGATCCGATACTGACTACGAGGTTGAAAAGGAGTTTCGTTTTCTCGATGTTCCTCCTCAACGTCTTTGGGATGCCGGGTATCTGGAGAAGGCGTTGCCGGGCAGTATCGTCAGGGACGACCGGGCCGGAGCGCAGCGTCACCATTTCGTGTGGAAGGGCGACCAGAAACAAGTCGGACAGTTTGTCCATGCCTACAAGTCCGCCTGGCTGCCGGCTTCCCTGCTCGGCGGCGCCTCGCGCATCGAAGCCCTTTCGCACGCGTTGTATGAGGCTTCACGTCACTGGGATATCTCGCTCCACTTCAACAAGGGGCTTGCCGGCGCGCGGGAAGAAGAACTCGCTGCTGCGAGAAAATGTGCCACGAACCCGGTTGTCGTCGATGCATTTGCTCTGGCGATATGCGGTGCAGAGGGACCGCCTGCGTACGCGGGAATGCCAGGACTGCGCCCGAATCCAGGTGACGCGCAGCGGGCGGCAGCGGCGACCAGCAAAGCAATGGGTGCGCTGACCCGGATGATTCCGAATTACGGTAGCTATGTGTCCGAGAGCGACTACTTCCAGAACGGTTGGCAGCGTGCGTTCTGGGGAAGCAACTATGAGCGGTTAGTCGATGTAAAGCAGAAGTACGACCCCGGGAACCTGTTCAGTGTGCACCACGGTGTCGGAAGCGAGTACTGATCGTTGCGGTGGCGCTGAATGCGCGGTCGAACAGTTTTCGGGATTTGACCAGATCGTCCCGGGCAGTCGCCTGCGGGGGCGTCTTCTGATTCAACGCCGGTCCTTCATCAGGCAGCGAAGTGCCTTCTGCCCAACGAGGGGCTCGCCTGCGGTGCAAGTGCCCTATCACGATTCCCGGCATCGCGTCGGCCTCACGCTGACGCGAGGTTGAGACCGCAGCCAGCCTCGAGCGGATTCGCGGCAGGTTGCGAATGACGTTTTGAATAGCCACGCAGAGGATTGCCATGCTCAAAGTACCTTCACCGCGCCAGAGTCGTCCTGCAGCCGCCGCATTCGCTGTCGGTCTTGTGATCGCTATCGGCAGCAGCCTTGCCTGGGCATCCAGTTCGGCAGTTGAGCGGGAACCTCCCCACTTGATCGTTGGAACGAGAGCCGGTTCGGTCCTCTACTCCAGCAGTCTCGAAGTCGGTCCGGTGAACGGCGCGCCGGGCGAGTTTGCGGTTGGCGGCCATCCCGTCCAGCTGCTCGTCGCGCTGGAGGGGGTTGAGCCGCGAATCTTGCACTTCGTCGTGGACGACAACGGATCGGCGACCCACAGCTATCAGGAAGGCTCTCACGCGATCGAGGTCCGACTGGAGAGCCTGATGACGGACGACGGGCTCCGGGTGAAGTCGACAGTTCATCGGAATGGATCGGTCGCGCTCGAGGACAGCGCGCTACTGACGCGCGGACGGACCGCCGAGCTGTCTTCCGCCGGGAGCAGGAACGGAGTGCGCAATCGTGTTTACGCGACGATTGGCCTGCCTGCTCCGATGGAGTTGGTCAGTGCGGGGGGTGACGCTGCAGTCGAGTAGCCCCTGGGTTGACTGGCATGCTTGCCCGCGGAGGCAATCGGCCGAGCGGGCACGCATCAGCGCAGCGTGTTGGCCCGGATCTGGCCTCAATCGATGCCCGGCTGGGGTGCGACAGTTGATCGCGCTCACATCGATCGATCCATTCACCGGCCTCGCCCGGGCTGTGACGCGTCGAAATGACGTTCCGTCGTCTGCGCAACGGATCGCGTCTATCCGGCCGCCGGCACGGCTGGCTGTCAGTGCAGCTCGCGATCGGATGTCGACCCCGGCGTATTGGACCGCTGCCAGTCGACAGCCGCCGGAGCCACTTCAGGCGCACGCGGCGAAAGCTGGGCGAATGAGTAATCGGCAGCGACTTCGGCACTGAGGGGATCCGCCCCGCCACTGCGTCCTGGATCATGTCCCTTACGTCCAGCCCGATCCGGAGACTTCCCCATGTTGCCTTTGTTGCGAATTGACCGCGGCCGTCTTGCTGCGGCACTTGCGTTGACGCTGGTCGCGCCGCTGGCCCAGGCGGTGCACCTGAACCCGCGCGGTCACGGGCAGGTGCTGATTTTTCCGTATTACACCGCGAACGCGGGCTACACCACGCTGCTGTCGCTGGTCAACGACAGTGCGCAGGCCAAGGCGCTGAAGCTGCGTTTCCACGAGGGCCATAACGGCCGCGTGGTGTTTTCGGCCAATCTGTATCTCGCGGCGCACGATGTCTGGACAGGTGGTGTGTTCGCCACGGCCGGGGGCCACGCGGCGCTGGTCACCGATGACAATTCCTGCGCCGTGCCGGATCTGCGCAATGCACCGGGGCTGCCGGAACTGCCGGACGGGCGCAGCTACACGCCGTTCAGTACCGCGGATTTCACCGGCGCGCGGGCCGACGGTGGTCCCGACGACGCGGCGCGCACGCGCGAGGGCCATGTCGAAGTCATCGAAATGGGAAAGCTTTCCGGCAGTTCGGCCCAGGCGGCCACGTTCACGCTGCAGAACGGCCGCCTGCACCCGCGTGCCTGTGCGCAGCTGCTCGATGCCTGGCGGCCGGCGGGCTACTGGGCAGTGGATGCATCGACCGATGTCGCGGCGCCGGGGGGCGGCCTGTACGGCAACGCGACGGTCGTCGACGTTGCCGACGGTGTCGTCTTCACGCTGCCGGCC
Organism: Rhodanobacteraceae bacterium; assembly: GCA_045864815.1. Classification (GTDB taxonomy): domain Bacteria; phylum Pseudomonadota; class Gammaproteobacteria; order Xanthomonadales; family Rhodanobacteraceae; genus Tahibacter. The sequence continues at coordinate 121,601 of BTVG01000008.1, read as the reverse complement.
ACGGCGCTCGATGGCTTCAGCGTGCGCAGCCAGCATTCCGCGCCCGACAGCGCGCACCCGAATCTGGCCGATGCGGTCAGCGACACCGCCAGCGGGGCGGCCACGGCGTACGTGGGGCTGGGCACGCGCACGGTGAGTGCGACCTATCCGGCTTCGCGCGCGGTCGACGCGGTCAGCGCCGTGCTCGCGACCGCGTACAGCGCCGGGGAATCGGTCTGGTCGCACAGCTCCGATGCGCTGACCGAATGGGTGCTGGCGGCGCCGACCAAGCGCTTCTATGTCGATCCCACGCTGCAGAACGCCGGTCTCGGCGGTGCGCCCTTTCACGCGCGCATCGGTGACCAGAGCGGTGGCCGTGCCTGCCAGCAGTATCCGGGCGACTACCGACTGATCCGCCACGACCGGTCTACCGATACGATGATCGACTTCGGCACGCCGGCGCCGCAGAGCGCCCTGTGCTACGACACCACGGTGGTGGCCGTCGGTGGTCCGCACCAGGGCACGCAGTCCCCGGTGCTCGGTTCGCGCACGCAGAACACCGTCGGCGCGTTCGAGGAAGGAACCCTGAGCTTCGAGTGGGCGACCGCCTCGGCGCCGGCGCAGAACGGCGAGCAGTTTCGCGGCCTGCCGGTGATCGGCTGGCAGCTCGTCAACTACTTCAACGGCAATGTCGGTGGGGTGATGTCGAACTACAGCGCCGTGGCGCCGCTGCGCGGAGACGCGATCTGCCGCCGGGGCGAGAGCGACTGCTGATGGTGGCCGGCATCATCGGGCGTGGCGCGCCCGTCGATGCGGATGGAGTCATGGATTTCCGGCCGCGCCAGGCCCGCGTCGGTATGGGGCGCGGACCGTAGCCGGTTGACGGGGCGGAATACTTCCGCCGTCGTAGCCGGTGCGGCGGGTTCCCCGATCGCCCGAGAATTGCGGGCAACCGCGGGACGGCCCCGGTCGACCGTGCCACGGCGCGTGGCCGCGCGGCCGCGCGCACCCACTGCATCCGCAGGCGCCTCTGTCTCGTAAAGGTCAGGACAACGCCACTGACCAGCCCCAGGCCATGCGCCGTTCTCCCGCTTCGTACGCCGCTTCCCGCGCGCGCCGGATCGCGCGCCTTTTCGTCGTCGTCCTGACGACGGCCGCGTCGGCGCTGCCGGCGCAGGCCGCCTATCGCGACGACGGCATTGCCTATGACCGGGACGGCCGCGTCGCGTACCGGGAAACGCACTGGCGCTATGCGGACGGCGACGCGCGACGGCGCCTGGTGCTCTACCGCTGTGCTGACGGCCGCCCGTTCGCCCGGAAGGTCATGCGCTGGCTCGACCCGACGGAAGCGGCGCCGGATTTCGAGTTTCTCGATCAGCGCGACGGCTATCGGGAGGGACTGGTCAGTGATGCCGAGGGCCGGCAGGTGTTCTGGCAGGCCGACCGCGCGACGGAGGAGCGACGCGAGCGAGTCCAGCTGGGTTCCGACGCCGTGGCCGACGCCGGATTCGACAGCTTCGTGCGCCGCCACTGGGCAACGCTGATCGCCGGGACGCCGGTGAAGGCGGCCTTCCTGATTCCGAGTGACTTCAACGCGATACCGGTCGTGATCCGGCTCGCGCCGGGGCCGCAGGAGGGGCCGACCGTCACGTTCGCGATCGAACTGGACCGCTGGTACGCGTTCGTGCTGCCGTCGCTGTCGGTGACCTACGACCGGCGTGACCAGTCGCTGCGTGTGTTCGAGGGTGCCGTGACCGTGCGTGACGACAGCGGCCGGCGCCGATGGGCCCGGGTCGAGTTTCCCGCCGACCGGCAGGCGCTGGCCGCCGATCGTGGCGAGATTGCGGCCGCGACGACCGAAACACTGGTGTCCCGTTGTGGGGAGGGATGAGGTGATGGCGCACTTCCCACGGCAGTGTCATGACACCGGACCGGTTGGCGAATCGGGTCAGGCGCTGCATCCGAACCGCATCCGGCCACGTACTGTCGCGCGTGTCCCACGAGCGGCGGTGCCTATGGACGGAAAGCAAACGGGTTGGACGGCGTTGACGGCGTCGCTGCGTGCCTGGGTCGATGGCTCGGTCGGGGAGCGGACGCAGGGCACCGAGAATGCCATCGACTGGCTGCGGGCGCTGCCGTTCATCGCTCTGCACCTGGCCTGTCTCGGCGTGTTCTGGGTCGGGGTCTCTACCACGGCCATCGGGATTGCGGTGGGGCTCTATGCCGTGCGCATGTTCGCGATCACCGCGTTCTACCACCGCTATTTCTCGCACCGCACGTTCCGCACCTCGCGCGCGGTGCAATTCCTGTTCGCCGTGATCGGGGCCGCCTGCGTGCAGCGCGGGCCGCTGTGGTGGGCGGCGCACCACCGCCATCACCACCGGCACGCGGACACGGCGCAGGATCCGCACGCGCCGGGCATCCACGGTTTCCTCTGGAGCCATGCGGGCTGGTTCCTCACCCCGCGCGCATTTGCCACGGATCTGTCGCGGGTCCGCGATCTCGCCGTGTTCCCGGAGCTGCGCTGGCTGGACCGGTACGACGTCGTCGTGCCTGCCGCACTGGCGCTGGGCCTGTACGGTCTGGGCGTCGCGCTCGAGCGCTGGGCGCCGGGGCTGGGAACGTCCGGGCCGCAGCTGCTGGTCTGGGGCTTCGCCGTATCCACCGTGCTGCTGTTTCATGCCACCGTCACGATCAATTCGTTCGCGCACCGCTTCGGATCACGACGGTTCGATACCGCTGACGAAAGCCGCAACAACGTCTGGCTGGCCCTGCTGACCTTCGGCGAGGGCTGGCACAACAATCACCACTTTTTCCCGGGCACGGCGCGGCAGGGTTTCCGCTGGTGGGAGATCGACCTGAGCTGGTACGGCTTGCGTGCGCTGGCAGCACTTGGCCTGGTGCGCGACCTCAAGCCCGTGCCGGCCTGGGTGCTGGCCAAGGCGAGGCGTTGACCATGCGCATCGCCATTGTCGGATCAGGCATCTCCGGGCTGGCCTGCGCCTACCTGCTGTCGCGCGAGCACGCGGTGACGCTGTTCGAGGCGGACCTGCGCCTCGGCGGCCATACGGATACCCACACGGTCGAGCAGGACGGGCGCATCTACCGCGTCGATACCGGTTTCATCGTGCACAACGCGCACAACTATCCGCTGCTCAGCGCGCTGTTTGCCGAGCTCGGCGTGGCCACGGAACCGACCACGATGAGTTTTTCGGTGCACAACGCGGCCACCGGCCTGGAATACAACGCGACGTCGCTGGACGGTTTGTTCTGCCAGCGGCGCAACCTCTGGTCGCCGCGTTTCTGGCAGATGCTGGGCGACCTGCGCCGCTTCTACCGCACCGCAGGCGCGCTGCTGGACTCGCCCGGGCCCGGGCCGACACTGGGCGAATATCTGGCCGTGCAGCGCTATGGGCCGGCATTTCGCGACGATCATCTCGTGCCGATGGCGAGTGCGCTGTGGTCGAGCCCGTCGGCGCAGGTCCTCGACTTTCCGGCACGCTATCTGGTGCAGTTCATGGCTCATCACCGCATGCTGCAGGTGGCCGGGCGCCCGCAATGGCGCGTCGTTCGGGGCGGTTCGCAGCGCTATGTCGACGCTCTGCGGACCCGCTGGCAAGCGACCGTCCGCACCGGCGAGCCGGTGCTCGGGGTGCGCCGCGACGCGGCCGGCGTCGACGTGACCGTGCCAGCCGGTCGCGAACGCTTCGACGCGGTCGTGATGGCTTGCCACAGCGACCAGGCACTCGCCGCGCTGCACGACGCCGACGAGCGCGAACGCGAGATCCTCGGCGCCATCGACTACCAGCCCAACGAGGTCGTGCTGCACACCGATGCGCGCCTGCTGCCGCGCTCCCGCAAGGCCTGGGCCGCATGGAACGCCCATGTGCCGGCCGAGCCGGACGCCCCGTGCACCGTCAGCTACTGCATGAACCTGCTGCAAGGTATCGATTCGCCGCGGCCGTTCATCGTGACGCTGAATCGCAGCGAGGCCATCGATCCCTCGACCATCCTGGCCCGGCGCCGCTACGCGCATCCGGTGTACAGCCATGCCTCGGTGGCAGCGCAGGCGCGCAAGGCCGAAATCCAGGGCGTACGCAACACCTGGTTCGCCGGCGCGTACTGGGGCTGGGGATTTCACGAGGACGGCATGCGCAGCGCGGTGGAGGTGGTTCGCGCGCTCGGCGTGTCCTGGCAGCCCGTATCGGCAACGGGGACTGAAGCATGACGGCCCGCTGTGCGCCCGCCACCACATGCTGCGGGCGCATGCCTGGGCCCTGCGCGGCCGTGGCCCGGCGGCATCCACCTGAACACACACCGTTTCACCGTCACCGGAAAGGAGCTCACCCGTGAATGCATCGGCCGAAACCCTGTTGCCCTCTGCCGGCAAGGTGACCTGGAGTGCGCTGGACCGGCGCCTGCGCGCGCGCCTCCTCGCGCAGATGAGCCGCCTTCAGCACGGCGCCGTGCAGCTCGACGACGATCTCGGCGGGCATCGCTGCGGCACGTCCGATGGACCTGTGATTGCACTGTACGTGCGGCATCCGGCGTTCTACCGGGCCGTTGCGGCCTATGGCAGCGTGGGCGCCGGCGAGGCCTACATCCACGGACACTGGAGCTGCGACGATCTCGTCGGGCTGGTGCGACTGCTGGTGCGCAATCGTGATCTGCTCGATGGCATGGAAGGCGGTCTGGCGGCCGTCGGCAGCTGGCTGCTGCGGGCCTGGCATGCGCTGCGACCCAACACGCGTGCCGGCGCGCGCCGCAACATCGCGGCCCACTATGACCTCGGCAACGATTTCTTCCGGCTCTTCCTGTCGGCGGACTTGATGTACTCGTCGGCGCTGTTCGCCCGCGACGACGACACGCTGGAGACGGCATCGGAACGCAAGCTCGATCGCATCGCCACGAAGCTGCGGCTCTCGCCGCAGGACCACGTCGTCGAGATCGGCACGGGCTGGGGCGGCTTCGCGCTGCACGCGGCGCGGCGCTACGGATGCCGCGTGACGACCACGACCATTTCGCAGGAGCAATATGCCCTGGCCACACAGCGCGTGGCCGAGGCCGGGCTCGCCGATCGGGTCACGGTACTGCAGCGCGACTTCCGCGACCTGGAAGGTCGCTATGACAAGCTCGTGTCCATCGAGATGGTGGAAGCGATCGGCGCGGCCAACCTGCCGGCGTACTTCAGCGCGATCGGCCGATTGCTGAAGCCCGAAGGGCTGGCTCTGATCCAGGCCATCACCATCGAGGACCACCGCTACGCCCAGGCCCTGCGCGCCGTGGACTACATCAAGCGGTTCGTGTTTCCGGGCTCGTTCATTCCATCCGTCACGGCGCTGCTGAGCGCCAAGACGGCGAGCTGCGACCTGTCCCTGGTACAACTCGAGGACTTTGGCGGTTCCTACGCGCGCACACTGCAGGCCTGGCGTGAGCGCTTCCTCGCGCAGCGCGACGCGGTGCTGGCGCAGGGATTCGACGAGGCCTTCATCCGCATGTGGACGTTCTATCTCGCCTACTGCGAGGGCGGCTTTCGCGAGCGCAGCATCGGTGTGGCGCAGCTGCTGCTGGCAGGACCGCAGTGTCGCGATGCCGAGTTCGTGCCCGGCGCCGGCGGGGGTACGTGATGCGCACGGGTCTGAATCTCGTGGGCTACCAGCTGGTCTGGTTCGCTGCGGTACTCGGCGCGGCGCGCGGTCACGCCGAATGGGGGCTGCTGGCGGGGCTGATGTTCATCGTTGCGCATCTGATGACCTCTGCAGTCCGTCGCGCCGATGCCGCGCTCGCTGTCAGTGCAGTGGCCCTCGGGTTCGTGCTCGACGGCTGCCTGTCGTGGCTCGGACTGGTCGAATATCGCGCAGCCACGTCCCCATGGCCCCCACTCTGGCTGCTCGCCATCTGGGCGTCCTTCGGCCTCACGTTGAACCATTCCTTCGCGCTGTCGCAGCGTCATCTGGGCCTCACCGCCGCGGTCGGTGCGATCGGCGGTCCGCTGGCGTATCTGGCGGCAGAGCGCCTCGGTGCCGTGCAGCTCGCGCTGCCAGCCTGGCACGGTGTGCTGGCGCTCGCGCTGGCCTGGGGCCTGGTGCTGCCGCTGCTGGCCGGGCTCGCACGCGGACGGCGGTTCCTGGTGAGGCACCGAGCCGATGCGGTGGTCGCATGAGCGCGCTGCTGTCGCTCGGTGCGGTATGGCTGCTGGCGGCGATCGCCCAGTCGGCCGGCTGGCGCTGGCAGCAGCGCCGGCGCAACGCGGGCGTGGTCGACGTGATCTGGGCCCTGGGGGTTGGTGGTGCGGCGGTGCTGCTGGCCGTATTCGGCGGCGGCGCGGTCTGGTCCCGCGTGACGCTCGTGGTGCTGGCAGCCGGCTGGTCGCTGCGCCTGGGGCTGCACCTGTGGCATCGCGTGAGCCGGGAGTCCGAAGACGGCCGTTACGCCCACCTGCGCACGCTGTGGGGGGATTCGCCGTGGCGCTGGTTCGCCTTCTTCCAGTTCCAGGCGTTTCTGATCGTGCTCTTCGCGCTGCCGTTTCTGGCCGTGGCGGGCAGCCCCATCGACGGTCCGCACCCGGCCTGGATCGCGGGGCTGGCGATCTGGCTGTGCGGCGTGGCCGGCGAGGCGATCGCCGACGCGCAGCTGCGCCGCTTCCGCAGCGATCCCGCCAACCGCGGCCGCACCTGTCGCGCCGGGCTCTGGCGCTATTCGCGCCACCCGAACTACTTCTTCGAATGGCTGCACTGGTTCGCCTATGTCGCGCTGGCCTGGGGTTCTCCGCTGTGGGGGCTCGCCTTGCTGGGGCCCGTGGTCATGTACGTATTCCTGCGCTGGCTCAGTGGCATTCCGTTCACCGAGGCGCAGGCGCTGCGCACGCGTGGCGAGGATTACCGCGACTACATGCAGCGCACACCCCTGCTGTTTCCCTGGTTTCCCCGGAGCGACCGATGAACACACGCACGCTGTCCGCAGAACTCGATGCCGAACGCCCCGCGCCGGGAATCACCGGCCTCGCCGAGCGCGGCTGGTTGCCGGATGCCCTGGTGCGTCTGGGCATACGGCGGCTGTGCCGGCAGCGCCTGCGCGATGAGTCGGCTGGCGGCGTCGACGCGCAGGAGGCGCGTTTCCACGCGCTGCGCGCAAGCCTGTCCCGCAGCGCAATCGCCCTGCACACCGATGCGGCCAACCGCCAGCATTACGAGCTGCCACCCGAGTTCTTCACCCGTTGCCTGGGGCCGCGCCTGAAGTACTCATCCTGCTACTACCCGACGGGACGCGAGACGCTGGCCGAAGCGGAGGACGCCATGCTCGCGCTCTATGTCGATCGGGCACAGCTTGCGGATGGCCAGGACATCCTCGAGCTGGGCTGCGGCTGGGGCTCCCTGACGCTGTACGTGGCCGAGCGGTTTCCACAATCGCGCATCGTCGCCGTTTCCAACTCGCGCCCGCAGCGGGAATTCATCGAGGCGCGCTGTGCCGAACGCGGCCTGGCCAACGTGCGGGTCATCACCTGCGATGTGAACCGGCTGGAGCTGGACGCGGCATCGTTCGATCGCTGCCTGTCGATCGAGATGTTCGAGCACATGCGCAACTACGACGTGCTGCTGGGACGCATCGGCCACTGGCTGCGGCCTGACGGAAGTCTGTTCGTGCACATTTTCTGCCACCGCACGTTGGCGTATCCGTTCGAGACCGAGGGCGAGGACAACTGGATGGGCCGGCACTTCTTCACCGGCGGACTCATGCCGTCGGTGGACACCCTGGGCTGGTTCCAGGACCGGCTCGCGCTGGAACAGCGCTGGCTGGTGGACGGCACGCACTACGCCCGCACCGCCAATCACTGGCTGGCTGGGCAGGATCGCCACCGCGATGTGCTGATGCCGGTGCTGCACAAGACCTACGGTGCGGCGGCGCCGCTCTGGTACCAGCGCTGGCGCATGTTCTGGATGGCCTGCGCGGAATTGTTCGCCTACGACGGCGGACGCGAATGGCTCGTGGCGCACTACCGCTTCGTGCCGCGGAGGGTGTCATGAGCGTGCGCGCGGGACTTCTGGCGATCGTTCCGCTGTTCCTCGGCGCCTGTGCGGCGAGTCCGGTCACTGTACCGCGCAGCGAGTCGGTGGATCTGCCGCGCTTCATGGGCGACTGGTACGTCATCGCACACGTGCCCAGCTGGCCCGAGCGGCGCGCGCACAACGCGATCGAAAGCTATGTCCTAGACCCCGACGGAACCATCCGCACCACGTTCCGCTATCGCAATGCGCCCGGAGCCCGCCTCAAGGTGATGCGTCCGAACGGCACGGTCGTGCCGGGAACGGGCAATGCGGTCTGGGGCATGCAGTTCATCTGGCCGATCCGCGCGGAATACGTGATCGCCCACGTCGACGCGGACTATCAGGAAACCATCGTCGCGCGCAGCAAGCGCGACTACGCCTGGATCATGGCGCGCACGCCGAGCTTGCCGCCGGAGCGCTATGACGCGCTGCTCGCGCGCCTCGTGGCGCTGGGCTATTCCGCCGATCAGGTACGGCGGGTTCCGCAGGACTGGCCCGAGCCGGGGTTTCCGGCCGGAAGGGAACCCGCGCACTGAAGCTCGGGCGACGGCCTTCCCGTCACCAGATCAGGTCGTCGGGCACCTTGAACTGCGCATAGTACGCATCGTCTTCGGAGGTAGCCGCGACCGGCGGCTCGTTCGCACCCAGGCCGTGATCGACGACGATCAGGCTGGCATCCCGTTCCCGCACCTTGTCGGCGGCCAGTCGCGGCAACAGCTCGTAGTGATCGTCCAGTCGGGCGATGACAAGGGTGCCGGTCGACAGCTGCCGGCGCAGTTCGTCGTTGACCAGCAGGGTGCGTATCGCGCCGTCGGCGCTGAAGCGGTACTCGCTCTCGCCGGAGCGCCGCACTTTCCTGTCCTGGATGATCTGTCGCGCCTGCGCCCGAAGTTCTGCGAGGCGCGCCTGGGCGTTGCGTTCCGCGGCGAGCGCGCGGTCACGCTCGACCTTCTCCGCACGCGCGCGCTCCGCTTCGCGCTGGATCTCGCTGGGGGTAGCCGGTCCTTTCCCCTGCCGGGCCTTGTTCTGCTGTCGCGCGGCCTCGGCCACCTGGGACTTCTTGACCAGGCCGGCCTTGAGGAGTTGTTCCTGGAGCGGATTCGCCTTTGCCATGTCGCCGTTTCGCGTTGGGATGACTCTGATCCATCATACCTGCGGACCCCGCTGCCCGCCTTGCGCCACCGCCCGCCGATGCAACCGCTGAAGTATCTCGCCGGTTATCCGCCAGACCTGTTGATGCGGGTGCATGAGCTCATCGGACAGGGACGGCTGGGCGCGATGCTTGCCGAAAAGTACGGCCAGCCCCATGGCGTACGTACCGACGGCCAGCTCTACGACTACGTGCGGGCGCTGAAGGACCGTTACCTGCGGCAATCCGTGCCGTTGGCCAAGGTGATCTACGACAGCAAGCTGCAAGTGATGAAGCACGCACTCGGCACCCACACGACGGTATCCCGCGTCCAAGGTGCCAGGCTCAAGGCAAGCCGCGAGATCCGTATCGCCGCCGTGTTCCGCGACGCGCCGGCCGAGTTCCTGCAGATGATCGTCGTGCACGAACTGGCGCATCTGAAGCATGCCGGGCACGACAAGGCCTTCTACCAGCTGTGTACGCACATGCTCCCGGACTATCACCAGCTGGAATTCGATGCGCGGCTGTATCTGACGCATCTCGACATCGCGCAACGGTCGCCGCCTCCGGTGCTTCACCGGAAAGACGGATTGCGGGATTGAAGGCCGGCTCCGGATAGCGGTGCACAGGGGCGGGTTCACTATGGCCCTCCCCTTCAAGGGGAGGGTTGGGTGGGGATGGGTGTCGGTTCCGGTGACGGCGCTGCAGGCGGCCAAGAGGTTCGACAAGTAAAACCTCTTGGTTTGAAGGCTGAATTTTGGGGCTCGAACGGCTCCTAAGTCCGTTCCGAGGCGAGCCATGGGCTTCCAGGTTGCAAAACGAGGAAGGGGGCCGTTTGGCCACCTTCTCACCTCGTCAATTCTGGCAGTAGACCGTACACAGCATTTGTACGCCTGCGTCAGAGCAAGCCAGCACTACGCGGCTGCAGATCGGGCCGCCACCGCTGATCGTGTAATCGCCACCGGTTCGATTGGCGACGAAGGCCGCCATGTCGCGCGCGTATTCGAAGCCATTGCGGCCCCAATTTCTGCGGAATGGCGTGTTCTCATTTTCATTGGGGTATTGGACATCCCACTTGTCCCGCGATCCACCGTATTCCGACTTGATACCGTTGGTCGTAACCGTGATCTTCACCCGCGTGCAGGCTCCGTCGCTGCTGCAGAAATCCACCGTGAACTCGGAGCCGATGCTGGTGAGCTGGACGCCGGCGGTGACGCCTCCGGTTCCACCCTCGATGTAGGCCGACTGTGCAGGGCTGAGGATTCCATGAATCAGCCGGGCGAGGCGGGCATCAACGCTGCTTGCGGAATTGGCTCCGCTCACAAGGTCGTTCACGCGATCCATGAAGCGAAAGCCTTCCCCCGACGGGTAATCCCAGCCGATCCGCTGCGGATTGAAATAACGGGGTGCCGTATCGCCGTACGTCAAACCCAGGTTGGTAATGTCCACCCGGAACTGCTTGGAAAAGGCAGTCGGACCATAGGCTACGTAAACCGAGCGCATCTCCCGAAAGATCGTAGCCACGTCCGGGTCCACGCTCATTTCCCAGAGTGTCCGGACGGAAACGCCGGAAGGCGTCTGCACCCTCGCGCCTTCCGTGGGTTGAGGCTCGACCGGTATGGCGTCGGTGACGAAATTGGTCGGCGAATCGAGGTAGACCTTGAACTTGCGGATCTCGTTACCCGGCAGGTCGTAGACGTACCGAATGCCGAGACCCGGTGTCGCCAGGGCCTTGGCCTCTTCCTGCGCACTTGAACAGTTATTGCAGTCGACGGCCGGAACGGCCGCCGTTCCGGCGGTGCTATACGAAACGGCCGCCGCAAACCCCAACAAACCCAGATACTTGCGAAGCATTCGCAGATCCCTTGTCCTTAAGCGATTACTCCCCTGAGGCTGCCGAGTATACAAGAGGCGTCATGTATGCCCCATCTGCCCATCAAGTTGTCGGCTGTGGACGTCGCCCGCCCAGCACGACATGTTCCTTGGCTGGCTTGAGGTTTTTGTTCCCGCCGACTGTGTAATTGATCGCTACGGACTCCATCGTGAAGCGCCCGAAAACCCGCCGCATGCGAGGGGGCGTTGACGGTCAGGATGACCTTGACTTTCGCGTGCGTCATGACCTCGGCCAGCTGTTCGTAGTGCTCAACGCCGAACTTCACACCGTAGCCAGTCAGGCCGTAGTACGGCGGATCGACGAAAAACAACGTGTTCTCCCGGTCGTAGCGCGCCATGCAGCCTTGCCAGGGGCAGGCATTCGATCGTGGTGCCGGCCAGCCGCAGGTGGGCGGCATCGAGTGGCGCGCCAGCCGAGCCCCGTCGCAGCGGGCGGGGCTTGTGGTGCTGGTTCCGTAGGTGCGAGAAGCGACCTTGCCGCCGAAGCTCAAGCGCTGGAGATAGAAGAAGCGCGCCGCGCGTTGCACGTCGGTGAGGCAGTCCGGGTTCATGTCCTTGGCGGACGGTTGATGCGGTCGCGCCCGCAGCTCTGCCCACTCATTCAAGACCATCAGCAAACACGTCGTCGGCGTTCAGTAGCCGCGCGAGCAGGGGGCGCGGCTCGCCGTCGGCGCAAGTGCGCGTGTGCCAGCCGCTCAGCAGCGCGCGGCCGCGCCAGTTGGTGGCGTGCAGCGCGCGTTGCCAGGTGGGCACGTTGCCGGCGCAGGCTTCGCTTCCGCGCCAGGCAAACTGGGTGCGGCCGCCTGTGCCGAAGCGCGGATCGATGCGATCCAGTCCCGCGCCGGGGCCGAGTTCCACGAGGGCGGCATAGGTCGCCACGTCCCGGTCGAGGTCCGGCAGGCGCATCAGCGCATCGACGAGCAGGATGCGGCCTTCGCTGGTGGGGATCGCGTTGCCGCCGCTGACGTAGGCAGGCATCGAAGCGGGTGCGGCCGCGATGTCGAATGGTGTGGGCAGATCCACGTGTGAGGCCGCGCTGCCACGAATGACGAGCAGTCGCGGTCGATAGCGCAGGCCGTCCTGCGTGGCGCGAGACACGACGACCATCGTGTTTCCATCGGCCAGCATGCGGCCGCTGCCGGTGATCACATCGTCGTCGGCACCGCCGCTGATGCTGTCGATCGTCTGGCCGCTCGCGGCGTCCACGCGCACGCGGAACCAGGTCGTCAGGCCCGGCTGTTCACCGGTGCCGGCCATCCAGACGTGGCCGTCGGCGGCGAGTCCGGCCGCGGTGGCGGCGCTGGCGCCGGTGAGGCCAGGCAGCGTGGGGTAGTGACGCGCGAAACGTACGGTCCCGTCGGCCGCGAGCCGAACCAGCCCGGGATCGGTGTTGTTGCCCGGCGCATCCAGCCGCAGGCTCACCAGCACGCCGCCGCTGGCTTCCAGGTTGAGTCCCGAGGGCCGTTCCGCGTCGCCAAGGACGGCGTAGGCGTCCATGTCGACGACGACCTGTCCACTGCCGCTGCCGAAGCTCGGGTCCAGGGTGCCGTCGGCTCGCAGCCGCAGCACCTGGATATTGCGGTCCTGGTCGGTGCCGGCGACCTCGCGCACGACTACGATGCGGCCGTCGCCCATGCAGGCACCGATGACCACGTTGCTGCTCGCCGACGCAGCGACCGTGACCGGCATCATCGAGCCGACCGGTAGGCCTTGCGCATCGACGCGGATCGAGACCAGCGTGGTGCTGTTCCGGTAGGAGACCAGTCTCACGTGATCGGGTGAGACGCCGCAGGCGACGAAGCCGATCGCGCCGGCATCCGGATTCTGCGGGTCGCTGATGCTGGCGATGCCGCCATCGCCGAAGCGGCGATCGATGCCGCTGTTCTGGGCGAAGGCCGCCGCGGACAGAAAAAACAACAGCCAGTTGAGCCAGGACCAACGCATCGATACACCGTGGAGCGGGGTCGTCGGCATCGCACTACGCAGTATCGCGACGAATTCTCCGCGCGACGGCGATGCGGCCGGCAGGGTCTTCGCGCATCTCCGGAATGCCGTGAGCGACGTTGATGGCAGCGGGCGGCGCGCAGCCGTGACGATGCACGCAACGTCCGGCACGGCAGCCGGCACGTTGCGCGAAGAATTTACGCGGCGTTTACGCCGGGAAGCCCCATTGCATCTAGTCCGTTTACGCCGCGCGGACAGACACTTTGCGTGCTCCGTTCCGGAGTGGAAACGCAACGTACCGATGAACCTTCTCACCTCTCGTTTGCTCGGCACCGCCGTGTTGGTCGCCGGATGTTTCGTGGCACCCTCTGCCGGAGCCGTCGACTTCAGCGGCTCTGCCGCATTGACCAGCGATTATGTGTTCCGCGGCATCTCTCAGACCCAGGGTGACGCGGCGCCGCAGCTGGGGGCCAGGCTGGCTTTCGATTCCGGTTTCTATGGCGCGCTCTGGGGCTCGACGGTGGACTATGGCGATGCGATCGGCAGCGATGCGGAAGTCGACCTGGTGGCGGGCTGGAATCGCACCTTCACCGAACGCTGGAACCTCGACGTCAATCTCACGCGCTTCACGTACCCGGGCACGCGCGCGCCGCTCAATCTCGACTACAACGAGGTCATCGCCACCCTGACGCTGGATCAGCGCTGGTGGGCCATGCTGGGCTGGTCCGAGAACGTGCTGGCCACGGGCGAACGCGGCATCTATGCCGAAGTCGGCGCGAAGTTCCCGCTCAACGACCGGTTCCGCTTCGAAACCGTGGCCGCGCACTACGGCCTCGACGACGCCTACGGGGACAGCTACAGCCGCGCCCAGCTGTCGGCCATTTACACGTTGGGCAGCGTCGATCTGCGTGCATCGGGCCATTGGACCACCGACAGTGCCCGGCGGATTTTCCCCGGCGTTGCCGGCAGGCGCTTCGAGGCGGCCGTGACCTGGAGCTTCTGATGCGGTGTCGCCGGGATGTGCCGGCGACACCGATCCATTGCTGCCAGCAAAAGGGGGCGCCGTGAGCACATTGACGATTTTTCTGCTGCTGCTGAGCCTCGCGCTCGGCGCGTATCTGCTGGTCGCGCTGCTGCGGCCGGACAAGTTCTGACCGGGAGTGTGCCGTGGCTGAAGTCATTCTGATCCTGGCCCTTGCGGTGCTGCTGGCCTGGCCGCTCGGGCACTACCTCGCGCGCGTGCTCAACGGCGAGCCCAGCCGCGCCGACGTCGCGTTCTCGCCGATCGAGAGCATGGTTTACGGACTGCTGCGCGTGGACCCGCAGCAGGGCATGACCTGGCGCGGCTATGCGCTGGCGTTCCTGCTCAGCAATGCCGTGCTGGGCGTGTTCGCCTGGCTGGTCTTCATGTTCCAGCACCTGTTGCCGCTGAATCCGGACAACGTGCCGGGCATGCGCTGGGATCTCGCGCTGCATACGGCGATTTCGTTCCTGACCAATACCAACCAGCAGCATTATTCCGGGCAGGCGCAGCTGTCCTACCTGTCGCAGATGGTCGGCATCGTCAGCCTGCAGGTGCTGACGCCGATGATGGGACTGGGCATCGCGGCGGCCATGCTGCGCGGCCTGTTCGGCGGGCGGAATGCGGCGACGGCGAATGAGGGCGATGCCCGTGATCTCGGCAACTACTGGGTGGACGTGACGCGCCTGATCTTGCGCGTATTCCTGCCGCTGTCGCTGATCGTCGCTCTCGCACTCACGATGCAGGGTGTGCCGGGCACGTTCTCGGGCGCAAAGACAGTACGGCCGCTCGACGCGAGCGCCGGCATGAGCGAGCAGACGATTCCGGTCGGGCCCGTAGCCGCCATGGTCGCGACCAAGCAACTGGGTACCAACGGTGGCGGCTGGTATGGCCCCAACAGCGCGGTGCCGCTGGAAAATCCGACGCCGCTGTCGAATGCGATAGAGACCGTTTCCATCGTGCTCATTCCGCTCGCGGTCGTGTTCATGCTGGGGCCGTTCACCGGGCGGCGGCGACTGACCGCACTGGTGTTCGGCGTGATGGCCACGCTGTCGGTGGTTTCCATCGGAACGGCCGTGTATTCGGAGCAGCAGCCCAACGCGGCGGTGACCGGACTGGCGGCGCCCGGACCCAATCTCGAAGGCAAGGAAGTGCGTTTCGGCGCATCGGCGTCGGCACTGTGGGCGACGCTCACGACGCAGACCTCCAACGGGTCCGTCAACGCGATGCACGACTCGCTCAATCCGCTCGCGGGCACCGTTACCCTGGTCAACATGCTGATCAATGCCATCTGGGGCGGCGTCGGCTGCGGCCTGGTCGGGTTCCTGGTTTTCCTGCTGCTCAGCATCTTCATCGCTGGATTGATGATAGGGCGAACGCCGGAAGTGTTCGGGCGCAAGCTCGAAACCACCGAAGTGCGGCTGCTGTCCTTCCTCATCGTGCTGCAGAGCCTGACCATCCTCGGCTTCACCGCGCTCGCGCTCGTGATTCCGGATGTCGCGGGCAACTCCAATCCGGGGCTGCACGGGATTTCGCAAGTTTTTTACGAATATACGTCGGCGTACG
Source organism: Rhodanobacteraceae bacterium (assembly GCA_045864815.1). Classification (GTDB taxonomy): domain Bacteria; phylum Pseudomonadota; class Gammaproteobacteria; order Xanthomonadales; family Rhodanobacteraceae; genus Tahibacter. The sequence goes on along the minus strand of BTVG01000008.1, from coordinate 106,024 downwards.
CCAACAACGGTTCCGGCTTCGAGGGGCTCAGCGACGCGACCTACTGGTGGAACCTTTCCGCCTCGGCCGCGCTGCTGCTGGGCCGCTATCCCTGCCTGGTCATTCCGCTGATGGTCGCCGGCAGTCTGGCACGCAAGCGCCAGGCGCCGCAGACCGCCGGCAGCCTCACCATCGAAAGCGTCACGTTCGGCGCGACCATCGTGGCGGTCATCCTGCTGATCACGGTGCTTTCCTACCTGCCAGCCCTGGTGCTCGGCACCGTGGGTGAGCAGCTCATGCTGGCCGGCTCCTGAAAACCGGACGTTCCGGCAATCGCGTCGGAATACCTGACCTCATCGCATCGAGAATCATCATGCATACCTCATCCCGTCATGGCGTCAAGGCGCATGCGGCCCGCTTCACGGCGCAGGCCGTGCGGGAAGCCCTGCGCGACGCCTTCATCAAGCTCACGCCGCTCACGGCGATGAAGAACCCGGTCATGTTCGTGGTGCTCGTGGGCACGCTGCTGACGGCCGGACTGTCGCTGCAGGCCATGGCCAAGGGCCAGCCCTGGCTCTACCCGGCGGTCGTCGCACTGATCCTGTTCATCACCGTGCTGTTCGCCAACTTTGCCGAAGCCGTGGCCGAGGCGCGCGGCCGCGGCCAGGCCGCCAGCCTGCGCGCCGCGCGCTCGCAGCTGGTCGGGCGCCGCTGGCGCAGCGGCCAGTTCGAGTACCTGCCGGCCGCCGAGCTGCGGCCGGACGATATTGTCGTGGTGAGCGCCAACGAACAGATTCCCGCGGACGGCGAAATCATCGAAGGTGTCGCCTCGATCAACGAAGCCGCCGTGACCGGCGAGTCGGCGCCGGTGCTGCGCGAAGCCGGCACCGACCGTTCCGGCGTGATCGCCGGCACTACGGTGTTGTCGGACGAGATCAAGGTCCGGGTCACGGCGCAGCCGGGCGAGAGTTTCCTCGATCGCATGATTTCGCTGGTCGAGGGTGCGCAGCGGCAGAAGACACCCAACGAGCTCGCGCTGACGGTGCTGCTGGCGGCGCTGACGCTGGTATTCCTCATCGTCGTGGTGACGTTGCCCGCATTGGGGCAGTTTGCCAATGTACACATCGACGTCGTGGTGCTGGTGGCGCTGCTGGTCTGCCTGATTCCGACCACCATCGGCGGCCTGCTGCCGGCCATCGGCATCGCCGGCATGAACCGTGCGCTCGAAGCGAACGTCATCGCGAAATCCGGCAAGGCGGTGGAACTCGCCGGCGACATCGACACGCTGCTGCTCGACAAGACCGGCACCATCACGCTCGGCGACCGCCGCGCGACCGAGTTCATTGCCGTCGGCGGTGCGCGCACGCCCGACCTGCGCGAGGCGGCGCTGCTGGCTTCCCTGGCCGACCCCACGCCCGAGGGCAAGTCCATCGTGGCGCTGGCCCAGGCGCAGGGGGCGAGCGTCGGCGACACGACCGGTTCGGTATTCGTGCCGTTCAGCGCTGAGACCCGCATGTCGGGCGTCGATCACGGTACACGCCATATCCGCAAAGGTGCGAAGACCGCCATCGTCGCCTGGGCACGATCGGTCCAGGTGGCGATTCCGTCGGATCTCGATGCCGCCGTGGACCGCGTTGCACGCGGTGGCGCGACGCCGCTGGTGGTGGCCGACGGCAACCGCGTCCTGGGCGTCATCGCGCTGGCCGACATCGTCAAGCACGGTGTGCGCGAGCGGTTCGCGCGGCTGCGCGCGATGGGGGTGCGCACGGTCATGATCACCGGCGACAACCCGCTGACGGCAGCGGCCATCGCGGCGGAAGCCGGCGTCGACGATTTCATGGCCGAGGCCAGGCCCGAGGACAAGCTCGCCCGCATCCGCGCGGAGCAGGCGCAGGGGCGGCTCGTGGCCATGGTCGGCGACGGCACCAACGACGCGCCGGCGCTGGCTCAGGCTGACATCGGCCTGGCGATGAATTCAGGCACCCAGGCGGCGAAAGAGGCCGGCAACATGGTCGATCTCGATTCCGATCCGACCAAACTGCTGTCCGTGGTCGAAATCGGCAAGCAGCTCCTTATTACACGCGGTGCGTTGACCACGTTCTCCCTCGCCAACGACGTATCCAAGTATTTCGCCATCATCCCGGCGATCTTCGTCGCCGCGATCCCCGGCATGGCGGCCCTGGACATCATGCATCTGTCCGGTCCCATCAACGCCGTGCTGGCCGCACTGATCTTCAACGCACTGATCATTCCGGCGCTGATTCCACTCGCGCTGCGCGGCGTGTCCTTCAGGCCCGGCAGCGCCGAGTCGCTGCTGCGGCGGAACCTGCTGTTCTTTGGCGTCGGCGGTGTCGTGCTGCCGTTCATTGCCATCAAGCTGATCGACCTGCTGCTGGCCGCTGTCGTCGGCGCGCGCTGAGCCGTTTCCGGAGAGACCCCATGAACACGAGAAACTCCCTTCCGTCCAACGGTGCCCGGACGCTCGACGACCACGGTGGCGGTATCTGGCCGGCGCTGGCCGGCAGCGCCCTGTTCGTCGTCGTCAGCGGCCTGATCTATCCGACCGTCGCCACGCTGCTCGGCGGGCTGCTGTTCCCGCAGCAGGCTACCGGCGGCCTGATCGAGCGCGACGGCCGTGTGGTCGGCTCGCGCCTCGTGGCTCAGCCCTTCGCCGATGCGCGCTACTTCCAGCCCCGGCCGTCCGCAGCCGGGTTCGATCCCAACGCGCTGTCGGGCAGCAACCTCGCAAGCAGCAACCCGGCCTTGCGCGAACGAATGGCCAGGGATTCGGCAGCGATCGCCGTGCGCGACGGCATTCCGGCCGACGCCGTGCCCTCGGACCTGGTCACCGCCTCCGGCTCCGGCATCGATCCGCACCTGACGCCCGCCGGCGCCCAGGCGCAGGTCGCCCGTGTCGCCGCTGCGCGCGGCGTGCCGGCAGAAGACGTGGCGGCGCTGGTGCGGGAGCATACGCAGCGACGTACCTTCGGCGTGCTCGGCGAGCCGCGCGTGAATGTGCTGGAGCTGAACCTTGCGCTGGACGCGCGCGGCGGCAAGCCGTGATCCTTGCGTCGCACGCCGCGGGCTTGCGCCCGGCCGTGCGGCGCCGCGTTCCTTACTGTCCTGTCCCGTCGAGCGAATCCCATGCCTGAGACGCCGCCTCCCGACGATCGATCCCGGCGCGCCAAGGCCGATGCGCTGCTCGAGCAGATCGAGCGCGAGGCGACGGGCCAGCTCAAGGTGTTTCTCGGCGCCGCGCCGGGGGTCGGCAAGACGTTCGCGATGCTGTCCGCGGCGCGGGAACTCAAGCGCCAGGGGCGGGACGTGGTGGTCGGTCTCGTGGAAACCCACGGACGCGCCGAAACCGAGGCCCTGCTGGAAGGACTCGAGCTGCTGCCGCGTCGTGCGGCCGCCTCCGGCGGGCGCGCGCACGACGAGTTCGACATCGACGCTGCGCTGGCGCGTCGTCCCCAGCTCATCCTCGTGGACGAACTGGCGCATCGCAACGTTCCCGGCAGCCGGCACGAGCGGCGCTATCAGGACATCGAGGAATTGCTGGCTGCCGGCATCGACGTCTACACCACGGTGAACATCCAGCATCTGGAAAGCCTCAACGATGTGGTGCAGCAGATCACCGGCGTGCGCGTGTGCGAAACCGTGCCGGATGCCTTCGTCGACCGCGCCAGCGATGTGGTGCTCATCGATCTCCCCCCGCGCGAGCTCATCGCACGCCTGCGCCAGGGCAAGGTCTATCTGCCGGAACTGGCCGCGAGCGCGCTGGAGCGCTTCTTCACCGCGTCCAACCTCACCGCGTTGCGCGAACTCGCCGTACAGGCCGTCGCCGACCGCGTGGATGCAGATCTGCGCGAATATCAGGCCGCCCGGGGCAGCGGCCCGGTGCCGGTGCGGCGTCGCGTGCTCGTGGCCATCGACGGCAGCGAGAACAGCGAATACCTGGTGCGCGTGACACGCCGCATCGCCGAGCGGCGCCATGCGCCGTGGGCCGTGGTCCACGTCGATACCGGCCGGTCCCGCAACGCCGCCGACCATGAAACACGCCTCGATGCGGCGTTGCGCCTTGCCCGGCGGCTGGGCGGAACGACTGAAACGCTGCAGGGCGTGGATGTCGTCGGCGAGCTGCTGGGTTATGCCGGCCGCAACAGCGTCGCCACCATCGTCATCGGGCGTACGCGCGACCGGCCGCTCGCGCGCCTGTTCAACCGCACCTTGACCCAGCAGTTGCTGGTACGCGGTGCGCATTTCGAACTCACGATCATCGCGACCCCGATGGCCCGCGCGCGTTCGCGCCGTGCACTGCAGAAGACCGCGAAAGCGCCGCTGCAGGACTATGGTTTTGCGCTCGCCGTGTCGCTCGTCGCACTGGCACTCGCGCACCTGGTCGAGCGGGTCCTGTCCGTTTCCAACCTGTCGCAGCTGTTCACCGTCGCGGTGCTGATCGTTGCCGTGCGCTCGCGCATGAGCGTGGCGGTCTTCAGCGCCGTGATCTGTTTCCTCGGCTACAACTTCTTCTTTGCACCGCCGCGCTACACGCTGGCGATCGCCAACGGCAGCGACGCGCTGACCGTGGTGCTGTTCCTCGCGACGGCGCTGATCTGCTCGCGCCTGGCCACACGCCTGTCGCTGCAAGTGAAAATGCTGCGTGACGCTAACGCCCATGCCGGCATCCTCGGCCGGCTCGGTCGGGAACTGGCGGCAGCGGCCGACGCGGGGCAGGTCACCGCCATCGGGGCGAAGACGACGGCCCAGGCGTTCGACGCCGAAGTCGCCGTGATGACCCCGGATTCCGGCGCGGGTCTGCTCAGCATCGCAGCCGCCGTTCCGGCGTCCATGGTGTTGAGCGCGACCGATCGCGCCGCAGCCGACTGGAGCCTCAGCCACGACCAGCCCGCCGGCCGCTATACCGACACCCTCAACGCGGCCACCTGCTGGCTGCTGCCGCTCAGCGACGACGGGGTGAAGCTCGGCGTGCTGGCCGTCCGCTTCGACGCCGAGGATTCCGTCCTGCCCTCGCAGCGGCGCGACCTGATTCAGGCCGTCGCGCACGACATCGCCCAGGCGCTGGCGCGGACCCGCCTGGCCGACGAGCTGGAGAGTGCCCGCCTGCAGGGAGAAACCGAGCGCCTGCGCGCGGCGCTGCTCTCATCCGTGTCGCATGATCTGCGCTCGCCGCTGGCCGCCATGCTCGGATCGGCGGAAAGCCTGCAGCGCTATGGCGAACGTCTGAGCGAAATCGAGCGCAATGATCTGCTCGGTGGCATCGTCTCCGAAGGGCAACGCCTGGATCGCTACATCCAGAACCTGCTGGACATGACGCGGCTGGGGCACGGCACGCTGAAACTGGCGCGCGACTGGGTGTCGATGGACGAGATCGTCGGCTCCTGCCTGCTGCGGCTGCGCAAGATCTACCCGGAAACGCCGGTGGAGCGCGAGCATACGGCCGAAGACCTGCCGCTGCTGTACGTGCATCCTGCGCTGATCGAACAGGCGTTGTTCAACATCATCGAAAATGCGGCCAAATTTTCACCGCCGGGTGCACCGGTACGGATCCGTTGCGTGCCCTCCGGCGATACGGTTCGCATCGACATCACCGACGCGGGTCCCGGCATTCCGCCGGAGGAACGTGGCCGCATCTTCGACATGTTCTATTCCGCCGAGCGCGGCGATCGCGGCAAGCAAGGCACTGGTCTTGGCCTGTCCATCTGCCAGGGCATGATCGGCGCCCATGGCGGCAGCGTCGAGGCGTTGCCGGGCGAGGGCGGTGTGGGCACGACCATTCGCGTCACGCTGCCGGTCACCGGCACGCCCGCTGCGGTTGCCGGGGAGGGCGACGCGTAAGGCGCCGCCGCGAGACGGGCCGTCGCGCTGCGTGCGGCGGACGTCACGACATCGGCTCCGCGCGCGTCGCCGTCTCTGCAGGATCGGGCAAGAACGCGGCAGTAACGCGTTACCGCCGCGCAGCGGCGAACCGCAATCATGCGTGGCCCTCATTCTTCCCGGAGTCACGTCATGCCATTGGCGAAAGGTTATGCGGCACCCGCCGCGAAGGCGGCGCTCGCGCCGTTCACGTTCCAGCGCCGCGAGCCGAATGACGACGATGTCGTCATCGCGATCCGCTATTGCGGCATCTGTCATTCCGACATCCACATGGTCGACAACGGCTGGGGCATGAGCGTCTATCCGCTCGTGCCGGGCCACGAAATCGCCGGTGTCGTCACCGCCGTCGGCAGCAAGGTCACGCGGTTCAAGCCCGGCGATCATGTCGGCGTCGGCTGCTTCGTGGATTCATGCACGACCTGCGCGCACCGCGACGTCGATCGCGAGCAGTACATGCCGGGACTGGTGCTGACCTACAGCGGCTTCGAGCCCGGCAGCACGACCCCGACGTATGGTGGCTACTCCGATTCCATCGTGGTCAAGGAAGGCTACGTGCTGTCGATCCCGCCGCAGCTGCCGCTGGACGCCGCCGCGCCGCTGCTCTGTGCCGGCATCACGTTGTATTCGCCCTTGCGCCATTGGCAGGCGGGGCCGGGCAAGAAGGTCGCCATCGTCGGCATGGGCGGTCTCGGCCACATGGGGGTCAAGCTCGCTCACGCGATGGGGGCCGAGGTGACCGTACTGTCGCAGACGCTGTCGAAGAAGGACGACGGCCTGCGGCTCGGGGCCGCGCACTACTACGCGACCAACGATCCGCAGACCTTCACGACGCTCGCGAACGCGTTCGACCTGATCATCTGTACTGTGTCCTCGCCCATCGACTGGAATGCCTATCTGCAGCTGCTCAAGGTCGACGGCACCTTCGTCATCGTCGGCGCGCCGGAGCAGCCGGTGCCGGTCAGTGCTTTCACGGTCATCATGAGCCGGCGCACGCTCGCCGGTTCGGCGATCGGCTCGATCAAGGAAACGCAGGAGATGCTCGATTTCTGTGGCGAGCACGGCATCGTCGCCGACATCGAGACCATCGCGATCACCGACGTGAACCGGGCCTATGAGCGGATTGCGCGCAGCGACGTGCGCTATCGCTTCGTCATCGATATGGCAACTTTGGTCTGAGGCATGATTCCCGGCGGCGCACGTGGCGGCGCCGGGAATCGCGTGCCGGTTCTCAGGATTTCGGCGGCTCGCCGCTCATGTGGACCAGCTCCCAGGTGTGTCCGTCGGGATCTTCGAACGAGCGGCTGTACATGAAGCCGTAGTCCAGCGCCGGCCGCTTGGATTGCCCGCCGGCCGCGACGGCCTTGTCGATGAGCTGGTCCACTTTCTCACGGCTGTCGACGGAGAGCGCGGTCAGCACTTCGACGTGCGTACGCGTATCGCAGATTGCCTTGTCGGTGAAGGTGCGGAAGAAGTCCTCGCGCAGCAGCATCACGAAGATGTCGTCGCTGACGACCATGCAGGCGGCGTCGTCGTTGGTGTATTCCGCATTGAAGCCGAAGCCGAGTGCGGCGAAAAAGGCCATGGATGACGGAAGATCCTTGACCGCGACATTGACGAAGATCTGGGTGCTCACCGGCGTGCTCCTGTGTGGCGTGCGAAAAGGGAATCGACCGTGGCCGGCAGCGCAGGTGACGGTCGGTCGCAGGCATGCGGCGAACGAGAAAGCGCGGAATCGACAGCGGTACGAAAAGAAGTGCTCGCGACGGGGCGGCCGGTCGGCCTGCGCGCGGCGGCTGGCGGACGTGGTTTGCACGTACGCAGCGGCGCGCCGCCGTCCAGCAGCGTGCCGTGCTCAGGCAGCTGCCATCGAGGCAGCCGCTTCGTCCGCCGTGCTGCGCGCGGCGCTGACAGCCGGCGCGCGGTCGAGGGCGAAGCCGTAGAGGCGCGCATTCGGCACCCAGCCGTCCTCGTCGTTGGCGAGCGCGTCGTCGCGCGCGCCGTTCAGGAGGTGGTCCAGCGCGTTGATGACGATCTGATGCGTCACCAGCAGCACGCGTTCGCCGGCATGCCGATCGCGAAGGTCGTCGAGCACCCGGCGCACGCGCAGCACCACGTCACCACGCGACTCGCCGCCGGGCGGACGGAAATGGAAACGGCCCAGACGTTCACGTTCCGCAGCGAGTTCCGGATGCCGACTGGCGACACCGCGGCGGGTCAGGTGTTCGAGAACGCCGAAGGCTTTCGGCACCAGGCGTGCGTCGATCGAGAATGCGATGCGCTGACCGGCGTAGGTCCGGCGGATGATGCCCTCGGCCGTCTCGAGCGCGCGCCGGTGCGGCGAGCACAGGATGCGCGTGGGGCGCTGCGCCGCCGGCAAGGCGGCGATGCGACGCCCGAGCGCGACCGCCTGTGCGTGCCCAAGGCCGGTCAGAGGCAGCTCGGCATCGGTCAGCGCCAGCCCGATGTGCTCGAGGCCCCGCGCCTCGGCGTCGGCGCGGGCAACATTGCCGAGGCTCTGGCCGTGGCGGCAGGCCAGCAGGGTAGTGGCGGTCGGATCGAACGGGTGCATCGGCTCCTCCGGTGAGCGTTGCGCGACGATTCCAGTCGTCGTCAGGAAACGAGGGATGGCGGTGATCGCGAACACAGAGCAACGGGCGTGCCATCGCCGCGACGCCTGCCGGGCCGTGATGAAGCGGCAGTCCGTCCTGCAGATTGCAGCCAAGCCAGCCGAGGTGGCGTGCAGCTCGCGCGACTGACGTGTGGTCAGGCACCCGCGCTGCCGCCGGTGCCTGCGAGTCGCGTCGACGAAGTCTGCGTGGTCCCCGTATCAGTCGATGAGATCCGCCTGCAGGATCGGCGTGAACCAGAGCAGCTGGTAGTGGTAGTAGGGGTAGGTATAGCTGGCGTTCTCGCCGGCTATCGACGACGAGTGCGCTCCGTAGACGAGACAAGTACCCGTCGAGCAGACGATTTCGTCGACGTAAGACTTGATCGAGTATTCGCGCGTCGCGAGACGTTTCGCGTAGAGGCCGTTGAGCAGCGGGCTTCCGACCGACAGTCCGTTGCTGCCGCAGGTCGAGGTGGGCACGTTGAACGGATACATGCCGCAGCTCCATAGGCCGCGATAGCCGCCGGCGATGCCGACGAAGCTGTCGACGTTCCCGGCCAGACCGAGCTTGAGGATTTCCCGGGCGGCCAGCGTCACGCCCATGGAGTGGCCGACGACATCGATACGCCCCGTACACGAGGTTGCAAGGGCGAGATTGAGCGCGCTCGCGACCGGCGCTTCCTCGCTGCCGCTGTGGTCATTGCAGGCCGGGCAGGTCTTGCTGCCCCAGTTGGGACGAATGATCTGTGCGTCGCTGTAGTCGCGGGCACGCAGTTCCACGTAGGTGTTGTCGAAATCGTCCGGCGAACCGCTGTTGCCGTGAACCAGCACCACACTGTCGACGCAGGCCGCCGAGGCACCGGCGGCGAACGCGAAGAACACGAAAGCGGACAGACCGCGAAGCGGACCTTGCATGATGGAATCTCCCCGGATAGCGACGTGCGTTGGTTGGCTTTTCTCCCGATAAGCCCGGACGCCGGTACCGCCCGGCATGGCCGACGCCGGAACGACGCAAGGCGACGCGGGGCCGATCATCCTGCAGCCTAGCCCCGTGTTGCATCCGATAAAGCTGTACGTTGGTACTAGAGCCCGGCGGTCACGCGGAGACGTCGGCCGGTGGCGGTGAAGAGGTGCCGTGCGGGGTCAGCAACGGCAGGCGCCGGCGGAATTCGCGCTGCAACAGCACACAGCTGACGACCGCCTGCAGCGTGAGTGTGGCTACCGACAGCCACCACAGGTGCCGCAGCGCGAAGCCGGGGCGCTGCGACAGCCAGAGTGCGGGTACGACGAAGGTGATGAGACGGCTCGCGCTGCTGTACAGCGCGGGCAAGGTGTTGCCGAGTGCCTGGAACATGCCCGATGCGCTGAAGATCAATCCGGACGCGACGAAATTCCACGAGATCACGGCGAGGAACTCGGCGGCGACGGCGATCACGGCGGGGTCGGGTGTGAACGGCCGCACGAAGATCTCGGGACGCCACTGGCACACCAGCGTCAGCGCGAACATGAGGACCGCGCCGATGACAGCCGCCACACGGAAGGTTTCGCGCACGCGATCGCCGAGGCCTGCGCCGACGTTCTGTCCGGCCACCGGTGCGGTGGCGAACGCAATCGCCATGGCCGGCAGGAAGATGGCCTGCATCACCCGCGAGCCGACGCCGAAGCCCGCTTGCGCTGCGGCACCGAAGTCACGGATCAGCCAGTACATCACGCCCAGGTAGACGAACATCAGCGCGAACTCGCCGCCGGGCGGCAGGCCGACCGCGAGGATGCGCTTCCAGACTGCCAGCTGCGGCGCGAACAGCGAGGCGTCGAACCGCACATAGTGTTCCAGGCGCACGAAATACACGGTCATCATCACGACGCCGGCGACGATCGCCAGCGTGCTGGCGAGCGCGGCACCGGCGACGCCGAGTGGCTTGCCGGTGACCCAGCCGGCGATCAGCACCGGTGCGAGCAGCGCATTGATCAGTACGCTGACCACCTGTACGACCATCATCGGTTTAGCGATGCCGGTTCCGCGCAACGCCGAACCCATGCCGACCAGCGCGAACTGCAACGCCATGCCCGGCAGGAACCAGTAGAGGTAATCGAGCCCTGCGGCGACGGTTGCCGCATCCGCCGCCAGCGCGCGGACGTAGAACCCGGCGACGCCATAGCCGAACACCAGCGTCAACACCGCGCAGATCAGGGCGATCAGCAGGCTCTGGTTGAACACGAGATTCGCGTCATGTTCGTCCTTGCGCCCGACGGCCTGAGCGATCAGCGACAGGGTGCCGACGCCGAGCACCTGCGTCGCGCCCATGACGATGAACTGCACGTTGCCCGCCGTACCCACGCCGGCGATCGCGGCATCGCCGAGCCGGGCGACGAAGTAGAGATCGACCAGCACGTACAGCATCTGGAACAGCATGCCGATCGCGATGGGCACGGCCATGCGCACCAGATGGCCGGATATCGGGCCTTGCGTGAGGTCTTTCATCGCGGCATCCGTCGGCGTTCGAGGCCGCGCACGGTAGCGCGCCTCCGCGGCGTTCGCCAGAACTGCTCAATCGCACGGTCAGGCAGTAAAATTCCGGCAGCCGCGTGAGTGCGTCCGATTTCGCACGTTTTCGCCCTTCGTGCCGCACTGCCCGCCGTTGGCGTTCTTGCACGGATGCCCAGTCCACGGCACGCGGGTTCGCGGTCGATGGCCGGCGTCGCGAACCCGCTGAGCGCTCAGCGCAGCAGGGACCGCCGCGTCGGCCGCAGGCGCAGTGTTTCCGGCGCGCGCGCCAGATACGGCTGCAGTGCCGCATCCGCGTCGCTTGCCACAGACGCCACAAATCGGCGATGCGCGGTTTCGTCCGCAAATGCCACGAACGTGACGAGCACGGTTTCGCCGCGACGAACCGGCAGTCTCGGGAATGTGTTCTCCGCGGACTCGGTGACGAAGCTCGCCAACGGCCTCGCACCCGCTGAGTTCCAGTGCGGTTCCAGATGCTGCCGCAGCCGCGCGGACAGGGCGGCCGATGCGGGTTTGCGCAGCGGGTAGATCGTCGCAACGATCAGCCCGGCGTCGTCGGCAGCCGTATCGTCGGCCGATGGACCGCGCCCGGCGCGCGTACGTCCGGCAAGATTGAAGCGCGAGGCCGCATCGAGGGGCCGCAGCAACAGCACATTGTCCGAATCGATCATCGTCGCGTTCGCGGCGGCGCGATGCGCCTGCCAGACCTCACCACCGTAAAAGGACTCGAGTGCGGCCCTGCGCGAGGTCATGTCGCCGAAGGCGCGCAGCCAGACGAAACGGTCGGGATCGTCGAGGTCGCGGAATTGCGCGAGCACGCGCATGCCGCAGGCTTCCTGCGCTTCGATGAACTCCGATTCGAACAGTTCGATCAGTGCGTCACGCTGGCCGGTATGCAGCGTGTACTGGCGCAGTTCGACCACGGCCTGGGTATCGGCGCCGCTGGCGGCCGTTGCGGTACTGCCCGCGTCGGAGCCGACCGGTGCCGCTGCGGCAAGTACACCGAACAGGCGGAGCAGGCGCGCGATGCCGGGGGACATCCGCATCGTCGTGCGTCGCCGGCGCGCGCTGCTGCGCGGAAACGCCTGTGGCAGGTTGGGGTGGAACGGCAGCGCGCCCGGCATGCCGTAGAAGGAATCGATGGTCATGACGCAGTTCCTTGCGATCGTCGGCGATTCGCGACGCGGCAAGTCTGTGCGGCAATCAGGGCGGGTTCCGGCCGCTTTGAGGCAAGCGGTCGCGCGGTGTCGACGAGGACGCATGCGGTGCGGGTTGCCGCGCGCGCGGGCAGAGTCCGCCATGCTGCGCCGGCTGTGCGGGCTTCCGCGTGGCGGACACCGGCGCGACGCATTGTTGCCTTTGCTACATGTCGAATTTCTTGAGATCGAATCCGGCGTGCTTGTAGGTCTTCCAGCGTTCCCGGGAGCCCAGGCGCTGGGATTCGTCGGCGGGTACGACCTCGAGCACGCGTTCGAACAGGCCCGGCGCACAGTCGTCGCGCAGGTTGATCACGAGCGGCCGGTCGGGGCTCTGCACGCCCGGGGCGACGATGAGCACGGGCGTGATTTCGTCGTCTTCGTCGCCGGCGAGCTGGTGCGGGATGAATGCGTCTTCGTCGAATTCCCAGAGTTTGCCGTCGATTTCCTCAGCCTGTTCCAGCGATCGCGCGAGGATCAGCGTCGGTTGCCCGCTGGCATAGGCGCGCCGGGCGAGCTCGCAGACCAGCAGCAGCGGGTCGGCGCGAAAGCGCGGCTTGTCGATCAGATAGAAATCGGCGCGGGGCATGCGGCGGCCAGTCAGCGGACGGACGGGTAAGGATAGTGGCTCCGGCAGGCGGACGCCGCGGCGTCCGCCTGCCGGGCACGACTCAGCAGCGGTCGATCAGGTACTGCGCGAGCAGCGGCACCGGCCGGCCGGTCGCGAGACCTTTGCGGCCCTCGTCCCAGGCCGTGCCCGCGACGTCGAGGTGGGCCCAGCGCTGGCCCTCGGCGAAACGGGCGAGGAAACAGGCTGCCGTGATCGCGCCGGCGTTCTTGCCGCCGATGTTGGCGACGTCGGCAAAGCCTGAATCGAGCTGGCTCTGGTAGTCGTCCCAGATCGGCAGGCGCCATGCCCGGTCGAGGCTGGTCGAGCCGGCGGCGAGCAACTGGTCGGCGAGTTCGTCGTCCTTGCTCATGAGGCCGGATGCATGCTTGCCGAGCGCGATCACGCAGGCGCCGGTCAGGGTTGCCGCATCGATGATCACCTGCGGATTGAACTTCTGCGCGTAGGTCAGGGCGTCACAGAGGATGAGGCGTCCTTCGGCATCGGTATTGAGCACTTCGATCGTCAGGCCGGACATGCTCGTCAGCACGTCGCCGGGGCGGTAGGCGTTGCCGTCGGGCATGTTCTCGACCGCGGCCAGAATGCAGACGAGGTTCAGCGGCAGCTTCAGCGTCGTCGCCGCGACGAATGCGCCGAACATGCCGGCGGCGCCGCACATGTCGAACTTCATCTCGTCCATGCCCGGACCGGGCTTCAGCGAAATGCCGCCGCTGTCGAAGGTGATGCCCTTGCCGACGAGGGCATATGGTCGCGCATCGCCGGCACCGTTCCAGCGCAGCACCACGAGCTTGGGCGGATTGGCCGAGCCCTGCGCCACACCGAGCAGCGACCCCATGCCGAGTTCCTTCATCTGCTCGCGGTCCAGCACCTCGCAGGTCACGCCGGGCGTCGCATCGGCGTACTTCTGCGCCTGCGTCGCGACGTAGGCCGGGTTGCAGATGTTGGGCGGCAGGTTGCCGAGTTCGCGCGCCTGGCGCACGCCGGCGGCGATCGCGGTGGCCTGCTCGATCGCGCCCTGGGCCGCCGAGTCGGCGGCGAAGGCGATCGCACCGAAGGTGTCACCGCGCGGCTTGTCCTTGGGCTTGAACGTTGCCGTGTAGCGGTAGGCCGCGTGATCGGTCGCGAGTGCGGCGGTGCGGACTTTCCAGTTCAGGTCGCGTCCCGGCACGTCCACCTCGGCGAGGAACGAGGTCGCGCTCGCGATCGGCAGGCCCTTGAGCACGCGCGCCGCGTCGCTGGCGGCGCGCTGGAAGCGCAGGCAGTCCAGCTTCTTCTGTTCGCCGAGGCCGATCACCAGCACGCGCGACGCGGCGATACCGGACAGGCCGAACAGCACGTGGCTGCTGCCGAGCTTGCCGCTGATGTCGCCGGAGTCGATGAGCCGCTTGATTGCACCGCCGGACGTTTCGTCGATGCGCGCCGCGGCGCTGGTCAGCATTTTGTCTTCGTAGACGCCGACGACCGCGCAGGGCGTGGTTTCGGTTTCGGGAGTAGCGCTGGCGAGGGAGAACTGAATCGTCATGAACAGGCACCGGACGAAAAGGGCCCGGCCCGGGACGCGATGCCGCGTATGGGGCCTTGCCGGTTAAACTTCGGGGAATGTTCTTGTGCGCGACCGGCACAAGCCTCCGGATTATCGCACAAGCCCTTGGCAATGCTCAGAATCATCGATCGCTATCTGTTGCGCGAACTGGCTTTCGGCTGCTTCGCAAGCGCCGTGGTGCTGCTCGTCGTCACCCTGGGCGGCACCGTCACTGACGTGCTGACCAAGGTCGCCCGCGGCCGGCTGCCGGGGAATCTGGTCTTTGAAATCCTGGGTTTGCGGACGCTCGACGCGCTGACCGTGCTGGTGCCGCTCGCGCTGTTCATCGGCGTGCTGATGGCCTATGGCCGGCTCTGGCGCGACAACGAGATGGCCGTGCTGCAGGGGGCCGGCATGCCGCTTCGCGACTTGCTGCGTCCGCTGGCCTGGATCGTCGTGCCGGTGGTCGCAGTGGTCGGACTCATCTCGTTCTGGCTCGCGCCGGCAGCCATTCGCCTGTCACATAACCTCGTCGAAGAGGCCAATCGTTCGCTCGTGGTCGCCGGTCTCGAGGCCGGTCGTTTCGTCCAGCTGCCGGGACGCGGCGGCGTTATCTACGTGGGCGCAATGAACGAGGGCGGCTCGCGCTTCGAGCGCATGTTCGTGGCGACCGAGCGTGCCGACGGCGAGGACACGCGCATCGACGTGATCACAGCCGAGCGCGGCGAACTGCGGCATGAAAGCGACGGCGAGGGGCGCTTTCTCGCCCTGCAGGACGGCTTTCGTGTGGAGGGCCGCGTGGGCCACGACGATTTCCGGCTGCTGCGTTTCAAGGGCAACGATATCGCGCTGGCCGAGAACGCGACCGACGACACGCCCGAGTCGCTGAAGCGGGCGGCGCCGTTGGCCGAACTGCTTTCCGGTAACGAGCCCCTGCAGCGTGCCGAAGTGCACTGGCGGCTCGCCGCGCCGCTGTCGGTGCTGATCCTGGCGGTGCTCGCCGTGCCGTTGTCGCGAACGCGGCCGCGCGAGGCGCGCTATGCCGGGGTTCTGGTCGCGTTGCTGTGCTATCTGATCTATCTCGGCTGGCTCGGCATTGCGCGCTCGCTGATCGAGCAGGGCAAGGTGCCGGCGTTCGTCGGCCTCTGGTGGGTGCATCTGCCGGCCGCGGCCGTCGCCGTGTGGCTGTTCCGTCGCAGCGACCGCCTGCCGCAGCCGCGCGTCCCGGCGCCGGCAGCGCCCGTCGCGCCGTCGCGCGGTACGGGCGGCCGCGGGGGGCGCGCATGATCTGGCGCATGAAGCGGGTCGACCGGCTCGTGGCCTACAGCGTGCTGTCGGCCGTGCTCGCCACCTGGTTGCTGCTCGTCGGCCTGGATGCCGCGCGCGCGTTCGTCGCCGAAGCCGTCGACGTCGGCCAGGGCAACTACGGCATGGGCGTGGTCGCGGTGCAAATTCTGCTGACTCTGCCCCGGCGCGGCTACGAGTGGTTCGGCAATGCTGCGCTGATCGGCTCGCTGCTCGGCCTGGGGACGCTGGCCGGCAGTGGCGAGCTGACGGCGCTGCGCGCGGCCGGCATGTCCAAGCTGCGCATCTGCCTTTCCGCGGCGCTGTCGCTCGCCACGGCGACCCTGCTCGTGGCGGCCATGGGCGAGACTGTCGCACCGGCGGCCGAGCAGCAGGCGCAGTCGCTGGCGCTGCAGGCCAAGTCCAACGACATTGCCATCGGCCGGCGCAGCGGTGGCATCTGGGCGCGCGACGGGAATACGTTCATCAACGCCAAGCAGGGCACGACACGGCAGGTCGAGGGTGTACGTGAGGTGCGGCTCGTCGATGTGCGCGTGTTCGAGTTCGCGCCGAAAGGGCAGCTGCTGTCGATTGCCTTCGCCCAGAGCGCGCTGCACCGCGCGGGTGAGTGGAGCATGGAAAACGTCCGCCGCACCGAATTCGCGGCGGCCGAGGCAAAGAGCACGGTCGAGGCAGCCACGCATTGGAAGTCCGGGCTCGATCCGCGCATGCTCGCGCTGACGATCGTGCAGGCGGATAACCTGTCGATCAGCGACCTGCGGCGCAACATCCGCCATCTGCGGCGCAATCACGAGGATGCGTCGACGTTCGAGCAGGCCTACTGGAAGCGCCTGTTCTGGCCGTTCAACGTGCTGGTGCTCGTGGTCTGCGCCCTTCCGTTCGCTTTCGGCACGCTGCGCGACGGCGGCATGGGCAAGCGCATCTTCATCGGCATGGTGCTGTCGATCGCCTGGTATTTCCTGCAGCGCTCGTTCGTGAGCCTGGGCGCGGTCTACGGCATGAACCTCGCGTTCGCGACGGCGCTGCCCGCCCTGCTGCTGATCGTGGCGGCGTTCGCCTATTTCCGCCGCGCGAGTTGATCGGGCCGCTCAGCCAAACGTGAACAGCAGCGCCGCAACCAGGAAGCACGCGGCGGCGAGTGCGACACCGTTGCGCGGAATGCGGAACCAGTAGCGCTGCGCGAGAACGAGCCAGAGTGCCGCGTTCACGAACGCAAGCCACGCAAATACCGGCGCGTCGTGCAGGAAGTCGCCGTAGCCGATCGCGAGCAGCAGCACGAAGGCCGCGAACACCATGGCACCGAGGCTGTGGCTGGCGTTGAAGCCTATCCACGCATTCCACAGCGACGTGTCGCGCGTGACGCGCATGGTCGTGGACTGCATGGCCGTGCGCACGCTGTCGTCACGCGGCAGCAACTTTGGGCCGCGGAACGTGAGCACCAGGTGCAGTGTGCCGAGTACGCCGAAAATCGCGCCACCGGCCGCGAACAGGATGCGGGCGAGGTTCATGCCACTGCCTTTTGCCGGGGAAGCCGCAGCACACGTGTGCCGCTGGCGAGGTCGTGCCAGCCGCGCCGCTCGCGGTCGAACAGGCACCACAGGAAGCCGATGCACAGCACCGCGAGCGATACCTGCGCCACCCCGAAGCGCAGCAGCGACGCGACCCAGTCCGGCGAAACGCCGTCGCGGCCGACCACGCGCAGACGCCAGGCGCGCATGCCGATGGTCTGGCCGCCGTAGCGCCAGGACAGCACGAAGTAGCCGGCCGTCACCGCCAGCAGCAACAGCCGGTACCACCAGACGTGGTAGTCGAGCGTGCCGCCCGTGACCGCGATCGACGCCGCGCCGGTCGCCATCCAGAGCGCGAGCAACGGAAAGAAGTCGTAGATCGCGGCGGCGATGCGCCAGCCCAGGTGGGCCGGCCGTGGCGTGGCGTCGTTCATGCGCGGCGGTCGACAGTCGTGAGAATCCGGGAAGCATGCAGCGATTCGGCGAGGCTGTCATCCGCGCGTTTCGTCGCAGCGGTGGACTTGGGCTACCCTGCAGTGCGTGGGAATGTCTGTCGCTGGCGTTCCGGTCCTGTCGTCACGCTGTTCGCTGCCGAGCAGCAGAAACCCATCCTTACCCATGGCCTCGCCTCGACGGGGAGCGCCTAGCCGATGCAGCAATGAATGAACCTGTACCCCCGCCGTTGAGCGATGCCGATCGCACAGCCATCGAGCGATTCGTCGAGCAGGCCTGGTCGGAATACGGCCTGGCGGAGAACACGCTCGCGAGCTACCGCAGCGACCTCGTCGGCTTCGCGCGCTTTCTCGCCGGTCAGGGCAGTGGCCTCGGTTCGGCCACACGCGAGCTGCTCTACCGTTACCTCGCGGCGCGTTCGGCGGCGAAGTACACCGCCCGCTCCAACGCACGGCTGCTGTCCACGCTGCGCCGCTACTACAAGCTGATGCGACGCATCGGCGCCGTCGCGGACGATCCGACCCTGCTGCTCGAAGCGCCGAAGCTCCCGCGCGCCCTGCCCAAGGCGCTCAGTGAAGGCGAAGTCGAGGGGCTGATCCGCGCGCCGGACGTGGATACGCCGCTGGGACTCCGCGACCGCGCGATGCTCGAGCTGCTCTACGCGACCGGCCTGCGCGTCAGCGAGCTCGTCGGCCTGCGTGCGGACCAGATCAATCTGCGTCAGGGCGTGCTGCGCGTGACCGGCAAGGGCGGCAAGGACCGGCTCGTGCCGCTCGGCGAGGAAGCGCAGCACTGGCTGGAACGTTACGTCGCGCAATCGAGGCCTCTGCTGACGCGCGGACGCACGGTCGACGCGATCTTCGTCACCACGCGCGCCGCCGGCATGACGCGGCAGATGTTCTGGATCATGGTCAAGAAACACGGCCGCAGCGCCGGCATCGCCAGCCAGCGCATCTCCCCGCACGTGCTGCGCCATTCGTTCGCGACCCATCTGCTCAACCACGGCGCCGACCTGCGCGCGCTGCAGCTGCTGCTCGGCCACAGCTCCCTGTCGACGACACAGATATACACGCACGTCGCGCGCGAAGGCCTCAAGCGCCTGCACGCCCAGCACCATCCGCGCGGCTGATCCGCCGGCCGCGTTGCTCCAGGGCGGTCCCGCGCCTACAATCCGCGCGGCGTCGCCGGCTTAGCTCAGTTGGTAGAGCAACTGATTTGTAATCAGTAGGTCGTCAGTTCGATTCTGACAGCCGGCACCAGCCCGACTCACCGTCAACCCGCGTTTTTCCCGGCACCGCGCGACTCTGCGGTGGTTTGCGGCCTGCTCGAACCAGCGACTCTGCGCGCGATTGCTCCAGGCGGCAGCCGGTCGCTGCGAGGGATTTCCCCGATGCGCCGCCGGACGATTGCCGGCATTCTCGGATGGCTGACGAGGATGCGGGCATGCGGCGGGTAAATGGAGAACCGCAACGCCGATGGGACGAACAAGTCCCGCGACCGACCCGGCGGTTCCGCAGCGTTCCGGCGCTGCGGGACCTTTTTCCTCGGGTCCTCCGACGTAACCCGTTACAGCGTCTCGAATCCATCGTTGAAGATCGCGTCGCCAGCGGCGCAATCGACGAGCACGAAGCTGCCGGGTGTGCCGATGTCGCCGCTCGTCGCAGCGCGAGAACCGTAGGCGTCGCCGATGGCCGAGAGCTGCCAGGCCATGACGCTGTTCTGCGCAAGGGCGCTGCAGGGTACCTGGCCGCTCGCGTTCTGCGTGCGGATGCTGCCCGGGTAGGTCTGGTCGCCGTAGTCGAGGCGATCCTCGAGTGCATTGCCGGCGTTGAACAGGTGAATCTGGTCGGCGCGGCCGAAGTTGTTGCCGGATGACACGCCAAGCTGGCCGATCACCTTGACGGTCGGCGCGAGCGCCCAGGCCGTGCGGAAATCGCTTTCCGCACTCTCGGTCACGATGACCGACTCGCCCGGCTGTACGGTGCCGAATGCGCCGAGGCTGAAGGCGCCGGCGACTGCATGGTCGTCGTCGAGGCTCCAGCCGGTCAGGTCCACCGGTTGACTGCCGAGGTTGGTCAGCTCGACGAACTCGCCGCTTGCCCCGGCATACATCCATTCGGTGATGCGCAGTCCGGCGCTGTTCGCCGAGGTCGTGTATTGCACGAGGTTCGGATCGCGCTCGGCGAGCTCGGGCAGAAAGCTCAGCGACGCATAGGTATTCGCTGCCGTCGCGGCGACATACCACGCCACGCGCTGGCCTGCGATACCTGCCACGGGCAGCGACGCGCCGTAGACGCCGTCGCCCGCTGCGCCGTCACCGGAGTTGCCGTCGTCGCGCATCGGGGTGCGCTGGTAGACGCTGGACGGGTCGGGCCGGTAGAACAATTCCACACTGGAAACCGCGCTGCCGGCCGGCGTGACGGCTGCCGTGATCGTGACGGCCTGGGCGGGTGCCGGGGTCGACGAGGATGCCTGCACGGACGTGATCGTCGGGCCGTTCGCCGACAGCTCCGCGTTGTTGCCGAGAAACGTCGCACGCTGCGTGACGAACTGCTGCAGCCCGACGAGACTGCCGCCGACGAGGCCCGCATAGGGCATGGTGACGGTGTTCGTGAAGTTTTCCTGGAACAGCGCGTGGCTGTAGAGCTTCTTGGTATCCGCCTGTACCGCGGCGTCGAGCAGCGTGCGCCGCGCGGCGAACTGCGGTCCGAAATAGTCCCAGTTCAGGTCGCGCTTGAGTCTGCGGTAGTGCGCCAGGTAGCGCTGGCGCAGCTCGGGCACCGACAGCAGCCGGTTCAGCAAGGGCTTGTTGGCCAGGTTGAAGTTCAGCGTGGGCGACCAGGTGGCGCGCGTGAAGGTCTCGTTCGCATCGCGCTGCATCAGGTGCATGCGCCCGTCGAGCGGGTCGCGATAAGTCATGAAATCGCAACCCTTGCTCACATAGCTGTCGTCGTCGGTGAGGAAATTCTCGAGCGCGACCGACCAGATCGACGGATCGATCGCCAATCTCGTGTCGATAGTGGGCCAGGTCGCGAGCGGTTCGTTGCTCAGCGAATTCGTGACCGCGATCAGCGCGCCCAGTGGGTCGGCGAGGCCGCCGTCCGCCTGAATCTCATAGGCCGTATAGCCAGACGCCGCTGTGCCGTTGTAGGCGAGGCCCGGGCCGTTCGGCTGGTTTGCGCAGCGAATGCGCAGGCCGTCGGCGTTGACGAAGTAGTCGCGCAGCATGCGCTTGTCGGTCTGCTGCACATTGTTGTAAACCCCCCAGTTCTGTCCGTTCAGCGTCAGCACGATGTTGTTCGCGCGCGGATTCGGAATGAACTGCGCGACGTAATTGTTGTAGACGACCTCGCGGCTGAACGTCGGATCGCGGAATCCGTTGTTGAAATTGAAGGTGTCGTATCCAAGGATCTCCTGCTCCGGGTCGACGAAGTCGGTCTCGACCTTGAGCGAGAATTTTTCCGAACCGCCGGGCAAGGCGGTGTACGACGTGTTGCCGCGGATACGTACGCCGACATTCGGATACGTGACGCCATCGACCGTGAGGTCGGCGAGGATGTTGGTCTCCGAAGCGTAGTTCTGACGCAGCAAGGTCAGCCAGTTCGTGTCATGGAACTGCAGGTTCACGGTGCGCAGGGTCGCGGGATCGTAGAAGTCCTGCGCCGTTGCGGCGAGCGGCAGGGTGGACAGCAGCAACGCGCAGGCGGCGAGTGTGCGCAGCGAATCCATGTGGGGCTCCGGTCGGGTCGGGTCGCGCGACGATGCGCACAGAATACGCAGCAGTCTTGCGGGAATTCACAGAAATCTAGCATTTGCTGTCGAGTGTTGCCGTACAGCGCATCCTGCACGATGCCGCCGGCGGACGAGGCGGAATGCCGCGGCCGGCGACCCAGCCATGCGGCATTGCGGCGAACTCGACCGATGGCACGGGGATTGCGGCCTATCCAGTGCGCAACCGCGCAGCTCACCCGCAATGGAGAGACTTGATGCCGAACACGAACGATACCCGCAACCCGAACGTCCGCACGCCGGATACGCAACGCAAGGACGCCAGGCAGGACCAGCAGCGCCAGGCGAACTACGAGACCGAGCGCAAGAACGCGCGCCAGAGCGACGGCAGCGATGTCGACAACGACAACAACCGCGTCAACCAGCGCAATCGCGTTTCCGACCATGACGCGGACAACCCGCGCAGCAGCGCCGACGCCGATCGCGGCAACAAGCCGGCCTGACGCCATTTCCTGATCATTGACAGGTCAGCGACAGCTCGCTTCGGCGAGCTGTCGTCGTTCTTTTGCCCGATCTCGAAAGCGATCGCGTCGATCGGTTCCCTGCTCAATGCCGGCTGACCGGCCCGCCTCACGACGACGCGGTGTCCACCCGCGGCAAAGGGGGCAATGCGAGAAGCCGCTCCCGCACGGCGTCGGCGATGCGCGCTTCGGTGGACTCGGCGGCGAGCCGGTGCCGCAATGCGCGGCAGCGCATGTGCATCGCTTCATCGGCGAGCACGGCGACCACGGCCTGCGGCAGCTCGCGCAGCGTACGTAGCCGGCGCGCCGCGCCGGCCGATTCCAGGCGTGCTGCGTGATCGAACTGGTCGTAGTCGAGCGGCATGACCAGTGCGGGAAGGCCGAGGCTGAGGCAGCGATAGAGGATGCCTGCGCCGCCGTGGTGGACGACCAGGTCATAGTGCGGCAGGTCCCGTTCGTAGGAGACGTAGGCGAGTTCCTGGAAATTGCCGTTGCGCTCGTGACATGCGTCGCCCGCGTCACCGTGGGTGAAATGGAATTCGATGTCGGGCAGCGCCGCCGCGGCGGTGCGTACGGCGGCGATCGCGGCGGGCTTGTGCGTGCGCAGGTGCGTGCCGAGGGTCACGAGCACGTGGCGTCGTCCCGCGACGAAGCAGGGCGACGTCCCCGCATGGGGCGGTGTATAGAGCACCGGGCCGGTGAACATGAGCGCGGCAGGCCATTCGCGCTCGAATTCGAATTCGCGCAATCCCAGCGCGAGTATGCAGTCGTCCGAATACACGGCTTCGCTGCCGTCGCGGCGATAGAGGCTGTCGAAGCCGAGGGCCGTGAGCTGCTTGCGATACAGGAAGCCCACGCTGCGCTTGAACGCGCGAACGGCGAAGCGGCCCAGTGCGTCGCGCGCGCGTCCGATCGCATCGTCGCGGGGCTTCCAGCCGCCGAGGTAGGCCGGTGGACCGCCAGCGGCTTCGATGACGCAGGGCGAGGGCAGGCTGGTCCACCAGGGAATCTGCAGCGCGCGCGCGACGGCGCCGGCGACCGGCACGGTGAAATCGGCGATCACGAGCTGCGGCTGCCATTCGCGCAGGTGCGCGTCGAGTTCATCGCGGAAGCGTTGCATCAGCGCAAGGTTCGCGCGCAATTGCGCATGCAGGCGCAACGGGTGGCTTCCGGCGCGGCGCGGCGGATCCGCGATGGCGGCGATGGCGGCATCGCAACCGGCGAGCAACACCTGGCCCTCGAGCCCGGCGGCGGCGATGGCCGGCTGTGCGGCAGCCGAACTGAGTACGCGTACCTCGGCGTGCGCGAGCAATGCGCGCCCTATGCCGAGCAGCGGGTGCAGGTGGCCGCTGAACGGCGGTGCGACCAGCGCGATGCGCGGCCGTTTCATGCGCCGATTCCGAGTCGTGCGAGCAGGTTGCGGCAGAGTCTCAACACGTCGTCCTGGGCGAGATAGTCCAGGTGCCCGGCGTCGACATGGGCGTCGGCGCGGCGGAACCAGCAGCGCGAGATCCAGTCGCGATGCCCCTGCACGAGCAGCGCTTCGCAGTCGGGACGGCGGCGCGCAACCGGGCCGTAGGCGAACACGACGATACGGTCGAGCCGCGTGCGCGGTAACGCCAGATTGTTGAACAGTTCGAGGCCGCAGCTGCCGGCGAGCAGCAGGCTGCGCTCGGCGCCGTCGAGCATCCGCTCCACGGCGGGACGATGCCGATCGCGGAACCGGCGTGAGCGCGACGCCCAGTATTGGCCAGCATTGCTGAGGCTTGCGCGCAGCAGAGGGGTCGGGGTGTAGGGCCGGGTGCCAGGGTCGTACGGGAAGTTCCAGGGGATCGCGCGCGGTGCGTCCAGTCGATCGAGGAAGCGGCGCTGCGGGCCACTCAGCGCGCAGCCGCCGGTGTCGCTCTGGCCGGTCAGGAATGCGATCTGCCAGGGCGGCTTCACGCGACGGGCTCGAAATCGTCGTTCGCACGCACGCGGTAATGCCGTGTGCGCCAGCGTATGCGCCGCTGCAGCAGCGCGTGCAGCGCATGTAGGGGCTGCAGCAGTTCCGCGAGCACGGACAACAGCGCGCGATGCCGGCTCGTGCCGGTGAGGCGCCGTTGCAGGCGGGTCAGCACGATACCGCGTACCGCGAGCAGCGCCGCCAGCGCGGCTGCACCGGACGGGCTGGCGGCAGCGACCGTTGTCGCGCAGGCCGCCGCGAGCAGCAGCGGCGGAAGGCCATGCAGCAATGCGATCTGTGCGCGCAGCGCCGGTGGCTGGCGATCAAGCAGCAGCAGCGCGAACAGAAACCAACGATGCAGCAGCTGTGTGTAGTGCTTGAGGCCGCGCACGCTCGTTCGCACGAACAGTGGTGTGCTGCTCTGATGGATGCTGCCGCCGCTCGCACGCAGCGCGAGCGCGACGGCGAGATCGTCGGTCAGGTGGCGCGCGAGCGGCGCGAAGCCGCCCATGCGCGCGAGCGCATCGGTGCGCAGCGCATAGCCCATGCCGTTGATGCTGGCCGGAGGATGGGCGAGCAGCGACGGCAGGTAGGTGAGCGCTGCGTTGTTGTTGACGAATTGCGCCAGCAGGCGCGATGCGAAGCGGCCGTCGTCGAGATAGCAGGGCAGGCCGGTCGCGAGATCGTCGTGTCGCAGTCGCGCGAGGAGTTCGGCGAGCGTGCCGGCAGGAAGGTACGTATCGTCATCCAGCACGACCAGATGCGGTGTCGTCACCTGGCGTGCCGCGATGTCGATTTTGTGGATCTTGGGATTGTGTCCTGCCGGAGCGGGCGGCAGGCGCAGGCAGTCGATCGCCACCTGCGGATGGCGCGCACGCAGGGTGTCGGCAACCTGTTGCGCGACCGGATCGTCCTCGTCGATCAGCCAGATGAAATGGCAGTGCGGCAGCGCGTGCAGGTTGCTCTCCAGCACCTCGGCCAGCGCGGGATCACCGCCGAGTATCGGTTGCAGCACCGTCGTGACAGGAGCCGCTGCGCGGGGCAGCGGGGGCGTGGATTCGACGTAGCGCAGCGCGAATGCGGTCTTGCCGAGCAGCAGCAGCGTATACAGCGCGCAGAGCAGCAGGCACGCCGTCAGCATTGCCGCCGCTGCCAGTCGACGAAGCGTGTGACCCCTTCGGCCAGCGATACCGACGGCGGCCCGAGGTCACGCCGCATGCGTGTCACATCGAAGGTCTTGGACTGCGTGAACACGCCGACTCCGAAACGAGTGATCGGCGGCTCGCCGGGCAGGCGAAACGTCCGGTAGAGCCATTCGCCGAATGCGGCCGCACCGCGCGCGACGCGCACGGGCACGCGGCGTCGCGGCGCCGGCAGGCCGAGGCGTTCGAACGCCTCCAGCAGAAACGTCTGGATCGCGACGGGTTCGTCATTCGTCAGGTTGTAACTGGCGCGCAGATCGTCGCGCAGCGCGAGCGTCAGCAGGTAGTCGCAGAGTGTCTCGACGTAGATCAGGTCACCGACAGCAGGCGGGCGCCCGGTATCGATCAGCGGCAGGCGTCCGCGGCGCGCCGCGCGCAGGATGCGCGGAAACAATACCGTGTCGCCGGGGCCGAACACGGCACGCGGCCGGGCGATGACCGAGCTGCCTTCGTAGGCGGCGACCAGTGCCTCGCCGGCGTATTTGGTCGCGGCGTAGTCGTTCACGAAACGTGGCCCGATGGGACTGTCCTCGGTGATGCCGAACTGATCCGCATCCCGATAGAACACCGAACTCGACGACACGTAGACCACGCGCGGCAGGCCGTTGCGACGACACCAGGCCAGCACTTCGCGCGTTGCATCGACGTTGTGCCGGCGATAGTCCTGCGGCGAGCCCCAGGGGGACGAGCGTGCCGCGGCATGAATCACGACGTCGGGCCGGAATGGCAGCTCGAACGGACGCGACAGATCGGCCGCCGTGTAGTCCGGGCGCGCGAGCGCACGGCGGCCGACGCCGTGCAGCAGGAGATCGTCGCGTGCGGCATGGCGCTCCAGGAATGCGCTGCCGACGAATCCCGAGGCGCCGGTCACGAGGATGCGAGTCTTGGCGTTCATGCGCTGCGTTCCGGTGAGCGCGCCGCGTATCCGGCGATGGTGTCGGCGCAGTGCGAGGGCACGATCAGCAGGTCCGGCTGACGGTGGGCGACCGCGCGCAGTCCCGCCAGGGTCGCACGGTATGCCGACCAGTCGTGCATGAGCGGCCGCGCGAACAGCGACGGCAGGCGCTGCTCGCGCCAGGCGCGCGCCGACCAGCAGGCGTCGGCGGCCAGCAGCAACGGCCGGTCGTCCGCGTCGCGCAGCAGCAGGCCCATCTGCGCACGGCTGTGGCCCGGCAGCGGTACCGCGATGAGGCTGCCGTCACCGAGCAGGTCGAAACCCTGGGTGAATGGCGTCCAGAGCGGGCCGAGCGCGCAGGCCCTCGCGTCGTCGGCATAGTCGAGGCGCGCCGCGAAATCGTCCGGCAGCAGTGCGGGCAGCACGGCGCGCGTGAGCGCGCGCAGGCGGCCGCTGGTCCACAGCTGTTCGACCTCGTCGTGCAATGCGCTGAAGCGCGCCCGGGGCAGGTCGCGCAGGCCGGCGATGTGGTCCGCATGCAGATGCGAGATCAGCACGCGCACGATGTCGCGCGGGGCGAAACCATGCCGTGCCAGCTGATGCGCCAGCGTCTGGGTTTCCGGCAGCTGCACCGGAGTGATCCAGCGGTAGATGCGTTCGGGAAACCGTGCCGTGGCGGCGTCGAAATGCGCCGCGTAGCCCGTGTCGTAAAGCATAGGACCGTGATGCGGGTGGATCAGCAGCGCGGCCAGCGCCGGAAACTCCGCGGCCGACCAGCGGCCGCCGCGCAGCGTGATCCATTCCGGGTGGCGGCAGCGTCCGACCTGCAGCAGATGGACGCGCAGACGCGGCGTCGGCCTCATCGCGGTCACCTCAGCAGCGCAGCACGAGGCCGCCGAAACTCACGCCGGCGCCGGTGCCGATCAGCAGCGCATGCGTGCCGGGCCGCAGGCGGCCTTCGCGGCCGGCATGATGCAGCGCGCTGGGCAGCGAGGCGGCCACCTGATTGCCGTGGGTCGCGAAGATGTCGACGATGCGGTCGCGCGGCAGGCGCAGCAGCCGGGCGAGAAAGTCGAGCCCGTGCCGGCTGGCCTGATGCGGAATCACGAGGTCGATATCCGACAGGGTCAGGCCCGCATCGGCGAGGAGCGCGTCGATGAACGGGCCGAGGCGGCGTACCGCGAGACGGAACACGGCCTGGCCGTCCATGCGGAACTGCGCCAGTGGTGCGAACGGCCCGTCGATACGACTGGGGTGATAGCGCGAACCGCCGCCGCGGATCTCGCAGAAATGCGCACCGTCGCTATGAGTCTCGAACGCGGCGGCGAGCAGGCCTGCGCCCGGGCGGTCGGCCGGCGATCCGGTATCGACGACCACGGCCGCCGCGCCGTCGCCGAAGATCGCACTGGCCTCGAGATGCTCCCAGTCCAGTCCGCACGAAGCGATGTCGGCGGCGACCACGAGGATGCGCCGGTAGCGCCCGGCCGCCAGCAGCGCGGCGGCTGTATCGAGCGCAACGATGAAGCCCAGGCAGCTCGCGCCGATGTCGAACGCCGGGATGGCGCGGACACCCGGCCCGAGCTCGCGGTGGATCAGCGCGGCGTTGCAGGGCATGGCCTGGTCCATGGTGGCGCTCGCGGCGATGACGGCGTCGATGTCGTGCAGGCTCAGGCCGGCGTTCGCCACGGCGGCGCGGGCCGCCTCCGCACCGAGGGCCGCGGCGCTGCGGCACGATTCGACGCCGCGCGACCGCACGCCGCTGCGCCGTTCCACCGTGCCGGCGGCCAGTCCGAGTCGTGTGTCGATCGCCGTGCTTGGCACCGACGGCAGGGCTCCGGCCACACCGCTGCCGAGCAGGCGCAGCGGACGACAGGCCGCGGCGGTCGTCCGCAACGCGCGGAAGGGCGTGGCTGAGCTCATGCGGACTGTCCTCGAGGTGGCGCCGATGGGCGGCAGAGACTGCCGCAGCCTGTGCAGCGCGCGCAAATCCTTGCGCGGGGTCTATCCCTGTTGTCTGATCCGGTATCGTCATCCGATACCGGGGCAGCATGGCATGAGCGCGGGACAGACCCTCGTGCGCAACATCCGCAGCGTGCTGCGCGCGCGTGGCATGACCTATCGGCAACTGGCGGAGTTGCTGGGGCTCAGCGAACCCACGATCAAGCGCGATCTGAGCCGCGGCGATTTTTCGCTGGGGCGGCTCGACCGGATCTGCGAGGCGCTCGACCTGAGTCTGTCCGATCTCGTCGACGGCGGGCAGGCACCGGCCGCGCTGCAGGAGCTCAGCGAGACGCAGGAGCGTGCGCTGGTGCGCGATCCGCAATTGCTGCTGCTGACCTATCTGCTCGTGAACGACTGGAAGCTCTCGGAAATTTCCACGGCCTACGAGTTCGACGAGGCACGGCTGGTCAGCCTGCTGCTGCGCCTGGACGAACTGGGCATCGTGGATTACCGGCCACCGCGACGCGTCAAGAAACTGACCGCACGCAACTTCGCCTGGCGCCGGGATGGGCCGGTGCACGAGTTCTTTCTCGCGCGCGTCGCCGGTGAATTCCTGCATGGCGCGTTCGACGGTGTCGGCGACGAGTTCCGCTTCCTGAGTGGCATGCTGTCGCTGAGTTCGCGCACGCGGATGAAAACCGCGCTGGTCCGGCTCGCACAGGAATTCGACGAACTGGCGCGCCAGGATGCGCGGTTGCCGCTGCGCGAGCGGGACGGCTTCAGTCTGATGCTGGGCCTGCGGCAGTGGGAGTTTTCCGAGTTCACACGGCTTCGACGCGCGCGGAAGCCATGATGCGACGCATCGCCGCTGCGGACGCCGTGTCCGTGCGGGCATGCCAGAATCAGCGCAGGCGCGGGAAGCCCTGCCCGGCCGCGACGTTTTCAGAATACAAGGACACGACCATGCCAAGACGCTATCTGCCGGTTTTCGTACTCGCCATCCTCGCGCCGGCTGCTCATGCCGAGAAGCCGATGGCGCTGGACCGTTTCTACGTGTCGCTCGGCGCCTACCAGGCCGACAGCGATGCCGACGCGCGCATCGACGGCAACAACGGCGTGATCGGCACGGACGTCAATTTCGAGGACGATTTCGGCCTGACCAAGGATCGCACCGTCGGGCGTGCCCGCTTCGGCCTCCTGGTCGGGGACAGCCAGGGCATCGAAGTCGACGGCTACCGTTTCCACCGCAGTGCGACCGAGCGACTGAACCGCACCATCAACTACGACGGCAGCACGTTCAACGTGGACGCCGAGGTCTACGGGAAACTCAATCTCGACTTCGCCAGCGTGGCCTGGCGCTGGTGGCTGCCGGCCGGCGAGCGTGACGTGTGGGGCATCGGTCTCGGTGGCGGTTACTACCGCGTCGCCGGCGAAGTGGCTGGCCAGGGATCGCTCAACGGCAACGTGCAGCAGCTCGACCTGCGTGACAGCGCGTCCGCGTGGGCGCCGCTCGTCGAACTCGGCTGGCGGCATGCGTTCAGTGATTCCGCGCGTCTCTACGCCGACATCGCCGGCGTGCGCAAGAACAACGGCACGCTGCAGGGACACATCTACAACCTGTCGCTGGGGTTTGAGTATTTCCCGTGGCAGCACGTGGGCTTCGGCATCGAATACGGCGCTCAGCGCATCAAGATCGAGGCCGAAAAGCGCAGCTTCGACGGTGAAATCAACGTGCGTCTGAACGGACCGTCACTGTTCGTCAAGGCGCGCTACTGAGCGATGCGCTGAA
The DNA here is from genome assembly GCA_045864815.1 of Rhodanobacteraceae bacterium. Classification (GTDB taxonomy): domain Bacteria; phylum Pseudomonadota; class Gammaproteobacteria; order Xanthomonadales; family Rhodanobacteraceae; genus Tahibacter. The sequence goes on along the minus strand of BTVG01000008.1, from coordinate 76,402 downwards.
CCGCGGGAACGTGACCCCGGTTGCCGGGACTGCCCGGCTCATCGGCGCAGTCGATGCCTGCCATGTGGGCTGCGGCGGCTTTCGCGGACTTTTTTGCGAAGCGCGGCAGGCTACGGCCTGCCGCGCTTCGCGCCGCCGCAGTGCAATACCGGCGACGGCACGACGGTGACCTTCGCCGGCGGCTCGGAGAACACCAGGCGCCGCTGCATGGCCGGCGTCATCCACACCGTGCCGTCGTCGCCAACGAGCACCAGGCACGCTATGCCGAGGCCACGGGCAATGCGCTCCGCATCGGCGGTCCCGGCGATCATCAGCGAGGTCGCGGCGACGTCGGCGACGACGGGGTCGTCGTGGATCACGCTCGCCGCGGCCACGCCGCGCGCCGGCTGGCCGGTACGCGGGTCGAGCATGTGTCCCCAGCGCTGGCCGTCTTTCTCGCGATATTTGTTGTAGTTACCCGAGCTGAACAGGGCTTCCCCGTCCTGCAATTCCACGCTGGCGAAATCGTCGCGATCCGGTGCCCGGAGGCCGACGCGCCACGGCCGGCCGTCGGCCCGGCCCAGCGCGTAAACGTCGCCGCCGACATTGATCAGGGCGTTCGCAATTCCGTGCCGGGCGAGCAACTGCGCAATCTGCTCGGCCGCGTAACCTTCGGCTAGGCCGTTGAGATCAAGCTGTATCGCGCGATTCGTCGACACGACGGTGCCGTCGTCGGCGATCGTCAGCTGATCCATGCGCGGTTGCGTCGCGAGCGTCGCCTCGATGTTCTGCTGCGGCGGTGGCGGTGTCGTGATTGGATAGTCGCTGGTGTGGAAGCCCCAGAGTTCGACGAGACTGCCGATCGCCGCGTTGAACAGGCCGTCGCTGGCCACATAGGCCTGCTGCGCACGCCGCAGCAGGCCGCTGAGTTCGGGTGAGGCGCGATACGGCGCTCCCTGGGCTATCGCCGCATTGAGCCGCATCAGATCGCTCATCTCCCACGGGTGCCAGGCGCGCTGGTCGCGTTGCAGCAGTTCGCCGATCGCACCGAACACGGTCGCCGCGGATTGCGTTGACGCGCCGCGCAGCTCTACCTCGGTCAGTCCCCCGAAGACGACGAAGCTGGCCTTGTGCGGCGAGGGTGCCTGCTGCTGCCGGTAAAGCCATGCGCCGCCGAGCAGGGCGGTCGCGAGTACCACGGCTTCGAGCAGGCGGCGCAAAGGCCGGTTCACTCCCAGTGTTGCCGGCCGCGATCGAGCCAGCCCTGTACCAGCGCGTGGTCTTCGGGGCTCAGGTCGATGAAGCGCAGGCCGACCCAGTGCTGGCCCGGCACGGTGGCCGGTTCGGTCCATTGCTCGTGCATGCCAATCTCGACCTGCTGGAGCCGGCCGCGCTCGTCCGGCAGCTGGAACGAATACTGGTACAGCGCGTCGTCGCGTCCCGGTCTTTCGGTCACGAGCATCATGCCGTCGATCGAAAGATTGCCGATGCGGCCCGCGGCGTCGCCGGTGATGGCGTTCGTGACCTGGATGATTCCTTCGGCGCGGCGCCGTGGCGCCCGGCGATGCTCGACCATCGGAGTCTCCTTCATGCGGCTGGCTGCGGTACGGACTTGCCGGAAAACTGTTTGAGCGTCGTCATGATCGCGTGCCACGCGCGGTCGATCATCGATTCGCGTTCTTCGGTGACGATCTGCACCTGCTTGCGCACGATGTCGCGCGCGAGCTGATGCAGGGTGCGTTCCTCGGTGCGCGCGCCGCGTTGATTCACGAACAGGCAGCGTCCGGTCAGCGTGGAGAACCAGGACAGCTTGCGCCGCACGGTATCGCCCTGCTGGTTCAGCACGAATTCGAACCAGGTTCCGAACGGTAGGGTCTTCAGGCGTTCCAGGGTCTGTCGCTCGTCCGCGCTCAGCGTCATCGCTGTGACGACCGTGACGTGCGCACCCGCTGCGTCGACGCGCGCCGGCTCGGTAACGGCAGGCAGCGCAGCGACTGGAGCGGCAGTGGCCGTGGCCGCGTCTTCGCCGAGCCGGGTCTTGGCCTTGAGCTTGAGCGCGAGTTCGGTCCGGCTCGCCGTGCTGTCGTCCCGCGCCGCTTCGCCGCCGCCGAGCAGCTGCGCGAGCATGCTCTGCACCTCGTCGCTGTGGAAGCCCACCTGGACGAGTCCCTGTTCCAGCTCGCCGCGCAGCGCCTGCGTGTCGGCGGGTGGTCCGGCGACAAGCTGATCGACGACGTCGATGCGCCGTTGGTAAACATCCGAATCAGGCCCCTGGCGCAACAGCGTCAGGGCGAGCACGTCGGTCCAGGCCTGCTCGAGCAGTGCGCGCACGAGGCGTGCGACCTTGCGGTCACGCAGTCGCTCGCCCACGGCCTGCACCGCGCTTTCCCGTGCGAGGTCGAGCCGCTCGCGCCCCTTGGCGGCATCGACGTGACGGCGCTCCGCCACTTCGGCCTTGCGCGCCAGCGTGCCCATGTGGCGACTGAGGTCGGTCAGCAATTCGTCGAACAGCTCGTCGCGGCCGTCGAATTCGGCGCCGACCCGGTCGACGACAAGCTGCATCTTCTCGACCAGCATGTGATCGGCTTCGCCTTCGCTCTCGTCGATCCAGTACACGCCGGTCTCGGCGATCGCGTTGAGCAATTGACGTGCTGGATGGCTGCGCCGCGTGAAAAAGCTCTTGTCCCGCAGGGCGACGCGCAATACCGGTACCTGCAGTTTCGTCAGCAGGGACTGCGTTGCACCGGTAGGGCGAATGTCCTTGGCGATGAAGTCGAACAGCATGCCGACCAGATCAAGGGTATCGCTGTCCACTTCGCTGAGCTGAGGTGGCCGCCCGTCCGGCGTGAACTGCCGCAGCTGGTTGAGCAGGTCCTGCTTCAGGTGCGCGATGCTGCGCTGGACCACGCGGCCGCCGAGCACCATGGGCGCGGCCGGCTTGTTCTGCAGGCTGCCGAGCACGGCCTGAAGGTCGTCGCCCGAGGCCTGGTAACTCGACAGCGTAGCGGGATCGACCGACGGGGCGCCGACCATTCGCCGCCGTCCCGAGAGCAGTTCGCGCAGCGTGTCGAACAGTTCGGAGTCGCGCACGTCGTCACTGGCCACCGCGCGGGGCGCTGCGGACGGTGTCGCGTTGCGCGGGCCCGTCGCGACGGATCCGGCTGCGCCGGAGCCTGCCGCCTCGGCCGCATCTGTCCGTGCAGCCGGCCGGCGGCCCGCCGAGTCGGACGGAGTGACGGCCGTGGCCGGTGCGCCGAAGCGCGTGGCCACCTGCAGATGGCGCAGTATGCGTTTCTCGACGAGATAGTCGTTGATGGCACCGTACAGGATCGCAGCCTCTGCCATGCCCAGGCGGTCGAACTGCCGGTAGAGCAGCAGGCGGTGCTCGAGTGCGATGCCGAGACAGCTCGTGGCGTAGCGCAGCGATGCGCAGATCTTGTGCGGACCCACCGGCAGGCCTTCCGCATCGAGTGCCGGTGAGCCGACGAGTACGGCAAAACGGTGGCCAAGCGCATACAGCAACTGGCTGTGGCGGATCTCGGCCTTGGTCGCGATTTCCTGCAAGGCAATGTTTTCTTCGAGGTCACGCGTGTCGACGAGCGCCAGTTCCTGGAACTTTCTCGTGGCGGCCGGCGCCGCGGCGGTATTCTCGCCGAGCCGGGCCAGCGCCGATTCGAGATACAGCATGAAGCGCGGCGCCACGTCGGCGCGGCCGCGCTTGACCTCGCGCAGCGACTCGAACACGGCATGCTGCTCATTGCTGTTGCGTGCCTTTTCCGCGAGCTTGAACAACTGCTGCTCATACTCGTTCAGGCTCAGCGACAGCCAGCGTTCCAGCATGCCGCCAGCCAGGGCGAGCACGCCTTCGAGCAGCGACCGCACGCGCGGTGCCGGCACGCTGCGCGCATTCAGACTCATCAGCCGCACTTCACCGTTCGGTCGTGGCACCGATGCCGCATCGGTAAGTTGCATAGTGGGCCCCTGATTCCCCCTAATGGCCCGATTGTATGCCCGGCTCTGCCGGAGCGGCCAGTAGCCGTAACGCCTGGTAACGATCGGGAAAACGCCCGCTCAGTCCTGGTCGCGACGGGTACGCACGCCGAGCAGTCCGTCGTCGGTGCCGACGCGAACGCTGACGGTGATCGGCCGGCAGCAGACGGCGCAGTCTTCAATATAGTCTTGGTCGCCGGCGGACAGATCGACGCTGGAGTCGAACGATTCGCCGCAGTAGGGGCAGTGCAGCCGGACGAACTCGAGCATGGGGCCTCTGGCGCGGCGTGGGTCAGGGCAGGAACAAGGCAGTGGTGTCGTTGAGGAAGCGCTTGCCGGAATCGGTAGGCAGTATCCAGTCCGCGCCGACGGTGAGCCAGCCGCGCTGCTGCGCCTGGTCCAGCGCGGTGCCGATCTGCGCCTCGTCCAGACCGGTGCGCTCTGTGAACAGTGCGCGCGCAAAACCTTGTTCGAGGCGCAGCGCGTTGAGCATGAACTCGAACGGCAGCTGGTCGCCGGCAATCGCCTCGTCCGCGCCGATGCCGCGGGCCGAGCCCGCGTGGGTGAGATAGGCCTTGGGCGCACGGATCTTCCAGCGCCGCCGCTGCGCACCCGATGCCGGATCCGTGAGCTTGCCGTGGGCGCCGGCGCCAATGCCGAGGTAGTCGCCGAATTGCCAATAATTCATATTGTGGACACTGCGGCGTCCCGTGCGGGCGTACGCCGAGGTCTCATAGTGTTCAAAGCCGGCTGCAGCGAGACGCTCCTGACAGGCCTCCTGCATGTCCCAGGCCAGATCGTCGTCGGGTAGCGGCGGCGGCGTGCGCGCGAACGCAGTGTTGGGTTCGAGCGTCAGCTGATAGTGGGAAATATGGCTCGGTGCGAGCGCGATCGCGGCGTCGACGTCGGCCAGCGCCCCGGCCAGATCCTGCTGCGGCAGCGCGTACATCAGGTCGAGATTGACATTGTCGTAGCCCGCAGCGCGGGCCAGTGCAATGGCCTCGCGCACCTCTGCCGCACTGTGGATGCGCCCGAGGCGTGCGAGCTTGTCGTCGTCGAAGCTCTGTACGCCGAAGCTGAGGCGGTTCACGCCGGCGCGGCGATAGTCGTCGAACCGGCCGTGCTCGACCGTGCCCGGATTGGTCTCGAGGGTGATTTCCGCAGCCGCATCGAAAGCCAGCCGTTCGCGTGCCCCGTCGAGCAGCGCAGCGATCGCAGACGGCGAAAACAGGCTCGGCGTGCCGCCGCCGAAGAACACGCTGGTGATCGGTCGATCCGCGAGCCAGGCGCCGTAGTCCTGCCGGTCGCGATCGAGGTCGGCCAGTACTGCGGCGACGTAGTCGCGCTCGGGTAGCGCGTCCGGTGCCGTGTGGGAGTTGAAGTCACAGTACGGGCATTTGCGCACGCACCAGGGAACATGGATGTATAGCGCGAGCGGCGGTGCGGTCACGATGCGGTTCCCCGGCGCCGCTGTTCCTGCTGCAGACACTCGCGCAAGGCGGCGGCAACCTGGCCGCGGTGGCTGAGCCGGTTCTTGTCGCCAGCGTCGAGTTCCGCCGCGGAAATCGCAAGACCCAGCGGCTGGAACAACGGGTCATAGCCGAACCCGCCTTCGCCGCGAGGCTGATGCAGTACCCGGCCGTACCAGCGGCCTTCGGCGATGAGCGGCGATGGGTCTGCGGCATGGCGGAGCAGTACCAGGCAGCAGTAAAAGTAGGCGCTGCGACCCGCGTCGGGCAGGTCATGCAGCTCCGCGAGCAGGCGTGCGTTGTTGGCCGCATCGTCGCCGTGCCGGCCCGCATAGCGTGCCGAATGCAGGCCTGGCGCGCCGCCCAGCGCGTCGACGCAGAGGCCTGAATCGTCGGCCAGCGCCGGCAGGCCGGTGGCGCGCGCGGCATGGCGTGCCTTGATCAGCGCATTTTCCACGAACGTCAGGCCGGTCTCTTCCGCATCGCCGACGCCGCGGTCCGCCTGCGCGATCAGATCGAGCCCCAGTTCGCTGAAGAGCGCGCGCAGTTCCGCGAGCTTGCCGCGATTGCCGCTTGCCAGGACGACGGTATGCATGAGGTCGCGAGCTCTCAGTCCACGAGGGCCGCGCGTTGGGCCGCGACGAGGTCCGCCACGCCCTTGCCGGCGAGAGCCAGCATGGCCTGGAGTTCATCGGCACGGAAAGCATGGCCTTCGGCGGTGCCCTGGAGTTCGATGAAGCCACCGCCGTCGTTCATGACGACGTTCATGTCGGTATCGCAGTTGGCGTCCTCGGCGTAGTCCAGATCGAGCACGGGCACGCCATTGACGATACCGACCGAAACCGCTGCGACGGCGCCGAAGACCGGATCCTTCTTGAGCAACCGTCTGGCCTTGAGCGAGCGGACGGCGTCGACGAGGGCGACGTAGGCGCCGGTGATCGCCGCACAGCGCGTGCCGCCGTCGGCCTGCAGCACGTCGCAGTCCAGCGTGATCGTGCGCTCGCCCAGTGCCACGCGATCGACGCAGGCGCGCAGGCTGCGGCCGATGAGCCGCTGGATCTCCATGGTGCGGCCACCCTGGCCGCCCCGCGCCGCTTCGCGCTGGGTGCGCTCCTTCGTGGCGCGCGGCAGCATGCCGTACTCGGCAGTGACCCAGCCTTCGCCCTTGCCGCGCAGGAATGGCGGGACTTTTTCTTCGACGCTCGCGGTGCAGAGCACGCGCGTGTCGCCGCAGGCGATCAATACGGATCCCTCGGCATGGCAGGTGTAACGGCGTTGCAGGGAGAGCGGGCGCAGCTGATCGGGCGCGCGGCCTGAGGGGCGCTGGACTGGATTCATCGGGTGATCTCTGAAGGCGTCGGAAGTCGGCGGTGGAGGTGGAGTCCCCTCGGCCGAAGGGACGGCCAATCGCACGCAGGGCAGGCGTTTGGCGCGGTTGTGGTGACGGGCAGCGCGGCGCGTGAGCCCGGCTGCGCAGGACTGCCCGGACGGATGTTTGGGGAAAGCGGGCGGCGAGTTTACCATTGCGGCCCTTTTCCCCGCCGGGACCGCCATGATCCGCAGCATGACCGCCTACGCCTGTGCCGAGCAGGCGACCCCACTCGGCGTCTTGTCGTGCGAGCTGCGTTCCGTCAACCACCGCTACCTCGAGCTGAGCCCGCGTCTGCCCGAGGAACTGCGGGGACTGGAGTCACAGCTGCGCGAGCGCGTCGCCGCCAGGCTCACCCGCGGCAAGGTCGACCTGGGCATGCGCCTGCGCAGCAACGGCGCCGCTTCGGCGGCGCTCGAGTTCAACGAGACGCTGCTGGCTCAGCTGGAACGGGCGGCGGCCGCGCTGGCGCCACGGTTCCCCAACCTTTCCACGGAGTTCGTCGGCCTGATAGGCATCGACGGTGTCCTGGTGAAGCCCGAGGTCGACCCGGGCGAACTGCATGCCGAAGCGCTCGCGCTGCTCGACCGGGCACTCGACGACATGGTCGCGACGCGCCTGCGCGAAGGTGAGCGCCTCGCCGGGTTCATTGGCGAGCGCCTCGACGGCATCGCCGCCGTGGTCGTGCAGGTCCGGGGCTGGCTGCCGGAGATTCGCGCGGCATTGCGACAGAAGCTCGAAACCAAGCTCGCCGATTTCCGCCAGGGCACCGATGCGACGCGCCTGGAACAGGAACTCGTGCTGCAGCTCTCGCGCATCGATGTGGACGAGGAACTCGATCGCCTGAGTGCGCACCTGGCCGAGGCACGGCGCATCCTGAAGCTCAGTGACGCGAACGGCCGCCGGCTCGATTTCCTGATGCAGGAATTCAATCGGGAAGCGAACACCCTGGGCTCCAAGTCGGTCGATCAGCGCACGACCCAGGCCGCTGTCGAGCTCAAGGTGCTGATCGAGCAGATGCGCGAGCAAGTGCAGAACATCGAGTAGATGACGATGCCCGGAACCCTGTTCATCGTCGCGGCGCCCTCGGGGGCCGGCAAGTCCAGCCTCGTCAATGCGCTGCTCGAGCGCGAGCCGGGTATCGTTCTGTCGATCTCGCATACGACACGCCCGCCTCGGCCGAATGACAAGGACGGCGTCCACTACCACTTCGTCAGGCGCGCCGAATTCGAGCTGCTGATCGAAAAGGACGCCTTTCTCGAGCATGCCGAGGTATTCGGCAACCTCTACGGCACGTCGCGCGCGACGGTCGCCGAGCGTTTTGCGGCCGGGCACGATGTGCTGCTCGAAATCGACTGGCAGGGGGCGCAGCAGGTGCGACAGAAGCTGCCCTGCGTGAGCATTTTCATCCTGCCGCCGTCGCGCGAGGAATTGCTGCGTCGCCTGCGCTCGCGCGGGTCGGACAGCGAGGCGGTCATCGCGCGCCGCACCGCCGAGGCGCGTGTCGAGATGGCGCATTGCCGTGAATTCGACTACATCATCGTCAATGACGACTTCGCGACCGCGCTGGCGGAACTCCGGGCCATCGTCACGAGTCAGCGCCTGCGCTGCGAGAAGCAGCTCGCGCGTCACGAGGCACAGATCGCTGATCTGCTGAAACCCGACTGAACGCGACCGCTTCCGCCGCCGGCCGGCAATGGCTTAAGGTAGGCGGGTTTTTGCGTCACCGTCATGTCGACCGGTGTGATCGCGTTGTACACGACTGTCCTCGCACTGCCGCCCTCGCGGCGCAATGGCGGACTTCCCGGCCGCGGCCTTCATACTGCTGAAACGTGCCCTGATACCTTGCCCATGAGCGCAGATTCCGCATCGCCCGCTGATGCACTCGTCCGGATCCGCGGCCTGCGTACGCGCCTCGGTGCCAAAGTCATCTTCGACGGCGTCGATCTCGACGTACCGCGCGGACGCGTCACGGCCATCATGGGGCCGAGCGGGACCGGCAAGACGACCCTGCTTCGCCACATCACGGGCCAGCTTCCGCCCGACGCCGGCGAGATCATCGTCGATGGCCAGGAACTCGCACGGCTCGACCGCAACGGACTGTTCGATCTGCGCGAGCGCATCGGCTACTTGTTCCAGAACTCGGCGCTGTTGACCGATTTCAGTGTGTTCGAGAATGTCGCGTTCCCGTTGCGTCAGCATGCGCGGCTGCCCGAGGAGCTGATTCGCAATATCGTGCTGCCCAAGCTCCAGGCCGTCGGCCTGCGGGGCGCGGCGGACCTGATGCCTTCCGAGCTCTCCGGTGGCATGGCGCGCCGTGTCGCGCTGGCACGTGCGATCGTGCGCGATCCCATGCTGCTGATCTATGACGAGCCGTTCGTCGGACTCGACCCGATCGCGCTCAATCAGGTGCTCAAGCTGATCCGCGTGCTCAACCGCACCCTGGGACTCACCAGCATTGTGGTTGCGCACGAACTGTCCGCCATCAGTCGCGTCGCCGATCACATCTATCTGATCGCTGCCGGCAGGATCGCCGCACAGGGTGGGCCCGAGGAACTCGTGCGCGGCGAAACCGACTGGACACGCCAGTTCTTCGGCGGCGAGGCCGACGGCCCAGTACCGTTCCACTACCCGGCACGTGACTATGCGGCCGACCTCGGTTTCACGAAGGCAGGCGCATGAACGGCAAGCCAGCTCGTAATGGTGTTTTGAGCGACGGTCTCGCGCAGATCGGCGCCATGGGGCTGTTCCTGCTGCAGGTGATCGCTGCACTGCCGCGCAGCCTGCGTCATTTCGCCGAGACCGTGCGACAGATTTTCTTCGTCGGCGCGATGAGCCTCGTCATCATCATGACGTGCGGGCTGTTCATAGGCCTCGTGCTGGGACTGCAGCTCTACGACGTGCTGTCGCGATTCGGCAGCACCGCGTCAGTGGGCACGGTGGTCGCCATCGCGCTGTACCGCGAACTCGGCCCGGTCGTCACGGCGCTGCTGTTTGCCGGCCGCGCAGGCACCTCGATCACGGCCGAGATCGGCCTGATGCGCGCCACCGACCAGCTCGCGGCCATGGAGATGATGGCGGTCGATCCGCTTGCCTACGTGGTCGCCCCGCGCTTCCTGGCCGGCATCATCGCGATGCCGCTGCTAGCGAGCATCTTCAATGCGCTGGCGATCTTCGGCGCACACCTGGTGGCGGTCACCTGGCTCGGCCTCGACAACGGCACGTTCTGGTCGAACATGACGGGGGCCGTCGACGTCTGGACCGACGTGATGAACGGCGTCTGGAAGAGCACGGTGTTCGGCGGCATCGTGACACTGGTGGCCACCTTTCAGGGGTATTCGACGGCACCGACCAGCGAAGGCGTTGCCTACGCGACGACGCGCACCGTCGTCTATTCCTCGATTCTTACCCTCGCCATCGATTTCCTGATGACGGCGTTCCTGATGTGATGCGGCGAGTGATGCCATGACCCAACGACGTTCCCACCAGATCGGCACAGGCCTTTTCATCGTGCTCGGCTTCGCCGCGCTCGGCTATCTCGCGACGCAGACGACGAGCCTCGCCAACTACCGGCAAGGGCCGACCTACGCGCTGAAGGCGCGGTTCACCAACGTGGGTCAGCTCAAGCTGCGTGCGCCGGTGAAGATCGCCGGCGTGCGCATCGGCAGCGTGTCGGAAATCCAGCTCGAGCCCGACCGGCTCGAAGCGCTGGTCACGCTGGCGATCGACAATCGCTACGACCAGTTGCCCGACGACTCGGCCGCCGCGGTGTTCACCAGTGGTTTACTGGGTGATCAGTACGTTGCGCTGAAGCCGGGCGGCTCGCCGGACATGCTCAAGAACGGCGACGAGATCATCCTCACGCAGAGTTCCATGCAACTCGAAGAGCTGATCGGCAAGTATCTCGTCGGCAGCGGCGATGGTCCGGCCAGCAAGCCCGCCGCAGAAAAACCGCCCGCTACTCCCGAACCTGCGACTCGTTGAGGTAGAACCATGAGTGTTTTGCGCAAAATGCTGCCGCTGCTCGCGATCCTGTTGCTTGCGGCATTGCCGCCGGTACAGGCCGCTCCGGCCGATCCCAATGCTGTCGTGCAGGGTATCGCCGATGATCTCGCCAAGGCGCTGGAGGGACGCAAGGACGCGCTGCGCAACGACCGCGACCAGCTGATCAAGCTCATCGACGGCATCGTGCTTCCGCATTTCGACATCGACTACGCGTCCATCCTCGTGCTCGGCCAGAACGCCCGGAGCGCCACGCCGGAGCAGCGCACGCGCTTCGCCAAGGCGTTCTACAACTCGATTGCTCATCGTTATGCCGAAGGCCTGCTCAATTACACGCGCGGCCGCATCGACATCGCGCCCTACAAGGGCGAGCTCAACGACAAGCGCTCCCTCGTGCGCACCGAAGTCATTCTCGACGACGGCAAGCGGGTTCCGGTCGACTACGCGTTTCGCAAGACCCGTGACGGCGACTGGAAGGCCTACGACGTCATCATCGAGGGCATCTCCTACGTGACGAATTATCGCAATCAGGTGTCGGCCGAGATCGCGAAATCCAGCCTCGACCAGCTGATCACACGCCTGGAAACCCAGGGCGAGAAAGCGCTGGAAAGCCTCGAGAAGAACCCGCAGCAATGAGTGCCGCTGCGCCAGTGCAGCTGTCGTCCCCGGCGCCCGGCGTGCTCGCGATGTCCGGCGCGCTCGTGTTCGCGACTGCCGCCCGTGCGCTGGCCGATGCGCGGCGGGCCGTCCTGCGCGGCGACGTGTCCACGCTCGACCTCGCCGGAGTGACCGCGAGCGACAGTGCCGGGCTCGCCGTACTGCTCGCCCTGCGCCGCGCCTCGCTGGCAAGCGGCTCGACACTCACGATCACGGCGTTGCCCGCCACCTTGCGCGCGCTCGCACAGCTCGGCGAGGTGGAGGCGTTGCTCGGGGTGGGCGCCGACCCCTGAAAGCCGGCGCGGCGCCGGTGGCGGTCAATGGTTCTGCGTATCGACGCCGGACGACGTGCCGGCCTCGGCGCTTTGGGGCAGCGGGGCGTTGATGCTGCGCTGCTCGTCGAGCAGTTCTTCCGGGTCGAAGTCGTCGCCGACACCCTGCAACTGCTCGATGACCTCGACCGGCGGATTGCCGTCGTAGATCTGGTAGACACGTTGCTGGCGGTAGGCGTCGCGATAGAACACGTAGGGGTCGTAGACGCCTTCGAGCAGTCCTTCCGCATCGATGCCGCGTGAGCGCAAGGTCACGAGAAACAGCCAGGTAGGTATGTACTCCGCCTGATATTTCAGGTCGCGATCGCCCGCGTACCAGGCCAGCGGATCGAAGAAGCGGTCGACCGGAAAGCGGAACACGTCACGTGCCGTCGTCGAACCCAGCAGCGGCAGGACCAGGTACGGGCCGTCGGGCACGCCCCATTTGGCCAGGGTGGTGCCGAAATCCTGTTCCTGCAGCTTGAGTCCCATCTGGCTCGCCGGGTCGAAGAAACCGACGAGGCCGAGAGTGGTGTTCACGACGAAACGCCCCGTGCTGCGGGTGAAGTCCTTGGGACGACCCTGCAGCAGATTGTTGACCATCGTGATCGGCATGCGCAGGTTGCTGAAGAAATTGCTCAGCACGCGCCGCATGTTCGGTGTCGTGATCTTGCGATAGCCGACGGCGACCGGGCGGATCACGGTCCTGTCGGCGGCATCGTTGAACGCATAGGCCTTGCGGTTCCAGCGCTCCCACGGATCGTCCGTCCGCGGCTTCGCGATGGTGCAACCTGCCAGCAGGATGCTGAAAGCCACCAGCAGCGGCGTCTTGAGCGGCTTCCAGCGCGGGGAGAGTGGCATGCGGACGGCTTCCTGCAGAGCGGGGCGCGGGGCAATTCGGGCCGATCTTCGCAGAATCAAGTCGTCCTTTTGTCGGGCCGACGGCGGAGAGAGGCCGCGGACGGCCCGGCGAATTCGCACGCGAACTGCGAAGTCTACACCGGGACGGCCGCTGTGGTACAAACCCGGGTTTGCGCCCCGGCGAACGCGCCGGCTACAATGCCGGCATACAAGCGTCTGATTTTTTTGATTTTGAGGTTCACATGGCCCGAGTAACCGTAGAAGACTGCCTGCAGGTCGTCGACAATCGCTTTGAACTGGTACTGATGGCGACCAAGCGTGCGCGTCAGCTTGCCAAAGGTGCCGACTCGCTCGTCAGCGCCGAGAACGACAAGCCGACCGTGCTCGCATTGCGCGAGATCGCCGAAGGCAAGGTCGACAATGCCCTGATCGAACACGTCGACAAGCTGGAACGCGAACGCGCCGAACGCGAAGCGCTGGAATGGGCCGCAGCCGAAGTCGACGACGACCTCAAGGGCGGCGGCGACGATCTGTAATACCTCTCCCGGGGCCGGTGTGGTGCATCGGCCCGTCCTCCGGCGGAGTACCCCGTGGATACGGCCCTGATGTCGCAGCAGGCGCCGGCGTTGAGCGACCCTCCCGCCTACGTTCGCGCGCTGGAAGAGAAGCTTCATGGCTACCTGCCGCTGGCGCAGGTAGCCCTTGTGCGGCGCGCGTATGAGGTCGGCGCGCACGCGCACCGTGACCAGAAGCGCAAGAGCGGTGAACCTTACATCACGCACCCGGTCGCGGTGGCGTCGATCATGGCCGATCTGGGTCTCGACCACGAGACCATCATTGCCGCGATCCTGCACGACACGCTCGAAGACACCGAGCTCACGCGCACCGAGCTCGCTGCGGAGTTCGGCGAGCCCGTCGCCGAACTCGTCGACGGCGTCACCAAGCTCGACAAGCTGCAGTTCAAGAGCCGCCAGGAGGCCGCCGCCGAGAGTTTCCGCAAGATGCTGCTCGCGATGGCGCGCGATCTCCGCGTCATCCTGATCAAGCTCGCCGACCGGCTGCACAACATGCGCACGCTCGGGGCCATGGAGCCGGCTTCGCGACGTCGGATCGCGCGCGAGACGCTGGAGATCTATGCGCCCATCGCCCAGCGGCTCGGCATGAACCGCTTCAAGGGCGAACTGCAGGAGCTCGGGTTCCGTGCGATGTATCCGGACCGCCACCGGGTCATCGAGACACGCATCAAGAGCGCGCTTGGCAACCGGCGCGAAGCGATGACCAAGATCGAGGCCGCGCTGTCGGCAAGGCTCGCTTCGGAAGGCATCGTCGCGCGCGTGGTCAGTCGCATCAAATCGCCGTTCAGCATCTACACAAAGATGCGCAACGAACACAAATCGTTCGCGCAGGTGATGGATGTCTACGGTTTCCGCGTGGTCACCGACAGCGTGATGCGCTGCTACCACGCGCTCGGCGCCGTGCACGGCCTGTACAAACCCATGGACGGACGGTTCCGCGATTTCATCGCGATCCCGAAGGTCAACGGCTACCAGTCGCTGCACACGGTCGTGTTCGGGCCGTTCGGTGCGCCCATCGAAATTCAGATCCGTACCGAGGAAATGAACTCGGTCGCCGAGCGCGGCGTCGCCGCGCACTGGGCCTACAAGGCTGGCGGCGGCCAGAGCAACGCCGCGCAGTCGCGCGCGCGGGAGTGGGTCGAGGGCCTGGTCGACAGTCAGTCACGTACGGCCTCCTCGCTCGAGTTCATCGAGAACGTCAAGGTCGACCTGTTCCCCGACGATGTGTATCTGTTCACACCCAAGGGGCGGATCCTCGCCTTGCCGCGCAACGCGACGGCGTTGGACTTCGCGTATGCGGTGCACAGCGAGGTCGGTCACCATGCGGTGGCCGCGCGCGTCGAGAAGAAGCTCGCGCCGCTGCGTACCCGGCTGACGAGCGGACAGACCGTCGAGATCATCACGGCCCCGTCGGCGCAGCCGCATCCGCAGTGGCTGGAATGGGTCGTGTCGGCCAAGGCGCGTACCGCGATCCGCCACCACCTGAAGCGCCTCCAGCACGAGGATGCGGTGGAGCTGGGGCATCGCATGCTCGATCGCGCGCTGGACCAGGTCGGCATCGCGCTCGAGGGCATTCCGGGCGAAGTGCTCGACAGCTATCTTGCCGAGCAGAAGTTCCGCCGGCTCGAGGAACTGCTCGCCGACATCGCGCTCGGCAACCGCGTCGCCGAACACGTCGCGACACAGTTGCTGCGTCTCAAGGGCGGCAAGACACGGTTGCGCGTATCGCGCACCGCAGAGAGTATCCGCATCACTGGCGCCGAACGCGGCGTGCTCACCTTCGCCAACTGCTGCCATCCGCTGCCCGGCGACGAGATCATGGGTTTCATGTCGGCCGGCAAAGGGATCGTCGTTCACCGGCTCGAATGTCCGAACGTGCCCGAGTTCCGCAAATCACCGGAACGCTGCATCGCGATGGAATGGGACCGCGACGTCAGCGGTGACTACAAGTGCGAGCTGCGCGTCGACATCCAGAACAAGCCCGGCGTGCTCGCCTCGGTGGCGGCCGCCATTGCCGAGAGCAACTCGAACATCGAGAACGTCGAGTACCAGGATCGCGGCGTGATGTCGGCGATCATCGTGTTCACGATCGAGGTGCGCAATCGCAAGCATCTGGCTGACGTGATGCGTCGTGTCCGCCGGCTGGGCGTCGTGCACGGTGTCTACCGCCATCCGGTCTGAGGCAGTGCGGCATCATTAGCTGCTGGCGTGGCGCGTCGCTAGAATCGCCGCTTCGCCCCATAGCATTGAGGATGTGCCATGTCCCGCACCGTCATCGCCAGCGACCACGCGCCGAAGGCCATCGGTCCCTATTCCCAGGCCGTGCAGGTCGGCAACACGATCTACACCTCGGGACAGATTCCCCTCGATCCGGCCACCGGCGAGCTGGTCACCGGCGACATCGATACGCAGGCACGTCGAGTGTTCGACAACCTGCGTGCCGTGGTCGAAGCAGGCGGCGCACGTTTCGCCGACGTCGTGCGCGTCGGCATCTACCTGACCGATCTGTCGAATTTTGCCGCGGTCAACGCGGTCATGGCCGAGTACTTCCAGCAGCCATACCCAGCGCGATCGACCATCGGCGTCGCGGCGCTGCCGCGCGGCGCGCAGGTCGAGGTCGACCTCGTGCTGGTGCGCGGCTGACGCGCGAGCGCGTGTGTCCGACGGCATGACGCAGGCGGATGCGGGTCTTCAGCCGCTGACGACGCTGCCCGGGGTGGGTCCCGCGCTGCGTGAATGTCTCGCACGTCTCGGCATGGCCGTGCTTCAGGATCTGTGGTTTCACCTGCCGCTGCGCTACGAAGACCGCACGCGCCTGGTGCCGATCGCCGATCTGTTGCCGGGTGAGCCGGCTCAGGTCGAAGGCGTCATCGACGCCGTGGAGCGCAGCTTTCGAGGACGTCCCCTGTTGCGCGTCGCGATCAGTGACGGCTCGCGGGAAACACTGGCCCTGCGCTTCTTCCATTTCAATGCATCGCAGGCCAGCCAGCTGCGGCAGGGGACGCGGCTGCGCTGCTACGGCGAGGTGAGGCGCGGCCAGCACGGCCTCGAGATGGTGCATCCGAACTACCAGCGCATCGCCGGCGACGAGCCCGCAGCGGTCGAGGAAACCTTGACCCCGGTCTATCCGACGACCGAAGGACTGGGGCAAAAGCGCATCTGCAGCCTGATTCAGCTCGCACTCGCTCGGCTTCCACCCGACGAGGAGCTCGAGCTCGTGCCGGCAGCACTGCGTGCAGGACTCAAGCTCGCAGCGCTGCGCAAGGCGCTGCTGTTCGTGCATCGACCGCCGCCGGACGCGGACGTTTCGCAGCTGTTGCTCGGCACGCATCCGGCGCAGCAGCGGCTCGCGTTCGAGGAATTGCTGAGCCATCACCTGAGCCTCAGGCAACTGCGCAATGCCGTGCGCCGGCAGCGTGCGCCGGTATTGCAGGGCGATGGCCTGCTGCGCGAACAGTTGCTGCGTGCCTTACCGTACTCACTGACGAAGGCACAGCGCCGCGTGGGCACCGAGATCGCTGCCGATCTTCGCGTGAGCGAACCGATGCTTCGCCTCGTGCAGGGCGATGTTGGTTCGGGCAAGACGGTCGTCGCGGCGCTCGCGGCGCTGACTGCCGTCGAAGCCGGGCACCAGGCCGCGCTGATGGCGCCGACCGAGCTGCTGGCCGAACAGCACCTGCGTACGCTGCGCGGCTGGCTGGAACCGCTCGGCGTCAATGTCGTATGGCTCGCGGGCAAGGTACAGGGGCGCGCGCGCAAGGCCGCACTGGCGGCCGTCGCCGAGGGGGCCGGCGTCGTCGTGGGCACGCATGCGCTGATGCAGGAGGGGGTCGAGTTTCGCCGGCTCGGTCTCGCGATCATCGACGAGCAGCATCGCTTTGGTGTGCATCAGCGCCTTGCGCTGCGTGACAAGGGGCGCGAGGGCGAACACATTCCGCACCAGCTGGTGCTCACCGCGACACCGATTCCGCGCACGCTGGCCATGACGGCCTACGCCGATCTCGACGTCTCGGTCATCGACGAGCTTCCGCCGGGTCGCACCCCCGTCACGACCGTCGTCGTCGCCAATGCCCGGCGTGAGGAGGTCATCGCGCGCATTCGCGCGGCCTGCCTGGATGGTCGTCAGGTGTACTGGGTCTGTACCCTGATCGAGGAGACCGAGCTGCTGGAGGCACAGGCGGCCGAGGTCACCCATGTCGAACTCAGCGCGGCGCTGCCGGAACTCACCGTCGGCCTCGTGCACGGGCGGCTCAAGCCCAAGGAGAAAAGCGCGATCATGGACGCGTTCAAGGCCGGCGAGATCGCCGTACTGGTCGCGACCACCGTGATCGAGGTCGGCGTCGACGTGCCGAATGCGAGCCTCATGGTCATCGAGAACGCCGAGCGCCTGGGGCTCGCCCAGCTCCACCAGCTGCGCGGACGGGTGGGGCGCGGCAGTATCGCGTCGAGTTGCGTATTGCTGTATCAGCCACCGCTGTCGCCGCTCGCCAGGGCGCGGCTCAACGTCATGCGCGAAACCAACGATGGTTTCCGTATCGCCGAAAAGGATCTGGAGCTGCGTGGTCCCGGGGAGATGCTCGGCACCCGCCAGACCGGCCGTCTGGAATTCCGCATCGCCGACATCCAGCGGGACGCGACGCTGCTGCCAAGCGTGCAGCGCGTCGGTGAGGCATTGCTGGCCGGCTACCCGGCTCTGGCCGAGCGCATCGTCGCGCGCTGGATCGGTGCTTCAGCTCGCTACGCAGGTGCCTGAGCCGACGTGCGGTCCCGGCCGAACGACGGCCGCGCACGACGCATTCCAGGGGCAGGGGTATAGTGCGAGCGCCTCGTCCCGGGAGCCCTGCCCATGCAAGCCCTTGCCAGCCTCCTGCTCGCCGCTGCCTGGATGGAACCCCTGCCTCCGCCGCTGGCCACCTTGCGCAATCCGGATTTCGACACCGACCCGGTGACCGCGTCCGCACCGACAAACTGGCGCTGGTATCTGGACCGCGGCACCGGGGGCGAGCTGTTCTGGGATGCGAGCGTCGGGTCGCCGGCTCCCGGCAGCGGCCGGGTACGCAATTTCCGCAGCGGCGCACGCGAGGATTTCTGGGGGCAATGCGTGAAACTGGCGCCGGGTCCGTTCACCCTGCGCGCGGCGGTCTCGTCGCAGCTCAAGCCGAATGCTTCCTGCGAGCTGCGCATCGAAGTACTCAATCGCGTCGACTGCAATACCACGGCGGGCCTGCTGCTGGCGGCTTCGGCCGCGAACACGCGCAACGATGGGGTGTTCGAAACCCTTGAGATCACGCGCACCGCGCCGCGTGGCAGCGGCGCTGCCTGGGTATCGCTGATCCATCGCCAGACGACGGCAGCAAACCCGGGCTACAGCTACTGCCACTTTGACCACGTCGAGTGGGACAGCGCGCTACTGTTTTCCGACGCATTCGAGTAAACGCTCTCGCGCGCCGCAGTCGGCGCCTGCACAGGCGTATCGCGTATGCTGGCCGATCCGGCCGCGCCCTGGGCGCGGCCGTTTCCCATGACGGCATACGAGGAGATCCATGAAACACAGTCTGCTGATCGACACCGATCCGGGTGTCGACGACGCACTCGCGCTGCTGATGGCCTACGCGCAGGCCGATGTCGCCGCGCTGACGATCGCGGCCGGCAATGTGGGACTGGGGCATACCGTGACCAACGCCTTGCGGTTGACCGAACTCGTTGTGGCGGATACGCCGGTGTTCGCCGGTTGCGCCGAGCCGCTGGTCCTGCCCGCTGCCGATGCGGCGTTCGTGCATGGCGCCGATGGTTTCGGCGATGCCGGTTTGCCGCCGCCGCAACGCCGGGCCGAAGCCGAGCATGCGGCGCTCGCGCTGATCCGCCTCACGCGCGAAAGGCCCGGCGCCCTGACGCTCGTCGCGCTGGGGCCGCTCACGAATCTGGCACTGGCGCTGCGCCTCGATCCGACGCTGCCGCAGCGCGTGGCGCGCCTGGTCATCATGGGGGGCGCTGTGACCGGGCGTGGCAACACCTCGGTGCCGGCCGAGTTCAACATCGGCTTCGATCCCGAGGCGGCACACATCGTGTTCTCGAGTTGGCCGCAGTTCGAGCTCGTCGACTGGGAGGCGACGATGCGTCACGGCATTCCCCTTGACCGCTTCGAGCGGTGGCTCGCGGCGGGCGACGCGCGTGCACGGCTTTACGATGCGATTTCGCGCAAGATCCGGATTTTCATGCGTGAGCGCGGGCGGCCCGGCATCGTGCTGGCCGATGCGCTCGCCATGGCAGTCGTGCTCGATCCGGACTGTGTACAGCGCGCCGAGCATCGCCATGTCGCGATCGAACTCGGCGGCAGTCTCACTCGCGGCGCGACCGTCGTCGATTGGGACGGGCGCAGCGGCCGTCCGGCGAATGCGCGCATCGTGCTGGACGTCGATCAGTCCCGGTTCGAGGCGATGATCGCCGGCGCACTGGGCGTCTAGGTCTCGCCGCGGCGCGTCATTGCGGGCGAGGCGCCTGCGACGGCCGTGGAGGCGACACCCGCCATCGACGCCGGCCGATGCAGGGTCACGTCCATCTGCGGCGTCACGGAAATCGCGACGCCGCGGTTGCGGAACTCGCGCAGGATCGCGCCGTGCAGATCATTGCGCACGAGGCTGCGCTCGAACGTCGCGCCGACGAACACGGTCAGCTCGAAGTCGAGCGAATTCGTCGCCAGAGCGACGCACCAGCAGTTCGGCCCCGGCTCCTTCAGCACTTTCGGATGAGCGCGCGCGAGTTCGAGCAGCAGGGCGCGTACCTGATCGGGGTCGTTGACGTAGGCGACGCTGACCTTGATCACGACGCGCGTGGTGGTGTCCGTCAATGTCCAGTTCGTGAGCTGGTCGGTGATGAAGGTCTTGTTCGGAATCACGACCTCCCGGTTGTCCCAGTCGACGATCGTGGTTGCGCGGGTGCGAATGCGCGTGACAGTGCCTTCCACGCCGCGGATCGTGATGATGTCGCCGACCCGGATCGGACGCTCGAACAGCACGATCAGTCCCGAGACGAAGTTGGCGAAGATTTCCTGCAGACCAAAGCCGAGGCCGACGGTCAGTGCCGCAGCCATCCACTGCAGTTGCCCCCAGCGCAGTCCCAGCAGCGACAACCCGAACACGGTGCCGACGATGGCGAGCGCATAGCGTGCGACCGCGGTGATCGCGTAGCGCGTCGGGGCATCCACATCGAGGCGGCGCAGCACGCCGATCTCGAGCAGGCCCGGAATATTGCGTGTCGCGACCCAGGTCAGCATCAGTGCGACCGCCGCGAACAGCAGTGAACGCAACGTCACGTGTACCGTGATGCTCTTGCCATCGACGACGTAGCTCGTCGTCCATGCGCCGATGTCGCCGAGATAGGCCAGCGCGGGTGTTACGTCGGACCAGACCCAGAGCAGGACGCCGGCCAGCGCGACGAACGTCAGCGCGCGCAGCAGGCGGCGGGTCTGCTGATTGATGCTGGCCAATGTGATCTGCTCGGCCTCCGCGGCGAATTCCGGGCGAGATTCGGGATCGGAGTCGTCGCGTGCGGCCTGGTCGTCGCGTCGGTCCTCCATGCGTTTGAGCGCCAGCCGGCGTTCGCCCAGCGAAAGCCAGCGCAAGGCCATGCCGTTCAGCACGCTGATCGCAAGCACCGCGATTGCCGATTCGACGAAGGGGGCCGCAAGCGCCATCGCCGTCAGGAAATAGCCGGCGATCGCCAGCACGCCCAGGCCCAGCGCGTGCGCGGTCAGCAGCAGGCGCAGCAACTGGCGAGTCCGTAGCGGCTCATGCTGGCCGCTGCGCTGTGACCACAATGCACCGGGTGCCAGCACACGCCAGCACAGCCAGGCCATGAGCAGGCTGGCGGAAACGAAAACGACGCGCGCGAGGTCGGCGTTGGCCAGCTGTTCGCCGTAGAGGAAGTACAGAGAAAGGAAGAACTGCACCGGCAGCAGCGCGCGCGTCGTCCAGCGCCGCAGCAGTTCCAGCGCCTGGCGACGGCCCTGCGGCCAGCGGAAATGCGCTGCGGCGAGCCCCTTTTCGGTGTTGAGCCAGCGAAGGAACTCGAGCGCGTACAGTGGCGCGACGAGTTCGCCGAGCGCGAGGCTCAGCGAGTCGGCGAACGCGTAGCCAGTTTCACCGGCGCGCGCGAGCAGGTGCGACAGGACCCAGACCAGGATCGGCCAGGGCAGGGCGGCCGCGAGACTCAACAGCAGGGCCTGTCCGCTCAGTCGGTAGCGGTCGGTGCGGATGCGCCGGGTCGGTTGCGCCAGCACGTCCAGCCGCGCCGGCACGCGGCGGCGCCAGTACCACAGCGCGACGACGAGCCCGCCGCCGAACAGCATGGGCCACGGCGAGGCCCAGGCCAGTCGTCCGGTCTGCCGCAGCGCCTCCCACCAGCGCCCTGGCTGCAGCATGTCGAGCGCGCCACGTGCCGATTCGGCGAACACCCGCCGGTCGAGCGGTGCGTGGCTCGGAGTCCACAGCAGGCGTGCGTCGAGCAGGTCGCGCAGGGTCGCGGTGTCCTGCACGAGTCCGGACAGTTCCTGTTCTGCGTCGGCAAGGCTGTCGGCAAGCCGGGTCTGCACCAGGCTCAATTGCGGTACGACCTCGGCGCGCGTCGCGAACAGTCGGTAGAGGGTCTGGCGCAGCGTGCCGTCGGCGGCAACCATGTCGGGCGGCAAGCGTTTGAGTTCGGCAGCGACCGGTACCGACGGGTCGGCGAGCAGGTCGCCGGTTTCACGCAGCTCGACCAGGGCGATGCGCGTCTGTGCGAGCTCGGTCTGCAGCGCCGCCAGCTTGCGCCGGAGTACCGGGACCGGCTGCAGTTTGCGCCGCTCGGCGAGCAGGACCAGCCCCACGGCTTCGGTGACGCCGCTGTACTTGACCCGTTCGGTGGTGTTCTTGAGTGCGAGTGCGGTTTCGCGGCGCAGGCGTGCGTAGGTGTCGCGGCTCTCGCGGACTTCGGCCAGATGGGCGACGCGTTGCACGAGTTCGAGTCCGTACGCCGCGTTCTGGCGTGCGATGTCGTGAACGACCGGATTGTCTTCGGCCATGTCGGCCGCCTCTTCCTGCAGACGCGCGCTCAGGCTGAGTGCGAGGGCGCGCGTGCGGTCCAGGATCAGGCTCTGCAATGCGTCGGCCTTGTGCTGTCGCTCGCTGACCTCGCGCTGCCGCTGCCGCAGTCGCGCCGATTCGAGGCGCACCAGCGGGTCGTAGTCGCGCAGTTCCTCCTCCAGCTTCGCGATGCGTGCGAGTGCGAGGCGCAGCGCGGCCTGGCGGCGCAGGCGGTTCGCTTCGGCCAGCGGCGCCGGTGCGTCTTTCTCGGCCGCGGCGGGCTGGCCCGCCTTTTCGGCGTCCGCCTGTGCCCGTTTCAGTTCGTCGCGGATCTGCGCCGGGCGCTCGTGCTGTCCGGCGACGCGTAGCTGCAGCTGCGCCACCTCGGCCTGGGCGTTGGCGAGGGCCGCCCGTTCGTCGCTGCGCTGCGCCTCGAGCTGGGTCACGCTCGCGCGCTCGGAAAGACTCGCGCGCCACGCCAGCAGTGCGGCGGTGTTGTCCTGCAGCAGTTCCTGCTCCAGCGCGGCCGCATCGGCCGCTGCCGTCGCGGCTTCCGCGCGCAACGTTCGCAATTCGCCGACGAGTGCGGTTGCGCGGTCGTCATCGGCCTGGGCTGCGTCAAGCAGCCCGCGGATCGCCTCGGTCTGCGCGGCGTCGGTATCCTTCGCCTCGGCCAGAGTCTGACGCGCGGCCTTCAACGCGGGGCCGACGCTGGCCGGCAACGCGTCCGTGCTTGCCGTCGCATCGGCGCCCGCGCCGGACAGCAGATCCTTGAGCCAGCGCTGGCGCAGCCGCGTCTCCTCGGTCACGTCGATGTCGGCCAGTGCCTCATCGAGTATCTGCTTGAGTTCGGGCCAGTCCCTGCGGATCGCGAAGCCGAGTGCTTCGTCGCTGCCGACCTGGCCCACCACGACGAGCTGATTGCGCACGCCACTGCGGCTGGCGGCGGTCTGTGCCGTGACCAGGTCGCCGACGAGTACGTCAGCGTTGCCCTGCATCAGGGCATTGAGTGCCTTAGCCGTCGACGGGTAGGCCTGGATCGCGGCATTCGGCGCAACCGTGCTCAATGCCTCATGGCAGACGTGCTGTTCGGCCACGGCGATGCGCTGCGAGTCGATCTGGTCGACACGCTCGATGCCTGTCGCGCGCCTCACGAAAGCGACGCACGGCAGTCGCAGGTAGGCGGCGCTGAACAGCGCGGTCTCGGCCCGGGTCGGCGACGCGAATGCGCTCGAGAGCATGTCCACGCGCCGTTCGCGCAGCGCCTGCAGCGCGTCTTTCCAGGTCTTCACGGGCACGATACGGAAGCGCAGGCCGGATCGCTCTGCAATCAGGCGCATATAGTCTGCCGCAAGCCCGTACTGTTGACCGTTGGCGTCGACGCTGTCGATCGGTGCGAAGTCGGGGTCCGCAGCCACCCGTATCTCCGCATGCTGCGCACGCCAGGCCTGCAGCGACTCCTGTGCGCCGGCCGTGCCGGCCAGCAGGCCCAGGGTCAGCAACGGAACGAACACGCGCAGCCAGGCTCTCATCGGGGGCGAAACTCCATTGCGGGCGCGGGATTATGCCGCAGCCTCGCGGCCGTTCCCCGAGCCGCGCCGGTGCGCCGGTGCGCGCGGTGCGCGCGGTGCATGGCCGAGGACGGCACGGGGCGGGGCTGCCGCATTCGTCATCCCTGGCGGGCTTGCGCGACCCCGGCTGCGGACGCTAACATGCCGCTCTTTTCCGCCTACGTTTCAGCTCCGGAGCCACCATGAAAGCCGACATTCATCCGAAGTACCACCCGGTGGTGTTCCAGGATGTGACCACCGACTTCTCGTTCCTTACGCGGTCGACGATGACGAGCAAGGAATCCATCAAGTGGGAAGATGGCAAGGAATATCCGCTGGTCAAGATCGATATTTCCAGCGCCTCGCACCCGTTCTACACCGGCAAGCACAAGATCGTCGACACCGGTGGCCGCGTGGACAAGTTCAACCGCCGCTACGCCGCCAAGAAGTAAGCCGGTCGCGGCGGCCAGCCGCCCGACTGCAACTTCGGTCACTGAACCACGAAAACGCCGACCTCCGGGTCGGCGTTTTCGTTCGCGCGCGCAAAATTCGCCAGCGCTCGGGGTTTCGCGCGGCAACTGGACGAAAGTCGCAGGGACTCCACACGGTTGCGCCCGGACGGCACGGTTTCCGATTCAAACGCCTGTGCGATAATCGCGCATTAACGCGCGCCTGCCGGCATCGCCGGCGGCGCACACGCTGCGGCGACGAGCCGCTGCGGCGCCCGTACAGAGACCCAGGAGTTTGCCCGTGTCCGACAAGACTGTTGTCCTTACCGATGCTGCGTCCAACCGTTCGACCGCATTGCCGGTCGTCGCCGGAACCATGGGCGATCCTGCTTTCGATATCGGCAAGTTGAACAAGGACACGGGTTACTTCACGTACGACCCGGGCTTCATGTCCACCGCAGCGACCAAAAGCGCGGTGACGTTCATTGATGGCGACCAGGGAGTGCTGCTGTACCGCGGCTACCCGATCGAGCAGCTCGCCAAGCACTCCAGTTTCCTCGAAGTCGCCTATCTGCTGATCAACGGCGAGCTGCCCAAGGGCGACGAGTTCGCGAAGTTCGAGCATGACGTCACGCATCACACCATGATGCGCGAGTCACTCAAGAACTTCTTCCAGGGCTTCCACTACGACGCGCATCCCATGGCCATGTGCATGGCCGCGGTCGGTTCGCTCGCCGCGTTCTATCACGACTCGCTCGACATCAACGATCCGGCGCAGCGCAAGCTGGCCGCGATCCGCCTGATCGCGAAGATGCCGACGATCGCTGCAGCGGCGTACCGCTATTCGATCGGCTGGCCGATCCGCTATCCGCGCAACAACCTCGAATACTGCGCGCGTTTCCTGCACATGATGTTCGAAGTGCCGAGCGAGCCGCTGCAGATGAGCCCGGTCGCGGCCAAGGCGCTGGATCTGCTCTTCATCCTGCATGCGGACCACGAGCAGAACGCGTCGACCTCGACCGTGCGCCTCGTCGGATCCACGGGCGCAAACCCGTACGCCTGCGTCGCCGCCGGCATCGCCGCGCTCTGGGGGCCGGCCCACGGCGGCGCCAATGAAGCGGTGCTCAAGATGCTGGCCGAGATCGGCGATGCGAAGAACGTCGGCAAGGCGGTCGAGCGTGCCAAGGACAAGAATTCCGGGTTCCGCCTGATGGGCTTCGGCCATCGCGTCTACAAGAACTTCGATCCGCGCGCGACGATCATTCGCGAGATGTGCCACAAGGTGCTCGGCGAACTCGGTGTCAATGATCCGCTGCTCGATGTCGCGATGGAGCTCGAGCAGGCCGCGCTGAAGGATCCGTACTTCGTCGAGCGCAAGCTGTACCCGAATGTCGACTTCTACTCGGGCATCATCTACAAGGCGCTCGGCATCCCGACCGAGATGTTCACCGTGATGTTCGCAATCGCGCGCACCGCGGGCTGGGTGGCGCACTGGCTCGAGCAGCATGAAACGCCGGATGCCAAGATCGGCCGTCCGCGCCAGATCTACACCGGCGCGCCGACGCGCGATTACGTCGACGCCGGAAAGCGCTGACCGCAGCGGTTCGGCAGACGACAGAAAACCCGGCGCTTGCCGGGTTTTCTACGGCTGGGCTATGTGGCGGTTTCTTCCAGCAGCTGCCGTGCGGCGGCCAGATTGGCGCGGCGCATCGGCCTGCCGTCGATGCGATCGAGCGGCGCCTGGCGCAATGCCGACAATGGCAGCACGGTCAGATCCACCGGAATGTCGTCGGCGCTGAAACGATACGCGTCGAAGCGACCGACATCGTCCTCCGACCAGCGCAGTTGCCGGTCGATCTGGTCATACGGAATGCCTCGTTCGGCCAGGAGCAGCGGCAGGCTTTCGCGATCGTCGCAGTGGAGGTGCAGGCAGACCGCCGAATGCTGGTCGGCCGTGCCGTCGAGCACCGCGCCCACGAGACGCGGTTCGAAACGCGAGAAGAAATGCATCGCTTCCACGGCCGTTTCCCGCAACTGGCGCAGATACGCCACGCGTTCCTCGCCGCCGAACAGCCGCTGATATTCACGCAGTGCCGCTTCGATTTCCGTGTTGCGGGGCAGGTGGCGTTCGTCGCGGATGCCGAGCCGCTGGGCGGCGCGCAGCTTGGCCTGATGGTAGTCGCGTATGCCGAGTTCGCTGATGAGCCGCGCCGCTTCGGCGGCGATGCTCTGGCGCTGATCGTCGCGCCGGTCGTTGCCGGGGCGGCGTTTAGGCGGAGAGTGCGGCCGGCCGGTCATCAGAAAATGTCGTAGGCCTCGCCCTGGCGGCTTTCGTCGATCTGGGCTTCCGGTGGCGGGGCGCTCAGGCGCTCGATGTCTTCGCTCTTGAAGATTTCCAGAATGGCGCCGCTGTCCTCGCTCGAGGCGAGGTAGCCGGTTGCAGGATCGATACGCGCGGTGCTGATACCCGGCGGCGGAACGAACGGCGTCTCGGCCTTGCCGTCGAGGGCAACGCGCATGTAGTCGATCCAGATCGGCAGCGCGGCCTTGGCCGCGAATTCACCACGCCCGAGCGAGCTGAAATCGTCGAAGCCGATCCAGACGCTGGCCACGAGCTGATCGTTGAAGCCGCTGAACCAGGCGTCGCGATGCTCGTTGGTCGTGCCGGTCTTGCCGGCCAGGTCGTTGCGTTTGAGATCCATGGCCGCGCGGCCGGTGCCGCGCCGCACGACATCGCGCATCAGGGAGGTGACCAGGTGCGCCGTGCGCACGTCGAGCGTGCGCGGTGCTAGGCGCGGCTTGCCCGGTTCGGCTGCCGCCGGGGTCGGAAGCGTGGCCGCATTCGCGCTGCGGATGGGATTGAACCGGGGGCTCGACTCCGCCGTCGCGGCGGGCAGGGTCCGCGCATCAGGCATCGGTGCGGCGGCCTCGCGGGCGAGACGTGCGTCGTCGAGCAGTCGTTCGGGGCAATTGCGGCAGGCCCGGGGCGCCTGTGCGGTATAGATCTCCTTGCCGTCGCGGTCACGGATGCTGGCGACGAAATACGGATCGACGAGCATGCCGCCGTTGGCGAACACGGCGTAGCCGCGCGCCATCATCAGCGGCGCCACCGAGGCCGTGCCCAGCGACAGGGACAGATTCTCCGGCATCGCTTCGAGCGGCAGGCCGAATCGCGTGATGAATTCGCGCGCATAGCGCACGCCGACCGCGTCGAGCAACCGTACGGAAATGAGGTTCACCGACTTGACGAGCGCCTCGCGCAGGCGCATGGGCCCCTCGAACTTGTCGTCGTCGTTCGAGGGTGCCCAGACGCCGTCGGGTCGCGACGGGTCGGGGAACACCAGCGGAGCATCGTTGAGTATCGAGCTGGGCGTAAAGCCGTGCTCGAACGCCGCGGCGTAGAGAAACGGCTTGAAGCTCGATCCAGGCTGGCGGGCACTCTGGGTGGCGCGATTGAACTTGCTGCGACCGAAACTGAAGCCGCCGACGAGCGCCCTGATCGCGCCGTCCTCCGGGTCCAGCGATACCAGTGCGGCCTGTGCCGCAGGCAATTGCGCCAATGTCCAGTTTTCCTCGTCGCCGCGCGCCACCCGGACGATGTCGCCGACCTTGAGCACCGCGTCCACACTCTTTGGGGCGCCGCCGCGGCTGTTCTCGTTCTGATAGGCGCGCGCCCACTCGACGGCTTTCTTGTCGAGCACGACGGCCTGGCCGTCGGCCAGATAGAGCTGCGCGTGCTCCTTGCCGGTCTCGGTGACCAGTGCCGGGATCAGTCCGGCGATGGCGCGGAAATTGGCGAGCTCGCGCGCGAAATCCTCGGGCTTGGCATCGACGGCCAGGTCCACGTGCGCTTCGGCGCCGCGATAGCCGTGGCGCCGGTCGTACTCGATCAGCGAGTTGCGTACGGCCTGATTGGCCGCGTCCTGCATACGGCTGTCGATCGTCGTGCGGATGTTGTAGCCGTCGGTCAGAGCGTCGGCGCCGAGCCGTTCCAGCGCCTCGACGCGCACCATCTCGGCGAGGTAGGGCGCTTCGACTTCTATCGGCGGCTCGTGCGCGTAGGCCTTGTCGGGCTCCGCCATCGCCGCCTTCATCTCCGCCTCGCTGATGAAGTTGTTCTCGTGCATGCGCGCGAGCACGTAGTTGCGGCGTTCTTCCGCGCGCTTGCGGTTATAGAGCGGGTTGCCCGTCGACGGAAACTTGGGCAGGGACGCGAGCATCGCGCATTCGCCGAGATCGAGCTGTTCCAGCGTCTTGCCGTAGTAGAACTCCGCCGCGGCGCCAACGCCGTAGGCGCGGTGGCCCAGGAAGATCTTGTTGAGATACAGCGACAGGATCTCGTCCTTGCTCAACGCGCGCTCGATGCGCAGGGCAAGGAACAGCTCCGAAATCTTGCGTGTGTAGGTCTGTTCCGGGCTCAGGAAGAAGTTGCGTGCGACCTGCTGCGTGATCGTCGAGCCGCCAGGCCCCTTGTCGCCCCCGGTGCGTACGAGGTGCCAGACTGCGCGGAAGATGCCTTGGACGTCGAAGCCCGGATGGTCATAGAAGCGCGCATCCTCGGCCGCGAGGAAGGCGTTCTTGACCTTTGCCGGCACATTCTCGATCGCGACCGGGATGCGGCGCGTCTCGCCGAAGGTCGCGATCAGCTTGTCGTCAGCGGTGTAGACTCGCAACGGCACCTGCAGCCGGACGTCACGCAACGTCTCGACCGACGGCAGGCGAGGGGAGATCAGCCAGTAAGCGATGCCTATTGCGAGGCACCCGAGCACGATTCCGCTGAGCGCGAGATACAGCGCGTAGCGGGCCAGGCGGAGGAAAACGCGCATGATGAACCGGGAATGTGATGACAGTCAAAGTCGGCGCGACTTGGGCCGGAGTATAGATCCTGCCCCGCTTGCGCCGATAGCCGAATTTGTCGCGTAGCAGTCGGCTTTGTGTGACAAATCCCATGGAATTTCAGCGTCTTGGAGAATATTCTTCGGGTCGTTGCCATTTGGTTAAGTTTCGTATTTAATGTCACTGCGCATCTTTCGCTCGTAAGAGCGCGTGGGAAGGGGAAAAATGTGGGCCTGTTCAGTCCGAAAGCGCCGCCGCTGATTGGGGTGGACATCAGTTCGACGGCGGTCAAGCTCCTGCAGCTCAGCCAGTCGGGCGGTCGCTACCGCGTCGAGCACTACGCGGTCGAACCGCTCCCGCCCAATGCGGTGGTCGAGAAGAATATCGTCGAGGTCGAGGCCGTCGGCGAGGCGATCCGCCGTGCGCTCAGCCGCTCCGGTGCCAAGACCAAGTTCGCCGCCGCCGCCGTGGCCGGTTCTGCGGTGATCACCAAGGTGATCCCCATGCCCGCCGATCTGTCCGAGGAAGACCTCGAAGGGCAGATCCAGGTCGAGGCCAACCAATACATCCCCTATCCGATCGAAGAAGTCAGTCTCGACTTCGAACCGCTCGGTCCGGTCAAGGACAACCCGGACATGGTGAATGTCCTCCTGGCCGCGTCGCGCACCGAGAATGTGGATCTGCGCGTGGCTGCCCTCGACCTCGCGGGCCTCACGGCCAAGGTGGTCGACGTCGAGGCGTTCGCGATGGAGAACGCGTTCAAGCTGATTGCAGACCAGCTCGCTGTATCGAAGGACGCGGTCGTTGCGGTCGTCGATGTCGGCGCGACGATGACCACGCTCATCGTGCTGAAGAATCAGCGCACGATCTACTCGCGCGAACAGGTCTTCGGCGGCAAGCAGCTGACCGACGAGGTCATGCGCCGCTACGGGCTGTCCTACGAAGAATCAGGTCTCGCCAAGCGGCAGGGTGGGCTGCCCGAGTCCTACGAAATCGAAGTGCTGGAGCCGTTCAAGGAAGCGATGGTCCAGCAGATCAGTCGTCTGCTGCAGTTCTTCTTCGCCGGCAGTGAATACAGCAAGGTCGATCAGGTCGTGCTGGCCGGTGGCTGCGCCTCGATTGCCGGCGTGGCGGACATGGTGGAAGAGCAACTGGGGGTTCCGAGCGTCGTGGCCAATCCGCTCGCGAACATGTCGCTGTCCTCCCGCGTGCAGGCGCAAACGCTGGCCCAGGATGCGCCGGCGCTGATGATTGCCTGCGGGCTTGCGCTCAGGAGCTTCGACTGATGGCAAGAATCAATCTATTGCCCTGGCGCGCCGAACGGCGCGCAGTGCGCAAACGCGAATTTCTGATCATGCTGGGGATGGCCGGCGCCGCTGGCGTCGCGGCATTTCTCGGCGCAATGTTCTGGATGGATGCGCGCATCGAGAACCAGATCGATCGCAACAGTTACCTGACGGCGCAGATCAAGGAAGTCGAAAAGAAGCTCACCGAGATCGAGGATCTCGAGAAGACCCGTAACAAGCTCTTGCAGCGCAAGCAGGTCATCGAGCAGCTCCAGGCCAACCGTTCGCAGATGGTGCACATGTTCGACGAGCTGGTGCACACGATTCCCGAAGGTGTGCGCCTGACCGCGCTCAAGCAGGTCGGCGACATCCTAACGCTAGAAGGCGTCGCCCAGTCGAATGCGAGTGTCGCGACCTACATGCGCAACGTCGAAGCGTCGCCGTGGCTCGGGCATCCCGATCTGAAGAAGACCGAAATCAAGCGTACGGCTGAAAAGCGCATGCCTTACGACTTCGCCATGGACGTGAAGCTGCGCAAGCCCGCCGGCTCCGAAGAGAATCCCGACGGCACGACGCCCGACGCCGCCGCGGGCGCGCCCGCGACGACACCGGTTCCGCCGGCACCTCAGGGGGCCAAGCCATGAAGCTGTCGGATTTCCGCGATCTCGATTTCCAGAACTCGGGCAATTGGCCCCAGGGCGTCAAGATGACGTTCTGTGTGCTGCTCTTCGGCGTGATCTGCCTGGCCGGCTGGTACTTCCAGATCCGCAACCAGCAGGAAGAACTCGAGGGCAAGGAGCGGCAGGAACAGACCCTGCGCGCCGATTTCTCGAAGAAGCAGGCCAAGGCGGTCAATCTCGAAGCCCTGCGCCAGCAGCTGGAAGAGATGAAGGACATGCTGCGGCAGATGCTGCGTCAGTTGCCGAGCAAGACCGAAATGCCGGAACTGCTCGTCGACATCTCGCAGACGGCACTCTCGTCAGGCATCGAGAACGACCTGTTCCAGCCCGGTGCGGAGCAGATCAAGGAGTTCTACGCCGAAAAGCCCATCACCTTGCGCATGGTCGGCTCCTATCACCAGTTCGGCGCTTTCATCAGCGGCGTCGCGTCGCTGCCACGCGTCGTGATCCTGACCATGCATGACGTATCGCTACGCCCGCAGGCACCGGCGGGGGGCGGGGCGAAGGGCACGGCGCTGACGAGCGGCACGCTCGCACTCGAGGGAACGGTGAAGACGTACCGCTACGTGGACGACGATGAATCGGCTGCAGCGCAACCGGCCGCACCGGGTGCTGTACCGGCCAAGCCGGCAACGGGGGCTACGAAATGAGCATGCGCTTACGAACGCTGTTCGTGCCCACCCTGATCCTGCTGACGCTCGCGGGCTGTACCGCGGGGCGGCGTGATCTGGAGGATTGGGTCGCTGCCGAGAAGGCGAAGAAAGGCGCTCCGATCGATCCGCTACCGGTCGTCAAGACTTTCGAGACCTTCGAGTACAAGAGTCAGGACGCGGCCGGCGTGGAATTGCGCGACCCGTTCAGTCCGAGTCTCGAAGAGCGTCGCGAAGAGCAACTCGCCGAAGGCGGCAACGGACCTCGCCCGGACCAGAACCGTACGCCGGAGCTGCTCGAGAAGTACCCGCTCGACGGCCTTTCGATGGTCGGCACACTCGGTATCGGCGACGCGATCGAAGGGCTCGTCAAGGACCCGGATGGCGTGGTCCACCGCGTACACAAAGACAATTATCTTGGACAGAACTACGGCCGCATCACGGCGATTGCCGAAGATCGGATCGAACTCGTCGAGCTGGTTCCCAACGGGGCCGGCGGCTGGATGGAGCGCCAGGCGTCCATCGCGCTCGGTGACCAATAAGAGGCCCATTTGGGGGTAACTTTCATGACTACGACAGCTGCCAACAACCTGGGACGCGCTTCCGGTCCCTTGACCCGCCTCTTGCGCCGGTGCGTGCCCGCATTGATGCTCGCGGCCACGTTCGCGTCAGGCGCCGCAAGCGCCGAGAACGTGCTCGAGAAGATCAGCTACAACACCCTGCCTGGCGGCAAGGTGGAAGTCACGCTGCAACTCTCGTCGACACCGGGCGACCCACAGGTATTCACTACCGATACACCACCACGTATCGCCCTCGATCTGGCCGATACACGCAGCGCGCTGTCCCAGCGCAGTGTGGACATCAATACCGGGTCCACGACCTCGGTTTCGGCGGTCGAAGCGGCTGGACGCACGCGCGTCGTGGTCGACCTCGTGCGTCCTTCCAGCTATGAAAGCAAGATCGACGGCAGGAACCTGGTCCTGACCATCGGCAATGGCGTGACCGGATCGTCGGCGGCAACGGCGATGATCGCCAATGATCCGAACAAGGCGGTCGCCGCGCGTGGCGTGGAAGTCGCGAACATCGATTTCCGGCGTGGAAAGAACGGCGAGGGCCGCATCGTCGTGACGTTCTCGGGTGAGGGCGCGACGACCGACGTGAAGCGCGATGGCGACAACATCACGCTCGATCTCTACAACGCGCAGCTGCCCTCGAATCTCGCGCAGCGGCTGGACCTGCTCGATTTCGCGACGCCGGTGCAGTTCGTCGAGGCGCGCGCCCGCGGAAACGGAGCCCGTCTGGAAATCAGCGCGAAGGGGCCGTACGAGCAGCTCGCGTATCAGTCGGGCAACGAATACGTGCTGGAAATCGCGCCTAAGAAGGCCGATGCCGAGAAGAAGAAAGACAAGAACGCCGAGCCGGAATACACCGGGGCTCGCGTGACCTTCAACTTCCAGGACATTCCCACGCGTTCCGTGTTGCAGCTGATCGCGGATGTGTCCGATCTCAACATCGTCGTGGCCGACACCGTCACCGGTAACGTGACCCTGCGTCTCATCAATGTGCCGTGGGATCAGGCGCTGGATCTGGTGCTGCAGGCCAAGGGACTCGACAAGCGCCGCCGCGACAATGTGATCTGGGTCGCGCCGCAGAAGGAAATCGCCGATCGCGAGCAGGCGCTCGAAGACGCGCGCATCGCACTCGAACAGCGCGTGGAGCTGGATTCGGCCTATATCAAGGTGAGCTACGGCAAGGCCAAGGACATTGCTGCGCTGCTGTCGAGCCGTTCCAACAGCGCAGGCGGTGGTGCCGGTGGTGGCGGCGCACAGGCCCAGTCGCTCGCGGACACGACGCGCGGTTTTCTCTCGCCGCGTGGTTCGGTGACCTTCGACGAACGAACCAACACGCTACTCGTCAACGATACGCCCGACAAGATCCGCGAAATCCGCGATCTCGTGCTGACACTCGACCGCCCGGTGCAGCAGGTGCTGATCGAATCGCGCATCGTCATCGCGACCGACGACTTCGCGAAGGAGCTCGGTGTCCGCTTCGGCGTCAGCGGCGGTTACGAAGACAACAACGGCAACGTGGTCACGCTGTCGGGCACGCAGGTCGGCGCCGACACGATGGCCAACGTTGCACTCAACAACCGCTTCAACGGAGAGCGCGGCACCCCGACGTCGATCCCGCGCGTACCGTTCGACGAAAACCGCGGCATCTTCACGCCCTCGCTCGGAAACCGGCTCGGCGTCAATCTGCCGGCAGCATCTCCGGCTGGCAGCTTCGGTCTTGCGATCCTGGGCGCCGACTACCTGCTCGACCTGGAGCTCTCGGCGGCGCAGACCGAAGCGCGCGGCGAAGTCATTTCCAGCCCGCGTGTGATCACGGCGAACCAGCAGGAAGCCGTTATCAAGCAGGGCCAGGAAATCGGCTATGTCACATTCCAGCAAGGGGGGGCGGGTGGCGGCGGCCAGGCGACCGTCAACTTCAAGGACGCCGTGCTCGAACTCAAGGTGACGCCGACGATCACGAACGACGAACGCGTCGTGCTCGCGCTGAACGTCAAGAAGGACAACATCGCGGCGCTCGTGCCGAATCCGGGTGGCGGCTTCGTGCCCCAGATCGACAAGCGCGAGATCAACACGACCGTGCTCGTCGACGACGGCCAGACCGTGGTGCTCGGCGGCGTCTATGAGGTCGAGTCGCGCGACGACATCAAGAAGGTGCCGTTCCTCGGCGATATACCGGGTGTCGGCGCTCTGTTCCGCAACAAGAAGAACAGCAACGAGAAGGCGGAGCTGCTGATCTTCGTGACCCCGCGCATTCTGAACGAAAGCCTGAAATAACGCTTGAGCTCGCATTCGCCCGGAACCCCGGGCGTTGCGGCCAAAACGCGATGCAATTGCGAGCTTGGAGAGACGACATGAGAGCTTTTAATCGATGCCTCGGTCTGCTGGCGGCCAGCCTGATGCTGGCCAGTTGCGGCGGCGGAGGCGGCAGTGGCGGGGACGGTGCGTTCCAGCCCACGCCCAGCGGTACGTTGACCGTAACGGCAACGACGACGTCGTTGCCGCTCAACCGGCAACCCAGTGATCTTCCCTTCATCGGCTCACCGTACATCGCCGAAGTCGACATCACGTGGCGTCGGGCCAACGGGGACCTGGTTTCGGGCCAGGAAGTGGCCGTGTCGATCAATCCGGTCACGATCGCGTCATTCTCGACACTCGACGACCCATCGACTCAGACTACATTCGTAGATGGGCGCTACGAGCGTGGCAACGAGTTCTTTGACCGACTCGGCAGCGGCCCCGTCGACGTGACGGGCGGACATGCGACCGTTTTCGTTCACTCAGCGGGCACGGCTGGTGTAGCGACGCTCACGGTTACCGCGCGCGACACGGCTTCCAACACGACTATTTCGAAGACGGTTCAGTTCACGGTCGTGAACGTTGCGTCCTCGCTGCCCGCTACCGTCCAGTCGGCAGCAAATCCGAACCGCGTCTATCTCCAGGAAACCGGCGGCCCGAGTGCCACTATCATTAGCGCGCTGGTGCTCGATGGTGGGAATCAGTACGTACCCGATCCGGGTTCCGGCAATTCTGCTTTTAACAACGTCCAGTTCGAAGTTGTCGGTGGCGCCAACTACGGCACCCTGAGCGCCCTTTCTGCCAGCGGTCCGACGACGGGTGCGACGGTCAAGTCGCGCACGGTTCAGGGCATTGCATCCGCATCGTTCCGTGCCGGCTCCATCCAGGGACCCGTTCAAGTCCGCACGATTGCGGACCGTGCTGACAACAACGTCGACAATGGCATCGCCGAACCTGTCGTATCGACCACCAGCGTGATCGTTTCCGACGGCAAGCTGTTCAGTCTCGCGATCACCTCGCCTACTGAGAACGCAATCACCACCGGCAAC
The DNA here is from genome assembly GCA_045864815.1 of Rhodanobacteraceae bacterium. Lineage (GTDB taxonomy): Bacteria > Pseudomonadota > Gammaproteobacteria > Xanthomonadales > Rhodanobacteraceae > Tahibacter. The sequence goes on along the minus strand of BTVG01000008.1, from coordinate 40,763 downwards.
ATCACCGGTACCGTCGGACCGAACGGCACGTACTCCCTGATCGTCAGCGCGCTGGCGACCGACCGCCAGGGCAATCCGGTTCCCGAGGGCACGACGATTCGCTTCGGTGCGATCGATGGGCCGGCTTTTGGCTTCCCGGCCGACGGCCCGGGCTCGTTCTATATCTTCGGCACCGACGGCGATCCTCAGGAAACGGGTACGTTGTTCACGTCGCAGGCGGGCTGCTTCACGGGCTATATCCGTTTGCCGACGGCCAATCCACGTTGTTCGAGCACCGGGCCGGGCGAACGTCCTGGGCCGGGTGACTCGCTGCTGGTGTTCGGTGATTCGGTACTGGGCAACCGCGATCTCGAGAGCGCCCGCACCATCACGACCATCAACACCAGCAGCAGCCTCAACGTCAGCGTTCCGTTCAACCGCAACGACGACAGCGGCAACAGCATCAATAGCGGTCCGATCCTCCCGTATGTGATTGGTCGCGCGATCGACGGCAATATCCGCGACTCGGGTTCGCTCGGTAACGGTGTGCTTGGCGTCACCAACGAGAACGGCGTTGCTACTGCAGTACTGAATTACCCGAACAATCGCCTTGGCAAACTGGTTTATATCTGGGCGCAGGGCGATGGTGTCGGCGCCGCTGGCAACATCAAGAAGGTTACTGACATCGGCGCGTATCGCTTCGCCGGTATCGCCGACCTCGTGCTGACGGCCAACCCGGAATCGATCAGCGCCAACCGCACTGCGGCGGTCACGGTGTGCGTCGTCGACGCACTGGGCGCGCCGATGCAGGGCCTGGCAATCGGCTTCTCGTTCGCGGGACTGCCGCCGGGTGGACAGGGTTTCGTCGACGATATCCCGGGTTCGGGCCAGGTCGAAGATCGCACCGGCTCCAACGGTTGCGCTGTCGCGCTGGTGCGTACGCTGGGCATCAGCGACGCCGGTGGCGGTGCATCATCCGCGGAAGTCGTGTTCTCGGTCGGTGATGCGAATGACAACGTCGAAATCACCAGCGGCGGCGAAGGCTCGCTGACGGCCGCGCCAAGCCACTTCCGCGGTAGCGGCGGCACCATCACGCTGACGCTGCGCGACAGCGCCGGCAATCCGGTGCCGGGCGTCAACATCAATACGCAGTGCGAGGGCGACGTGAGCATCGTCACGCCGGCCGGTGTCACGAATGCACAGGGCCAGACCACCGCGGTCATCAATGGCGACAACCTCAATGACTTCGGCGAGCCGCGCGAAGGCGAATGCACCTTTACCGCTGCGTCGGGCGAGGAAACGAGCGTGACCTTCGAGGGCATCGACCTTTGCGACAGCAACGTCAGCCCGCCGCCTCCGCCGGAGCTGTGTGGTGGCACGACGACGCCCATCCAGCTGACCGTCGCGGCGAATCCGACCGTTGCTGGCGCGAACGCCTGTGGCCTGACCGTATCCAGCAATCCGTCCGGCATTACCTGTAGTGCTCCGGCCGGTGGCGGCACGGTGAGCTGCAGTGCGCCGTTCACACAGGGCCAGCTGGTTCAGCTGACTGCGGTCGGTACGGGTGCGGGCTGCCCGGCCAACACCGCTCCGGTAAGTGGCACGCCACCGGCAACGCCCTACAAGACGTTCACCTTCAGTGGTGGTTGTACTCAGAGCGGGCCGGTCAGTGCCAACGTGTCGCTCAATGCAGCTCAGACCTGCAACGTAAGCGTGACGGTCACGCCGTAAGACGCGTCGCTGCACCGTAAACCCAGAGGCCGCCGCAAGGCGGCCTCTGCTTTTTCCGATACCGCCGCGGGAATTCGGCTGGTGTCGGCGTCTGCGGCCCCTGTTAGCATGCCTCGCAGCACAGGGAGCCGCTCATGAATGCCACTTCGTTCCGTGTCGACGTTTCTGCCGGCAGTGTCCTGTTCAAGCAGGGCGACGCGCCGACCTCGGCATTCCTGCTCGAAAGCGGCAGCATCGAAGTCACGACGGAACAAGGCCAGGCGTCGCGGCGCCTCGGCGTGCTGGGTCCCGGCGACCTGCTGGGGGAAATGGCCGTCATCGACGATTCGCCACGAACGGCTACGGCCCGGGCACTCTCGGACTGCGTGCTCATGCCCATCGACCGCAAGCAATTCGCCGAGCGCCTCGACTCGGCCGACCCGGTCGTGCGTGCGCTGCTGCTGAGCCAGATCTCGCGCTACCGTTCCGCGCTCGCGCAGCTGTCGGGGCAGTCCGACATGCCGGTCGCCGCACCACGCAGCAACGACGCTACGATCGCGCTCGACAAGATCCGGCTGGAAAGCCATCTGCGCGAGGCCCTCGACAAGGGCGAACTCGAAGTGCGCCTGCAGCCCATCCTGGATATCGCGAACCGCCGTATCGCCGGCTTCGAGGCACTCACGCGCTGGACGCATCCCGAACGCGGCCCCGTCTCGCCGGCCGAGTTCATTGCACTCGCCGAGGAAACCTCGCTGATCGTTCCGGTTGGCGATTACGTGCTCGATCAGGTCTGCGGCGCCCTGCAGCACCTGCGCGAACGTGGCGACGGCGAGCCGGTGTTCGTCGCACTCAATGTGTCGGGTCGCCAGCTCGGCGACGACGCCCTGCTGGACCGTTTCCTGGCCACCATATGTGCCCACGGCCTGCGCCCGGCCCAGGTCAAGATCGAGATCACGGAGAGCCTGGTACTGGACTATGCGCAGGTTGCCAGCATCATCGCGCGCTGCCACGCCGTCGGACTCAAGGTAGCGCTCGACGATTTCGGCACGGGGTATTCCAATCTCGGCCACCTGCACAAGCTCGAATTCGACACGCTGAAGCTGGACCAGGGCTTCGTGCGCCAGATGGACGAGCCGCGCTGCCTGGCGATCGTGCGCGCCGTCGTCGCGATGGCCCACTCGCTCGGCTGCGACATCGTGGCCGAAGGGGTGGAGACCGATGCGCAACTGCAGGCGCTCGGCGACCTCGGCTGCACCTATGCACAGGGCTACCTGATCGGCAGGCCACTGCCCCTCGACGAGGCCATCGCGCTGGTGGAGTAGTGGTGGCGCAGTCCTATGCGTCTGCTGGCGGGCTGCGCCGGAAGCCCGCCGCCGACACGGGAACAGTCGCGTGTGGTCGTGCGCATGAGCCTGCGTGACGATCGGCCCATGCGTCAGCCGTATCCTGCGCGATGGCGCCACGGCGGTGGCAGGCGTCGCACTGGCACGGCAAACTTCCGGGCTCCGCTGCGGTCCAACCGGACCGCTCTGCTCTCCAGGACCCGCTCTCCATGGATCTACCCGAACCGCAGCAAGCGTCGACGCTGTCCGACACGTTCCGCGCACTGCGCGAAGATCTGTCCGAACGCATCATCGGCCAGCGCCATCTGGTCGACCGGCTGCTCGTTGCGTTGCTCGCGGACGGTCATCTGCTCGTCGAGGGAGCGCCCGGGCTGGCCAAGACAACGGCCATCAAGGAACTTGCCAGCCGTATCGAAGCCGACTTCCACCGCGTGCAGTTCACGCCCGATCTGCTGCCGGCCGACCTCACGGGCACCGAAATCTATCGCCCCCAGGACGCCCGCTTCGAATTCCAGCGCGGTCCTATTTTCCACAATGTCATTCTCGCCGACGAAGTGAACCGGGCGCCGGCCAAGGTCCAGTCCGCGCTGCTCGAAGCCATGGGCGAACGCCAGGTCACGATCGGCCGCACGACGTATCCGCTGCCGCCACTGTTCCTGGTGATGGCGACGCAGAACCCCATCGAGCAGGAAGGCACGTACCCGCTTCCCGAGGCCCAGCTCGACCGCTTTCTCATGCATGTCGCGATCGGTTACCCCGACGCCGACGCCGAAGCGTCGATCCTCCGGCTCGCGCGCGACCGCGCCCGCGCGGAGCTGCATGCCACTGCGCCGCCGGTGCGGCGCCTGAGCCAGGCGCAGATCTTCGCCGCGCGCGAGGCTGTGCTCGATCTGCATCTGGCCCCGGCGCTCGAGCGCTACATCGTCGAGATCGTCGTGGCAACGCGTAACGCCGCGCGTCACGGCGAGGACCTCGCGCGCTGGATCGCGTTCGGCGCGAGTCCACGCGGCACCATCGCGCTCGATCGCTGCGCGCGCGCCCATGCCTGGCTCGCGGGGCGCGACTACGTCCTGCCCGAGGACATCCACGCAGTCGCCGCGGATGTGCTGCGGCACCGCGTGCTGCTGAGCTACGAGGCCGAGGCCGAAGGCGTGCGCCCTGACCACGTGATCGCGCAGCTGCTGTCGCGCATCAGTCTGCCCTGACCGGCCGGAGGATTCGCGCCGTGTCCGCCGAGCCGTTTTCCGTCCTCGCATCGCGCATGCCGCTACGCGGCGCCGCAGCGGTGCAGGTCGATCTCGACCTGCTGATCGGGCAGCGTCTCGCGGCACGTTCGCTCGTGCTGGCAGCGTCGCGTCGGGTCTCGACGGCACAGGCCGGGGTGCGCGCCTCGCGCTTCCGCGGGCGTGGCGTCGACTATGTCGAGTCCCGCGGCTATCAGCCCGGCGACGATATCCGCAGCATGGACTGGCGCGTGACTGCGCGCAGCGGCAAGCCGCATACGAAGGTGTTCCAGGAAGAGCGTGAGCGCAGCGTGCTGCTGGTGCTCGACCATGCGCCGAGCATGCGCTTCGGCACGCGCGTCTGCTTCAAGTCGGTGCAGGCGGCGCGCGCTGCTGCGCTGGTCGCCTGGAGCGCGATCCGCGGCGGCGACCGGGTCGGCGCGCTCGGCTTCGGCAGCGGCGTCACCGGCGAAGTGCGACCCGCCGGCGGGCCGCGCGGTGTGCTGCGCTGCCTGCGCGCCCTGGCCGACTGGGACGCCATTGCCCGGGCGGATCGCGCCGCTGTCGCCGAACCCCTGTCGCTGGCGCTCGAACGCGCGCGCCGCCTCGCGCGCCCCGGCACCTTGATCGTGCTGCTGACCGACGGCTTCAGCGCCGATGCAGAGGCCGAAGCGCCGCTGGCGCGACTGGCGAATCATGGCGACGTACGCATCGTCGTTACGACCGACACGCTGGAAATGCATGCACCGCCGCGTGGACGCTATGCGGTCGAGGTCGGCGGCACGCGCCGTATCATCGATTTCGGCGGAAGCGCCGACGCGCGATGGACACAGGCGTTCGAGCAGCGCCGGGAGACAGTGTTGCGTCAGGCGCGCCGGCTCGGCATCGGCGTACTGATGCTGGACACACGCGACGATCCCGCGCGACGTCTTGCACCGCTGAGTCTCGCGCTGTCGACACGCCGGAGAGCGGGCTGATGGCTGGCGAGTTGCCCGCGCTGCGTGACATCCATCTGCCGGCTCCCCCGTCGGTATGGCCGCCGGCGCCCGGCTGGTGGCTGCTCGCCGTGGCTACACTCGTCGCGCTGGGCTTCGCGGTCCGCGCGTTGCTGCGCTGGCGTGAGCGTGCCGCGCGCCGCCGCCGGTTGCTCGCCGAATTCGAGGCGCTGCGGCCAGTGTCCGACGACGCGGACGCTGTTCCAGCCTATCTGTCTGCCTTGTCGGCCTTCCTGCGCCGCCTCGCCCGTGCCGTCCGTGCCGACGCCGCGGTGCTGCGCGGCGATGACTGGATACGGTTCCTCGACCGTCACGGCGACGGCTTCGCCACTTACGCCGATGCGCTCACCGATGCCGCCTGGCGGCCGCGCGCGGCAGTGGACGTGGCTGCGCTGCACGCGCTTGCAAGGACTCACCTGCAGCGCGTGCTCGCGCGCGAGTTGCGCCGTGTTTGAGTTCGCCTGGCCCTGGCTGTTCCTGTTGCTGCCGCTGCCCTGGCTGGTGCTGCGACGCGGCGCGGCGGCCGACGAGCAGGGTGCCGCGCTGCACCTGCCGTACGAGGGCGTGCTCGATCCGGCGGACGTCGCCGGGTCGGCGCGCGGCGCCGTCGCCGGTCGCATCGCCGCCTGGCTGATCTGGGCGCTGCTGATTGCCGCCGTCGCGCGCCCCCAGTGGATCGGCGAACCGACCGATCTGCCGCGCAGTGGCCGCGAACTGCTGCTGGCGATCGACGTGTCGGGCAGCATGAACATCGGCGACATGAGCCTGAACGGCGCTCAGGCGACACGCTTCCAGGCGATGCAGGTGATCGTCGGCGATTTCATCGCGCGTCGCGGCGGCGATCGCGTCGGCCTTATCCTGTTCGGCTCGAACGCCTACCTGCTGACACCGCTGACCTTCGACGTCAAGACGGTCAAGACGCAGCTCGAGGAATCCGCGGTCGGCCTCGCTGGTCGCGAAACCGCGATCGGCGACGCGCTCGGCCTCGCGGTAAAGCGTCTGCGCGACCGGCCCGAGGCGCAGCGTGTGGTGGTGCTGCTGACCGACGGAGTGAACACCGCGGGCGAGATCGATCCGCGCAAGGCGGCCGAGCTCGCGCAGTCGGAAAAAGTAAGGGTGTATACGATTGGGCTGGGCTCGGAGCGCATGCGCGTCGATGATTTCTTCGGTAGCCGTACGGTCAATCCCTCCGCCGACCTTGACGCGACGCTCCTGACCGAGATCGCCGACAAGACCGGCGGCCGGTTCTTCCGCGCGCGTGACACCGCCGAACTGGCCGGCATCTATCGCGAGATCGACCAGCTCGAACCCGCTGCTGATCAGAGCGAACGCTACCGGCCGGTGCGTGAACTGTTCCATCTGCCGCTGGCGGCGGCGCTGCTGCTCGCATTGCTGCCGCTGCTCGATCCACGCCGTTACGCGGGGCTGCTGGCCGGGCGGGCAACCTGATGGCCGATTTCACGTTCCTGCGCCCGTGGTGGTTGCTCGCGCTCGCCGCGTTGCCGCTGCTCTGGTTCGCGCTGCGCAGCGACGGCGGCCTGCAGCGCAGCTGGGCCCGTGCCGTCGATGCGCATCTGCTGAAATACCTGATCGCCGGCCGGGAAGCGCCGCGCCGCTGGCCGGTCGCCCTGCTGATGCTGGGCTGGCTGGTCGCCTGCATCGCGCTGGCAGGCCCCGCCTGGGAGCGACTGCCCACACCGCTGTATCGCAACCAGAGCGCGCGCGTCATCGCGCTGGAACTCAATCCGAGCATGCTGGCTGCCGATCTGAAACCCTCGCGCCTCGCGCGCGCGCGTTTCGCGATCCGCGACCTGCTCGACGGCTTCGGCGATGGGCAGGTCGCGCTGCTCGGCTATGCCGGTGACGCGTTCGTCGTCGCGCCAATGACTGACGACGCCGCAACCGTGCGCAATCTCATCGGTGAGCTCGACCCGGCGATCATGCCGGTCGGCGGCAATGCGACCTCGGTGGCGATCCGTCGCGGCGTCGATCTGATCCATCAGTCGGGCAGTCGCGGCGGTGACATCATCCTGGTCTGCGATGCGGCGATCGGCGATGCCGACGTGGCCGCGCGCGAAGCGGCCCGGCAGGGGGTGCGCGTATCGGTGCTCGCGATCGGAACCGCCGAAGGTGCGCCCGTGAGTCTTCCGCAGGGGGATTTCTGGAAAAACAGCGACGGTGAGATCGTGGTGCCGCGCGTCGACGGCGCGCAGCTGCGCGCCGTTGCGACTGCCGGCGGCGGCCGTTTCGTGCAACTCGACAGCGGTACGGCAAACCTGTCCCCGCTGTTTGCGGAGGCCGCGCCGGATGCGGCGCGCGACACCGGCGCGCCGGGCACCGACAGCGCGCAGTTGCGCGATCGCGGCCCGTGGGTTGCGCTGCTGCTGTTGCCGCTGGTGCTCGCCGGATTCCGTCGCGGCGCCTGGTTCGCGCTCATGCTCGCCGTCGGCCTGCTCGCGCAGAAGCCCGCTCACGCGCTGGCGTGGCGCGATCTCTGGCAGCGTCCGGACCAGCAGGCCTGGCAGTCGCTGCAGGGTGGCGATGCGGCAAGCGCCGCAACCCTGGCTCGCGACCCCGACCTGCGTGGCGCCGCCCGCTTCCGCGCCGGCGATCCGGCTGGCGCCGCCGCCGACTGGGCGTCTGGCGCCAGCGCCGATGCCGCCTACAACTTCGGCAACGCCCTGGCGCAGCAGGGCCAGTACGAGCAGGCCATCGCGGCCTGGGACGAGGCCTTGCGTCGTGACCCGGAGCATGCCGACGCGCAGGCGAACAAGGCGGCTGTCGAAGACTGGCTGCGCAAGCAGCCGCAAAAGTCGGCGCAGGAAAAAAGTGCGTCGGACAAGGACAGGCAAGAGCCCGCCGGCGCCAGGCCCGACCAGCCCGAAGCGGGCAACCAGGACACCTCCGACGCGGCACAGCAGGCGCAGGACGCCAGTGCTGGCGAAGAAGGCCAGCAGCAGGACGGCAAGGCCGGCCAGCAGGGCGAGGCCGCGCAGAGCGGCCAGCCCGGTGCGCAGTCGCAGGCGGACGACGCCTCGCGCGCGGCGGGCGAGACTCAGCAGGGGCAGGACCAGGCCGGCCGGGCCGGCAAGGCCAAGCCCGGCGAGCGCGACGACACCAAGGCCGAACCCGGCCGCGACACCGCACCCTCCGCCGATGCGAAACAGCAGCAGGCGTTCCAGCAGGCGATGGAACGCGCGCTGCAGCAAGGCGCGAAGGACGGCAAGGAATCCACTGCGGAGCGTGCCAGCGCCGGAGAAGAGACCGACGCCCAATCCGAGCCCGGTGACAGGACCGTGGCCGTGCCGGCGGAAACCGAGGCCGAGCGCGAACGGCGTCAGGCCGTCGATCAGTGGCTGCAGCGCGTGCCCGATGATCCGGGCGGCCTGCTGCGGCGCAAGTTCCAACTCGAGTACGAGCGCCGCCAGCGCGGCGCACAGCGCGGAGAACGCTGAAATGATGCGACGACTGGCCCTGCTGCTGGCACTGGTCATGCTCTGCGGTGTCGCCCTGCAGGCGATGGCAGCCGCATCCGCGCGTGCCTGGCTGGACCGCGACACCATGCAGTCCGGTGAGACCGTCACGCTCAACGTGGAGACCGACGAGTCCGCCAGCGAACCCGATTTCAGCGCGCTCGAGGCGGATTTCGATGTCATCGGCCGTTCGAGCTCGAGTTCGGTCAGCATCGTCAATGGCCGCACGACCAGCACCTTGCTCTGGGCGGTCGGCCTGCGTCCCCGCCGTGAGGGCAAGCTCACGATTCCGGCCCTCGTCGTCGGCTCGGCCAGGACGCAGCCGATCCCGCTGACGGTAGGCGCCGCGCCGGCCGTCAGCGCGGCGAACCCGGGCGATGACCTGTTTCTCGAGGTCACGGCCGATCCGCAGATCGCCTACGTGCAGCAGCAGATCCGCGTCACGGTGAAGTTCTTCTACGCGATCAACCTGACTGACGGTGCCGTGGAAGAACTCGCTCTCTCCGACGCGGTGGTGCAGAAGCTCGGCCAGGACCGCAGCTACGACGCCGAGCGTTCCGGCCGCCGCTACCGGGTCATGGAACGCCGCTACGCGGTGAGCGCCCAGAAGAGCGGCGTGCTGCAACTGCCGGCGGTCCATTTCCGTGGCCGCGCCCTCAGCGGCAACGACCCGAATGCGCTGTTCTTCGGCCGCGGCCGCGCGGTCAGTACGCGTACCGAACCCGTGGCTATCGAGATTCGTCCGCGACCGGCGAACTCCGGCACCGGACCGTGGCTGCCGGCCCAGTCACTGGTGCTGCAGCTCGACGGCGGCGCGTCGACGCTGCAGGGCCGCGTCGGCGAGCCGCTGACGCTGACCCTGACCACGGTCGCGCAGGGCCTGGGTTTCGAGCAGTTGCCCGACCTGGAGCTGCCGGCGATCGACGGGGCCGAGGTCTATCCCGACAAATCGCTGACGCGCTCGCGAGAGAACGCGGGCTGGGTCGTCGGCGAACGCACGCGCAAGTTCGCGATCGTGCCCAAGCGCGCCGGTACCCTGCGCGTGCCGGCCGTGTCGCTGGCCTGGTGGGATACGTCTGCCGACAAGGCCGCGACCGCGCAGACCCCCGAAATCACGATCGAGGTGGCCGAGGCGGCGGCCGGTGCGCCGGCCAGCGCGCCCGCCGCTTCCGGAACGACCGCGGTCGCTCCGGCGCCGCAAGGCGCCCCCGCGGAATCGGATGCGGCATTCTGGAAAATTATCGCCCTGTCGAGTATTGCAGGGTGGGTCGCGACGATCGTGGTCCTGCTGGCATCGCGCCGCCGGAGTCCCCGCATCGTCGCGGCACCGGCAGTGTCGGCGTTCAGCCCGACGCGGCGCGGTTTCGAACAGGCACTTGCCGCCGGCGACGCGACGGCGGCGGCGCAGCGTCTGCTGGCCTGGGCGCGCAGCGAGGGATTCCGTGTTCAGCACCTCGGCGAACTTTCTGCTCAGCTGGGCTCCGCCGCACAGCGCGATGCCATTGCCCAGCTGCAGGCCGTGCTCTACGGCGGAAAGGCGGCGCCGCTGCCGCCGGGGTTGGCTGTCGCCTTCGCCGGCGGTTTCGCGGCCGTGCCGCGTTCGGCCGCCAATGACGAGGGCAGCGTCCTGCCGCCGTTGTGGGGGAACTGAGCGTCTCGCGTTCCGAGCTGCTTGCGCCACGCGTCGGAGTGGCGGATCACCCTGCGCGAGCGCCGCACCGGCAGTGCGGCAGCGCTACGCGGCCACGCCGGTGGCTGGCCGCAGAGGCCCGGCATCAGTCCGCCTTGCCGGCCCGCTTGAGCGCCAGGAAGCGATCGTAGTCACGCACGTAGTCGTCGGCGTCGTAGTGATGTGACGCGAACACGAGCAGCACGGCGTCGCTCGAGTAGTTGTACTGGATGCCCCAGACCATGGGCGGCATGTGCACGCCGAGTTCGGGCCGGTCGAGCAGGAACTCCTGGCGACGCTCGCCGTCGTCGACCACGACCGCCACGCTGCCTTTCACACAGATCAGGAACTCGTGACAGGTCAGATGCGCGTGTTCGCCGCGCGTCTCGGCGCTGGGTACGTCATAGATCACGAAATAGCGGCGCACCGGAAACGGAATGTCGTCGGGGAATTCGCCGACGCTGAGGTTGCCGCGCAGGTCGCTGACCTGCCGCAACCGGTGCAGCGTGACGCCGCGCACTTCGGTAGGAGTGACACCCGGTCCGGCAGGAAACGCGGTAGTACCGGCGGATTTTCCGGCCTGCGCGCTCGACGATACGTAACCGACGATGCGTGCAGGATTGCCGACGACGATCGCATGCGGCGGCACCGAGCGCGTGACGACGGCGCCGGCACCAATCATCGCGTACTGACCGATCGTGATGCCGGGCAGGATGGTGGCGTTGGCACCGATCGAGGCGCCGCGGCCAACGGTCGTCTCGGCGAAGCGCTCCGGATACTGCTTGCTGCGCGGAAACCGGTCGTTCGTGAACGTCGCGTTCGGTCCGATGAACACGTCATCGCCGATGCGCAGGCCGTCCCAGAGTTGCACGCCGCACTTGATCGTCACGCGGTCGCCGACGATCACGTCGTTCTCGATGAACACATGGTCGCAGACGTTGCAGTCGGCGCCGATGCGCGCCCCTTTGAGCACGTGGGCGAAGGCCCAGACGCGTGTGCCGGGGCCGATGTCGGCGCTTTCGCAGAGGCCCTGCGGATGGACATAGTGCGTCATGCTGCCGCGTTCTCGCCATCGGAAGGCGCGAACCACACACCTTCGTGCGCCGTGATCTGCGCGCGCTCGCCGCCGCACCAGGCCTGCGCATGCCGCGAAAAATAGCGGGCAAGGAAACGCGCGTCGTCGTCATCGTCGACGAACCCGAGCGGCAGGCCCGGGAACGGCGCGCGGCAGGCCAGGGTGCCGGGGCGTTCGATCACGGGTTCTCCGCCGTCGTCCAGCACATCGACGCGCATGCCGAGACCACGGCATTGCACCTCGTCGGCGTGGACCGGCAGCAGGGGGCAGCCGAGCGCGAGGTAGCTCAGGCCGCCCGCGTCGCCGCCGCAGGCCGACACCATGAGGCGATCCTTGACGCGGGAATAGATCTGCTCGACCGCATCCGCGGTGGGAGGCGTGCCGTCGGCGAGCACACTCTTGAGGTGCAGGAGCTTGTGCGTTCCGTTCGGCGCCAGCGGCGAAGCGGCAAAGCGCGCGAGCGCTTCCGCATCGGTGGCGATCACGCTGATCGCGTGTTCATCGACGAGGTCCCAGGCCGAGGCGTGAGCGAGATCGAAGTCCGCACCGGCCAGTACCAGCGTCGAACCCGCGGCCAGGGCCGAAGTCAGCCAGTGCCAGTAGGGTGTATGCGGTGCGGCCGCGTGCAGCACGCGATCCTCGCGCTTGAGGTCCGCCTGCAGCACGAGATCCTTGAGATGCTGGATCAGCGTTCCGCCGGCGGAGTGCAGGCTGATCTCGCCATCGTCGCGCAGCAGCGCGTACAGCGGTTGCTCGAAGCCGGCAGCTTCGAAGGTGAGCACCGGTGCATCGCGGTCCATGAGTTCGTTCCAGCGGGCCGTCGCTGTCGGCAGCGTGCCAATGGCGATGCGCACCGCGACACCTGGCGTACTGTCGCAGCGGGCGAGTGCCGCGTCCGTGCCGAACAGCGCCTGCGGCGCGAGCCGGCGCAGCGCCCCGTCCAGGACGGCGGCATCCGCGTCCGGCGGCAGCGCCGACCAGAGCGAGCCGACCGCGACGCTCGCGAGCATCGCAATGACGGCTTCGCTGCCGCTGTCAAGCAGTCCGGCGACGCGGTCGCCAGGTCGGATACCGAAGGCACGCAGCGCCGCGGCAATGCGCGCCACCTGCTGCTGCAACTGGGCGTAGCTGGTTTCCTGCCAGCGGCCGGTTGCGTCGCGCGCGACGAGGGCGACGCGATCGTCGCGAAAGCGCAGCAGGTTCTGCGCCACGTTCAGGCGCACCCCCGGAAACCAGCGTGTCTCGGCGAGGTGCCCGCCGGCCACCATCACTTCGTGGAACGTGCCGGTCGAGCGTATGCCGCAGAACTCCCAGACCAGCGGCCAGAACCGCTCCGGGTGGCGTATCGAGAAGTCGTAGATCGCGGCGTAGTTTCGCAGATCGTCGTTGCCGGTCTGTTCGCGCGCATAGCGCACGAAACGGTTGAGGTTCGCGCGCTCCACGCGCTCCGGGCTGGGTTCCCAGATCGGCTTTTTCATGTCCTTGCCTTGTCTTCCCTGTATCGCTGCACGCAGCCGCAACGCTGCGCGCCTGCAGTGTGCCAGAGCTGCCGCGCGCGCGCCCATGGGCGGTGACCAGGGCCGAGCGCATTCATGTATGTGACGAACGAAGGCTCAGAATCGATACCTCACCTTGACCAGGAACTGGTCCGCGTCACGCAGGCTCAGCGCATCGGCGAACAGTGTGCCGCTGTCGTCGCGCTGGTCGCGCTCTTCGTAGCCACCGCGGCTGTAGACCAGATACAGCTCGGACTGGTTCGCGAGTTCATAGCGGTAGCGCATCTGCAGGCCGAAGCTGTTGACGCTGAAATCGTCCGCTTCGCCGGCAGCGGTACGGGCGAGGCGACCGCGCGGACCGATGCGATAGGCACTGCCGGCGTGCGCGTCGATCGCGAACCACTGCAGCTTGGCGCGCAACTCGTGCTTCGCCTTCGGAAACCAGTTCACGTTCAGCGAGGTGTGCCATTGCGAGCGCCGGTATCGCGCGAGGCGGTCGCCGTCCTGCCAGATCAGCCAGTCGCGGCTCCAGCGTGGCCATATCTCGCCGTCGAGCGTGAGACGATCACTGACGCTGTAAGCCAGCGTGATTTCCGGCTGGAATGCCCAGCCGCCCAGTCCTTCCTGCAGTAACCAGGCGCCCAGCGTGTACTGCCATTTGCCGCGCCGCGCGCTCGCGTACTCGGCGAACAGCCACGGCCGCGCACCGATCCAGACCTTGCCGTTGCCGCGGGCGATCTGATCGTCGTAACCGGCGGTCTGCGCGCGCAGTTCGACCAGATACGAGCCGCCCGCGCGAAGTTCCGCCGTGCGCTGCAGCTCCAGATAGGACGTGAGCCGGTCGCCGTGATCGTTCGTGCGCAGCATGGCCTCGCTCTCCCAGGTCACGGCGGCAGCCGCGCTGCCGGCCGGGAGATCGTTGCGCCGGAAACTCGACTCCAGGCTCAGGCGATTGAGACTGTTGCGCGGCATGTAGCCGGCATCGTTGAAGTTCACCTCATCGCCGAGATGCGTCAGCGTGGCCGTGTGCTGCCATTGCTCGCCCGGCATCGCGCTGAGGCGCAGCACGCCACCGGTGTCCTGGGTAGCGACGGACGACTGGTCGATCCGGGTCAGCAGGAACTGGCCGTCCAGCCGCACGGTCGGCGTGATCTGCCAGCGCCAGTCATTCGCGAACACGTCGGCGCGCCGGGACAGCGCCGGGCGATCGACCGAGGTCACCAGCATGCCGACGTTCGAGTCGCCGAGCGTGTAGAGCGCGCGGCCCGCGGCGAAACGCCGGCCGGCCTCGTCGTCTTCCTCGGCGAGGAAGGCGCCGTACTTGAGGTCGCCAGCCGTGCCGTTGAGCTTCACCGCCGCGGCGATGTCGGCAGCCCGGCCGCTGCCGTCGTCCGACGCCGCGCCGATGCGGCGCGTGTACAGCAGCACGCCGTCCGGTGCGCTGCGCATGTCGAACAGCGCCTGGTTCTCAGTAAAGAACGGGCGTTTGTCGGAATAAAACGTCTCGATCGCGTCGAAGTTCACGACCAGCTCGTCGGATTCGACCTGGCCGAAGTCGGGATTCACCGTAGCCGTCAGCTGGAAATCGCCGCTGGGTTTCCAGAACAGGTCGGCGCCGGCGCGGAACTCGCTGCCCGGATGCTTCAGGTCGTAGAGTGCCGACACGTACGGAAACAGGTCGAGGATCTGTGCGCGGTACTGGGGAATCGTGATGCGCTCGAACGCCGACAGGTAGACCGGATTGCCGTAGAACGCGGGTGGCGTCGCGGAACGCTCGCTGCGTTCGGCCAGCACGCGATCGACCTGCACGGCGATGGTGCGTGTCGGCGTGTCGCTCGCGCGCATGCTCGCGATGGTCCAGGGCAGCAGGATCTCGACGTTCCACCCGGTCGCGTCTTCCTGCACCGCGTGCTGCCAGTCGGCGTCCCAGTCGGTGTTGAACTGGTTTTCCTCGGTGATGATCGCGTCTTCGATCGAGTCCGACAGCGACACCGTGAAGTTGTAGCCGATCTTGCCGTCGGCATCGAAGTCGATGTTCACGTTGACGCGGTCCGCGTTGCGGATACGGTCGCGCGGCGTGAACGGCTTCACGCGCTGGAAGGTCTCCGGCTGCTCGCAGCGGAACGCGAAGGCGATGCCTTCCGGCGTTGACAGCAGGCGTGCCTCGGTCACGACGCTGGCCGTGTCGAGCGCATACGGCTGCGTGCGCTTGAAATCGCGGAACACGTGCGCTTCGCGCCACTGTTCCTCGTCGATGCGGCCGTCGATACGCAGCGTCGCCGCGTGTGCGCCCGCGCCGGTCAGCGCGAACAGGCAGAGAACGAGAAAAGGCGCGCGCATGGTCGGATGGCTGTGGATGAGCGAAAAAAGGCCCCGCATGCTACGCGTCGCGGCCGGGATTGGCGACCGCCGAACGTCGCGTACGGCGTCGAACGGCGCTGGCCTTGCGCCGAAACGAAAAACCCGCCGGCAGGCGGGTTTTTCGGGATGCTGGTGAGTCGGGCGGCTCAGCCGAGTGCGGCTTCCAGCTCGGGCACGAGCGTGAACAGATCGCCGACGAGACCGATGTCGGCGATCTCGAAGATCGGCGCTTCGCCGTCCTTGTTGATCGCGACGATGGTGCCGGCATCCTTGATGCCGGTCAGATGCTGGATGGCCCCTGAAATACCGATGGCCACATAAAGTTCCGGCGCGATGATCTTGCCGGTCTGGCCGACCTGCAGGTCGCTGGGCACGTAGCCTGCGTCGACCGCGGCGCGCGACGCACCGACCGCGGCACCCAGCTTGTCGGCGAGTTTGTAGATCACGGCGAAATTCTCGGCCGAGCCGACGCCGCGCCCGCCCGAGACCACGCGGCTCGCGCTCTGCAGGTCCGGGCGATCGCTCTTGCCCTGCTGCAGCTCGACGAAGCGCGTATGCGATGGCAGGTCGACGTTGACGTTCAATGCCTCGATCGCCGCCGTGCCACCTGCTGCTGCGGCGGCGAACGACGCCGTGCGCACCGTGCCCACCAGTACCGCGTCGGCCGGAGCCTCGACCGTGATGATGGCGTTGCCCGCGTAGATCGGCCGCTTGAAGCTGTGCGCACCGATGACGTCGGCGATGTCGGAAACCTGGGCGACACCGAGCAGTGCAGCGATGCGCGGCGCGAGGTCCTTGCCGAACGTCGTCGACGGCGCGAGCACGTGGCTGTAGCCCTGGGCCGCAGCGACGACCTGCGGCGCATACACCGCCGCGAGCGGGTGCGCGTTGGCGGCGTTCGCAATGGTCAGCACCTTGCTGACGCCGGCGATCGCGGCGGCCTCGGCGGCGATCGCCCCGGGCGCATCGGCGAGGACGAGTACGTCGACGCTGTCGGCGTTGAACGCCCGGGCGCAGGTCACGCACCGCGCGGTACTGGAATTGAGCTTGCCGTTGAGGTGCTCGGCAACGATCAGAACTTTGCTCATGAGCTTCATCCGTTGATGAGACCGCGCTGCGCGTGTCGCACGGCGGCGGTCGCGTAGGGAATTACACCAGACCCTTGGTCTTCAGCAGCGCAACCAGTTCGGCCACGTCCTTGACCATGACGCCCTTGCTGCGCTTTGCCGGCGCCGCGTAGTGCGTGGTCTTCAGGTGATCGCCGGATTCGACCGACAGCGATTCCAGCGGAATCGTCTCCAGCGGCTTGGACTTGGCCTTCATGATGTCCGGCAGCTTGATGAAGCGCGGTTCGTTGAGGCGCAGATCGGTCGTGATGACCGCCGGCAGGTCGACCTCGATGGTTTCCAGGCCCGCATCCACTTCGCGCGTGACGCGCGCGCTGCTGCCGTTGATTTCCACCTTGGAGGCGAAGGTCGCCTGCGGGCGATTCCACAGTGCGGCGAGCATCTGGCCGGTCTGGCTGCAGTCATCGTCGATGGCCTGCTTGCCGAGGATGACGATGTCCGGCTGTTCTTTCTCGATGAGCTTGAGCAGGGTGCGTGCCGCGGTCAGCGGTTGCACGGCCTGCGTGGTGACCACGTGGATGGCGCGGTTCGCGCCCATGGCGAGGCCGTTGCGCAGGTGCGCCTGGCAGTCGGCGGGGCCTATCGTGGCGACGACCACATCCGTGGCCACGCCTTTTTCGCGCAGGCGCAACGCTTCTTCCAGGGCGATGTCGTCGAACGGATTTGCCGAGAGCTTGACGCCTTCGGTCACGACGCCGGAGCCGTCCGGCTTGACCTGGATGCGCACGTTGTAATCGACAACGCGCTTGTAGCCGACGAGGATCTTCATGCAGCGGATTCCGTAGTGGACCAGGGTGAGCGGCCGCGGCCGCGGGCGGAAAGCCCCGGATTCTACCGCGCCGCGGCGGGGGCGGCAGATCAGATAGTCCGGACAGCTTGCGCGCGGGCAAGGATCGCCGCCGCGAAGCGGTCGGCCGAACCCGCAGCAACGCCGAAGAATAGGGAGGGCTCGCTGAGTTCGAGCTCCAGAAGTCGCGGGCTGCCGTCGGCATCCTGGATCAAGTCGACCCGCGCGTAGAGCAGCGGCTGGTCCGCGCCGATCGCCGCGAGCGTGTCGCGTGCGAGTGCGAGCTCGGCCGGCGCCGGCTCACGCGCGGTGATGTGCTCGGCGGCGAACAGCGCGCGCGTCGCCGCCGCGTTGCGCCGCAGCAGCGGTCCTTTCCGGATCGCATGACTGAACTCGCCGTTGAACCAGAGCAGCGCCGTCTCGCCGTGTTCGTCGACACGGGCGAGATAGGGTTGCAGCAACGCACTTCGGCCGGCGTCGAGCAGTGCCTGCAGGTGCAGACGCGCCGCGTCGATGGCTTCGGCGCCGTGACGCTGCGCGTCGCGCGAGCCGGCGCCGACGCACGGTTTCACGACGAATTCAAAGGCGGGATCGCCGCCGCCGTGCGCCGCGATGAAGCGCGTCACGGCGTCTGCCGCCGCCTCCCCGGGCTCGACGAACGCACTGGGAACGATCGCGATGCCGCGGCCGGCGAGTTCGCCGAGGTAATGCTTGTCGGTGTTCCAGCGCACGATCTCCGGCGGATTCAGCAGCACCGTGCGTGCTGCGGCCGCGTCGACCCAGGCCAGGAATTCCGGCAGGCGCTGCGTGTAGTCCCAGGTCGAGCGCAGTACCGCGAGGTCGTGGGCGGCCCAGTCGGCGTCCGCGTCGTCCCAGTCGAGCACGGCCACCGCGGCACCGGCCCGCTCCAGCGCCTCGACCAGCGGTGGAAGATCCTCGTCGAGCCCGCGTGCGGCGCGGGCGGTCACGAGGGCGATGCGGGGACGATTCATCGGTGTACTCCGCGAGCACGAAGCGCTCAAAAGAAACGAGTCTAGCCGGGTTTCCGATCGCGTCCTCACCCGGACGCGATCGTCAGCGCGTGTTTTCACTCCTTGCGCAGCACCAGCAGCGGCGAGGTGCGCGCAATGCCGCGCGTGCCCAGCCATCCCGCGAACGTGACCAGCGCGACGGCGCCGACCACGCCCAGCGCGAACGGCGGCAGCGGCGGACTCCAGGCGATGCGGAACACGGCGCGGCCCAGCGAGAGTCCGGCCGTGATCGCACCGATCGACGCGATCAGGCCGGCGATCAAGCCGAGCAGCGCGAACTCGCCGAGCACGGTCGCGAGCAGCTGCCCGCGGCGCGCGCCGAGCGTGCGCAGCATCGCCGTCTCGAACCGGCGCTCCTCGGCGCTGACGTTGAGCGCGGCCACGAGCACCAGCAGGCCGGCGACGAGGCTGAAACCCAGCACCGCCATGACCGCGCTGCTGACGCGGTCGATGATGTCGCGCACGCGGTCGAGGATCGCGTTGATGTCGATCATCGACAGGTTCGGGAACGCACGCGACACCGCGCGCAATTCGGTCGTGCGTTCCGGCGGCAGCCAGTAGCTCGCGATGAAGCTGTGTGACAGCGAGGCCGCGCTGGCCGGATCGAGCAGCACGAAGAAGTTCACGCGAAACGACGTCCAGTCGACTTCGCGGATGCTCGTGATCGTGGCTTCGATCGTGCGGTCGCCGATCGTGAAGCTCATCGTGTCGCCGAGCTTCAGGTTCAGCATGTCGACCCAGACGCGCTCGACCGAGATCTGCGGCACCGTCGCCTTGCCATCGAACCAGCTGCCGGCCTTGAGCGCGTTCGCGGCGGGCAGCGTGTCGCTCCAGGACAGGCGCGTCTCGCCGTTGATCCAGCTCGCGGCGCGGCGGTCCGTATAGTCCTCGGCGCGTGGTGCCTTGCCGTTGATCGCGACCAGCTTGCCGACCGCGAGCGGCAGCACGTTGAGGTTCTTCGCGCCGAGTTCGCGCAACTGCTGCTCGACCCGGTCGCGCTGCTCGGGCTGCAGGTTCAACAGGAAGTGATTCGGCGTTTCCGCCGGCAGGTCGGCGCGCCACGCGGCGAGCAGGCCTGGGCCGACGACGGCGAGCAGCAGCAATGCCGTGAAGCTCAACGCGAGTGCGGTGGCCTGGATCAGGCTCAGGCTGCGGCGTCGCGCGAGATTGGCGAGTCCGAATCGCAGCGCTCCGGGCAGGCGTCGGCCCACGCGCCGCAGCAGCCAGATCAGCACCAGGCCGATGGTCAGCGTCGCCAGGCCGACGCCGGCCAGGCTCGTGCCCAGCGCCGTGGCGATCGCGGCGCTGCTGCTCTGGCTCGCGATCAGCGCAAACGCGACGAGCGGCGGCAACAGGTACAGCAGATCGAAGCGGCGCGGGCGCAGCGCGATGGCGCGCTGAAACACGCGCATCGGCGGCACGTCGCGCAGGCGCGCGAGCGGTGGCAGCGCGAAGCCGACCAGGACCGCGAGGCCGACCGCGATGGCCGCGAGCGCCGGCAGCAGGCTCGGCGGCGGCGCCGCGGCCGGCAGCAGGTTGCCCGCATAGGCGAGCACGCCCTGTTGCAGTGCGAGCCCGAGTCCCGCACCCAACAGACAGGCCGGCAGGCCGAGCAGCAGCACGGTGAGGCTCAGGATCGCGAGCACCCGGTGCTTGCCCAGCCCCAGTGCGCGCAGCAGCGCGACTTCATCGACCTTGCGCCGTGCGTAGCGCTGCGCCGCGAGCGCCACGGCGATGCCCGACAGCAGCGCCGACAGCAGTGCGGCCAGACGCAGGAAGGATTCGCCGCGCTCGAACGCGCTGCGCAGATTCTGCTGCGCTTCGGCCACGGTCACGAGCTGCGCGCCGTCGGTCAGCCGCGGTTTGGCCCAGGCCTGGAAACGGGACAGCGCGGTCGCATCGCCGGCCAGCATCAGGCGGTGCCGCGCGCGCGAGCCGACACCGAGCAGGCCGCTGTCGTTGGCGTCGGCGAGCGCGACGACGAGCCGCGGTGCAAGGGAGAACAACTGGCCACCGTCGGGCTGACGCAGGATCTCGCCATCGACCACCAGCGGGCGGCCCGCGAGTTCCAGCGCGTCGCCGGGTTTGAGCCCCAGCGCCGAAAGCAGCAGGCCGTCGGCGTAGACCCGACCGGCGGGCGGCGCGGTGACCTCGCGATCGGCGCCGCTGGCATCGCGGACCTGCAGCACACCGCGCAACGGATAGTTCGCGTCAGTGGCGGTGACCTGGGCGAGCTGGCTCTTGCCGGCGGCGAACACGACGCTGGGAAATTCCGCGCTGAGGTTCCTGCGCAGGCCCAGGCGCTGCGCCTCCTCGACGAACGCGGGCGCGATCTCGCGGCGTGCGGTGACGCCGAGATCGCCGCCGATCAGTTCCGCCGCGCTGGCGACGATCGCGCGTTCGACGCGCTGGCCCAGCGTGGCGACGGCGGTCAGGGCGGCCACCGCCAGCACCAGCGCTGCGGCCAGCGTACGCAGTTCGCCGTGGCGGAATTCGCGCCGCAAGGCGCGTGCGGCAAAGCGCAGCACGTTCATGCGGCGTCTTCCACGCGGCGGCCGCCGTCGAGGCGCACGACGTGACGGCAGCGTTGCGCCAGCGTCAGATCATGCGTGACAAGCACCAGGGTGGTGCCGCGCGCCTGATTGAGCTCGAACAGCAGATCACTGACGCTGCGTCCGGTACGTGCGTCGAGGTTGCCCGTCGGTTCGTCGGCAAACAGCAGCCGGGGGCCGTGCACGAAGGCGCGTGCGATCGCGACACGCTGCTGCTCGCCGCCGGAGAGCTGGGTGGGGTAGTGGTGCAGCCGTCCGGAAAGCCCGACCGCGGCCAGCGCCTGCTGCGCGGCTTCGCGCGCATCGCCGCCGTCCTCCAGTTCCAGCGGCAGCATCACGTTTTCCTCGGCGGTCAGCGCCGGCAGAAGGTGAAAACTCTGGAACACGAAGCCCACGCGGCGCCGGCGCAGTGCCGCGCGCGCTTCTTCGTCAATCCGGTGCAGGGGCTGGCCGTCGAGCACGATTTCGCCACTGTCGGGGTTGTCGAGGCCGGCCAGCAGCCCCAATAGCGTGGTCTTGCCCGAACCCGACGCGCCGACGATGGCCAGCGAATCGCCGGTGGGTACGGAGAGGCTGACGCGATCGAGGATCTGCAGCCGGCCGTCGGGCCCGATAACGGCTTTGCTAACATCGCTGGCACTCAGAATGACATCGGCGGTTGGCGACATGCGGCGTTTCCTGGTCCTGTTCGTTGTAATTTTGGTATTTGTTAATTTTTCTTCATTTGCCGCAACGCCGCCGGGCCCGGTGCTCGTGCTCGGCGACTCGCTGTCCGCGGCCCACGGCATCGCGCGCGACGCCGGCTGGGTGCATCTGCTGCAGCAGCGCCTGACCGGAAACGGCAAGCCGCGTCCCGTCGTGAACGCCTCGATCAGCGGCGAAACCACGTCGGGCGGTCTCACGCGGCTGCCGGCGTTGCTGAACGAGCACAAGCCCGCGCTGGTCCTGATCGAACTCGGCGCCAACGACGGCCTGCGCGGACTGCCGCTGGCGGAAATCCGCGCCAATCTCGTGAAGCTGCTGACCCTCGTTCGCGACGCGAAAGCGCGACCCGTACTGATCGGCATCGAGCTGCCGATCAACTACGGTCCGCAGTACCGCGACGGCCTGCGCGCGATGTATCGGGACTTGGCGACCGAATTCAATGTGCCGCTGGTCCCGTTCCTGCTCGACGGCGTTGCGCTCGATGCGGCGCTGATGCAGGACGACGGCCTGCACCCGAATGCGCAAGGGCAACCGCGATTGCTGGAAAACGTCTGGAGCGTGGTGGGCAAGGAGTTCTGACGGTGTTCGCGGCCACGACGGCCCGGCGTTCAACGGGCGAAGCGTGCCCCGCGAGCGAGTACCGCGCCGCGGGGCGCGCGCTCAGACAGTGGGCGCCAGGTCGGCCGGCGTTCACGTTGTCATCACCGCCCGACCGCGAACCTTCACAAATGTGAAGGCCGACCGCGGCCTGGCCAGGAGGGGACATGAAGCAGCGCGAGGAACCCGCAGGCCTGATCCTGCTGATCGAAGACAACCGCGGCATCGCCGAGATGGTCGGCGAATACCTCGAGCGCCGCGGCTACGGCATTGACTACGCCACCGACGGCCTGACCGGTCTGCGTCTGGCCACCAACAACAGCTACGACGTCATCGTGCTCGACCTCATGCTGCCCGGCATGGACGGCATCGACCTGTGCCGCCGGCTGCGTAACGAAGCGAAGAAGTCGACGCCGGTACTGATGCTCACGGCGCGCGACACCCTCGACGACAAGCTGGTCGGTCTCGATGCGGGTGCCGACGATTACCTCGTCAAGCCGTTCGAAGTGCGTGAACTCGAGGCGCGTGTGCGTGCGCTGATCCGGCGCGACCGCCGCCTGGTCAGCGCCGAAGTGCTCAAGGTAGCCGATCTCGTGCTCGATACCGCGACCCTGCGGCTGACGCGCGGCGGACACGAACTCGTCGTGTCGCCCATCGGCATCAAGCTCCTCACCATCCTCATGCGCGAGTCGCCGCGTGTCGTCAGCCGGCGCGACATCGAGCGCGAAATCTGGGGCGACACCTTGCCCGATTCCGATACCCTGCGCTCGCACCTGTACAACCTGCGCAAGATCATCGACAAGCCGTTCCAGCAGCAGTTGCTGCACACGATCCACAGCGCCGGCTACCGGCTCGCCGATCTCGACGCGGAACTCGCTGCCAGCGCCCAGGCCTGATCGATGGATCGCCAGGGGGGGATCCGGCGCAAGATCCGGGCGGTATTCGTCCTGCAGCTCGTCGCGATAAGCCTCGCGACGCTGGTCAGCGTGTATGTGGTCGGCATCTTCGTCGAGGACCGCATGATGCGCCGTGCGCTGCAGGACGAAGCGCGCTACGCGCTGCAGCGCCTGCGCGCGCAGCCGGACGCGGCGCTGCCCGACACCAACAACCTGCGCGCCTATCTGCTTGGCGGCCCGACGCGAACTGGCGGGACGCCGGCGGACCTGCAGGCGTTGGCGCCCGGCTTTTACGCCCGAGCGGCGAACGGGCGCGACGAACTCGTCTACGTGGTCGACGGAGAGGCCGGGCGGCTCGCGCTGGTGTTCAATCGTGGCGGGCTGCATGCGTCGGCGCTGGTGTTCGGCGCCGTCCTGATCGCCCTGGTGCTGCTGATCATCTATCTGACCACCTGGATCACCTACCGCGCCTCACGTCGTGCGGTGACGCCCATCGCGGCGCTCGCGCGCGTGGTGCGTGACTGGGACCCGAAGAAGCCCGACTTGCGTGCGCTCGACATTGACCCCGGCAACCTCGACCACGATGCCGAAGCCCTGGCCGTCGCACTGCGCACCCTCGGGCGACGCATCGAGGCGTTCGTCGAACGCGAGCGCAATTTCACGCGCGACGCCAGCCACGAGTTACGCAGCCCCCTGACGGTGATCAAGGTCGCCGCCGACGTGCTTGCGGATGATGAGGAGCTGCCGGCGTTCGCGCATCGCTCCATCGGCCGCATCCGCACGGCGACCCGGGACATGGAGGCCTTGATCGAGGCGTTTCTCATCCTTGCGCGCGAATCCGACATGGGCCTGCCGGAAGAAGATTTCCGGATCGACGAACTCGTCGTCGACGAGATCGAATTCGTGCGCCCGCTCGTCGACGACAAGCCCGTGGAACTCGTGCTGCGCCGCGAAGGCAGTTTCCACCTGCATGCGTCTCCGCGCGTACTGTCGGTCATGCTCGGCAATCTGTTGCGCAACGCCTGCCATTTCACCGAGCGCGGCCAGGTAGCGGTCACGATCGGAAACGACTTCGTGCGTGTCGAAGACACCGGCGTCGGCATCAGCGACGAGAACCTTGCCAAGGTATTCACGCCCTATTTCAGCGCGGGAACCCATCCGCGCGGTGGCCACGGCGTCGGCCTGACCATCGTCAAGCGCCTGTCCGACCGCTTCGGATGGCCGATCGAGATCGACAGCGTGCTGGGGAAGGGCACCGTCGCGACGATACGGTTTCCCTATGCCGAGCCGCTGCAGGTGCACAGCGATGCGGCAGGCGTCGACTAGGCATTCGCGTGCGAGCGGCATTCTCCGGTTCCTGTCGAAGCAGCCGGAGCACATCGTACAGATTGCGTTGTGTCCCATGCGAACACGCTGACAGAACAACCGATCCCGTCCTGTGCGCTGCGGCGCCGTGCCACGTTGGCGATCACTGCTGCGACGTCCGGAGCCGCCGAGCGCGGCCCCGGACAGGGTGATGCTGCCCTGAACGGGCGTGGAGACTACTTCTGGATGTACTGCCCGCCGTCTTCATCCAGGCCGCTGAAATCCGCGATCGTCGGACCGTAGAAGAAGATGTACTCGACGTCGGTCGTTTCCTGGAACGGCTCGGTCATCGTTGCCACGAGCTTGGCTTCGGCCCATTTCGGGAATGCGTTCCCGGTGTAGATCGTGCCCGCGCGCCATTTGCGGTTCGGTGTCGAGATCGTCAGCGGCATGCAGTACCAGTCGGGGCTGAACTCGTCGCGCGAGCAGTATTCGTAGGCCCAGCCGTACACCTGGCCGACTTCGAAGTTGACGATCAGCTTGTTGTTGAACGCATCGATGGCAGCGATGCCGCTGTGCCATGGGCTCTGGTCCGTCGTGCCCTTGCCGAAGGCCAGGATGTTGGCGTCGTGCGGCGGCGGCCACGGTTCTGCGGAAGCATTGGTTACAGCAAGGCCGAGCGCCGCGGCGCACGCGAAGAGAATCGGTTTGATCCGTTGCATGAAAGTGCTACCTGTGAAAAGAGGGATTTCTGGCTGAGGCGGCGGTCTGCACGCGAGCTCGACGTGTTCGACGCGGCCTCCGGGCGTCCGCACACCGTCGGACGCCTGCGTATATCAACGGAGCGCGGGCGGATTCCCTATCACGTGACCCGCCTGGGCGGGTGCGGAACTGCGCTGCCGCATTTTTGATTCGGCAAGAAGCCGCAGAAAATCGCCTGTGCACTTTTCACGGTACTGCCAGCGCATGCCGATACGAGTGGCGGCGGCGATGCCGCTCGCCTTGCGGTCCCGCAGCGGTGACTGCGCTCGTCCACGGCGGCATTCCGTAGCGCCGGGTTGCCGCGGCCGGCCGCTGGCATCGCTGCGCTCAGCGTCCCGGCAGTGCGCAGATCCCGTCCCCCGTCGGTGGCACGGTACAGGTGAGCTTCAAGGTTGCGCTCAGCACCGAGGGCCGGTTCCCCGGGCCGAATGACGATGTCGACGTGCGGAACATCGTCGTCCCGTCGGCGAGGCGCTGGAGCGCGGCACGGGCCTCGGTTTCATTGGGCATATCGACCTTGAGTGTGATCGTCGCACCATCCAGACGCACCTCGCGCAGTGGATAGATGGGGCCGATCAGCGAGCGCAGCACGCCGCGTAGCTGTGCTTCGGTGTAGGTGCCTGGCCGGGACGGATCGCCCGCTGGGCAAACGCTCGGCTCGCCGGGGTTGGTGCAGGAGAAATGCAGTTGCATGGAAAATGCGACGCCGCTGTCGCGGGCGATGCCCTTACCGCCGCTCACGTGGGTGAATTCGCCCGACTTGCGCAGCAATGGCACGATGGTCGCCGCCGTCTCCGCATCCGGCGCCAGACCCTCCAGGCGTCCGCCATTCTTCCACAAGGCGATATGGGTGATCCGTACGGTGGCCGGCAGGAGGCGCGCCAGTACGTCCGCGACACGCTGGCGCGCATCGCGCGGCAGAGCCGCGGCAGCAGCGGTGGCCGTCGGCAGCGACGGATCCGGTGCCGGCAGCGCCGGCGCGCGCCCCGCCGACGTCACGATCGCCTCGCGCAACGTCCGGGCGGCGTGGCGCGTGGCATCGCTGAGCGGGTGTGGGTCCACGCGGCTGGCCGGTATTTCCAGCCGCTCCAGCGGGCCGTCGATCTCGATGCCGTAGTTTTCCGCCAGACGACCCGGCGCGCGCGCGGGCTGGTAGTAGCCCGCTTTTGTGCCGGGCTCGATGCGGATCGACCACTGCGTGCCCGTCGTCGTCGTGGAAATGCCGACGTGCTTTGCATCGAACTCGTGCAGGTACATTGCGCTGCCGCGGCTCGAACTGCTGCCTTGCAGGAAATCCACCGTGCCGGTGCCGACCACGCGTACCGGTGCATTGGCGTTGATCGCCAGCAACCCGAGATTCGCCTGTTCAAACCCGACGCGCAGCCGCGCCGACGGATTGATGAACAGGCGCAGCGCCGGCTGGCGCACGCGATCGAACAGCAGTGTCAGACCGTCGCCGCCCACCAGCAGGTCATGCGCCGTTGCGATCTGCACCGTGAAACAGACCGGCCCCGACTCCGACACGGCCGATGCCCGCGTCACGCGCGTCACCGATACGCCGCACGCCCCGGGACCCTGGCAGGCCGGCTCACTGTCCGGCACCAGCACCACATCGCGCGGGGTCGGCCGTTCGTCCGGATCCCTGTCCAGCACGCGCGACTCCTCGACGACGGCAACCCCGCGCGTACCGGGGAACACGCGGTTCTCCGTCCCCGACACCACCCGCACCACACAGTCGGCAGCGCGGATCTGCAGATGCCGCAGATTGCCGAGCTGGCCCGCGTCGGGCAACCAGGGCCGGTCATGCGAGCGGCGCACGCGGGCTGCCTGGTCGATGTATGTGTCGGGTAGCGACGGCAGCGTGGCGCCCTGGGCACTCGCCAAGGTCGGGGTCAGGACCAGCAACGACGCGAGTGCGACGATCGGCAGCAGTGGGGTCATCGATGGTTTCTTCCGCGGAGGCCTGATGGCGCCATGGTCGCATTGGCGCCGGGTGCTGTGCATTGGCCCGATGACGCGCAGGACAGTTTTGGCAGCTTCGCCCGCATGTCTTGCCGGGACAGGGAAGTTGGCGGCCGAGGCAAAACAATCCGGTTCGGACAGACGGGAAGACAACGCCAGGAAACGTGCACGCCTCGATAAGCACGCAGCCAATTTTTGATGTTCCTGCCGACGCGCTGCGTTGCCGCCCTGCCGCCGATCGCCCACGGCAGCCGTGATAGGGCGGTTGCGGTTCGTACGCTTGGGCTCGATGAACGGCCGGAATCCCCCTGTCGTGGCGAGGAGACTGCAACATGTGGCGATATGCACTCTGCAATACGCCGGTGCGCGCGCGTCAATTTGCTGCGTTGCGCACCCTTATGGGGTCACTGCTTTTCCACGTGGCTGCCGTTCTGGGGCTGGTCGCCAGTAGCGCGGCACAGGCCGCAGAAGACGCTGCCGCCGCGTCCATGCAATCCCCGGCCTGCCCGAACGGCATCTGCCGCGGCCTGGGTCACGCCTTCTTCTTGCCGGCCATCAACGGCTTCGATCCGCCCAGCGCGGGCAATGACTTCTTCGTCGACGCGCGGCTGGGAAGCTGCGCCTCGCTGTCGCCGCCCGATGGTTCGGCGACACGGCAGTTCCAGAACTCCGAGAGCATGGAAGAGCTCACGCGCAAGACCTCATCGAGCTTCGAGCTCAGCGGCAGCTACACGACGGCGCGTCTGACGGCGCGCGGCTCCGTGTCGGCCATGACCGGCGCAGACACCTCGACCACCCAGCGCATGACCAGCACCCACATCGACATCACCACCCCGACGCGGACGGTCGACTTCAATCAGCGCGGGCGCGACTGCTTCGCGAAAGACAATGTCGATCCCTCGGACGTGCAGCAATTCGAAGCATTGCCGCTGATTGCTGCCGGCCGCGCCGGACAGCAAGGTCAGTGGGATCCCTACGTGGCTTACCTGCAACGGCTCGGCTCCCACATCCAGGTGCGGCAAGTGCTCGGCAGCCGCTTCCAGCGATGGGAAAGTTCGAATGCCAGCACCAGCGACATCCTCAACATCCTCAAGGCCAAGGCCTGCGCCGGAGTCGAGGGCAAAAACCCGAGCAACGCCGGCTGGAGCGTCGATGGCTGCGCGGCCTACTCGAGCGAACAGCGCGAGCGGGCGATGCAGACGCATTCGGAATGGCGGCAGATCGTGATGGGCGGGACCCCGCGGACACGCGTCGCGCTCACCCAGGACGTGACCAAGGAAAGCATCGACGCCTTCATCGCCAGCGGCGCGCGCGGTGATCAACCGATCCGCTACGGCTTCAAGCCAGTGTGGGAACTGTGGATCCAGATCTACTCGCCGCCGTGCAGCAGCGGTAGCGCACGCGACTGCGAGCACCTGCAGCGCGCCTACAACCTGAAGACCGCCTACGAGGGCGTGCTCGCGATTGGCTGCCCCGAGTTGACCGACGGCAGGGGCGGCGTCTACCAGTCCATCGCGCCCGCCGGTGAGCCGAACTCCCTGGGCATCCAGGCGTACGGCTGCTTTGCCGAGCGCACGGGCTGTCGCTCGAATTCCGACTGCCGCGCCGGCGGCGCCGGCACCGCCTGCTACTGCTACGGCGCGAGTTGCCTCGACCAGGGCGAAGGCATTGCCGGTACCGACCTGCTCCGCACCCGCGTGCGCGGCTCGCAAGAGGGCGGCTTCCGCCAGGGCGTCAACAATTCCTGCCGGCTGCGGGGCGGCATCGGCAACACCTGTTCCTGCAATACGACCTGGAGCGGTGGATTGCCGCGGCGGGATTTGTTCCGGCAGCCTTGAAACAAGTGCGTGCACGGTTTGCAGCTGTCGCACATCGCGGCATCGCGAACGATGTCGCGGTGACGTGAGAGGACGGCCGTACCGGAAGCCGTGGTCTTCGAACCAACGCCACTGCCGACGGAAAACAACATGAAACGCCTTGATGGACGTGTGCGTCGTCCGCAGAGGCTTCCGTTGCGGAGATTCGCTCGCCGGTCCACATCGGCGGCTAGCCGGCTGCCAACAGGGCGGCCGATCCTGCAGGTATCTGCTGTTTCCAGACCACCAGCTACTACCATCCCAGACTGATCGACGGCGCGTCCGTCGATCAGGTGCCTGCTGGGGGCTTCAGTGCCTCTTTTCGCCGGATATGAAGCCTGATCCCGGGCGATGCTGCCCGATGATGTCGGAGGTCGTCTTGAGCCAGCAGCGGGGCGACTGTGTCGATGTCGGCGGCGTGTACGTGAATGCTTCGCACCGGCTGTCCTGCGAGCACAGATACGCGCATTGCTCCGGCTTCGCGGGGATGACGCGGTTGTCATAATCGTGTCCGGGAAGATCGAAGTCCCCCCCAGCGAGAAAATACATGTTCTCTGTCGCTCCCAGCGAACAAGGAGCGGTATCCGAGTAGTCGCGACTAGTCCGGGAACTCCACAGGGCCCGCGGAGGCGAGCCCACCTTCAGTACAAAGTTGCCGTCGTTCTGCATCACGGCGTAGTCGGTGTATTCACCCGCGGTCGAGGTTTGCCAAACAACGCGGTTGTCGTAGTTCCTGATTACCAGGTTTCCGTCGCTCTGCATCTTGAGATAGCGCCCGACACCAGGGGTGTTGCTGCTCCATACCCGGCCTCGTTCGTTCAACGCAAAAACTGTGAGATTGCCGTCGTGCTCCATGCGGACAGCACTCCTGCAGTCATCCGAAACAATCTGCTGACCCGGAAACAGGGCCTCGCCCGATCGTAGTGCGTTGTCGGCGAAGGCGCAGGTCGACAGCAACAATAGCGCCGACACCGCGGCAAACTGCAGGCCGTGTTTAGCAATCATCGTGATCTCCAGTTGTATTGAGTTGCAAAACGAAGCTGCAGCCTCTGGCCTGAGCTCCTTGCAAGACCTGATGCGACAAACAACGGCGCGTTCCGCCACCTGCATCCGTAGCGGAAGACGGAAATTGCCAATCTGGTCACGCTTTGTTCCGCCATTCACGCGAACTCAGGCGAGCCACCGTCTGCCCGTAGGCCGGTGCGCGATGAATCAGCGTGCTGCAAGGTCTCGTTGGAGCCCCACAGCAGCGCCGCATCGATCGGGCGAGCTCGCCGGGCGTCGCCCTGTTCGTTACCCGTCCGAACCCGTCTCCGCACCGGCATAGACCCTCATGCCGCCGGCGAATGACCGGTACTCATGCCCCCGGCCTTCTCCACACGCGCTGGCGCACATTGGCGGAAATGGCGGCTCTCTGTCGCATCTGAACCGGAGGACATCTTCCGGCTGCCCACGCCCGGTGTCTTCGCCCGGTGTCCGAGTTGCAGCGCCGGGGTCTACCTTCGAATGACGGAATTGTCAGCCGTCCGACATAGCCAGACCTGCAGACCGTTGGAGCAGTCCATGAACCGAACAGTCACCAAAGCCCACATGTCCGGTAGTCGCGATCGCGCGCGCCGCAGTCCATTGAAGGCGACCACGCGATGAGCAGCCGTACACTTCTCGCTGTCGCATCCGCCGGCATCACCGTTTTAGTCGGTCTGAGTTCGCCGCTGCCGTCGTTGGCGGCACCCTCTACCGCGTTGACCGGGACACCACCGGTAATGCCGGCACCGATGACCTATGAAAGCAGCGCCATCGCAGCAGGGCGCGACGCCGGCTACTTACCCGGCGGGTCACGGGTGGGGCCCGACGGCAACTACAGTTATGTCCTGCCCATCGATGTCCCGGATGGCCGCAATGGCATGCAGCCAAACCTGTCGATGAACTACTCCAGCGGTGGGCACAACGGCTATCTGGGTGTTGGCTGGACTCTAGGCGGCTTTTCTGAAATTACGCGATGCGGTAACTCGATCGCGGCTGACGGCACAACCCATGGCGTCGGCTTCGACAGCAGCGACAACTTTTGCCTCAACGGCACAAAGCTGGTGATGACCAGCGCGGGGCGCTATGGCGATCCGGGTTCCGAATACCGCACTGAGCGCGACAGTCACGCCAAGATTGTCGCACTGGGAGGCTCCCGCAGCGCAGGCCCGGATCAGTTCCTTGTGTGGGAAAAGAATGGGCGCCGGCTCTCCTACAAGGCCTATACGGCGACGCGCCGATCGTCGGGTTCGCGCGGATCCAGCGTGGTTGCCGACGTCAAGTTCATCTGGCTCCTAGACGCCGTCCTGGATCGGTACGGCAACACCATTACTTACCAGTACACGACGGAGAACTCGGAAGAGACCGGGTTTCTCTACCGTCCGCACCGGATCAACTATACCGGGCATGTCAACGGCACCGAACCCCATCGCTACATTGAGTTCGGCTACACCCCTGTCGCCAACCGGGCTGTCTTGCAGCGCTTCGTCAACGGCGTGAAGGTGTCACACCCTGGCCTGTTGCAGCAGATCGTTGCCTACGCCCCCAATCCGACGGCAACAACGTGGGCGTGGCGATACACCATGGCCTATGAGACCAGTGAGGTATCAGGTCGTCCCCGTTTGACTTCCATCCAGAAGTGCGGATCGCTGGGGACGTGCAACGAGGCGCGCAAATTCGAGTGGAGCAAGCCCGGTGCCACCGCACAGTGGGTTGCGCGCGTCGTGGACACAGGATTGTCGGTCAAGATGGCCGATCTTCGTGTTGGGCCGCTGTACACGGGGCGCGGCGATGACGCGATTCTGCAATGGATCGACGAAAGCGGCGCCAAACACGCCCGACTGTATCGCCCCAGTTTCCCCGCGCCGGGTTCGCTGGTTCCGCTGGGAGAGAAGCTGAACCTGAGTGGCGATGATGCGGGGTTCACGACCGGAGAGTCGCTGCCGAATCTGAGTCTGGCCGACATCGATGGCGACAACCGGGCCGAAATCATTCAGACACGCCAACGTGTATCCGAGGCATATCCGTATTACACAGACCCGACGTTGCTTTGTTCGCTGTGGTTGCAGTCATCGCGGCCATCTGCCACCTCGCAATTCACGATGCTCGACGCGGGATCCTGGACCGAGTGCTACTTCAGCGCTTTCAGCGACATGGTCGTGCCGACGTTGACCATGGGCTTCAGTGACATGGACGGCGATGCCATACCGGAATGGGTTTCCCATACCGCGTTCATCCGCCAGGCAACGATGGAAACTCGCTGGGGGCCGTGGCCGTTCGCGGCCCTGGAGAGCAACCATATTGTGGCCAACCCGGCCACGAACTACGACGAGATCAGCGACATCGACCAACTGTGCGGTATCCGACTGGTAGACATCGATGGTGACGGCAAATCGGAACTGCTGGGGCATCGCACGAACGCAGGTTCCACGATACCGTTCGTATTGGACTGCAACTATGACGAAGTCGTCGTGGCTCGCGACAGCGATCTCGCCAGCTTCACGCTGACCGACCACGGTTACAGCACGAAATATCCCAGCCCGGCTTCTCTGTTCGGTGACTTCAACGGCGATGGCCTGCAGGATGCTATCGTTCCGACGGCGCAGTTCGATCCAAAGAAGCCGACCGAAGCACAGTTCGAGAATATCCGATTCAATACCGGAAACGGTTTTCTGCCCGAACAGGACACATTCGCATTCATCGATATAACGCGTGGCGACAGTGACCGTGGCGTGCGTGTCGTCGATGTCAATGGCGACGGTAAAGATGATCTCGTCAACTTCGGGTGGGACCGTCAATTCTCCGTGCGTGACCGATATGAAGACTCGGCGTGGACGCCGACGACCGGCGACGGGGGAAACATCTATGTGCTCTATTCACGGGGCGACGGAAGGTTTGATCGCGAGACACTGAATCTGGACCCCGGCACACGGGACAACGCGAAGTGCGTGGAGTCGACCTGCCGCGCGCGCGGGTGGTCGGCGTCAACCACGGGTGACTTCAACGGCGACGGACGCGTCGACCTGATCCGGCTGGTGCGAAACGGTAGCACGCACAACCTGGAAATCCTGGAGCAGCGTGCGGATTTCGTTGACCGCCTTGTGGCGATCAAGGACGAGGACAGCCGCTACGCGCGCGAGAGCATTTCCTATGGTACCTACTGGGCCGACGTGAACGAGCGCAGCGAAACCTGCAGCTATCCGACACTGTGCATTCCGCGTGGCATCGACGTCGTAAAGCGCGTCGAAACCAGCTCACACTGGACGGATGTGTCTAGCCCGCCCGTCGTCACCACCTACTACGACTACCGCAAACCGCGCGTCGACCGTCGAGGGCGCGGGTTTCTGGGGTTCGAAGAATTCCGTGTGTGGGAGCCGCAGGTGCCGCGCGAAACGATCTACCGTTACGAGTCGACGGCGACTCGCGTCGTCAAGGACAAGCGTGAGAGCTATCCGTTCGCCGGCCATCCCACGAGCATTACGGTAGCAACGCCGCTCTTGAAGGAGAACGAGCTCGGACGGGCAGTTTCGGCCAACACGAGAATCGTGCACAAGAAGCTTTCCTACAAGACGCACTATCCGACGCATGACTACGTGCCGGGCATTCCGTCAGAACCGTCGGGCTACGAATTCACGGTGCCCGAACGTATCCAGACGGCGGAATGGGAAGCTTCGGCCGCCATCAGCTGGAACGTGCCGGCCGGCGGATCCGGCAACCGGGACAGCCAGCACGTCTATTCCTATGCCCTGCGACTGGATAGCGCGCCGTTTCGGGCGGAAGAAACCTATACGTACGACGACTACGGCAACCTGACCAACCACTTCGAGAGTATCAACGGCGGCACGAAGACCTGGCACGAGACGAGCTACGACAACACCCCAGGAAGCTGGCTGATCGGTCTTCCCCGACGGCATCGGGTCACGGTCGAGGAACCTGATCCCAGTATCGGTTCGTCGTCGCGTGTCGAGGAATATTTCTATGACGGACTGGGTCGCATCGATCGCATCGTGACCGAAGGCGACGGCGGTGACGAGGTCAAGCAGGTGCGCCGCTTCTACCATGACCACACTTACGGCAACCTCAAGGGAATAACGACGACAACGCCGAGCGCATCGGTCACCCGCGAGCAGCGCTTCGAATACGGCAGTCTCATTGCCGGTGCGCCGGACGAGCAGATCCACATCAGTCAGGTCTGGTCGCCGATGCCAAACCTGGCTCTCCGGCCGTCGACCTGGATCATGATGCACCCGGCTTACGGAAAACCCTTGCGCACGCAGAACGCAAACGGCGTTCTGTCGACGAGTCGCTACGACGATCTGGGCAGGAATCGCTATTTCAGCGACGGCAGCAGCGAGCCGCTGTATACGTCGTACTTCCCTCGGGCCAACAAGGGGGGCGGAGTCAATGGTGTGGTTGTTGAGCAGAATCTCGGTAATCCGCCATCGGGCTTCGGCGACGAATCAACTGCCTTGCGTCGGATCAAGTTCGATGCGGCGGGTCGACTCATCGAGTCCGCACAGCGCAATTTCACGAGTGGATATAACGTCGTCAGCTTTGAGTACGACAGGCTCGGCCGCCTGAGCAGGGAGAGCCGACCCTTCCTGGGGACGGCCACGCACTTTACCGAGTACGCATACGACAGCCTGGGCCGTCGTCTGAGCATCAAGAACCCGGACGGCAGTGCGAGGAAGCTGGAGCACGGACAGTTTCTCACCAAGGTGTGGGACGAGCGTGACAATGAGCGGCGTGTGGCGTTCGATGTCAACGGTCGCGTGGTCAAGCGAACCGAGCTACTGAATGGAGCGCAGAAGCACACGCATTTCAGCTACGCGCCATTCAACCTCTTGAGGGAGGTCAAAGATCCGGCAGGCCGATCCATGCTCGCCCGGTACGACGCGCGGGGTCGCCAGACCCGTGTCGAAGATCCCAATGGTGGCGTCGTGCGCTTTGTCTTCGACGGTTTCGGTTCGATGCGCAAGCAGATTCGTGGCGATGTCGAAACGGCGAGCAACAGTGAATCTTACTCGTACGATGCGCTGGGACGACTTATCGATTTCCGTGGGCCCGACGGGCTGTCGGTGTTCGAATGGGACGCGGCGTCCAACGGTATCGGCAAGCTCTATCGCCAGAGCAGCGCGGACGGTGTCGAGATTCGCAAGGCATACGACAGCGCCGGCCGCGAGCGGCAGTCGCGTACCACGGTGGGCGGTGACTCGTACCTCATCGACTATACCTACGACGAAAAGGGGCGACTGGAGACCGTGGCTTACCCGCAGGTGGCTGGACCGAAGCGCTTCACGCTGAAGTACAGCTACAACCGCTTTGGCTACATCGACGAGGTCGGTGACGTAACAGCAACCTACGCGCCGCTGTACAAGGTCCTCGCTCGCAATGCCTCGCAGGATGTGATGTTTGCCACCTATGGTGCTGATATTGCAACGCTTACGCAGACCAACCAGTCGGCGACGGGTCTGCGGGATCGTACACAAGTCACATCGGCCGCGGGCCTGATCTTCGACATCGACTACGACTACTACGCCGATGGGCTGATGTCGCGTCGCAGCGACAGCATCCAGCAGCGAGACGAACGATTCCGCTATGACGGGATGAAACGCCTGTCAAACTGGGACTTGATGCACGACGGCACGACCGCGCGCGACACCGGCTACGCGTACGACGATGTTGGAAACATGACCGACGTATTCGAGAAGGGTGTGCTGGCGGAACACTATTGCTACGGCCAGGCTGACGGATCGGTTCCGTATGCGGTAACGAGCATCCGCAACGAGGCCTCCTGTGCGGGCGGCGCCGCGACGTATGTCTATGACGAATGGGGTCGCCAGACCAGTCAGGTCGATACCCGATCCATCATCTACAACTTTCGCGACCTGCCCAGGTCGATCGTCAAAGGCAACGTGACTCATACTCTCAGCTACGATGCGTTCGGCCGTCGTGTCCGCAAGACCGGTCCGCGCACCACGACGGTCTATGTGGGCGAACTGTACGAGAAGCGCACCAGCCTCAATGTGCATCACCAGCACGTGTTCCGGATCCCGGGGCCGGACGGTGAGATCGGTCAGGTCGTCCAGACCGAGAGTCCGTTCGGTGACGGCACGCGCGTCGAGTACACGCTTGCCGATCAGCAGGGAACGCCGGCGGCGATTCTTTCCGGATCGGGTGAGACTGTTGGAAAGATCGTTTCACGCCTGAATTTCGATCCCTACGGCCGCCGTATCAACGCCGACGGAACGCCGTCCAGTGGTGCAACCGGCTCTGCACCGGGCGGGCTTGGCGGGCACGAGTACGACGACGACCTCGGACTGGTGAACATGAAAGGGCGTATCTACGATGCTGCCGCGCGTCGTTTCCTCTCCGTCGATCCCTACATCTCCAGCCCGTCGATGTCGCAGTCGTACAACCCCTATAGCTACGCCTGGAACAGCCCGCTGAGCCATTCCGATCCGACCGGCTTTTTCACAAGACCGGATCCGTGCCTCAATTATCCTTCGCTTTGCAAGGGCGGGCCACTGAACCCGGTGGAGACGGTCGGAAACCCGGAACAGACGGTTCTCGATCTTACGAGTACGGTGATCGAGTCCCCGGCAGGTGGATGGATTCCGCCGGCGGCGAAAAACGCTGCGAATTCAGCTGCGGGCGCACCGCCGCCGCCGACCTCGAGCGCAGGCGGTGGATTGGCGGGCAGCCACTACCAGGGGCCTGGCGGTGGCATGCCCCCGCCGAATCGGGGCAACTACATCGGTGCTGGTCCGGCCACCGCTGGAGCTGCAGCGGTGGCCTGGGCTACTGCCATCGCCGCGGTGACCGCTGCGGGCTACGCGGTCTACGACATTTGGGAAGAAGCGCAATACAAGAGTTCTGACGACTATGAACACCGGATGATGCGCGCACGGTATCTGATGGAACAGATCGACGAACTCAGTGGCGGCATAAAGCGGATTGAAGACACGTTCCAGATGATGGATGAGCCGATTTCAGAGGCCGGCCAGAAGGAGCTCGACATGATGAAGCGCCGCGTCGGTCAAATGGAAAAATGGCTGCAGGACCATAACGACTATTTCAATCGAACAGGCCAGTATGCGCCCGAGCGGTCACCGACCGAACGGTTGATACGGCGGGGTAGCGATATCGTGAAGGATCTTCCCACAGGAAATTGAACAACGCGGGTTTCCTGTGAACGAGCGACAGGGACGTCGCTCTTCGGCCAGGGCAGGCACAGAGAAAAGGTGTCGCTGTGCGCCTATGGCGAAAACCGTTCACGTCGCGTCAGTGTGTCGCAGCGCGTCGGCCGATGCCGCAGAGCGCCGTGTTGCTGCGGTCGGGGCCGTGCTCAATCCTGCCAGGGGCTGTAGTGGCCGATCGACGCTTTCCAGCGCGCAAGCCATGGCTCGATCAACAGACTAGCCACCGCCAGCGCCCGCCGTGCCAGAGGGCGGCAGGGTGAAACCTGCATGCGCTTGCAGACCACCAGCCGCTGACCCGTGGCGCCGCGTCGGCGATCGATGGCGGAAATTTGCACGCCCGAGCGTATCGTCCTTCACCCTTGGACGAGAACCGATGCAATGAGAGTCAGCACGTACATCAGCAGTTTGCTGTTTCTGGCCCTGAGTTCCGCCGCCTTTGCGGACGAAGGCGCCTTTGTCTCCGCGAACATCGGCAGCCCCAGCTTCTCCGCAGACGCCGGCATTCCTGACGGGCTGGAAAGTGGCACCAGCCGCCGAGTCAGCGGCGGATACCGATGGGGCGTTCTCGGTATCGAAGCGGGTTACGCTGACGTAGGCTCGACGAGCGAACTGTCAACGACCGGCAGCGGCGTGCTGCTTGCCCAGGAGCTGGACTTGTCGGGATGGACGCTCGGTCTGCAGGGCCGGTTTCGGCTGGCCGATCGCTGGCACCTGCTGGCGCGGGGAGGCATGTTCCGCTGGAACTACGACGTCGCTATTCGCCTCGGTGAGGGGCGAGGACGGTTCGAGGACAGCGGCGCCGGCTGGTACACAGGTGTGGGTGTCGCGTTCGACGTCAGTCCGAAATTCAGCCTCACGCTCGACGCTGACCGCTACGAGACCGGTGGCGATGGCGAAGGACTTGCCGCCAACGTCTTCTCGGCGGGCGCCGAATTCCGTTTCTGACACCTCGACATTCCCCAGTGAGCGGCGGACGCGAGCCAGCGCGAATGGTCGGCGATGCATCGACGCTGGCGCCCCTTCGGTCCGCACAGCGAACCATTTGGACGAATTCCCCAATGACGTTCAGCAGGTTCCGAGGAGCCGGCGCGGCAGATGCCAATGGGCGGGGGAGTGAGCGACGCCTTGGAGATGACGACATCGTAGCGGCCTTACACATCTGGCCAATCGCATTGGCTGCCTCCCTCCGTGGAGGATGGCCTGCCCGAACGTCATCCGGCCCGTTACATCGGCGACACGGCGGATTCGCTGGACGTGTCGGTGTTCCATGATCGTGCTCGCACACCCCGAGCGAGCACCCGCGAAGGGAAGCTCACGGCGGTGCCCGGAAATCTCCGACACCGTCGCGTGCGGTCGTCATCGGCGATTCCTGCCGGCTCCGGGGCGGTATCGGGAATACCCGTTGCTGTAATACGACCTGCACCGGCGGACTGCCGCGGTGGGATCTGTTCCGGCAGCCGCCGCCGTGAGCTGAGTGACGGCGGCGTAGCGACGTAGCGTGTGGTCGTCGCGGGCGACCACGCGTCGGGAAGTTGCGGATTCTTTTGGCATCGATCGTGTGCTCGCTGGCGCGAGCACGCGCTTCCGGGAGCACCTGGCACCGGGCGGGAAAGTGGGTGTCTCGAACTGCGTCCTCTCGAATTGCGTCCGAAATGCTGGAAAGCGGGTGTCCTTGCTTGCGGCGGTTTGCGCGCGTCAGGGAGTCGCCGCATCGAACCCCGCGTCGAAGATGACATCGGGCTCCGACCATGTGCCCGTTTCCGGGTCATATTCTTCCGGCCCTCCCATCGATAGCGCGCTGTACGTCAGCCCGCCGCCGGCCACCAGGACGCGACCAGACGGCAAGAGTGTCGCGGTATAGCGCCATCGGGGATGCACGAGCGATCCCGTCGGCGTCCACGTCTGCGTGGCGGGATCATAGAGCTGCGAATTCCGGCCTTCGGTGATATTCGGAACGAGTACCTTGCCGGACGCCAGCAGAATGCCCTGATGTCCCATCATCATGTCTGGCAGCGGGGCCACGGCCGTCCAGGTGCCGCTCGCGGGATCGTACTCGGCGGCAGACGTAAGCCAGTCGAAACGAAAGCCTCCGGTCACGAGCACCTTGCCGGAAGGCAGCAATGTGGCCGAATGGTTGGAACGGTGGCCGATGACGGGGTCGGTCGCCGACCAGCTGTTCGTCACCGGATCGTAGATCTCGCACAGGGACAGCGCCCCTTCTGCTGACGTCCATCCGCCCGTCACGAGCACTTTGCCGGACAGCAGCAACGTCGCGGTGTGATACCTGCGCGGGTGGCTCAGCGGCGGAACCGGGGACCAGCTATTGGTAGCCGGATCATAGAGTTCCGCCGATGCGAGTTCGCTGTTCTGATCGTATCCGCCAACGACGAGCAGCTTGCCGGAATGCAGCAGTGTGACGGTGTGGGTGTGACGCGCCTCAGCCGCGGGACTCGCCGGCGACCACGTCTCCGTCGCGGGGTCGTATAGCTGGGGGGCGGAGTCGGCGATGAGCACGTTTCCGGATGCCAGCAGCACGCCGATATTGCCCGTGCTTCCGACGGGATGCGGTGCCGTCATACGCCAGCGGCGCGTCTGCACATCGTACAGCTGGCTACTGCGTATCCAGCCGGGTTCCAGGTCGTAGCCGCCCGTTACGAACACGTTCCCGGACGGGAGCACGACCGCGGTGTGTTCCAGGCGCGGGATCAGCGATGTCGCCGACACCGGTGCGGCCACGGCCAGCATGAGCGCCAGCGCGGTCATCGCGCGCCGTGCAAGAAATTTGGTCGCGAGCAGCGAAGTCATGGTCATGGTTCCTTGGGATGAAGCCGGTATTCCGGCGCGGTCAGAACCCGGCGGAGCCGGGTGGCGGCGTACTTCGCTTCTGCCTAACGAGATTCGGCGAGCAAAGTGACCATCGGCCGCTGTGGGGCGGCGATGGTCGCCGAAAGCACGAGGCATGCCGGGCAGGGCAACGTGAAGGCTCCCTCTTTCCTGCGGCAGCAACGTCGCTCGCGGGACGGGCCACTGTTCGGGCACGCGACGCGGATGGAAGGCCTTTTTCCGGTCAGATCCCGCAGCGTGTGGCCGCCGTGGGCGAACACGCGATCAGGCACATCGACGGCAAGACGGTCACCTGTGCGCTCGCGTTTCGGCGTTCGCTGAGAGGTAACCCTGTCGCGCGGCAGGTATAGGTCGGCAACCGATCCTGCCCGACTCGAGCCTCGGCTGTGGGAATCGAGCGAGGCCACGGCTGTTAGCGCGAGACGGAGAGGCGTGGACGGCGCATCGGTGACGCTGCAGCGGATGAGCCTGTTGGGAGCTGCGCCCCGGAACCGCTGAAAAAGTGGGTGTTCCGGTTTTCGCCTTCCGGTTTTCGAATCGTGTTCGCGTATGCCTGATGGACACCGGTACCTGTAAATAACGTGTTATTCGAGAGATTGCTGCACCAAGAATTTGGCGCGCGTCACAGTTGCCCTGAGATACT
The DNA here is from genome assembly GCA_045864815.1 of Rhodanobacteraceae bacterium. Classification (GTDB taxonomy): domain Bacteria; phylum Pseudomonadota; class Gammaproteobacteria; order Xanthomonadales; family Rhodanobacteraceae; genus Tahibacter. The sequence goes on along the minus strand of BTVG01000008.1, from coordinate 147 downwards.
CGTCGCTCTGCGCGCAGTGGTGCAGATGGATCGGACTACTCAGGGGTAGTGCATGGCACGGTGTAAGGTCCCGGCGCGAGCCGGTGCTGCGCGCACGGACGCGTGGCGTAGGGGATGGGGGGCGGTGTTGGTGCTGGTGGCCGGACT
>BTVG01000007.1:0-188509 GCA_045864815.1 Rhodanobacteraceae bacterium | reverse complement strand
ACCCCGACCGGCATAGCCCCCTCCCGTGGTCGTCCCCGCCAACCCGCGGCCCCCCGCCCGCCGCGGGAACACCCCAGCCCCCCGCCGCCCGGGGGCCGGCGGGCGACCGCGTTCAACTGGTCCTGCTGGCCACGCTCGCCGGATCGGGCAGCGCCGCCCCGTCATGCCCCAGGGTCCTCGGCGCCGGGGTCTCGAACCGGGCGAGGATCGAATCGGCCGAGGACTCGCCCGGCACGATGCCGGCCTGCGCCAGACGGCGCTGCAGGTCCGTGTCCTCGCCCGTGGTCCTGGCCATTTCCTCGGCGACTTCGAGCTGCGCCGCACGCTCGACCTGGCGCTGCTTGATGCGCTCGAGCGAATCCAGCGCGGTGCCGAGCTTGGCCCCCGTACCCACATGCTGCGCCGCGAGCGCGGCCTGCGCACGCTGCACACTTTCCGTCGCCTTGACCGTGTCGATCTGCTGCTTCAGACGCGTGATCACGGTCTCGGCCTGACGCGAAGAAGCCTGCAGCTTGGAAATGCTGGCGTCGAACTCACCGATGATCTTGGCTTCGGTCGCGATGTCAGCCTCGATCTGGGCGAGCTTGACGGCCACTTCCTGGGCCAGCCCGCGATTGTCGCGCGCAAGCGCTTCGCGGATGTAGTTGCTGTATTCGACCTGCTTTGCCTTCTTGTCGTTGAGCTTGTCGTTCGCAATCTTGCGTTGCGCCATGATTTTCGCGAGGTCTTCGCGGGAGCGCAGCAGCGCGTTCTGCGCGTCGCGCACTTCCTGGTCAAGGATGCGCATCGCGTTGGCGTCGACGACGGCGGTGCCGGCTTCATGTGCGGCACCACGGAACAGCGTGATGATCTTGGTCCAGATAGCCATGGCGGTCACTTCAGATGGTCGGCAAAGGCCTCGGCGGCCTGGATGGTGTTGTCGGCGAGCGCGTGGATCTCCTCGACGACCGCAATCAACGGCGAACGGCTGGAGAGTTCGCCGAACACGATGTAGAGATCCTCGCCGCCGACGTCCTGCAGGCCCAGATTCGACAGCGGGTTGACCGGGTTCAGGCGCAGGCACGCTTCGTTGAATGCGTTGCGGTCCTTGACCTGGCTGGCCCGGCAAAGTGGCGAGGAGACGAAGATCTGCTCGCCCGACACGGCCATCTGCATGGTCAGGTCGCCATGCTCATGCATGGTGATGTTGATGATGGCGTCGACGCCGCCGATCAGGTCGAGTTCGATGCCTTCGAGATCGACAGTCTTGTCGGAATGCAGCGCCTCGTGCAGCGATTCCGTAGTCCAGGGGGTGTTCACGACGTACCTAGCCTCCTGCGAAAGATCGTGAGTTGTGACGCTGCCATTGCAACGTGCCACCGCGCCACGAACGAACACGGTGCCATCGCGCACGGGTCAAGCGCGGGGGCTAATCTGACGGCTAACGCGCGCGCGTACAAGTCCCGCGAGTGGGACTTGCGGTGCCACGACAGACCCTGCTTGTACTCACCCGGACCACCCCGGTGCGGGTGCCGGCGACGCAGCAGGGCTTTTCCTGCCGGCGCGGGCGCCGGCCATGGGCCCAAAAGCAGAAAGCCCGGCGTTGCGGCCGGGCTTTCTGGCATTGCGCGAACGAGACTCGCGTTACTGCTGCGGGTTCAGCTCGGTGCGGCGGTTGCGCGCACGGCCTTCCTTGGTGTCGTTCGTGTCGATCGGACGCGATTCGCCGTAACCGGTCGGGCCGGACAGGCGGCTGGCATCGATGCCGTGCGAGGTCAGGTAGTCATACACGATGCGTGCACGACGCTCCGACAGACCCTGGTTGTACTCGTCGGTACCGACTGCGTCGGTATGGCCGACAACTTCGACGCGGGCGTTCGGGTTGCGCTGCAGCACGTCGACAGCCTGATCGAGGATCGCGATCGACTCGGCGGTCGGCTCCTGCAGGGTCGGGCCGATGTTCGACTCGCCCTTCTTCGGACGATCGAACTTGAAGTTCACGCCGCGCAGGTCGATGACCTGGGTGATCGGGCAGCCGTCCGGACCGACGTTCGTGCCAGCCGGGGTCGACGCGCAACGGTCGTCGCAGTTGTTGACGCCGTCGTTGTCGTCGTCGAGCTCGCGGCAGGACTTCTGCGGAGCCGGCGGCGGCGTCTCGTCCTTGCGGACTTCGGTCGGCGTCACTTCACCGCCGCCGCCGAAGTTGACGAGCAGGCCGACGCTGGCGATCGCATCGACGTAGCCGGTGCTGTCGTCAGCGGTGTAGAAGGCGCGGGAGTTGTTGTCACGGTCGTAGCGAGCCGCGATTTCGGCGCGGAACGCGAGACGGTCGCTGAAGCCGTGCTGGATGCCGCCGCCGACGGTGACCATCGGGTCCCAACCGTTGACCTTGGTCGGACGCAGCAGGTTGCCCGAGATGGCCGCATGGCGCAGGAAGCCGAGGCCACCCATCACATACGGGCGCCAGGAGCTGCCCGCATCACCAAAGAAGTAACGACCGGAAAAGCCGACGCCCAGGTTTTCGAACTCGTGACCGTCGCGGAGCGAGCTGTCTTCGAAGTCGGCGTCGTTGTGCGTGACTTCGAAATCGACCGCGAAGTTCGGGGTCGACCAGTAGCCGATGCCGATGCCGGTGAACAGCGACGAATCCGTTTCGCGGTCGCTGTCCGGAAGCACGGCGCCGATGCGCGGAGCGATGTACCAGTTGCTGTAGTCCTGCGCCTGCGCCGAGCCGATTCCGGCCAGGGACAGCGCAATCAGGGCAAACAAGCCATTACGTTTCATTCGGAGTCTCCTCATTGGTGTTATCGCGCGCGTCCACTCCACCCCGTACGGACGCAAAGCTCGTTCACTTTAACAAGTAAACGTGTCGATGGCGTGGCTTAACATTTTCGACCCATTCCAGGGCGGGCGGCAGTCTAGCAAAATCAACGACCTGTAACCACGCCTCGTGCTACTCGTTCATGTTCCACTCAGTGCAGGCTTAACAATTGACCCGTTTATTGCGCAGCGGCAGTCATGGGCGCGTGAACGACCAGGCACTCAACTCGCAACGGGGCCGCCGATCGTCTCGGCGATCTCCGCATTCGTGCTCCGCGACACAGTTCGTCACCGCCCTGAGCCGCAAACCCTCGCGTACACCGCCCAGGCGGCGCCCAGTCCCAACCCGCCGGCACCGCGCCGCGACTGTCAACAAGCATGACGACTGAACCCGTCACGGCTTGACCTCTTGCACCCGAGCCGCTACTTATTCGCGGATCGAAGGGGAGTAGCTCCTCGCGCGCTGATCGTCATCACGGGCCTACGCCCCGGTCACGCGGCTGCCGTCACCGCTCATCCCGGTAGCGCAGTGAGCAAGACCTTCGCCGGACACGGCGAAGTCTTGCCTGCGTTTTCTGTGTCCTTGTCCCAGGCAAGACATCTGACCTCCGGGGTATTCATGGAATTTCTTTCGCCAGACTTCTTCACCGCGCTGTTCGCGATCGTGCTGATCGATCTCGTGCTGGCCGGTGACAACGCCATCGTCATTGCGCTGGCGGCGCGCAACCTGCCCCGAGACCTGCAGAAAAAGGCAATCTTCTGGGGCACGTTCGGCGCCATTGCGGTGCGCACTCTGATGACGCTGGTCGTCGTCTGGCTGCTTCACTTCCCGGGCCTCATGCTCGCCGGCGGCCTGCTGCTGATTCCGATCGCGCTGAAACTGCTCAGCGAAGACGACAAGGGCGACGATCACGAATTCGGCCGCGTCAGCGGCTTCTGGGGCGCGATGCGGACCATCATCATCGCCGATGCGCTGATGGGCCTCGACAACGTGCTCGGCGTCGCTGGCGCGGCGCACGGCAATTTCGTGCTCGTCGTCGTCGGCCTGCTGATTTCGGTGCCCATCGTCGTCTGGGGCAGCACGGTCATCCTGCGGCTGGTCGAGCGCTTTCCGATCGTCGTCTACATCGGCGCAGGCGCGCTGCTGTGGACCGCGGGCAAGATGATCCTGCACGAGAAATTCATTGCCGGCTGGGTAGACGGCAACACAGCCATCGAGATCGCTGCCTATGTGCTCATCATCGGCGGCGGGCTCACCGTCGGCTGGTTGCGCGAGAAGGCTCGGCGCGAACGGCGCGAACTGAAACAGGCCGGCTGACCGCACGCACCGCCCCCTCCGCCGTCGACCGGAGGGGGCGCGGCGCGCGCTGAGTTGCCGTCTCCAGGCATTCCATGCAAGGTGCGCCGACCCTTCGTACGGCAGACCCCGCATGAGCGACTATCCGCATCTTCTTGCTCCGCTGGACCTCGGATTCACGACGCTCGCGAACCGCGTGCTCATGGGCTCCATGCACACCGGGCTCGAGGACAAGGCCAGCGATTTCGACAAGCTCGCAGCCTATTTTGCAGAACGGGCCCGCGGCGGTGTCGGCCTGATCGTGACAGGTGGCATTTCACCGAGCATCCGTGGCTGGCTCAAACCGTTCTCCGGGCGTCTTTCGATGCCCTGGCACGTCGCACGCCACCGCAAGGTGACTTCCGCCGTACATGGCGAAGGCGGCAAGGTGTGCATGCAGATCCTGCATGCCGGCCGGTACGCCTATCACCCGCTTTCGGTAGCCCCCTCGCGGATCAAGTCTCCGATTACCCCGTTCACACCGAGCGAGCTGTCGCCCCGCGCGGTCGAGTCGACGATCGCCGATTTCGCGAATTCCGCCCGACTCGCCCAGGACGCGGGCTACGACGGCGTCGAGATCATGGGCTCCGAGGGCTATCTCATCAATCAATTCCTGGTCGAGCGTACCAATCGACGGGACGACGACTGGGGCGGCACCCCGGAGAAACGCCGCCGCTTCGCCGTCGAAATCGTGCGCCGCACGCGTGCGGCAGTGGGTCCGAATTTCATCATCGTCTACCGCGTGTCGATGCTCGACCTCGTCGAACAGGGCCAGAGCTGGGATGAAGTGATCGCGCTGGCACAGGAAGTCGAGGCCGCTGGCGCGACCCTGATCAACACCGGCATCGGCTGGCACGAGGCGCGTGTTCCCACGATCGTGACGAGCGTGCCGCGCGGCGCCTTCACATGGGTCACGCACAGATTGCGTGAGCACGTGAAGATTCCGTTGATAGCAACGAATCGCATCAACATGCCCGATGTTGCCGAAGCGATCCTCGCGCGCGGCGAGGCCGACATGGTGTCGATGGCCCGGCCGCTGCTCGCCGATCCGGATTGGGTCGCCAAGGCCCGCGGTGGCAAGGCCGCATCGATCAACACCTGCATTGCGTGCAATCAGGCCTGCCTCGACCATGTGTTCGAAAACAAGCGCGCGAGCTGCCTCGTGAATCCGCGCGCCTGCTTCGAGACGGAACTGACGATCTCGCCCGCGACGACGAAAAAGCGCGTCGCCGTGGTCGGCGCCGGGCCGGCCGGGCTCGCCTGTGCCACGACCCTGGCCGAGCGCGGCCACGCGACCGTGCTCTACGACGCGGCGAATGACATCGGCGGCCAGTTCAACATGGCCAAGCGCATTCCCGGCAAGGAAGAATTCTTCGAGACGTTGCGCTATTTCCGCACCCGCATCGCCGAGACCGGCGTGGACCTGCGCCTCGGCGTCAAGGTCGATGCGGCCACGCTCGCACGTGAGAAATTCGACGAAATCGTGTTTGCCACCGGCGTCCATCCGCGCATGCCGGCCATCCCGGGCGTGGATCACCGCAAAGTCGTCAGCTATTACGACGTGCTCATGCGCAACCGCTCGGTCGGCCACTCGGTAGCGCTGATCGGCGCCGGCGGTATCGGCTTCGACATGGCCGAATTTCTGACCCAGGCCCATCCGTCGCCGTCGACGGATGTTGTGCGCTGGTCAGAGGAGTGGGGAGTCGACAGGAACTACACCGGCCGCGGCGCGATTGCGCCCCCCCGGCCGGAGCCCGCCGAACGCCTGGTCTGGCTGCTGCAGCGCACGCCGGGAAAGCCCGGCGACAGGCTCAACAAGACCACCGGCTGGGCGCATCGCGCCGCATTGAAGGCGAAGAAGGTCACGATGATCGCCGGCGTTTCCTACGAGCGCATCGACGACGCCGGGCTGCACATCCGTGTCGGCGACAGCAGCCAGGTGCTGCCCGTCGACACCATCGTGATCTGCGCGGGGCAGGAGTCCAATCGCAGCGACTATGAGGCGGCCACGGCACTCGGCCTCAGGACGCACGTGATCGGTGGCGCCGATGTCGCCGCCGAACTCGATGCGAAGCGCGCGATCGCACAGGGTACGCGACTGGCGGCAACGCTGTAGCCCCGCAGCGATCGAGGCGGCGCCCGCGCGCCGCCTCGATCAACTGACGGAAAGGCCGGCGACCCGGGCTTTCCGCCGCCACCGGCCGCGGTTCAGCGGCGGTCGATCGACACGTACTCCCGATCTTCCGGTCCGGTGTAGTTCGCACTCGGACGGATGATCTTGCCGTCAATGCGCTGCTCGATGATGTGCGCACTCCAGCCGGACGTGCGCGCTATCACGAACAACGGCGTGAACATCGCCGTCGGAACGCCCATCATGTGGTAGCTCGACGCGCTGTACCAGTCGAGGTTCGGGAACATCTTCTTCAAGTCCATCATCAGCGTCTCGATGCGCTCGGACACCTCGAACAGCGTGCGATTGCCGCCCTCCTCGCAGAGCTGGCGGCTGATGAACTTGATGATCGGATTGCGCGGATCGCCGATGGTGTAGACCGGATGGCCGAAGCCGATGATGATCTCCTTCCGGTCCATGCGCGCACGGATATCGGCCTCGGCCTCGTCGGCACTGCGGTAGCGCGCAATGATTTCCATCGCAACTTCGTTGGCACCGCCGTGCTTGGGTCCCCGCAACGCGCCGATCGCACCGGTAATGGCCGAATAGAAATCACTGTTCGTGCCGGCGATCACGCGCGCGGCGAATGTCGATGCGTTGAACTCGTGCTCGGCATACAGCACCAGTGACTGGTCGAGAGCGCGCTGGTGCAGCGCACTCGCGGGCTTGCCGTGCAGCAGGTGCAGGAAATGCGCGGCAATGGTCTCGTCGTCGGTTTCGGTGTCGATGCGACGGCCGTTGTGACTGTAGTGGTACCAGTACAGCAGGATCGAGCCGAAGCAGGCCATCAGGCGATCGGCGATGTCACGCGCCTCGGCGATCGGATGCGATTCCTTTTCCGGCAGCACGGTGCCGAGCACGGAGGCTCCGGTCCGCATGACATCCATCGGATGCGTCGAGGCCGGCAGCAACTCCAGAGCGGCCTTGACCGGCTGCGGCAAGCCACGCAGACGCTTGAGTTTCGCACGATAGGCCCGGAGTTGCGGCGCGGTCGGCAAATGCTCGTGCACCAGCAGGTGGGCGACTTCCTCGAAGGTCGCCTTTTCCGCGAGATCGGCGATGTCGTAACCGCGGTAATGCAGGTCGTTGCCGCTGCGCCCGACCGTGCAGATCGCGGTATTGCCCGCGGCGACGCCCGAGAGCGCGACCGATTTCTTGGCCTTGGGAAGGACTTGCTGTGCCGCTTCGCTCATATGTGCTCCTGGGTAGATCTGATCAAACATCGGCGCCATGGCGTGCGTGCCTTGCCGCCTGCTTCCAGCCTCCGGCCGTGCGCTGCATCGCAGGCGCCTGGCCACGTCCTGGCTCTGGGGACTGCTACTGCAAGAGCCGACTGCCGACGTCGGCATGGCCGGGCGGAGCCGTCCGCCCGACCCGCTTCAGTCGTTGAATTCTTCCGCCGCGTTGCGCTCGCAGCGCGGCACCGCGCGATAGCCGTCTTCGGCCCGGGCAACACCGCTCTCGACGATCCAGCATTCGTCCAGCGTCGAGCAGTAGCAGAGCCGGCGCGCGATACGCGACAGTTGCGGACGCACGCGTTCCCAGACCGCACGATCGGGAAAGTTCGCCATGACATAGCGCTCGCCACCGCTGAGCACGGTGCCGTTGACCGTGGACTGCACGAAGTCTTTGGGCGCCAGTTGCAGCGCCCGGGCAAGTTCGTCCCAGTCGCGCTTCACGACACCGTCCACCGACACGCGCACGCTGCGGACCACAGCGGGACCCACGCCCTTGTTCATGACCAGCAGTTCCTGCTGTGTGTCCGAACTCATGAGCAGCAGTCTCGGCCAGACTTGTGCCCGTACCTGCTGCCGCTGCAGCCACGCCGTGTAGCCCGACACGAGAAGCGCGAGGAGACCGATCAGCGCCGCGATCACGGCGGACAGGCCGCTCCAGTCGCGCCGCGGTCGCGGCGTCGCAGCGGGCGCGGAGTCGTTCACGGCTCACTCGCCCGGCTTGCTCGCGAACAGCTCGTCGAGCTTGCGCTCGTAGGCGTGGTAACCGAGGTAGTCGTAGAGCGCTTCGCGGGTCTGCATGCTGGGCACGGCAGCCTTCTGGGTGCCGTCGCGACGGATGGTCTCGTAAACGTTCAGGGCGGCCTGATTCATCGCACGATAGGCGCCGCAGCAGTACAGCACGATGTCCACGCCGGCCGCACCGAGCTCACTCGTCGTGAACAGGGGGGTCTGGCCGAATTCGGTGATGTTCGCCAGGATGGGCACGTTCACGGCATCGCGGAACTGGCGGTATTGCTCGAGCGTGTAGATCGCTTCGGGAAAGATCATGTCGGCGCCGGCCTCGACGCAGGCCTGCGCGCGCTCGATGGCCTTCTCGAGGCCTTCCACTGCGATCGCGTCGGTGCGTGCCATGATCACGAACCCGTCGTCGTGGCGTGCATCGACCGCGGCTTTCACGCGATCGACCATCTCGTCCTTGGGCACGATCGCCTTGCCGGGACGGTGGCCGCAGCGCTTGGCGGCAACCTGGTCTTCGATGTGCAGTGCGCCTGCACCGGCCTTGATCAGCGAACGCACGGTGCGCGCGATGTTGAACGCGCCGCCCCAGCCGGTATCGACATCGACGAGCAGCGGCAGCGGACAGACGTCGGTAATGCGACGTATATCGGTGAGAACGTCTTCCATGGTGCTGATGCCAAGGTCCGGCATACCCAGCGAATTCGCCGCGACGCCACCGCCGGACAGGTAGATCGCCTTGAAGCCCACCCGCTCGGCCATGCGGGCCGCGTAGGCGGTGATCGTACCGACGACCTGCAACGGCTGTTCGGCAGCCACGGCTTCGCGGAAACGCGTTCCAGGACTGGGGATCTGGCTCATGGGGATCTCCGCTCAAAGAGCACGATTTTATGCCAGTTCGACGGTTTCGACAGCCTCGGCGCCGCTTGGCGCCACGTATCTGCCGAGGGACGCGGAGAATCCGGGCCCGAACTGCGTACAGCGGGGAACGGGGTCGAGCCGCGGCCGGCGCTGCGGCGTCGCCGGGTCCGGTCACGCCGTCTCCCGGCCATCGGGAGAGGGCACGCGGTTTCCTCGTCACCGGGCGACGGGACCAGCTCCCGGCAATCGCCTACGATCACCGCCACAGCGAAGATCCGCACGAGCGTTCCGTCGCATGAATCGTACAGGGCAGCCCTTCGGCGATCCGATCCGGACAGGCACGACCATCTTCGACTCCGCGGCCGATGCGGAGCGGCTCCGCGTTTCACCGTCGGACAACAATCTGCCGGCGCCTCCTCGTATCCACGCGCGCGACCATGACTGAGCCGCACCATTACGCCTACATCAAATCGCTGTTCCTCGCGCTGCACGAGATCGATGCGGTCGAACGCGAGACACGCCTCGCCGCGATCGAGCGGGAGCGGCCTGGGGATGCCGCAGCGCTGCGCCGCCTGTTCGGTGCGTCGGCCGCGCCACTCGCCAGCCTCGACCGGGCCGCCGGGGAGCCCCCCGCCGCGGAATTCCCGCGCTATCGCTGCCTCCGGGAGCTGGGCCGCGGCGGCATGGGGCGGGTCTGGCTCGCCGAGCGCAGCGACGGTGCGTTCGTCCAGCGCTATGCCCTCAAGCAGCTGGACCGCGAACGCTGGTCCGAAGCAGAGCACGAACGCTTCGTCCGCGAACGGCAGATCCTGGCGGAATTGAACCATCGCCACATAGCGAGCCTCGTCGACGGTGGCAGCGATTCGCGCGGCGCGCCGTTTCTCGTCACCACGTTCATCGACGGCCCGAGGATCGATGAGTACTGCGAACGCCACCGGCTTGACGTGCGCGCGCGGGTCGCGCTGGTGCGCGACCTCGCCGACGCAGTCGCCTTCGCACACCGGCGCCTCATCGTGCATCGGGACATCAAGCCGGCCAACGTGCTCGTCGACGACCAGGGCGTTGCCAGGCTGCTCGACTTCGGCATCGCGAAACTGCTCGGTGAGCACGGCACCACGACGGCCGATGGCGCCAGCCTCATGACGCTGCGCTACGCCGCGCCGGAACAGGTTCGCGGCGAGCGCGTCGGCGTCGGCTGCGACATCCACGGACTGGGCTTGCTGCTGTATGAACTCGTGGCGGGCGCATCACCCTACGCCGATGTCGATGGAGCCGCCGCGCTGACGCAGGCCATCCTCCACCGCGACCCGGCACCACCGTCGCAGGTGGCTGCCGCGAGCGGCCGCGACAGCGTGGACGGCGATCTCGATGCCATCTGTGGCAAGGCACTGCGCAAGCGACCCGAAGACCGCTACGCCTCGGCGGACGCACTGCGGGACGACATCGATCGCTTTCTCGCACGAGAGCCGGTGCAGGCGCGGCGCGGCGAACGCGGCTACCGGCTGCGACGCGGCCTGCGCCGCTACTGGGTCGCGCTCGTCACGGCGGCGGCGGCGCTCGCATCCGTGGGCTATCACGTGTATCGCCTGGACGCACAGCTCGAACAGACGCAGCGCGAACGCGACCGCGCACGCGCCGTCGGCCGCCTGTTCGCCGACATGTTCACAACGCTGCCGCCGGCCGAAGTGCGCGACGGCGAGATCAGCGCGAAACGGCTGCTGGAACTCAGCGCGCGCGACCTGCTCGCCCGGACGCGCACCACGTCCGACCGCACCTACCTGGACGGCCTGCTGCTGTCGGCGGTGGCCGAGGCGCAGGAAGCGCTCGGGCTCAACGAAGCGGCGAGCGCGCTGTTTGCCGAAGCCGTGCGACGACTGCGCGACGCTGGCCCGGAGTGGACGCTGGACGCGGCCGACGCCGAATCGAAATGGGGCGGCGTGCTCTACGACCTGCGCCGCCACGACGAAGCGATCGCCGTGCTCGACGAGGGCCGCGCCCGATTGCGCCGTGAGGGCCACGAGAATTCCGTCGCCTACATCGACCTGGGCATCACCGCGGGGCTCGCCCTGCAGCAGCTCGGCCGGACTGAGCTCGCGCGCGAGCGCTTCGAGGAAGCACTGGCCGCGCGACCACCGCCGGACCGCGACGGAACCGACCTGCGGCCCGCCGCGCTGACCAATCTCGCAACCCTGGAAATGCTGGACGGCAACGGTGCACGTGCCGAGGCCCTGCTGCGCGAAGCCGACCGGATCGCCGACGCGGCCCGCGACGAACAGCCGTCACGGGCGCTCAAGGTACGGCTCAATCTGGCCTGGGTGCTGCGTGATCGGGGCAGGCTCGATGAATCACGACAGCTGTTCGACGAAGTGCTCGCACGCGGACGCACCTACTGGGGAACGCCTCATGGCGATCTCAGCATCGCGCTTGCACAGTTCGCATCGCTGGAGCTGATCGCCGGCAACTATGCCCAGGCCGTCACGAAGCTCGACGAGGGCATTGCCGGTGAAGCCGCCCTGTCGGGCCCTGCGCATGCGCGCACGCGCGCGCTGCAGGCGCTGCGTTTCGTCGCCCTCGTGGCAAGCAGCGACGACGCGGCCGCCCGCATCGCAGCGGCTCAGATATTCGCCGACAAGCCTCCCGTCGGCACCGCAGGAATCGGCAGAACCCTGCTGGAATGCCGCGCGGCACCGTCTGAACGACACCTGGCGACGATGCGCGAGCTTGCCGGCGGCACGAAGGGCAACCAGGCGTGGGCAACGGCGCTGGTGCAACGCTGGATCGCCGAATGCGAGGCACGCGTGACGGCGGCGAAACCATGAGCTGCCGACGGTCACGCCCCCGGGGTTTAACCCGCCAGAAACCCCAGATCGCGATTCGCAAAATGCCCCAGGTTCGGCAGGATGTCGTCGATGCCCGTTTCGGAAAGCCCGAACCAGCGCGCGAGCGTTGCCGCGTATTGGTCGACCGCGAGCGTCGGAATCAGCTGTCCGTAACCGGCATCGTCCGGATTGCCGTTCTGTGCCAGTGACGGCATGCGACCAAAGAAGCGCTTGCCGCGTACCGCACCGCCGACGACGAAATGATGTCCACCCCAGCCATGGTCCGTACCGTCGCCGTTGATCGACACGGTGCGGCCGAAGTCCGACGCGGTGAACGTCGTGACCTGGCTGGCGAGCGCGAGTTCCACGGTCGCATCATGGAACGCCTTGAGGCTTTCCGACAGGTCCGCGAGCAAGCCCGGGTGTACCTCGGCCTGACTGCCGTGCGTATCGAAACCGCCGAGACTCACGAAAAAGATCTGCCGGCGCAGGTTCAGCTGGGTGCGCGCCTTGATCAGCCGCGCGACCATGCGCAGCTGGCGGCCGAGGCGGCTGTCGGGAAATGCCGTCGCGACCGTGCCGGCCGCGTTCAGGGCCGCTCCGATGGCCTCGTAGTTCGCGATCGCGCTGTTCATCGCGCGCGCGTAGCTGCGCTCGAACACATGTGACTGCGTGCCGTCCTGCAACAGTGCATTGAACGCAGCCGCGCCGGCGTCGTTGCCCCAGGCGTCGAGATAGCCGATTTCCTCGACGCCGAACGAACTCATGACGTACTGGTTGACGATGTCGCCGCGCTGGAACAGTGCCTGGCCCTCGAGCGAAACCAGCATGGACTGGGCCTGATTCGGATTGCCGCCATGGAGCAGATCGGCGATGCGGCCGCCCCAGCCGCTGGCATTGCCATCGTCGGGCCGCGAGGTCTGCCAGATGATGGCCTGATCTTCGTGCGAGAACAGTTGCGGAGGGACCGGCACACTGCCCTGCAGGTACTGCTGCTGGGTGATCGGATAGACCAGCGTGCCGACGTTCGCGACGACAGCCGCCTGCCCCGCATTGAACAGACCGGCAAGGGCGCTCATCTGCGGGTGAAGCCCATACAGTGCGCCGTCGCCAGGCAGTCCGTCGGCCAGCGGATCGAGACCGATCAACCCCGCCTGCGGCACGGCGAGCGCGCCGCGCGATGCGGCGTAGATGCCGTGATGCGCCGCGTCGCGCGGCACCACGGTATTGAAGCTGTCGTTGCCGCCATGCAGGAACACACACACCAGCGCCTTGTAGTCCGGGAATATCGTGCCGCTACCCGCGGCCACGGCGGTGTTGAGCAACCCGAGGCTGCCCAGTGCCGAAACGGCGCTGGCGCCGCCGAGTGCGCCATGCAGGCAGCTGCGCAGGAAATCGCGTCGATCGAATTTCATCGGCGTCCTCACTTCTGGATCGAGTATTCGGGCGAATTCAGCATCAGGTACAGCGCATGCTGGACCCGGTCGCGGCCGCCGTTGGCGTTGGTCAACGCGTTCAGCCGCGTGACGATGGCATCGCGCATGAACGGCGACATCTGGCCCGACATCAGCAGCAGGTTCAGCCGGTCGACGAGCGCACCGGGATCGTTCGCGAGCGGATTCAGCGTGGCGGCGTAGTCCATCAGCAGCTGATCCGGGTCCTGCGCATAGCTGTACGTGCTGCCGATGTAGAAATAGAAAATGCGCCAATCCAGGTCATTGGGTGTGGCAACGAGCATGGTGTCCGTCGCGATCTGGAATTCCGGGCTGAACAGGCCGAGATCGCGGATCTCGCCGGGCTGCTGGAACGTCGGCCGGAAGAAGTTGAACACGCTGGGCGAACGCAGCGGGGCCTGGCCGTACCACAGCGACGGATCGATCAGCAGATTGATGCGGCCGTTGGCCGAACGCGGCGCGGTGATGCGCCACAGCTGGACGAGCTTGAGCAGGGGTTCGCGCAGCTTGCCGTAGCGATCCGCGTTCGCGCCCGAGTAGCCGTAACGCGCCTCAGGATCGAGCAGTAGGGCCTTGATCACTGCACGCAGGTCGCCGCGCACGCCGGAACCGTTGTCATTGAACACGGTTGCGACTCGCGCGACGTAGGCCGGTGTGGGATTGCTGGTGACGAGGCGCTGGATCAGCAGCTTCGCCATGAACGGTCCGACATTGGGGTGCTTCGCGATGTTGTCGAGCGCGACGGTGAGCTCCTGCGGCGCGGTTCCCCCCGGCGCGAGTACGCCGCCGGGCGGTTGTGCGTTCGGATAGACCAGCAGTTGCTTCGTCGTGGTCGTGTCATGGTAGGCCTCGAACGGCAGCATGGGATCGCGTACCGCCGACGACCACGGGTTGTGGTAGTCGCCCGCGCAGTCCGGAAATCCGCCGGTCGAGCAATCGTTGAAATTCCAGCCGGTGAACACGTGCGCGAATCCCCGCACGGTGGTCTGGTTGTAGGTCGGCACCGGCTGGCCGCCCGACAGCACGGGAGAGCCATCGAGGTTCAGCTGCCTCAGGCCGATCGAAAACAGCTGCAGTATTTCGCGCGCATAGTTTTCGTCCGGCCGTATGTTCAACACCGCGTCGGGTTTGCGGTTGCCGACCATCGACAGATACACCCCCATCGCCGGATGCAAGGTGACGTCTTCGAGCAGCTCGCGGTAGTTGCCGAACGCATTTGCGACGAGCATGTCGTACCAGCTCGCCGTCGACCAGGCCTGCAGCTGCAGCCCCGCGTTCTGGTCGGACACGACGAAGATTTCCGACAGTGCGAATGCGACCCGCTGGCGCAGCTGGTCCCGGTGCACGCGCGGCGGCTCGCTGGGATCGTATAGCCCGATCGAATGAATGAGCCATGCTTCCAGGCGCTGCTGCTGGTAGACGCCCTGGTTCTGCGCCATCACCCAGTCGAGGTAGGGCGCCTGGTACGACGGCGTCTCGGCGAACTGTTCGGCGAACCACGCGTCATAGCCGACCGCACGCAGATGCGCGATGTCCGCGAGCGTCGCGCCAAAGGTGGCCTGATTCAGGAAGCGCGCGGCTTCTGCATCCGTGAACGGCCCGGCGCTGACGGCTTCGAAACCGTGGCGCCAGAGGGCGTCGGGCCTGTGGCCGAGCTGCGCCTGCGCCAGCGGCGCCGCACAGGCTAGCAGCGACGCACCGAGCCAGGTGCGCCAGCAAGCGCGCAGAAACGTTGTCAACCACATGCAGTGCTCCTTTGCTACGAGGCCGTGGGCTCCACAACGGCGCAACGCCTACGAAAGAGCGAAACGAACGGGGCAAGCGTGGTCGCCGTCACGGATTCGCAACGTCGGCCGATGGCCGGATCGGCCAGCTCGATCAACGGTCAGCGCACAGGCACCCGGTTGCGCTTCGGCGCTGCCGGCTTGCGCGCAGCCGCAGGCTTGCGCGCCGGCGCGGTGTCGGCCGGTGGCGCCCACAGCGCATGATCCAGATTGCGCTCCCAGCCGAAGCGGGACAGGTCGACGCGGCCGCGTTCCACCCGCACGCCTTCTCCGATCAGACGCGCCCGTTGTTCCCGATAGGCCCTGGACTGCGGCGGGAATGCGATGCGGCCGTCCGAGCGCAGCACACGGTACCAGGGCAGCTCGATGCCGTCGGGCGTCTTGCCTAGCACCTTGCCGATCAGGCGAGCCCGACCCGGCAGACCTGCACGCGCGGCGACTTCGCCGTAACTGCTCACGTGGCCCGGCGGAATGCGCGCGACGACGGCGCGGATGGCCTCGGCAGCCGCATCGCCGGCGGGCACTGCAGCGGCCGATTGCGACTTCCGTGTCAAGTCTTGTTTAGCCAATGGTCGCCCCCATCCGCGCAACTTCGCCGCTGCCGGCACGGTAGCATATGCGTCGTTCACTACCCGGAGAGTCCCTACATGCACAGCTTCGAGCAGATCCGCTCGCACATCAGCGCCAAGCACCAGCTGCGCATCAACGATCCGTACCTGATCAGCTTCGATCTGCTGCTCGACGGCGGCACGCGTCATCAGGGCATCTATCTGTCCGAGCTCGATCACGAAGAAGGACGCAAGTTCCTGCGCATTTCGACGCCGATCGGTCCGCTGACCGGCATGGACGCCAAGCGCTGCCTGCGCTTCAACTGGGAGCAGCGCATGGGTTACCTCGCCGTCAGCGATCTCGACGGTTCCCCCTACCTGCAGCTGTGCGAGAACCGCCCCTATGACAACCTCGTCGTCGAGGAAATCGATCTGCTGATCGCCGAAATGGGTTCGCTCGGCGACCGCATGGAGCAGGCGATCTCCGCGGGCGGCGACGCGTTCTGATACGCCGTCGCCGGCTCTGGCGACGTTCCGCGTTGCTCCCGCGCGTCCCCGCGGCACAGAATCGGGCTCCCTCCTGCGGAGCCCGCTCATGAAAGCAGCCGTTGCCGCCATAGTGCTTGCACTCGCCGCCGGAGCGGGTCACGCCGCGACGCTGGTCCTGTCGGGCGGCACCCTCGTCGACGGCAGTCTGCGCGAGCCGATCGAAGACAGCATCGTCATCATCGAGGGCGAACGCATCATCAAGGTCGGTCGGCAGGGCGAGATAGCGGTCCCGGCCGACGCACAGGTCGTTTCGACCGAAGGCATGACCGTGCTACCCGGCCTCTGGGACATGCACGTGCATCTGATGATCAATGGTCACGCCGACTACGCGCATTGGGACCGGACTTACCTGGACCGCCTGCGCGATCCGATCATGCCCGCCTCGGCGAAACAGTTGCTGCACGCGGGCATCACGGGCGCTCGCGATCTCGGCGCGCCGCTCGCGGAATCGATCGCCGTGCGGGACGCGATCCGACGCGGCGAGATCGAAGGAGCTACACTGTTCGTGTCCGGTCCGTTCATCCAGAAAAAACCTTACCCGGGTACCGAAGCCTTCCGCTGGGGCGTGGACTCTCCGGCCGACGCGCGCGCCAAGGTCGGGCGCCTCGCGGCCGCCGGCGTCGACGTCATCAAGCTCATCGACCAGGATCAGATGAGCGAAGCCGAGGTCGCTGCCGTCATCGACGAGGCTCACAAACATGGCAAGCCGGTCGTGGCCCACGCACACCGTCCCGAGGAAATCCGCCGCGCGCTCAGGCATGGCGCCGACTGCCTCGAACATACCGGTCTCGCCGCAGCGCCGCGCTATCCCGACGACGTGATCGCCGCGCTGCGCGAGCGCACCGCGAACATGGCTGCCGGCCCACTGTTCTGGACGCCGACCATCGAAGGGCTATACAACTTCCCTCATGTGGTGAGGCACCACGAACACATCGATGACGCGCGCTGGCATGAAGGCCTGCCGCCCGACATCGTCGCCGACATTCGGGGTTCGCTCGCGCATCCGGAACGCATCTCGTATTTCCAGCAGACCCCGCAGCGCTGGCCCACGCTGAAAACCAAGTTCGACCAACTGCGCAGGAGCGGCGCGCTGCTGCTGATCGGCACCGACTCCGGCATCCCGATGAAATTCCACAGCGACAGCACCTGGCACGAACTCGACGTCTGGGTGAACCACCTCGACGTGCCAGTGATCGACGCGATCCGCGCAGCCACCTACTGGCCGGCGGTCGCGATGAAGGCGGACAAGGACTACGGCACCATCGCCGAAGGCAAGTACGCCGACATCATCGCGGTACGCGGCGACGTGCTGCGCCACATCGCGCTGCTCTCACGCGTCGACCTCGTGATCAAGCACGGGCGGCGGGTGAAGTGATGTGCACCGGCGGGGGCCGCATGCGTTCCGTTTAGTGCCGCCCATCGCGTCACCCGGGATGATTCGCTGCCTCGGGCAGCACGTCGCCGCAGTTGCGCATTGATAGACCGGATTCGACACCCGGTTATCGACGGTCACGCCCGCCTCCGTGCGGGCCATCCCGACGTCGCGCCCGCTGGAAACTCACTGCACGCCAGGCATCACGTGCGCACACCGTCGACGAGCCGCGAGATCCCCAGCGGGTTGCCTTCCTGCAACGCTGCTGGTAACAGGGCGTCGGGCACGTTCTGATAGCAGACGCGGCGCGCAAACCGCTCGATCGCCGCGGTACCGACCGAGGTGCTGCGTGCGTCGGAGCTGGCCGGATACGGCCCGCCGTGCACCATGGCCGCACAGACTTCGACGCCGGTCGGCACGCCATTCATCAGCACGCGGCCGGCGATGCCCGACAGCGCATCGACGAGCGGCGCGGCCTCTGCGGCGTCGTCCGCATCCGCGATCAGCGTTGCGGTGAGCTGTCCCGGCAGCGCGCCGGCAAGCACGCGCATCCGCGACACGTCGCGAACCCGCACGAGCAGGCTGGTAGGACCGAAGATCTCGTCCTGCAGTACCGCGTCGGCGATGAAGCGTTCTGCATCGACCTCGAACAGGCTCGGCTGCGCCGAACCCTCGGGCTGCGCAGGAGCAACCAGCGACGCGACGCCGTCGCGGCCGGCCAGCCGAGAAACCCCGGCTGCGTGTTTCTGCGCAATCGCGGCGGTGAGCATGGGCGCCGCGGCCGAGCCGGCGAAACGCTCGCGCAGGGCGTCGCGCAACGCATCGCCAGCGCGCCCCTCGGGCACCACGATGACACCCGGACTGGTGCAGAACTGACCGACGCCTTGCAGCACCGAGGCATGCAGCTGCTCAGCGATCGCGCCGCCACGCGCGGCCAGCGCGGCCGGCAGCACGAACACGGGATTGATGCTGCCCATCTCGGCGTAGACCGGAATCGGCCGCGGCCGCGCCGCAGCGATGTCCATGAGCGCGCGGCCGCCGACGGTCGATCCCGTGAACGCGACGGCACAGACTGCCGGATGACGCACCAACGCCACGCCGACCGCATGCCCTGGGTCGAACAGCAGCGAGAACGTACCCGGCGGAAACCCGCAGCGTGCGACGGCAGCGGCGATCGCCGCGCCAGCGCGCTCGCTCGTGGCCGGATGCGCCGGGTGCGCCTTGACGATCACGGGGCAGCCGGCCGCGAGCGCGCTCGCGGTGTCGCCACCGGCGACCGAGAACGCCAATGGGAAATTGCTCGCGCCGAATACGACGACGGGACCCAGCGGACGGCGCATCGATCGCACATCGGGCCTGGGCAGCGGCTGCCGCTGCGGGTCGGCGTGATCGATACGCGCATCGACCCAGCTGCCTTCGGCAACGAGGTCGGCAAACAGTCGCAATTGCCCGATCGTCCGGCCGAGTTCGCCGTTCGCGCGCGCCGCGGGCAATGCCGTTTCGAGCGGCACCCGCCGCTCGAAATCGGCGCGCGCGGACTCGAGCTCGTCGGCAATCGCGCGCAGCAGCAGCGCGCGTTCGGCGCCACTGCGCGCCGCGAGTTCCGGCGCCGCCGCCGCGGCCTGCTGCACGGCGCGCTCGACGTCGGCCTCGCAGGCCCCGTGGAAGACCGGCTCCAGCGCAGTGCCGGTGGCCGGATCGATACCACGGAACGTCGCGCCGCCGGGTTCGCCGACCGCTCCGGCCACAAGAGAAAATCCACCAATCGTATACATCAATACACCTGTGTTCGAACTCGGAACGCGGCACGCCGCCGCCCGCAGCGCAGTGCCGTCAGAGGACCGGCCGCTCGCGCAGCGCCTTGCGGATGATCGCCAGCGCCTCCTCGCGCTCGGAGCCGACCAGCTCGAGCCGCGGCGCGCGTACGCGCTCGTGGCCCATGCCCGCCTCCTGCTGGATGAGCTTGATGAGTTGAACGAACTTCACCACGGTATCCAGCCGGAGCAGCGGCAAGTGCCAGCGATACAGCGCCCGAGCCTCGTCCCAGCGCCCGGCCTTCGCCAGTTCGAACTGCGCGACCGATTCCTTCGGCAGCGCGTTGACCGTGCCGGCAACCCAGAATTCCGCGCCGGCCGCGACGCCCTCGCACACCATGTCGTCGAGGCCGACGCCGACGCGCACGCGCTCACCGAGCAGCGCGACCAGCGCCGTCACGCGACGCGAGTCGCCACTGGACTCCTTGACTGCCTGCAGGTTGGGATGCTCGCCAGCGAGTTCGGCGACCTGGGCCGCCGTGAAATCGGTCTTGTAGGCCGGCGGGTTGTTGTACAGCATGCACGGCAGCTGCGTCGCCGCGATGACGGCCGACACGTGCGCCTTCATCTCGCGCCAGTCGCTGGAGTAGACATAGGGCGGCAACACCATGAGGCCGCCACAGCCGGCTTCGGCGCTGGCCTCGGCCAGGTGCACGGCTTCCGCCGTGGACAGCGCGGCGATGCCCGGGATCACGGGCACGCGACCGTCGGCCGCCGCGACGCAGGTCCTGATCAGTGCGACTTTCTCATCGAACGTCAGCGTCGCCCCCTCGCCGAGCGATCCGCAGGGAATGATGCCTTTGCAGCCATGCTCGATGAGCCAGCGCACATGCTGGGCGACGAAGGCATGGTCGATCCCGAAATCGGCATCGAACGGAGTGGTGATGGCGGGCAGCACGCCTTGCCAGATGGTGCTCATGGAAATTCCTGTCGAGTGGCTTCGGAACGGTCAACGGTGAAACACGACAGCCGGGCCGGTGCGAGCGGCGGCCGTACCGTCGCTTGCACGTCCCAGCCGAAAACGAAACCGGCGGCCGCGCCGCACACGCGGGCCTGGCAATGCCCCATGCCGAATCGCGCGTACAGCCGCGCCTCGCGCTGGTTGCGGCAGGCACGGACCTGCCCCAGGCTCACGCCTTCGCAGCGGCAGACGAGGGTGTCGTCGGTGGCGAGCCGGCGCAGTTCGTCACGCAACGGAAATGCGCTGCGCAGCGCGCGCGCAAAATGTGCACTGCGCGCGCTCGCCAGGCGGAGCGCGAGGCGCGTGGCCGCGCTGCCGGCCGCCGCGCGGCCGGCGATCTCCCCCTGCACCAGAGCCTGATCGACACCGCCGATGCCGCAGACCTCGCCTGCCGCGTAAACGCCTGCCACGCTGGTGTGCTGATGCGCATCGACGACGACGGCACCCTCGCGCGTCTCGCACCCCAGCAGGCGCGCAATGTCGATATTCGGCACGAGCCCGAAGCCCACCGCGAGCGCATCGCAATCGATACGCGCCGTGCGCGTGCCGATGCGCAACTGAATGCTCTCGACACGCTCCTGGCCGTCGGCGCGTTCGACCCAGGCGTTACGGCGATATGGCACTCCCACCAGTTTCGCGCGCAGGCCGGCAGCCTGCAGCCACTTGCCCGGGACCGGTGCGAGCGCGAGGGCGAAGCGCGCGAGATCGCGTGTGGTTCTCTGTTCGGCGATGCAGACGACCTGTGCACCCGCCGCACGCAGGGTCGCCGCCGCCGCAAGCAGGAGCGGACCGCTGCCAGCGACGACGATGCGACGGCCCGCCACCGGCCAGCCATTCTTGACCAGCACCTGCAGGCCACCCGCACCGAACACGCCGGGCAAGGTCCAGCCCGGGAACGGCAGCAGGAGCTCGCGCGCACCGGCGGCGATCACGAGGCGTTCGCAACGAACGCGTACCGCGCCATCGGCGCCGTCGAACACCGCCAGGCCCGGTTCGGCGAAATCGATGAGGCGCAGTCCGTAGCGCATTTCCACGGGTGAACGTCGCAACGCGTTCAGCCAGTGCCGCGCCGGCGCGAGGGTTGGCCGCACCCACTGGCCGCGCCAGACCTGCCCGCCGGGTTCGGTCTGCATGTCCACGAGCAGCGCACGCGCGCCGGCGCGCTCGGCGCTGAGCGCTGCAGCTATGCCCGCCGGGCCCGCGCCGACGACGAGAATCTCGGTACGCAGTTCACGCATCGCAACGTATGTCCATGTCGTCCGCAACACGTACCAGGCAACCCAGGCGCTCGATGCCGCCGATGCGCACGCGGCATTCGAAGCACACGCCCATGCCGCAGCAGGCCGCACGCGGGCTCGCGTCGACGCCACGCCGCGTTGCGTCGTAACCGGCATGGCGCAACGCGGCCGCCACCGAAATGCCGGCAGGCACCCAGACCTCCGTTCCATCGATGCGCACGCGCACCTCAGCCGACATGGCGCCGCTCGCTGCTCGCGGCAAACCGTGCCGGCGCATACGGCCTGGCGTCGAATGGCAAGGCATGCTCCAGCAGCTGCGCCGCGAGCAGGTCGGCCGTACCGAGCGCGGTCGTGACACCGAGCCCCTCGTGGCCGCAGGCCAGCCAGACGCCGTCGCGCGGCGGCCAGGCACCGATCAGCGGCCGGTGGTCCGGGGTCGTGGGACGGAATCCGGTCCAGGCACGCAGTGCCGTCATCTGCAACAGGTCGGGCAGGTATTCGGCCGCGCGCGCGATCAGGCGCTGCAGCAGGCGCGGTGTCACGTCGGTCGCATGGTCATCGAACTGCCGCGTCGAGCCGAGCAGCAACTGCCCGGTCGGTCGCGGCTGCACGTTGAACGCAACCGATTCTGTATTCGTACCGTGCGCGCTCTGCATGTAGCCGAGTTCGACGAGCTGATGCCGCACGGCCGGCTGCATGCGTGCCGTGATCAGCAGGTGCCCCTTGCGACGGCGCACCGGCACACCGGGGAGCAGTTCCGGCACCGCGCAGCCGTTCGCGACGACGATCCGCCGCGCCTGGACGCGACTGCCGTCGGACAGCAGCGCTGCGTGGTCGGCGATGGCCGTGACAGAGACGCCGCAGTGCATTTGTGCACCCATCGCGACCGCGCACTGTGCGAGCCACCTCGCGGCAACAGGCGGATAGACCACGGCGTCGCCAGGCACCCGCAGCCCGCCCGCCATCCCCGGCGCCAGCGCGGGCTCCAATGCGCGCAGCCGCACGGAGGAGACACGCTCCGCGGCAATGCCCGCAGCGTCGAGGCGGGCGCACTTGCGGTCGGCCTCGGCGAGTTCCGCGTCATTGCGCGCGATCCACAGGGTGCCGATACGGCGGTACTCGGCCTCTGCCGGCAGCGACGGCGCGAGCGCGCTCCAACGCGCGCAGGAATATGCCGACAGGCTCAGTTCTTCGGGATCGTCGTCCAGTACGACGAGGTGCCCCATCGACGCAGCCGTCGCGGCGCCGCCGATGACGTCGCGTTCGATCACACAGACGTCGACGCCTTCGCGTGCGAGGCGCTCGGCGATGGCGCAGCCGACGATGCCGCCGCCGATCACGAGAACGTCGGTTTTCACGCGAAGCCCCAGGCAAAGGGGTCAGCGGCATCGAACAGCAGCGTCGCGTCGGCGACGACGTGCGCTCTGCCGCTGATCAGCGGCTGCACGGTATCCGCATCGATGCGCCGGTAGCTCGCGCGGAATTCACTGCCGATCACGCTCTGCTGGCGCCAGATCTGCCCAGGTGCGAGCTTGCCATCGGCCGCGAGGCAGGCCAGCTTTGCGCTGGTACCCGTGCCGCATGGCGAGCGATCGTAGGCAAGCCCGGGACAGAGCACGAAATTGCGCGCGTCCGCATCCGCATCCGGCGAAGCGGCAACGAGTTCGATGTGGTCGATCTCGCCGCCGTCGCGGCCGCGGATACCGTCGCGGTCAAGCGCGCGACGGATCGCGACGGTGCAGTCCATGAGCGCCGGCACGTTCGCGCGCTCGATCGCGAGGCCGTGGTCGTCGACGAGAAAGAACCAATTGCCGCCCCAGGCGACGTCGCCATGGATACGGCCGTAGCCTGGCACGTCGACCGGCACACGGGCGGCATGGCGGTAACTCGGCACATTGGCAATCGTGACGCGGCCGTCGGATTCCAGCTCGACCGCAATCACGCCGACCGGCGTCTCGAACGAAAAGCGGCCGGGCCGGATACGGCCGAGGTGCCGCAAGGTCTCCACGACACCGATGGTGCCGTGGCCACACATGCCGAGGTAGCCGACGTTGTTGAAGAACACGACGCCAGCGACACAGTCCTGCCGCGTCGGTGCCAGCAGATAGGCGCCGACGAGCACGTCGCTGCCGCGTGGCTCGCAGGCGATCGCGCGGCGCCAGTGATCCTGCTCGCGGTGCAGCCATTCGCGCGCCGCAGCCGGATCGCGTCCCGCGAGATCAGGCCCGCCGCCGACGACGACGCGCGTGGGTTCGCCGCCGGTATGGGAATCGATGACGCGGGTCGAGGTCATGCGGGCGAACGGTGCGAAAAGGTTGTGAAATCGTAGCGGACCCGGGTCACGGCGGATTGGCGCTTCGCCGCGTTGCCATGTCACGAATCGCACAAATGGCCTGGAGACGCCGCTATCTCGACGAAAGTCGTAGCGCCACGGGGACGCGTGCCCACGAGTCCCCGTGTCGCTACAGATTTCCGGTCGCGTGCCGCTCATGACCGGATGCGGTGCGACATCACTGCCAGTCGGAGGCGACCTGTACGCCGCCGAAGCTGCTCGCACGCGGTTTCAGCATGAGGTAATGCCAGCCGGATGCCGGCGAGGCGATCGTCACCGTCTCGTCGTTGCCGACCAGGCGCGGCGCCTGATCGAACACGGTGTCAGTCGGCCAGTTACCGGCACGCACGTACATGTCGGCGTCGCCGCTGCCGCCGCTCATGGTAAAGCGCAGGTTGACCGCACCGGCCGGCACGAACAGCGTCAGGTACACCCGATCCTGCGCCGTCGCGGCAGTCAGGTTGCTGCGCTTGCAGCCGTTGTCGAGCTGCCCCGCATTCGCTGACGTGCACTCGGGTACGGCGCCAGCATCGGTGCCGAAATCGTCGGCGAAGATCCGGTCGGGCTGACCGCCGTTGCAGGTCGTCGTATTGCCGTTGTTCGCAGCAAAACAGACCAGCCACGCGCGAAACTCGGCGTCATACGCTGTCCGGATCGGATCGAGCCAGCTGCGATAGCCCGGGTCGTAGTTGCCTGGCCGCGATATCGCGTACAGGCTGGTGATCCTGTCGCGATGCCGTTCGAACATGAAGCGCGTCGCGAGGTAACCCCACTGGTAGGTGCGCGCGTAATCGGTGCTGTACTCGGTGTCGAACAATTGCGACAGGGTGAACGCGTCGGGATTTCCGGCTGCGGAGATCGCCGCGGTATAAGCGAGGTTGCGGTAGGAATACGACAGGTATTCGGCGAAACCTTCGATGTACCAGATCGTCGAGTACGGCGCATCCATCGGCAACGCGCCGAATCCGCCGTACCAGTTGAAACGGCCGTCGAGATAGTGGATGTATTCGTGGGTCAGATTCCAGACTTGGAAATCGGGCCTCAGCCATTCCGCCTCATAGGCGAGGAACCGCGCCTGATTGGCCGGATCCGACGGATCGCCCTCGAGATAGATGCCGCCGTTGTTGGTGTCATTGCCGAAGATGACACCCGAATAGGTCTCGTAGTCGGTGCTCGAATGGAAGATCACCATTTCGAGCCGCGCGTTGAAGTCATCCGGCACCGGCGTATTGCCAGTCTGCGCCTGTGCGTGGAAATAGCCTTCTTCCGCACCGACGATGGCACACACCTGATCGAGCTGGGTCGACGTCAGCGCCTGACTCCGCACGCGCAGGGTGGCGCTGCAGTCACGTGCGTTCGCGGCCGGCAACACAGTGTTCTCCAGGTCCTGTGCGAATGTGCAGAGACCGTAGTAGGCGCAATGCGCGTGGTCATACCAGTCGACCACGCTGCCGATGCGCACATAGATTCCTGCGCCGGCGCCGCCGAGCGCGAACTGATCAAGGATGGACTTGATCTTCGGATGCGCGAGATTGTGGAAGCCGCTCGCGGTGTACTGGCTGAAGCGACCGAGCTCGCCCGCGGCATTCTGCAGCAAGTATTCGCGGTCGGTGCCGACGTCGGCCGCGCGATTGTCTTCGATGAAATTCACGAGCGTATCGAGGACGCCGCTGCCGCTGCCCTGCACCAGCGCCTGAAATGCCGGGTCGTAGTGACCGCGAAACAGCACCGTGAACACGCTGTTTGCAGCGCGCTCCATGTACCAGTAGTCGGACCAGGCAGGCCCATAGCGATCGAGGATGCCGCGCACGGTATCGAGCTGTTGCGCGTTCTCGCCGGCGCTGTCGATCAGCGTGACGAACTCCGCCAGCACCTCGCCGTGTTCGTCGTTGACGTCCTGAAAGTGCGCGCTGGCAACGAAGGCATTCAGCGCCGGCCGGATCGCGTTCGTGAACGCCGCACCGTAGGCACCGACATCGGGCTCGTTGTAGTACTGCACGAAAAGGCCGGCGCGCAGGAACAGCACGAGTTCGAGCATGTGGTTGCGGTTGTCGCCGGGATAGGTCGCGGCATCGGCCTGCATCGCGTTCGCGATCGTGACCATCTTGCTCTCGGCAAAGATCTGTCCCGCCGTCGCACCGGTGACGTCGAACAGCCCTCCGCTGTAGAAGCACGCCGCATCGGCCGCGCGCACGGCGGCAACGAGCGCAGCGCCGCTCGCGCTCGCGAAGCCGGCAATGTCGCAGCTGCCCAGCCCCGCACGCGCAGTTGCGGGCTCGTCGTAGGAGCGATACAGATGCGCGCGGCTCGCCGGCAACGGCGGTCGTGTATCCCAGGTCATGCGGCGCGTCTGGATGTGCGATGCCGGATGTGGCTCGGCATCCGTCTCTGCCACCGGTCCCGGTTGCAGTGCTTGCGGGCGCGCCGCGGCGCCCGACGAGAAGGCGGCAAGGAACAGGCACGCAGCCAGTCCCTGGCCGGCTTGCAAAAGCCGGTCAATCGAATACATTGGTTTCTCCCCGAACATCGTCTTGTGTGAAAACACCGCACGAGCCCGGTGTTCCCGGAGGCGGACGCGCTGCAACGCGTTCGCCTCCACCTGACTCCTGCCGGCGATGATGCTAGGTTTCGACCAAGACCATGGTCTAGCCGCATACGATCACCAGGGCGCAGCTATCCGCACAAACCGGCGAATCGTGCAGACGGGAAATCGCAGCCCGATTCGCGAGGGGGAGTCACGATGAACAATGAACTTGCACGCTGGCGCGAGGCCTTCATGGCGCGCGTCGCTTCACCGTGGTACGTCGAGACGCTGTTCGACCGGCAGCCCGACATTCTTTTCTCGGTCAAGGACAAGCAGGGCCGCTACGTCTCGATGAGCGAGGCGGTCGTCGTGCGCTGCGGACTCAAGCGCAAGCAGGACGCGATCGGAAAGACCGCGTTCGACCTGTTCCCGCAGCCGATGGCCGAGCGTTACACACGCCAGGACGAACGCCTGTTCAACACCGGCCGGCCGATCATCGACAACCTCGACCTCACGATCTACCGCGACGGCAGTGCGGGCTGGTGCCTCACAACCAAGGAGCCCCTCTACGATGCCCATGGCCGCATCGTCGGGCTCGCCTGCATTTCCAAGGACCTGATCGAACCGAGCCGCGCGGGACTCATCGACACGGGCTTCGCCGAAACGGTCGACTACATGCTCGAGCACTACGATCAGCCGCTGCGCATGGAGGATCTCGCACGCCGGGCGGGCCTGTCGCAGGCGCAGTTCGAGCGTCGCATGAAAAAGATCTTTCACCTGTCCGCCGGGCAGTACCTGATCAAGGCTCGCATCGACCATGCCGCGCGCCTGCTGGCGTCCACGCCATTGCCCATCGCCGAGATCGCACAGCACGCCGGCTTTTCGGACCAGAGCGCGCTGTCGCGCCAGTTCCGGCAGGTCACCGGTTTCGCGCCACGCCAGTACCGGCAGCTGATGCGCCCCGACAGCGAGTGACGCCGCGGCACCGCCACTTTTGCCCTGGACGGTCAGCATGCCGGTCTGCACCGGACGGCCCGACGCTGACCTGGGTTGGCCATTTCGTCGAGCGGCACGCCAGCCCGCATTGCCCGCCCCACTTCTGCTGCAGCCGCCGATACGCTCGCCCTGATGCGTGCTGCTCTGTCGTGTCGGCTCGGCTACACCTTCGCCGCCACGCCGTCTGCGGCGGGCATCAGGACGGCGTCTCGACGGCCTTGCCACGAACGGATACGAGCAATGCGGGCTAGACTTCACCGGACTACACCACCGGAATCCGTCATGTTTGCGTTGCGCCTGTCGTGGCTGCTGCTCGTCATTGCCTGGCCCGTACGCGCCGCGGATCTGCTGGTCTACGCCGCGGCGAGCATGAAACCGGCGCTCGAGGAAATCATCGCGCTGCCCGAGGCCCGCAACATCGGCGAAATCTCCGCCAGCTATGCGGCGAGTTCCGCGCTGGCGCGGCAGATCGACGCCGGCGCCCCGGCCGACCTGTTCATCAGCGCCGATCTCGAGTGGATGGACTGGCTGGAGCGGCGCGATCGTGTCTCGTCACCCACACGCACCCTCCTCGCACGCAACGAACTCGTACTCGTCGCGCCGCTGGAATCGCGCGTGTCGCTGTCGTTGACGCCCGGGGCCGACCTGCGCAGCGCCATCGGCGATTCGCGCATCGCCCTCGCGGAACCCGGCAGCGTGCCGGCCGGAAAATATGCCAAGACTGCATTCGAGAAGCTCGGCCTGTGGCCCCAGGTGGAGACCCGACATGTGGCGACCGAGAACGTGCGCGCCGCACTGGCGCTCGCGGTGCGCGGCGAAGCGCCACTCGCGGCAGTTTATCGCTCCGACGCGATGTCCGAGTCCCGCGTCCGGATCGTCGCGACCTTTCCTGCCGACAGTCATCCGCCGATCGTCTATCCGGTCGCCGCACTGAAGGATCGGGACAGCGACGCGGCCCGGCGCCTGCTGGCGCTGCTGCGCAGCGACGCGGCGCAGGCCATCCTGCAGCGCGCCGGTTTCCACCGCGCGGACACGGACTGAAGCACGGTGCTGAATGCCGCCGAAAGCTCGGCGCTCGCGATCAGCCTCAAGGTCGCGTTGCTGAGCCTCGTCGTCGCGCTGCCGTTCGCACTGGCGCTCGGCCTTGCGCTGTCGCGATTGCGCTTTCCGGGCAAGAGCCTGCTCGAAGCCCTGCTGAACCTTCCCCTCGTACTGCCGCCCGTAGTGACCGGCTACGCACTGCTGCTGATCTTCGGCCGTCATGGCGTAATCGGCGCGTGGCTCGCGCCACTCGGCATCACATTCGCCTTCCATTGGAGCGGCGCCGTCGTGGCGGCCGTGATCATGAGTTTTCCGCTGCTTGTGCTGTCGATCCGCGCTGGCTTCGACGGCGTGGACCGGCGCCTCGAAGCCGCGGCCGAGTCGCTCGGAGCCGGGCCGTGGCGCCGCTTCGTCACCATTACGCTGCCGTTGTCGCTGCGCAGCGTGCTTGCCGGCTGTGTGCTCGCGTTCGCGCGCGCATTCGGCGAATTCGGCGCGACGATCAGTTTCGTCGGCAGCATTCCCGG
Source organism: Rhodanobacteraceae bacterium (assembly GCA_045864815.1). Classification (GTDB taxonomy): domain Bacteria; phylum Pseudomonadota; class Gammaproteobacteria; order Xanthomonadales; family Rhodanobacteraceae; genus Tahibacter. The sequence continues at coordinate 159,411 of BTVG01000007.1, read as the reverse complement.
CGAGACGCGCACGCTCTCGATCGCGATCTGGGAATTGCTGAATCAGCCCGGCGGCGAAGCAGGCCTCGGTCGGCTGGTCTGGGTCGCGCTGATCGTCGGTGTCGCGGCATCGCTGTTCGCCGCGGGGCTTGCGCGTCGCGGCGCGGAAGCCAAGGCGCCGCATGATTGAACTCGACATCCACTGGAAGTCGCGCGACTTCGACCTGCAGGTCGCGTTCGCCTCACCCGCACGCCACCTGTCGTTGTTCGGCCCGTCGGGCAGCGGCAAGACCAGCGTGCTGCTCGCGATCGCCGGACTGCGGCGCCCCGATGCAGGCCACATCCGGCTCGCCGGCGAGCAGTTGTTCGACAGCGCGACCGGGATCAATGTCGGCGCCGCGCGACGCGGACTGGGCATCGTGTTCCAGGATGGGCGCCTGTTTCCACATCTTCGCGTACGCGACAATTTGCTCTATGGACGGAAACGCACGACCGCCGGCGGCGTGGCCGGGTTCGACACCACCGTTGAGCTGCTCGGCCTGACCGAACTGCTGTCACGCTGGCCGGGCACGCTGTCGGGCGGCGAGGCGCGCCGGGTCGCCATCGGCCGTGCGCTGCTGAGCCACCCCCGCGCACTGCTGCTCGACGAACCGCTGGTCGGGCTGCATCGCGAGGCGAGGGCGCAGTTGCTCGAGTATCTGCGCCGGCTGCGGGACGAAATCGCCCTGCCAACGTTGCTCGTGAGCCACCAGATCGACGAAGTCCAGGCGCTGGCCGAGGAGGTGGTAGTTCTGGACGACGGACGCGTGGTCTCGCAGGTCCCGATCGCCACCTTTGCCTGAGGCCCGCGTCACCCGGCCCGCCTCGTACGTCGATGCGCCCGGCTCAATGCACACGCGCACGGTGGCGTGACGGCGAGGGCCGGGCCGGCGCCCTCGCCGCAGTCACGCGTCAGATCGGCAAGCCGGCGCCGTGCGCGATCTTGACCAGCAGATAGGCCAGCCCCGCCGCAATGGGCAGCGTCAGTATCCAGGCCCAGATCATGCGCTCGACGACCGTCCACTTGATCGCGTTGAGGCGTTTGGCCGTGCCCACGCCCATGATCGCGGCCGAAATATTGTGCGTGGTGGACACCGGGATGCCGAGGCCGGACGCAGACAGGATCATCGTGGCGGAGGCGGTTTCCGCCGCGAAACCGTGCACCGGATGCAGCTTGACCATCTTGTGGCCGAGCGTCTTGATGATGCGCCAGCCGCCGGCCGCCGTGCCCGCCGCCATGACGATGGCGCAGGTCAGTTTGATCCAGAGCGGGATCTCGAGGTTTTTCGGATCGCCGTCGATGCGCAGGAAATGCAGCCACTCGGGGAGGTTGTCGAGCTGGCCCGCAACCCCGGCCGTGGCCAGGGCGAGTGCGATGATGCCCATCGTCTTCTGAGCATCGTTGGATCCATGCGCCCAGCCCATCGCGCTCGCCGAGACGATCTGCAGCTTGCCGAACAGTGCATTGGCGAAGCGGGGGCGCCCGATCTTCTGCAGCACACCCTTGCGGTCGGCCAGGAACGAGAACAGCGCGAACAGGCCGCCCATTATGGCGATGCCGAGGATGAAGCCCGCCAGCGGCGACAGGATCATCGGAATCACGACCTTCGGCAGCAGTCCCTTGCCCTGCCACCAGTGCTCGGCACCGGGCACGTTCCAGATGACGGCGTGCCAGTTGTCGCCGGCGGCCGCGAATGCCGCGCCGCAAAGGCCGCCGACCAGAGCATGCGAGGACGACGACGGCAAGCCCCACCACCAGGTGATGAGGTTCCAGATCACGCCGCCCGACAGCGCGCAGATCAGAACCATCGACGTGACGTTGACGACGCCGGTGTCGATCAGGCCCGAAGCGATCGTCTTGGCGACCGCCGTGCCCCAGAGCGCGCCGATCAGGTTCATGCCCGCCGCCAGCATCACGGCCTGACCAGGACTGAGCACCTTGGTCGCTACCACGGTCGCAATCGAATTGGCGGTGTCGTGAAAGCCGTTGATGTACTCGAACACGAGCGCGATCACGATCACGCTGAAGACCAGAGTCAGTTCCACGGCGCGCGCCTCAGGAGTTCTTCAGCACGATCGCGTAGACCACGTTGCCGGCGTCCCGGCAACGGTCGATGGCCTTCTCGAGAATCTCGAACAGGTCCTTGCGCAGCAGGAAGCGCACCGGGTCGGCCTCGTTGCGGTACATGTCGCGGAACAGCTCGAGGATGAGCCGGTCGGCCTCGTTCTCCAGCGCCTGCAGCTGGTCATTGAGTTCCTTCATCGGCTCGAGCTTCATCGAGCGCAACTGGCCGACCATCTGCTCGAGCACTTCACAGGCCTTTTCCAGCATGCGCGCACGCGACACGAAATCGATGTCGCCGAGCCGGTCGCCAATCAGGGAATAGCGCTCGGCAAATTTCTCGATGACCTTCGGGATCTTGTACAGCGCTCCCGAGAGTGCCTCGATGTCCTCGCGCTCCAGCGCCGTCACGAAGGTATTGACGAGCGCCTCGCTGATTTCGGCGGCGACCTTCTTCTCCCGCTGGCGCGCGAGGCGAAACTCGTCGAGCGACGCACCGGCGCCGCCGCCCTGGGTCAGGAACTCGGTCAGCGCCGAGGCGCTGCGCCGCGCCGCATTCGCGCTCGACTCGAGCAGCCCGTAGAACTTGTCGCCCTTGCCGAAGATGGTCTGGAGAGAAAACATGGTTGCCGCCCGCAATGGTTTGAATTCAAAGGAAAATCAGAGCGCGACACGCACCACGGCCGCGAAGTTCGTGGCAAAAATATGTCGTTTCGATGACATTCATGTTACAGCAGCGGTCTGCAACCCGGCACATCGGGGCGCGTGGATGCGCTGCATGGGCTCGTCACGCCGGGCTGCTACACTGGCCTGCCTGGGATCACACGCTGCGCAATGCTGACCGAAATACTGGTAGTCCTGCTCCTCATTCTGCTCAACGGCTTCTTCGCCCTGTCGGAGATGTCCGTGGTGACGGCGCGAAAGTCGCGCCTGAAGCAGATGGCGGAGACCAGCACCCGGGCACAGAACGCGCTGCGCCTGACCGAGTCGCCCGAGCGCTTCCTTTCCACCGTACAGGTGGGCATCACCCTGATCGGCGTGCTGACCGGCGTCTACGGCGGCGCGACCATCGGCGCGCGCATCGGCCTGTTCCTGCAGCAACGCGGGGTCGAGGCCGATCTGGCCAACGGCATCGGACTCGCCGTCAGCGTCGGCACGATCACCTATGTCTCGATCATCGTCGGCGAACTGCTGCCCAAGCGCCTCGCGCTCGTCGCGCCGGAACGCTTCGCGGTCTGGATCGCCTACCCGATGCGTCTGTTCGCCACCGTGGCCACGCCGTTCGTCTGGCTGCTGTCGCTGAGCACGCGCCTGTTGCTGAAGGCGCTGCGGCTGGACAAGGGCTCACGCGATCCGGTCACCGAAGAGGAAATCCGGCTGCTGGTGGCCGAGAGCGCCGAGCAGGGTGTCATCGACAGCGACGAGCACAACATGGTCAACCGCGTGCTGCGGCTTGGTGACCGCCAGATCACGAGCCTGATGACACCGCGCACGCGCATCGCCTGGCTCGATGTCGCCGCGCCGCTCGCCGACAACCTCGCCGTGATGCGCTCGACGCCCTATTCGCGCTATCCGGTGTACCGCGGCGGCAACCAGCAGGACGTGGTCGGCATTCTCGAGACCAAATCGCTGCTCGACTCGCTCGGCACACCCAACATCGACCTGTTCCGTACCCTGACCAAGCCGCTGTTCGTCACCTCCGCAGCACGCGCACTCGATCTCCTCGAGGAACTGCGCGAGGCGGAGGCCACCGTCGCGCTCGTCGTCGACGAATATGGCGACGTGGAAGGGCTGGTCAGCCTCAATGACGTGCTCGGCGCGGTACTCGGCAAGACGGCGAGCACCAATGTCGAAGTCGATGGCGCACCGATCGTGCGCCGTGACGACGGCAGTTACCTCGTCGACGGTGCACTGAACACCGACGACCTGCGCGAACTCCTGGGCTTGAGTCAATTGCCGAACGAAGAGGATCACGATTTCCGCACTGCCGCGGGCATGGTCATGGTGCAGTTCGGCCGCATCCCCCAGGCCGGCGAATCGTTCCGCTGGCGTGATCTGCGTTTCGAAGTGGTCGACCTCGACGGGCCGCGCATTGACAAACTGCTGATCGCCCGCATCACCCCGGAAGCGGCCCCGTAGGCGGGCGGAAGAGACTCACGGATGACGCGCCCGCACGATCCGCGCACGACCGAGCTGTTCCAGCAGGCGCTGGAGCAGAACACCGGCGATACGATTTCGCTGGAACAATTCATCGCGCCGCTGGAAACGCGCGCGTATGGCTTTCTGGTCGTGCTGCTGTCGCTGCCCAACTTCATCCCGATCCCGATGGGCGTCGGCGGCGTCTGCGGCACGTCGCTCGTCATCATCGGCGCGCAGATGCTCTGGGGCATGCCACGCCCCTGGCTGCCGCGCTTCGCGCGCCAGCACGGCTTTCCGCGTCATTCGGTAGAGCACTTCGTTGCACACATGGCGCCAATGTTCACCCGGCTGGAGCGTGTCTGCAGGCCGCGACTCGAGCAGATCACGCGTAAGCCCTGGAGCCATTTCAGCGGCCTCATGCTGATCCTGCTGGGCATACTGCTGGCCCTGCCGATCCCGTTCACGAACTACCCGTTCGGTCTGCTGATCCTCGGCTTCGGCGTCGCGCTGATCGAGCGCGACGGCGGACTGCTGTCCGTGATATGGGCTGCCACCATCGCGTCGACCGCCATGGTCGGGAGTCTCAGCAGCGCCATGGTGGCGCTGGTGAAACACTTCTTCGGCTGAGCAGCATCCACCGCGGCCTGACCACGGCCCGGACAGCTACCCGTTCCGGTCACGGGCGATGCGCGCCATCCGCTGCGCATCGGCGAGGATGCCGCGCAGCACGCGCAGTTCACGCTCGTCAGGCTGCGCGCGCAGGAACAGCTTGCGCAGGCGCAGCATGATGGTTTCCGGCGACCGCCCCTTGTGGAAGTCGATGTCATCGAGCGTTGCGTAAAGATGCTCGAAGAACCCTTCCATGAGCCCGGCCGATGCGGGCGGGTCGGTGCGGTGCGGCGGCCGCGCAGAGGGATTGCCGAGGAAGCCCACGCGCAGTTCGTAGGCGAGCACCTGCACCGCCTGGGCAAGATTCAGCGAACCGTAGTCCGATGCGGTCGGGATGTGCACGGCACCGTGACACAGCGCGAGTTCGTCATTCTCGAGTCCCGTTCGCTCGTTGCCGAACACGATCGCGACCTCGCCCCCCGCCTGCGCGGCAGCCTGAACCGGCGCGGCGATCTCGCGCGACGTGAATTCCTGCAGTGCCACCGCGCGCTGGCGGGCCGTCGCGCCGTAAACCGCGCGGCAGTCCGCGATCGCGCTGCGCAGATCGGGCACTACGACCGCATCGGCGAGCACGCTGTCCGCGCCGGCTGCGAACGCCGTCGCCTCGGGATCGGGATAGCGCTGCGGCGCCACCAGCACCAGCCGCGTGAATCCCATCGTACGGACGGCGCGGGCCGCGGCCCCGATGTTGCCTGGCTGGGACGTGCGCACGAGCACAAAGCGCACACGCGCGGCAAGAGCGGAAATGTCGGTCATGAGGGGTCGGGGCGAAACCGGCGGCGCGCCAGCATACGCGGCGGGACGCGGCGGGCCAACGGACCGGCGGCTGCATGCCCCGCCAGGTTCCAGTTCCTCCCCCTCCCCCCTTCTGCTACCCTTCGCGCCCCGCGCCGGCCCCGACGCCGGCGGCGCTCTTTCTTCAAGCCATTCGACCGGAGTTTCCATGCCCAGACCCGCCATCAACGTCGCGGTCCGTACCGCCCGTGCCGCCGGCAATCTGATCGTGCGCAATCTGAACCGCGTCGAGGGTCTGGCCGTATTCGAGAAAGAGCGCATGGACTTCGTTTCCGAAGTCGACCGCATGGCGGAACAGCTGATCATGCGCGACCTCAAGCGAGCCTATCCGACGCACGCGTTCATCGGCGAGGAAACCGGCGAGCAGGGCAAGTCGCGCTATACCTGGGTCGTCGATCCGCTCGATGGCACGCACAATTTCCTGCGCGGCATCCCGCATTTCTGCGTCTCGATCGCGATGCTCGAGGGCAATGAACCGGTCTATGGCGTGATCTACGATCCGCTGCGCAACGAGACCTTCACCGCTAGCAAGGGCGATGGCGCCTACCTGAACGAACGCCGCATTCGCGTGAGCGCCCGCGAGGGTCTGGCCGGCGCGCTGCTGTGCACCGGCTTTCCCTATCGCCAGCGCCGCCACCTTCAGCCGCAGATCGAGATGACCCAAGCATTGCTGGCCAGCGCCGAGGACATACGCCGCACCGGATCCGCGGCGCTGGACCTCGCCTACGTAGCCTGCGGCCGCCTCGACGGCTACTACGAAACCGGCCTGAAGGTCTGGGACATGGCGGCAGGTTGCCTGCTCGTGCGCGAAGCCGGCGGCCGCTACTGCGACATGGCGGGCCGCGACGGCATTCCGGAGTCCGGCAATCTCGTCGCCGGCAGCCACAAAGTCGCCTTCGGCATCGTCAACACGATACAGCCGGTACTGACGCCGGAACTGCTCGCCGGCTGAGACGCGCCCATCCGGCAATCATCGCCGAGGTGGGGAAAATCCGCGCCGGCACGTCTACGACTGCGCACCGCGCGGACGCAGCAGGACCGTTGGCCCCTCCCTCCGCTGTAACGCCCTGACGTGTCGCCTGCCTGGATACTTCTGCAGAAGGCGCAGCGTTCGCGCGGTGCGCCCATCACGGGCGCCCGTCAGCCGGTTCCGGCGTGACTGCCGGTTCGACGAAGAGGCGCTGCGCGTCGCTGCCGTCCCAGCAGTTCGCCGGCGTATCGTCGATGCGGACCCAGTACCGCGTCGAGGTATCGAGCCGACCGTACGCGTACCAGGCCCACCCGCCGCGTCCTCCCGCGGCGTCGACACGACCGTCATGGAATTCCGCCATGCGCCAGCCATCGCCGAACGCATCGCTGCAGATCTGGTCGGCCTGTTGCGGGGAACCGAGTTCGATTCCGGCGAGGGGCGCCGTCGCGGCGACGTGTCCCGCTGCCCATCCAGCATAGAAAGCGGCAGGCATCGCCGCGGCAGGCGCCGCAGGCGGCACTATCAGGCCTTCCGGACGTGGACGGCCATCGACACGAAGACACAGCAAGGGCAGGCGCGCGGCGCACGGTGTGTCGCCCCTGTAGGCATCACATCCTCCCCCCTCGGTTCGCGGCAAGCCATGGCAGGTCACGAACACGACCCCGCCGCCGGTCGATGCATTGGTGGTGTTACCGAAGGTCATGCCCAGGCCGTCGGCGGCCTGCAGCGGCATCGCCAATGACAGCAAACCCAGCAACGACAGTGACCGCATGACCCGGCTCCGGCAACGAGGAATGCGGGTCAACGCCTTCACGCCGCTCGCGGGGTTGCCTGACCGGCGCGCGGGTGGCGACCTGATCGCCTGCCGGGGCAGGCCGCCGCGCATCCGGACTCCGCCGCGCAAAAAAAGCCCGGTCAGTGACCGGGCTCTTTTCGTCATACCTGCTGTGAGCGTGTCACGGCCGCGCCGCGAGCTCCGGATCTTCCTTCGTGCGCGGCATGAGGTCCTGCTTGGACACGCCGAGCCAGAGCAGGATCGGGTTCGCGAAGAACACCGACGACAGCGTACCCACGAAAATGCCGATCAGCATGATCAGTCCGAAGTTCTCGAGCGCCGGACCACCGACGAAATACAGGGTGCCGACCGCGAGGCTGGTGGTGAGGCCGGTCATGATCGTGCGTGACATCGTGGAGTTGATGGAGCGATTCAGAACTTCATACGGCTCGCCCTTGCGCGACGAACGGAAGATTTCGCGCACGCGATCGAACACCACGACCTTGTCGTTGATCGAATAGCCGACGACCGACAGCACGGCCGCCAGCGCGGGCAGATCGAACTCGCGAGCGGTCAGCGCAAAGATGCCAACCGTGATCAGCGTGTCGTGGAATTCGCTGGCAACCGCGGCGACGGCGAAACGCCATTCGAAGCGCAACCAGAGGTAGACCATGATGCCAAGGATCACGAACAGCACGGCGACGAGGCCCTGTTCGCGCAGTTCCTCACCGACGCTGGAACCGACGAAATCGCTGCGCGTCACGCGCACGTCGCTGCGTGTCGTGGACAGCGCCTTGAGCACGTCGGCGGCGATCTTGTCGGTCTGTGCCTTGCTGATGGCACCGGCGGATGACGCTTCGGCAGCAGCCTTGTCGCCTTCTGCCTTATCGCCCTCTGCCTTGGCGGGCTCGCTCTTGGCGGCGTCGACATTTGCCGCATCGCCGTGCGCATCGTCAGGCTTGATGCGGATCGCGTACTCGGTCGTGGTGCCGAGTCCCTGCACGACGGCATTGGCGAAGCCGGCTTTTTCCAGCGCTGCACGAATGTCGGCGATTTCGGCCGGCTGTTCGTACTTGACCTCGATCATCGCGCCGCCCTCGAAGTCGAGGCCGTAGTCAAGCCCGCGCACGAAGATGATCGCCGCCGCGAGTACACAGAAGATCGCCGACAGGGTCAGGCTCAGCTTGCGCCAGGCCATGAAGTCGAACTTGGATTCGGACTTGAACAGTTCCATGGTGACGAATTCCTGGATCAGACCGAGAGGGTCTTGAGGCGGCGGCCATTGAAGATGAGGCCGACGAGCACATGGGTCACCATGACCGACGTGAACATCGACGTCGCGATACCGATCGCAAGCGTGAACGCGAAGCCGCGGATCGGGCCGGAGCCGAACGCCATCAGGCCAAACGCCGCGATCAGGTGCGTCACGTTGGCGTCGAGAATCGTCGCCCAGGCCTTGTCATAGCCACGACTGATCGCTGCCATCGGCGTAGAACCGTTGCGCAATTCCTCGCGTATGCGTTCGCAGATCAGCACGTTGGCGTCGATCGCCATGCCGAGCGTCAGCACGATACCGGCGATCGCCGGCAGGGTCAGCGTGGCCTGCAGCAGCGAGAGGATCGCGACCAGCAGCACGAGGTTGAGCAGCAGCGCGGCATCGGCGATGAGTCCGAACAGCTTGTAGTACAAACCGACGAAGATGACGACGAGCGTCACGCCGATGATCACGGCGAGGATGCCCTTCGCAATGTTGTCCTGACCCAGGCTGGGGCCGATGACACGCTCCTCGACGATGTCGACGGGTGCCGCGAGGGAACCGGCGCGCAGGAACAGGGCGAGCTCGTTCGCCTCCTTCATGCTGTCCAGGCCGGTGGTCTGGAACTGCGGACCGAACACCCCCTGGATGGTCGCGACGTTGATGACCTCTTCCTTGGTCCGGGCGCTGCGGACTTCCTTGCCGTCGACGATCTTCACGTCCGGGATGCGCTCGGTGTAGACCACGGCCATGGGCTTGCCGACGTTCTGCATCGTGAAATCGAGCATGCGCTGGCCGCCGGCCGTATTGAGCTTGATGGAGACGGCCGGCGTGCCGCTCTGCGGATCCGGCAGCGCCGTCGCATTCACGAGATCCGCGCCGCTGGCGATGATCTTCTTCTTCAGCAGCACCGGCGCTCCGCTGCCGCGCATTTCGTAGAGCTTCGAATCCGGCGGAATCGGCGTGCCCGGCGTCAGTTGCGCAGCGCCGAGACTCTGGTCGACGGCACGGTACTCCAGCGTCGCCGTCGCACCGATGACCTTCTTCGCCGCAGCCGTGTCCTGTACGCCCGGCAGTTCGATGACGATGCGCGATTCGCCCTGCTGCGCGACCAGCGGCTCGGCCACGCCGAGTTCGTTCACGCGGTTGCGCAGGGTACCGAGGTTCTGCTTGATCGTGTTGGTCGAGATCTCGCGGATCTTCTCCTCGCTGACTTTCGCGATCAGCGAGTAGCCGCTGTCACTGGCATTGCCGTTGGTCAGTCGCAGCTCGGGGGTCGCTCGGGCCAGTTCGGTGGCGAGACGGTCACGATCCTCGGCGCTGCGCGTGATCGCAACGATGCCCTGCGCGCTGCGGCTCGCGGTGACACCCGGGATCTTCTTTTCGCGCGCGATGCTGCGAATCTCTTCGGCGTAGTGCGTTTCCTGCTTTTCGAGCACCGCCTTCTGGTCGACTTCGAGCAGGAAGTGGACGCCGCCTTGCAGATCGAGGCCCAGCGGCATGGAACGCGCATAGATCGATTCGAGCCAGGCCGGCACGGTCGAAGCGAGATTCAGCGCAACGACGTAGCTCTCGCCGAGTTCGGCCCGCAATGCGTCGGAACCCTTGGCCTGCACGGTGGTGTCGGGAAAGCGCACGAGCAGACGCTCACCTTCGATATTCAGCGACTCGAAGCCGATCTTCTGCGTCTCCAGCACACCCTGCACTTTTTCCTTCAACGCCGTATCGACCGTGTAGCCGCGATTGGCCGAGATCTGCACGGCCGGCTCCTTCGGGAACAGGTTGGGCAGCGCGTAAAGAAAACCGAACAGCAGCGCCACGGCAACCAGCGCGTACTTCCAGCGGGGGAACTCGTTCATGCCATGAATCCCAGGTTGATCCAGCGTGGCGGAAGCAGGCCGCGCACGTGTCGACGTATCGGAAAACGAACTGCGCCGGGATCACCGGCGCAGCAGGGTCAAGCGGATTTCAGCGTGCCCTTCGGCAGCACGGCCGTGATCGCCTGCTTCTGCAGCTTGACCACGACGTTCGGTGCGATCTCCACGCTGACGTATGACTCGCTGATGTCGGTGATCGTTCCGAGCATGCCGGTCGAGGTCGCGACCTCGTCGCCCTTGGCCAGCGCCGCGACCATCGCGCGCTGCTCCTTGGCCCGTTTCATCTGCGGTCGGATCAACATGAAATAGAAGATCGCGAACATCGCGATCATCATCAGAATCGAGCTCATTCCGCCGCCCGGAGGCGGTGCGCCCTGCGCGGCCTGGGCCTGTGCCGTCGAAATCAGAAAGTCCATGGTGTTCTCGCTGGTTGGAGCCGGGCCGTGGTATGCCCAGTCTTGCAAAGTCGCGCAGTATGCCATGCAGGCCGACCCCGCGCATCGCAAGGGCGTGGTGGCTGAGTCCGCCTGGTTCAAGGGCGGGGCCGCGGGCGCCTACAATCCGCGCCATGTCCCTGCTCCGCATCCACGGCGGCTTCGCGACCGGCCTGCCGCAAGCGGGCGCACCGGCCCCCATACGCACCTGTCCGTTGCCGCCGCGGCTGTACCTGCCGCTGCTCGACGCCGACGGCCGCGCGCTCTACCGCCGCGTGGTCCCGGGCCAGGCGGTACGCCGCGGCGAACCGCTGGCCCATGCGGGCGACGCGCTGGCGACCGTGCTTCCGGCACCCGCATCGGGCGTGGTGCTCGCGCTCGAAGACCGCCCCCTCGCCCGCACGGACGGACGTGCCGCGCCGCATCTGGTGCTCGAGCCCGACGGCCGCGACGAGCGGCTGGTGCTGCCCGCCCTGGCCGACTGGACGCGCACCGATGCGCTCGCGCTGCGCCGGCGCCTGGCCGAAGCCGGCGTCGTCGGCCTCGGCGGCGCCGGCTTCGCCACCGCCCGGAAGCTGGCCGGACCCGTCGCGACCCTCATCATCAACGGCGCCGAATGCGAGCCTCATGTCGGTTGCGACGAAGCCTTGCTGCTCGAACGCGCGGCCGATGTCGTCGCCGGGGCCGCCGTGCTCGCACGCGTCGCGGGCGCCGCGCAGACCATCATCGCGCTCGCGGACCGCATGGCCGACGCCGCCGCCACGGTGCGGACCGCGCTCGCGGAATTTCCGTCGATCACGCTCCGGTTCGTGCCCTCGGTCTATCCGCAGGGCGACGAACGGCAGTTAATCCGGGCGCTCTGCGGCCGCGAAGTGCCTGCAGGCCGGCGCCCGGTGGAGATCGGCATCGCCGTGCAGAATGTCGCAACTGCGGCCGCAGCCTGGCGCGCGGTCGCACACGGCGAGACCGTGACCACGCGGCTCGTCAGCGTGGCCGGTCGCGGCGTGACAGGCGGAGGTGTGTTCGATGTCCGCATCGGCACGACGATCGCCGCCCTGATCGAGGCCGCCGGTGGTTATGCACCCGACGCATCCCGGCTCGTCCTGGGAGGCGCGTTCATGGGCGTGTCGCTACCGCACGACGACATCGCGCTGACGCGCACCAGCAACGCGATTCTGGTGCTCGGTGCCGACGAGGTGCGCCTGCGCCCACCCGAGCAGCCCTGCATCCGGTGCGGCGCCTGCGCTGACGCCTGTCCGGTGCGCCTGCAGCCTCAGGAGCTGCTGCGACTGCTGCGCCGTGACGACCCCGATGGCGCCGCGCGCCTCGGTCTCGCCGACTGCACCGAATGTGGCAGCTGCGCATTCGTCTGTCCGTCACGGATTCCACTCGTGGATATCTATCGCCACGCCAGGGCCGGTCAGCTCATCGCCGCCGCCGACCGTGCGCGCGCCGACCAGGCCCGTCTGCGGTATCTGGCCCGCGGCCGGCGCCTCGAGCAGGAACGGGCCGAGAAAGTCGCGCGCGTGGCGGCGCGGCGCGAGGCACTCACGCAGGAACGGGCCGAGGCGAGCGCGGCGGGCACTGGCAGCGCAACACCCGCATCGGGCGCGCGCATGGACAAGACCGCCGTACTTGCCGCGATCGCACGCGGCCGGGCCAAGCGCGCGAAACCCGCCGAACCGGCAACCGGAACCGACGCGCCGCCATCACCGGATGAGGCCCCATGAAGACCTTTGCGACCAGCCCCGGGCCGCACACGCCTGCTCCGTTTCGCGTGAGGCGCGTCATGAGTGACGTGCTGCTCGCACTGCTGCCGGGCGTGGCGCTGCAGCTCTGGGCATTCGGCGCCGGTCTTGCCTTCCAGCTCGCCCTGGCCGTCGGCGCCGGCCTTGCAGTGGAGACCGTCGCCTCGCGCGTGCGGGGAGCGCCGCGCAGCGCGGCCGACGACCTGAGCGGCGCCGTTACCGCCGTGCTGTTCGCGCTGAGCCTGGCGCCGCTCGCGCCATGGTGGGTTTGCACGCTGGGCATGGCCGTCGCCCTCGGTCTTGCGAAGCACGCCTACGGCGGCCTCGGGTCGAACCTGTTCAATCCAGCCATGGCCGGTTGCGCGTTCGTGCTCGTGGCGTTTCCCGGCGCCATGGCGGTCTGGCCCGCTCATGCCGTGGGTCTGGCGGATGCGGCGCGCGTGATTTTCACGGCGATGCCGACTGCCGGCATCGACACACTGGCGTCGGCGACGCCGCTCGATGCGGTGCGCCAGCTCGCCACCCAGGGGCTGCGCCTGCCGGAGATGCACGGCAGTGCGTTGTATGAGCACAGTCGTGCCGGGATCTGGGCCGCGGCCGCGGCGGCATATACGCTCGGCGGGCTCTACCTGCTGTGGCGCCGCGTCATCGGCTGGCACGCGCCGGCGGGTGTGATCGCGGGAACGCTGCTGCTGACGCTGCCGTTCTGGCTGCTCGATGCGGAGCGGCATCCTTCGCCCCTGCAGCACCTGAGCAACGGCGGCCTCATGCTCGCCGCCTGGTTCATTGCCACCGACCCGGTCAGCGGCTGCACCTCGCCGCGGGGCCGTCTGCTTTTCGGATTCGGCGTAGCGGCATTCACGCTGGCCATACGGCGCTGGGGCCACTACCCGGACGGCGTCGCGTTCGCGGTTCTGCTGATGAATGCGCTCGCACCGCTGATCGATCGCGTCACGCGACCGCGCATCTATGGACACGATCATGCCTGAATCGCCGCACCGCACCTGGCGGCCGCTGACGCAATTCGCGCTCGCCACGGCGCTGTTCGCCCTTGCCGCGGCGGCAACCCGCGGCAATCTGCAGGAGCATGCACACGCCGACGCACTCGCCGCATTGGCGGGTGTGCTGCCGGCGTCGTACTACGACAACGACCCCACCACCGATCGCCTCCACATCCACGATGTCGATGCGCTCGGCAGCACCGAGCCGATGCCGGTGTGGCGCGCGCGCCGAGGCGGCCAGGCCAGCGCACTCGTCGTCGATGCCATCGCGTCGGGCTACGGCGGGCCATTGCGTTTGCGCATCGGCATCGCGCGGGATGGCACGCTGATCGGCGTGCGGGTAGTCGCGCACCGCGAGACGCGCGGTCTCGGGGATGCTTTCGCTTACGACGGCGGGCGCTGGCTCGCCCAGCTTTCCGGTCGTACGCTGAACGATCCTCCGGAATCAGGCTGGACCGTGCGTCGTGACGGCGGTGTGTTCGACCAGTTCAGTCACGCGACCGTGACGCCGCGCGCCATCCTCGCGCGCGTCCGCGCCGTCCTCGCGGCCTATGAGGTCCAGCACGAGCGCTGGTTCGCCTCCGGCGAGACTCCGCGATGACGGCGCTGGCCACCGCCCTGCTCGGCCTCGCGCCAGTGCTGTTCGCCGCCACCGATCTTTACAGCGGCATGGCCCTCGGCGGCGGAATCGCCGCGGCATGGGTGGTGCTGACCCTGACCCTCGCGCTGACCCGGACCACGGCGCCATCGGCATTCGGAATCACGCTCTGGGCCACGCTCGCCGCGGCTGTCGCGAGCTGGCTGATCGCGGCGGGTCTCGCCCCCGCGCCCCCGGTCATCGCAGTGCTGCCGCTGGCGGCGGCCAATGCCGTCTGGTGGCGGCTGGACCTGCCGCCCGCCGCGACGCTGCAGCTGGATGCGTCGCTGGCGCTGGCGCCGCTGGCCGTCGGCGCGCTGCGTGGCGCCGCCGATACCCTGCTCGCGCAGCGGGGCCGCACGCCGCTGACCGAGATGCTCTCGTGGTTGTCCTCGCCGCCGGGGCTGCTGGTACTGACGGCGCTCCTCGCCGCGCTCCATCAATCCTTATGCCGCCGACCGGCTCCGCCGCCGGCGCAGGACCCACCGACCGCATGAACGACGCCAAGCGCCTCGCCATCTTCCGCCGCCTGCGCGAACTCAATCCGACACCGACCACCGAACTCGAATACACGACGCCATTCGAGCTGCTCGTCGCGGTGACCCTGTCCGCCCAGGCCACGGATGTCGGTGTCAACAAGGCGACACGCAAGCTGTTCGCGGTCGCCAGCACGCCGGCCGCCATCCTTGCGCTCGGCGAGGACGGACTGAAAAAGTACATAGCCACCATCGGCCTGTACAACGCGAAGGCGAAAAACGTGATCGCGACCTGCCGCATACTCGTCGACGAATACGACGGCGAAGTGCCACGCACACGCGAAGCGCTCGAAGCACTGCCCGGTGTCGGACGCAAGACCGCGAACGTCGTGCTGAACACAGCGTTCGGGCAACCGACGATCGCGGTCGACACCCACATTTTCCGCGTCGCGAACCGGACCGGCCTGGCCAAGGGCAGCACCGTGCGCGCCGTCGAGGACAAGCTCGAGAAAACCGTGCCGGCCGAGTTCAAGCAGGATGCGCACCATTGGCTGATCCTGCACGGGCGCTACGTCTGCAAGGCGCGCAAGCCCGATTGTGGGGCCTGCATCATCCGCGACCTGTGCGAGTACAAGGACAAGACTGTCGCGCCGGGAACGGCATAAGCACAGCACGGGAGATAACTTCTTGCCGCCGCGAGCGCGGTGCTGCAATCGCACCGCCATTTCTCCACGTCCAGGACTTTCGATGACTTCTCGCTTTCATGCCGCGATACCGCTGCCCGCCCTGCTCGGGCTGGGCGTCGCCTTCGCACTCGCGTCGGCCGCGCCAGCCCAGGCCTACGATCTGCTCGGCGATTGGCCGACCCGATTCAAGACTGCATCCGGTGTCGAATACGGCGCACGCGGCACCATCCAGTACGATACCAACCACTTCTCCGACGACGCGCTGCCGAACGGTGCGGCGCGTTTCACCGATCTGCAGACCTGGCGCCGCAAGGAGACCTATCTGTACGCGCGCAGGGACGGCGTGTGGGAACTCGCCGCCGGCTACGACTTCCAGTCGCATCTCTGGGTCGACGCGTACTTCCGCCTGTTCAACAAGGCGATCGGCGATTTCCGCATCGGCCAGTTCAAGACACCGGTAGGTTTCGAGGAAGGGGCGATCGGTTCCGGCGCCACGACGTTCATGGAACGCGCACTGCCGGTACAGGCGGTCAATCAGGGCCGCCGCGTCGGCCTGGACTGGACCTTCGAGAACATACCCGGCTGGCTGGTCAACGCGGCGGTATTCAGCGGCGGCGATCTCAACGGCGACAATGACGGCACGACCTGGGCCGCACGCGCCGTGTTCAACCCCGTCAAGCGCGATACGGCGGTCGTGCATCTCGGCATCGCCGGCTCGATCGAGGACCGCGACGACGGGACAGCCCGCATCCGCGCACGGCCCGAGGCCAATCTCACGTCGATACGCCTGGTCGATACCGGCAACCTGGGCGGCACGGACCGGATCCGGCGCGTCGGCCTCGAAGGCGCCTGGGCGCACGGACCGTTCTCGCTTCAGGGCGAGTTCCTGACCATCGCCGCGTCACGCCCCGGCGCGCGTGATTTCACCGCCGACGGCGCCTATCTCTACGCCAGCTGGGTGCTCACCGGCGAAACGCGGCCCTACCGGAGCGGCGCTTTCGGCAACGTCCGGCCCAAGCGCGCCTCCGGCGCCGTCGAGGCAGGACTGCGCTATTCCACGCTCGATCTCGACGACGGGCTCGTCGCAGGCGGCAAGCAGCACGACTGGACCCTGGGCCTGAACTGGTATCTGGGCCAGCACTTCAAGCTGCAGGCAAACTACGTCCGGGCGTTCAGCGAGAGGGGCGCGCTTACGCTCGACCCGGCGATCACCGAACTGCGCGCACAGATCCATTTCTGAACCACAGAACGCCCTCCCCGCAACGCCGTGCGCGCCACTGACTACGGCCGTCACGCGTTGCCGGAGTTGCGGTCTTGCCGCCCCCGTACGCGCTCCCGCCGTGGGGGCCCGCCCCCGGAATGTCAGCACCTCAGCGGGAGCGCGGCCATCCGTCACACCTCGCTGTTGCATGAACGCGCAGCAACCCGGGATTTGCGCCGGAACGAAGCCGCCGGTCGCCCGGACGACAACCCGTCAGCTCGCCCCACGCACTCAGAACGTCCAGCATCGGCTGGCATCGCAGGTTCTTAACCGTTATATCGGTATGAAAGAATTCGCGTGCCATTCCGGTCTGGTTGTCCACGCTGACGCGCTGCAGTGCAGCATGCATCCGAAGCGCAGCACTCGGCGTATAAGACTGCGTGCCTCGCGTATGGAGGGCAGAACCCCGTCGATCCGGCAGGTTCTCCGCCGCGTGGCGCGTCATCGCTGCATGTGCAGCAGTTACCCCTGCGGGCCAACGCCCGTCAATCCATGGAGAACTTGCAATGTCCACGAAGATCGCGAAACCGCTGACGCTCGCACTCGGCACGGCTTTCATCGGCTCCCTCTCGCTGTCGCAGATGGCCAGCGCCGACACGGCCTTCCAGCTGAACCAGCTCGCCGGCGGCTACATGGTCACCGGCTTCGGCGAAGGCAAGTGCGGTGAAGGCAAGTGCGGCATGGACAAGATGGACACCGACAAGGACGGCTCGATCTCCAAGGCGGAATACGACGCCGCACACAAGGGCAAGGAAGGCAAGTGCGGTGAAGGCAAGTGCGGCATGGACAAGATGGACACCAACAAGGACGGCTCGATCTCCAAGGCCGAATTCGATGCCGCGCACAAGGGCAAGGAAGGCAAGTGCGGCGAAGGCAAGTGCGGCGGCGCCGCGAAGGGCAAGGAAGGTTCCTGCGGCGGCGACAAGAAAGGCAAGGAAGGCTCCTGCGGCGGCGACAGCAAGGGCAAAGAAGGCTCCTGCGGTGGCGAGAAGAAAGGCAAGGAAGGTTCCTGCGGCGGTCACCAGGCCTGAGCGGAGTCGCCATGAGCCCGCGCAGCTCACACACAGGTGCGGGCCTTGGCCTGCGGCGGGCCCTGCTGGGCCCGCTTGCTCAACACGGTTATCCGGTCGCGGCGGGTGCGCCCGCCGCGGCCATCGACTTCTTCGAGATCGCACCGGAAAACTGGATCAACGTCGGCGGCGCACTCGGACGCCAGCTGCGTGCCTTCACCGAACGACATCCGTTCGTGTGCCACGGCCTGAGTCTCAGCCTCGGCGGGCCGGCGCCGCTCGACGAGACACTCCTGGTGAAGATCCGTCGCCTGCTCGATGCCCACGGCATCACGCTCTACAGCGAACACCTGTCGTACTGCCACGACGACGGGCACCTTTACGACCTGATGCCCATTCCCTTCACGCGTGCCGCTGTCGACTGGGTCGCTGCGCGCATACGCCGCACGCAGGATCTGCTCGGCCGCCGCATCGCCGTGGAAAACGTGTCCTACTACGCCGCGCCGGGGCGTGAGATGGAGGAAGTCGATTTCGTGCGCGAAGTCATTGCCGCCGCTGACTGCGACCTGCTGCTCGACGTCAACAACATTCACGTGAACAGCGTGAACCACGGCTACGACGCCACCGCCTTCCTCGACGCGATGCCGGGCGACCGCATCGCCTACTACCACGTCGCCGGCCACTACGATGAGGAACCGGGACTCAAGGTGGACACCCACGGCGCGGCCGTGATCGACCCGGTCTGGTCGCTGCTCGAGCGCGCCTATACACGTTTCGGCGTGCGCCGGACATTGCTGGAACGCGACTTCAACTTTCCGCCGCTGACCGAACTCGTGACGGAACTCGACCACATCCGCGACCTGCAGGGCCGTCATGCAAACGTCGAACGCCTCGCCGCCCGCGGCTGAACTGCACGCGCTGCAGCGCGACTTCGCCGCCTGCATCCGCGATCCGGGGCGCGAACACCTGCCACCCGGCGTATCCGCCCGGCGCATGCAGGTCTATCGCGAACTGTTTTTCAACAATGTGGAAAGTCTGCTGTCGAGCAACTTTCCCGTCATCCGCACACTGTACCCCGCGTCCGAATGGCAGGCGCTGATCGCGGCGTTCCTGCGTGACCATCGCGCACAGACACCGCTGTTTCCCGAGATCGGCCGCGAATTCCTGCGCTGGCTGGAACAGCGGCAGCACGAGGGCCATGGTGACGAGCCCTTCCTGCTCGAACTCGCGCACTACGAATGGGCCGAGCTCGCCCTGTCGCTGGACGAGCACATGATCGACGCGGTGCCGCACGACCCGGCAGGCGATGTCGTGGCCGGTATTCCGGTCGTGTCGCCGCTGGCGTGGGTCCTCGGCTATCGTTTTCCGGTGCAGCGCATCGCGGCGGATTTCCGGCCGACCGACGCACCCGCAGAGCCCACCCTGCTGCTGCTGATCCGCGACCGCAAGGACGAGGTCAGTTTCCTCGAGATCAACGCCCTGACGGCCGCGCTGATCGAACGTCTGCAGGCGAACGAACACGCCAGCGGCAGCGATATCGTCGCTACGTTGCTGGCCGAGGTGACACCGGCCAATGCGGCGGCGCTGCAGCAGGCCGGCTGCGACATCCTGCGCAATCTGCTCGCCCGCGACGCATTGCTGGGCACGCGCGCGGCCTGACGCCGCGCCGCAACGAAAGCGAATGGCGCTTGCGCCGGTCCCTTTGCGCATCCATCGATTCGGATCCGCGCCATGCCCACGTTCGCACGCCTCGTCACCGCCTGGGATGCATTGACCGCCCGCCTGCAAGCGGGAGCCGACGTCGTGCCCCCCACGGTCCTCCGCCTCATCATGGGCTGGGAGTTCTGGGAATCCGGGCTGGAGAAACTGCACGGCGAAAACTGGTTTGCCGACATCCAGTCGAAATTTCCGTGGCCGTTCGATGTCGTTCCGGTGGACCTGTCCTGGGGCATCGCCACGTGGTTCGAACTCATCGGCGGCGTCATGCTCTGGCTCGGCCTGGGCACGCGGTTCTTTGCCTTCTCGCTGATGTTCCTCACGTTCGTTGCGACCGCAGCGGTGCATTGGCCCGACATGTGGACGATGTGGAGCGACCTGCTCGCGGGCTATTCGGTCAGCAACTTTGGCCACGGCAACTTCAAGCTGCCGCTGCTGTTCGTCGTCATGCTGCTGCCGCTGATCTTCGGCGGTGCCGGCAAACTGAGCCTCGACCATCTCGTGGCGCGCCTCGCGGGCGCTGGCCGTCCCGTCATCGCGATCAGCGATCTCTGGAGCGGATCGCTGGCGATGGCCGTACTCGGACTACCCTTCCTGATGCTGATTCCGTCGCTGGGATTCACGCTGCTCGGCCTTGCGGTCGCCCTGGCGGTGACGGCCCGTTTCCTGCGAGCCTGAATCGCGATACAGAATCGTGATGGGCGCCGCGGTTGCCATCCGGTATCCTGCCCGCATGCCCGAGCCCGCCCCTGTCAGTTACGCCCAGCGTTTCCGCGGTTTCCTGCCGGTCGTCGTCGATGTCGAGACCGGTGGATTCGATTCCGATCGCGATGCCCTGCTCGAAATCGCCGCCGTCGTGATCCGTATGGATGCCGACGGCTGGGTCCATCCGGAACCGGCGGTGTCGACCCATGTCGTGCCGTTCCCCGGCGCCAACATCGACCCGCGCGCCCTCGAGATCACCGGCATCGACCCCACGCACCCGTTCCGTGCGGCGCTCGACGAGAAAGAGGCGCTCGACCACATCTTCCGTCCCGTCCGCAAGGCCATGCGCGAGGCCGACTGCCAGCGCGCCATCCTCGTCGGCCACAACGCCTCGTTCGACCTCGGTTTTCTGAACGCGGCGATCCGGCGCACCGGACACAAGCGCAGCCCTTTCCACCTGTTCAGCTGCTTCGACACCGCGACGCTTGCCGGCCTGGCCTACGGCCAGACCGTGCTGTCGAAAGCGGTCACCGCAGCGGGCTTCGACTGGGACTCGAGCGAAGCGCACTCCGCCGTCTACGACACGGAACAGACCGCGCGCCTGTTCTGCAGCATCGTCAACCGCTGGAAGGCGATGGATGATCTTTTCCGGCGCAGCGCCGAGGCCAACGCCGTCGTCGCGGCTTGAAGCGCGCGCGGCCGCCCATACCCTCGGGGCCATCACCTTCCTGCCGCCCTATGCCGATCTACGAATACATCGCGACGGAACAGGGATGCGCGCGCTGCGGCACCGGCTTCGATCACCTGCAGAAGCTCAGCGATGCGGATCTCACGGCCTGCCCCGACTGTGGTGCCCCGGTGCGCCGCAAGATCTCGGCACCGAACACCATCATCGGCAACAGCCATCTGACCAGCGAAAGCCATGCGGCAAAGCACGGCTTCACCCAGTACCGTCGCGCTGGCGGCGGCCTCTATGAAAAGACGGCGGGCAAGGGGCCGGATTTCATCAGCGGTGACTGATGCCGCGCAGCGTCTCAGGCGATGCCGAGACCGTCGATGGCAGCGATCGACCGCGGATCGAAGCCGGCTAGCTGCGTGAACGCGCGGCCGCGATCGGCGTAGTCGCGAAACTGGTCGAAACTCGGCGCTCCCGGCGACAGCAGGACCACGCCGCCTGCCGGCGTCCACTCGCGCGCGAGCGTGACGGCCTCGGCCAGCGACACGCAGTGCCCGAGCCGGTACGCCGGTCCGCTCGTACGGAGCTGGCGCGCGATGCGCGTTCCGCTCGCGCCGAGACATATCACCGCTTGCGGCGGCCGCCAGTCGACGTGCCGCTGGAAATCGCTCCAGTCGAGCCCCCGGTCGAAACCGCCGACCAGCACGCTGACCGCGCGTCCCTCCAGGCTGCGCAGCGCTTCGATCGTGGCCTGCGGAGTCGTCGAGATACTGTCGTTGACCCAGGTCAGTCCGCCCTGCTCACCGAGCGTCTGCAGCCGGTGCGGCAGCGGCTGGAACGACTCCGCCGCCGGCAGCGCGGCACGCGCATCGAAACCCAGCGCGTCGATCGCGGTCAGCGCCGCGCAGAGATTCGACGCATTGTGCTCGCCCGCGAGCGGCAGCCGGCGCAGGTCGAAGCAGCGCTCGTAGCCATACATGATCACGCCTTCGGCCACGTGCCAGCCGGGAACGGCGCCGAACACGCGCCGGCGCGGGTGCGCAGCCGTGCGCGCGACGAGTTCGTGCTGCGCGGCGTTGACGACGAGGGTCGAGGCGTGTTCCGCCAGCGAAAGCTTGTCGGCGACATAGCGTTCGCGTGTGCCATGCCAGTCGAGATGCTCCTCGTAGATGTTGTTGATCAGGCCGACGTCGACGCGATCGGCATCGGCCGTCTGGAAACTGGACAGCTCCACGACCCAGCAATCGACCGTCTCCGGCGTATCGAGCAGTTCGAGCAGCGGCAGGCCGATGTTGCCCGCGAGCGCGACGCGCTGGCCCAGGCTGCGCAGCAGGTGCGCGATCAGCGCACTCGTGGTGCTCTTGCCCTTGGTGCCGGTCACACCGACGACCCGCGCGAGCGGATTCTCGCCAAACCACAACGCCGTCGCCGATGTGAACCGCACACCGGCAGCACGCGCCTCGACGATGGCCGGCAGGTACAGGCTGATGCCGGGCGACTTCACGACAATGTCGAAGCTCCAGAGCAGCCCGGCGTACGGTTCGACGGTCACGTAGTCGAGTGCATCCTGATGGAACGTGCGCGCCTGCGCCGCTTCTGCTTCGCTGCAGATCAGGCTCAGGCGCTGTCCCGGCAGACGCCGGCGCAACGCCGCCAGCGTCGCCCGGCCTTCGCGGCCATAACCCCAGACCGCGACGCGCCGCCCCGCAAGATCAGCGAAACGCATCGACGATTCCGACCAGACGCGGCGGCAGACCATGCGGTCCCTCAGGCTGCAGCAGCGGCGCAAGTGAAAGTTCTGCCGTGTCGAGCCGCGGCAGCACGATGCTGCGGAAACGCGCCACGAGTGCGTCCTCGCGCCACTCGGGGCGCTGGCTCAGGGCCAGCAGCGCGGCACGCGATTCCCGCCCCTCGCCGACGCACTCGAAAGGCTTGTGTCCGCCGAACTCGAGCAGCGCGTCGAAACCCGGCTGCAGGGACTCGTCGTCGAGCAGGTTGCGCCCGAAGATGGCCAGCAGTCGAGGCTTGGGCAGGAACGGGGCGAGCGCAAGGAACACGAAGTGGCACTTTGGACATTGCCCGCACCAGCGGTCGGCCGGGCGGGGACCGAGGATGCGGAAATTGCGGTTGCAACTCGAGAACACCGCGTCGTAGCGCGACTCACGCGCGAACAGGCGGGTGACAGCAAGTTCCGACAACGGCCGCAGCAACGAGCAGTAGTTCAGGTCGGTCGCGACATGCGTGCGCAACCAGGCCGCCAGCGCCTGCTCGAACTCCCAGCCCTTGCTCCATTGGTGGTTGACGGCCCGGCCATCGTATTCGAGCGTGGCGCTGGACGCCGAGCGCTCGTTCGAGAAAGCGATGGTGTCGTAGCCATAGAGCAGCGCCGCCACCACCAGGATCGCCGAGTTGATCGCGGTGACCGGGATGTGACCGTTCCAGGCGCCGGCCTTGTTGTACTCGAACAGTTCGGGCGCGAGCTGTCGGGTGATGTTGAAACCCGGAAGCTCCGTCGCCGCGACGCAGGCGGCGATCAGCGGCGAATTGCCGACCCATACGGCAGTCGCGGATTCACCGTGCTGCTTGAGCAGTTCGGCAGAGACCAGCGAATCCTTGCCGCCGCCGATCGGCAGCAGGCTGCGGGCCGGAAGGCCCAGCGCGACGGCGGGCGCGACCGTACCGGTGCGCGGGAAGCGGATGCGCTCCCGCAGATCGAGCCGGTTCTGGTAGGCGAACTCGCCGAGGCCATGCACGTACAGTGCGTCAAGCAGTTGCGCGGTTGCCGCGTCCGGCGCGCCGTCATCGACGCGGATTTCTGCCGGCACGCCGGCCTTGTAGTAGCTCACTCCGGCGACCAGGTGCAGCAGCTTCAGCGCGGCGGCGAACGCAGGCCCGCGCTCCGGCGGCAGCACCGGCGCATCGGGAAAGGTGATCCGCTCTACGAGCTCCACGGCGTCGTCGAACGCGTAGACGAGCTGCGCCACGCCGTCGGCGTAGTCGGCGCGGACGAAGCGGAACGCCGCGGCTTTGCGCGGATCAGACAGCGGCACAGTGAAGCTCCTTGCGGCGCACGCGGTTGAGGATGAGGTTGAGCAGCACGACGGCAGGCACCGTGAACACGCCGGCGACGAGGAGTGACCCGAGCGATGCCAGGAGCATCAGCGACAAGCCGCATCCGGACGTTCCGCCGAACAGCATCAGGCACGGCCCGAACAGCAGATGCGTGAGCATCGCCATGACGATACCGGCCAGCGCCGGGCGCCACCAGCCGCCGCGCCGGGCGGCACTGTCAAACAGCGGCCAGCCCATCACGGTGGCGAGCTGCGCTGCCATGACGGCGGGAGCGCCGAACTGCATGAATCCCGGGAGGTCGTGGAGTTCGCCAACGAGGAACGCGGCGACTGCCATCGGCAGCACGACCGCCGCCAGATGCAGCAGCACGCGCGATACGCTCAAATGACGCACTCCCCGGCCGGACTCCGCAGATTGTACTGTGAAGCCATCGTCGCTCCGTAAGCGCCGGCAGTGGCGACCAGCAGCACGTCACCTTCCCGACACTCGGGCAGGCGCCGGTTCGAGCCGAGCACATCGCCGGACTCGCAGATGGGGCCCACGACCTGATACAGCGTGTCCGCCGGCGCGTCATGGCGGCTGAGGTTCACGATCTCGTGCCAGGCGTCATAGAGCGCCGGACGCAGCAGCGAATTCATGCCGGTATCGACACCGACGTAGGCGTAGTCGCCCTTGCGCTTGGTCTGGTTCACGCGCGCGAGCAGTACGCCCGCTTCGGCGACGAGATAGCGCCCTGGCTCCATCCACAACTGGAACTGTGGATAGGCCTGCTTGATCTCGGCGAGGCACCGGTCCAGCAGTTCGAGATCGAGCGGCGCGTCGTCGGGCCGCGACGGCACGCCGAGCCCGCCGCCGATGTTGATTGCCTCGACCCGCGTGAAACGCTGCGCGAGCGCGGCCAGCTGCGCGTAGACCTCGCGCCAGTGGCCGGCATCGAGGATTCCCGAACCCAGGTGTGCATGCAGTCCCACGACCGCGACGTCGTACCGGCGTGCGAGCTGGCGGAATTCCTCGACCTGATCGAGGCTCAGTCCGAACTTGGAGCCCGCACCGCCCGTGCGCACCTTGTCGTGATGGCCGCGGCCGGCTCCCAGATCCACGCGCAGGAACACCTCGCTGTCGCGGAACGTTTCACCCCAGTGCTGCAGAGGATGCAGGTTGTCGAGCGTGACACGCACGCCGCGCGCGAGCGCCGCGGCGTATTCGTGCCGGGGAGCGAAGTTGGGCGTGAACAGCAGGCGGTCCGGCGGCACGAGTCCCGCCGCGAGTTCGAGCTCCCCGGGGGAGACGCATTCGAAGCCGAAGCCCTGCCCGGCGATCTCCTCGAGCACCTCGCGCCGGCAGTTGGCCTTGAGCGCGTAGAACCAGCGATCCGGCGCGGCGAGCGCGCGCAGGCGGCGTGCGCGCTCGCGTACCGTCGCAAGATCGTAGACGTAGCGTGGGGTCGCCCGCGCCGCGAGCCCGAGCAGGTCGTCGCGGCGCAGCAGCCACCAGGGCGGCTCGGCACGCGGTGTCGGGGCCGCGTACAGCTCGCGCCAGGCCGGGCCGAACACGGCCGGATCCTCGGCGCGCAACGCTTCGGACTGGATCAGTGCCGCGTGCAGGGTCGGCAGCAGCCCTTCGGCGGCGGCCTCGTCGACCACGATGGTGAGATTCAGATTGTTGGATGACTGGGACACCAGATGCACGCGCATCAGGTCGAACTCCGCCAGCACGCCGGCAAGCCGCGGCAGCAGCGAACGCATGCCGCGCCCGACCAACGTGATCGCGGTACAGGGCGCAATGACCTTGACGCGACAGACCTCGGCCAGATCGGCGGCGAGCGCCGAAAGCACATCGGAGTTGACCAGGTTCTCCGACGGATCCAGCGACACGGTCACGTTGGTTTCGGCCGAACCGATGAGGTCGACCGACAGACCGTGGCGCTTGAAGCGCTCGAACACGTCGGCGAGGAAGCCGACCTGTTGCCACATGCCGATTGACTCCATCGAAATCAGCGTGATGCCGCGGCGCTCGCTGACCGCCTTCACGCTGGGCGCTGCTGCGGCGACCGATGCACCGATCTCGGTGCCGGCCAGATCCGGCCGGTTCGTGTCGCGCACGGCGAGGGGCACCCCGGCCTCCCGGACCGGGTTGAGGCAGCGTGGGTGCAATACCTTCGCACCGGTGGTGGCAATTTCCTGCGCTTCTTCGTAATCGAGCCGCGAAAGTAGCCGGGCGGCCGGCACGATGCGCGGATTCGCCGAGAACATGCCGGCGACGTCGGTCCAGATTTCGACCTTGTCTGCCTTCAGCAGCGCGCCGAAGTAGGCCGCCGAGGTATCCGAGCCGCCGCGTCCGAGGATGACGGTCTCGCCCGACGCGTTGCGCGCCATGAAGCCCTGGGTGATGAATACCTCGCCCTGGTTCGCGAGGCTGGCGGCAAGTTCCGCGTCGGGTGCGGTCGGCACGGACGCCGAGAGGTAGCAGCCCCAGGCATTCTGGTTGGGCAGCGACCGGGCGAGCAGGTGCGCCCTGGCGTCCAGCCAGCGCGTCGGGAGACCGTGCGCACTCAGGTAGGCCTGACCCAGCGTGGAAGACAGTTGCTCGCCGAGGGCAAGCACCTCGGCCTGCCACGACAGCTTGCCGGTCTCGGCCCGCGCGTCCTCGGCCAGCGCCGCCAGACGGCTCAACCAGTAGTCGAGTGTGGCGCGATCCGCGAGGCCGAGTTCCGCAAACAGGGCATCGTGGCGGGCGCGAATCTCCGCCTGCAGGGACTCGCGTCGCACGCGATCGCCACCCGCCTCCGCGATCGCCTTGAGTTTGTCCGTGATTCCCGACAGTGCCGATACGACGATGAGCACGCGTTTGCCGCGCGAGTGCCAGTCACTGGCGATGCGGCAAATGGTGTCCCAGCGGGGACGCGTGGAGACGCTGGTGCCGCCGAACTTGACGACGATCCAGCCGGCATGCGCGCGGGGCGCAAAGTCGAGGGAAGTCACACCGGTCCTTTCTTGGTCGAGGGAAACCGCGGAACCGCGGCGCGGCTGATTCTTTCCGCGGGCGCAGCAGAACGCAATGAAACGGCCATGGCGAGGCGGAATAAGGGCACGGCGCGGGCCTGCGCGCACGTCGCCGGCAACCCCGCTACGATGCGCGTGATTCCCCAGGGGAGGTTGCGCATGAAATCCATCTACCTGCCGCCCGCGTTCGCGCTGTTCGCGGGCGCCGCACCCGCTGCACCGCCACTCGCGTGGCAGACGCTCGATACGCCGGCGCTGTTCGCGCTGCACAACCCGGCGGCGACCGACGCGCGCCGCATCCGCATCGATGCGACCTCACTGCGAGAGGCCCAGGCCTTCAGCATCGTGCTGCCGGATGGTCGCCGCCACACCGTCGGGGTCGTCGCGCGCGAACACCGCCGCGGCGGCGATCTGTGGCTGCTCGGTCGACTCGACACTGACACGTCGGCGCAGGTCAGCCTGAGTCTCAGCAGTGGCATCCTCGGCGGACTGATCAGTGCTCCCGAGGGCAATTACGAAATCACCACCGCACCCGACGGCAGCCAGGTCATCGTCACGCTGAATCAGGATGCATTTGCCGAATGCGCGACGAGCGACGCTGAGCGCATCGCCGCCGCACCCGCCGACGCACCGTCAGCGCCGCTCGCCGATCCGGCCAGCCGCACCGACGTGCTCATCGTGTTCTCACCGCAGGCGCACGCGGCGCTCGGCGGCACGTCAGCGCAAACGCGCGCGTTCGCCCAGTCCATGGTGGACAGCGCGAACACCGCCTTCCGCAACAGCGACATGCTCACACGCTTCCGACTCGCCGGCTTCCGTGTCACGGCACGCGACGAGGCCGGCAACAGCAGCGACGACCTGACCTGGGTGCGCAACGACGCCGAAGTCGCGGGCTGGCGCAACGAGGTCGCCGCCGACCTGGTGTCGCTGGTGACCCAGCAGATGAGCGACGCCTGCGGCCGCGGCTACCTGCAGTCGTCACCGGGACCGGGCTTCGCACCGGCGGCGTACCAGGTCACCGCGCGCGGCTGCGCCGTCGGCAACCTGAGCTACGCCCACGAGCACGGCCACAACATGGGCATGGGCCACGATCCGGGCAATGGCAACGGTGCATACGCCTATTCATTCGGCCATTTCGTCGACGGCTCATTTCGCACCGTGATGGCCTACAGCACCAACTGCACCAGCGGCTGTACGCGGCGGCCGTATTTCTCGAATCCAGCCGTGAGCTACAGCGGCAGACCGACCGGCATTGCCGACCAGCGCGACAATCACCGCACCGGCAACGAGACCGCGGACTACACCGCCAACTTCCGCGCGAGCGGCATCATTTTTCTCGACGGCTTCCAGCCGGCGCTCTGAACGGCGAGCGCTGCCCGCTCGCCCGGCCCGGACGCTGGTCGGACAGCGCCACGGGTCGGCGGCAGCGCGCGGCGTGCCGCAAAGCCCTCGGGCACCTTGCCGCGCCCGGGGCATCCGACCGCACTCATCGCCCGCAAGGCCCGCTTCCAGAGCGGCCGCCTCGCCACTCCCGCAAACCGGTCCCGCGTCGGCATGCACCGGCCCGTCACTCGAATCCATCGCAGAACACAGAGTCCTGCGGAACGCCCTCGACGCCCGGATGGGCGGCGAGGTAGGCGGCGATCTGCTGCGCCGTGTAGTTGCGCATATGGAAGCGGGCTTCTGAGGGAATGCCCGGCACGGTGCCGGTGACGTTGTAGCAGCCAGCAATCTCGTTCGCATCGGCGGTGAAGGTGATCTCGCCGTTCGCATCGGTGAACGCAACGATCACGCGACCGCTCTCGGTTCCCGCATGCAAGGTCGCGCTCGCGCCCTCGGCGGGCGCGGTCAGAGTCACCAGCGTATCGGGGACGGGATCACCGTTCTGGTCGCGGACGATCGCGGTCATCGACGACGGGAACGGCTGGCCAATGAGCCCACCCTGTGAGCCGCCGCCCGTGACCGTCAGCGTGCTGTTGCCGCCCGGGATCGCGCTTTCAGCCAGCTTCACCCCCGAGAACGTTGCTGTGTCGATCAGCGCCGCGGTCAGCAGCAGCTGTGGGCGATCGAACAGCTGTATCGCCAGTGCAGCCGGCGTGACGGTTGCGGTGTCGTAGTGGATCTGCAGCCGCAGCGTCGTCGCATCGATGGCATCCGCCCGTGCCTGACCGGCCGGTGCGGTCGTGCTCTGTATCAGCGGCGCCCCACCGGCGAGCAATGCGATGCCGGTGCCCGCCGTTGCCAGCAGCGGCAGGTCGAGCGATGCGGCCGTGGCAAGGTTCGCGATCAGCGTATAGCGCTTGTTCGATTGGGTCGTGCTCGACAACGTCTGAGCGAAATGCCCACCGTTGTTGACGATGCCAGCTACACTGATTCCGAGCAGGCCGCTGATGGTCGCGGTCTGCGCCGACGCGTCGATGCTCAGGGTCGGTGGCACGAGCAGGCCCAGCACGCCATTGTATGTTCCGGCCCAAGGTCCGCTGCCGATCGGCACATCCACACCCGATGCGCCGACCAGACCGCCGCCGACAGTGCCGACGTTGGCCGGTGCGGAAAAGTCCCCGTTGGGGACCGTGAGAAAACCGGCATGGGCGATGTCCGTGAAACCGCTCCCCGCAACGAGCGCAAGACAGAAGCAACCGATCGCGGCTGCGTGCGTGCGGCGATCGCGAATCTGGCAGGCAAGCTGATTCTTTTCTTTCATGGTGTGCTCCGGCTGATGGCGTGCGCAGGAGTCGGGAAAACTCCCGCGACACATTGGATCGAACCCCCGACCGGGCCTTCCATTGCGGTCAACACCTGCAGGAACCCCAAGCCCGGACGGCATCCGGAACGGCGTGGATGCCGCAAGCCACACACTAGAGCTTGTTGTATAACTTTACAATATATTACTTATTTTCTTACCGGCGAGCCGGTCCATAAACGCCGATTATCGGCTGGGGACTTCACCGGTGCCGGGTACGGGTTTTTCCTCAGCGGCACGGTGCAACTGGCCAAAAACCACCACGCCGTCCACGACGGTTGCCACTATGCGGCTGTCGGGAATCCCCCGGGCAGCGATCTCGAACGGATCCGGCCGCACCAGCGTCAGGTCGGCTTTCTTGCCAACGGCTATCGTGCCGCGATCGATCTCCGCAAATTCTGCAAACGCCGCACCCGCCGAGAAGCCCCGCACGGCCTCGCGCAGCGACAGGCGTTGCGCCGGCAGCCAGCCTCGAGCCGGCTTTCCATCGAGGTCCTGTCGCGTCACCGCCGCATAGAGGCCAAGCAACGGGCTGGACTGCTCCACCGGAAAATCCGAGCCCAGCGCGAGCGGCACCCTGGCCTCGGCGAAGCGCCGCCACGCATAGGCGCCGGCAAGACGCGCCGTGCCGACGCGCGCCTGCGCCCAGGGCATGTCGCTGGTCGCATGCGTGGGCTGCATCGACGCGACCACACGCAGCGCGGCGAAGCGCGGAACGTCGGCGACATCCACGATCTGCGCATGTTCCACGCGCCAGCGATGATCACCCTGCGCCGCGGCACCGAGTACGTCGGCGTAGGTATCGAGCACCAGACGCGTGCCGCGATCGCCGATCGCGTGGGTCGCCACCTGGACACTGCATCGCTGGGCCTTGGTGACGATGCGGCGGAATTCGTCCGGCGCGGTCACCAGCAGCCCGCGATTGCCCGGATCGTCGCTGTAGTCCGCCTTCAACGCAGCACCGCGACTGCCGAGGGCACCATCGATGTAGAGCTTGACCGCACGCATCTGCAGGCGGCCACCCACGTGTGCATAGAGGCCGTCGCGGCACAGCGCGTCCAGCGCCTCGCCATCGCCGTCGGCCATGGCATAGATGCGCAGCGGCAATTCCCCGGCATCCGCGAGCTCGCGCAGGACGGCCAGATCATCGCGACTGACGCCCGCATCGTGTACGCCGGTGAGGCCATTGGCGAGCAACGTCTCGAAGGCGAGCCGATAGGCACGCCGCTTGAGCGCCACGTCGGGCTTGGGCGTGACCTCGTCGAGCAGGCCCATGGCCGCGTCCACGAGGACGCCGGTCGGCTTTCCGTCGATACGCTCGATCCGGCCACCCTCGGGTTGCCAGTCGCCGGCGAGATCGCGTGCCGCACGCTTCAGTGCGGCCGTGTTCGCCCAGGCGGCATGGCCGTCGATGCGCCGCAGATAGACCGGCCGGTCGGGAAACGCCGCATCGAGGTCCGCCGCATTCGGAAATGCCTTTTCGGGCCAGTCGTTCTGGTCCCAGCCTCGTCCGATCAGCCAGGCGCCGGGCGGCAGTTTCGCCGCATGCGCGCGCAGCCGTTCCACGACCTGAGCCTTCGACGTCGTGCCACGCAGCTCCGCATTGAGCAACGACAGGCCCAGCCCCAGCACATGGCCGTGGGCATCGACCAGACCGGGCAGCGCGGCGGCACCACCGGCGTCGAGCACCACGGCATCCGGGAATCGGTGGCGCAGCTCCGCGGCGGCACCGACGGCGACGATGCGGCCCGCTTCGTCCCAGGCCACCGCGTCGACCATCGCCTCGGGCGTGTGCACACGCGCATTCAGCAACACCGTCGTGGCCGCGGCAGCGGCGCCCTGCAACGCCAGCAGCGACAGGGCCAGCAAGGTCTTCGTGATACGCATCGATTCGTCCTCTCCCCAGGGTTCTTCGCACTGTGGCGAGCCCCAGTGACCGGCGCAAGCGACGGCACGAAAGGCACCTGAGGGCACCACCGCACGCAGTACCGCCAGTACCCGCCGGAATCGCAACGATCCGATTGCCAAGCTCGTGTGGCTCGCCCATGCTCGCGGTTCGCCCAGGGGAACCGTCGATGCCCGAATCCAGCAGTCCCGGTTATGCGCGCCGGCTCGGTGTGCTCGACGCCACCATGGTCGTCGTCGGCGGCATCATCGGCTCAGGCATTTTCCTGAATCCCGCCGTCGTCGCTCAGCGCAGCGAGTCGCCGGGCATGATCATGCTGGCCTGGGCACTCGGCGGCGTGTTTGCGCTGGCTGGCGCATTCATCTATGCCGAGCTCGGGGCACGCCGTCCGCAGGCCGGCGGCGGCTATGTTTACCTGCGCGAATCCTACGGGCCGCTGGTCGCGTTCCTGTTCGGCTGGATCATGCTGCTGGTCAATTACTCGGGCTCCATTGCGGCCGTCGCGACGACGTTTGCCCTGTATTTCTGTCAGGTCACGGGACTTGCGGCCAATCTGGCCAAACCGGTTGCGGTGGGTGCGATCCTGTTGCTGGCAGGCATCAACTTCTTCGGCATACGCGCCGGGGCCATCGTGCAGAACCTGGCCACAGCGCTGAAACTGCTCGCCGTGGTGGCCGTCGTCGTCGCCGGACTCGCCTTCAGCGGCATCGCCTCGACGGCACCGCCGACCGACCTTCCGCGCAGCAGTTTCGGCAGCGCATTGCTGCCGGTGCTGTTCGCCTACAGCGGCTGGTTCTACATCAACAACATCGCCGGCGAAATCCGGGAGCCGCAACGCAACATTCCCCGCGCACTGGTACTCGGCATGCTGACCTGCACGGCCTGCTATCTGTTGGCGAACTACGCCTACCTGCACGTGCTCGGCCATGCCGGCCTGGCCACGAGCTCGGCGCCGGCCGCCGCCGTCATGCAGCACGCGTTCGGCGACACCGGCGCCGTGCTCATCGGCGCGGGCATCGCGATTTCCACGTTCGGCTTCTGCAACATCGCCATCCTCGGCGGCTCACGCATGTTCCAGGTCATGGGGGCCGACGGCGTGTTCTTTCGTGCGGCCGCGCACCTGCATCCGACCTACCGCTCGCCCGACGTCGCGCTCGGCGCGCTGGCGCTGTGGGCCGCCGTGCTCGTGATTCTCGGCAACTACGGCGAACTGCTCGACTATTCGACGGTGGGCGACTGGATCGGCAGCGCGATGGTCGCTGCGACGCTGTTCCACTACCGCGCCCGTGAAGGCGCTGCGCAGGTGTTCCGCGCGCCGCTGCATCCACTGCTGCCGCTCGCGTTCATCGCCGCGGTCGCGTTCGTGGTGATCTCCAGTGCGCTGGCCCAGCCGCGCCAGACGCTGATCGGGCTCGGCATCATCGTCGCGGGCATTCCGGCCTACTTTTTCTGGCGCCGGATCTATCCGCCCCGTTGACCCCGACGCCCCCGGCCCGCGCCGGACATCGTGCGTGGCGCGACGACGCGCGCCGCAGGCCCCTGTTCGCTCCCGGTCGCTGCTGCGACAATCCGTTTCTGCACTGCGGAGAGTCACATGCGCGAAGTCCATGCCAAGGTCGACACCGGTGCCGCCAGTCCGGCGACGCCAGGGCCGATCGAGCTGACGATCAACGGCGAGAAGTTCCGCCATACGGGCGCCCCCGACATGCCGCTGCTCTGGTACCTGCGCGACGTGCTGCGGCTGACGGGCAGCAAGTTCGGCTGCGGCGTCGGGCAATGCGGCGCCTGCACCGTCCACGTCGCCGGCAAGGCACAGCGCTCCTGCCTGTTGCCGATGAGCGCGCTGGCGGGCCAGTCGGTCACCACGATCGAAGGGATCGCGAACGGTGACGATCTGCATGCCGTGCAGCAGGCGTGGATCGACGAGGACGTGCCCCAGTGCGGCTACTGCCAGGCCGGGCAGATCATGGCCACGGTCGATCTGCTCAAGCGCAAGCCGCAACCCAGCGACGCGGACATCGGCCAGCTGGCCAACCTGTGCCGTTGCGGGACGTATCCGCGCATCCGCAAGGCCGTCAAGCGTGCCGCGCAGCTGATGGCCGAGGCCCGGGCTGCGGAAGCGAAAGCCGCCGAAACCAGGGCGAGCGAAGCCCAGCCGGGCGAGGACAAGCCATGAGCGGACTGACCCGCCGCCAGTTCATCCGCGTGATGCTGACCGCAAGTGGTGCGCTGCTCGTGGGCGTGCGCGCTGCCGATGCCGCGATCGACACGAAAGTTCCGATGGAACTGCTCGGCGAAGCCCTCACGTCGCTGGGGTCGTTCGTGCGCATCGAGCGCAACAACCGCGTCGTGATCGGCGCGCGCGGCTGCGAGATCGGCCAGGGCGTCATGACCTCGCTGCCCATGCTGATCGCCGACGAGCTGGACGCCGACTGGAGCCGCGTCCGCGTCGAGCAGTTGCCCTACGGCTACGAAATTGGGCCTGACGGTCCCACCAACCGCTACGGCCCGCAGGGCGCGGGCGGCAGTACGAGCATCACCGACGGCTGGAAAGACCTGCGTCAGGCCGGAGCCGTTGCGCGCTGGCTGCTCGTCGAAGCCGCCGCCCAGCACTGGCAATTGCCGCACGAACGCCTCGAGACTGACGCCGGCCACGTCGTGCACCCCGACGGCACCCGCATCCCCTATGCCGAGCTCGTCGAGCGCGCTGCGGCGATCCTGCCGCCGGCCGAACCGGTTGCGCTGAAGAAGCCCGAGCAGTTCCGCATCATCGGCAAGCCGGCCAGGACGGTCGACGCGCGTGCCATCGTGACGGGTCGCGCAACGTTCGGCATCGATTGCTACATGGGCGGCGCGCTCACCGCCGTGATGCTGCGCTGTCCGCATCTGGACGGCAGCGTCGAGTCGGTGGACGACGCCGACGCACGCAGGATCCCCGGCGTGCGCGACGTGTTCGTGATCGACGGTCCGGTGCCGGGCTCCTCGTTCGACACCAACCTCGCGGCGGGCGTCGCGGTCGTCGCCGACAACACCTGGGCGGCGCTCAAGGGCCGCAACGCGCTCAAGGTGACCTGGAAGCCCGGCCCCTGGGCGCATGAATCGAGCGCTGCGCTCGAGGCCCAGGCACTCGAGGCGCTCAAGGGTGAAGGCACCGTGGTACGCCGCGACGGTGACATGGCCGCCGCGCGCAAGGCGGCGAAGCGCACGCTGGAAGCCAGGTACCACGTACCGTTCCTCGCACACGCGACGATGGAGCCGCCGCACGCGCTCGTCACCGTGGAACCCGACCGCGCGCTGTTCATCGGCTCGCTGCAGAGCCCCGGCGGCGCGTCGAGCGTCATCGCCAATCTGACCGGGCTGCCCCGCGAGAAAATCGAGATCCGCATGACGCGCGCCGGCGGCGGCTTCGGCCGTCGCCTCGAGAACGACTATGTCGCCGAGGCCGTCATGATCGCCAAGAAGGCCGGCAAGCCGGTCAAGCTGCTGTGGACGCGCGACGACGACCTGCGCCACGACTTCTATCGCCCGTACGGCGTGCACCACCTCAGCGCAACCCTCGACCGAAAGAACCAGCTCACTGGCTTTGCGCACCTGTGTGCGGCGACGTCGATGAACTATCGCATCGCGCGCAAGAAGGAACGTCCGCCGGGCCAGGGTTGCCTCGAAGCCGACGACTTCCCGGCCGGCCTGCTGCCGAATCTCGACAAGCGGTTCTTCTCCCTGGAATCGGGCATGCCACGGGGGCCGTGGCGCGCGCCGCTACATACGTTTCATGCGTTTGCGGTGCAGAGCTTCATCGATGAGATCGCCCACGAAACCCGCCAGGATGCCGTGGAATTGCGCCTGAAACTGCTCGGCGAACCGCGCGAACTCGACTATTCGGGCCATGGCGGGCCCAAGTTCGACACCGGCCGTCTCGCCGCCGTGCTGACGCGCTGCGCAGAAGCCATCGAATGGAAGCGCAAACGCACGGACGGCCGCGGCGTGGGCATCGCCTGCCATTTCACGTTCGGCGGCTATTCCGCGCACGCGTTCGAAGTCTCGGTCGACGGCCGCGATCTGCGCATCCATCGCGCCATCTGCGTCGTCGACGTGGGCCGTGTCGTCAATCCGCTCGGCGTCGACGCCATGATGATCGGCGGCACGATCGACGGGTTGTCGACGGCGCTGAATCTCGCGATCACCGTGAAGGACGGCCAGGTGCAGCAGTCGAGCTTCGGCGACTACGCGATCGGCCGCATGGCGCAGATGCCGAACGACATCGAAGTCATCATCATGCCGAGCGAGAAGGAACCGGCGGGCGCCGGCGAAATGGGCATTCCGAGCGTCGCGCCCGCGCTGGCCAACGCGGTCTTTGCGGCGACCACGGTGCGCGTTCGCAAGCTGCCCTTGCTGCCGGAGCTGAACCGCCGCCTGTGAGCGACCGCTGCACGGGGTCGCATCCCACCGCCGGCTCGACGCACTGGAGCGACGATCGCTCACAGCGACTCTGCGCGCCCCCGATACCGTGATCTATCGCGAACTGCTTCCGAATCCGCTGCTGCGCCCGCTGCTGCGCTGTTGCTGGTCACTGCGCGGCATGCAGGCCGCGACAGCGGCAGCATCGCAACGCATCCTGCCGGACGGCTGCGCCGACCTGCTGTTCGACCTCGGCGGCGAACCGCAGGCACACTGGATAGGCACGATGACGCGTGCCATCCAGGTGCCGTCGCGGCACGCGCCGGTCGATCTTTTCGGTCTGCGCTTCGCCCCCGGCGGCCTGCACGCGCTGCTCGGCCGGCCACTGTCGGACTGCACCGATCGCCGTGTATCACTGGAGCACTGGTCGGTCACCTGGGCGCACGACCTCCTGCATCGCCTGACCGAAGAGACATCGCTCGGTGCACGGCTGCGCCGCGTGGAAACCGCGCTGCAGCGCCTGCGCCCCGCTACCGACGCCCTGCGCGCGGTGACGGCCCTCGCCACGCTGGAACGGGGCGCGCTGCCATCGAGCGTCCACGAACTGGGCGCCCGCTGGGGATTGACCGAACGCACGCTCGAGCGACGTTTCGACCTCTGGCTGGGCGTGCGGCCCAAGCAGCACCTGCGCTACCTGCGTTTCGAGCGCCTGCTGCCGCGGCTGCTCGGCGGCGACGCCGGTGCCGAACTCGCCAGCGAGTTCGGTTACGCGGACCAGTCGCATCTGATCCGCGAGGTCCGCGCATTCGCCGGTGCGAGTCCGACCGAACTCCTGCACGAACGGTCACGCTGATACACCGGAAGTATCCCGGCCAGGGCGCGGCTGTCGGATTCGTCCAATACGCGGCGTGCGTGCGCTGGCACGCTGGCCCCTTCGTCAACCACCCGGAGTCCTGCCGTGAGTCTGATCCGCCGTTCCACCCCCGTGCTCGCCGTCGCCGCGGTCGAGCCCACCTGCGAATTCTTCGGCCGGCTCGGTCTTGCCATCACGGCGAGCGTGCCGCACGGCGACCGCCTCGGATTCGCGATCCTGACCGACGGCACGGTGGAAGTGATGGTGCAGAGCCTCGCCTCGATCAGCGACGATCTCGGCGCTTCAGTGGCGCCAGGCCGCGACACCGCGCTGTTCGTCGAGGTGACCGATCTCGACGCCGCGCTGGCGGCGCTCGGCGATGCCAGCGTCTTTCTGCCACGGCGGCAGACCTTCTACGGCTCGATCGAGGTCGGCTTCATCGAGCCCGGCGGACACCATGTGACGCTGGCCCAGTTCGACCGGAGCTGAGCGCCGCGCGTGCCACCGGGCCGGTCCGGCGTCGCGGTTCCGTCAGCCGGCGATGTCGAGCGCGTCGGCGAGCAACCCCTGCGCCGTGACGTCGGCACCGGCACCGGGGCCAACCACGACGAGCGGTCGCTCGCGATAACGCTCGGTGGTGAACGCGAACAGATTGTCGGCGCCGCTCAATGCAGCACACGGGTGATCCGCCCCCACCGCGCAGAGACCCACGCGAGCCCGGCCTTCGCTGTCGAGCGATGCCAGGTAGCGCAGGACTTTTCCCTGCCTGCGCGCAGCCCGGTAGCGCGTCTCCATGACGGCGTCGATCTCGCCGATCCGCTCCAGGAAGCGGGCACTGTCGAGCTGCGCGAGCGGCGCCGGCACCAGGCCTTCCACGTCGACCGCCGATTCATCCAGTTCCACGCCCGCGGCGCGCGCGAGGATCAGCAACTTGCGCGCGACGTCGGCGCCGGACAGGTCGGCTCGCGGATCGGGTTCGGTATAGCCGCGCTCGCGCGCCTCCCGCAGCAGGGCCGAGAACGGCTGGGTCGCGTCGTAATGGTTGAACAGGAACGACAGCGATCCCGACAGCACGCCGGCCAGTGCGACCAGACGATCGCCGCTGCGGCGCAGCCGGCGCAGGCTGGCGAGCGCGGGCAGCCCCGCACCGACAGTCGCGCTGTCGCCGTACTGCGTGCCGCCGAGACGGCGTGCGCGCTGCAGGTCGTGCCAGTCCTCCAGGCTGCCGCCCTGCGCGATCTTGTTCGCGGTGACGACGTGAATACCCTGCGCGAGCCAGCGTGCGTGACGTTGCGCGACGGCCGCGGCCGGGGTCGCGTCGACGACGATGCGCACGCGCGCCTCGCTGGCGTGCAGCACGTCGGCGACCGCATCGAGATCGCAGCTCGCCGCATGCCCGAGCCGGTCCGTGATCGGCGGCTCCAGGCCACCCGCGTCGAACAGGCCATGGCGCGAGTTCGCGACGCCGACGAGGCGCAGCGGGCGACGTCGGCCTGCGGTCTCGTCGAGCAGGCGCAGCAGCGCACCGCCGACGAGCCCGGTACCGAGCACGACGGCCGCGATGTCAGCCGTGCGGGCCGGTGCGCGCGGGGCCGAGGGAGAAACCGCCAGGGCGAGAGCGCTCATGCGCGGATCCTCTGCGCGCTCGTACGGACCGCGTCGGCGCGCGTGAGTGCCGCGCGCACGTCGGCAACGAGATCGTCGGCAGCTTCGATGCCGACCGACAGGCGCAGCAGGCTGTCGGCAATGCCGGCCGCGTGGCGCGCCTCGACAGCCATGGCGGCGTGCGTCATCGAGGCCGGGTGCGCGACGAGGCTTTCCACGCCGCCCAGCGACTCGGCCAGCGAGAAACACTGCAGACCGTCCAGGAAAGCCTCGATGCCGTCGTTGCCCGCGTCGAGCTCGAAGCTCAGCATCGCGCCGAAGCCGCCTTGCTGTCGGGCGGCGAGCGCGTGGCCCGGGTGATCCGCGAGCCCCGGGTAATAGACGCGCGTCACGGCGGGATGGGTGCTCAGCAGTTCGGCCAGCGCCTGCGCGTTCTCCTGATGCGCCCGCAGGCGCGGCCCCAGGGTGCGCAGGCCGCGCAAGGTCAGGAAACTGTCGAAGGGCGCGCCAGTGAGACCGATACAGTTGGCCCACCAGGTCAGCTGCTGCGCGACGTCGGCGTCTTTCGCAACGACGGCGCCGCCCACGACATCGCTGTGACCGTTGATGTACTTCGTCGTCGAATGCACGACGATGTCGGCACCGAGCGCGATCGGCTGCTGCAGCGCCGGCGACAGGAAGGTGTTGTCGACGACGACGAGTGCGCCCGCAGCATGCGCAGCCTGTGACACGTGCCGCACGTCGGTGATGCGCAGCAGCGGATTCGAGGGTGTTTCGACCCAGACCAGTGCCGGCTTGTCGGCCAGAGCCTCGGCGAGTGCGAGGGGATCGGTCAGGTTCACGAACCGCACCTGGAACCGGTCCTTCTTCTGCCAGGCATCGAGCAGCCGCCAGGTTCCGCCGTAGCAGTCGTGCGCCGCGATCACGGTGGCGCCCGCCGGCACGAGTTCCAGCACGAGGGCGACCGCAGCCATGCCACTCGCCGTGACCACCGCTCCCGCACCGAGCTCCAGCTCGGCCAAGGCGTTGCCCAGCAGATCGCGCGTCGGATTGCCGCTGCGCGAATAGTCGTAGGCGCGCTTCCGCCCGAGACCGGCAAAGGTGTAGTTGGTCGACAGATGCAGTGCGGGCACCACGGCGCCATGCTGCGTATCGGATTCGATGCAGGCGCGGACGGCGCGGGTCGTGGCAGTCAGTTCGCTCATGAGGTCGTTTCCTTGGAATCCTGGGTCAATCGAAGTGATCTCGGCATGCGCCCGCGGCAGCGCGTGCGCCATGGGCGTCTGGCGCAGGTGTGGAGCGTGGTCAGTCCGCCGCGACCGCATTGGCGACCAGTGCGGCAATCGCCCCGGTTTCCTTCAGAAACGCGTCGTGCCCGTAGCGTGAGTCGATCTCGTGATAGTGCGCGGTCGCACCGACGCTCTCGGCAAGCGCGCGCAGGTCCGACGCCGGCACGAGCCTGTCGCTGCTCACCGCAACGATGTCGCAGGGCACGCGTACCGCGGCAGCGTCGATGCGGTGCAGGTCGATCGATTCCGACAGGCTCAGGTAGCGCACGGCATCGAATCGCGCGACGAACTTGCGCCCCGCGGCGGCAAGATAATCTTCCACCGGGAAATGGAAGCGACCGCCGCGAAACTCCGGCTCGGCATCGAATCGCTCGGCGAACTCCTCAGCGCCCCGATACGTCGTCATGGCGAGCTGGCGCGCGAGGCCCAATGCAGCGCCGATGTCGCCGTTCGCGATGCCACCACGCACGATTTCCCGCTGGATCGCGCGCAGCGCGGTCGCCAGCGGATGCGCGCGGTGCGCCCCGCTGATCGCGACGAGCCGCTGCAGCCGGTCGCCATGCCGTGCGGCGAAAGCGAGACCGACCATGGCGCCATAAGAAGCCCCGACGAAGGCTCGCACCTGCGCAATGCCGAGCGCATCCAGCAGGGCAGCGAGGGCGTCCGCCTGGTCTTCGCTCGACACCGCGTCGGCACCCGCGAGGTCGCCGGCGGAAAGCCAGTCGATGCTCAGCACGCGACAACACGACAGATTGATCGCGCAGCCGGCGCCGACCAGTTCCTCCCACCAGCCGGCACTCGCACCGACTCGGCAGACGTCGCGGCTGGCAGAAATGCCACCCTGCACGACCACGGTCGGCCCTTCGGCGGCACCCGTCCAGAGATAGCGCACGATCACGGCAACCGGCCCCCGACCGTATTTCGGCGTGATGCGCACGACCGCCTCGCTGCGCACCGGCGGCGGGATCGCCTGCAGGAACGCCGCGGTTTCGTAAGCGAACGGCGCCGCATCGAACGCGGCGAAGGAACTGGTGCTGGCAAGGCTCATGCGGCTCTCCGGGCTCATGGTCGAGTTCCTCGGACAGCCGACGACGGTCGCGGCGACCACGTCCATGCAATGCGGACGGGAAGCGGCCACCCATCTTTCGGCACGGCGCGGCGCGCCTCCGTAGGAGTTGGCACCGTGCGGTTTCCCGTCGGTTGCCCCGGCTTCCAAGGGCCTTTCCCTCAGCCGGTCTCGATGGATCGTTGGCCGGCACTCTAGAGACTCCGCCCCTCGACGTCAACGGACGTTTAGACGTCTATACGCCCATATGACAAATACGACTAACTGCGACCACGCAAACCCCACAAGCAATCGAGTTATGAATATATTTTTATACCGCA
Organism: Rhodanobacteraceae bacterium; assembly: GCA_045864815.1. Taxonomy (GTDB): domain Bacteria; phylum Pseudomonadota; class Gammaproteobacteria; order Xanthomonadales; family Rhodanobacteraceae; genus Tahibacter. Next base: position 118,247 of record BTVG01000007.1, on the reverse strand, counting down.
CTTCGATCCGACTCTTGCCAGCGCACCACGCGACGCCTTTGCGCGCCCGCTCACGCGCCCGACCTGACGCTGCACGGTGCGGAAACGCGACGCCGGCCCGCACACGGCCGCGCTGCCAGGCCCTACAATCGACCGATGAATCCGCCCGTACGCCTGGCCATCCTGCTGCTCGCCCTCTTCGCCCCCGCGCCGCACGCAAAGAAAATATACAAATTCACTGACGAGTCCGGCGTCATCCACTTCACGGACCAGCCGCCCAGGACCGATCGCCCTGTGCAGCAGACCGCGGTCAGGGTCGAGCAGACGCCCATGGTGCAGTTGCGCGTAGAAGGGCACGACAATCGACGCCAGGCACGGGTCTTCAATCGCTTCGCCGGCCCCGTACAGGTCGAACTCAGTGTCGGGGACGTACACAACATCGCGACCGAACCTTCGCTGCCACTGACCGTGGTCATGCGCGCGCGCGAAGAGCGCGTACTCGCGGACCTGCGGCAGGCGGACAGCGCCCAGCCCGCCGGCTTCGAACTCGCGCTGCGCGCGATTCCCGGCAGCCCGGACGCACGCCATGACGACAGCGAGTATCTCTGGCCACTCGGCGACCAGCCGGTGCGGATCCACCAGGGCTTCGACGGTGCGTTCAGTCATACCAGCGAGGAATCGCGCTATGCGATCGACGCGGCCGCCGACGAGGGCACACCCGTACTGGCCGCGCGCGAGGGCATCGTCATGGAGGTTCAGGACGACTACTACGGCGCCGGCCTCGACAAGGAAAAGTTCGCGAGCCGCGCCAATGTCGTGCGCATCCTGCATCGCGACGGCAGCATGGCCGTCTATGCACATCTGCGACCGGAGAGCGTGGTCGTGCAGACCGGGCGGCACGTCTATGCGGGGCAGGCGATCGGCGAGTCGGGCAACACCGGATTCTCCACCGGCCCACACCTGCATTTCTGCGTCCAGGTCAACCGCGGCATGCGTCTCGTGTCCGTACCCTTCCGCATGCGCGATTCCACGGGACCATTGAAACTGGATCCGGCGGGCTAGCCCGCCGCGACGACGGCGACCGCCGCCCTGCCCCGGGGCGCTATAATCCGCAGCCTTTCGACTACCGCCGATGCGGCTGCGCCAGCGAGCCCCCGCGCACCGCGACATCCATGTCCGACCATCTCTCCGAAACGCGGCGGCGCCGCACCTTCGCCATCATTTCCCATCCCGATGCGGGCAAGACCACGCTGACCGAAAAGCTGCTGCTGTTCGGTGGGGCGATCCAGATGGCCGGCAGCGTCAAAGGGCGCAAGGCGGCGCGCCACGCCACCTCGGACTGGATGGCGCTGGAAAAGGAACGCGGTATTTCGGTGACCTCATCGGTCATGCAGTTCCCCTACGAAGGCCGCATCGTGAACCTGCTCGACACGCCGGGCCACGCCGATTTCGGTGAAGACACCTATCGCGTGCTGACCGCCGTGGACTCGGCACTCATGGTGATCGACTGCGCCAAGGGCGTCGAAGAGCGCACGATCAAGCTGATGGAGGTCTGCCGTCTGCGCGACACCCCCATCATGAGCTTCATCAACAAGCTGGATCGCGAAGGGCGCTCGCCGATCGAACTGCTCGATGAGGTCGAGTCCGTACTGAAGATCCGCTGCGCCCCGGTCACCTGGCCCATCGGCATGGGCTCTCGACTCAAGGGCGTCTATCACCTCGTCAGCGGCGAGGTGCATCTGTACGAACCCGGCCGCAACTTCACGCGCCAGGATTCGACCATCTTCGCCTCGCTCGACGACCCGGAACTTGCCGCCCGCATCGGCGCCGCCATGCTGCAGGAACTGCGCGACGAACTCGATCTCGTCGAAGGCGCCTCGCATCCGTTCGATCTCGAGGAATACCTGGCCGGCCGCCTGGCGCCGGTTTTCTTCGGCTCGGCGGTCAACAACTTCGGCGTGCAGCCACTGCTGGATTTCTTCGTCGAGCATGCCCCGTCGCCGAAACCGCGCGCGACGACGACGCGGGCGATCGAACCCGCCGAAGAGAAAATGACGGGCTTCGTGTTCAAGATCCAGGCGAACATGGATCCGATGCACCGCGATCGCGTCGCCTTCATGCGGATCTGCTCGGGGCGCTTCGAGGCCGGCATGAAGGCGTTCCACGTGCGCAGCGGCAAGGAGATGAAACTCGCGAATGCGTTGACCTTCATGGCATCCGACCGCGAGATCGTCGCCGAAGCCTATCCGGGCGACGTGATCGGCATCCACAACCACGGCACGATCTCGATCGGCGACACCTTCAGCGAAGGCGAACCGCTGAGCTTCACCGGAATCCCGAATTTCGCACCGGAACTGTTTCGCCGAGCGCGGCTCAAGGATCCGCTGAAGATGAAACAACTGCAGAAGGGCCTCGCACAGCTCTCCGAAGAAGGCGCGACGCAGTTCTTCAAGCCGCTGATGTCGAACGACCTGATCCTCGGCGCGGTCGGCGTGCTGCAATTCGACGTCGTCGCGTACCGGCTCAAGGACGAGTACGGAGTGGAGTGCGTGTTCGAGCCGATCACGGTGAGCACCGCGCGGTGGATCCATGCGGCGGATGCCCGCAAGCTCGAGGAGTTCCGCGACAAGGCCGCGACGCATCTGGCGATCGACGCAGCCGGGGAACTCGTCTATCTCGCGCCGAGCCGCGTGAACCTGCAGCTTACCCAGGAGCGCTGGCCCGACATCGCGTTCGCGGCGACCCGCGAACACGCGAGCGCCGTGGCGGTCTGATCCACGTCGAACAACGCGTCACCGACGAAAAAGCCCGGACTGCCCGGGCTTTTCGTGGATACCGCCTTGCCGCCGCCGGCCGGGATCAGCCGCCGGCCTTGTTCGTGAAAATGCGATCGTGTCCCGCGCCATCACTGCCGGCACGGAAAATACGGTCGTCGACGGCTTGATGGGCGATGCCGCCCTCGAGCCTTCCGTCGAATATCGTGTCGCTCGGCCTGGCAGCCGCCATCGGCGATGCCGGCTGGCGCGCATTATGCGAGACGAACAGCGCGACGGCTGCAACGACGCTGGCGGCAACGGCGCCCCACTGCCAGCCCTGCCGTGACGGCCGTGCCCGAGCACCGCGGTGACCGCGACCGCGCGATTCGTGCGACGCCGCGCCGTGGGCGAGGTCGTGCGCAAGCTCTGACGAGGCCGGCTCCAGCGCCTTGAGAAACCGCACCAGATCGGCATGCGCGGCGGAGCCTGCCAGCGCGGTCGCCACCTCTTCGCGCTCATGCGGCACGACCCGCCCGCGCGCCGCGCGCACCGCCGTGTCGGCGTCGACGAGCGCTCGTGCGCTCAGCGTCTGCTGGGCGGTAAGAGACTGATAGAGTTGAGAAAGGCTCGGCTTAGTCATCGAAATCTCCAGCTCCTATGCCGCGCAGGCGTTCCTTGAGTTCGTCCAGCCCACGCGAGACCAGTTTCCGTGCCGCTTCGGCCGAGGTGCCGACCAGATCCGCGATTTCCTGCAAGGCGAATCCCTGCAGATGCAGACTGATGGGCAAGCGCCGGCGTTCCGGCAGCGCATCGAGACAAACCCTGAGCTTCTCGACATGCTGATGGCCACTGGCGCGGTCCTCGGGCCCTCGGTTCTGGTCCGGAAACGGCATGAAACCGTCGTCGGAATCCTCGGGCAGCGGCTCGGTCGCCCTCACCTGCGCACGACGCAGGGCGTCGATCACGGTGCTGGCAACCACTCGCTGGATATAAGACGCATGAAAGGCGGCAGACCGGTCACGCTCGATCGCACGCCAGAGCCGGATGCGGACTTCCTGCTCCACGTCGTCGGCGTCGATACCATGGCGCGCGAGGCCATGAGCCGCGACGAGTGCACGCAGTTTGGCGCCGTAGTCGGCCAGCAGCCGCTCCAGGCGCTCGTGATTCGGGTCGTGATGGCGGCCCACGCTACTTCAGCGGACAGGGAAAGGGGCGCATCGTCCGCGAAAGCGCCGGTGCTGGCAATCCGACGCGCCGTTCAGCCCGCAATGTACCGTTGCAGGTGAGCCAGCTCTTCGGCCTGCTCGTCGATGACCGCCTTGACCAGATCGCCGATCGAGATGACGCCGACGACTTCGCCCTCGGCCACGACGGGCAGGTGGCGGATGCGCCGCTGGGTGCACAGCCTCATGCAGGCGTCGACGGAGTCCTCTGGCGACACCGTCTCGACCGGCGCCGACATGATCTGCCAGACCGGCGTCTCGGCCGAGGAACGGCCCAGCAGGATGACCTTGCGCGCGTAGTCGCGCTCGGAAACGATGCCCGACAGTTCCTTGCCGTGCATGACGAGCAACGCGCCCACATGATGGTCCGCCATCGCCTGTATGGCCTGGAGGACGGGCTGATCGGGCTCGACCGCGAAGATCGAGCGGCCTTTGCCTTCGAGAAGATGCTTGACTTTACGCATGCTGGCCTCCGCGTGCGATGCGGCAGCGATGCCGCTGTTCGTCCCTGGGCACGAGTCTAGCGCGCAGCAGCCACTTGCGACGACCGGGCCTCACGGCCCGGTCGTCGCCGGGTTTCAGGGCGCCTGGAACCCATCTGCGAAGATGCGGTCGGCAATGCCACCGGTCGGCAACGGCCAGGCCCAGGCACCGCGCGAACGCGTGAACGCGACCAGCGTGGTCAGGCCGCGATCGACGACGAGGTCCCAGATCATCGCGCGCGGCAGTCCCTGGAAATAGTTCCAGACCGGATTTGCGACGGTGATGTCGTCAGTGTAGTAGAGGCCCCAGTCGGTGCCGGCGAACACCTGGCCCGGCACGTGCGGACTGACCATGATGGCGTTGACCGGGATGTTCGGCAAATTGCCGGTCTTGTCTTCCCAGGTGAAGCTCGCGCAGTTCGCCGTACAGGTAACGCGGAACACATGCCCCGGCGTCGCCGGCGTGTTCTGGTCGAACCCGGCTACGGCGGCATAGCCGACGAGCGGATTCTGCGCATCGGTGACGACGTCCTGGATCGGCCGGTTCGGCAGCACCGCATTGCCGCCGGTCAGGTTGACCGCCGTGGCATTGTTGGTTCCGGAAACGCCGAGGCCGAACACGTACTGCACGTTGCCGTCGTTGGTGCCGACGATCGCAATTGACGGATCGGTGAACGAATACGCCATCTGGTTGATGAACGAGCGATTGTCGCTGCCGAGAATCAGGCTGTTCTTGGTCAGGTCGCCGGTCTTGGGTTGCCAGCTCGACGTCGGCACCGCACCCGTCAGGGTTTCCCAGATGCGGTAAGTACCCGCCAGCATGCGGCCACAGCCATTGACGCCGGTCGCACAGCCCGAGTTTGCGACAGCCGTGTCACCGTGCTTGTAGATTTCCAGCGGCATCAGGAAGCTCTTGCGGTCGCCGGACCAGGCCCCGCTGGCGCTCGAGGTCGCGCCGAACGGCCCCGTCGTGGACACGCGCACACTGCCGTTCTGCGACTGGTAGTACCAGCGCTGGGCGTTGACCGGCTCGATGCGCGTGTAGGTACCGTCGCCACTGTTGGTCGACTCCCAGAGCATGGCGCCCGGATTTGCCGCAAACTGCGCCGCCGAGCTGCCGTTGTCCTGGGCGCCGCCGCTGGCGCCCGGATTGGCCGACGTCGCGAAATTGGCCGTGATGTCGCCCGAGTAGAACTCGATCGTGTTCAGGCTGTCGTTGATCGGCACGATCGTGGGTGATGCTGCCGTCGCGTTTGCCGTGTAGTAGGCGCCCCCGTCGGAGCCGATCAGCAGCTTGTTGGGGTCGTTGCCCACGTAGGCGCGGGCGTGATGGTCCACGTGTATGCCGCCGCCGGAATAGCCGCAGGTCAGATTCGTGAACGTAACGCCGCCGTTGGTCGAACGGAACAGGTCGACTGCACTGGCGAACAGCGTGTTCGGGTCAGTCGGCGACACGGTCAGGCCGGCGTCGTACCACATCTGCGTGCCGGCATTGCCGCACCCGGTGAAGCCGCTGGCGGTCGTGGTCTGGGTCCAGGTGGCACCGCTGTCGGTCGACTTCAGCACAGCGTTCACGTTACGCGTGGTCACGTCGGCGACCATGGCGTACAGGATCTGGTTGTCGCTCGGCGCGACCGCGAGCTCGATGCGGCCGCGCGTCGTCGACGGTGTGCCGTCGCCGGTGCCCGCGGGCCAGCCGCTGTTGCGCAGTGTCCACGCACCGTCGGCGGGGCAGCCGGCCGACGGCATCGCCGCCTGATAGACGCCGTTTGCACCGTTGCGGTCGAGGTCGGGCTGCACCGGGGTCGGTGTTCCGCGCGTACCCACCGCCGCATACAGCGTCGTGGTCGTGCCGAGATCAACGGCGATCAGCGCGGTGATGTCCTGGCGTTGGGCGCCGGGTCCTGTCGCGAACGCGTTCGTGTAGCAGGGTCCCGCCCAGCTGGTTCCGGCGTCATAAGAAAAATAGAGACCGGTCTTGGTTCCGACCACCACCTTGTTCGAATCGTTGGGATCGACGACGACCTTGCCGATCGCCTGGTACTGCGGAAACCCATTCGCGGAAGGCCCGTAGAGCGGACCGAATTCGTTCTCGCCGAGCACGACCCAGGTCGCTCCCGCGTCGGTGCTCTTGAGCAACCCCGCCGAGCCGAACGAGAACGAGCCGTAGCGAAGGTCGCCGGTGCCGGCATAGATCGTGTTGTGATTGCCCGGGTCGATGTGGATGTCGCCGATCGCCGCGTTGACGACCGACGCCACATCGGTCGTGAGCTGCCAGGTCGTCGCCGGCGAGCAGCAGTTCGTGGTCTTCCAGACGCCGCCGCCGTCCGACCCGAGGTAGGCGACGGTATTGTCGACCGGATCGACCACGATGACATTCACGCGCCCCGACACGTGACCGAATCCAAACTCGGTATCGTTGAGCGGCTTCGGCCCGAGTGACGTGAACGCAGCCGGGTCGAGCGCCAGGGGTGACTCAGCCGAACGCCGGTAGCTCTTGTCGCCTTGCGGCACGGCAGCACGGATACGCGCCTCGGCGCGGGCGGACTCGGCCAGCCACAGCGGCTGGAAATCGCCGGTCGGGTATGACGCACGCAGCGCCCAATAGTCGCCCTTGGGCGGCGCCGCCTTCTGGTGTTCGTCCTTCGGTCTCTCGCCAAGGGCGTACTGCCGAGAGGGACTGGTCTGGCAGGCGCTCGTGGCCAGCACCGCAGCCGCAAGAACGAGACTGAGCCGCGAAGGCGGCACGTACGGAACGGACATTCGTTGCTACTCCGCGCTGGCCGGCCGCGCGCACGCGAGTGCATTCCATCCCTGCTGCGCTGCCGGTGGATCGATGGCGGCGACAGGAAATCCCGCTGCGCCGTTGTCAGGACGTCCTGCAACCCCACGCAAGACCGCGGGAGGATGCCCCAGCCCCGGCAGTGGAGTCCATAGACGTATGAGACTCCGGCGTACGGTCTATCCCGCGTCGTGTTGCGCAGGTCCCACCGCTGCCGGCGCGTGGTGGCGTTCGACGAAGTACAGCGGACGCTGCTTGGTCTCGACGTAGGTGCGGCCCAGGTATTCGCCGATCATGCCGAGCGCCATGAGCTGCGCTCCGCCAAGGAACAGGACGACCACCATCAGCGAGGGATAGCCGCGCACCGCATCGCCGAAGAACAACGCCTTGACGAACACCACGAGACCGAACACGAACGCGGCCAATGCCGCCAGGAATCCGACGTACGTCGCCAGGCGCAGCGGGAACGACGAGAACGACGTGATCCCTTCCAGGGCAAAATTCCATAATTTCCAATAATTCCATTTACTGTCGCCAGCAAAACGCGGATCACGGTCGTAGACGATGGCCGTCTGCGGAAAGCCCACCCAGGAGAACAGTCCCTTCATGAAGCGCTGCCGCTCGCGCAGCAGCTTCAGCGCATCGACGACCCGGCGGCTCATGAGCCGGAAATCGCCGGTATCGCGTGGCACCGGCAGGTCGCTCATCTTCTCCATGACGCGATAGAACGCCGCCGAGGTCAGCTTCTTCAACGCCGTCTCGCCGGCGCGATTGGAACGCGTGCCATAGACGACGTCATAGCCCTCGCGCCAGCGCGCGACGAATTCCGGGATGAGCTCGGGCTGGTCCTGCAAGTCCGCATCGATGACCACGACCGCGTCGGCGTCGACATGGTCGATGCCTGCCGTCAGTGCGAGCTCCTTGCCGAAATTGCGACTGAGCTTGAGCGTAGCCACGCGCGGATCGGCAGCGCGCAACGATTCCATCACGGCCCAGGTGTCGTCACGGCTGCCGTCGTCGACGTAGAGCACGCTGCAGGCAAGGTCGAGGGCATCGAACACGAGGCCCAGCCGGCGCTGGAACTCGCGCAGACCATCGCTTTCGTTGTAGGCGGGAACGACGACGGCGAGCGTTTGCATGGGCTTGAGAATGCTCTGAATGAGTAGGGCTTGGCTTTGGCCATTGGAATCCCGTTGCACCGGCAGCCAGACACCTGTCCAGCAACGATCCAGAGATACTCAAGGGGTAGCGCGCTCGGGCACGGGCGCCCTGCCGCGAACACCTGCCCTGACAGTTTCCAACAGCGATTGACGAAACCGGCGGATGCTAGCGGGACCTGATGACAGTAGCGAGTAGCGCGCACCGGAGGTCATGCCACGGTGAATCCCCTGCCGCAGCGCCCATGGCTGCGCAGCAGGTGCGCTATCGGCCCTGCAGATAGGCGGGTCCGCCTAGCTGGCGCGCCTGCCGCTCTATCCAGGCGGCGCGGCGCTGCACATAGGCGCTGGGCCTGTCGACCCGAAGCCGCCTCGGGTTCGGCAGCACCGCGGCCAGCAGTGCCGACTCATGCAGCGTCAGCGCGCCGGGCGTCTTGCGGAAATACACATCGCTCGCTGCCGCCGCGCCGTAGACGCCGTCGCCGAACTCAGCCACGTTCAGATACACCTCGAGGATGCGCTGCTTCGACCAGCACAACTCGATCAGCACCGTGAAGTAGGCCTCCAGTCCCTTGCGCACGAAGCTGCGTCCGTTCCAGAGAAACAGATTCTTCGCCGTCTGCTGGCTGATCGTGCTCGCACCGCGCAGGCGCTCGCCGTCTTCGGCATCCTCTATCGCGTCGAAGATCGCTTCCACATCGAACCCGTGGTGCAGCGGGAACTTCTGGTCTTCGGCCGCCACCAGCGCGATCGGCAGCGCCGACGACACCTGCCCCATAGAAACCCAGCGCTGGCGCAGGCCGAACCCACGCTCGCCGGCCAGCCAGGCCGATGCCTGCCGCTGCAGCATGAATCCGGAGTAGCCGATCGGCACGAAACGCAGCACCACGACCAGCAGCACGCTGCCGACTACCCACGCCAGCGTCAGGCGCCATGCCCATCGCCACAACCAGCGCAGCGCACTGCGTTTTCGAGGTCTGGGCGCCACGCCGCACGGCCTGCAGTAAAGGCGCTGCAGATTCGCAGAAAGGCTGCTCCGGCAGCAAGGGCAGAGCAGCAGAGACGGGTCTCGCCGATAATCCGCCGCACGCGATAGCGCTTGTATTGCGCGGTCGCGGCCACACGTGCCCCGCCTCGACTTCAGGACCTCAGCCGTGGACAACACCAAGGACCGCTTGCATCGCTTTCTGCTGGAACGTGCCGGAGTCAGCGGCGTTCTCGTCCAGCTCGAGGACGCCTGGCAGGAAGTGGGCAGCCGCAGCGACTATCCGCCTGCCGTCGCGAGCCTGCTCGGCCAGGCGCTCGCCGCTACCGCGGCATTGAGCGGAACCATCAAGCTCAGCGGCAGCCTGTCGCTGCACGTGCGCAGCAAAGGCGAACTCAGCCTGCTTTACACCGAGTGCAGCGATGCGGGCCGTCTGCGCGGCCTCGCGCAATGGCGCGACGGCATTGCGGCAACCATCGATCTCGCGGAACTGCCGGAACCGCTGCTCGCGATCACCATCGACAACGCGGCCACGGGACAGCGCCAGCAGGGCATGGTGCCCGTCGAGCACGGCACCCTTGCGCAGCTGCTCGAGGGCTACTTCGAACGTTCGGAGCAACTGCCGAGCCGAATCCTGCTGGCCTGCGCCGACGGCCGTGCTGCGGCACTGATCCTGCAGCCCCTCGCACAGGCCGGCGGGACCGGCGAGACCGATCCCGACGGCTGGAACCGCGTGGGCCATCTGGCGGCGACCCTGAGCGACACCGAGCTGCTGCAGCTGCCCGCCGAGCAGGTACTGTTGCGGCTGTTTCACGAGGAAAGCGTGCGTCTGACCGGCGAACGTGGCCTGTTCTTCGGCTGCCAGTGCAGCCGCGATCGCGTCGCCGCCGTGCTCCGCAACCTCGGCCGCGAGGAAAGCGAAGCCGCGCTGCAGCCCGACGGCCGCATCGAGGTCACCTGCGAGTTCTGCAACACGCGCTACCACTTCGATCGCATCGACCTCGAGCAGGTGCTGCGCGACCAGCCCGACATGCCGGGCTCCGGCAGCACGCACTGAACGCGGCGCGCGGGAAGCGCTACTGACCCATGCCGAGCCAGTGTTCGGCCGGTTGTGGCCGGCCGAACAGGAAACCCTGGCCGAATTCGCAACCGAGCGCCTCCAGCGCCTGCTGTTGCGCCTCGGTCTCAATGCCTTCGGCGATGACCTGCATGCCAAGGGACCCGGCCATCGCGAGGATGGCGCGCACGACAGCACTCGAACTGCCATCGTCGTAGGGGCGCATTTCGGCGACGAAGGAGCGGTCGATCTTGAGCGCCTGCAGCGGATACTGGTGCAGGTAACTCAGACTCGAATAGCCCGTGCCGAAGTCGTCGAGCGCGACGCTGATGCCGCGACGGCGCAGCCCGTCGAGAATCTGCTTGACCTGCGCCGGGTTCTCCAGCAGCGCGCGCTCGGTAACCTCGATGCGGATACGGCTCGGCATGACGCCGTTGCGGTCGAGGATCGCGAACAGCTCGCGATCGAGATCGCTGAGCCGGAAATGCCGGGCGGTGAGATTGATGCTGATGAAGCCACCCTGCGCGGTCAGCGCCGGCGCAATCGCGCAGACCCGCTCGAACATCTGCCAATCGATCTGCTCGGCCGAGCCGCTGTCCTCGGCGACCGGCAGGAAGTCGCCGGGCAGCAGCACACCGCGCTCCGGATGCCGCCAGCGTACCAGCGCCTCATAGCCGACCAGGCTGCGGTCCGACAGGCGCACGATGGGCTGGAAATACGGTTCGAGTTCGCCACGCGCAATCGCCCTGCGCAGGTCATTCTCGACCTCGAGCAGGCGCAGCGCCTCCTGGTGCAACCGTTCGTCGAACAGTGCGTAGCGGTGCCGCCCCTCGGCCTTGGCGCGATACATCGCGACATCCGCGTCGCGCAGCAGTTCCTCGGCCTTGGCATAGCGCGGCGAACACAGCGCGATGCCGATCGAGGTGGAGGTGAACACTTCCTTGGGACCCAGCCGGATCGGTGCATTCAGTGCATTGATGATGCGCGCGGCAAAGTTCATCGCCCGCTCCGGGTCGATGACGTCGTGCAGCAGGATCGCGAATTCGTCGCCACCGAGGCGCGCGGCCACGTCCTCCGGCTCGAGACAACCGGCGATGCGCCCGCCGACTTCGTACAGCAGGTCGTCCCCGACCAGATGCCCCACCGAGTCGTTGATGACCTTGAACCGGTCGAGATCGAGGAACAGCACTGCGAACGGGTGACGCGGATCGCGCCGATAGCGGTCGAGGGCGAGTTCGAGCCGCTCCAGGAACAGGGTGCGGTTCGGCAGCCCGGTCAGGGAGTCGTGCAGCGTCTCGTGCTTGAGCTGGCGCTCGATGCTCTCCCGATAAGCCATCTGCTCGCGCAGGTCGCGATTCGCCGCGGCCAGCTCGCCGGTGCGCTCGGCCACGCGCTGCTCGAGTTCGGCATAGGCGGATTTCAGCGATTCCGCATTGCGCTTGCGCTCCAGCGCATTGGCAATGTGGTACGACACGAACGTCAGCAGCTCCTGGTCGCGCGGCGTGTAGCCGTAGTCTTCCGAATAGCTCTGCACCGCGAGCACACCCACGGCCTTGTCGGCGCAGATCAGCGGCACACCGAGCCAGCAGGTCGACTGCGTGCCGATGCTCGCGACGTCGCCGCTCGCACGCAGCCGCTCGATGCCCGATCGGTCGACGAGCAGTGCGGCGCCGTGGTTGAGCACGTACTCGGTCAGGCCGCGACCAGGCCGGCGCGTCCGCCGCTCGTGGTCGAACTCGTCGACCGAGTACGGAAACCGCAGCTCGCTGCGATCGTCCGATGCGAGCGCTATATAAAAGTTGCGTGCATTCAACAGTCCGCCGATGACCCGGTGCAGGGCGGCGCAGAACTCTTCCAGGCTCTCGGTCGTGTTGGCCAGCTCCGCGATGCGGAACAGCGCCGCCTGCAGACGCTCGCCGCGCTGCCGCTCCAGTACCTGCTGCTGCAGCACACGATTGGCTTCGCGCAGGGCATCGGTACGCTCGGCCACGCGCTGCTCCAGTTCCTCGTGCGCGCGGCGGCGCTCGAGCGCGGTCAGGATGTGCTGCGCGACATAGGCAAGCAACGCCTGATCCTGCTCGGTCAGTCGCTCGCTTTCGCGATAGCTCTGTACGACGATGCCGCCGACGACCTGACTGCCGCGCAGCAGCGGAACGCCGAGCCAGTCGACGCACTCGGGCCCGGCCTCGACGATACGGCCGTGAACCTGAGTGCTCAGCGCTTCGGGCGGGCCTCGCAACGCCTTGCCGCCGGTCAGCAAATGCCAGGTCATGCTCCCGTAGAGCTCGTGCAGCGCAAACTCGCGTGCCGGATCCGGCACATCCGTGTCAGCGACATCGACGAAATACGGGAAGCGCACCGTATGCCGCGATGGCTCGTACAGCACGATGTAGAAGTTTTCCGCGTACATCAGGCTGCCGACGATGCGATGCAGCGTCGCCATCACCTCGGACATGTCCCGGTCGGTATTGGCCTGGTCAGCGATGGCGAACAGGGCACGCTGGAGACGTTCGGCGCGCTCGAGCCGCTCCACCGCCTGCTGCAGGCTCTCCGCCGCCCGCACGCTGACCAGCTTCGCATCGAGCAGCAGCACCGCGCGCGCCCAGTTCTCCTGCCAGTCCGCGCTCGACCAGGATTCGGCCGGCACACGCGCATCGAGCAGGCCCGTCGTGGCTTCGGGAATGCCCAGCGGCTGGAGCACGCGCACCTGGCGCGCGTCCTGCTCGATCAGCACAATCGGCGGGACCAGCAGCGCAGGCACCGTGCCGTCGGCGCGATGCGGGAGATGCCGGGTCATCATGACGGCCGCCGCGGCGCTGTCGACGAGACGGTACTCTCCTGCGCCGAGCAGCGCCGAACAGAGCGCGACGCCCGCCTGCCCTACGTCGTCCCAACCCACGGCGCGCAGCAACTCCTGGAGTGCGGCATCGACCGCATCGTTGTCCAGTCGCAGGCGCGCGATGGCAGAGACTTTGGAGCTGGGCATGCGTGGAGCAACCTCAGGGACGGCTCGGCTGGGTCGGTCGCAGTGTAGCCATATTGCCGGGATGCGCGGAATCGCCGCCGAACAGTGACGCAAGACAAGCATTTCGCGTTACTTTTTTGTAAACTCGGCACACAACCGTGTGAAGCGAAGCGGAACTCCGCCGCATTCTCCCGGTCCCACAGCCACCCCCGACCCCGTCCTGCATGCGCAAACTCCTGGCCATCGCTGCGTTGACTGCGCTACTGCCGACCACGGCAACGGCGCAGTACCTCGTGGCGGAAGCCGAGGGAGCCGGTCATCACGCCATGCTCGACCGTTTGCTGGCAGCCGGCCCCAATACCGAAAGCAGCCACTTCGTACCGATGTGGAGTACGCCCGACGGGCGCCTTCTCGTCGCCGTGGCGCAGAACAGCCTGCCACTTTCGCCGATCGCCCCCGCGTCACCACAGGTCGGGGGCGCACTGGACTGGCGCCTCATCGACGCGACATCGCTGCTCGACGGCCGCATCGGTGTGCGTCTCGGCGAACAATCCAGCCTGCACGGCGGCCTGTCGCTGGCTCCGCTGACGCTCGCAGAACCAACGCTGTCTCCGGAATGCGCGAATGGCGGCAGTTATCTCAGCGTCGCCAGTCCGGACTGCAGCCGGCAGCACGCGTCCGGCGCCGGCGCGAACTGGTACGGCGGGAATTTCGGCGCAAGCTGGTCCGGCGGCGACTTCGGGATCGATCTCGGTGTCGCACTGAGCTGGCTGGAACCGGCGCTGCCGCGCAACCTCGTCCCGGCGCTGAGCTCCGCTTTGCCGGCAGTCGCCGCCCCGGGCAGCAGCAACCTGCCGCGACTCGTGATTCCTGCGCACAACCTCGGGCGCTTCAGCGACTCCGCCCAGTTCGGCGCCCGCGGCAGCTGGTTTTTCGGATCGAGCCAAAGCCTAGATCTCGGCGCAAGCATCGGACGCATCCGACTGAATCCCGACCTGGGCGGCAGCCGCCCGGTCTGGCAACAAAAGGCCCTGAGCCTGGGGCTCGGCAGCGAAACCCTCAGCGCGAACATCACGGGTCGGCTTTACAGTCCGCTGCGCGGCATCACTGGCACGGACGCACAGCGCTGGACCGGCGTCGATCTCGGCCTCACCTGGCACACGCCATGGCAGGCCGAACTCAGCATAGGCGCGCAGAACCTGCTGGCGACGCCACCGCTCACCGGCAGCGAAGCCAACAGCCAGGCTCGTACGCCCTACGTTCAGTACCAGCAGGACCTCTGAGCCCCTCGGCCGACGACCTGTCCCGCGGTAGCCGCGGCCAGAACGACATCACCTCGGCTGACCGCTCCTGACAACTTCCCGCCCCCCCCTTCCGTTAAGAATTTGCTGCGCCGGCAGGCCTCGTCGCCGCCGCCTCGTGATAATCCCGTTAACACCTCTTTTAACGTTTCAGTCCGGACATTCAGCTTTCCGGCAACGTCGGCGCGCAGTCCAGGCACCCATTTCACCCCTTGTAAAATGCAACAAAGTTCTAGTTTTATCTTTTTAATTTCAATATGAATCATGGACATGCCACCACCCATTGCATGCCAACCACACACATGTTGCAAATAAGCTACAGGGATTCCCACTCGTTGCGAATGTTGTTAGTATCGGCCGCTGCCGAGGCTTAGGCAGGTGATTCCTTGGCCTTTTCCAGGAAGGAAAGTACTAGTCCCGATCTGTGTCACAACTCTGACGTTGGAGAGTGTAATGAGACAAAACCGCAACGAGCTTCTGCGCGCCGTGCGCTACGCCCTGTACATGGGCACCGCGGCCGCTGTAGGCCTCACCGCCGCACCGGCCTTCGCTCAGGACGAAGGTAGCGACAAGGGCGAGACGCTGGAGACGATCGTCGTCACCGGTTCGCGCATTCGCCGCGTCGACCTCGAAACCTCGAGCCCGGTCTTCGTCATCGACAAGTCCGCCATCGAGAAGACCGGCAAGCTCACCATCGGTGACCTGCTGCAGGAAGCCCCGTCGATCGCCGGCGCCGCGACCAACCCGGGCGTCAACAACGGCGGCGGCGCTGGCGCCTCCACCGTTTCGCTGCGCGGCCTCGGTTCGCAGCGCACGCTGCTGCTGATCAACGGTCAGCGCGTGTTCTACAACGACGTCAACTCGATTCCGATCAACATGGTCGAGCGCATCGAAATCCTGAAGGATGGTGCGTCGGCAGTCTATGGTTCGGACGCAATCGGCGGCGTGGTCAACTTCATCACGCGCCGTGACTTCCAGGGCATGGAAGCGAGCTTCGACTACGGCGTGTCCGATGCCGACGACGGCGAGCGCAAGGGTGGCTCGCTGACGATCGGTCACTCGAGCGATCGTGGCAGCCTCGTGGTCGGCGTCACGTACAACCGCCAGGACGCCGTCAGCGCGGCGGACCGCGACTACGCGGGTCCGGCGCTGTACAACTACTACGGCGACATCTTCCCGCTCGGTTCGGGCAGCATCCCGAACGGCCGCTACGTGATTCCGCGTACCGTCGCCACCAGCTTCGGCCTGAACTGCCCGGGTACCGCAGCCAACGTCAGCGTGACCCGCATCAACGGCACGCCGGGCTCTGCTGCGACCGACTTCCGTTGCTACATCGGCTCCGGCCCGGGCAACGACACCTACGACTACTCGCCGTACAACATCCTGCGCACGCCGCAGGAACGTGGCGGCCTGTTCGCGGCCGGTAACTACCGCATCTCGGACAACGTCGAAGCCTACGTCGAAGCGTTCAGCAACAAGACGCGTTCGAACTATCAGCTGGCTCCGCTGCCGCTGATCCTCGGTGCCGACTCGGGCGCCGTGATCTCGGGCCAGAGCATCTACAACCCGTTCGGTGTCAACATCGGCTCCGGCGGCATTCGTATGTCGCTCGAAGGCAACCGCATCGGCAGCTTCCAGACCCAGTCGGAACAGTTCAACACCGGTCTGCGCGGCAGCTTCGGCGACACCTGGACCTGGGACGCCGGCATCAGCTGGGCGCGCCTGACCCAGGATCGCCAGAACACCGGCTACTACTTCAAGCCGGGTCTGCGTGACGCCGTCGGCCCGTCGTTCATCGACGCCAACGGTGTCGCCCGCTGCGGTACGCCGACTGCGATCATCAACAACTGCACGCCGATCAACCTGCTGGGTCTCGAAGATCAGACCGCCGCCGGCCGCGCGAACCTCGCGAACCTGCGCAAGCTGTCCATCACCCCGGCCAGCCACTTCTACTCGAACGAAAAGATCGCCCGTTTCAACCTGACTGGCGAAATCGTCGAACTGCCGGCCGGCGCCCTCAGCGTCGCGTTCGGTGGCGAGTACCGCAAGGACTACCAGTACTTCACGCCGGACTTCTCGTCGATCATCTCGGATCCGGCGCAGGGCACCTGCCAGACCTCGACCGACGCCTGCGCGTCGCCGAGCTCCGGTGAACTCAGCGTCCGCGAGTTCTACGCCGAGCTGTTCATCCCGGTCCTGCGCGATGTGTTCCTGGCCAAGTCGCTGAACTTCACGCTGGGTTCGCGCTACTCCGACTACTCCGCGTTCGGCGACACGACGAACTCGAAGATCGGTGTGGAATGGCGTCCGATCGACGACGTGCTGCTGCGCGGCACCGTGGCCGAGGTCTTCCGTTCGCCGACGATCTCCGACCTGTACGGCGGCGTCACGCCGTCGGCCGATACCTACCAGGATCCGTGCTCCGGCGCTGGCCTCCAGGCCGGTAACCCGGCTTGCGCGGGCCTGAGCCCGGGCTTCACGCAGACGACCCCGCAGACCCAGGCGCTGTTCGGTTCGAACGACCAGCTGCTGCCGGAACAGGGCAAGTCGTTCACCTGGGGCGTCGTGTACGACCCGAGCTGGCTCGAAGGCTTCTCGGCCTCGGTCGACGTGTGGCGCATCTACCTGACCGACACCATCGGTACGCTGGGTACGCAGACGATCATCAACCAGTGCTACAACTTCGGTCGTTACTGCAACCTGTTCACGCGTGACCTCGGCCAGCTTGGCGACATCAACTTCGTCAACAACCGCACGCAGAACGTCGGTCGCATCGACACCTCCGGTGTCGACTTCGGCTTCAAGTACCGCCTGCCGGAAACCGCCTGGGGTAACTTCCGCTTCTCGCTGGATGCGACCTACATCCAGAAGTACAACGCGCAGAAGATCCAGGGCGACGTGTCGACGCAGTTCAACAACGCCGGCTCGTACGTCTCGTCCGCACAGGGCGGCGACGGCAACTACGCCCGCTGGCGCGGTTACGCCGGCGTGGCGTGGAACATGGGCGCGTTTGATGCGTCCTGGCGCGCTCGCTACATCGGCCCGACCCGCTTCGGCGGTCAGTCGGTCGCTGGCGACGGTTACACCGTCATCAACATCGGCGGTCCGGCTGACCAGTCGTTCCGCACCGGTGCTGTGACCTACCACAACCTGCAGTTCGGCTACAACATCGAACCGCTGCATACCAATCTCGAGATCGGTATCGACAACGTGTTCGACAAGCAGCCGCCGCAGCTGTGGCAGTACGGCTTTGACAGCAACACCGACGCCCGCACCTACGACACCGTGGGTCGCTTCTACTGGGCTCGTGTCGGCGTGAAGTTCTAAGAACTTCTGCCTGACAGTGGTATGAAAGCCGCGCGGCGCAAGCCGCGCGGCTTTTTTTATGGCTCCCTGGCGTCGGCTCGCCTTGTCCCGGCTGCGCACGGCCGCCATACTCCCGCGTTGCCCCGAATGAATGCGCGCCATGCTCCAGAACGGTTTCAACGCCCTGCAAACCGGCAATCTCGTCCAGGCCGAACAGATCGGCCGACAGCTCGTCGCACGTCACCCGCAGGACGAGGGCGCGTTGCTGCTGCTGGCCATGAGCCTTGATGCACAAACCCGCCTTGACGAAGCGGCTACCGTCTTCATCCAGCTCACGACACTGTTTCCGGAGCGAACCGAGCACTGGCTCAACCTGGGCTATCTCGAGCGGTCGCGCAGCAATGTCGGTGCCGCGCGCAGCGCGCTAGAGCGTGCGATCGCACTGGACCCGCAGCAGGTCGACGCGCTGCGGGAAGTGGGCCTCATCGAAACTGCCGCTGGCCTGAGTCAGGCCGCAGCCGCCCATCTTTCCGCCGCATTGGCGTTGCAGCCGGACGACTCCACGTTGCGCGCGCAGACTGCACGCGCCTGCCAGCGCGCCGGGCGTACCGACGAAGCCGTCGCACTGCTGAAGGACTGGCAACAGTGGACCCGCGGCAACACGGAAGCCCTCGCCGACGTGGCCTGGACCGCAATGGAGACCGGCGACCTGGCGACCAGCGATCGCGCACTGGAACTGGCCGAGCAACGCTCGCCGAAAAATACCGGCGTACTGGCCAAGCGCGCAGCCTTCTTCGAGCGCACGAATCGTCTCGACGAAGCGCGCGCGCTGCTCGAGCGCATTCCGCTACGCGACGAAAGCATCAAGGAAGAGCTCGACGTGCTGCGCGCACAGATCGCGAGCAGAAGCGGCGATCGTGACGACGCGTACCGGATCTATGAAAACCTCGTGCGCGATGAGCGCATCGCCCTGCGCCGCCCGGAGCTGTTCTTTGCACTGGCCCGGATCAGCGACGCGCGCGGCCACGCCGAGCAGGCTATGACCTGGCTGCAGCGCGGACACGCCGTCCAGATGCAGCAATTGCGCGCATCGATGGGCGCCGGTGCCGAGCTCGACGCAATGCTGTTGCCACCTGCCGCGATCGATGTGCACGACTACGCCCAGTGGTCGCGGGTGACGTCGCCCGGTGCCGAGGAGTCGCCGATTTTCGTACTGGGTTTCCCGCGCTCCGGGACTACCCTGCTGGAGACCATGCTCGACGCCCACCCGCAGCTCAGCTGCATGGACGAGCGGCCGTTCATCCACAATCTGGTGCAGCAGATGCGCGAGCGCGGATTCGACTATCCGCGCGACCTCGGCAAGCTCGACGAAGCTGCCTGCTCTGCGTTGCGCGAGACGTACTGGAAGCAGGTCCGCGAGCAGACCCAGGCCGAATCCGGCAAGCGACTCGTCGACAAGAACCCGCTGAACATGACGCGGATTCCGCTGATTCACCGGCTTTTCCCGAACGCGAAGATCGTGCTGGCGCTTCGCGACCCGCGCGACGTCGTACTCAGCAACTATATGCAGACGTTCCGCGCGCCGGCGTATGTGCGCATGTGCGAAAAGCTCGAATCGACCGCAGAGGGCTATGCAACGGCCTTCCAGGCATGGAACGCGTTCGCCGGCGTCTTCGCGCTCGATGTGCTGCAGACCCGCCTCGAGGACGTGGTGGAGGATGTCGACGCATTTTCGCGGCGGCTGTGCGAATTCCTCGGCATCGAGTGGTCACCCGCCATGGTCTCGTTCCACGAGCATGCGGCGCGCCGAGGTTACATCGCGACGCCGAGCTACCATCAGGTCGTCGAACCCGTCAACAAGAAAGGCATAGGCCGTTGGCAGCGCTACGCCTCCTGGTTTGAGCCGGTACAGGCAACGCTGGCACCGTACGTGAAGCAGTTCGGTTACGCGTGACGCGCCAACGTAGCGATTCGCGACCGCCCCTCGGGTTCGACGTGTTTCGTCATTTCCATTTGCCCTGACACCGCCGCCATGAAACTCCAGTATCCGTTCCTCCAGCTGCCGCTGAGCTTCGACGCCGCCGTGCTTGCGGCCGAGATCGACGCACTCGGCGAATCGGTATGGCGCCCGCACCCGCAGGGGTTTCCGGGCAATTCCGCGCTGCCGCTGATCGCTGCCAACGGAGATGCCGGAAACGACGATGTGCGCGGACACATGCAGCCGACGCCGCATCTGGAAAAAATGCCGTACCTGCGTGAAGTGCTGGGTTCTCTCGGTGCCGTGTTCGGCCGCTCGCGGCTCATGCGGCTGTCCGGCCAGGCCGAAGTCACCCCCCACGTCGACGTCGACTACTACTGGCGCGAGCACATCCGCGTACACGTCCCCATCGTCACCCAGCCCGAAGTGACCTTCTACTGCGGCCCCCAGCACGTCCACATGGCCGCTGGCGAATGCTGGATCTTCGATACCTGGCGCACCCACAAGGTCGTGAACTCGGCCGAGCGCTCGCGCATCCATCTCGTTGCCGATACCGTCGGCGGCACCGAGTTCTGGCAGCTGGTTTCGCGCAGCCGGATGCCGGGCCATGCGGGCCCGTGGAACCCGACCGTGATCGCCCCCGGAACCACGGTGCCAAAGCTGCGCATCGAATCGACCAACGTGCCGACGGTAATGACACCCTGGGAGCTCCGCGACCAGCTCACGTTCATCCTGGAGGAATCACGGCCCGACCCGCGCCTCGGTCAGCTGCACCAGCTCGCGAGCCACCTCGGCAGGGAGTGGCGTGCGCTATGGGCCTTGCACGGCGAGAACGAGGCCGGCTGGCCCGAGTACCGCGCGGTGATGGACCAGTTCATGCGCGACGCCGAGCCGGTCTCCCAGGGCCTGCGCCTGCAGAATGGCGTGCCGATGATGCGCGCGCTGCTGTCCCTGGTCAGCAACGTCGCCGTCGCCGACGACCCGGCGGCAACCAAGGCCGACGAGCGCTCTGGCGCCATGGTTTGAGGCGGAACACACCAGATCGGGCAACGCCGCTCGCGCCGTGACGTCACGCAACGGATCATGGAAGCGACTGCACCTGCCGACCGCGCAGCATTGCAAATGAACGGAACGGGTTTCGCGGCCGGCATCGCGCTGTGGCGCGATGCCGGCCGCGCCGTACGCTCAGTGCCCGCCGCCCGAATCGATGCCCTTGAGTTCGGCGATGAGGCGGTTCGCCGCTTCCTGGCCGTCCGCATAGAGCATGCGGCAGTTGTCGGCATAGAACAGCGCGTTCTCGATGCCGGCGAAACCGGCCCCCTTGCCGCGCTTGATCACGATGACCTGGCGCGCATTGATCACGTCGAGAATCGGCATGCCGTAGATCGGTGACGACTTGTCGGTGCGCGCGACCGGATTCACGACGTCGTTCGCGCCAATGACGATAGCGACGTCGCAGGTCGCAAACTCGGGATTGATGTCGTCCATGTCCGCGATGAGGTCGTAGGGCACGCCGGCTTCGGCAAGCAGCACGTTCATGTGGCCCGGCATGCGGCCGGCGACGGGATGAATCGCGAACTTCACTTCCTTGTCGCGCTTGATGAGCTGTTGCGACAGCTCCCAGATCTTGTGCTGCGCCTGAGCAACGGCCATGCCGTAGCCCGGGACGATGATCACCTTTTCCGCCATATAGAGCAGGGACGCCGCGTCACCCGCCTCGATGGGCTTCTGCGAGCCGGCGATCTCGCTCGCCGCACCGCCACCGCCACCGAAGTTCGAGAACAGCACGTTGCTGATGGAGCGATTCATGGCCTTGGCCATGAGTCGCGTGAGCAGGGTGCCCGCCGCCCCCACGACCGTGCCCGCAATGATCAGCGCGACATTGCCCTGCACGTAACCTTCGAATGCGACCGCCAGTCCGGTGAATGCGTTGTACAGCGATATCACGACCGGCATATCGGCTCCGCCGATTGGCAGGGTCATGAGCACGCCGAACAGCAGCGCCACGGCGAAGAATGCGATCACGATGGTCGTATCCAGCTTGAACAGCAGCGCAGCACCCAGCGCGACCGCCGCGAGGAAGAACAGACCGTTGACGAGCTGCTGGCCGCCGAAACGGAAGGTCTTGTCCATCCAGCCCTGCAGCTTGGCGAATGCGATCAGCGATCCGGTAAACGAGATCGAGCCGATCAGCGCACCGATCACGGCGAGCGCAATCTGGGCGTGGCCGAGCGTGTGATGGCTGCTGCCCTCCGCGGCACCGATCAGCGCCGCAGCGCCGATGGCTGCGGCCGAACCGCCGCCCATGCCGTTGTAGAGCGCGACCATCTGCGGCATGTCGGTCATCGCGACTTTCTTGCCGGAGATCCACGCGAACGCCGTGCTGACGCCGATCGCGAGCACCATGAGCAGTACGTTCGTCATCGTCTGTGGCTGCAGGCCCGCGCCGAGCGCGGCGCCGCCCACGTTGCCGTGGAAGAACGTCGCGATCGTCGCGACGAGCATGCCGATGCCCGCCCACTGGATGCCGCTGCGCGCGGTCACCGGGGACGACATGCGCTTGATGCCCATGATGAAGAGCACGGCGGCCGCGAAATAGCTGGCCTGTACGACGTGATGCAGCAGCGTCGCCTTGTCCATTACTTCGCTCCTTCCTTCTTGCTCGACTTGAACATTTCCAGCATGCGCTCGGTCACGACGTAACCGCCGGCCGCGTTGCCCGCACCGAGAAAGACGCCGATGAACCCGATGACCTGCTGCGTGACCGTGGTGGCTTCGCCGAGGGTGATCATGGCGCCGACCAGCACGATGCCGTGTACGAAATTCGAACCGGACATCAGCGGCGTGTGCAGGATCACCGGCACGCGGCTGATGATTTCGTGGCCGGTAAACGCGGCCAGCATGAAGAGATAGAGAGCGATTTCACCGCTGATCATGTCGATTCCCCGGATGCGCGTGACTCGTGATTCCGGCAGTTGCCGGCAACGCTGATGCGGCGGCTCGGATCATGCGCCGTCGACCGACTGGCGCGTCGGCTCGTGCCGGATCTCGCCGGCATGCGTGAGACAGGTCTTGGCGATGAGTTCGTCGTCCCAGTCGAGCGTCAGCACGCCGTCCTTGAGACTGAGCTCGATGAAGTTGAACAGGTTGCGCGCATACATCTCGCTCGCGTGGATGGGGGCGCTCGCGGCCAGATTGACCGGACCGATCACCGTCACGCCGTTGGCCGTCGTGAGCGTCCTGCCCGCCTCCGAGCCCTCGACGTTGCCCCCCGTCTCCGCGGCGATGTCGACGATGACGGCGCCTGGCTTCATGCCGTCGACCATGGCCGCACTGATGATGCGCGGCGCCTTTCGGCCGGGTACCGCAGCCGTCGTCACCACGACGTCGATGCCCTTGAGGTGTTCGGCCAGCGCTTTCTGCTGCTGCTCGCGCTCCTCGGCGGTGAGCTCGCGCGCATAGCCGCCGCTGCCTGCGGCGCTGACACCGAGATCCAGGAACTTCGCACCGAGCGATTCGATCTGTTCCTTGGTCTCCGGCCGCACGTCGAAACCTTCGACCTGTGCGCCGAGCCGTCGTGCCGTCGCGATTGCCTGCAGCCCCGCGACACCGGCGCCCACGACGAGCACCTTGGACGGACGGATCGTGCCCGCCGCCGTCGTCAGCATCGGGAAGAACTTCGGCGAAGCTTCTGCGGCGATCAGCACGGCCTTGTAGCCCGCGACGCCGGCCTGTGAAGACAGCACATCCATTGCCTGTGCCCGCGTCGTGCGCGGCAGCAGTTCCATCGCGAATGCGGTGATCCTGCGATCGCGCAGGGCGCGCGTGCGTTCCGGTGCCAGGTGGGGCTGCAGCAGACTCACGATGACGCTGCCCTCGCGCAGCTGCGCGATCTCTTCCAGCGTCGGCGGCTGCACCTTGAACAGCACATCGGCGCGCGCCAGCGTCGTGGACGCATCGGCGATCACCTCGACGTCCTTGTAGGCGGCGTCCGGAAAGCTTGCCGGCTGCCCGGCACCACTGTGCACGAGCACCGACGCCCCTTTGCCCTTGAGCTTCTTCGCGACTTCCGGCGTCAGGGCAACCCGACGCTCGCTGGAATTCGTCTCGCGCACTACCGCGACATTCACCGCCATGTGGCACTCCCCGGGACCAAGCCCGGGCATCCTAGCCCAGGAATGTATCCGTGGTAAGCGGCCTTGCTAGACTGCGGCATTCTTATGGCGAATCCCCTTAAGAAAACGCCAGCAACGTGTCGGCGGCTCTGCCGTCGCGGCCCCTCGTCCCCCGTCGCCGTCTCGCCGCGAGTCCGCCCGACGCCGTGAACCACGGACCGGCAGCAACGAAGGCACTCTTCCACCCACATCGCAGGCCCCCATGTCCGCATTGAGACTCCTCAACGACCGCCGCTCCGTGCCATCACGCCAGCTCGGCGAGCCCGGCCCCGACGCGGCCGAGCTGCAGGCGCTGCTGCAGGCCGCCGTACGCGTGCCCGACCACGGCAAGCTCGTGCCCTGGCGTTTCGTACTGATCCGCGGCGACGCGAGGCGCCGGCTCGGCGAGCTGCTCGCACGCACGGCGCTCGCGAACAACCCGGATGTGGCGCCGGCCGTCGTCGAAAAGGACCGTGAACGCTTCAACTACGCGCCGCTGATCGTGACCGTGGTCGCACGCATCGACGAAACCGACTCCAAGGTGCCGGCCCAGGAACAACTCCTGTCGGCCGGTTGCGTCGCCTACAGCCTGCTGCTGGGCGCCCAGCAGCTTGGCTACGGCGCGCAATGGCTGACCGGCTGGGCTGCCTACGATCCGGCCATCCGCGCGGCGCTCGGGATGAAGGACGCCGAACGCGTCGTCGGTTTCATCCACATCGGCACGGCACGCGAACCCGCCCCGGAGCGGCTGCGTCCCGACGTCGCGGCACTCGTCAGCGAATGGCAGGGTTGACGTGAACCACGGCACCATCCACCTCGTCGACGCCAGCCTTTACGTATTCCGTGCCTGGCACTCGGTGCCGCCGGAGTTCTTCGACCTCGATGGGCGGCCGGTCAATGCGGTCTATGGCTTCACCCGCTTTCTGCTCGACCTGATCGAGCGCGCCAGACCGTCCCATTGCGGCGTCGCGTTCGATGAATCGCTGACGAGTTCGTTCCGCAACGCGATCTATCCCGACTACAAGGCCAATCGCGAACTGCCGCCGGAAGAATTGAAAGTGCAGTTCGGCTATTGCCAGCGCATCGCCGCGGCATTGGGCCTGCGCGTACTGTCGGACACCATGTTCGAGGCGGACGACCTGATCGGCAGTGTGGTGCATGCGCTGCGTCCGCAGCAGTTTCGTGCCGTCATCGTCTCTGCCGACAAGGATTTCGGCCAACTCGTCGGCGAGCATGACGAAATCTGGGACTTTTCCCGGAACCAGAGCTGGAACAGCGCCGGAGTGAAGGAGCGCCTCGGCGTACACCCACACCAGGTCGCGGATTACCTTGCATTGACCGGCGATGCGATCGACAACATTCCCGGCGTCGCCGGCATCGGCGCGAAGACCGCGGCCACCCTGCTCGCCCATTTCGGCAGTCTCGACGCCATCTACGCACGTATCGAGGAGATCCCGTTCCTGCGCTTCCGCGGTGCGGCCGCCGCCTATGCCAAGCTCAAGGCCGGCGCGGCGCTGGCGCGGCTGAGCCGTCAGCTCACCGGCATCGCCTGTGACTGCCCGGTACCGCTCGACGCGACGAGCTTCGCGCGCGGAAAGCCGGATCTCGCGGACATCGAAGGACTGCTGGAACAACTGCGCTTCGGACCGCTGACGCGTTCGCGCATCCGCGCACTGACCTGAAAGCAATCGGGCCGCACAAGCGGCCCGATCATCAGTCTCAGCGTTCGCCGCTCTTCTGCGCGTCGGCCGGCGGCGTCTTCGGGTTCTCGAAGCGGACCTTCGCGTCGTTCGCCGTCGGAAGCGGCTTCAGCGCCGCGGAGATGCCGGGCTGATCCCAGGCGAAGCGCAGATTGCTCTTGTACACCTTTACCGGCTGCAGCGCCTTTTCGTCCGAAAGCACGCCATGGCTGTCGTAGAGATCGCGCTGGCTGTTGGCGACGAAATAGAACTCGTCGCCCGCGACAGCCCCGTTGCCGAGCTGGTTGAACTCCGGCTTCGCCGCGTCCAGCGGCATGGCCGAGGCCACGCTGCGCCCCGACTCGTCGAGCTTCAGGCGCATGACTCGCTGCGGCACCATGTTGTCCTGCACGATGATCAGGCAGCCGTCGTACCAGAACAGCGACGAGACGCCGCCGACGACGAGACTGTCCGGCGAATGACCGATGCCGAACGCCTTGGCCGTAGCAAGATCGACGCCGAACAGACCCAATGCCGGGTCGGCAAAGTACAGCTTGCGACCGTCGTTCGACACCGCGAGTCCGCTGATGCCGGTCAGCATGGGATTGCTCGTCACGAGCGCGAGCTTTTCGCCGTCGAGCTTGTAGATTTCGCGCCGCGCCGGATCGGCCACATAGGCCCGCCCGTCATCAGCCACCGCGACATAGGCAAACAGGTGGCCAGTCTTGTCGTCCACCGTGTACTTGCCGAGCAGCTTGCCGCTGGCCAGGCTGTATTTGAGCAGGTACGACTTGTCGACCATCTCGGCCGAGTACGACTTGTAGACCGGCGCGCCATAGCTCGCGACCCAGAGTGCGTCGTTGGCCGCGTCGACCTTCATGTCGAGCACACTGTAGAGCCCGGAAGCCGCATCCGGCTTGATGAACGGCGCCAGCTTGCCGTCCTTGTCGGCGCGATAGATCGCCCCCTCGCGCGCGCTGCCCACGAGCAGTTGCTTGCGCTTGCCGTCCCAGGCCAGCGCCTCGAGCAGCCTGTCGCCGGCCGGCAGCTGGAACGCAACCTTGCCCTCACCGAACGGACGCGCGTTGGCGTCGAGATTTGCGACCGCATAGTCCCAGACTTTGGTACCGCGGACTTTTTCGAAACGTGGATCGTTTCCGATCGAATACGCGAAACCCAGATTCTGCATCTTGAGCAGCGTGTCGTAGGTCGAGCTCTTGTCTCCCTGCCCGGCGTACACCGCGGCGAGCTGCAGCCTCAGCGCGCCGGAGTTCGGATAGAGGTCGACGAGACGCTGCATGGCCCAGATGAAACGCTGCAGATCGCGGCCGTTGTAGATCTGTGCCAGCCGCGACAGGGCTTCGCGGTTCGTCGTCGATTTGATCTGCTGTTCAGTCAGTTTCTCGGCAGCACGGATCAATGCTGCCGCACCCGCTTCCACCTCCGCTTCCCGGGTGGGGCCGGCGGTCGCCGACTTGGCGGCGGGATCGGCGGCATGCGCCGCCGCGATGCCGCAGAGCGTCAGCACGACGCAGGCAAGGGCTTGAATTTTCATGCGGAAAGTCCGGAATATCGAAAGAGAGGCTGGCCACAGACCGCGGCGAGCCGGATTAGGTTCCGGCCCTGAGGCCGCGGAGAACAGCAAACGATGGACGAAACCGAGATTCTTTTCAACGGACGCTGGCTGCGCCTGTGCCGCCGCGGTCGCTGGGAGTACGCAGAACGCACGAATCCGGGCGGAGCCGTCATCGTCATCGCGGTGACGCAGGACGACAACATTCTGTTCGTCGAGCAGTGGCGCGAGGCGATCCGGGCACGCGCACTGGAAATGCCGGCCGGGCTCATCGGTGACGACCCCGGCAACGGCAGCGAACATGCGCTCGACGCCGCGCGCCGCGAGCTGCTCGAAGAAACCGGCTACCGCTGCGGTCGCATCGACTACTACCTCAGCGGCCCGAGCTCGTCGGGCATGAGCACGGAAACCATCACGTTCGTGCGCGCCTGGGATCTCGAGCGGGAACATGCCGGCGGCGGTGTCGCGGGCGAAGACATTCTGGTGCACGAAGTGCCCCGCAATCAGGCCGCACAATGGCTCTGCGCGCGCGCCGCCGAGGGGTATTCGATCGATCCGAAGGTGTTCGCCGGCCTGTACTTCCTGGAGCACGGGCCGGCGCTGTTTGCCGGCGGAGGCTGAGGTCTCAGCTGCCTGCGATCCAGACCGACGTCGCGTCGATCTGCAGTTCCTGCGGCTGAGGCTTGCTGCCTTCGCTCGACAGGTGCTCGATCTCGGCCTTGTCCAGCTGCTTGACGCTGAGCTTGCCGTACACGACCGCATCGCTGCGCGCTTCCTTCGGCACGCTGAAGCTGTGGCCGCTCATGAAGACACGGGCGAACGCGCCGTTGTCTTCCAGCACCAGCCAGCAGCCCTTGTTCTGGCAAACCTCAGTGATTCGCCCTTTGAACGCCTGCGGCGCCGCGGTGTGGGCATCGGGCTTGCGCGCTACCTCGGAAATGGCCTGCGGCACGGATTTCGGCATCGGCGCACCGTAGTAGGCGCCGCCGTTGCCGGTCGCAATGGGCGCCGGCGCCGCGGGCGCTACCTCGTGACCGGCCATGGGCGCATGTTCGCCGTGAGCCCCCTCATGCGCCTGAACGCCGAACGCAACTGCCGCGACAAATCCGGCAATGATCCACTTGTTCATCATTCCCTCCGCCTTTTCAAACCGTCAGGGCGACGAGCTCGCCCCGTTCATGGGTGGTGCCGAACTTTCCTTTCTCGTCGCGCACGACATCCGCCAGCGCGCACTGCGCATCGTGGGTGAAAAACAGACGCACGCCACGGGCGAGCTTGTCCTCGAGAAACCGTTTCTTTTCGTCGATGAGCATTTCCGGATAGCGGTCGTAACCCATGGTCACGGGCAGGTGCACCCAGGGTCGTCCCGGTATCAGATCGGCGCAGAACACGACGCCGCCATCGCCACCGATCTCGGCAAGCATGAGACCCGGGGTATGTCCGGCGCTGTAGCTGAAGCGCACCGACTCGCCGAGTGTCGGCGAGTGTGCGCCATCGACGATTTCGAGACGGCCAGAGGCTTCGAGCAGCGGCTGCAGTTCCGGTATGAACGACGCGCGGTCGCGCGGATGCGGCTGTCGGGCACGCTCCCAGCATTCGCGGCTCACCAGATAACGGGCGTTCGGAAACAGCAGGCGCGGTGAGACACCTGGCTCGTATGCCGCGAGCAGGCCGCCGGCATGATCGAAATGCAGATGCGACAGCACGACCACGTCGATGTCCGCATCGCTGAAGCCGGCGCGGGCCAGCGACTGCAGCAGCACGTGCTCACTCTCCACCACGCCAAAGCGTTCCTTTAACCTGGGTTCGAAGAACGCACCGATACCGGTCTCGAACAGCACGCGCTTGCCATCGAGATCGTCGACGAGCAGGCAACGGCACGCGAGCGGTATCCGATTGTCGTCGTCGGGCGCTATCCACTTTTCCCACATCGGGCGCGGCACATTGCCGAACATTGCACCGCCGTCGAGCTTCTGGGAGTTGCCGATCAGGGACCACAATTTCATGGGAGTCTTCCGCAGACTGACGCAGGTCGTGTCGCTGGCTTCACTTGACGAGCGCAGTACCGGATACACCACGCGAATCACTGCCGCCACGCAGTTCGCCGGTCTTGCGATTCCAGTCCACGGCGTTCATGAAACCCCAGGGGCGCTCACCCTCGCTGAGCGTATGTCCCATGGCCTGCAACGCCTTGCGTTCGTCGAGCGTGAACGCGTCCTTCTCGATGGAAATGACGTCCGGCAGGAACTGGTGGTGGAAGCGCTTGTTGTCCACGATCGTCTGCGGCGCGTCGCCATCGAACCACGCGAGGATGCCTTCGAGCACCATCGTGATGATGCGGCTCCCGCCCGGCGTGCCGATGACGAGGGTGCGTTCGGGTCCGATCACGAAGGTAGGCGTCATCGACGACAGCGGGCGATGGCCCGACTTGGGCGCGTTTGCATCACCGCCGACGAGGCCATACGCGTTCGGCGCACCGGCCTTCAGCGCAAAATCGTCCATCTGGTTGTTGAGCACGAAGCCAGTGCCCGGCACGACGGCAGCCGCGCCGAACGGCAGATTCACTGTCTGCGTCACGGCGACGAGATTGCCTTCCGCGTCAATGATGGAGAAATGCGAGGTATCAGTGCCCTGCACCGGGGCCATGAAGCCCGGCAGGCTGTCGCTCGGCGTCGCTCTCGCCGGATGGATCGAGGCGCGCAGGCCCGCGGCGTACAGCGGATGGATCAGTTCGGCGACCGGCATCTTCACGAAATCCGGGTCGCCGAGATATTCCGCGCGATCACGATAAGCGCGGCGCATCGCCTCGACGATCAGATGCGTACGCGCGACGCGATCGAGCCTGGCGAGGTCGAAGCCCTGCAGGATATTCAGCATTTCGGCGAGCGCGATACCGCCCGACGACGGCGGCGGCGCGGTCACGACCTGATGACCGCGATAGCGGAACACGATGGGCTCGCGCTCGCGTACGGCGTAGTTCGCAAGGTCCTCGCGGCTCCAGTTGCCGCCCATGCGCCGGATACCGTCGACGAGTTTCGTGGCGAACTCGCCGGTATAGAAGCCCGCGTGCCCCTTGTCCGCGATACGCTCCAGCGTGCGTGCGAGATCCGGGTTTTTCAGGACCCAGCCCGCCTTCGGAACTTCACCGCCCGGCAGGAACAGCGCGGAAGCGCCCGGATCGCGCGCGATGACGTCCTTGCGCATGCCCAGGAACATCAGGCTGCGTGCGTCGGGTGCGAAGCCTTCGCGCGCGAGTCGTATGGCCGGTGCGAGCGAGCGCTTCAGCGGCAGCCTGCCGTAGTGCTGCGCCATCCACGCGAGTGCCGCGGGCTCGCCGGGAATGCCGGCGGCGAGCGCGCCGTTCACGGCCTTGTCGCGGTCGACCTCTCCCTTCGCGTCGAGGTATTGCCGGGCGTCGGTCGCCGCCGGCGCAGTCTCGCGCGCATCGACGAACACCTGCTTGCCATCTTTCGCACGATGCAGCAGGAAAAATGCACCGCCGCCGATGCCCGAACTCTGCGGCTCGACGACCGACAGCGCCGCGCTCACGGCGACCGCCGCATCGAAGGCATTGCCGCCGGCGCCGAGCACCTCGAATCCGGCTTCGGTAGCGAGCCTGTGCGCACTCGCGATGGCCGCCTTTCCGGGCACTTCCGCGGCAACCGGCAGTGAACACGGCAGCAGGGTCGCGACGAACAGCAAAGCACGCAATCGGATCACGCCGTTTTCTCCGTTCCGGTCAATTCCGCGTATTTCTCGAGCAGCCGTTCATGGCTTTCCGTGTGCTCGGGATCGACGAATATGCACTCGACCGGACAGACTTCAATGCACTGCGGCGCGTCGAAGTGGCCCACGCACTCGGTGCAGCGCGCCGGCGCGATCTCATAGATCTCCGGCCCCATCGAGATTGCCTGATTGGGGCAGACCGGCTCGCAGACGTCGCAGTTGACGCAGAGTTCGGTGATTTTCAGGGCCATGGCTGAAAGCCGAGAGGGCTACCGGCATGTGCCGGCAGCCCCCGGCGGTTCCATCACTTCATTTCGACGAAGCGGAAGGTGGCACCCGACGGCGCGACGGCTTCCTGGACGCGCTGCTGGTCGGCGGGCGCGCCGACATAGAGCACGATGACGTCCTTGAAGGCGCCGGCCTTGGCTTCCTTGAACGAGTCGATGATCAGGTCGCCCGTCAGCTTGGAATCCGGGCCACCGAACGCGAGCATGTTGCCCGGCAGCACGGTGCGCGCGACGACGGTCTGGACGTTCTGCAGCTGGTTGATGCGCTCGTCCATCGCGGCCTGGTCTTCGCCACCCGGCACGAAATACAGGTAGGGGCGGCTCGACGTGACACCGGCCATGTTGCGCTTGACCACGTCGACGAGGTACTGCTTCCAGGCGTTACGGTCAGTCGCATTGGTCGGCATCTTCACTTCGACGGCAACCGGCGCGGGCGCTTCTTCTTCCTTCTTGTCGCAGGCGGTCAGTACGACGGTGGACAGAAGTCCGAGAAGGGCGGCTTGCATGAACTTGCGCATGAGGATCACCTGCGTGGGAAAGGAGTAACGGATCAATTGCCGCGCCAGCGCTGGCGCAACGCCTGCTGCACTGCCGGATGCACGAAACCCGACACATCGCCGCCCAGCCGCGAAATCTCGCGGACCAGCGACGAGGAAATGAAGCTGTACTGCTCGGCCGGGGTCAGGAACAAGGTTTCCGCCTCCGGAATCAGATGGCGATTCATGCTCGCGAGCTGAAACTCATACTCGAAATCCGATACCGCGCGGAGTCCGCGCAGGATCACGCCGGCACCGACCTCGCGCACGAAATCGGCGAGCAACACCGAGAAGCCGCGAACCTCGACGTTGGCCAGGCCGGCCAGCGCGAGCCGAGCCAGCGCGATGCGCTCGTCGAGGCTGAAACTGGGGCCTTTGCTCGTGCTGTCGGCGACACCGACGATGATGCGGTCGAACAGCGGCGCCGCGCGGCTCACGAGGTCGATGTGACCGTTCGTGATCGGATCGAACGTACCGGGATAAACCGCGATGCGGGCCATCACAGAGCTACCAGGGCTGGACTTAACCGCCCAAGCTTAAGCCATGGCCGCCGCACGGCGATAGAGCGTGCCCGAGACATCTCCGGCCCGCGTCTGCTTGTGGAGCAGCCAGGTCTGCGGCAGCACCGGCGCCGCCGCGAGCGGCGCTTCGACGTAGACCAGCGCACCGGCGCCCAGCGCGCCGGACGCTTCCAGCCGGTCGGCCATGTCGGCCCAGAGCCCGGCCGCAAACGGCGGATCGATGAACACCAGGTCGAACCGGCCGTCGAGCGTAGCGACGGCTTCGCGCGCGTCGCCGACGATCACGCGAGCGCGGCCTTCCTGCCCGAGACGCGCGATATTCGCGCGCAGCGCCGCGGCGAGCCCCGCATCGCGCTCCACGAACACGGCCTCGGCGGCGCCGCGCGACAAGGCCTCGAGCCCCAGAGCACCGGTACCGGCAAACAGGTCGAGCACACGTGCGCCGCCGACATGCGCCATGAGCCAGTTGAACAGTGTTTCGCGCACGCGCTCGGGCGTCGGCCGCAATCCCGGCCGATCGGGAACGTCGATACGGGAGTTGCGCAGGTGGCCGCCTATGATGCGGATCCTGCCGGACGCGGCTGGCACGTGAGGGATTCCGGTCAGTACGGCGGCGGAGCGGCCGCGGGTCGGTGGTAGCATGGCCGGATATTCTCGTTGAATCCCCCGCCTCATGTTCAAATTCTGGAAGAAGACGCCCAAGCCGGCGGAAGCGCCCGCTGCGATTCCGGGCGCTGCCGACGACGACGGTGACGCCTCCACCCGAGACATCCCCGTCACCGGGACGGCCGCAGCGACGCCCACCCCGGCGCCTGCCTCTGAAACGACCGCGCCGGTCGCTGCCGCAGAACCGCTCATCGCAGAGCCCGTCGTCGAAGCCGCTGAAGCCGCTGCCGCACCGGCCCGGCGAACCTGGCGCGAACGGCTGTCCGGAAGTACGTTCGCCCGCAGCCTTGGCAGCCTGTTTTCGCGCAAGCCCCGGCTCGATGCGGCACTGCTGGACGAGCTCGAGACCGCGCTGATCACGGCCGATGTCGGCGTGGCGGCCAGCACCGAGCTCGTCGAGAACCTGCGCAAGCGTCTCGACCGGCGTGAATTCGACGACGCCGATCAATTGCTGGCGGCGCTGCGCCAGGCGCTGATCGACCTGGTCGCGCCAGTCGCGCGGCCGCTGGTCGTTGACACCGCCCATAAGCCGTTCGTCACGCTGATGGTTGGCGTCAACGGTGTGGGCAAGACCACCACGATCGGCAAGCTCGCTCGCCGCTTTCAGCAGCAGCGGCTGTCGGTCATGCTCGCGGCGGGCGATACCTTCCGTGCTGCCGCAGTCGAACAGCTCAAGACCTGGGGAGAACGCAACCAGGTGCCGGTCGTCTCGCAGGGATCCGGGTCGGACGCCGCCAGCGTCATATTCGACGCACTGCAGTCGGCCCGCTCGCGCGGCGTCGACCTGCTCATCGCCGACACCGCGGGCCGCCTGCACACACAGGGCGGCCTCATGGATGAGCTCGGCAAGATACGACGCGTGCTCGGCAAGCTCGACCCGGGGGCACCGCACGAGGTGCTGCTGGTCATCGACGGCACTACCGGACAGAACGCGGTCAACCAGGTGCGCCAGTTCCGCGCGGCGATCGGCGTTACCGGGCTCGTCGTTACCAAGCTCGACGGCACTGCGAAAGGCGGCGTGATCTTTGCGCTGGCCAAGGAATTCGGGCTGCCGGTGCGCTTCGTCGGGCTCGGTGAAAGCCTGGACGATCTGCGCGAATTCGATGCCAAGGCCTTCGTGGACGGCCTGCTGCCGCCGGCACTCGGCGCCTGAACGGCACCGCAGATGTCAAACGCCGGAAAGTGCGGGAGAGGTGGACGTGGCGGCGATCGCTCGCCGCCACGTCCGCTCACGCTTTCCGCCAGGGGGGCCAGCTTGGGCGCGAGCATCGCCGACGAACGCTCCGTCCTGGGTTGTACCGTCGGCCGCGGCATTATGCCTGCGCCGTGAATATCCATCAATTCACTTTTTGTCATCGATGCGAACATCGCGTGCGCTGAAGATTGCAGGCGTGTTACTGGCGCTCGCCGCCGGCGCGCTGCTCGTGCTGCGTCACTACGCCGAACCCGGGCGGGTCGCGGCGCTGCTCGGCGAGCAGACGCGCGCACGCCTGGGCCTGGACCTCGCCTTCACGACACCCGCCCGCTATTCGCTGTGGCCACACCTGAGCCTGACGCTCGATGAGGCACGTTTCACCCTGCCCGGGGAAAGCGAACCACTGCTGACCCTGCAGCGCCTCGACGTGAGCCTGCCCTGGAGCAGCCTGGTCGATTCGCGACTGGTCGTCGACGAGCTGCAGCTGACCGCACCACGCCTGGAACTCCTCGCGCTGCAGCGCTGGCTGGCGCGGGGCAACGACGCCGCCGCCGCGCCGGATCTGCGCCTGCACCTGCGCATCGACGATGCGACCGTGCTGCGCGGCGGGAAAACCATCGCCAGCGCCATCGGTTTCGGCGGCGACATCGACACGCTGCGCCTGCAGCAGTGGTGGCGCGATCTCGCTGCGGCAGATCCGGATGCTGGCGCGCTGCCGCCGCTGCCCGGCACAGCCCGGATCGGTTCGATCGAGCTCGACGGCGTTCGACTGGAAGGCGTGCTCATCGAATCGGGACCCGCGCAATGAGCGCGGCAGCACCACAGGACGCCGGCTTCGCACCGGCGCTGCTGGCCTGGTATGACCGGCATGGGCGCAAGCAGCTGCCGTGGCAGACTCCACGCACGCCGTATCGCGTCTGGCTGTCGGAAATCATGCTGCAGCAGACCCAGGTCGCGACTGTCATTGGCTATTTCCAGCGCTTCGTGGACGCATTGCCCGACCTGCCCGCGCTTGCCGCTGCGCCGCTGGATCAGGTGCTGGGGCTTTGGTCGGGGCTCGGTTACTACAGCCGCGCGCGCAACCTGCACGCGACCGCGCAGCGCTGCGTCGCCATTCACGGCGGCGACCTGCCGCAGGATTTCGAAGCGCTGGCCGCGTTGCCCGGCATAGGCCGCTCGACGGCTGGCGCCATCCTCGCGCAGGCCTGGGGCCAGCGCCACGCCATCCTCGACGGTAACGTCAAGCGAGTGCTGAGCCGCTATCACGGTGTCGACGGCTGGCCCGGCAGCACCGCAACGGCGCGCACACTCTGGCAACACGCCGAAGACAACACGCCGGCGACGCGCGTCGCCGACTACACCCAGGCCATCATGGATCTCGGGGCGATCCTGTGCGTGCGCAGCCGGCCGCGCTGCGGGGTCTGCCCTGTGGCAACTCAATGCGTCGCGCTGCGCGACGGACGCGTTGCGGAACTGCCGGCACGCAAGCCGCCGAAAGCCAGCCCCACGCGGACTACCTGCATGCTGATCCTGCGTGACGAGGCTGGCCGCGTGCTGCTGCAGCGGCGGCCGGGCACCGGCGTCTGGGCCGAACTCTGGAGCCTGCCCGAGGCCACCGATCCCGGTTCCGCCGAACAGGTCGCGCGCAGCGTTGGCGCGCGCATCGCATCAGCGCGAGCGCTGGAAGCCTTCATCCATGTATTCAGTCATTTCCGGCTAGCCGTGACGCCGCTGCTAGCCCAGGCTGCACCATTGACGCGCGTTGCCGACCGCGACGACCTGCGCTGGTGCAGCACTGACGAATTCCTGCAGCTGGGCCTGCCCGCTCCGGTACGGCGACTGTTGCAGACCTTGCCCGATTGATCACACGCGCCGAGCGCGCACGGAGAACGCATGAGCCGCACCGTCCATTGCATCAAGCTCGACCGCGAGGCCGAAGGGCTGGCCTTCGCCCCATGGCCGGGGGAGCTCGGCAAGCGCCTGTTCGAATCGGTGTCGAAAGAGGCCTGGAGCCAGTGGCTCGCGCACCAGACCATGCTGATCAACGAAAACCGCCTGTCGCCGCTCGATCCCAAGCATCGCGCGTTTCTCCAGGCCGAGGTGGAGAAATACTTCTTCGGCGAGGGCTCGGCGAAGCCAGCCGGATACGTGCCGCCCGGCGCCTGACATACCCGACGCCGTGTCGCAACGGCGCAATGCGAAGACTCCGGTTCCCCGTGGATCACCGCGAGTCCCACGGGATCGAAATGCCCCGTGCACGCGGTCGGGCCTAGGTCTCCACCGCATCGCCAACCGGTGCGGGGCTCGCGGCCAGCGGCACGCGACCGAACAGGCCGCGCTTGACGCCCGCGAGCACTTTCAGCGTCTCGCCGCGCAACAGCGGCAAACGCCCGAGGGGACCGAACGCGGCATCACGCAGGCGGCCCAGCCCGTCGTGTTCCGACTGGAACAGTGGCGTGAGCCAGCGACTGATGAACTGATAGATCGCCACATGACTGCGCCGTTCGCGATCGTAGCGACCCAGCGCCGCCGCCACGTCGGCGCCGTCTCCGACCGACCGCGCCAGCGCCGCAGCGTCGAGCAGCGCCATGTTCGCGCCCTGGCCGAGCTGCGGGCTCATCGCGTGCGCGGCGTCGCCGAGCCAGGCGACGCGCCCGTCATGGAAACGCCGCAGGATAGCGTCGCGGTACTGCGCCGGCATGAGCTGGTGGACGTCGGTCACCGTGTCGAGCAACGGTGCGACGACAGGCCAGTGACGTGCGACCTCGTCGCGCCATGCGGCGATGCCTCGCGCGAGTGTTGCGTCGATGTCGCGGACGGGCAGGCTCCAGAAGAATCCGATCTTCCGCTCGCCGGCGCTCTGGCCCGGCAGAACACCGACGGGCAGGAAGCCGGCCATGCGGCGCGGCCCGTCGTAGCGCTGAAGCAGACGCCCCTGGAAGCGGCGAAGCGGGTCCGCGCACAGAGTCCACAGCGCGCCCCAGGCATAAGGCCGGTCGCGGCGCGTCAGCGCGAGCGGCCGCAACGCACTCGCCGCGCCACCACAGACGAGGACCAGGTCATACGGTCCATGCCGGTTGCCGGCCTCGTCGCGCAGTTCGCCACGCCGCGCATCGACACCGGCAATGGCGATGCCCGTACGCAAATTCCGCTCGACGCGTTCATCCCGCAGCAGCTCGAACAGGGCGCCGCGCTGCATGCCCAGCCCACAGCCGACACCGAGCCGCGCATAGTCCATGTCGATGACGCTTCTGCCGGCAACGGTTTCGCCGTAGAGGCGGTGCACGGATTCGCCACAGGCGAGCGCCGCCTCGAGCAGGCCGAGTTCGGCCAGCACCGCGAGCCCTGTCGGCTGCAGCAGCAGGCCGGCGCCGACCGGCCGCGGGCGCGGCGCGCGTTCGAACAGTTCCAGCCGATGGCCCTGGCGCTGCAGCAGCCGTGCTGCCGCCTGCCCCGCCGTGCCATACCCGACGATCGCAATGTCCATCGCCGCCCCGTCACGAATGCGCACGGCCGAGCCTAGCAGGCGCGCCCGCGTCGATCTGGCCCGGGCGACGAAACGTCGCAGAGCTGCCGGTCCGGCGCAGTCTGTGCACAAACGCCGCAACGCACCGACCCACCGGCGGCGGCACCCGCCCCGCCCGGCTTGCGGTTTGCCCGGACCGTGCCTCAGTCCGCGTGCTTGCGCTTTTCCTTGCGCGCGGCGCGCACGGCCTTGTCATCGACGGGCTGGATCGAAGCGATATTGCAGCGGTCCTTGCCGGCCACGACATGATCGAACTTCGCGCTGACACGATGGTTGGTGGAGCTCAGCCCTACCGCCTTGGCCCAGGGAAGGTCGGTGCAGGGCGGCAGCACCTTGATGAGCCAGGCCTTGTTGACGCCGGTCCAGACCACCAGCGCCTCATTGCCAAGCGCCTCGTAGCTCTGCAGACGCCAGAACGGCATGTCCTTGACCGGCTCGCCGGCAAAGCGCTCGTACTCGGCCAGGCGTTCGCGCTCGCTGTCGGTCATGGCCTGCGCCGGTGCGACGGCGGCCAGCGCGAGCAGCGCTGCCGTGGCGATCGAAGAAAGATGCGACATCGGGAATCCTCCAGTAGCGGCTCGTCTCCGAGATGGGGACGGTCCAGACACGCTCCAGGGTCGCAGCGCGCATCGCCGATGTCGACGAATGGATGATTCGACGCAGCGCACCGCCAGATGCCACGAGGGCACCGGGCGGCCGGCTCAACCGCGCACCGCGCCCACGGCATCTTCGACCTGCCGGCGCTCGAAGTCGGACAGATCTTCCGCGAACTGCAACACGCGTGCACGGACGGCGTCATCGGGCACGCGCCGCGCGACCTCGACCAGCACCTCGCGGCGCTCGAAATCCGAGCCGATTCCGCCGGCCGCATCGAGCACCGCGAGCGCACCTTCCCGCGCCAGCGCGCCCGCACGCAGCAGCGCGACCAGCGCCTCGCGGCGTTCGAAATCCGAGCCGATAAGCTTTGCCGTCTGCGCGTAACGCCGGGCGATGGCGTTCGGGTCACGGGCTTTCTGCGCCGTGTGGCTCAGCAGCTCGCGCAGTTCGAAGCCCGACCCGATCCCGCCGCCCGCCTCCATGACCGCGAGCAGCGCCGCGTCATCGCGTGCGACCGCCACCAGCGCTTCGAGACTGCGCCGGCGCTCGTAATCCGATCCAATCTCCTCCGTCGCAGCCAGCCACGCGCCGCGCAGCTCGTCGTCACCGGTGACCTGGGCCGCCGTCTCCACGAGCAGAGTGGCGCGCTCGTGGTCCGAATCGATCTCGGCAACAGCCGCGAGCACGATGCGCCACTGCGGCTTGCCGAGCTGCTGACTGGCCAATGCCGCCGTAAGCGCTAGGCGCTGCTCATGATCGGAGTCGAGCGCGGCAATCAACTCCAGCGCGCGATCCAGCTCCGCGTCGGCGAGTTTGCGTGTCCGCAGCAGCTCGCCGAGATAACGACTCTGGGCGTGGTCGGAGCGGATCATCCCGATCTCGGCCAGAACCGCGCCGTTGCCGCCGCGCGCGACGAGCCGCGCCACGCGCCCTTCGACATCGATCGCGGCCTCGCGCAACAGCTGCGGCACAACGCGCGCGATCCACGCCGTCGCGTCCGCATCAAGTGCCTGCTCCTTGCCGTTCTTCCAGTAACGGGTGCTCAGCGCCGTGCCGTCGCCACGGTATTCGATGCGGCGGGTTTCGGCCCCGACGGTCTCCTCCCATTCGACGTTGGCACCCGCGCCGAGCGAGGCAATGCCGTCGTCCTGATCGTTGAAGCGCACATCGCCACGCGAACGATAGGTCAGGTGCCGCCCGGTCCCGCCAATGTCGACGTCGAGGTTACCGTTGTGACTGCGCACCGATGTGCAATGGCCGATGACGACCTTGCAGCCGCCAGCCGCCTGCCGGGACGGCGCGGCAGGAACCGCCGGGACTGCGGGTGGTGCCGGCGGCACCGGCGGCGCGGGAACCGGCACGCGCTCGGCCGCATGGGAGACGGGGGCGACGAATGCGGGCACGGCCAGCACGGCCGCGATCACGGCCGCAATGGGCGCGAGGCGGACGCGCCAAGGCAGAGAAACGGAAGACATGGATACTCCTTCGAGCAGGCGCTCGGCACGTTGCAACAGTGGCGATCGCGGCGCGGCCATGGCCGCGGCGAGTGCCGGGAATGACGATCCGGCGCGGTGTTCCAGGCAATGCGCGAGGCAGGCTGCCAGCGCGCGCGCGTCGCCGGTCGCCCGCGCCGCGGCGGCGTCGCACTGCCACTCCGCGAGCGCATCGAGCCGCCGCAGCGCGACCGTCGCGAGCGGCAACGGACACAGCAGGCCGCGCCACAACGCCAACAGCACGCGCCACCGCGGATCACGGCGCGCGATGTGCGCCAGCTCGTGCGCGAGCAGCGCACGCCGCTGCGCGCGCGGCAGCGACAGCGCCCAGTCGGGCACCACGACCGCACCGCGCGGCGTCGCGAGCGGACTCGCAACCCCGTCTCCATGCCGAAGCGCCGGTACGCGCTGAAGCCGGAAATGTGCGGCGAGTTCGGCACAGTCAGCGCGCCAGTCGGCAGCGTCGATGCGCCGCGTCCTGCGCAATACCCGCGCCAGCGCCAGCGCACTTCGCGCGACGCGCAGCCAGGCCAGCGCGGCAGCCGCCGCCCACAGGGCGAGCAGGCAGGGAATCAGGAAGGGAATCAGGACACCCACGATCTCGGGCCAGGCGACGGAAGAGATCAGGACACCCACCGTTTCGCGCGGCTCAACACCGGCGTCAGTCCGAACCACCGACGATGCGGCAATCCCCGCACCAGCCGGTTCACCGAATGGCGAAGCATCGGCACTCGTAACGAACGTTCCCGGCTCGCCGCCGTGAATCGCCACTGCCGGCGCAGAGGACTGCGCCCCGTCCTGCGCGATGTTGAGCGCGGCCGCCGGCATTTCATGTCCTGCACGCGCGCCGGCGGCGGACAAGGCAGCCGGCCCCAGGGGCACGCGGTAGAGCGGCAGCGATGCCGGCGCCAGCAGCAACGGCAGCAACGCGCTGGCGAGACCGCCCAGCACCGCGCTGCGCCACAGGTACTCACGCGCAGCAACACCACGCACCCACCCGACACGCTCGACTGACCAGGCCAGCGCGAGGAACACGGCCGCATGCAGCAACACCGTCAACGCAACGGCTGCGAACGTCTCAGTCATGGTCATGCTCCCCGCGCACAAGCTGTTTGCGCAGCTTTTCCAGGTCGCCCGGTGCGATCTCCGCTTCATCGACGAGATGCGAAACGAGCGCTCGCGCGTCGCCGCCGAACAGGCTGCCCAGGAGCTCCGACACCATCGAGCGGCGCACATCGGACTCGCTGACCCGTGCCACGTAGTACACCTGCCGCGCATCGCGCCGCAGCGCAACGACACCGCGCTTTTCCAGTCGCGTCAGCATCGTCGCCACCGTCGTGTGCTTGATGCCACGCTCGCGCGCCAGCACCTCGGCGACCTCGGCGGTACTGCTCTCCCCGCGCCCCCACAGCACCCGCATCAGCGCGATCTGCAGATCGCTGAGCACCACGTCCTGCGTTTTGGCCGGCATACGGTTGTCCATCTACAGCTGTCGTACTACAGTTGTAGTAGACGTTGGCGTGACTGACAACGGGCCGGAAGTCATGGCCGGTTCGTGACCGCGATGACGGCCGGCTTCCACGCTGGCGAATCGCTGCTGCCAGCTCGCTATGCGGCTGGGGGGACGACACCGGCCGCACGAATGGAGCAATCGACAGCACAGATCACCGCTACGCCGCCGCTGCGAGCGTAACGCACGCAATGCGCGTCCGAGGAAGCCGGGACGCCGCACCACCGAGCCCCGGCACGACTGGTCGTTTCCTGCGCAAGCGAAATCCGTGCTTGACTCTGCCTCCACTGCCCGATTTAATACGCGGCCTTCCCGCTGCGGCCGTTCTGGCCGCACACAGCAAGACCTCAGGCCGGGTAGCTCAGTTGGTAGAGCAGGGGATTGAAAATCCCCGTGTCGGCGGTTCGATTCCGTCCCCGGCCACCATATAATCAGTCACTTAGCGGAATCTACGGACTCATCGCATCGAGTAGTCTGCGCGCCGTGCCCGTTGGGTGACCGTTTCTCAGCCTGCGCAAGCCTTCGCTCAAATGCTCATTTCGAGCACGAGCGCTAGCAGGCACGAATCACCCGCCCTTGAAGTCCATCAGATCCGCAGGGGAACGCCCAAGCGACGCCGCAAGTCGGCATATGTTGAGCAACGCGATGTTGCGCTGGCCACGCTCGACGCCGCCCAGGTAACTCCGAGCAATTCCGCTCTCTAGTGCAAGCCGCTCTTGCGACCAACCTCGCTCTTTCCGGAGCGAAGCCTTCGCCCGAACAGTTTGAGGGGATCGTCCTGCATCGCGCGATGCTAGGAATCCGGCCTCTATGGTTCGACGCTCTATGAGTGACAATCGGACACCACGACGGCTAAAGTGGCGCATAGCCATCGGGGTACATGTGCATGAATGGCAGGGCTGCGATGATGTCGTCTTGCTTGCTCTTGGCGGCGTGCCGCCAAGAACCGCCTAACGTTACGGTGCA
Source organism: Rhodanobacteraceae bacterium (assembly GCA_045864815.1). Taxonomy (GTDB): domain Bacteria; phylum Pseudomonadota; class Gammaproteobacteria; order Xanthomonadales; family Rhodanobacteraceae; genus Tahibacter. The sequence continues at coordinate 75,847 of BTVG01000007.1, read as the reverse complement.
CGCGCCCCCACAAGCTCCGCACGATGACCTAGGGGTCGGCCGTTACCAGCTGGTGCAAGGCGAATACGAGTTCGTGAACATCAAAGGTGAAGGACGCTGGACCAAGGCCCTTTTCAAGCTTGATACCGTCACTGGCGAGATATTCGCCTGCAGCTCCGTTCAAGCATTCTTTGACGGCAAGCCTCAGCAACGCACAGCATGCACCAGATTCGAGGAAACGCATGATCTAGTGCATTTGAACCCCGGGAAGTAGGCATCCTGATTGTCCGCGTCAGGCGTTTGCAGCACCTGCCATGAAACCGTACCGCAGTAGGGGGAACTAAAGTGCGCCGCATAACAGCTTTCTCGCTCGCCTTGATATTGCCAGTGACAGCAATGGCCGGGGGCTCTTTCATCCTGCTCGGCAAGAAGCGCCCATCAATCGATCCCGATGATGTCGCAATCTACTTCGACCCGCCTGCGCACTACGAAAAAATCGCAATCGTCGAAGGCGACAGCATGGGTTCCTTCGCGTTTTCGTCCCAAGCGAAGGTCGACAAGGCCCTGCAACGGATGAAGAAACAGGCAGCCAAACTCGGTGCAAACGCCATTATCCTGCAAGGTCATAGTCAGCGCGACGCAGGCGCAGTGATGATCCCAGCCGGGAGCACCGCTGTTGCCGTTAACGGGGGGATCATCAAGAGCACGTCAGGGCTCGCGATTTGGGAAGATCGCAGTAACGCTCCCGAGCTATCCACAGACAAGATATCGACTCCGACACCCGAAGAATCGAAAGCGAGCACGGACGATCAATCCGGGCCGGAACGCTAATCGGATCGCTGGTTAGTTGAAATTCGCGAAGTAGCGAATTGAACGAGATTGAGCAGCGACTTTTGCCTGCCCGCTTCGGTTCGGGGGCCGGTACTTAATCCGCCGTGCCAACGGCATCGCTTTCTTCCTGGGATCTTTCCGCCTTGGCAAGGCGTGCCCTTCTTCGTACGCGCTCCGCAGGGTGGCCGGCTGGACCGTCGTTGCATGTCCCGTCATCCGAAGTCATTCGCGCGCTGTGTAGCTCATTGGTTGCTCTGCACACCAATGCGGATTGGCCGCGTAACGCACTGCTACCAACAGCGGAGAGCACCAGCTACAAGCACGCTCCGCTTGGTAGATTATAAAGGTGGACAGGAGGCGTCCAAAACCGATGGCAAGATCGGTATCACACGGGACGCCATACGTTCCAAAAACCCTTTCGGAAGCTCCAACCGGTCTAGTTTGAGACACGAGCTGTCTTCCCTATTGGACAACCGGCGTCCATCCGTTTCCAAGCGTGGCTAGGACGCTTCTCGGCCGGGTAGTCGAGTTTCCCGCCGCATTCGTCAATCGGCCAGATCGTGAGCCCGTACAGGCTACATCGCCGCTTCTCGCCTTGACGGGTCATCACTGCAAAGCCCTGCTCAACAAGAGCCCGTTTCGCCTTCTGCAAGGTGGCTGGACTCCTAAAGCCGAACTCCCGGAACCGGTTGTTGGCCGCTGAAAAATCGCCGTTGTTTATACCGTTGTACAACCCCGCCCAGTATAGGAACAGCGCTTTCGCGTATGGGCTGAGGCGCAAGAATTTCGGATGCCGCAGCATGTGGATAGGGATGCTCGCAAACGGCTCGGTTGTTTGCCTCCCCTTCTGCCGTCTTCGGCGCTTCGCTTCGGCCGTCATTGGCGAGGCTCGCCACCGACAAACCTGGCTGCCGCCCGTTCTGAAATCCACCGCTCGACTTCCGATTCCAGCCACGCGCTAGCGCGTCGACCAATCTTTAACCGCGTCGGGAACAATCCAGCGGCTTCAAGCCGATAGACTTGTGAGCGCGAAAGAGCCACGCGCCTGCAGACGTCTGCCATCCGCATAACTCGGGACTGAATCAGCATAAAACGCTCCGTGCGCCGGCACGGTACGTCCCGCGCCTTATGGGCACACATGGGAGCAGTTCCGTCAGGAACGGCCTAACTTCGTTCCCAAAAATTCTTTAGATGCTCTCGAACCGCACGTCCCGAGCGCTTGAATTTCTTTCCTACGGCTTCCGAAATATCGGTCATGGATCGGCTTCGATTCTTGGCGCGCAGCTCCAGCGCCATCGCAAGCCACTTTGTCTTTTCAGCCTCGGCGACCGCACGCCGCGCCCCGGCCTTCGCGCCTATCCCTTTGCGCTCGTCAATCCTGCGGACAAGTTCGGCAGCGCCAAGCCTGTTCACACGCTCTCGCTCCGCTGCTAGGCGTTCAAGGCGCGTCATCGGAATAGCAGCGGCCGAGCTATAGAGCGTCGCCTTTCCCTCAGCCGCTGAGCGCGCACGCGCAGCTTTGATCGCTTCTACGGGCGCAAGTTGGTCGCGAATCTCTTGCACCTGAGACTCAGACAAAAGTCCGAACCGCTTTGGCTTCGGCACCTTCGACTTGCTCATTGCCCCGCCCCTGCGAACTAACCGGCCTTGAGGCTGGTCACGCTAGCACTTTGAGACGTAGCGAGTCCAAAAAGTATCTCAAGCGCCTCGCGTTTCTCGTCAAGGTAGTCGTGGCGGTCGTAATGCCGAGATTGGACCCCGCCCAAACCGTGTGACTGCAAGTGAGCCCGTACTTCGCGCGAGACGCGCCGCGCTGCTAGGCGAGTTTCGACCGTCCGCCGAATGTCCCCCGGCGTGAACGTTGCTGCAGATTCTTCCGCTTTGACCATAGCCTCAGACACTTCGAGCACTGCGGTTCGATAGGTGTAATACGAAGCGCCGGAAATCCCGGAGTTGATCGTTACGGCGAAGTCGCCAGCCCGAACCGGCGCCATATCGCCAAGGGCTTGCCAAGCAGCGGGAATCAGCGGCACCAGATGAGTGCGAGCGACAGAGCGCCGCCCCTTGCCGTCAAAAAGAGTCAGGGTTCGCGCATCAGAATCCACGTCCGTGACCTTCGCCCGCGCTAGCTGTTCACACCGCTGGCCACCCGTCATCAAATGAAACCGCAACAACGGGCCATATGGCGCCGGCATCGTTTCCAGTCTGGTCCAGTAGGCACGCAGTTCCCCGAGAGAGAGCGCGCGTACGCGGGCTGGTGAATCGGTCTGAATCGCTGCCATGTCGCGCAGGGGATTCGCAGACAATGCGAGCGCTCGCAAATCAGCGTGCATCCGCGGATTCGATTTGGCCGCGATCGCGGCGGCGTATGCCGCCCGCAGGTAAGACCGCAGCTTGGCGGCTTCCCGTACCTTTCCAGCTTCCGTAAGCGAGGCCAGAGGTGCAATGAAGTCGTCTGCGCATAGATCGCCAGCGGGTCGTTCCCAAAGCCCGGGCCATTTGTCCTTGATGTGCCGGTCTAGCGCCTGCTTCACTGCCGTGGCACTCGACTTTCCGGCTTCACGCAGTTGCTTTACGTATGCCCCAGCCAACGCGGCCAGCGTTGCCGAATCCCGCAGGCGCTGTGCCTCGGCTGCCGCCTTCTGCACCTGCCGAACGCGCTCACGCTCTGCGGCCTCACTTGCGATAGCACCGCGCAAATCGCGTTCGCCCGCCTGATAGCGCTTCGACAACCGCCCGGCTTCCGTCGTCGCCTGCGCCAGCGACAGCCCAGCTTTGCCGGCCGGATCGAACGTCCCCAGCGGGATGCGCACGCGGGAGCTATCCGGCCCCGTATACCGGAAGTAGAACAAGACGGCGCCATCCACCCGGCGAGCCTCAAGCGTGCCGGCACCACGAACGCCGGAAACGCGCACGAAGCGACCGACTTCCAGCGATTGAAGCGCCCTGACCGTTACACCCATGACGCGCCCCTTGGCTCTGCTCCGGTGACCGTTCGGTGACCGTTGTGCATGCGATTCTATGCGACGCCCCGGGCCATTACTAGACAGTAACTTGCTGTTTTAAAAAGCCGATTCTGAGTGTGCGCGCCATCGCGGGTCTTTCGGAGACATTGCCGGTGGGGATTGAAAATCCCCGTGTCGGCGGTTCGATTCCGTCCCCGGCCACCACTTTTCCTTGCAATCTCTTGCACTTGCGCCCGAGCGGCGATGCAGAGCTTTGCGGGCTTTTTCCGGGTTTTGCCGACACGGTTGCCCAAGAATTGCCCACCACGGTTTTGCACGTTTCCACAAAGCCCGACGCAACGTCACTGACGGTGAGAGGACGCTCGCCAACGCGCCAGAATGCTCCGGCGGCATGCAACCGCGTGGTATACATGGCGAGCCGCAATCCATCCGGGCAAAGGGCGTGTCAGAGCAACCCCCTCCGAAGCGCCGCAGATCTGATTTCGGCGCGCTCTACTTCCTCGCGGCTTGGGGAGTTGTCTGTGGTCTTTTCGCACTGACCGGGCGCAAACCCTTCCTCTACGGCTTCTTTGTGGGAACTGCGCCCGTAGTATTCATCGGGTTGACTGGCGGCGCGACGATGTCGGGAATTGCCTGGGTCTGGAAAAGGGTCACCGGCGAAGAACCAGGCACCGGCGTCGGGTTTGCAGCGCTTTTCATTTACGTCTTCGTAGTTGCACCGCTCTTGGTCCTGGCGCTCCGCGCGATCGGCGTCCCGATCCGCTGACGCGGTCCACGCAAGACGCGTGACGGCGAGGAGCAAAGGGGCGGCCATGGATTTGAAAGAAGCGCAACAACGATCAGCAGAGCTTGAGCAATGGCTGGGCAAGGGACTGCACGGAGCCAAGATCCCAACCACCGACAACGTCATGCTCGCCTGCGCGCTGTTCGACTTGGTTCAGGAGCACCATCGGGCGATTTCGCAACTGCTAGAAAGCGGGCAGCATGGATCCGCATTCACGCTCCTGCGGCCGGCGTTTGAGACGCTGGTGCGCGGAACCTGGCTGGCGCGCGCGGCACAGGCCGATGGCGTTGCAGCTTTTCAGGCCGATCGCCCTCCAGCTATGGAGGTTCAGCTGAATGCACTTCGACAAACCGAGTTCGGCCCATGGTTTTCCGACGTGCGCGTATTCGCTTGGTCAGCCATGTGCAGCTACGCGCACGGCGGACAGTTCCACGCGGTTCGCCGCATCGGTGATGGCGCAATCGAACCGGGATACGAGCCTGAAGCCCAGGTGCAAGTACTGCGGCTGGCGGGATTCCTGTCCCTGCTAGCCGCGCTGCAGGTTGCTTCAATCGGGCAGCTTGGTCTGTTCGCCAAGGAAGTCAGTGCCCGCGTATTGACTTGGTATGACGACATCACGGGCAAAGTCATGGACCCTGCAGGCGCAGTTGCAGACGGCGGCGGCTGAAGAGTGCGCAGAGTCAGCCCTTGCGTTGAGGTGTTTCGTCCAGATAAGTGCGCTCGAAGTCGAACGAGCCGTCCTTCAGGTGGACGACGAGTTGAGCGCGTCCGCCGCTTCGTTCGATTGATCGACATCGCGAAGCGCCCGCGTCTACCGCTTCCTGCTTGGTTGGGTGACGCGAAAGGCCGAACCTTTCAATGCCAGTTCCCTGCGAAAGCACCCAGTCGGAATGCTCACGCGACCACGTAATATCCAGCTTCGTTCGTGCGGCCACGACGGCCTCCTGTTGAAGACGTGTATTTGCGTTGTGCCGCGCGAGCGCTGCCCCTCTCACACCACCGATGGAACCGGCCGCGCCTGCAGTCGCGCCGGCGGTGGTCCGATCGGCCAGGCGGGGCTTTATTCGTCCTCAGCGTATGCGAGCGCCCCTTGACCGCCGCGTGCCCGCGACCTCACGAACGACACCAGTGTGCGGCCGCGCGATATTGACCGCGTCGGCAAGGTCCTGGCCGAGGTCTCAGAAAATTCCGACTTCTCCGGCGACCTAGGGGCGGCCGAGCTTTTCAGCCCGACGCAGGCACACGAGCCGTGGAATCCGCTACCGTGGGGTCGTCCGAAACAGGAGACGCAAATGACCGCAGCGAACCTAGCCGTTTTCCCCTATGACGACATCGCCGAAATGGGCCCTGATCCCAAAGTCATTCACCTAGACTGCGGGCACGTTCGCGGGATGGCATTTCGTCAGAATCCGATCGATGGGCGGGTTTCGTGGATTTGTGAATGTGGGCTCACGATCCAGTACGACCGGTTCGGAGAGGCCAGCAGGGCGATGTCGTTCGTTGCTATCGACGGCCAGCCAAGAGAGCTCCCAGCCGGCAGCTATTGGTCGAACACGGCCACGGTTGTCTCATTGCGTTCGCCGTAGCGCGAGCGCCCCGATCATGGCGTGCTGAGGTTCGCTGATCGGCAACCAGCTCAGCGCATGCAGTCTGGCGCCTGGATCGCAGTGACGATGCCGTTGTCCAGATAGAGATAGGCGTGCTCGTATTTGCCGGCGCTGTATACCCACTGCTCGCGAGTGCCGCGCGCGGTCGTCGTCGTGTTGACGTCCTCCGGCTCACCCAACGGAAGGACAAACCAAGACATCCAAATTTCAGAACTTTCCGACGCCGTTGCCCGAAACTCACCCACAGCGCCCGCAACTCGTATCCACCATGCTTCACGCATGACCACAGCGCGATCCCAGTTGGTTCCACCCGGAGCAAATGGTTGCTATCACTGCATTCAGCGCTGCGTGCGGCGCGCGTTCCTCTGCGGAACGGACTCGTACACCGGCAAGTCCTTCGAGCATCGGAAAACCTGGATCGAGGATCGCCTGCAGCTGCTGGGTAGCTGCTTCGCCGCTGCGATTCACGCCTTCGCGGTCATGGACAATCACTTGCATCTCGTGATTGAGATCATGCCCGAATCCGCATGCGGCTGGAGCGACGACGATGTAGCAGAGCGCTGGACGCGGCTGTTTCCGCCGTCTGGCGACGACCCTGCTGCTTTCGAGCTCAGACGCCAGCGACTGCTGGCCGACTCGGTACTTCTCGACAGAATTCGTGCGCGCCTCGGCAACTTGTCATGGTTCATGCGTTGCCTGGCAGAACCAATTGCGCGACGCGCTAATAGGGAGGACGGATGCAAAGGTCGATTCTGGGAAGGCCGCTTCAAGTGCCAGGTGCTCTGTGACGAACGCGCGCTGCTGGCCGCGATGGCCTATGTCGACCTCAATCCAGTACGAGCAGGCCTCGCCGAACAATTGAGCGATGCGCTGCATACCAGCGCGCATGCGCGAATTCGAGCCTTGCAGAGTGCGCCGGAATCAGTCACCTCAATGTTGCGGCCAATCCTCGGAATGCAGTCGGCGCCCCATGCGCTGAGCACTGCCGAGTATCTGCAGTTACTCGACTGGACCGGCCGAGCGCTCGTACCCGGCAAGCGCGGTCAGATCGCTGGCGACGCGCCGCCCGTGCTCGCAAAGATAGACAGCACGCCCGTTCGCTGGACGCTTCGAGTGCGGGGTTATAGCAGCGGCTGGGCTCGGGCAGCGGGTTCCGTTCACGACCTCACGTCCCTGGCTAAACGCATTGGACAGCGCTGGCTCAAGGGAAAGCGATTTGCACTACAACTGAGTTGACGCCCCAGCTAACCGGCAATCGATACAGCCACGGCATCGGCGGGCGCTCGAGCTTGGTGTTCAGACGCAATTGCTGACTGCGGTCCGCAGTCTTTCACTGAGATCGGGTTCTTGATCTCACTGGCCGCCTGTCCTCTATCGCGCAGCACATCCCTATCCGGGCGCCCCGATCGCCCGCCGATCGCCTCAACTTGCTGGATGCCCCGATCTACCCGCCAATCTCACCAGCAGGTTCGCAAGCTTGATGGGTGCGCCGATCGCCGGGGCGCCGATCGCCCCCCTGCGGACTCAGTGGGTGTCCAGATAGCCTTCGATGCGCAGTTCGGCGCATCGAGCGGCGGTGTCCCGAACCTGCAGAAGCACATCGAGTCGTGGGGCCGCCATCTCGCCGACCACGGCTACATCGCCATCGCGGTCGACAGCTTCAACGGGCGCGGCGATCCGCAGACGCAGTGCGGCGGCCAGAACATCACCGATCCGTATACGGTACGCGTCTGGGATGCCCGCGCCGCGTACGCGTATCTCGCGAATCTCGGCGAAGTGAACCCGCTGCGCGTCGGCCTGCTGGCCTGGTCGCAGGGCGCACAGTCGGCCATGGTCGAGGCATCGACGACGGTCTACAACAGCACGAACCTGCGCGCCGAAACCGAGCACCTGTTTGAAGCCACCGCCGCGTTCTATCCGGGCTGTGGCGCCGCAATGAAGTTCGGCAATCCGGGAACGAGCTGGTGGCGACCGCATCGCGACTTTCTGCTCAGTGTCGGCTACGGCGACGGATTCCGCACCGACTGCAATTCGCGGGTGACGCGTGCCCGCGACGCCTATGGTGCGGTTGCTGGCACAGGTCGCCAGGCGTCGATCGCGATCTACGAGGGTGCCGATCACTCCTTCGACTATGACGGGCGCACGAACCTCGGCATGGCCGACACGAGCTTCCCGACGAGCGCACAGTACCTGCAATGCCTGATTGCAACGACGCAGACGGAAGCCTGCGCCATGGTCCGTGCCGACTCTGCGACACTGACCTTCTTCAACGGCCATCTGCAGTGATTCGCACTGTCAATACGCACGGTGCGGCGCCGATCCGGTGGCGCCACCCCGTCGCATGTGTCGTTCAGGTGTTCAGCGGGCCAGATTCCCTGCCGCGAACCTGCTCAACGAAGCTCAGCCAGTCGTCGTCGCCGATGAAGTTGCTTGCGATCACCTGCCCCTCGCTGTCGATGAACAGATAGAACGGCGCGGCATTCCGCGGATTGAGCGCCCTTCGGACCGCGGCGCTCACGAGCAGGACATGATCCCGCAGCGGCGAATCCCCCAGGAACGCGCGCATGCGCTGGCGCGACCGCGCGCTGATCACCCACAGCTGCACGCCCGAATGCTGGATGTCCTCATAGATGCCGGCGAGCTCGTCGACACGCCGCCGGCAGTCGGCGCAATCCGGCGAAAGGAACAGCAGGACCGCCGCCTGCCCCGCCAGGAAATTTCCCGAAAGGAACTCACCATCGCGCAGGCGGCGCCCGGAAATTTCCGGCAACCGGCTGCCGACCGGAAGCGCCGCAGGCGATCGCAGATAGTCCTGGGCATTGAGTATTGCCGCGATGCGCAGCAGGCAAAACAGCATGGCAGCGACGACGAGTGTCAGCACCGCGACGGCGAGGCTCAGCAAGGTGTCGTCCACGCGCTACGCCGGTATCCGCAGCAAGGCCACGATATCCCTCAGGCCATTGCTGAGCTGAAAAAGGATGAGCGCCAAGCCGGCCAGGATCACGGACGAGATCAGGTCGACGGTACCCGACGGCGGCGAGAGTGCGCCGAACGCGGCAACACCGACCAGCAGGCCATTGCGCAGCAGGTCGTAGCCGGACATCGGATGGCTTGCGCCACCGAAGCAACTGCACACCACCGTCCTGTCCTGCCCCATCGCGACGGCAACCACGCTGGTGAATACGGCAAACAGCACCGCCGCGCCGATCTGACCGTAATGGCCCGCGGATCCGCCGGCCAGCAGCAGGGCCGCGAGCAGCCACTCGACCGCGACGACAGCCAGCGCCACCGGCACACCAGCCGCGCCGAGCTCCGGAAACGAGACGGCCAGATCCTGACGAAATCGCCTGAAGCGAATCGACTTGCCCGCGGCAGCGACCAGTAAGGCAAGGAGCAGCCACCAGCGGCAGATCTCGGCGACGTAGTCAGCCAGTGCCATCACCGGATCTCGAACGCATCCCAGGCCGCCGCCGGCGCGTCGACGCTCCGGCGGCGGCGCATGCCGTCGTCACGCGTCAGCAGGATGGCGTCGTGCCAGTCGCCGTCGAGCGACTCCCGCGACTCCGCGCCAGTGCGCGCGCGAATTTCGCAGGCCAGTTCCCACGCGGTCACTTCGGCACCCGCATTGCGCGACAGCGGCAGTCCGATGCGGGCGAGGTCGTCCCGGGTCAGCGCATAGGTGTGGGAATGAAAATCGAACAACAAAGTGTCTGCGATCCTTGCCCGCTGCTCCGCCGCGCTGTCAGGCATGTGCAATGCGAGCAGTTCGTTGCTGATCTGTTGCACTTCCCGCGTGCATCGGAACAGCGATGCCAGCGTGGTCGGAAAGATGCTCTCGCTCAGCAGCGACAGTGCCCGCTCCTGCGCCTGTTGCTGTTCCATGCCGAACCATTCCTGGCACATTTGCCGGAACAGGCGGACGTCCTGGGACGACAGCGCCGACGGCGCCGAGGCGCTGGGTCCCTCGGAAGCGGTCAGATGCGGATCGGTTGGCGAGAAGATCGCCAATGGCCCGGCGATGATGTCGTTCGCCGCCAGTGCCATCACGGTGCCGGCGGATTCGCAGAAATGCGGCACGATGAAACAAAGATGGTCGGTGAACTCGCGGAACAGCAGCGCGATGCGCCGCGCGGCGTTCACCGAGCCACCGCGGCAGAACACCACGACATTGAGTCGCGACGTGGGCCCTACCTGGCTCAGTGTCTCGTAGAGCGGCGGGAGCAGGTCGATGTCGAGGTGCGTGGCGCCGAACACGATCACCGGCCCGCGCACCTCCGCCTCCAGACGGCGTATCGCCGCCGATACCACATAGGCATCAATGCTCACGGCACGCCCCGTCGATCAGAAAGTCGGCTACCGCATCCGTCATCCGCAGCTCGGGAACCAGTTGTTCGACGAACAGGAACTGACCGCCCGGATTGTTTTCGAGGAAAACGTAGTCCCCGGCCGGGGTCACGATCAGGTCCAGCGCACCATAGGTCAGCCCGTAGCTGTGCACGAAGTCGCGACACTGCCGCGCTAATTCTGCAGGAAGCTCGCACGACGCGTAGCGGATCTCCGCCGAGAAGTCGCGATAGTCAACGCGCGTCCGGTCATCGTCCTGCGAGTGGATCTTGGCGGCGAACACCCGCTCGCCGATGACCGTGACACGCAGCTCGTACGCTTTGGCGACGTGGTTCTGGAAGAAGCATGGCACCTCGCAGACCGCATCGAGCATGTCGAGGCAGTCGTCCGTTATCCGCGTCGTCGCGATGCCGGTCGCGACGCGCTGGCCGTCGGCCACTTTGTCGGCGCCGAGAAATGGCGATGCCAGGGTCTTGAACACGATGTCGCCTCCGGCGGCGGCACGGAAGCGATGCACGGGTTCCGGCCGGTTGGCGATCAGCGAGGCCGGAACCTGGAATCCCATGCGCGCCGCGCGCAGCAGCTGCTCCCCTTTCCACAACGCGCCCCGGACGGCCCCCGGATGGCTCATCCAGCAGCACTCCAGGGAATACAGCAGACCGAGCAGCACATGCTCGGTCTCCTCGGTCGCGTAGGCTTTCTCCTGCGGCCCCAGATCAGCGCTCTCGAACGCGAATTCCGCCGGCTTGCGCACCCAGACTGCGCCGATGTCGGCGAGCGGCAGCACATCGCCGCCGGGCCGGTAGCAGAGCGAGCCTTCCCACCGGCCGCCGCCGAACGTCAGATCCAGACTGAAAGCCGCGGGAAACTCGTCGAGGTTCAGACGGAACGGACGATGACCCCGTGCCGCGATGCGGTCAGCGACGACATCCGCATGGAGGTCGGCGCGATGGGTGACGATCAGGATGCGTCGGGTCATTTCCGCCACTTCAGAAAATCACGCAAGCAAAGGGCCCCGTGAAGGGACCCTTTGCGGCTCGGCAGGCCGTCAGCAATAGATGCCGCGGTCGGCACCGGTCGCGCCCGTGTAGCGCAGGTTGCCCGGCCACTTGTAGTCCGTGCAGCCGGCGACAGCGACACCGTCTCGCGCCTTCCACTGGGCGTCGGCCTTGACCTGCGCCTTCTTCGCGTCTTCTTTCGCGGCCAGTTTGAAGGCGAACAGCTTCTGCTTGGTTTCCATTGAGAACTCCTCACGATTGTTGGAATTGCATCGTCGTCCACATCGCAGGGGCTCCCTGTGCACCCGCCTGCGCACCCGGCACTCGCCGCACGGCTCTGCGTACGAATACCACTGGTTCCGGTTCCGCACCGCCACATCGCAGTACCAAATCAACAATCACACAGCGACAATCTTTACTAACATACACAAATACCCATCTCGGACGCAGACTGGTGCGCGCGAGGCAAAGCGAATAGAGTCACCGGTTCGCCGCACCTGCCGCAGCCCGACGAGGCTGGCGCCGCGACCTCTTCCTCGGCAATCCGTCTGGGCGACCATGTCCGATCCGACGCGCAACGCCCCCATCGGCACACTTCGCACGCTATGGCCCCTGGTGCGCCGGCACCGCGCACTGCTACTCGGCTGGCTGATTGCCCTCGCCGGCACCACCGCGGCGACGCTGGGCATGCCGGTGACGTTCCGCATCATGATCGACGAGGGCTTTTCCGGAGGCGGCGCCGACATCGACCGCACCTTCCTGCTGGTCCTCGGCGTGACCGTGGCGCTGGCGCTCGCCAGTGCGGCGCACTACTTCTTCATTTCGCTGTTGGGCGAGCGCATCGTTGCGGACCTGCGTGAGCGACTGTACTCGCACCTGATCGGCCTCGACGCCGATTTCCACGACCGCAACCGGAGCAGCGAGCTCGTGTCGCGCCTGATCGCAGACTCAGAGTTGCTGCGGGTCGTCATCGGCTTCACGCTGTCGGCGACAGTGCGTGGCACCCTCACTGTCGCCGGCAGTTTCGTGATGCTGTTCGTCACTCATCCGCGGCTGGCGGGTTACGCGCTGCTGGGTATTCCGTTCACGGTGCTGCCCATCGTCATCGGCGGAAACCGGCTGGCTTCGGTTTCCCGCTCGAATCAGGACCGCGTCGCCGACGCCAATGCGCTGGCCGCCGAAACCCTGGGCGCGGTACGTACGGTGCAGGCGCATGCGCGGGAATCCTACGAGCGCGGCCGCTTCGCCACTGCACTGCAGGTAGCCATCGCCGCAGCGCGCCGGCGCATCCGGACACAGGCAGCCATGACGGCGATCGGCATCAGTCTGGTATTCGGCGCCTTCACCGTCGTGCTATGGCTGGGTGCGCACGACGTGGTCGCCGGCCGCATGACGGCCGGCACGCTGGGACAGTTCCTGTTTTATGCCGTCATCGGCGGAAGCTCGGTCGGATCGCTCGCGGAAGTATGGAGCGAGCTCCGGCGCGCCGCAGGGGGGATGGGCCGCATCAGCGAACTGTTGGCCGAGAGCCCGCGCATCGTCGCACCGGACAATCCCGCGGCACTGCCCTCCGATCCGCGCGGCGACGTGCGCATCGAGCACGTCACCTTCCGCTACCCGCAGCATCCGGACCGGGCCGCGCTCAGCGACTTCAGCCTGCACATCCGGCCCGGCGAAACCGTGGCCGTGGTTGGCCCTTCGGGGGCCGGCAAGAGCACGCTGTTTTCGCTGCTGCTGCGATTCCATGATCCCGAGGCAGGCCGCATCACCGTCGATGACGTCGACATCCGGGCACTGGATCCGGCCACGCTGCGCATGGCGATTGCCCTCGTACCGCAGCAACCGGCGCTGTTCGCCACCAGCGCACGCGCCAACATCCTGTACGGCCGCCTCGACGCCAGTCCGGCCCGGCTCGAGGCTGCGGTGCGGGCCGCACACGCCGCCGACTTCATCGCCGCCCTGCCCCAGGGGCTGGATACCGAGCTCGGTGAGCGCGGCGCGCGCCTGTCCGGCGGACAACAGCAGCGCATAGCGATCGCCCGGGCGTTGCTGAAAGACGCACCGATCCTGCTGCTCGACGAAGCCACCAGCGCACTGGACGCGCAGAGCGAGCGCGCCGTACAGCGGGCGCTCGAAACGTTGATGCAGGGCCGTACGACGCTGGTGATCGCGCATCGGCTCGCAACCGTGCTCCGCGCCGACCGCATCATCGTAATGGAACAGGGCCGGATCGTTGCCGAAGGTACGCACGAGCGCCTGCTGGCCGAGAATGGCCTGTATGCGGAACTGGCGAAGCTGCAATTCCTCGACGGGTCGGCTCCGTCGGCAACGCGCGCGGCGTCCACCACGCCGGCGACGCCCGGTGGCGGCGCAGCCACGGCCACGGGCTGATGCCGTACGCACTGCGCCGCCGCGGCCACACACCGCCGGCATTGCATCGCCGGCCCGGAAGCGAAAAACACGCCCGCGAGCTATCAGCGATTGTCCAAATAATCGCAATAACACTTTGTGGACAACAGGAAACCACGGATCTACCGTAGCGGTCGCCCTTCCCAGCCGCTGCGAGGATTCCGTGCATACACGCCACGCCCGCCTTGCGTCGATCGCCGCCGGCCTGTCGGCCGCGGTTTTCTGTGTCGCGACCGTGTACGCGCAATCGAACGCTCCGCCCCGGCCTTCTGATATCGGCATCGTGCCCGCCAATGTACTGCTGGCGGAGCATTCCAACTGGTTCTCGCCACCCAAGATCTACAGCCTGCGCACCGAACACTATCCGCTGGCCCAGTACCCGGCCGATCTCGGCTATGAGATCCACAGCGCCGTGGGCTTCGATCTGGCCAACACCATCCTGATCCAGGGGCCTCGCCGCGACGCCCGGGGCAATCGGGAACTGGTCGTGATCGACACGCTGGGCAACCCTGAGATCACGCACCGCACGATCCAGGCGTTTCGCGACCAGGGCATACTGCCGCAGTGCCCCGACTATGACTTCGGCGGGACCGTGCCCGACGCGTGCCGGCTGCCATTGCGCGCGGTCATCTACACGCACAACCACATCGATCACACCTTCGGGGTCTGGGGCTATCTCGCGGCGGCGGATCGCCCGCCCTGCCCTGTCGCCGATCCGCAGGTCGCGGGCGCCGATACCGTGTTCGACGCGGCCGCCGAGGCTCGCGACTGCGTCGCTGTCATCGGGCAGTACAAGATCAACGAAGGTGTGGGAACGACCGCTCTCGTCACCGGCACCATCATCGACGCACGCTCGTCGTACATGTATGGCACGTTCATTCCGCGCAATCACGTCAATAGCGGCATCGGCCCCCAGGAAAAAGGCGCGACGATCGAGGTCGACGGCAAACGCGTCCTCGTGGACGGCAGCTACCGCATGCCGTCGCGCACGTTCACCAACGAACTGAAGGTGCTCGCCGCCGGCGTGCAGATGCAGCTGGTCTATGTGCCGAGCGAAACCAACGACGAGCTGGCCGTATTCCTGCCGGACGGACGCAATCGCACCGGCACACAGCCATCCGGCGACGACTGGAACGGCCCGGGCCTGCTGCAGTCGGCCGAAGTCATCCAGGGGCCGTCATTCCCCAATTTGTACAGTTTGCGCGGCACAGCCTATCGCGACCCGGCCAACTGGTTTCGCAGCGTCGATCGCCTGCGCGAGTTCAAGGCCTGGTGCATGGTGCCGAGTCACGGCCCCCCGCTGTGCGAGCCGGCGAACATCCAGCGACTGCTGAAGAACTTCCGCGACGCGATCCAGTTCACCCACGACCAGACGATCCGTTGGATGAACAAGGGTTACACCATGAACGAGCTCGCACCGCTCGTCGAAGAAATTTACCTCGGCGCGGGCCAGCACGATTACCTGATGGGCGAACTCGACGGTGTACGGCCGATCAAGAACGCCGGCGTGCCGGCCAACCGTTGCCCGGAGAGTCCGACGCCGGTGGTGCCGCCGCATCAGGCCGTACCGCCGAACCGGGGCTGCGTGAATCCGCGGGACTATCTGCGTCCGTTCTACGGCTCCGTCGTGCAGGCCGTGCGCGAGATCTACGTGGGCTCGGTCGGCTGGTATGAAGCCGACCCGGTCGCGCTGCGCCCGACGCCGCCCCGGCGCCTCGCGCAGGCCACCATGGCGTTGATGTGCGTGCCCAGGCCCGGCGGCAGCGACATGATCTGTGGCGACGAGGCCGTCAACACCGCGGCCGCCGACGCGCTGAGCAAGGCCGAGCGACACAAGCAGGCCGGCGACGTCACGGAAGCCGTCGCGCAATATGAGTGGGCGGCGGAGCTCGCCACCATCGTCGTCCGCGCGCTGTCGGACCCGACCGGCAACGACATGGCCGCACCGGCACCGGCGCTCCGGCGCGCGCGCGAACTGAAGGCCCGCGCGTTTCTCGGCATGGCCGAGCCGGAACTGAATCCCAATTGGCGCAATTTCTACATCACCGCGGCCCACGAACTCCAGGGACTGCCATTGCCCAAGGACATCAAGGGCGGACTCGTGGCGCCCGGCGTCATCGGCGCGCTGCCGGCCGGCGCCTGGGTGAATTCGCTGACCATGCGGCTGCGCGCCGAGACCACAGCGAAGCAGGCCGTCGACAAGGCATTCGGCATCTGGTTCCCGGCAGAGGGAAACCAGGGCTTCGGCGCGCAGGGCTACGTGCTGCACGTACGCCACGGCATCGCCGAGTTCATCGACGACCGGCCTGACGGCACACCGCTGACCGAGCGTGACGTCGCCGCCGTGGACTTTCCGGTTTCCATGACGAAGCCGGCGCTGGATACGCTGCTGCAGGCCGAAGCGCAGGGCAAGGACGAGTTCCGCAAGGCCTGGGACGCCGCCGTGAAATCCGGCCAGATACAGTGCCCGGCGGGTGCGGCGAAACCCGACGCGTGCACCGAAGATTTCGCTGCCCACTTCGCCCTGTACTTCGATCCCAAGCCGACGGGGGTTCCGCCGCTGGCCGGCCGCTGAGCCCCGCATCCACGAACGCCGGGCAGGTGCCGCCCGGCGTTCCGGTGTCGTGTCGATCATCCGTTCGCAGCGGTGCGAGAAAGGCCCTGCCTTGCGCACTTGACCTGCGTCCGATGACGGACGAACGACACCAGGGGATACGACAATGGCTACGAAAGCACAAACGGTCACGGCACTGACGGACGCGGCGAACGGTTGGAACTTCACACCCGCGGGCGACCCGAACGCAATGTTGCGCCGGCCGATCTTCATGGACGGCGACACCTTCGATTTCACTGCGGTCGGCGACAACCTGGCCCTGTGCGTGACCGACCATGACGAACGCCACGTGCTGGGCAAGGACCTGCTGCTCGGCTGGGACCCGACGACGGAAGCATTCACGGTGACGGCGTACGGTCGCCACATGGAATTCCGTGCGAGCCAGGCGAATACGCCGTACGGCTGGCGCCTGAACTACCAGGGCGTCTATGAAGCCGAGCCGCATGCGGATCCCGACGAGGGTGGCGACGGCGATCCAAAATGAGGCCGTTCGGCATCGGAGTTCCCGCGGCGCGCGTTGCGGACACCGGCCACCGCGCAATCTCGCGCCCGGACCTCACCGTCTGCCGCACGACCGCACCGTCGCCCAGCGACGGTGCGGTCGCGGCGCTGGAGTCATCGGCATCGGGAGGAGTACATCCGGACCGGCTCGAGCGCGCCAGGGCCGCGACGGCGCTGGTCGTGCGACGCCATGCACTGATGCCACGGCCCGGTGGCTTCTGGATCGAAGCGCTGCCGAGAACGTTGCTGAGCCGTGGTGGCGGAGCGCTGGCTGGCATCGCCGGCAGCGGTACGGCATTTCTCGTGACGCCGCGCCATGTCGTCACTGCTGCGCACGTGATCGATCGCAGCTGGATCGCAAAGGCGGCATTCGTCCTCGATTTCGTCCCGGCCTGCCTGCGCCTTCCCGAAGGCGGGCTGCCGCTGCGCTACGAGTTCACCGAAGACGCTGTCCTGTTTGGAGCTGGTCTGGTCGATCCCGACCTCGTGGCGCAGCGCGACGACATCCGCGTGGTCGAGCTGGCCCAACCGGCGCGGCGCACCGGCATCGCGGTCGCACCGTTGGATGCAATCGCACTCGGCCAGCCGGTCGCGATGCTGGGATGCGCACGCATGGAGCCCGTGTCCATCGCCGCCGCCACGGGCGGTGCATCGTCATCCCGGGTGCTTTGGTTCGACGAACGCCTCGTGAAAACCGGCGTCCGCGCGTTCCAGGGCAACTCCGGTTCTCCGCTGCTCGATGCCTGCGGCGATGTGCTTGGCGTGCACATCGGCATGGTGCCCGACGGCCCGATCCGCAACCGCGCCATACCGGCCGGCACGGAGCCCGGAATCACCGCGGCGGCGGCCATCCGTCTGCGCCGGATACGCGCGACGCTAGCGAGGATAGGCGCAGCACTTCGCCACTGAGCAGAAGGCAGGCCGCGCTGCACGGCCTGCCTTCGACCCGATCCTTTCCGCCCGTCGCACGATCCACGGTGAACGGTCGCGCGATGCGCATTTCAGCGGCTCGCGCACGTCACGAGCAATTCCATCGGGCCGGAACCGGGCGCATGCGCCGCCGCGCCACATGCGCTCTGCGGGACAACAGATGCGAATGGACCACGTGGTGCACGGCCCCGATCAATCTTCACGCCGTGTAGACAAATCAGCGTAGTTCATATGCACCGCGCACACGCCGCTTCCGCGAACGGCGAACGGCGACTACGCTTGCGGGATCACCGCAGCCGAACACTTCGAGGACTTTCCGCATGCCGCACGCATTTCGCCGCTTCGCCGCCTGTCGCCTGCTGCCCGCCGCACTGCTCGCCGTCCTGAGCCTCGCAGCCTCGGCGGCAGCACCGCTCGTCAAGTCGCAGCCCGGCTATTTCCGGCTGTCCGTTGGCAGCTTCGAAGTCACGGCACTTTCCGACGGCGTGCTCCGCCTCGAGCCGACGAAGCTGCTGCAGGGCCGCACGGCCGAGCAGATCATGCAGGACCTTGCCGGCGCCCACCTGAAGGAGCCCGTCGATACGTCGATGAATGCCTTTCTCATCAACACCGGCACCAAGCTGGTGCTCATCGATACGGGTGGCGGCCCGGGCATGGGCGCGGACAGCGGCAAGCTGCTGCAGAGTCTCGCCAATGCGGGCTACGCGCCGGAGCAGGTCGACGAGATCTACATCACGCACATGCATGGGGATCATCTGGGCAATCTCACGCGCGACGGCAAGCCGAACTTTCCGAACGCACTGGTGCGTGCCGACAAGGCCGACGCAGCCTTCTGGCTCGACGAAGCCACGGCTGCCGCCGCGCCGGAAGACAAGCGCGGCTTTTTCAAGTTTGCCCGCGACGCGTTTGCGCCCTACGTCAAGGCCGACCGGTTCAAGCCGTTCGACGGCGCGACCGAACTCGTGCCCGGCATCCGCAGCATCGCGCGCCATGGCCACACGCCGGGTCACTCGAGCTATCTCGTCGAGAACGGCGGACAGAAGCTCGAAGTGATCGGCGACATGATCCACGTCGGCGCGGTGCAGTTCGCGCATCCCGACGTGGTCATCGCGTTCGACACCGACAGCAAGCTCGCCGCTGCGGACCGCCGGCAGGCGTTCGACGCTGCAGCGAAGGACGGACGGTATGTCGCGGCGGCACATCTGTCGTTCCCGGGCATCGGCTACATCGACGCCGACGGCAACGGCTATCGCTGGGTGCCCGTGAACTACGCGCCGGCACGCTGACATCGGATACGTCGCGACGCCGCCCCGGGCAGGCGATCGCCATCATCTCCTGCGAGGAAGCGCGGTGACACGAGAGGACGAGGTTTCCCCTTCCTGGCGTCTGGCCGTGCTCGGCGCGTCGGCCGGCGGCATCGATGCGCTGTCGCGCACGCTCGCCGGACTGCCGCAGCGACCCGAGTTCGTCACCGTCGTCATCACGCATCTCGACCCGGATCACGACAGTGCCCTGGTCGACGTACTGCAACGCGCGACCGCGCTGCCGATCCGGGCGCT
Source organism: Rhodanobacteraceae bacterium (assembly GCA_045864815.1). Classification (GTDB taxonomy): domain Bacteria; phylum Pseudomonadota; class Gammaproteobacteria; order Xanthomonadales; family Rhodanobacteraceae; genus Tahibacter. Next base: position 56,325 of record BTVG01000007.1, on the reverse strand, counting down.
AGCGGCGTCCGAGGCGCTCGAGTACGGGACCATCCATGTGCTCGGCCCGGGTGAGGTCGCGCTCCTGGACGGCCGTTGCGTGCGCCTGGAGCCGCGCCCCCCGGGGGCGAATTTCGCCATCGACCGGTTCCTCGAATCCGCCGCCGCGCAGGACGATGTCTGTGTCGCGGCGGTGGTGCTGTCGGGCATCGGCAGTGACGGCACGGCCGGCGCCGCGGCGGTCAGGTACGGCGGCGGGCTCGTGATCGCGCAGGATCCGGCCAGCGCCCAGCACGACGGCATGCCGCAGCTCATCATCGAGCAGGGTCTCGCCGACGACGTGCTCGCGCCCGAGGCGATCGGCGCGGTACTCGCGGACTTCTTCGGACCGGGCGACGCAGCACCGGTTGACGAGAGCGCACAGATCACCGAAGCACTGTCGCTGGTGCACCAGCAGTTCGGCCTGGACCTCAGCTACTACAAGGACCTCAACGTGCGCCGGCGCCTGCTGCGCCGCGCGTTCCTGCAGTCGCGCGGCGACCTGTCCGGCTACTTGCGCCGCCTGCACGAGGACAGCCGCGAGCTCGCCACGTTCCGCGACGATCTCCTGATCGGTGTCACCGCGTTCTTTCGCGACATGGAACTCGTCGCTGCGCTGGAACAGCATGTGTTTCCGGAACTGATCGACCGCAACGCCGATCCGATCCGCATCTGGGTACCGGCCTGCTCGACCGGCGAGGAGGCCTACTCGGTCGCGATGCTGCTGTACCACACGCTGCAGGTCGCCGGCATCACGCGCAAGGTGCAGATCTTCGGCAGCGATGTGAACGAGCGCGCCATCCAGCAGGCGCGCTCAGGCTGCTATCCGGCGGCGGCGGTCGCGGCGGTGCCGGAGTACCTGCGCTCACGCTATTTCGTCCGCGAGGAGAACGGCTGGCGCATCGCCAAGCCAGTGCGCGAGATGTGCGTGTTCGCGGCGCACAACGTGTTCACCAACGCCCCGTTCTCGCATGTCGATCTGGTCTCGGCGCGCAATTTCCTGATCTATCTGCGCAAGACGGCGAAGCGGCAGGCTTTCGAGGTGTTCTTCTATGCGCTGCGCCAGGGTGGCCATCTGCTGCTGGGGCCGTCCGAGACCGCCGATCCGGAGCTGTTCGAGGAGCGGCAGCCGGCGCTGAGCCTCTACCGGCGCCGCCAGATAACGCGTCCGCCCGTACGCGGTTTCTCGTTCGCCGAAATGCCCGCGAGCACGCCGGCGGCAGTCGATGTACCCGCTACCCCGCTGGAAAGCCTGGTCGACCGCCTCGCGCTCGCGCGCTATGCGCCGCCGGGCTTCGTCGTCGACGCGAACGGCCGTGTGGTGCAGTTCCGCGGTGACACCTCGCATCTGCTGCAACCCACCAGCGGCGACGCCGCGCTGTCGCTCGCGCGGCTGGTACGCCCCGAGCTGCAGGTCGACGTGCGCGCGGCGCTGATGGAAGCCGTGCGCGGCTCGCTGCCGGTGCGACGCGAGCGTGTGCGCCTGGGCGACCGGCTCTGCACGCTCGATGTCGTGCCCGTCCCGGCCGGTGGCAGCGACCGCTATTTCCTCGTGTCGATACAGGAATGCCGCGACGGGGATGCCGCACTGCCGTCGCTGTCGGCACCCGATGCGCGTTCCGAGGACCTCGAGCGCTATGTGCGCGTACTCGGTGACGAGCTCGAGCAGACCCGCGGACAGCTGCGCGCGCTCGTCGCCGAGTACGACGCGACCAGCGAAGCACTGCGCACCGCGAACGAGGAAATCCTGTCCGCCAACGAAGAACTGCAGAGCGCGAACGAGGAACTGCGGGAAGCCAAGCGCGACCTGGAGCAGGCCAACGCGCACCTGACCGCGCTCAACGAAGCGCTCGAACAGCGCAATACGCAGCTGGTCGGGCTCAACGACGATCTTGGCAACCTGATCCGTGGAATCCCCGTGCCCGTGCTCATGCTCGACCGGGAGCAGCGCCTGCGGCATTTCTCACCGGCGGCCGCGGAACTGTTTGCCGTGGATGAAACCAGCCTGGGGCGGCGCCTCGACGCCACGCCGGCATTCGCCGACGGCGTGCTCGATGCCGCGTTCCATGAAGCACTGCAGGAACTGCGCCCGGTCGAGCGGGAGATCCAGGGCGCTGCCGGCAACTGGTACGTGCTCTGGGCACGCGCCTACCAGACCAGCGACAGTCGCATCGACGGCGCGGTGCTCGCATTCCAGGACATCCATCATCTGAAGATCGCGCTGGATGTCGCCAATCGCGCGCGCGCCGAGTCCGAGCGCGCCAACACCGCCAAGAACGATTTCCTCGCGCTGGTCAGCCACGAGCTGCGCGCGCCGCTCAACGTCATTGCGAACTGGCTCCAGGTGCTGCGCGTGGTCGGCGTCGCCGACCTTCATCCCAAGGCCGCACTCGGCCTCGACGCGATCGACAGCAGCTGCCGCACGCAGGCGCAGCTCATCAGCGACCTGCTGGACATTTCCCGCATCACCAGCGGCGGGCTCGTGCTTGACCTGCGCGCCACCGACATTGCCGCGGTGATCCGCTCGCTCGTCGAAACGGCCGCGGTCAGGGCCGCGACCGCCAACCAGACCGTCGCTGCGTCGGGGGTGAACCAGCCGGTGATGGTGACCGGCGACCTGCGCCGGCTGCAGCAGATCTTCGGCAACCTGTTCGACAATGCGCTCAAGTTCACACCGGCCGGCGGACACATCGACGTCACGCTCGCGCAGGTCGGCACACACGTGGAGATTGCCGTCACCGACACCGGCATCGGCATCGCAGCGGACGAACTGCCGCGGGTGTTCGACCGATTCAGCCAGCGGGACATCAGCAAGACACGCGAATTCGGCGGCATGGGCCTGGGCCTGGCGATCGCCCGCAACCTGACCGACGCCCACGGTGGCAGCATCGGCGCGAGCAGCGACGGCGAAGGCCGCGGCGCCCGCTTCGTGGTCCGGCTACCGCTGACGCCGAACACGTTCGACCTGCGCGGCACGGCGCATGCCGCACAGCCGGTGCGGTCATCGCTGGCCGGACTCTGCGTGCTCGTGGTCGACGACGAAGTGTCGGGCCGCGACGCGATCGCGACATTGTTTTCGACCCTGGGCGCACTGGTCTCTACCGCAAATGATGCCTTCGACGCCCTCGAACAGCTCGAGCGCCGGCATTTCGACGTGATCGTGGCCGACATCGCGATGCCACGCATGGACGGCTATGAGTTGCTGCGCACCGTACGACGCCGCGAGGATGCGGCCGGCGCGACGCGCTGCTACGCCATCGCGCTGACCGGATTCGCCTCGCTTGGCGAACGCGACGACGCCCTCGGCGCCGGCTTCGATGCGCATTTCGGCAAGCCCGCCGATATCGATGCAATCGTCGCTGCCATCGAGTCGGGCATGCGCGCACGCAACGCGCGGGCGCGCAGCAGCGACGCCGCATCGGACGGCACCGCAAACTGATACGGTCGAACATCCAAAAAACTGACGCTGTTCTGTCGCAACTGTTACGTTCACCATAGCAGCATGAAACCCTGCCACTGGCTGTTGCTGCTGACGCTGCTGACCACCGTTCCGGCCTTCGCCGCGGACACCCCCGACGACCTCACCGAGCGTCTCGCCGCGTGCAACGTGTGTCACGGCGAGCGCGGCGAGGGTCGCACGGGCGCAGAGTACTACCCACATCTGGCCGGCAAGCCGGCCGGCTACCTGCTGCGGCAGATGCAGGCCTTCCGCGACGGCCACCGCCACTACGCGCAGATGGGCTGGCTCATGCGCAACATGGACGATGCCTACCTGAGCGCCATCGCCGGCCACTTCGCCGCGATGCCCCCGCGCACCCGGTCGCCGGGCGCACTGCCGAAGCCGGTCGATCCGGCACTGGCAATTCGCGCGCGCGCGCTGATCGTCGACGGCGACACGGCACGCGGCATTCCGGCCTGCGCCGCCTGTCACGGCGACAATCTCGCCGGCCTCGAACCAGCGATCCCGGCCCTGACCGGCTTGCCCGAAGAGTATGTCGTCGCCCAGTTCGGCGGCTGGCGCACGGGCGTGCGGCGGGCACAGGAACCCGACTGCATGGCGGCGATCGCGCGTGCGCTGGATCCCGCGGAAATCCGTGCGATCGCGCACTGGCTGTCGGCGCAGGAGCCGGCACGACCGGAGCGCCCGGCTACTGCAGGCAGCTTCGTGCCGCCACGCGCCTGCGCCGACCTGCCACATGCCACGCCGCCGGTGCAGCCATGAACCTGCGCCGGCGACTGCTGTTCACCACGATCTTCCTGCTGCCGCTGCTGCTGCTCGCCGGCGCGTGGCTGCTGCTGGCGTTCCTGCAACAGGGCGGCATGGCGCCGTTCCGCGTGCCGCACGGCGAGCCACGCGTGGTTTCCACGGACGTGACCCTCATCGATCGTGGCCGTGCCCTTGCCACGATCGGCAACTGTGCCGGCTGCCACACCGCCCGCGGCGGACCGGCCTACGCCGGCGGACGCGCCTTCGCGACCCCGTACGGAACCGTCTACAGCAGCAACCTCACGACGGATCCGCAGCATGGCATCGGCGCCTGGTCGGGGGCGGAGTTCCGCCATGCCATGCGCCACGGCGTCAGCCGCAACGGCGTGCAGTCGCCCGTGTTTCCGTATGCCAGCTTCGCCCGCCTCGACGACACCGCACTCGACGCCTTGTTCGCCTACCTCGCCACCCTGCCCGGCGTGGCGGCCACACCCGCCGTCGATACCCTCGACTTTCCGGCGAATCTGCCCGGGGCGATGACGATGTGGCGCCTGCTCTATTACCGCCCTGTGCCCGATATCGCCGCAGCGGAATCCACCACGCCGCAGCAGCGCGGCGCGGCACTCGTCGACGGCATAGGGCACTGTGCGGTCTGTCACGGCACCCGCGGCACCTTCGCATCGCTGGCCAGCGGCGCAGGCCTCGGCGGCGGGCGCGTACAGGGCTGGTACGCCCCCGCGCTGAACGTGCAGACACTCGCGCACTACCCGCCCGGCGCGATAGCGGACTATCTGCGTGGCGCGGCCGTCGACGGTCACGCGGCCTACGGCAAGATGGCCGATGTCGTCGCGCAGAACCTGCAGCATCTGAGCCCGTCAGATGCGCACGACATCGAGGCTCATCTGCGCTCCTTGCCGGCGCCGGCCGCCACGCGGGAATTCCCGCGCCGGGAGCTGCCGGCCGAGCGCCGCGCGCTCGGCGACCGCCTGTACCGGCTGCATTGCGCCGACTGCCACGGCGACGACGGTCGCGGCAAACCCGGCAAGTATCCGGCGCTGACCACATCGTCCGCGGTCACCGGCCCCGACCCGATCAACGCGGTCAAGCTGGTGCTGTTCGGCGCGGTGGCGCCAGCCACGCCGCAGAATCCGCGGCCGTACACGATGCCGCCGTTCGTGCAGACGCTGACACCGGAGGAGGTCGCCGCGCTCGTGAGCACGCTGCGCGCACGCTGGGGCGATGGTTCACGCCCGGTCGATGCAAATGACGTGGGCGCCTGGGGCGGCATCGAACCGTGAAGCTCTACGAACGCTACGCCGCTGAAATCGCAACGCTGATCGCCAACGGTGGTCTCGGCGCCGGCGCCCGGCTGCCCTCCGTGCGCGAGGCCCGCGCGCGCCGCGGCGTCAGTGCATCGACGGTGCTGCAGGCCTACCAGAAGCTCGAACGCGACGGCCTGATCCAGGCCCGCCCGCAATCGGGCTTCTACGTATCGGCGGTTCCTGCGTCGGGTACCAGCGAGCTTGCGGTCGCCGCGCCGGGTACGGAAGCCAACGAAGTAACCGTCAGCGACCTCGTGTTCACCGTGCTCGGCGCCGCGCGTTCCGGCGATGTCGCACCACTGGGCTCGGCGTTTCCCGGCCCCGATCTGTTTCCGCTCGGGGCATTGGCCAAGGCCGCGGCCCGGGGGCTGCGCCGGCTCGCACCGCATGCCATCGTCGACAATCTCGCGCCGGGCAATCCGCGCCTGCGCGAACAGATCGCGCTGCGCTACCGCATCGACGGAATCCGGCTTCGGCCCGACGAAATCGTCATCACCAATGGCGCGCTCGAAGGCCTCAATGCCGCGCTGCAGGCCGTGACTCGACCGGGGGATACCGTGGCGATCGAGTCGCCGGCGTTCTACGCCGCGCTGCAGGCGATCGAGCGGCTCAAGCTCCGCGCGCTGGAGATCCGCACCGATCCCGAACACGGCATCGACGTGGACGCGCTCGCCGAAGCCCTGGCGCGCCAGCAGGTCGCCGCCTGCTGGCTGATGCCGACGTTCCAGAATCCGCTGGGCGCCCTGATGCCGGACGCGCGCAAGCGTGCACTGGTCGAGCTTCTCGCCCGGCACGGCGTGCCGCTGATCGAGGACGACGTCTACGGCGAACTGTACTTCGGCTCGCAGCGTCCACGCCCGGCCAAGGCCTATGACGAGGCCGGAGGGGTATTGCACTGCTCATCGTTCTCGAAATGCCTGGCGCCGGGCTATCGCGTGGGCTGGATAGCCGCGGGCCGCGAAGCACAGCGCATCCAGCGGCTGGTACTGATGACGACGATGGCGGCTTCCGTGCCCGCCCAGACCGCAGTGCTGCAGTACCTCGAGGACGGCGGCTACGACCGTCACCTGCGCCGCCTGCGCACCACGCTGGCCGCGCGCATGCATGCCGCGACGCAGGTCGTCGAATCCGCGTTTCCGCAGGGCACGCGGCTCACGCGGCCCCGCGGCGGATATTTCCTCTGGCTCGCACTGCCTGCGGGACTCGACGCGATGCGCGTGCACGAAGCGGCACTGCGCGAGCGCATCGGCGTTGCGCCGGGACATATCTTTTCGCCCGACCACCGTTTCAGCGATTGCCTGCGCATCAACTGCGGCCATGCCGCCGACGACGTGCTGCCGGCGCTGCAGCGGCTGGGCGCTCTCGTCCACGAACTGCAGAGGTCCACACCATGAAAACCCTGATCGTCGTCGCCTTTCTCGTCGCGATCGTCTACAACCTGGGCGCCGGCCTGTATTTCATGATGACCGACAAGGGTGGCAGCACTCGCATGGTCGCGGCACTGACACGGCGCATTGCGCTGTCGGTGGTACTGGTGCTGCTCATGCTCGCCGGCATTGCGACCGGCTTCGTACAACCGCACGGCGTGCTCGGCTGAGCCATGAATCCCGTCGTCGCCCTCAACTTGTCGCTGATCCTGCTGCTGCCCTGGTACCTGGTGCTGGGCATTGCCTTCTGGCGCACGCGGCGCAAGCCCGCGACGGCGGCGCAGCGCGGTTTCGACGCGGCGAGTCTGCTGCTCGCCCTCGCGGCCGCCATGCTCGGCGGCCAATGGAGCATGGCGCATGCGGACCCGGCCGCTGGCGCGATCTGGAAGCAGGTACTCGCCAGCCTCGTCGGCTACGGCCTGTTCCTGCTCGTACTGACGCTTGCGTTCCTGGCCCGGCGCGGCGGAGCATCGCGGCCGCGCTGACCCGCAGTGCCCCTGTCGCGAACGGAGATCACCATGCACCGAGGTTCGTGCCTCTGCGGCGCCGTGCGGTTCGACGTCGCCGCGCCCCTGCATAGCCCCGACGCCTGCCACTGCACGCGCTGCCGCAAGCAGTCGGGCCATTACTGGGCCTCGACCGACGTGGTACGCAGCGATCTGACCGTCCATGGCGCCGAGAACCTGACGTGGTTCCAGTCCTCGACGAAGGTACGCCGCGGGTTCTGCGCCACCTGCGGTGCCGCGCTGTTCTGGGATGCCGCCGGGCGCGAGAAAATGGCCGTCGCCATGGGCGCGTTCGACACGCCCACTGGCACCACCCTCGGCATACACATCTTCGTCGCCGACAAGGGCGACTACTACGACATCGCCGACGGGCTGCCGCAGAACCCGCAGTAGCGGCGCGATCGGAGCGTGCGAGATCGTTCGGGATTGCCGAAGCAATTCGGGCTCCTACAATGCCGCGGCATGTCCGAGATCGACACCATCGCCACCGAAATCGCCCACCTCTACCCGGCGGTCTACGCGAGGCTGCATGCGCGCTGGGCACTGGGCGAGAAACGGCCGGGCGCGGAATCGCTCGCGGTCCTGCAGCATCTCTGGCAGACCGGACCACTGACCGTCGGTGAAGCCGCGCGTCATTTCGAGCGGGCCCCGTCCGCAGTCAGCGAGCTCGTCGACCGCCTCGAAGCCAATGACTGGATCGCCCGCAGCCCGGACGGCCGGGACCGTCGCCGCACGCTGCTCTGGCTCACCGATGCCGGCCGCGCCGTACTCGAGCGATCGCAGCAGGTGCTCGCGCGCGACGCGCTTCACGATGCGCTCACACGCATGAGCGCCGCGGACCGCGAACGCCTCGTCGACGGCCTGCGCGCACTGGTTGCCGCCGCTTCGCCTTTCCCCCCGCCCCGGAGTGCACCATGAACCCTGCCCACAGCTGCGAAAGTTGCGGCATGACCATCGACAGCGGCACGTACTGCCGCTATTGCGTCGACGCCAACGGCCACCTGCAGCCGTTCGAGGAGCGCTTCGAACGCATGGTGCAGTGGCTGCTCGGGCGCGAACCCGAACTGTCGCGCGACACCGCAGAACGGCGCACCCGTGCCTACATGCGCTCGATGCCTGCCTGGGCGTCCCATCCGGCGCTCGGCTCGGACTGAGCCAGCCCCTCGTTCCACCGCCGCCAGCCTGTGCCCACCGCCGGCCGGCGCCCGCCGGTTTCGGCCTTTTGGGCTCAATCCCTTTTTCTGCGTAGTGGAAATTCCGCCACGACAAGCCGTCCGGGATTGCTACATTGGCGTCCGACGACAGGGCCGACGGAGACGGGGCCATGGGCTTCAACTGGACCAGCATGCATGCCGTCGCGATCAACCAGGAACCGGAGATGGCGCGCGAAACCCTGCTGAACATCCTGTTCGAGGCGATGCCCCAGGGTCACTACCGCATACGGCAACTGCCGACCCCGCGTGACGAGTGGCCCACGTTCGCGGTTGAGTTCGATACCGAGCTCTATCGCGGCGCGCTGGATCCCGGCATGACCTGGCGGCACGTCGCCGACGCACTGCACGAGGACCAGCTCTGCGGCCTGCAGTGCCGCATCATCTGACCGGCACGGCCGCGCCGGTCGACGGCGTTGCGGAGCATGTCGCGGCCACGGCACTGCGCTCGATCAGGCGCATTGCCGTTTCTCAGCCCGGACGGGATCGCGGCGCAGTCGCAGGGACGCCCGCCACCTCCCGCGGTTCCATCCTGGCCCTTTTCCGGCCACACGCCAGCCGATGATGGCGCCGGCGTCCATGACCGTCCGGCGCGCCGCGCTATGGCGCGCTGCCCAGCCATGCCCCCGCGCTCTCGTCCAGGTGTTCGAGCAAACGAGCCAGCGTGACCACGTCCTGGCGGTTGTGCTCGACCACACGCGCGAGCGGCGTGGTATGCCCCTCGCGCAGAAAACTGCGCCAGGCCGCGGGCGCTTCGGAGCCCGGCAGATCGTCTTCGCGCACGATGCGCAGAAGCTGGCGCTCTATCGTGGCGAGCCGGCAGTTTTCCCAGCGCCCGCGATAGCGCCGGCGTACCGGGTGCAGCAAGTCCACGTGCGCCCGCCCGCGCAGCGGGTCGGACATGCGCTGCAGGCGATAACGCGTGCTCAGCAGCGGTGCGTCATAACTGCGACCGTTGTAGCTCACGAGCACCGTGTCGGGCGTCAACCAGCCTGAAAAATGCGCGAGCATCGCCGCTTCGCCCGCCATCGCCGTCAGATAGAGCTGACGCACACGCAGAGCACCATCGCACCAGTCGGCCGCGCCGATCATGAACGCACGCGTGCCGCTGCCGCCGGCCAGCCCCGTGGTCTCGGTGTCGAAGCACAGGAAACGTCCGCGGGCCACGGGCTCGCCATCGGGCCAGCGCGGCGGCAGCAGCGGCGCCATGACCGTGGCGGCGTAGCGGTGCTCGACCAACTGCACGCCAGGCGCGACCGTGTCGCCGACCAGCGGCAACGCCTCACGCGCCGGCGCTCGCTGCACGGCGCGCGCCGGCCTCAGGTCGAGCAGCCGGCGCAACCGTTCGACGTCAGACTCGACTCGCGGCAGGGACACCGATGCGGCGACACGCGGCGGCGTGGCGGCAGCAGGCGATACACCCGCCTGACTGCGCAGCCGGCGCAATTTCTCGACGAGCACGCTCACGCATCACTCAGCAGGGTGAGCACGCGCGCCGCGTGCGTCTTCGGTGTCGCTGCGGCGGTTTCGTCGATGGCCAGCACCGGACCGATACAGGCCGGACAGCCGGCGCGGCAGGCACAGTCGCCGATCAGCGCCGCCGCCTCGCGAACGAGATCGGCCTGCACGCGGAACAGGGGATCGCTCAGCCCGACGCCACCGGGATAGTTGTCGTAGAGATAGACCGTCGGTGTGAACCGCTCGGTATCGTCAATGGCATCGCCTCCCGCATCGTCGACACGCCAGCGCCCGCGGCCGTTCGGATCGCGTTCGACGAACGCGCCGGCGTCGCTGCTGCCGACCGACTTCATGAGGTCGCGTGCCTCGGCCATGACGCGCACACTCGCGACCGTGTGCAGGGCCGTGGCCGCGCCGAGGAATCCGTCGAGCGCATCCTGCCGCGAGGCGAACGCCGCATCGAGCGCCTCCTGGGGCAATTGCCACCAGAGTGCGGTCGTATGCAGTTCCTGGTCCGGCAAGCTGACCGGCCCGTAGCCGATGTTCTCGTGCGTGTAGTAGCGGATCTTCTTGTAGCCGGCCACGCGGCGCACGACATGCACTTCGCCGAGATAGGCATTGCCCGCAGCGGCACGCACGCCATCGAAGCGTTCGAGCACCTTGAGCCGGGTGTAGTCGATCGCGTCAGTGTAGTAGTCCGCGTGCGTACGTTGCACGTAGGCCTTGCGCCCGTCCCAGTCGAGCTTTTCGACCTGATACGGCACCGACTGCACCATGTGGATCGCTCCCTCGTAGAGCGTCAGCGCCGCACTGGAGTAGTCGACCTCGGCGATGATGTTCTGCCGTCCGTCGCTGCGGTCGACGACGACGAAGTTGCCATCGGCGACCGACCGCAGATTGACGGCATTCGCCGGGTAGGCGTCGGCGATCCATTCCCAGCGCTGCGCTTCGCGATGCACGACGTCCGACTCGGCGAGCACCTGCAGATAGGCGCCGGGTTCGACCGAGCCGAAACCGTCACCGTCCACGAACGGCAGTTCGAACGCGGCACAACGGATGTGGTCGAGCAGGATCAGCGGCTGGTCGGGCGCGATGCGCGCCTGTTCCGGCGGCGCCGATCGGAAAAACTCGGGATGCCGCACGATGTACTGGTCGAGCGGCTGGCTCGATGCGACCAGCACGCCGATCGCCGCCTGCCGGCGCCGCCCGGCGCGGCCAAAGCGCTGCCAGGTCGCCGCGATCGAGCCCGGATAGCCCTGCAGCAGCACGACATCGAGCGCACCGATGTCGACGCCGAGCTCCAGCGCCGACGTACTCACGAGGCCATCGATCTGGCCCGAGCGCATGAGCTGCTCGGTACGGCGGCGTTCGGTCGGCAGATAGCCGCCGCGATAGGCGTGGATGCGGGCGGGCTTGCGGGGATCGTGATCGAACACGTCCTTCAGGTACTTCGTCAGCACCTCGACCATGAGCCGCGACGGCGCGAACACCAGCGCCTTGAGCCTGGCCCGGATCGCCGCACGCGCGATGCGCGTGACCTGCGATCGTGCCGATGCACGCAGGCCGAGGTCGGCGTTGACCACCGGCGGATTCCACAGCAGCACGTGCTTTTCGCCACAGGGTGCGCCGCTTTCGGTCACCGCATGCACCGGCTGACCAATCAGCGCCTGCGCATGCTCACGCGGATTGCCGATTGTCGCCGAGCAGAGGATGAAGGTCGGACTGACACCGTAGAACGCGCAGACGCGCGCCAGCCGCCGCAGCACATTGGCGAGATGCGAGCCGAACACACCGCGGTAGCTGTGGATTTCGTCGATGACGACGTAGCGCAGGTTCTCGAAGAACTGCGCCCATTTCGTGTGGTGCGGCAGCATGCCCTGGTGCAGCATGTCCGGATTGCTGACGACGATGTCGCCGTGCAGCCGTATCGCCTGGCGCGCATCGCCGGGGGTGTCACCGTCGAAGGTGAACGCCCGCAGTCCCAGGGCGCCGGCACGGTTGAGCTCGAGCAGTTCCGCCACCTGGTCCTGCGCGAGCGCCTTGGTCGGGAACAAATACAGCGCCTTCGCGCGCGACCGCAACGCCGCGTCCACCACGGGCAGGGTGTAGCACAGGGTCTTGCCCGACGCGGTCGGTGTCACGACCACGGTGTGCTGGCCGCGCTGCACCGAGTCCCAGGCCTCGGCCTGATGGCTGTACAGCCGCGTGATGCCACGTGCCTGCAGCGCCGCGCGCAATGCCGGCGAAAGGGTGTCCGGCAACTCGGCGTAGCGGCCGGGTCGGGCCGGCAGCGTGAACCGGCCGGTGATGCGGTCGGCATAGCGCCGGGCGAGACGCGTCAGCAGCCGTTCCGGATCGGGCGGCGCAGGCAGTCGGTCGGCGATGTGCCGGGCGAGATCGGTGGACATGACGGAATTCCCGGAGCAGAGACCCGCTGCGCTATAGCCGGCGCCGGTCTCAGAACCTGCGACGTTGATCGTGCGAAGCGCCGTGGCGACTCGGCAGAGCAGGGTATGGCCGGGGCGATTGCGGATGCAGTGTCAAGGCTCGCAAGCCGGTCAGGCGGGCCACCGCAATCGCCGCGAACCGGCCGACAACGCCCGCGACGTTTGCGAATAGCGCCCTCACGGGCGCCGGATGAGGGGGTAGCGCATCCCGTTACGTCACTATGCGCTTGAACCTGTTCATCTGGAGCTATCGCGTGATTCGCCGTCTATTGGTTTGCCTGCTCGTACTGACCGCCGCGGTCTCCGTCGCCTCCTGGGCCGACGTGTCCCCGCCGCCCGCCGCCTCCCTGACGTCAATAGCGCTTCCGCCCGCGATCGAGCGTGTCTTGCGCGACTATGAAAAGTCCTGGACCGCCAGGGATGACGCGGCCCTCGCGCGGCTATTCACTTCTGACGGCTATGCGCTGCCGAACGGCCAGCTGCCCGCCGCGGGTGCAGCGGCGATCCGCGCCGCGTATGCACAGAATGCCGGCATGCCGCTCGCGCTGCGCGCGCTGCACTACGCCGAGTCTGCCGACATGGCCTACGTCATCGGCGGCTTCGGCGGGGGCGACGGCAAGCCGGACTTCGGCAAGTTCGTGCTCGTGCTGCGCCGCGGCGCCGACGGCATCTGGCGCATCGCGGCCGACATGGACAATGCCAATGCCCTGCCGAAGCGCGCCCCGGCGGCCAAGCCCTGAATCCCGGCGGCTCGGGCATCCCCGGGACAGCAGGCATGGCACTGAAACCGAGGGAGGATGTGGCTCCGGCCGCTGGAAGCCGCCTGAGTCAAGCAGGCGGCCAACCGCGTGGCATGCAGGCGGTTGGCGGGATCGTGGCGATGTGCAGCAGGGACATGCAAGCCCTGCCTCAGGTCGTTCAGGCCTTTCCTAGGGATCTTTCGTCAGCACCGCGAGGAAGGCCTCGCCGTATTTCTCGAGCTTGGTCGCGCCGACGCCGCTGATCTGGCCCAGCTCGCGCATCGACACCGGATGCTCACGCAGCATGTCGAGCAGCGTCGCGTCGTGGAAGATCACGTAGGCGGGCACGGTCTGCTCTTTCGCGAGCCGCGCCCGCACGGCGCGCAGCGCGTCCCACAACGCACGTTCGTCGTCGCCGATCTGCAGGCTGTTGTGCGCTGTCGCGCCGCGTCCACTCTTGCGCGCGGCTCTGCGCTCGGCGCGACGCTGGTCATTGCCGGCCTCGAAGCGCATGAGCACGCGCGTGCCTCCCTTGAGCACCTCGCGGCTGGATTCAGTCAGGTGCAGCGTACCGTAGCCCTCGTGGTCGGCGGCGAGATAACCCGCAGCGACGAGATGGCGGAAAACGCCACTCCACTGGCGCGCATCGAGATCGCGACCTATGCCGAAGACGCTGAGCTTGTCGTGGTTCCAGCTGCGCAGGCGTTCGTTGTCCTCGCCGCGCAACACACTGACGAGGTGACCGACCCCGAACCGCTGCCCGGTGCGGTAGACCGCCGACAGCGCCTTCTGCGCGACCTCGGTCGCGTCCCAGCTGCGCGGCGGCGACAGGCAATTGTCGCAATTGCCGCAGTCTTCGCTGCGCGACTCGCCGAAATAGGCGAGCAGCAGGCGCCGTCGGCAGCCCGTGGCTTCGGCATAGCCGAGCAGGGCTTCGAGCTTGGCACGCTCGACGCGCTTGCGCTCCTGGCCCGATTCCGACTGCGCGATCATCTGGCTCATCGTGACCACATCGCCCAGCCCGTAGCAGAGCCAGGCCTCGGCAGGCAGGCCGTCGCGTCCGGCACGCCCGGTTTCCTGATAGTAGCCCTCCATGCTCTTGGGCAGATCCAGATGCGCGACGTAGCGCACGTCGGGCTTGTCGATGCCCATGCCGAAGGCGATGGTCGCGACCATGACCACGCCGTCGTCACGCAGGAAGCGCTGCTGGTTCGCCGCGCGCGCCGCCTGCTCCATGCCGGCGTGGTACGGCAGCGCGTCGAAACCGTCGGCAACCAGCGCGGCGGCCGTTTCGTCGACCTTCTTGCGCGAAAGGCAATAGACGATGCCGGATTCGTCGCGGCGGTCGGCAAGGAATTCGCGCAGCTGACGCCGCGCATTGTCCTTTTCGACGACCTGATAGCGGATGTTCGGCCGGTCAAAGCTCGCGACGAACTGGCGTGCGCCGTCGAGGCCCAGACGCTCGACGATTTCCGCGCGCGTCGGCGCGTCGGCCGTCGCGGTCAGCGCGATGCGGGGCACCCGCGGGAAGCGCTGGTGCAGCAGGTTCAGCCCGCGGTACTCGGGTCGGAAATCGTGTCCCCATTGCGAGACGCAGTGCGCCTCATCGATGGCGAACAGAGACAGTGGCACGCGCTCGAGCTGGTCGAGCATGCGCTCGCCAAGCAGGCGTTCCGGCGCGACGTAGAGCAGCTTGAGCTCGCGACGCAGCAGGCGCTGCTCGACCTCGCGCTGATCCTGCGGCGACAGGGATGAATTGAGAAACGCCGCGGCGACGCCGAGCTGGGTCAGCGCATCGACCTGATCCTGCATCAGCGCGATCAACGGCGACACCACGACGGCGGTGCCTTCGCGCAACAGGGCCGGCACCTGATAGCAGAGTGACTTGCCACCGCCGGTCGGCATCAGGACCAGGCCGTCGTTGCCCGCGGTCAGGTGGTCGACGATCGCGGCCTGTTCGCCGCGGAAACTCGCGTAGCCGAAAACGCGGTGCAGAACTTCGAGAGCGGAGGAGGTCATCCGCAGATGCTAACGGATGGGCGCAGTCACGACGCCGGGTAGCCGCCGCCGTGCGGCCTGCGAAGTTTCCGAGGCACGGGTCGACGTGTCGGCCGCACGCGCTCCGCCGCGTACCGGATGACCGGCTCGGTCCGCGCGAACCGCATGGCCACCATGGCGGAACACAGGACGCGGTTGCCGATTGCAGTGGCGGCACTCCATCGTGTATTGGTGCGGCGGATTCGGCGGCCCGATTCCCGGGCACTCGCTCCGTGGGGACGCAGATGCTGGGTATTCACGATTTCGCGCTGTTCGTCGCCAGCGGCCTGCTGCTCAACCTGGTTCCCGGCGCCGACTTTCTCTACGTCGCCGGCCGCTCGGCAGCGCAAGGCGCCAAGGCCGGGGTGGTCGCCGCGCTGGGTATCGCCGCCGGCTGCTTCGTGCACGTGCTGACCGCCATTGTGGGGGTGTCGGCCCTGCTCGCCACGTCCGCACAGGCGTTCATGCTGATGAAGCTGGCCGGCGCCGCCTACCTGATCTGGCTGGGTCTGGGCTTGCTGCGCGGTGCGGCAATCGCAGCGACCGCCGAGACGGCACAGCCGACGCCCCCGGCGTCGTCACGGACGATTTTCCTGCAGGGCTTCGTCACCAACGCGCTGAACCCGAAAGTGGCCGTGTTTTTCCTGGCGTTCCTGCCCCAGTTCGTCGACCCATCGGCGCCACATCCGTCGCTGGCCCTGCTGATCCTCGGACTCGTGTTCAATCTCAACGGCACGCTGTGGAACCTGTGCGTTGCGTTCGGCGCCGCCGCCCTCGCCCGCAAGGTCGGCGGCAGCACGCGCGTGGCGAGAATCGCAAAAGGCACCGCCGGCGCACTCTTCGTCGTTCTCGGTTGCCGTCTCGCCACCAGCACACGCTGAGCCGCCGCCCCGGGGAAAGCCGAACCTCGCAGGCCCAATTGCACGTTCCGGAACCGATGGGTGCTTCGCAGTGGTCGGATTTCCGACTATCACCCCATCGGCCCGCCAGACATCACCAGGCTGACACTCGCCACCCATCGGGGCCTGTCTCGATGCGCGTGTCGAGCGATAGCGCGTCGAGAAAGGCCTCGTCGTGCGACACCACCACGAGCGCACCGCGGTACTGCTGCAGCATGCGCTCCAGCGCTCCCAGCGCGGCGAGGTCGAGGTGGTTGTCGGGTTCGTCGAGCAGCAGCAGCCCTGCAGGATCGTCACGGTAAAGCGCGACGGCAAGCGCCGCCTTGAGGCGTTCACCGCCACTGAGTTGACACGGACGGCGCGCCACGGCCGATGCGTCGAACCCCAGTAGCGCGAGCCGCGAACGCAGCGAGGCCGCGTCCGTGCCCGGAGCCTGCGCGTTGAGTTGCTGCAGCACACTGCACTCTGCCGAAAGCAGCTCCAGCGTCTGATCGAGCAAAGCGAACGGTACAGCGACTTCGCACCGCCCCTGCAGCGGAGCCAGCCTGCCGGCAAGCACGTGCAGCAGGGTCGACTTGCCGCTGCCGTTCTCACCGACCACGCCGATGCGCTGGCCGCCGTGAACGACCAGATCGAGCGGGCGGGTACCGGCCGCGCCGCGCGGTAGCACGAGACCGTCGAGCACGAGGGCACGCCGCATACACGCGGTCGCCGCGGCGGGCGTGAACACGACAATGTCCGCGTCGGAACCGACGTTGCGCGCCGCCTCGGCGACCTGTGCCTGCAGCATTGCGCGCCGTTCGGTGCGGCGGCGTTCCAGCCGGCC
The DNA here is from genome assembly GCA_045864815.1 of Rhodanobacteraceae bacterium. GTDB lineage: Bacteria > Pseudomonadota > Gammaproteobacteria > Xanthomonadales > Rhodanobacteraceae > Tahibacter. The sequence goes on along the minus strand of BTVG01000007.1, from coordinate 39,227 downwards.
CGCGCTGGCTTCGCTGCGCTGCTTCTGCATGCCCAGAAGGATCGGCGCCTGGTTCGCCTCACGCGCGCTGCGTGAGCCCCGCGCCGCGCGCCGCTCCTGCCGCTCGCGCTGCGCGCGCAGCTCGGCCTCGCCACGCCGCCGTTCGAGCTTGCGGCGCGCGAGTACTTCCTCTGCCCGCCGCTGCGCGGCAGCGCCGGCCCGCCGATAGCTGGCGTAGTCGCCGGGATAGTCATGCAGGCCGTCGGCGTCGAGTTCGAGAATGCGCTCCATCGTGTGCAACAGCGCGCGATCGTGGCTAACGACGAGCAGCCCGCCGTTCCAGGCGAGCAGTTGCGTGCGCAGCGCCGCACGCTGTACGCGGTCCAGATGGTTGGTCGGCTCGTCCAGCACCAGTACATCGGCCTCGGCGAGCCAGGCCCCCAGCAGTGCCACGCGGGTCTGTTCGCCGCCGCTCACGGTATCGGCCGATTGCTCCGGCCGCAGATGTCCCAGGCCGTGCCGGTCGAGCAGCGCCCTCACCCGCTGGCGCAGACCCCAGCGCCCGGCGACGAGGTCAAAATCACACTCGTCGATACCGCCGGCCTCGATGCGCGCCAACGCGTCGAGGGCGGCGCTCACACCGGCCAGCGCAGCGACTGTCACGCCCGGTGCCGGCGCCAGGCGTTGTGGGAGATGGAACGTACGGACGCGCGAGACGCGCTGCCCCGTAGCCGGTACGCGCTGCCCGGCAACGAGTTCGGCGAGGATGCTCTTGCCCACGCCGTTGCGGCCGACGAGCGCGGTCCGGCGTGCGTCGAGATCGAGATTCAGCCCGGAAAACAGGCGTCTGCCGTCGGGCAGCGCGTACGACACGCGATCGAGCGTGACGAAGGGATGTGTCATGCGGAGCTCCAGCCAATGCCGATTGCGCCCCGTTCCGGGGGAACGGGCACGAACGGGCCGTCAGGATGACGGCGGCATTACTGGCGCATGGGACGACTACCTCGGTGCCGGAAAAGCGACGGTCGCCATGCTAGCGGAACCCGCACCGGCCGCCCAGCACGCCGACGCCGGCCGGAACGCGACCCGCCCGTCGGCGAAAGAAACCCACCCGCGACCATCCCTGATTCACATCGGCCAGACTACGCTGGCCGGCAGCCCGGCCCTTTGCCCGAACCGCCGGCCCCGCGCTAACATTCAAACAATCGTTTGAGGCCCATCGATGAAGCTGTCGCCCGTCCTTCGCTTCGCGCTCGTTCTCGTGTCCCTCACGCTGCTCGCAGCCTGCGGCGGCGGCAAGCCGGTGCGCCGCATCAATCCGCCGGCGCTGAGCATCCAGCAACTCGCGGTGCAGGCCGACGGCCGCTGGCTGCTCGAACTGCGCCTGCAGAATTTCAGCACCGTGGCCATGCGTTTCGACACCATCGAGGCCGGGCTCGAGATCGAGGGGGTCAATGCCGGCGCGCTGTATGTCCGCCCGCAACTCGAGATTCCGGGGCAGTCGGCCGATGTGATCGAGGCCACGCTCGCACCGAGCCGCGATGCCGCGACGAAGCTCGCCGAAACTGCTCGCAGCGGTTCCGTCGGCTATCAGCTGCGCGGCGGCATCGAAAGCGGCGAGCCGGCCAAGAAATTCCCACTGAGCCAGTCCAGCCGGCTGTCGCCGGTCCCGGGCCGGCCCGATACCTACCGTTGACGACCAAGGGTTGACTCATGAGCAAGTACGCCGCCCCGCTGACCGATATGCGATTCGCCCTTTTCGACGTGCTCGGGGCAGACGCTCTGATCGCGCGTCTGCCCGGCGGCGACGCGGCGACACGCGATGTGTGCGACGCGGTGCTCGACGAAGCGGCGTGCTTCGCCGAGCAGGTGCTGGCCCCGCTGAATCAGAGCGGCGACCAGGAAGGCTGCCATTTCGAAAACGGCGTCGTCACCACGCCGAAGGGCTTCAAGGAAGCCTATGCGCAGTTCTGCGACAGCGGCTGGGCCGCGCTCAACGCACCGGAGCAATACGGCGGCCAGCACATGCCGGAAGCGATCGGCGCCGCGGTGAAAGAGATGCTCGATTCGGCCAACCTGTCGTGGGCCAATTTCCCGCTGCTTTCGCACGGTGCCAGCGAAGCGCTGAAGCAGCACGGCGAGGAATGGCAACGCGAGGTATTCCTGAAACCCATCGTGTCAGGGCGCTGGACCGGCACGATGTGCCTGACCGAGCCGCATTGCGGCACCGATCTTGGCCTGCTCAAGACAAAGGCTGAGCCGGCGGCCGACGGGACCTACCGCATCAGCGGCACCAAGATCTTCATCACGGCTGGCGAGCACGACCTCACCGAGAACATCGTGCACCTCGTGCTCGCGCGCCTGCCGGATGCGCCTCCGGGCACCAAGGGCATTTCGCTGTTCATCGTGCCGAAGTTCAAGGTAGCGCGCGACGGCAGCGTCGGCGGGCGCAACGCGCTGGCCTGCGGCTCGATCGAACACAAGATGGGCATCAAGGCCTCGTCGACCTGCGTCATGAACTTCGACGGCGCGGAAGGCTATCTGATCGGCCAGCCGAACAAGGGCCTCAACGCGATGTTCACCATGATGAACACCGCGCGCATCGCGGTCGGCTATCAGGGTCTGGCACTGACCGAGCGCGCCTACCAGAACTCCCTCGCCTATGCGCGGGACCGCCTGCAGATGCGCTCGCTCAGCGGCCCGAAGCGTCCCGACAAACCCGCCGACCCGCTGATCGTGCATCCGGACATCCGCCGCATGCTGTTCACGCAAAAGGCGTTCGCCGAAGGCGGGCGGGTGCTCGGCTATTACGCGGCAACGCTCGTCGATATTGCCGAACGCAGCGAAGACACGGCGGAACGCCAGCGTGCGGACGAACTGCTCGGCTTCCTGACCCCCATCGTCAAGGGACTGCTGACCGAGGCGGCCCAGGAGTCCACCTATTGCGCGATGCAGATCTTCGGCGGCCACGGCTATATCGCCGAGTGGGGCATGGAACAGTTCATGCGCGACGCGCGCATCACGACGATCTATGAAGGCACCACGCAAATCCAGGCGCTGGACCTGCTCGGCCGAAAGATCATGCAGCTCCAGGGCGCCGGCCTGCGTCATTTCGTCGAGGAGATCAGCGCGTTCTGCCAGGCGCAGCAGGCGAACGCCGAGATCATCGAGTTCATCAAGCCACTGGCCGAGCTCACCCAGGAGTGGATCGCACTGACCCAGGAGATCGGCAAGAAAGCCGTCGGTGATGCCGAGGAACTCGGTGCCGCCGCCGTCGACTATCTGTTCTACGCAGGCTATGTCGCTCTGGCGTATTTCTGGGTGCGCAGTGTCGCGGCCGCAGACGCGTCGCCGAGTCACGGCGCCGAGTTCAAGCTTGCCAAGCGCCTGACGGCACGCTTTTATTTTTCCCGCATCCTGCCGCGCACGCGCGGCCATATCGCCGCGATCCGCGCCGGTGCGGAAAGCCTCATGGCGATGCCCGACGCACTGTTCGGCTGACCCGGCGGCGCCTGCGACCGTCCCGGCGTTCGCAGGCGCCTTCGGCCAGGACTGGCGCAGCGCCCGGCCCTTCCGCTAAGTTTCGTACGCCGCGCCGCCAGGCGGCGTCTGCAGAACCCGCGCAACTTCCTCTTTTCGACACTGCGCTCATGGACCAACAATCCGGCATCCACATTCGCCTCGCCGATGCGGGCGACGACGACTTCATCCTGGGCCTGGTCGAACGTTTCGTGGATTTCGAATTGCCGCGCTGGCGCCGCCGGGGCGAGACAGCCGAAGGCATACGCCGCGACATCACGCGCCACCTGCGTGAACAGCCAGCCGGCTCGCATCTTTTCGTTGCCGAAGACGACGACGGCGAACTCGTGGGTTTCCTCCACCTGCAGCTCGTGACCGATTTCTTCACGGGCGCACAGAACTGCCACATCTCCGATCTCGTCACGGCGCCGAAGCACGATGGTAAAGGCGTCGGCAGCGCGCTTCTCGCCTACAGCGAACGATTCGCCCGCGAGCATCATTGCCGGCATGTCACGCTGGCCGTGTTCGAAGGCAATCACCGCGCGCGTGCCCTGTATGAACGCAATGGCTTCGGCGTGGAACTGCTGCGAATGGCCAAGCCCGTCAAATAGCGGCACGTCCCGGCCGTCCCTCACGCCCTGATACGGGCCGCGGCATACAATCCCCCCGTGGACCGGCCGGGGGGCGACTGGTCTGCCGTCGAGCCGTTTCCGGCAATAGTTCCGGCGGCCTCGCTACGCTTTGCATACAGGACAGGTCCGCGCCCGCCGCGGTGTCTCCCTCCGTAGCAGCCACAGGGGTAATTCATGAAACCGTTTACCGTGTTCCGTCACGTCGCCGCAGCCATCCTGCTGTACGCATTGCTCGCGGCCAGCGCCCACGCACAAGCCACACGCACCTGGGTTTCGGGCGTAGGCGACGACGCCAATCCGTGCAGTCGCACGGCGCCGTGCAAGACCTTCGCGGGCGCGATTTCCAAGACCGCCAGCGGCGGTGCGATCAGCGTGCTCGATCCGGGCGGCTACGGCGCCGTGACGATCACCAAGCCGATCACAATCGAAACCGACGGCCAGCTCGGCAGCATTCTCAACGCAGGTACCAACGGCGTCATCATCAACCTGCCCAATGCCACCGACATGGTCACGCTGCGCAGCATCCACATCAACGGCGCCGGAACCGGCCTCAACGGTATCCGCATGATCAGCGGCGGCCGCCTCGTCGTCGAGGACTGCACGATCCAGGGGGTGACGGGCAACGGCATCGACCTGGCACCATCCGGCGCGGCCAGAGCGCTCGTGCGCAATACGACCATCACGCGTGTCACGGGCGGCTCGGCCATCTCGGTAGCGCCGACCGGCGCAGGTTCCGCCGTGCTTACACTCGAGAAATCGCGTCTCTATGCGAACAAGGCGGGCCTGACCGTCGTATCCGGTACCGCGGTGGTCAACGACTCGGTCGTCAGCCAGAACGACCAGAACGGCATCTTCGCCAACAGTTCTGGCGCAGCTGTAGCAATCAGCGTCAACAACTCGCGTGTGACGAACAATACTTCCGTCGGCATCCGCGCACTGAACGCCACTGCGTCGATCGTCGTTTCCAACTCGACCATTACCGGCAACGGCACCGGCGTGGCCGCTGTCGGCGGGGCCACCCTCAGCACCTACAAGAACAACACGCTGGCGGGCAACACGACGCCCGGTACGTTCACGACCGTGCTGACGGGCGACTGATGCCGCACAGCGCGACTTGCGGCGGACGAACCGTAGCCGTCCGCCGCCCCTTCCTCCGTGAATTCCGTTATGCTCCCCGCGCAATCAGGGAGTTACGACGGCAGGAACGCCCGTTTCGCGTTTGGCGCAAACGGAGGACTGAATGCTCGGAGCTATCCGTACACGGAACGACATCCATACGACACGCGTGCTGTCGCTGGATTCGACCGGCCGCATCCTCGACTGGATGAGCTGGCAGGAAGCGGTCTGCCTCTACGTTCGCGGCGCGGTCGCCTGGACCCTCGGCGATCCCTGCCTGACGATACACGGTGGCATGAATCGCGATTCCGGCCTGCAGAGCCGGCTCGACCTGCATCCGATCGTCGCCAGCCGCGGGCACGCGCGTCCGGGCTGCTACGAGCCTGCCCCGGCGCTGACGAACACTGCGCTGTTTGCCCGTGACCGCCATCTTTGCCTGTACTGCGGGCAGCACTTCCACAAGAACCAGCTGACGCGCGACCACGTGATTCCGCTGTCCAAGCGCGGTCTCGACGAGTGGGAAAACGTGGTCAGCGCCTGCCTGCATTGCAATGTCCGGAAAGGCAGCCGCACGCCGCAGCAGGCGGGCATGCCTCTGCTCGCCGTACCGTACCGGCCCAGCTGGGTCGAGCACCTGATCCTGTCCAATCGCAACATTCTGGCTGACCAGATGCAGTTTCTCGTGGGCCACCTGCCGAAGCACCGGCAGGCCAGCTGAGCCGTTCCCGGCAGTTCTCCGCCAGGAATGCGCACGGGTTTCCGGGCCGTACCGCGGCACCGTGCCACATGCGCTGCCCTCATCTTGCAAGTTTGTTTCCTTGCCCCCGCCGCAAGCGTCGCCGAAAATACCGGCCTGCCGTCCGGATTTCCGCGCAAATGATCGACTCCGAGCGTTACCCGCTCCTGGCCAAACTCGATACCCCCGCCGCATTGCGCCAGCTCGGCGACGCGGATCTGCCTTCCGTCGCGCGGGAGTTGCGCGCCTACCTCGTGGAATCGGTCGCAACATCCGGCGGGCATTTCGGTGCCGGCCTCGGCGTGATCGAGCTGACGGTCGCGCTGCACTATCTGTTCGATACACCGCACGATCGCCTGGTCTGGGACGTGGGTCACCAGTGCTATCCGCACAAGATACTGACCGGCCGCCGTGACCGCATCACGACGGTGAAGAAAAAGGATGGGCTGGCGCCGTTCCCGCGCCGGGAGGAGAGCGAATACGACACCTTCGGCGTCGGCCATTCGTCCACCTCGATCTCCGCCGCACTCGGCATGGCGGTAGCGGCACAGCGCAAGGGCGACCGGCGCAAGGTGGTCGCCGTGATCGGCGACGGCGCCGCCACGGCGGGCATGGCGTTCGAGGCACTGAACCACGGCGGTGACGTCGAGCCGGACATGCTCGTCGTGCTCAACGACAACGGCATGTCGATCAGCGAAAACGTCGGTGCCATGAGCAAGATGCTCGCGCGCCTGATGTCGAGCCGCCGGCTGAACCAGCTGCGCGACCGCGCCAAGGCGGCCATGCCGCGCAACTCCTTCGTCTGGCGCTTCCTGCGCCGCTGGGAAGAACACGCGAAGGGCATGTTCGTGCCCTCGACCCTGTTCGAGGAACTCGGTTTCCACTACACCGGCCCGATCGACGGACATGATCTGCCGTCGCTGCTGCATGCGCTGCGCACCGTCAAGGAACTCAAGGGCCCGCAGCTGCTGCATGTCGTCACGACCAAGGGCAAGGGCTACGCGCCGGCGGAGTCCGAGCAGATCGAATATCACGCAGTCGGCCCGTTCGATCCGGTCAAGGGCCTCGTCAAGAAGGCGCCGGGCAAGCCGACCTATACCGATATCTTCAGCGACTGGCTCTGCGACATGGCCGCGGCCGACGAGCGCCTTTACGGCATCACACCGGCGATGCGCGAAGGATCGGGCCTGGTGCGGTTCTCGCAGGAATATCCGCAACGCTATTTCGACGTCGCGATCGCCGAGCAGCACGCGGTCACGCTCGCTGCGGGCATGGCCTGCGAGGGCGCCAAGCCCGTCGTGGCGATCTATTCGACGTTCCTGCAGCGAGCCTACGATCAGCTCATCCATGACGTCGCCATCCAGAATCTCGACGTGACGTTCGCGATCGATCGTGCCGGCGTGGTCGGCCCGGACGGCGCGACGCATGCCGGCAGCTTCGACCTGTCGTACCTGCGCTGCATCCCGAACATGATCGTCATGGCGCCGGCCGACGAGGCCGAATGCCGCCGCATGCTCACGACGGGCTTCCGTTACGACGGACCGGCCGCCGTGCGCTACCCGCGCGGCCACGGTCCCGGGCGCGCCGTCGAAGCGGAATTGACCGCGCTCCCGATCGGCAAGGCGGAGCTGCGGCGTGAAGGACGACAGCTCGCACTGCTCGCGTTCGGCAGCACCGTCGCCGCCGCCGAGACCGTCGCGCGGGAAATCGACGCCACTGTCGTGAACATGCGTTTCGTGAAGCCGCTCGACGAGGAGTTGCTGCGGCAGCTCGCCCGCACCCACGAGGCTTTCGTCACCGTCGAGGACAATGCCGTCCAGGGCGGTGCCGGTTCTGCCGTCGCTGAATTTCTGGCTGCCGAAGGCTGCGTGAAACCGCTGCTGCAACTCGGCCTGCCGGACATTTTTCTCGACCATGCGAGCCGCGAAGATCTGCTCGCGCAAAGTGGCATCGACGCCGACGGCATCCGGCACGCCGTACGGCAGCGTTTTGCAGCGCTGCTGCCGCAACCGGCCGCACCCTTGCGCAGCGCAGGCTGATACCGCCGCACCCGGGTCGCACCGCCATACGCGCCGGATTCGCCGCCGGTCCCGGCCCCGCCCGACACTTCACCGCCGGAGCCGATGCGGTGCTCGTCGTCAGATGCCGGCCTTATGGGGCTCGCAGCTGTCCGAAGCGTCCTGTGGGATCGCCGTGCGCCGACTCGCGACAAGGCCACGCCAGTCAAGCCGGAGGCATTCGGATACTCGTTATCGAAAAAAAAAGCCCCCGCATGAAGCGGGGGCCGATAGCACGTTCCGTTGGCGGCGACCGAGGTCGGCCTGCCGAGGGTCCCGCCGCGCCTGCCTCACGACAGTCGCTGTGCACTGGAGCCATGAATCGCTCCGCGGCGGGGGCCACACCAGCCATGTGGCCTGGAGCGTATGTTCCTGATTCGAAGGAGCCCTGTCCGTGAGGTGTGATCCGGTTGGCAGTTGATGCCGTCGACACGTCAACTGCCAACTTCGTCACACTTTTACCCGGTCGCGCCCCTTCTGCCACCCGTGACGCGATCGCGACCCGCCAGATCCTGCCAGGTGGCCACATCGGAGAACCCCGCCGCGACGAGCAGCGCGCGCACCGGGGCTGCCTGTTCGTGGCCATGTTCGAGCAGCAACCAGCCGTCGCGGCGCAGCTGTGCCGGCGCCGTCTCTGCGATGCACCGGATGTCATCGAGACCATCGGCACCGGCGGCCAGGGCGGATCGCGGCTCGAAGCGCAGGTCGCCCCGCGCGAGATGCGCGTCATCCTCCGCGACATAGGGTGGGTTCGACACGATCAGGTCGAACCGCCGTCCTGGCACGGCGGCGAGCCATGACCCATGGAAGAATTCCACATTGCAAATATGATTTTTCTTTGCGTTTGCCGTGGCGATCGCGAGCGCCGCACGGCTCGCGTCCGTGGCGACCACACGTGCCAGCGGCCGCTCCGACGCGATCGCGAGCGCGATCGCGCCGCTTCCGGTCCCCAGATCGGCCACCTCGGCGGTACGACCCGGCGGTAACCGCTCCAGTGCCAGCTCCACCAAGCGCTCCGTATCCGCGCGCGGAATCAGCGTAGCGGGCGTCACCTGCAGGGCCAGCGACCAGAACTCGCGCGTACCGGTGATGTACGCCACGGGTTCACCGGCGCTGCGCCGCGCGACGAGCGCGGCGAACGCCTCGCGCTGCGACGGCCCGAGCGAGTCGTCCGCATGCGCATACAGCCAGGCGCGCGGCTTGCCGAGCACATGCAACAGCAGCACCTCGGCCTCGAGTCGCGCCTCGCTGCCGCCGAGGCGCTGTGCCGCAGCAGCGAGGCAATCACGCACGCAGGTCATCGGCGTCCCGGGATCGGCATTCGCGCGGCCCTCATGCACTGGCCGGCGGCGGCGGCGGATCCGGCAATTTCACCCGGACGCGTGCATCACGTCGCCAATAGCCGCCGCTGGCCCAGGCGGCGAACGCCCAGCGCAGCCAGCCCACGAGCGCCGAGGCCAGCCACAACGCCCAGGCCAGCATCGCGACCTTGTGCAGCCACAGCGGCAAGGTCAGCGCACCCGCCTGCGGCAACAGCGCGGCACTCTGGTCGGCGAACCAGCGCAGATTGCGCGCACTCGACCAGTTGCCGACCACGCTCATGTCGGGATCGCCGAGCAGCCCCGCGTAAACCGCGCCGATCAGGCATAGCATCGCGGGCACACTGAAGATCACGAGGGCTATCTGTGCGAGGTTGAAGGTTACTGTCGAGGCGGAATTCCAGCGCCCACGCGCATCCACAGCGAACAGCCAGACCACGACGACGACGAGTGCGAACCACGATGCCGTCGAGAACCCGAAGCCCAGCAGCAGCCAGTGCCAGAGTTTCAGCGGCGTGCGGCGTGTCCGGCTCAGCGCATAGGCGAGCACGATCATCACGACGAGCTCGCCCCAATAGAGCACCGCAGGGCCGACCGACGGTCCATAAGTGAACAGCACCCAGCGATTCGCCGGCAGATTGAGATTCAACTGCAGGTTCGCCGACGGCAGGCCGAGATCGAAAGCCGGCGTACGGACATTCACACCGAGTTCCTGTGCCTGGCGCACCGTGATCTTGTAGCGCTTGCTGCCCGGGGTCACCGGCAGACTCAGCCTGTCGTCGCGGGGACGCAGATTGATCGGCACGCCGTTCTGTTCGACCGTCAGCACTTCGGCGCCGGCCGGCAGGGCAATCGTGTGCTCTCCGCCCTGCGTGCTGCGCAGCGAAATCTCGAGCGTCGTGTCGAGCGCGCGTTTGCTCGCGGCCGTGGTCACCTGCACGTCGTCGATCGCAATGCTCTTGCCGGCGACCGCCTCGGGCCGCGTCAGGGCGATACGCAGCTTTTCGCCCGGGAGCGGATGGAACTCATGGACCCACTGCTGCTCCTGCGGTCGCTGACGCGCCTCGGGCACGCCGGAGAAATCCGCATGCCAGGTCGGACTCAGCACCACGCTCCAGACCTCGGCTCGCTGGTCGAGATCCGGCGCGAGGAGTTCTATCGCCTCCCCGCGAGCGAGCGTGCTGTTCCAGCTCACCTCGCTTTCCTCCGCACCGAAGGAAACCAGCGCCCGACCGCCTTCGACCTTGGTTTCGGAACTCATGACCTGCTCGCCCTCGAGCAACGCCACGCGTACCGAGAAGCCGCCTTCGGCCGGCGCTACGCGGCGCACGGTCGTCAGCACGCGCCACTCGAGATCGAAGGCAAGGCTGCGTTCGACCAGCACATACGGTGGAAACTGCTGTGCGCCGCCGCGTGCCGGCGCCGAGGCGGCCGTGCGCTCGCGCGCCAGGGTGATCGTATCGCCGAGCAACCGGTTGCCGCTGACACCACCGGCCTGCCAGCCCGACAGGTTCAGGCGCACCTCGGCAGGCGCAAACACGAACTTCAGCGCGATGTGGTCGGACTCGACGACGCGATAGCGCAGTGCGACGCGATGCACGCCCCGCGGCAGCGCGAGCCAGTCCTGTTCCACATGGCGCACGACGCTCTCCGCGACGACACCGTCGACCCGCACCTCATCGAGCGTCGCGCCGCCGTCGACGACCGGCAGCGGCACCGCGACGCGCTCACCCGCGTGCATATCCAGCGCGACCTCCAGCGCGTCACCGGTCACGCCGACTTCGGCGCGCGCCGTGCGCGCGCAGTCCGGCGCGCAGCGCGGCGCCTCGATCAGGCGGGCGCGCAATTCCGCGAGCAGCGCCGCGTCCGGCAGCGCGCCGCGCGTGCCGGCCGCGGCCTCCTGCGCGTGCAAAGGCGGCGTCGGCGCGGCGAGCACGATACCGAGCAGCAGACTCGCGGCGGCACCGGAAGTCCGCACGGCAGCCGTTGGCGGCTTCACCGCGGTAACCAGGCGCCTTGCAAGCGCAGCGAGGGTCGCGACGAGCAGCGCGATCATCGCCATACGCAGCAGCCGCGTGAGCCACGGTGGCGCGATCAGCAGACGCACGTCCTGATCGGCGAGCACCGGCCCGCTCCACGAAAGATCGTAGACACGACCGTAGCTCCACGATGGCTCACCCCGGCCAGCCTGGATCACGGTGTTCTGTGCATACCGCTGCACGAGGTTGTTCTGTTGCTGGCGCGCGCGCGACTTCATGGACTCGTAGCCGACACCGCCCGATGTACTGCCCAGCACCGCATCACTGGCGCCCTTGCGGAGCGGCTGCGGCGCGGCGGTCGCAGGAGGAGCCGCGGGCGCGGGTGGCGCGGGCGGCGCCATCGCCACGTTGGATTCCGCGATTTCCGCCTGAACCATGGGCGCGGCCTCGTCGCCCGCGAAGCCCGCGGTCTGCGTGAACGCCGGCTCGCTGCCGTATCCGGTCTCGAGTTGCGGATACAGCGCGTAGCGCACCTGCTGCGCGACGAACGGCAATGCGACGATGACGAATAGCACCCCCATCGCGGCTGCACCGATCTGCACGCCACTGCGCAGCTTTCCGGTAGGCAAGGCCTTCGCCACGAGACCGACCGCAACGACCATCAGCAAGGTCCACAGCGGCGCGCCGGGCTCGTGATAGCCGAGCACGAGGTAACCCAGCGCAACCGCTCCCGACAGATAGCCCAGCAACCGCGCCGCAAGCAGGGCCGTGACCGCGACGAGGAACACGTCGAGCAGCGTCCAGCGCGATACCCAGCTGCCCTCGGCACGATCGGCACCGGGCGCGGCGAGCAGGCGGTAGCTGTAAGGCAGGTGCAGGCGCCAGCTGATGCTGTCGAACGCCTGGCGCCAGCCGGCGACGGGCAACGCGCCGTCGCGCGCGACGCGCACGCCGGCCCCCAGGTCCACGGCGGCCTCGCGCATCTCCACTCCGGTTGCTCCGTCGGTCGATTTCGTCACGAGCAACCCGTCGCCACGGCTCTGCGCGCGTTCGAGCACATAGGGTGCGGCCATGTCGAGGCGCCAGTCGCGATGCATGGTGCCCGCGATGCGGTCCTTCGCATAAAAGGCGGTACCGTCGAACTGCAGCCAGACTTCGCGCTGCAGGGTGAGCCGGTTCGCATCTTCGCCGGACAGGCCACGCGAGCGTTCCTCGATCGTCAGCTTAGCTTCGGGCGCGAGCGCGAATGCAGGCAGGCCGCGCCATTCCTGTGGCACGCCCGCCTGCGCCGGATCGATCGGCTGATCACCGTTCGCACCACTGACGCGAAGCCAGCTCAATGCCTCGAAGCTCCAGATCTCCTGTTCCGGCCACGGCGCTTCGAGCGCCGGTGCGACGACCTCCGCGAGCGGCGCGGTCGCCCGCGCCTGGATGTCGATATCCCAATCGCCTGGCTGCACCTGGATGTGCAGACGACCGTCATTGCCCAGGCGCGCCGTCAGCCCGCCCCCGAGCGCGAGCGGCACGAAACCCTCGGGCAGCACAGGGCCTACGCTTTCCTCGCGCGCCTGCCCCGCCACGTGCAGACGCAACCGCGTTTCGAGCCGGGCTGGTATATCGTCGGTGAGCTTGCGGAATACCTCGATCGCGATCGCGTCGGCTTCGGGCTCCGCGGCTTCGCCGCGCCCGAGCGTCAGTTCGTCGGCACTGCGTTCGAGCGGCAGCACGACCTTTCCGTCGACGCGCAGATCGATCAGCGCGACCGACGCCGGCACGCGCAGCTGCTGCGGGCGCCGCTGCCAGGGAATCCGGCCTTCGACGCGATAGCTGCCGGGCATGAGGCGCAGCTGAGGCTCGCCGTCGCGCTCGAGCACGGGCGCTACCTGCCCATTGAGGCTGACATCCTGCGGCCAGTCCTCGGCATCGCCCGGCAGTGGCACCCAGCTCGGTGCATCGACGCGCCACTGCTGGACGAAACGAACGCCGCTCGCATCAGCGTCCAGCGCGAGACGCCCCGGCCAGGCGCAGACGAAATCGTCGGCCTCCTCGGCGCCGGCATTCGCGAGCAGCGGACAACTGCGGAATTCCTGATCCTTGAGCACCCAGCCGCGCCAATCGCGCAGCGCGGCCGGTATCGGATCGGCCGCCGTCGCAGGCGTCTGCGCCTGTGCCACCGGAACTACCGCGACGAAAAACAGCGACAACAGACAGAAAGCTCGACGCATGACCGGCTCCATGATCGCGGCGAAGGGACTGCTGCAACGACAGCGGCGAGTCTACGGGGTTCGTCGCCGACGGACACCGAGCGCCTCGCGATTGCCCCTGCGGTCAGCGGAACGCCGCGGCGCGACCGATTCGGACACGGCCGCCATCAGCGGCACCACCGGCTCATCGCGACCGCTCGCCCGGCAGGGTCTTGCGCATGCGGGAACCGACCCAGGCGGAGGCGGCGCCGGCCGCTGCGGTCATCAGCGCCAGGCCTGCCGTGGCCACCCCGACGCTGCGCAGCAGATTGAGTGCACTGGTCACGGCGAGGTCGCCGAAACGCCAGACCGCGGTATCGATGAAGTTCTTCGCCTTGTAGCGTGTCTCCGCATCCACTTCGGTGTAGAGCGAATCGGCGGCCGGCTTGAATATGCCGTAAGCGCTCGCGCGCGTGACCACGGCGACGACGACGATCCAGCCCGGCCCGATCGCGACGAGCCCGAGCAGCATGACGGCCTTGACGATGCCGTCGAGCACCAGCGCCGCGATCGGACCCAGGCGCATCATGATTTCGCGCGTGAGGAACAACTGGAAAATGATCTGCAGGACGTTGGTGGCGAGATCCAGGCTGGAAGCAAAGTTGATGCCGGCCTCGCGCGTGGGGAACATCGCGCGGTTGTAATCGACGAGAAAGGCATACACCACGGTGCCGACACAGTCGCCGAGCAGCATCAGCAGCGCGACGCGGCGCAGGAACGGTGAACGGAAGGTCTCGATGGCGCCGGCCAGAATGCTGCCACCGATCACGCGCTGATCGCGATCCGGTTCGCCCGCAATCGGATGGCGCCGCGCCCAGCCGAGCAGCCAGTAGAGGCACAGGATGCAGATTCCGAGCAGCGCACCGGACACCACGAGCAACCCCTGAACACCGACGACGAAGACCAGTCCTTTCGTCATGGCCGGGCCGGCAATCGCCCCCAGCGCGCCGCCGACGGCGATCAGCGGGAACAGCCGCCGCGCCTGCTCGCGATCGAGGATGTCCGCCATGAAACTCCAGAACACGGCGACGATCAGCAGGTTGAATACGCTGCCCCAGACGAAGAACAGCGCGCCGATCGCAGTGGCACTGACACGGCTCCCGAGCGAGAACAACGGTATGAAGGCGAGCGTACAGACCGCAACGATGGCGTATACCGCCGGAACGAACTGGCTGCGACGGAAGCGCGCCGCGAGCGCGCCGAACAACGGCGTCATCAGCAGCGTGGCAACGAGCACGGCCAGATAGAAGACCGGCAGCTGGGTGGATCCGGCCGCCGCCGCCGACTGATCGCGCACCGGGCGGATGATGTAGTAGGCCGCAAGTACACAGAAGAAATAGCCCGATGCCACCAGCAGGGCCGGCCGTTCATGGGGCTTGACGGTGTTGCGCAGGTAGGTTTGCAGCTTGACGAGCAGAAGGTGCATGCCGATACCGCGGCCGGACAGAGAGCGGCGCAAGCCTAGCATGCACGCGCATCGGCATTGCGGCACGGCATAATCGGCCGATGCGACTGCATCTTTCCGCTCTCTACGTCTATCCGCTCAAATCCTGCGCCGCACTGGCGCTCACGTCCGCGCAGGTCGAGCACCGGGGCCTGGCCGGCGATCGCCGCTGGCTCGTCGTCGACGCGAAGGGCATGTTCGTTACGGGCCGCCTGTTTGCGCGCATGCCGCTGATCCGCGCGACGCCGCTCGGGCAGGGCCTGCGGCTGGAGGCGCCCGGCATGCCTGCACTGGAGGTCGCCGCTCCGGCGGCAGGAGCCGTGCGACGCAGCGTGACCATCTGGCGCTCCAGCGTCGAGGCGCCCGTTGCCGACGCGGCAGCCGGCGACTGGCTGAGCCGCTACCTCGGTGCAGAACTGTCACTGGTGCACATGGACGACGCGGCGCATCGCAGCGTGAATCCCGAGTATGGCCAGCCGGGTGATGAAGTCAGCTTCGCCGATGGCTACCCGCAGCTGCTGATTTCAGCGGCCGCGCTCGACGCACTCAACGCCCGCCTCGATACGCCGGTCGATATGCTGAACTTCCGCCCGAACCTCGTGGTCGCGGGCACCACGCCGCATGCCGAAGACGACTGGAAGCGCATCCGTATCGGCACCGTCGATTTCGACATCGTCAAGCCCTGCACGCGCTGCATCTTCACCACGGTCGACCCGCAACGCGGCGAGCGCAGCACCGACGGCGAACCGTTGAAGACCCTGACGACCTACCGCCGCACGCCCAAGGGCGTGACCTTCGGGCAGAACCTGATTCCGCGCGGCAGCGGCACGGTTGCGGTGGGGGATGCGGTCGAGGTGCTGTCCTGAACCGGGCAACTTCAATTGAAGTGTGTTGCAAATATGGTGTCGCCAATGTCGAGCGGGTACGCATAGAGTCCGCCGTGTCTCCACGTATCGCCTATGATCAGGCGATCATTGTTGACGGCTAAGCACCCTCCGTTCGTCGGCGGTATCCACGTGTCAATTGCGGAACCGTCCTGCATGTCGATCTCCGCAATCCCGTTGCGGGGCTCGCCACCCACCGTCGTGAAATCGCCAACGGCGAACAGCCGCCCGTCTGTGCTGCTCGCCACTTCGTAAACGCCACCGTCAACTTGCGGATTCCAATCGCGCACCTGCGGCGGCGTCGTCGTGGACACGCGCGCAATGCCGTTACGCGCAACACCGGCGACCGTCGTGAATTGCCCTGCGATCACGAGATCACCATCGGCAATCTGAATCATTCGTGCTCGGGGTATCGCCCAATTCTTGGCGTGCAAAGGTGCGGTCAGACCGCTATCCGCCGGCCAGGTCTGGAATCCCGATGGGTGCATGTCGGCGTGACTGGATGTCGCCCGATTCACCCTACGTAGCGGCACGAACCAGCTGGCATCGAGTTGTCCCGTATCGAGCGCAATTCGGCGGATGTACCGGAAATCGTATTGGCTATCTGCCACACGTACATACAAGTGGTTTTCCGTGACCAGTGCGCCACTGCCGTAGTGATCCGCCGGTCCCGGCGACCATGCCTGGTCGACGCCACTACCATCAGGCAATACGCGGTAAGCCGCGGCATCTGAAGTGACGTCGGGCACGAGATACACGCGGTCGGCCGCATCGACGACTATGTCAACCAGCCGCTCAGGTGGATCCGGGTCCCAACCTGCATCGACCGCCCCGGTAAGGCCATCGAGCTTGGCTGCGGAGAATCGATCTTCGCCGTTCACATGATCGAAGTAGCCGGCAATATAGACATCGCCGGCGGTGTCGGTGGCCACGGACCGAATGACACCGTCGATCACGGGCGCCCAGTTCGGGTCGAGGCCGCCATCCGGCAGCAATCGCAACAGACGCACACGCTCGGCGCTGCCCGCCCGTTCGAACTTGCCGGCGACTATCGTGCCGCCACCTGGCTGCACCGCCAAAGCTTCGGCAGAACCGGCCCGCTCCACGCTTGCTACCGGCACAAGCTGTGTCGCCGATGGTGCCAGCGAGGCAAGACCGAGCGCAGGTACTTGACCGAGACGCGCGAATCCACCCGCGACAAGCACGCGTCCATCACCGAGCCGCTCCAGGTCGAACACATACCCATAGATTCCATCGGCTGCCCAGCTATTCAACAACGCACCCGTAGTACCCGACAGCTTCAGCAATCCACGATTGCCACCGAGCAGGAGGTTGCCGTCTGCGTCGAGAAGCATCGCGTGCAATTCCCATTGCCAGCTACCGGGCGACCACCCAGAAAATGGCTGGCCGGTAGTCAATGAAAGTTTGACGGTGGCACCGGAAAAATATCCGACATACAACGCCCCTGCAGCTCGATCGACCACGAGCTCCGTAGCTACTTGTCCCCATGGACCGACGGGCGCCTGCCAACTCGTGTCGATCGCTCCGGTCGAAGTGAATACACGCACAAGCCCACCATTTGATTGAACGATGAGTCCGCCGTTCCCGTCATAGACCATCCTGCTGGGCCGCAATGAGCTGTCACCGTTCCAGTCAGGATCACGGACGCCGGTCTCCCAGCGACCTCTCCACATCGAATAGCCTCCAACCGCGCTGCGGTAGTACCAACCCTCGTCGTCGATGGCGATTTCGTCCGGACAGGCCGCCTGCAAATGCCAATCCAACGTGAATGTTGCCGGCGTGCCCGGCGCAAATCTGACCCCGCACAATGTATACGGCTGTCCGTCGATTGATCCGGCATCGCTCCGCAGCAATACCGAACCATCGGGAAGCGAGAAGACTTCGCGCCAAGCGGGCATCGGGTCATCGGGCCAGCTTGCTTGTGGAGCCCACTGAGGATCGAGCGTCCCATCCGGCAGCAACCGCGCGAGACCTTTGCGCGGAATACCGTTGACAGCGGTAAATCCGCCGGTCAGAACGACACCACCGTCCGGCTGTGCGGCGATGGAAAGAACGGGTCCCGCAGTCGTCAACGCAACGTCCGGTTTTGGCAGCGTTGCGGGCACCTGCGCCTGACTGATTCCCGCGACGAGAGCGCATCCAAGCGCGCACACCACGGTATACAGGAGCGAGATCAAGAAGCGCATGAAGCGAGAAGTCCCTGGATGGATCGCGCAAATCTAGCATGGTGTTCGCCGATGCTGCACTGCGATGGAGCATCTGCTCTAGCCACGGCACCTAGCCTCGATCAGTCCTCCCCAGGGCGTGGGCAATGACTTACGACTACATCATCGTCGGCGCGGGTTCGGCAGGCTGTGTGCTTGCGAACCGGCTCAGCGCGAATCCGCAGAATCGCGTGCTGCTGCTCGAAGCCGGCGGCAGCGACTGGCACCCGTTCATCCACATGCCGGCCGGGTTGGCCAAGCTGGTTGGAAAAAAAGGTGTCAATTGGGATTATTCCACCGAGCCCGAGCCACAGCTCGGCGGGCGCCGGCTCTGGTGGCCGCGCGGCAAGGTGCTCGGCGGGTCCAGCTCCATCAATGCGATGTGCTATATCCGCGGCGACGCGCGCGACTACGACGAGTGGGCGCAGCTCAGCGGAGATCCCGGCTGGAACTGGAACAGCGTGCTGCCCTACTTCCGACGCAGCGAAGGCAACGAGCGCGGCGCCGACAGCCTGCACGGCGGCGACGGTCCACTGGCGGTATCGAACCTGCGTCACCACAACACCCTGTCGCAGGCGGCGATCGATGCGGCCGCATCGGCAGGTTATCCGCTCTGCAACGATTTCAACGGCGCCAACCAGAGCGGCTTCGGCTACTACCAGGTCACGCAAAAGAACGGCGCCCGCTGCTCGACGGCTCAGGGCTACCTGCGTCCCGTGCGCCGCCGCACGAATCTGCACGTGGTCACGCACGCGGCGACCGAGCGCGTGCTCATCGCCAACGGCCGCGCGACCGGCGTCGAATACCGCCGCCACGGCAGACTGCAGCGCGCCAACGGCGGCCAGGTGGTGCTGAGCGGCGGCGCAATCAATTCGCCCCAGCTGTTGATGCTCTCGGGCATAGGCCCGGCAGACCACCTGCGCACGCATGGCATCCGCGTGCAAGTGGACAATGCGTCGGTTGGTGCCAATCTGCAGGATCACCTCGACATCTGCACGCTGACGCGCTGCACCCAGCCGATCACCTACGACAAGACCAACGACGTCGCGATCGCTCTCGAATTCCTGTGGCGGCGCAGCGGCATAGGCACATCGAACATTGCCGAGGCCGGCGGCTTCGTGCGTTCGCGCTTCGCCCCGGACGAGCGCTGCGACCTCCAGTTTCACTTCGTGCCGGCGCTGCTCGACGATCACGGCCGCAACCGCCTGCCCGGCTTCGGCTACACGCTGCATGCCTGCGCGCTGCGACCGCGCAGCCGCGGCCAGCTCGCGCTGCGCTCGGCTGATCCCGCGCAGAAGGTCGCGATCCGGGCGAACTACCTCAGCGATGCCGAAGGCTTCGATCTGCGCATGCTGGTCGAGGCGGCACGCCTGTCGCGGGAGATCCTGGCCCAGCCAGCCTTCGACGCCTACCGTGGCGAGGAGATCTTCCCGGGTCCCGCCGCCGTGCACGAGGCAGATCTCGTTGCCTTCATCCGGCGCAAGGCGGAATCGATCTATCACCCGATCGGCACCTGCCGCATGGGCAACGACGCAACCGCCGTCGTCGACAGCGAGCTGCGCGTACGCGGTATCGACGCGCTGCACGTCGTCGATGCCTCGGTGATGCCGGTGCTGCCCGGCGGCAACACCAACGCACCGACCGTGATGATTGCCGAGCGGGCGAGCGACCTGTTGCTCGGCGGACGCGCTACGGACGCGCGCGCCGCCTGACGCGACACGCAGCACGGCGACGACGCGCAACCTCGGAACCGCCGCATCGCAGGCGGTGAGATAGCCCGCCCGCATACTTTGTGACGTCGTCCCGCCGGCCATCCCTGCAGCCGGTTCCGCGACGACCCCGGAATTCACGCCGCAACCCGCCCCGACCCCACGCGGGGCGCGTCGGCGCGCGCCGGGCGTCTCTCTCACTCACGCTCGCGAGAACCCGCTCATGCCCAACTGCTCGTTGCCGCTGTTTCGCTTTTCCGAGTTCGCATTTCCAGCGACGCCACCGACCGTGCCGCGGTCTGTGGCCACGACCAGTCGCCGGCTGCGACGCCTGCTTGCCGCTGCGAGCGCCAACGAACTACCCGAAACCGCCGAGCGAGCGCTCGTGCTGGACCTGCACGCCCATCTGCGGCGCGCCGGTCGCGCCGACTGAAGGGTGGTGCGCGGCGCTCACGGGCAAGCCGCAAGATGCGGATGGCAGCATGCGCGGGGGGCGCCGCATGCTGCACTACCCTGCCCCACCGGAGCCTCCCGTGACCTTCCGTATCCTCGGCCTTTCGCCTGCTCCTTTCCGCCATCTGTTCGGCCTGC
The DNA here is from genome assembly GCA_045864815.1 of Rhodanobacteraceae bacterium. Taxonomy (GTDB): domain Bacteria; phylum Pseudomonadota; class Gammaproteobacteria; order Xanthomonadales; family Rhodanobacteraceae; genus Tahibacter. Next base: position 18,794 of record BTVG01000007.1, on the reverse strand, counting down.
CGGACGCCGCACTGCGAGCCCAGGGCGCGCAACGCCACATCGCCGACCGCACGCCCGGCTTTCCCGATCGCATCGAGCTGCGTGACGCCGAGCCCGGCGAGTCCCTGCTGTTGTTGAACCACGTACACCAGCCGGCCGATACACCGTACCGCGCGAGCCACGCGATCTTCGTGCGCGAGGGTGCGGAGCAGACCTACGACGCAGTCGGCGAGATTCCCGACGTGCTGCGCCGGCGCGTGCTCTCCTTGCGCGCGTTCGATGCGTCGCACGCCATGTGCGATGCCGAACTCGCCAGTGGCGATGCGATCGCCGAGGCGATCGCGCGACTGCTCGAGCACCGCGCCACCGCCTACATCCAGGCGCACTTCGCATTGCGCGGCTGCTACGCCGCCCGCATCGAACGCGCCTGAGCAGGCCGGCTACCAGCCGTTGCAGCGCGGCCACCGCCGCAGCGCCGTGCCGTCGTCGACCCAGTACGCGTCGTAGGCGGCAGCCGTCATGCACGCGTGGTTGGGCAGCACACGCACGCGTGCTCCGACCGGCAGGGTGTCGAACATGGCCGCGACCGCGCCGGGCCGGTCCGGCGCGACGAGTCCATGCTCCTGGTTCACCTCGACGACGCGAAGTCCGTCCAGCGGGACGCCGGCGATATCGCACAACTGGCCGTAACCATAATCCACGACCTGCCCCGCGGTGCCGTGATCCTTCGACAGCGCGAGGCCGCCCGCGTCGATGATCACGCGACCGGTATCGCGCTTGTGGCTGATCACGGTCGCCAGTACAGAGAGAGCAATGTCGTCGATCGTGCAACTGCCGATGTTGCTCTGCACGAGATCGCCGAACACATAGACGCCGGCGCGCGCTTCCGTGACGCCGCTCAACCCGGCAGCATGCGTCAGGGTCGGCGTCGATCCGACGCTGACGTCGGCGCAGACGATTCCGGCTGCCGACAGGCGTGCGGCGGCCATCGCCACGGCGGCACGCTCGCGTTCCGCATGCGCCCGCAACGCATCCGCACCGACACAGCCATACGCCCCGCCCGCATGCGTCAGCACGCCGGCGAAATCCAGGTGCGTCGCATCGACCGCGGCACGGGCGACATCGATGAGCCGGGCATCGTCGGAACGCAATCCTGCCCGATGGCCATCCGCGTCGATCTCGACGAGCACGTCGAAACGCACGTTCTCGCGCGCAGCCGCGACGGCGATGGCCTGGGTGGTCGCAACGTCCTCGACGAGCAGGCTCAGACGCGCGCCCGCGCGCACGAGCGCCGCAGCGCGCGCCGTCCTGGCGACCGCGAAGCCCACCGCATAGCGCAGGTCAGTGAAACCATCGGCCAGGAAATGCTCCGCCTCGCGCAGGGTCGACACCGTGATCGGACCGATGCCGCCGAAGATCCGGCGCGCGATCGCCGTGCACTTGGCCGTCTTCACGTGCGGCCGCAGGCGCACGCCGAGACGGGCAGCAATCGCATTCATGCGCGCAATGTTGCGATCCAGGCGCACGAGATCCACGACGAGTGCCGGCGTGCCGATGTCGGCGAGCGAACTGTCTGGGGAGGTCAGTACGACGGACATGCGGCGCCTCGCAGCAGGGACTGGGCGCGCATTGTCGCCGACCCGGGTCGACGCCGCGAACCGGGTGGCGATGCGCGGCAGGATGTCGCAGCCGGCATGCCACGGATTGACCATGCCGCCCGCGCGCGCTATTCAGTTAACCAACTAATTAACTGATGAAACACCATGGAACGCGTGTTCGAAGCACTCGCGTCCACCGCGCGCCGCAAGATCCTGGCCTATCTCAGCGAGGGTGAACTCAGCGCCGGCGAGATCGCCGAACGTTTCGCCTTCAGCAAGCCGGCGCTGTCGGGCCACCTGCGCATACTCGAGCAGGCCGGCCTGATCGAACGGGAGAAGCGCGGGCAATTCGTCTACTTCCGACTCGTACGCGACCGTCTCGCCAACACGGTCTTTGCCTGGGTCGCGGAACTGTGTCCCGTGGCGGGACCGCTCAAACGTGAACGCCGCGCACAGACACGCAAGCGCACGGAACGCCTGCCCTGAACACTCGACCATCCACGATATTCAAGCGACGAGGAGTCCGGCCATGCTGGCCTTGACCCAGGGAGTAGCGAGTTTTCCCACGGTACGGCTGCGCGGCGCCGCCGACGGCCCACCGGTCGAAGTGTCGCTGATCGCGCAACTCGGCATCGGCGCCGGCGATCAGCTCTTTACCAGCGCCACCGCGCGGCAACGCGCGCACGCGAATTTCGTCGATGAGCTCGACGAGCCCTCGACGCGGCTCGGCGGCATGGATCTCGCGCGCGGCGACGCGACATCGCTGTATTCCTTCGCGGTCGGACCGCAGGGTCATCCCTTTCATCGCCATGCGGGACACCGCGTTTTCACGGCCATCTCCGGCAGCGGCGGCACGCTGCTGAGATTCTCGAGCGCAAGCAGCGTCGACATGGCGCGCGATCCACACAGCTTCATCGACAAGCTGCGCTGCATCGATATTCCGCCCGACTGCCTGTTCACGGTGCGCTTCGCCGGCGGCACGTGGCATCAGTTCGTGCCGCGCGACGCGGGCGGCACACATCCGGCATTGTTTGCGCTGTCGTGTCACACGAACGAACTCGGCGGCCATCTGCCCGAACCACTGCGCGCGCGCATCGAGGCCGGCGACGCGACGATTCCGGCGCTGACCGAAGTGCTGCCGGCGGAAGTCGCCGCGCTGCTGGATGACGCTGCCCGCGACGCCGCGACGGTGCCGACGACCGCGCTGTCACTGTACGCACCGCCGGCGTCGCTGCAGGCGTTCCTGTGCCGACGGCTGCGCGGCCTGTTCGGCCGCCTGCGCGCAGCATTGCGCAAGCGCCGCGCGTCTCCGGGTTTTCTTTCCGACACCGGCAGCCGCTACCCGGTCACGACACAGGTGCTGCCGCACGACTCACTGCTGGCCCGGGAGTTCTGCGGATCTTGCGACCACGACGATTCGTTCGTGCTCGACGTTCCCGCCGGCGAAGCGCGGGCCGATTCGGCGAGCGAATGGCTTTCGGCGCTGCTGCAGGGATTCCTCGATTATCGCCCGGTCGGCGTCACGCGTCTCATGCGCCTGCGCAACACAGTGGTGCGTCCGCTCGGGCTGCGCACCAGCCCGCTGGGCTGCCCGGTGTCGTCGCTGCTGTCCACGCAGCCGTCCCAACGGTTCGCGGCGCGCTTCCCGGTGCTGGCCGAAGCGGTAACGGCCGACGACCGCAGCGCCGAAGTGCTGCTCGGTGCCGACGACAGACACCTGCGCTTCCGGTCGAGCGTGCGCGTGCAGATCCGCGATGATGGCGGATTGCGCTTTGGCCTGAGCACACGCGTCCACTGCAACAACGCATTCGGCCGTTTCTACATGACCAGCATCGAGCGCGTGCACCGACACTACATCGCACCCGCGATGCTGCAGCTCGCGACCGCCTGGGCATTGCGCCAGCGAGCCTGAAATGCGCGTGTCACGCCCTGCGGGCAGCACGGCCTGCACCGTGCTGCCCGGCATGCCCGGACCGTGGTCAGAACTTGATGCTGAAGCGCGCCCAGTAGTAGCGGCCGACCGTATCGAAGGTCACCGGGTCGGTGTTGCCATTGGTGACGTTGTTCTGGAACAGGATCGGCGGCTGCTTGTCGAACACGTTGTCGACGCCGAGCTCCACGCGCGCGTTGATCGGTTCGATGCGATAGCCGACCTGCAGATTGTGATAGGTCGATGCACCGTAGCCGACGACCACGTTCGGGATGGTGCCGTCCGCCGAATCGCCGCCGGGACGCAGCGTGCCGAGATCGAAGCCGTGGATATAGCGCGCCGTCCAGCTCGCGTCCAAATCACCGAGTTCCCAGTTCAACGTGCCAAGACCGCGCCAGCGTGCATAGTTGCCCAGCTGACGGTTGAACTGGCCGGCCGCGTAGATCGTGCCGGTGGCATTGCCCGTGTTGTCGCGGATCAGTTGGTTGAACTGCGCCGTATACGTCGCGTCGAGGCCGATGCGGAAGGTGCCGAGCGGCGTTTCCGGCATGCGGTACTTGATGCTGAAGTCGGCCCCCTTCGCGTCGAGTCGCCCGAGATTCAGAGTCGGCTGGTCGATGTAGAAAACCTGGCCGTCAGCCTCGAAACGATGGATGAAGTCGCACAGGTTGCCCGCGGTGTAGCACTGCAGGGCGACGGTGTTGACGTCCAGCGCGCTGATGTTGTCGTTCAGCGCGAAACGCCAGAAATCGACGCTCGTCGACAATCCTTCCAGCCAGCTCGGGTCGTAGACCAGACCCCAGGTGAACGCCTTGCCCTGTTCCGGCCTCAGATTCGGGTTGCCCGAGACGAGGCCCGTGGTCTGCCCGTTCGGCGGACCGGCGAAGCTGCCGTCGCGCGGCACGTTCGCGCAGGCCCGGTCGATGTTGGCATTTGCACCGACCGGCGAAGTCACGCCGATGCAGGGATCGCGGAAGGTCGGCGCGTTGGACGCGGGCGCGGCGAACAGGTTCGAGATGGTCGGTGCACGGAACACCTCGGCAATCGTGCCGCGCAGCAGCACGTCGTCGAGCGGACGCCACTCGATGCCGATTTTGGAGTTGGTTGAGTTGCCAAAGGTCGAATATTTCGAGTAGCGCGAGCCGACGGTGATATTCAGCGCCTTCGCGAACGCGACGTCGCGCAACACCGGGATGAACGCTTCGCCGTAGAGTTCCTTGACGTCATAGCCGCCGATGACGGGCGAGGTGCAGGTCTCCTGTGCAAGCTGGCAGTTGGTGAAGTCCGGCGGTAGCGCAGTGACGAGGAAGTCCGGTGCGAAGCGCTGGTATTCCTTGCGGTACGAGGCGCCGACCGCGAGGCTCACCACACCCGCAGGCAGCTCGAACAGTTCGCCGTTCGCATTGATTTCGCCTTCGCGCTGCACGTACAGCGTATTCGTGCGGTACGGTGCTTCGAGCAGCTTGAAGGCGTCGGGCGTCTGCTCGGGATTGAACGGATTGACCGGTACGCAGCCGGCAATCGGTGCGTCCGGTGTGCCGCAGGTCGGCACGCCGTTCGCGTCGATGAACGACGGCCCCAGCGCCGCCGTCAGGTTCGGCTGGAAGATGTAGCCGCCGAATTGGCGGTGCTGGGAGAAATGGCCGTACGTGAAGTTGGCGTCCCACTGCCAGCTCGTGCTGCCGAACCCGCCGCGCAGGCCAAGGTTGATCTGGTCCGTGGTCACGGCGGTCTCGGCGCGGCGATTGCCGATTGCTTCCAGGCGCAACAGAAACGCGTTGCCCGAGTCGTTGTCGCCACTGCGGCCAAAATCGATGCCGAACGGGTTGTAGATGTTGTCGCGCGAGATGACGACGTTGTCGTTGCGCGCGTCGAACGGCAGGGGCGCGATGGCGAAGGCGGCACGCGTCTTGTTGTGGAACGCCTCGACGTAAGCCTCCACGCTGTCGCTGAGGCGATAGTTGCCGACCACGAACAGGCTGCCGCGCTCCTGCGGCGTCAGCTGTAGGTTGCCGACCGCCTGGAAGTTGAACGCGTCAGAAGCCGGGTCGTAGCACTTGTAGTCGCTGAGCGCGTCGCCGCTGCGGCCGGCGATGCGGGTCACCGAACCCGCCGCATTCGCAGGGCAGTTGAACTGCGCGATGAGATCGCTCGGCAGGAAGATGCGACCGCGCGGCGTGCGACTGGAGCCGCCCGCGACGACCGATCCCGACGAAAGGTACAGCGCATCGGCGGAGTAGTCGCGATCCGCGGCCGACACGGCATCCTGCTTGTGGTAGTTCACGCCGACCATGAGGCTGCCCTTGTCGCTCGTATGACCGAGCGTCATGGTCACCCCCTTGCGCTGACCGTCATCGGCGTCCGCGACACCGTAGTCGGCGGCGAACTCGATGCCCTGGTAGTCCTTGCGCAGGATGAAATTGACCACGCCCCCGATCGCGTCCGAGCCGTAGATCGCCGACGCACCGTCCTTGAGCACCTCGACGCGCTCGATCAGGTTGATCGGAATCGCGTTGACGTCGGGCGCCGGCCCTGCCAGGCGCCGCCCGTTCACCAGAATCAGCGTGCGTGCCGTGCCGAGGCCACGCAGGTCGATCGTTGCCGCCCCGGTGCCGCCACCGTTGTTGACCGCGCCGTTGGTCGCGGTCGCGCCGCCGGCGATGGCCGGCGTCGTCTGCAGCAGGTCGCCGACAGTGAGCTTGCCCGTTTTTTCGATCTGGCCCTTGTCGATCACGAATACCGGGCTCGCCGTCTCCAGATCGACACGGCGGATGCGCGACCCGGTGACCACGATGGTTTCCAGCTTGTCGGCGTCGGAGACCGCCTCGGGCTGTTGCGCCGCCGCCGGCAATGCAAAACAGCCGAGCAGCATGGCGCCGGCGCCGACGCCGGGCGCGGTCAGTGCCGACCGCACGGCTCGGGGGAGCGAAGGATTGAACATGTATTTCTCCTGTGATTTTTCACAAATCGACCGCAGCGCAGCCGGCCGGTGATCGAGGCAACGGCGGCGCCGACGCGATCGGTGAGCGCGGAGGCAAGGCCGGCAGACCGGGCGGAACCCGGTGCGGCAAAGTTAAAAATCCGTGGCGGTTCCGAGTTGCCGCGAGTTGGCGAACGGCGTTGCGGAAACTGCGCGGCGCGGCAATTCGTCACCGTCGCAACGTCGGTTGCGCGGCACACGCACGCCGACGCCGTGCTCGCGCCGCAGTGCCGCGGCACTGATGCCGAACCGCTGTTTGAACAGGCGCGAGAACGCGCACCGGTTTTCGAAGCCACTGGCGCTGGCGATCTCGCTGATCGCGAGCGGTGACGAGCGCACCAAACGTCGCGCGCGCTCCAGGCGCCGGTCTACCAGGTAGGCATGCGGCGTCTCACCGTAGACCGAGTGGAACGCCCGGATGAAGTGCCATGGCGAATAGCTGGCGACGCGCGCGAGCTCGGGGATGTCGAGTTCCTGCTCACAGCGCGTCGCCATGAGGTTGCGTACCCGCTGCAGGCGCAGGAACACGTTGTGGCGCTGCGTGAGGGTACGTCCCGGACAGCGCTCGATCATGCCGGCGAACGCCGTCTGCAGATCGACCACGCCGCCCAGCAGATCGTCGACCGCGCTCTGCAGCGTGTATTCGTCGCGATGCGCCAGCACGGCGCGCACGACGCGCATGGCGAGTCGCCGGAAGGCCGGCGTCACCGCGTGCGAGGCCGGCACCAGGCCAGGCTCGGGCGCGGGTGCCCCACCGGCACGGATCAGCGCACGGCGCCAGCCAGGACGCTGCGCGATCAATGCGATCCACAGCGCCGTCCCACGCCCGGTCGCCTGCAGGCGCTGATCGGCTTCACTGACGAACAACTGACCCGGCTCGATGACGAAGCCGTTGTCGCCGGAATTGATGCGCAGCTTGCCGCGCAACGGCAACCAGATACAGCCGCCGTCGCCGCCGGTCGCCAGGGTCGCGCCACGTCCGCCGCCGATCACGGCGAGAACGCCGTCGCCACACCGCTGCCGCAATGCATCCACGGCGCCAAGCTCGAGTCGCGCGCCGTATCGCAGTACCTCTCCGATGGTTCTCATCTCGCCTCCTTCGCCCGAATCTGGCGACGAGAAATACGTCGGAGACGCAGCGCCTGTCCCGAAATCGCCTGAGGCGGCAGCGAGATTGCGCTTAGAAAGCGGTGAAATATCGGCGGGATTTTGCATCGCTGCGCGCCAGACCTGCATTCATCGCGGTGTACGCAAGAATCGCAACAGGCCGATATCGGTGTCGTTGCGTGTGATTCGGAGGAGAACGAGACGCCGTGCGTCGGCGGAAACGTCGAAGCTGCGATGATCGAAAGCCTCTCGCGTGCGCCAGACGATCGTGTCCGCGCCATCGGCGAGCGAGCGCCGGCGCAGCTGGATTTCGTCCGCATCGTCCGCGTCGGCGCCGAAATACCACAAGGCACCGTCGCGCACACGCCAGGCGAATCGGTTGCTCACGACGCCAAGGACGCGTTCATCACTTTCGTGTTCGCTGAGTTCGCGCACGCCGGGCACGTCGGCGCGGCTGTAGTAGATCCGGCCCCCGCGAAGATCGGCTTCGACGGCCGCCACGTTGTTCCGCAACGGCTGCGCCGGTCCGAGAGCGTGCGTCAGGCGCAACAATCGAGGCGCAGGCCCGCCGCGATCGATCAGGAGATAACCCGCGCCCGGCGCATACGTACCGAAGCGCACGTCCGTCGCCGCATCGGTGACGATGCGCTGGGCCTGGCTATCGAGATCGATCTCGATGAGTTCGCCGTGGCCGCCGCGGCGCCGCGTGACGACGACGCGTCGGCCGTCCGCGCTCCATTGTGGATACAGGAACAGCGCGTCCTCGCCGCGCGTGAGCGGCAAACTCTGACGGCTGCCAGCATCGTGCAGCCAGAGCTGCGGTGTACCGCCGCGGTCGGAGACGAACACGACGCGGCCGCCGTCGGGCGACAGGGCGGCATGACTGTCGCTGCCTGTCGATGGCGCGAGTTCACCGCTCATCCGCGCTCCATCATCCAGCACCACGCCCTGCATGACCGCGCGCGTGCGCGGCACCTCATAGGCAAGTGCATCACCGTGCCGGGCTATATCGGGCATCTGCGCCGGAGAGATACCGAGAGCGCGGATATGACCGTCGGCAATTTCGACGACATACAGGGCATCCGTACCGCCGTGGTTGGACGCGAACACGATGCTGCCGCCGTCGGCCGACCAGTCGAATCCACGGATCGATGCCGACACGTGTGTCAGGCGCCGCACCGGACCGCCGTTCGCGGCGACGAGATGGAGATCAGCGTAGGGCGACAGACCGCGCCGGAACGCGATGCTCGTGCCGTCCGGCGAGTAGCGCGGTGCAAGATCGTGTTCTGCCGGATCGTGCGCGTAGTCGAACGGCAGGGGTTCGCCGCCCTCCACCGCCACCAGGGCGAGTCGGGCCGTGCCGGGGCCGTCGAAGCGTGCGATCGCGAACGCGTGCCTGTCCGGCGACCAGTCGAAACTCTCGAACATGCCGCGCGCGCACTGTCCTCGCAGGCGCTCGATGCCGCCAAGCGCATCGACCGTGACCATGGTGCAGCGCTGGTCGTCGCGCCGGACGAATGCCAGCTGTGCGCCGTCGCCGGACCAGACCGGCCAGGATTCCTCGCCCCTGCCTTCGCTGGGAAACAGCGTCGTCGACGCATTCACTCCACGCATGTGTATGCGCCGGCGGCCGCTGTCCGCATCGACGGCGACGTAGGCCAGGCGCGATCCGTCCGGTGACAGGCGCGGCGTCGACTCCGCGCCGGGATCGGCAGTCAGCATAAGCGGCGTGCTGCCGGCCAACACGGCGGCAGGCCGGTCCTCGGCCCACATCAGCGCGAGGGCGACCGCGATGCCTGCCAGCGCAACCGCCAGCGCGAGCCAGGTCCACAGTCGCAACGATACCGTCACCGCCTCCCCGCGTATCACGCCATCGACCGCCGGGGAATCAACGGCGAGCGCCGACAGGGCCATCGCGTGCGGAGCCGGCGCTTCCCATTCCACCGGCACCAGCAGGCGATACCCCAGTCGCGGCACCGTTTCGATGAAGCGTGGCGACGACAGGTCGTCGCCGAACACGCGGCGCAGCTCCTTGACCACCTGCGTGAGCACGTCGCCGTCGCCTGCGCGTCCCGCCCAGACACGTGCGAGCAGTTCATCCCGGGTGCGTGTCACCCCGGGCTCGCGCGCGAGCTCGAGCAACACACCGAGAGCCTTGGGCGTCAGTCGCTGCGCCTCGCCGTCGCCAAGCACGCGCAATGCGCCCACATCGACGCGCCGCCCGGCGAGGCAGAGGATGCTGCGCAAACGCGTGTCGGCAAAAACCTCGGGGCGCATCGGCTCGAATAACGAAGGGCTTCGTAGTTTGACGCCGAGCATGCCACAAGTTCGTGGCTTTGGCACAACCGTCGCGCAAGCTGCGCAACAGCGACGGCCCGGTTCGGCAGCAGCGCAACAGGATGGACAGCGATGTCACGGTTTTCCAGAAAAGAGCCGCCGCGTACGCGACGGCGCAAGTAACCCGGTAGCCGCGGCCAAGCGCGGCCCGGCGAGTGACTCAGCGACGCGAGCCGCTTGAGTTGCCGTTGCTGCGTACTCGCGGCGAACACCACGGCGGCCATGCCGGGACAACGACGCCGACCGGTGCGTCTGCGCCGCCGGCGCGCGTGGCAGGCGCGCACCGTTTAACGCTTTTCTTACTCGGATACCCGCATGTTTCGGCCTTGCCGCGCCGTTGTGACAGGCGCGCGACTGCACGACAATGCCCATGGCACGACCAGCACCCGACCAGCCCATGCTTTCGAGTTCCCCGTATTCCGTCAGGCCGGCGCGCGCCGGGTCCCGCGCCGGCGTCCACCGCTCGCTCTTGCCCGGCGTGTCCGCATGAGGCGCCTGTCAGTACCGGCCTTCGTTGCGGCCCTCGTGGTGGCACTGACGTTCGTGTTCATTCCTGATGCCAACGCGGCGACGAAGCGCGGCGCGGCGCGCGCTACAGCGACGGCCAAGAAAGCCTCTATCCGGAAAGCGCCGGCAAGAAAACCGTCGGCATCCGGCAGGCGCGCAGTCGCCACGACGGTGCCGGTCGTGACCGGAGCCGTGGCCGCCGACGCGGGGCTCAGCGTTGCGACCGACATGAACCTGTGGCTCGACTCGATCGAAGCGTCGGGCAAGATCGCCGGCCTCGCGGTCGCGGTGATTCAGGATGACCAGGTGCTGCTGCAGCGCGGCATAGGGTATGCGGATGCGGTCGCCGGCACACCGGTCACACCGGACACCGTGTTCCGCCTTGCGTCGCTGTCCAAGTCCTTTGCGGCGACACTCGCGGGCATGCTCGTCGACGATGGCTATATTTCCTGGGACAGCCGCGTCGGCGGAATCCTGCCGACGTTTGCACTCAAGGATGCGAGTGCGGCCGAGAAACTCAGCGTGCGCGACATACTGAGCCACCGCGTCGGCCTGCCACACAATTCCTACGATCATCTGCTTGAGCAGGACGAACCGTACCCGCTGCTCGTCGACCGGCTGCGGGAGATCGAGCCCATCTGTGGCGTCGGCGACTGCTATAGCTACCAGAACGTCGCCTTCAGTCTGCTCGGCGACGTGACCTATGCCGTCACCGGCGACTTCTTCTATCACCAGGTCGAAAAGCGCATCTTCCATCCGCTCGGCATGACGACGGCGACCTATGGCCGCGACGCGCTGGAATCGAGCCGCGAATGGGCGCGCCCACACACCCGCAGCGGCCAGCGCTGGACCCCACTCCAGCCGCGAGAGAACTATTACCACGTGGCACCGGCGGCCGGCGTCAATGCCAGCATCAAGGACATGAGCCGCTATCTCATCGCCCACATGGGCGGTCGCCCCGATGTGCTGCCCGAAGACCTGCTGAAGACATTGCACCGCCCTGTCGTCGCAACCCCAACCGAAAAGACCTCCGCGCCCTGGCGCCGAGGTCGTCTGCGCGACGCGCAGTACGCGCTGGGCTGGCGCGTGTTCGACTATGCCGGCGAGCCGATGGTGTTTCATGCGGGCGCGGTGCAGGGTTATCGCGGTCTGATCGCCTTCCTTCCGCAGCGACGCTTCGGTCTCGTCATGCTGTGGAATTGCGAAACTGCGATGCCCAGTGGATTGCTGCCGATGGCATTCGACCGCTATCTCGGTCTGCCCCAGGTCGACTGGGCCGGCGTCGAGTTGCTGGACCGCACTCGCATGGCGGCCGGCGGCGCATCGCGCTGACACCGCCGGATGGCCGCCCCGACGGTTTCTGGCCTAGGATTGCCGAACGTGGTCAATGCGGGGTGCCGGTGCACGCACGGAAGAGAATCAGCCGCTCACCGGCGCTCCCGCCGGTCGGCTCCGTGACAGCGCACCGCACCGCATTGCCGGTTCGCGACCGGGGCGGCCGCAGGCCTCCAGCGCCATGCTGACGGCGGAATACTTCGTACTGCTCGCACTCGATCCGCAATCGGGCCGCATTGCCATGGCGTATCCGGATACGCATGCGGACGCTCTGTGTGCTGCCGCAATGATGATCGACCTGATCGCGCAGCACCGACTGGCGCTGGACGCCGCCGGGCGGCTGTCGGTCGACACGAGCTTGCCTTGCAGTCACGCCGAACTCGACGCCGCCGCGTCGGCGCTCGCGCTGCTGCCGCACGCGGATGCATCGACGGCAATCCGTCAGGTCGCACGCCGGCTGGCGCCGCTCGACCGGCATCTGCTCGAAGCGCTGCATCGACGGGACTTCCTGCACCGACTGCAGGACTGGCGCTTCTGGCGCCGCGACACGGTGCGCTATCCGCTGCGCTCACTACAGGCCCGCAACGAGGCGGCGGCGCAGCTGCAACATGCCGCTGATGGTTCCGGCGGCGCGACCGGCATTGGCCTGCTGATGCTCACGGACGTTGCCGGCGTCATGACCCGGCACCTCGACGCGCGTCAGCACGAGCGCGCGAGCCGGATACTGCTGAGCCTCAATGACGTGGACTCTTCACACGAACTCGGCGGCGTCGCGGCAATACGCCGGGCATTGCTCGACTGAGGTACGCCGGACGCATGCTCCGGTGGCATCGGAATACCTGCCCGGTACGAGGGCCTGGAGCGCTACGCCTCTGCCGAATTGCATCGGGGGTTTGTCGAAGCAGGCCCCTGCTCGACATGCCGCGAAAGAGCCGGCTCTAGGCCGGCTTTCGCGCGCCGCACGCAAGGAACGCGTTACATCTTGAATTCGATACGGCGTCGTACTGTCGCTTCGACCGCTGCACCATTCCTCAGCGCCGGATTGAAGCTCCAGCGCTGCACGGCGTCGAGCGCGGCGCGATCGAAGGTACGCGGCGGATCGGCGTCGAGCACGCGTGCGTTGGCGACCGTGCCGCTGCTGGTCACGGTGAACTCGACCTGCACCCAGCCTTCCTGTCGGCGGCGCAGGGCGGCTGTCGGGTACTGCGGCGGTGTCGATCGGACCAGAACGGCGTCGCGCGTCTCCCCGGCGGCCGGCGTCGCGGCAGCCGGAGTGGCCGTCGACGCGGTCGCTGCCGCAGCGTCCGGCGTCGTGGCCGCTGAGGCCGGACGTGATGCAGCGCCGGTGGATGCCGCCGCCGTCGGCGACGCGGCCGCGCCGTCGGCAGCCGCCGGCGTCGAGGCACCCGGCGTCGCCGCGGGGGTCGCGGCCGTCGCCGCTGGTTCAGCCGCGCGACGTCGTGCGGCTTCCTCAGCCGCCGCTGTCTGGGCCGCTTCGCGCTCGGCGATCTTGCGCTGCGCGTCGAGCTTGGAACGCAGGATCGTCAACGTGTAATTGTTCGGGTCGGCCTTGGTCAGCAGTTCGATGACGCGATTGGCGTTGTCGATGTTGCGCGCGTTGATGTCCTGCTCGGCGGCGCTGGCCGCAAACGTGAACAGCTCACGCAACGCATCCTGGGCGCCGCTGTTGCCCGGCTCCCTTTCGAGAATCTTCAGGTAGAACTCCAGCGCATTGTTGCCGGGCGGCGATACGAGACGCTGTTCGTTGAGCGCGGTACGCGCTTCCTTGAAGAGCTGGTCGACGGTCAACGTGTTGAGCTTGCCGAGCGTGGCCGGATCCGGGGTCACGACCGTCGGGTCGAGGCTCGGAGTGGCCTGGCCGCCTTCAGTGGCCTGGGTCACGGCCTCCGGGATGCTGACGCCCGGCGTGCGCAGGAAAAAATACCAACCGGCCGCAGCCAGCCCACCGACGACGACGATCGCTGCGATGATCTTGGGAGCGGCGTTGCCGCGGGCGTGACGGAGAGAACGGAAATCGATTCGGGCAGCCATGGTTTCTCGTCGCAACAGAGGATTACCGGTATTCCGCGCTCCCTCGATGCCACTCCCTTCTACGCAGCCATGCGGCTTTCGCCGTGCAGTCCCCCATGGCCGCACCGCGCGGATGACTCGAATGTAGCGCATTTTGCGACGAGTGTCGCAAGGCTCATGCCAACCGTATCGCAGTCGCCCGCGCATCGGGCTGCTAGGTGCAGAGGTGACGGCGACCGTCAGATTCCGTCACTGATTGGCAGCTCGCGCAACGGAGCGGCTACTGAGACGGTTCGAAACCGTGCGCGAAGATGCGGTCGCTCCCGGTGGGATCCGGCAGTACGACGAGCGTCGCCGACCGTGCCGGCACGGCTGAGAACGCCAGCGTCGCTCCAGCGACGGTGCCGCTGCCGGCCGCGGCAAGGTGATGCGAGCCGTCGAAACGCCACGCGGTCCAGGTTCCGCTCATCGCCGCGGATACGGTGATGCCCACGTCCTGTGCCAGCCCCGATTTGTTGAACAGCAGCAGGTACAGCTGCTGGCCGGTACGGTGGATCGCATACGCCGACAGTGCATCGGGATCACTCGCCGTCGCACGTACCGAATCGCCGCCGACGCGACTGAACGCGCCGTCGTAGTTCAAATAGAGTTTGAAGGCGTCCTCGGCATAGCTGCCGGGCTCCGGTGCACCCCAGCGCATCGCGGCGTCGACGCCTTCGCGCGCGAAGATCGCAAGTGCCTCGGCCTGTGCGAGTGCGCCGGTGGCGCCGCGGTCGGGTCCCCAGTTGTACTCGCTGATGGACAGTCTGGTACCCGGACAGGCCTGCGCTATCCACGCCTTGACGCGCGGAATGAGGCCCGGCTTGCTGTAATGATTGGCGTCGGTATCCTGCAGGTCGGCGATCCACGATTCGGAAACATAGTTCGGATCGTAAAGTTCCTTGAGCGAACGCAACCGCTTCGCGGCCACGGCGGCACTCTCCGAATAGCCAAGGTTGCCGCTGTTGAAGTCGATGATGCCGTCGCCCTGCGGGTAGTAATGCAGATCCAGGTAATCGACGAGACGCACGCCGTGCGCGCTCTGATAGGCGCACACCTGCTCGAGATACCACTGCACGAACGGCTTGCCGCCGTGCGCGGCGCGATCCGGCCCGGAAAGGCAGTTGCAGTCCTCGGAATCGGCTGCCGACGTGAAAAGATCGGGATAGCCCCAGGTGACCGGACCGAACACCAGCGCTCCGGCATCCTGCTGTTTGATGCGGATGGCGAGATCGCGTCCGCGCGTCCAGACCTCGTCGTAGGTCGGCGCAGCCGGATGCACGTCCCGATGCGTGGAGTTCCAGAGCATGGGCTCGTTGTCGAGCGCATAGAGCCGGACCCCGCCTGCCGATGCCGTGCCATAGCGCGCCTGCAGATGGGCGATCCACGGCGCCCAGAACGCTGGCGTGACGTCGAAGGACGTATCGCCGCGCGCGTTGTTGACGATGCGATAGCGCGGCTGCCCCTGGATGGTCGCGTAGAACTGGCAGTAGCGGTTGCCCTGCGGATCGGTGCGTGTATTCAATGCCGGGTCGCATTCACCGTTGCCGGCATCGGCCGTGCACCAGCCAGCGGAACCCGGCTCATCGCATTCGTCGCGGAGCTGGGGGCCGTACTTTGCCTGCGAGAACCCCCACCGCTTGTTGACGCGATCGTCGATCGGCGCGACGCCGATGCTGGGTATCGAGATCAGCGCCTCGCCACCGTTCGCCCGGGTGATGTCGATGAACGCATCGGCAGAGTTGCCGGCCGGTGGCGAGCCGCTGCCGCCGGGACTGTCGGGTATGTTCTGCCAGTACCAGTCGCCCGCGGTGCTGTGGACGTCGGCTTGCCAGTTGTAGCGTGTCGTCGAATTGCCGCCCCAGCGCCGCAGCGGGTATCGCACGGCGGCCAGCGTGGCCGCGTCGCCATAACTGACCCCGAAGATCAGAGGACTGACGCTGCGCCGATCCTGCGCGAGATTCACGGTGACCGTCTGCGATCCCGTGGGCGGAGGCGTCGTACGCGCGTTGAAGCGCAACGTGTCGAGATACAGCTCACCCTGTACCGCACCGCTGAAATCCATGAGCTGCACGCGATTGAAATTGCCCGCCGCCAGCCCCGTCGCCGCCGTGAACGGTACGGTGACCTGATGCCATGTCGCAGCCGCAATGCCACCGTTCGCATAGCTGGCGACGTCGATGTCCGCGAGCGAGACCTCGCCGTCGAGCAGACTCAGACGCAGCACCTGCCCGCCGCTGCTGCCGCCATGAATCCAGAACGTCAGGGACTCGTAGTTTGCGGCCTCATAGGAGGCCGACGGCGAAGCGAACAGCAAGCCGCTCCAGCTGCGCGGGACGAAACGGATGGATCGATTGCCGCCCTGAACCGGCGCAGTGTTCGCCAGGGAGTAATCCCCGGCCGCCGCCCAACTCCAGTCCTGGAAGGCGGGCGACAGCGCGTCGACATACAGATCGAGTGCCGTTTGCGCGTGCACGCGAAACCCGATCGACGACAGCAGCAATGACAGGATCAGGCGTGCAAGCATGAGGACTCCGGCGTATGCGCCGTCAGCATATCGGGTCGAGCGCAGCGATACGTGCGGGACATCACAGCGCTCCGCGGCAGCCTCGCGCGACTGGCATTCCTCACGTCGCCGGATTGTCCGGCTGAACCGGAATCGAGATGCGTGTCGCTCCCTCCGACAGGTCGCCTTCTACGTGCTCTTCGATCAGCAGGTCGTCCGCGCGCAGGCCCTTGACCTTCATCCAGGCGCGCAGCTTCTCGACTGCCTTGCGGCGCGCGGCGGCGTCGCCACGATGCAGCAGCTGCGCCGTCCGCGCTGCCGCCAGCACGCGTCCACGCACCGCCGTGTCCTCCGGCATCACGTCGTAGTTTGCCGTCAGCGCCAGCGCGAAGCGCCCTATGCTGACGTCCCGAGAGGTCGCCAGGCTCAGCGGGGCACCGCCGATCGCCAGACCGTTCTGTGCCGCGAAACGCGTGAGCTGTGCGACCGCCGCATTCCAGCGGCGCAGCGTGAGTGCCTCGTCGGCGTCGGCATCGACGGCGACGTAAATGAGCCGGCGCTCCGGCACGTCGACGACCTGCGGCGCAATGCCGGCGATGTCGACGTCCGGAAACTGCTCCGTAAGCTGCTTGAGGTTTTCCAGTCCGCTTTCGAAGTCGGCGCCGACGAAGCGATCCATGAACAGGCCGAGATAGCGACCCATCACGCCTCGTGCGAAACGCTCGTCGAGCGTCAGCGGCAGATTCGCATCGAGCGACCAGGTCACGCGGGTCTCGCCGTTCTGCGCTGCGATGTCGAACCGTGCCGTCGAGGTGCCATTGGCTCCGAAATCGAGCTCGAACGAAACGACCTGCCCAGGCACAGCGGCGATCAGCGTTTGCGTGCCTTCGCCGACGTCGCGCCGTTCGCTCTTCCAGGCCACCTTCGCGCCGACGCCGCTGTCGGGGCCGCTGAACGCATAACGTGCCGCAGGATCCCGCCGATACCAGGGAGACCAGTCATTGAACCGCCGCAGGTCGGTCAGCAGCAGATAGATCTGTGAGGGCGGACGCCGGATGGTAATGGACCGCTCCACGTGAGCGCGGTCGGGCAGCACGAAGGCCAGCCCCACCAGCAACACGAGCAACACGAACAACAATCCGAGCAAGCGCAACAACAGACGCATGAGTGAATCTCCGCACAGCGCGCCGATGCGGGCATGCTAGCCCGACGCGCGACGGCTGTCGCCTGAGGAGTGACGTGCTGTTGGATCCTCGAGGCGGACGACGGCTACGATTCGATGCGCAATCGCCGTCCCGCCGTTGCGCAGCCCCGTCCTGATCCGGCAGGTGGAACTCCACCTCCGCGAGTGCGCCGGCGTCGGGCGCCCCACACGAAAAACGCCGCTTGCGCGGCGTTCTCGTTCGCCGGATCTGAAGCCCGCCCCCTGCGCTGGGCACCGCAGGGGTGGCAAATCCGTACGTAGTGCTGGTTGTGCTTGTCGTTGCGGTACAGCGTGAAGCGGTTTACTTGGCGGCGGCGGGCTTGGCAGCCTTGGTCGCACGAGCGGCCTTGGCAGGTGCCGCCTTCTTAGCAGCCGCCTTCTTGGCCGGTGCCTTCTTGGCCGTCGCCTTCTTGGCGACCTTCTTCGCCGCTACCTTCTTGGTAGCTGCCTTCTTGGCGACCTTCTTGGCCGGTGCAGCCTTGGCCTTGGCGACTTTCTTCACCGTCGCCTTCTTGGCAGTGGCTTTCTTGACCGCTTTCTTAGCGGCGGGTTTCTTCGCGGTTGCTTTCTTCATGGCCATACGTCTTAGCTCCTCGTCAGTTGGCAGTGGTTGCCCAGTAAAAGCGTGCAGAAACGCTTCGCACAGCAGATCGCTGTTGGTCGCATGGCGGAGGTTGGCGACCTGCCGCCGCGTACGTTCATCAGAGAGGAGCCGGAGTACGTGCATCGGGATCGAGACGGTGATCTTGCGTACCGCTTCGGACTTGCTCCCGTGTTCGACATACGGGTCGATGTACGTGTCTACCGCCATATCTCCATTACGCGCGCGTTTCAACGGCGCGAAAATTATTCCTGTCGTCCAGCAGTGTCAACAAGTTTTCGATGCGTGACAATCACATGCACGAAGACTGCTCATTCTCGGCGGGAGACTGATCGCTCCGTCGGCACACTCGGCGTCGACGAACGGCAGTCACTGATGGACGTCCGGCCGCCTAAACGGATAGGGCTCCGCGCCCCGCACCTGCATCTGCCGCAATCGCTGCCGTGCAAGAAAACCCCGGCATTCGCGCGCCAATCGGCGAATCCATATATGACTTTTTCTAATTGTCAGCATACCGATCCGCGGACGCACGGGGCTGCCCGACGATGCGACACCGGTCGCGGGGGTTGGCGGCCGCCGCCAGAACCAACCCCCCGCGCAAAAACGAAAAAACCAAGCACCCCGTCAACACGCGAACCCC
>BTVG01000006.1:0-245493 GCA_045864815.1 Rhodanobacteraceae bacterium | reverse complement strand
AGCAGTTGCAGCTATTGCAGTAGTCCCGGCCACCGATAAGGTGGCCCCGATCAAAGGGTCGCGTTAGCGACCCGCCCTAAGCCGCTTTGAGCGGCTCACACAACTAAAGCCCCCGGCTTTGCCGGGGGATACTTACCTGTGCGGCGGTTCGCGAGGGCGGCGCACTGCGCGGCGCGGGGGCGTTTTCGTGGGGCGCATGCGCAAGGTTGCGGCGAAACCCATCCCCACCCAGCCTGTCCGGCCCGTTGGGCGTTCAAGCCCGTCAGAACCTTCGGTCCTGAGCGACGGCCTTTCACCCCCTTGAAGGGGAGGGTAGTCACCGCCATCGCAATCACCCCGTGGCTGCGAAGGAAACTGGCCTACGGTAAGGACGGCAGACGTAAGCGATCGTCGTATCGCAGCCACCCCGTGACTGCGAGGGGAACGGGCCGCAGTTCGACAATTCTGGCGGGTATCAAGCCCTCCCCCTGGCGGGGCTCAAGCCCTCCCCCCGACGGGGATCAAGCCCTCCCCTTCAAGGGGAGGGTTGGGTGGGGATGGGTGTCCGTCACGCTGACGGTATCTCGCCCGTTGATGCGGAACACGCGAACTGCAGGGCCGCGAGCTAAGGTCGCGCCGCCTTCGCCTCCCATTCCCGTGCCGCGGCTTCCTGCTTCTGTGCGCGCTTGAGCGCGGCGAGCTTGCCGGCGACGTCGCGTGCGTCCTGAGCGTCGGCGCCCATTTCTTCCGAGCGAAGGCGCCAGGATTGCTGCAGTTCGACATCGGCCTCAGCGAGTCTGCCGGCGGCGAACAAAGCCTTGCCGAGCGTGAAGTGGAACTCGCCAAGCACGATGCGGTTGCTCGCATAGGGTTCGCGTGCGCGGTCGACGGCCTCTCGCGCCAGGGCGGTCGCGTCAGCCGGCTTGCCGTCGTCGATGAGGTAGTTCGCGAGATTGTTCTGCGCAATGAGCGTGCGCAGGTTGTCCGGGCCGTACTTCGCGCGGAATCCTTCGTAAGCGCGTCGGTAATAGGGGCCGGATTCAGCGACCTTGCCCTGCTGGCGCAGTGCCCCCGACATGTTCAGCGCGAGTGCGAGCGTCTGCACATGGTCGGCCCCATAGAGTTTTTCGTAGACCGGCAACATCGAGCGGAATTCGCGCTCGCCGTCGGCATAGCGCCGCTGCTGCATCGCGAGGATGCCGAGGCTGTTGCGCACGCCGAGCGTGCGCGGGTCGTCTTCGCCGAAGAGGCTCGAGTAGCCTTCCCGCACCCGGTCGTAGAGCGGTCGTGCCGCGTCATACTGGCCCGAGTCGGCCAGCACGATACCGAGCCGGCCGAGCGCGTCGAGCGCCTTCGGGTCGTCAGCGCCGGCGGTCGCGGCAAGTCCGTCGCTCGCGCGCCGCAGCAGGGTTTCGGCCGGCTTCATGTTGCCGACGAGGTATTCGAACCAGCCCGCCGACAGATCGGCGAGCAAGGTACCGCGGGCCGTGGCGCCGAGTGCGCGCTCGGTGCGGTCGCGTAACGCATGGGCGCGCGGCAGGGCTTCCTTCTCGCGGCCGCGCTCGCTGATGGTCCACAGCAGAAAACGCTCAGTCTCCAGCGCGGCAGCGGATTCCGCGCCCAGGTGTGTGTGCTGGCGTTCGAGCGCCCGGGTCAGGAATTCTTCCGCCTTGTCCAGCTCTGCGATCGAGCGATAGGCGCGGCCTATGGTCGCTTCGATGTCGGCGAGCTGCACGGCGTCGCCGGCCAGATCGCGCTGCGCGCGTGTCGCAGCCTGGTCGCGTACCTGACGCAACAGCGTGGTGTCGAGTCCGCGCGCCTGCTCCGGATCCATGCCGCCGAGCACCGTGCCGAGAAACTCCGCCAGGTTGCGGCTGCGGGCGGCTTCGCGCGTCGCGCGCTGCGCTGCCTCCTCGGCGCGCGTGCGTTCCGCCTGCGCCTGCAGCAGGGCGTAGATCGCGGCGCCGAGTCCGATCACGAGTGCGGCCGCGATGGCCGTGCCCGCGGCTATCGGCAGGCGATGGCGACGCAGGAACTTCCCGATCAGGTAGCGGCGCGTCGCCGGTACCGCAGCCAGCGGCCGGTCCGTGAGGAAATTCGACAGATCGTCGGCCAATGCCTGCGCCGAGCTGTAGCGCGCGTCGCGGTCGAGGTGAGTCGCGCAGGCGATCACATGGCGCAGCTCGCGCGGAATCGCGCGCAGCGCCGGCAGCGACAGCCATTCGGTCGCATCGTGGTGCGAACGGCCGGCGGGGCGCTCGGTGCGCAGCAGCTGCGACAGCTTGCTGGCGCCAATGCCCTGTTCGCGCAGCGTATCGAGCGTGCCGGCCGGCGCCAGCAGCTCCAGCAGGATGACCCCCAGCGAGTACACGTCGCTGCGCACGTCGACGTTGCCGTCGACGAGCCCGCATTGCTCCGGACTCATGTACAGCGACGTGCCTGCGTACTCGCCGACACCGGCGCCGTGGTCGAGGCCGATCGCGATGCCGAAGTCGATGATCTTCGGCACGGCGCGGCCGTCGATCTGCGGTACCAGCACGTTGCCCGGCTTGAGATCGCGGTGCACCACGCCGCGCTGATGCGCGTGATGGGCGCCGAGCGCAATCTGCCGCACCAGTTCCAGTTTCGCCGCCAACGACGGGCACGCCTGGGCCACATAGGCCTCCAGCGGCGGGCCGTCTATCCATTCCATCGCGAAGAACGGCTGGCCTTCGGGCGTCGCGCCGGCCTCCAGCACCTTGGCGATGCCCGGGTGATCCATGCGGGCCAGCGCCTGACGCTCGACCTCGAAATAGGCCTGTGCGAGTGGATCCGCGAACGTGGGCCGCACGAGCTTCAGCGCGACGGGCCGGCGCACCGGTTCGATCTGGTCGGCGAGATAGACGACACCCATGCCGCCGCGGCCGAGCAGGCGCCGGATCTGGTAGCGTCCGAGCCGCTGGCCCGGGGAGAACTCGTCGCCGTCGTCGGCGAGACTTGCCCCCGTGTTGCCGCTACGCCAGGTCGGGTCGACCGGTGCGCTCATTGTCCTTCCCCCCAAAGCTGGCGAGTCCACTCACCGTTCGTCCGCCTATGGTGTCGCGAAACCCCGCGGTGGTGAAAGAGCGGGAGAGGCTGGTTCGGGCGGCCGGCGTGGAACCACTGCGTCGCGAATCCACGGAGCCGATTGCGAAAACCCGCTGCCGTACCGCGCTTTGGGCGGTCCGGCGAGTTTTCTTGGCCAGATCCTGCGGCTATTCTTGCGCCCTTCCTCCGAACACTCCTCCGCCGTTTCCGGCCACGTTGCCGCGTGTGCCGGTCCCTTGCCGATCAGGTTGCCCATGTCCGCCGTTGCGCCCATTCCCGCCCGCCACAAGAACGTCAATCGTGCCGAAGTCTGCGACCAGAACTTCATCGAGTTCGTCCGCGACTGGCATGGCCACGTGCGCGCACGGCCGGCGGCCGACGCACCCGTGCTGCCCGGCAGTCTCTGCACCGCTGCCGACTTCACCGCGCTGTTCGAGTCGCAGCTGATCAGCCGCCATCTGGACCTCATGGCGCGCGTGCTGCGCGTGAAGCAGAAAGTGTTCTACACCATCGGCTCGTCGGGTCATGAAGGCAATGCGATGGTCGCGCGTCTGACACGCCATACCGATCCGGCCTTCCTGCACTACCGTTCCGGCGGTTTCATGGCGGAACGCTTCCGCAAGCTGCCGGGCATGGATCCGATCATGGATTCGGCGCTGTCCTTCGCTGCGAGCAAGGATGATCCGGCGTCCGGCGGCCGTCACAAGGTCTGGGGCTCGAAGCCGCTGTGGGTGCTGCCGCAGACCTCGACCATCGCGTCGCACCTGCCCAAGGCGCTGGGCACCGCGGTCGCCATCGAACAGGCGCGCCGCATCGGGCACAAGCTGCCGGTGCCGGACGACTCGATCACGATCTGTTCGTTCGGCGACGCGTCGGCGAATCACGCGACTGCGCAGACCGCGTTCAATACCGCCCAATGGACTGCCTACCAGAAACTGCCGGCACCGGTGCTTTACGTCTGCGAGGACAACGGCATCGGCATCTCGGTGAAGACGCCGACCGACTGGATCTCGGCAAGCTTCAGCGGGCGTCGCGACCTCGACTATTTCTACGCCAACGGACTCGATCTCGCCGAAGGCTATGAGCAGGTCGCGCGCGCCGTGTATCACTGCCGAACGACGCGCCGGCCGACCTTCCTGCACCTGCGCACGACGCGCATCATGGGCCATGCCGGCACCGACTTCGAGATCGAATGGCGCAGTGTGGAAGAGCTCATGGCGGTCGAAGCCACCGATCCGCTGCTGCGCTCGGCGGCAATCGCGCTGGAGTCGGGCCTGTATTCCAAGGATGCCCTGCTCGCGAAGTACGAAGCCGTGCGGCAGAAGTGCTTCGCGGCGGCGGAAGAAGCCGATCGCCGACCGAAGCTGACCGACCTCGCCGATGTCGTCGCCCCGCTCGCGCCCTACCATCCGAACCAGGTCAACGTCGAAGCCAAGCGCGCCGACTACGCGGAAAAGCGGCTCGCGGTGTTCGGCGGCGAGGAAAAGCTGCCCGAGAAACAGGCGCCGCGTCATCTCGCCATCCAGATCAACAACGCGCTGCACGACCTGTTCTGCAAATACCCCGAAACCCTGCTGTTTGGCGAGGACGTCGCGCAGAAGGGCGGCGTCTACACGGTGACCAAGGGTCTGCACAAGGCGTTCAAGGGCAATCGCGTATTCAACACGCTGCTCGACGAGACCATGATCCTCGGTCTCGCCCAGGGCTACGCCAACATGGGCATGCTGCCACTGCCGGAGATCCAGTATCTGGCGTACTTCCATAACGCCTGCGACCAGATCCGCGGCGAAGCCTGCTCGCTGCAGTTCTTCTCCAACGGTCAGTACCGCAACCCCATGGTGATGCGCATCGCTTCGCTCGGGTATCAGAAGGGATTCGGCGGTCATTTTCACAATGACACATCCATCACGGCGCTGCGCGACATTCCGAGCCTCGTGGTCGGCTGCCCGAGTCGCGGCGACGATGCGGCGATGATGCTGCGCACCCTGACCGCGCTCGCGAAGGTCGACGGGCGCGTCTGCGCCTTCCTCGAACCCATCGCGCTGTACATGACCAAGGATCTTTATGAGCCCGGCGACGGCCAGTGGCTCACGGCCTATCCGCCGCCCGACCAGCACATCGCGCTCGGCGAGGAACGCATCTACGAGCCGAGTGCGAAGGATCTCGTGATCTTCTGCTACGGCAACACCGTGCCGATGAGCTTGCGCGCCGCCCGGGCGCTGGAAAAGAGCCGAGGCTGGAAGACCCGCGTCGTCGACCTGCGCTGGCTGCAACCGCTAAATGAAGCCGCGATCGCACGCCACGCCGGCGACTGCGCCCGCATCGTCGTCGCCGATGAAGGCCGCCGCAGCGCCGGCGTCGGCGAAGGCATCATCACCGCCATCGTCGAAGCGGGCCACGGCGGCAAGCCGCTCAAGCGTGTCGTCGGCGTGGATACCTACACGCCGCTCGCGGGGGCTGCGTTCCTCGTGTTGCCTTCGGATGAGGACATCATTGCGGCGGGGGAGAGTTTGGGGTGAGGCTCAATCGTCTGCAGCAAGAACTCTGAGCAATCGTCGGAGGCGGTCTGCTGTCTGTTCTTACAGGCTCGGATCGCATGGCACTGAGATAGTCACGTTGGCGTTATGTCTAGGGAGTGCGGAAGGATCGGTTCCGACAGCCAGCCAGTCATGGCGGATTTTCGGATCCGGTAGTCGCAGCGCATGTTGCTTCATCTCTACTACGACTTCGTTGAGAAGATTGGCGTTGCCGTGATTGGTTCGCCGCTGCTCCAAATACAGCGCTGCGACACCGGCAGCAAAAGCACAAGCCGCCGAAACTTCGCCGTAGGAGGCTGTCGTGCTCTGGCGGTCGTCGCACGTGAGTACGCCGTTGGCCGGGCCGAAGAACAGATCGGATTTGTTGCGCCAGGCATCCCGATCGCATCCCAACGGGAGCTCGATGTAAAAGTTGCCCTTGTCATCGAGAAGGCCCTCGTACGCGCCAATTGCCACGACTGCGTGCAGCTTCCCGGGATATGACAATGTCCGCGCATCGTGCAGCTCAGTTGAAGCAAAGATCAGCGCCAAATTGCCGTCGCGCAATCGCTTGAGAATCTTGTCGAGCACGTCTTTCGAATGCCTTTCGACTTCGTCGTTGTCCAGTACGAAGCTCATATTGACGATGGCAGGTACGCAGTCGTTGGCGACGACCCACGACAGCATCAGCAGAATGTCGACGAGAGAGATGTAAAGCGTCGGCTCATAGCGATAGATCCGAGCTGCGATGATCGTTGCTTCGGGGGCGGGGCTCGTACGATTGCCGCCATTGTCCTGGGCGCCAATCGCTCCGGCGCAGAGCGTTCCGTGCAATACCGAGGACGAGTCATTCGTGCTGACATTCGGAGCCTCGCAAGCACAAAAATCGCTGTGGTTTTGTTTTCGCGGCAAGCGCAGAAGGCCGTGGAGAACTCCTGAATCGAACACTGCGACATGACTATTTTTTCCGCGCAGCCGTGGCCAAGCGCCCTGGTAAGCTACATACCAGGGTGCGGGTGCGGGTGGCGCCAACCGCACCCGCACCCTGGGTGGCACGACATTGGCAGCCCAGTTCACGTAGGTGCTCGCGTCATCGCGGGGCATCCCCGCCGGAGTAATGCCGATCACCTTGTCCAGGTTGCTCTGTTTGACGATCGCATAGCCGATCGTTCGATCGACAAAGACGTAGTCTTCGAACAGTCGATCTATATCCAGGCCGCGGTCGTTCTTGAGCATCTCTGGCGTGATCTTCTTCAGTTCGGGGGCGATAACGTCTCCGCCTTGTCCGATGTCGATCACGCGGAGGGATCGTAAGGAATTCTTGTCGATAGCCATGGCAATGCCCGTCAATTTGAAATTTCGTTGACCATTTTTATCGGCGAGCCGCGTCGAAAGATGCCGCGACATACTGCTAGGGTTTGTCAGGCCCGTGATCGCCCTCGCCGTCGCTAGTTTCTCGCGGGCCTGGAGGTATCTCGCACTTGCGGACGCCGTTATCCAATTTTGCAGGCACAACGTTGGTCTCTGCTTCGGAAATGATCGGCAAATGTTTCTTTGCGAAGTCGTCACCGTCGGCGAAATACTCCACTAGCACGCTCTTGCACGGCGGCTTAAGTCCCAGTTGACCCGTTGGAACCTTATTATGGCGGCAGGACTTCTCTTTCGGTCTGAGAAAGACTACGTAGGTGCCGATGCGTGTGCCGCCCGGTGATTCCGCCGTGCCAACGGCCCAAATCTTGTTGGATTCTTCGAGATCCAGCTTTGCTTTTACAAGCAGCACTTTCCGCGGACCGATGAACTTTTCATGTCGTATGCGAAGCTTTCCGGTCCAGGTCTTCGTTATCGATACGCGATCCCGCTTTTCGATGCACCAATAGTTCAGGATGTCCGAATCACCGCTGCAATATTTCCCTATGATCTGAAAATCGTTCCCTTTGGCGCTGAGGAAGTCGTCGATGCGCTCCGGCTTGCGTACTGCTGCAACGATTTCACGGTCGCGCAATACGGGCCTTTGGTCCTCCCCGATCACCGATTCCTTGATTGTCGTCTTCCGGCAGTGGGTGGGTTCAGTTTCGGCCGTGTAACCGGCTCTGCATAGCGCGGTCAGCGCGATCAGCATAGACGTCCTGACCATCGAGTTCATTTGCGTTCTCCTGTTGCTATGACCTAATGCCCGGCGCGGTTTGTTCGGACAGCCGAATGCATTTGCGGGGCAGGGCTCGATAGAAAGTACTCAATTCCTGCCCAATACCTAGGCGCACGAAAATGCGGTGAGGTGCGCAGCGCTGCGCGCGCTGTGCGTGATGCCGCTGCAACGTCGGGATTCAGTGCCAACGCCGTGTAAAAGCGCTCGGTCCAAATCGGTGCTGCGTTGTCGCTGAGCGGGTTCGACGCGGCAACGACGTGCTTCGCGCCAGCCGCAATGAACGCTTCGGCCAGGCGTGACGTCGCTGCAAACGCGCGACTGTCAGCCGCACGCGTACCGCATGCGCTGAGCACGACGAGGTCGGCACCGGTGCGCGCTGCGGCTATTTCGGGATAAGTCAGCAGACTCGGCTTGCCGTTGGATTCGTACCACAGACCTTGGTAGAGCTGGCCGAATGCCGCGGGATTCGCGTGGCCGAGGACGTGAACGGCTCGCGCCGACGTCAACGTTCTCAGCACTTCGTCGGCGCCGAGCTCGACTGCGCGAACATGACGTATGTCGACGTTGCTGCGCGCGGACTGCGTGCGCAGCACGTCGATTTCGCGCGATGCGAACGGCAACGGTGCGGCACCGGGCATGTCGAGATCGAGCAGCAGCAGTTGTTGCGGCATCGCGAATGGCGCTGGCGCGCGTTCGTCGACGACCAGCACGTTGCTAACGGTCGGTTCGTCGCGGGCATTCGCTGTCGCGGCAACCCAGGCCCAGGGCAGTGCGGGTGTTCCGGGAATGATCACGACTTGCCAGGGTGTCGATGTCGGGAGGTCGGCGCCGCATTGACGAATGGCGGCGTACAGGTCTTCGGCGGCGCCCTGAAGTTCCGTCAGTTCCGATGTGCTGCCGTCGAGCGCGGCATCGAAGCGTGTTGCAAGCGCGCGATAGCGTGCGATGGGCCAGCGCAGGCAGCGCCGTGTAGTGCCGTCGTGGTGCGTCAACAGATGGAAGTGCTCGTCGCCACCCAGTGGAAGGATGACGATCGGTGTGGGCGAGCCCGGACCAGCAGATGGTTCGGTGTCGAGGCGCAGCGCCGGTGCGGCAGGCATTTTCTTGTCGCCGGTGGCGGCGAGCACCGCAAAGAGTTCGCGCTGCTGCACGATTCCGCCGTCGGTTACGGAAGCGGACAGATTCGCGCGGAGGGCGGCAGGCAGGTTGGCGTCGTTTGAACCTGCGAACAGATAGGTTGCCGCTCCGGCGTCGATGGCGCTACGCAAGACGGCGAATTTGTCGGCCGCTACTGTCGGCTCGTCGCCCCTCAATGCGCGTTCGAACAGGGCCGATTGCAACTGCGCGAGCCGGTCGCGTGCACTGACGCGTAGCGCCGCCGATGGCCAGCGCGTTGTCGCTGCGGCTTGTGCCGTCAATGCGAGTCGCAGCGATTCGAGCGCCTCGTCGTGACGGTTCGACTGCGACAATGCTTCTGCGAACAGCAATGCATGCTCGGTTTGCAGATCGGGATCGACAGCGCCAATGGGTTTCTGAGGTCGCTGCAGCGCGCGCGTTGCGTCGCCGCTTGCGAGTTCAAGCCGCGCGGCCAGCAGGGTGTGACGCGATGCGTTCGAGACGCGGCTGTCCTTGGGGTCGATGGCCGCAAACCTGGCCCTGGCCGCTTCGGTCTGGCCGAGCAGAATCAGTGCCCGCGTTTCGATCGACGCAGCGAACTCGCGACAGTCGTTTGCTGCCGGTGCAGCGCATAGATCCTGCCCGCGCCGTGCCGCGTCGAGCGCCGCCGCCGCATCGGCTCGCTGCAGTTGCGTTTCTGCGAGTAGCAGCGTTATTTCGGCAACGCGCAAGGCGTCGTCGTTGGCATTGAGCCGCTTCAAGGCGGCGTCGAGCAGGCGAATGCGTTCCGGCCACGCTCCGGCGAAGCGCGCAAGTTGGGCGAGCTTGATATCGAGATTGGCCTGCTCGGTCGGCAGTCCGTTGCCACCGAGCAGATTCGTCGCGCGCGCATACCGTGCGGCAGCTTCGGGCAGATTGCCGCGGCTCAATGCCTGGTTGCCCAGGCTGGTTTGCAGCCGCGCGCGCACGAGCGGCGGCAGGTTGGTTTCGACCGCTTCCGCGCTCAGCAGGTGTCGCTGCGCCTCGTCGTGTTCGTCGAACCGCAGTCTCAGATTGGCCGCCGAGATATGTCGCACGGCCGTCTCGCGCTTTTCCTGTTGTGCAGTCCAGAGGGGAATGACGCTTTCCTCGCAGGCAATCGCGTCGCGATAGCGGCCGCTGCGCGAAAGCACCGTGCAAAGCGAACTCGCGCTGCGTAGCGCGTAGTACGTGACGCCGAGTCGTTCGAGTTCATCGCGCGCTTGCGTCAGCCACGCTCGCGCATCGTCGAAGCGGTTCGCGCGTGATGCATTGTCGCCAGCCGCCATCAGCGCAATGGCAGCGCGATCCGGGCGTCCGGCCTCGTGCCAATGCCGGCTGCTGTCGAGGAACATCTTCTCGGCGGCGTTGTTCTCTCCGGCGCTCGCGAGCACGTTCGCGTGGGCGCTGCTGACCCAGCCTGCGTGTGTGGCTGGCAGTGGCCAATGGCTCAGGTACTCGAGCGCCGGCAGAGCCGCTTGCGCAGCATCTTTCCCGTTCTCGAGGCTGCGTCGTTGCAGTTCGGCGAGTCCGCGGAAGAACGCCAGCTCGCTATCGGCGAGGCAGGTGCTCAGGCGGACCTGGCCACTGCCCTGGCCTGCGCGCGTTCGGAGGATCAGGGTTCGTCCGCGGACAGGTATCACGTCGAAACCGAGTCGATCCGGAGGCGTCGCGATTGACGCTAATTCGCCGGTGTCGCTCCAGCGGTAGTCGACATCGGTGCCAACTTCCTCAATCAGTATTGATTCGCCGCTCAGTGGGACGCGCGCAGGCTGGCCGGGTTGCAACGTGACTATCCGCAGACAGGCTGGCGATTCCGCCTGAGCTGTCCACGCGGTGAGCAGCGGTAGTGCAAGAACGAGGTGCCGGAGACGCGACATCAGGGTGTCGTCCGATCGGCGCACGCGGAATCCACGCAACACGCTGTCGTCTGCACGGCAACTCCCCCCGACGTTTCGCCCGGCCTGCGGGCGTAAACAGGTAGTGCTGTAGCAGGGTGGACTATCGCACGTCCTGCAAAAAGATTTCGGGGAAATGCGGTTGTCGTAAGGGAAATGGGCGATGCACTTGCGAACAGGCCAGACGACGCGACTCAACGTATCCCCGGCGCCCCGAACACCGCGGGACTTGCTGCGCTGCAGCGAGCCCCGCGGACGCGGTTACGGCGCCCCCGCCCCCCACGCCGACACCAACGCCGGCGCCGCTACATACATGCGGAACAGCGCGTTGCGCACGGGCGAATTGCCAGCGAAGCGGCGATGCCAGTCGTCGAGGCGGATCGCCTTGCGCGCCGCGTCGAGATCGAGGCCGCGAGCCTTGAGCTCCCGTGCCTGCCGCGCGATGTCGGCGAACAGGTCGCGGACCTGCTCCACATAGACCGTATCGCGCAGCACCGGGCCATGCCCGGGGACGATCACTGCAGGCTTCAGCGCCAGCAGCGCGTCGAGTGCCGCCGGCCAGTCGGCGACATGCGATTGCTCGGCGCCGACCAGAGGCACGGGCCAGACCACGAGGTCGCCGCTGATGAGAACGCGTTCCTGCGGCAGCCAGACGAGCAGATCGGCCTCGGTGTGGCCACGGCCGGCGCGGCGAACTTCGATACGGCGTGAGCCGCGCTGCAGCACCAGGTCGCCGGCCGTGCCGAGATCCGGCAGTACGTCCGGGGTGCCGGGGACGACCTTCATGTAGTGGGCGACCAACGCGATGTCGCTCTGGTAACTCGCTCGCTCTTCGTCGCTGATCGTGCTGCCGGCGAGGTTCTTGCCGGCGTCGAGCTGCTTCTGCATCTGCGCCGCGGCTTCCGGTGCGCCCGCGATCATGCCGGCGCGGTTCTTCGCGCCCGTGCCGGGCAGGTATTCGCGCAGGCTGGGGTGAGCGATGAACTCCACACCGGGCCAGGTCTTGCGCCAGAGCGCGTTGCCGATCACGTGATCGTCGTGCCAGTGGGTGTTGACCACGTAGCGCACGGGCTTGTCGGTGAGCTGCTTCAGGGCCGCAATCAGTTCGGCCGAGGCCTCGGGGGCGTCGACGACGATCACGTCGGCCTCATTGACGATGAAAACGCAGTTGGCGTCGACCATCAGTCCCGGCGGATCGGTACGGATCGCCGCGTGCACGCCCGGCGCCAGGGTTTCGATGCGGAAGCCTGGGCCGGAGGCGGCGCCGGTTGCGGTGCCGAGCAGCAGCAGGGCCAGGGCAAGCAGGCGGGTCAGGTTCGGGCGCATCGTCGTCTCCTCGGAGAGGTCCACGATCGGTTCTGGCAGGCTCCTGCGGCAAGGCCGCCACGTCGCAATCGCTGCGCGTTGGCATAGGCCGGTCGGCAGGGGCGGCGTGGTCCGGGGCCGGTCCGCGCCGGAACGGTCTGTGCGGGAGTCGGCAGTTCTGGAGCCGCTTCGGCGAATCGCCTATGATCGCCGCAGATGAGTCAGCGCCAGCCCCTCACCATCCTGTTCGCCGACGTCTCAGGCAGCACCAAGCTGTTCGAGACCCTTGGCGACGAAGCCGCCCGCCGTATCGTTTCCGGCGTGCTGCACGTGCTGGCCGAAATCACGCAGCGTCACGGCGGTCGCCTCATCAAGACCATCGGCGACGAAGTCATGTGTACGTTCCCGGGGGCGCTCAACGGCCTGCTCGCGGCGACCGACATGCAGAAGCGTGTCTCGACCGACCCGGCCTTCATCCGCGATAACCTCGGCATCCGCATCGGCCTGCATCACGGCGATACGCTGGTCGAGGAGGCCGACGTCTACGGCGATGCCGTGAACACCGCCGCGCGCATGGCGTCGCTGGCCAAGCGCGAGCAGATCGTGACCACCGCCTCGACGGTCACCGGCGTCACCAACACGGGGCCGCTGCGCACGCGATCGCTGGGTACCGCGCGCGTCTCCGGCAAGCTGCAGCCGATCGAGATCGTCGACGTGATGTGGCAGGACGACACCTCCAACGTCACGACCGTGCAGCGGGTGGTCAAGCTCGTCGAGGCACAGCAGCGCAAGGCGCGCCTGTTGCTGCGCTACCGCGGGCAGTCGATCGAGCTCGATGAACTCGCTCCGCCGTTTTCGCTGGGCCGCGAAGCGAGCAACAACCTGATGGTGGACGCCGAGTGGGTCTCGCGCACGCACGCGACGATCGAGTACAAGCGCGGCTACTGGGTCATCGGAGACCGCTCCACCAACGGCACCTGGGTGCGTCTGGGCGAGGCCGACGAACTGCGTCTGCACCGCGACGAGATCCAGTTGCGCAGCAAGGCCGGCACCATCAGCCTCGGCCAGGAGACCAGCCTGAATCCCGACTACGTGCTGCAGTTCCAGTGCGTCGAGGCCTGAAGCGGTCACACGACGGGTAGTTACGGATCAGCCAGAGCGATCCCCGCTCGTGAGTCATCGCGTCGACGCGACGTCATTCACGCGCCTGGCGTTTCGGGAGCTCTGCCTGGAATCGGTGCGACTCGCCCGGCGAGCCGCACCGGGTCTTCAGCGGGCGAACGGATTGCGCAGACGACCGCGCGCGTCGCTGGTTTCATAGCGCCCGCGGTCGTTCTCGACGAATCCGACCGCGGTATAGGCATTGACGTAGTCGATCACGTCGGGCAGCGCGGCGCCGCTCGCTTCGGCAATGTCTTCGAGGCTGGCGAAGTCCTTCATCATGAAGGTGCCGATACGGAAGTGCTTGGCGAACTCGCGCTCGCTCTGCGGATAGCGTGCGAGCTTGAAGCGCGCGGCGCGATCGAGTTCCGGCAGCAGCTCGCCGCGCGAGCGGTTGAGCACATAGAACCAGAGCAGGCGCGAGAAGGGCTGGGCCGCGAGGCTGCCCTTGGCTGTGACGAATTCGCCGGCGTTGAGCAGTTGCCAGTCGCCCAGCACCAGCGTGCGCGCGCAGTGTGGTGCGAGCGCGCGCAGACCGGTCGCGCCGCTGAACCAGGTCTGGCTCGCTGGATCGAGGAGCAGATCGGGCGTTCCCGCCGTGACGAGGCGCGCCGGTCCCGGCAGACTGATCCCGGTCAGGAAATCCGCCAGCGTGAGCTCGCGCGCGGGTGGCGGTGGCGTCGGGGGAGGCTGCGCGGCAACCGGGGCCGGCCGCGGAACCGGTTTCGGTGCCTCGACCGGCGCCTCGGCGCGCGGCGGTGGCGCCGCGCGCTGCGGTCGCGCGTCGCCCGGGCGAAATTCGCTTGCGTAACTTTCGCGCTCGGGTGCCGCCGGTGCCGGTGTTGCCGCCGGAGCTGGCGCCGGCGCGGCGCCGGACGGCAGGTTGAACATCAGCAGCAGCTTCACCACGCCTTCGAGACTGAGCGGGCGGCCCAGCAGCAGGTCGGACTCACGCGCGGAATCGCGTTCCGTGAACGCCGCCGTGCGCTTGCCGGCGCCGCTGGCCTTGAGCCAGGCCATGTGACCGAACACGGAATCGACGTCGACGACCACGAGGTCGGCGTCGCGTTCGTTGCTGACCTCCCAGCTCTGGCGCAGGCGCTGCGCGGCCGGACTCAGCAGATTGCGGAATTCGGTTTCTTCTTCCGCAGTCGCGCCCACGAGCGCGATCTTGTAGGCCATTGAAGGCTCCCCCTGAGCGTGCCGCGGTCCTTGGCTGGCCCGGGCGGATGGCGTTGATGTTGCAGCCATTGTCGCGAACGTTGCGGGGGCGTCAACTGCTTTGGGTCATGTCCGGGCGACAAGAGGTCACTATCCCCTCCGAATCGTTGCCGTGCGGGCGGTTGGCGCCTGCGTCCGGCCTTCGCAGGCAGCTTCAGTTGGCGGCTGGCGACACCGTTTCGTGCTGCTGCATGGCCCAGAGCGCGGCGTAGCGACCGCCCGCCGCGAGCAGGGTGGCGTGATCGCCTCGCTCCACGATGCGGCCATGCTCCAGCACGATGATCTCGTCGGCATCCACGATCGTCGACAGCCGGTGCGCAATGACCAGCGTCGTGCGGTCGCGCGCGATCTCCTCGAGCTCGGCCTGGATTACTTTCTCGGTGCGTGTATCTAGCGCGCTCGTGGCTTCGTCGAACACCAGCAGCGCCGGGTTCTTCAGCAGCGTGCGGGCGATCGCGACGCGCTGCTTCTCGCCGCCGGACAGCTTGAGGCCGCGCTCGCCCACCGCACTGTCGTAGCCCTGTGGCAGCGACTCGATGAAGGTGTGGATGTGGGCGGACCTGGCCGCGGCAATCACCTCCTCGCGCGTCGCGTCAGGGCGGCCGTACGCGATGTTGTAATAAATCGTGTCGTTGAACAGCACCGTATCCTGGGGCACGATGCCGATGGCCGCGCGCAGCGAATCCTGGGTCACGCTGCGAATGTCCTGGCCGTCGATCAGGATGCGGCCGCCGCTGACGTCGTAGAAGCGGTAGAGCAGTCGCGCCAGCGTCGATTTGCCCGCGCCCGTCGTGCCGACCACGGCGACGGTCTTGCCCGCCGGGATGCAGAAATCCACATCGCGCAGTATCGGCCGGGCCGGGTCGTAGTGGAAATCGACGTGTTCGAAGCGCAGCTCGCCGCCGCGTACGTCGAGCGGACCCGCGCCGGGCGTGTCGCTGACTTCCTGTGCCTCGTCGAGCAGCGCGTACATGCGCTGGATGTTCGACAGCGCCTGCTTGACCTCGCGGTAGACCATGCCGAGGTAATTCAGCGGGATCGACAGCTGGATCAGGAAGGCGTTGACCAGCACCAGGTCGCCGAGCGCCATGCGCCCCTCGGCCACGCCGACCGTCGCGCGCCAGAGCAGCAGGGTCAGCCCCAGTGCGACGATGCCTGCCTGGCCGATGTTGAGCACGGCCAGTGTCTTCAGACTCTTGACCGTCGCGTCCTCGAGCCGCACGAGGCTGCTGTCAAAACGTCGCTGCTCATGGTCTTCGTTGTTGAAATACTTGACGGTCTCGTAGTTCAGCAACGAATCCACATTGCGCGCATTCGCCTCGGTGTCGGCCTCATTGGCGGCGCGGTAGTAGCGCAGGCGCCATTCGGTGACGGCGAACGTGAACGCGATATAGGCGACCAGCGTCGAGAGCGTGATGACCGTGAAGG
Source organism: Rhodanobacteraceae bacterium (assembly GCA_045864815.1). Lineage (GTDB taxonomy): Bacteria > Pseudomonadota > Gammaproteobacteria > Xanthomonadales > Rhodanobacteraceae > Tahibacter. Next base: position 229,639 of record BTVG01000006.1, on the reverse strand, counting down.
TCCAGTCGTAGCGCACGATCAGGATGGCACTGACCACGACGACCTCGAACAGGGTCGGCAGGATGGTGTAGAGCGTCCAGTCGAGCAGGTCTGCAATTGCCGTCATGCCGCGCTCGACGTCGCGAGCGACGCCGCCGGTCTTGCGGTCCAGATGGAAGCGCAGGCTCAGCGCGTGCAGGTGGCGGAATACCTTGAGCGTGACGACGCGCGAGGTGCGCGCGAGCACGCGGGCGAACACGATCGAACGCAGTTCCTGGAACAGCGACGACGCCAGTCGCAGCGCACCGTACGCGACCAGTGGCACGAGTGGCAGCAGCAGGAGGCTTGGCGCGACATCGAGGCGGTCGATGATTTCCTTGAGCGCCACCGGTACCGCAATGGTCGCGAGCTTGGCCGCGATCAGGAACACGAGGGCGAGCAGCACGCGGCCGCGATAGGGCCACACCTGCGGCAGCATCAGGCGCAGGGTCGCGAAGACGGATCGGTCGGGGGCGGTGGGTGCGGTCATGGGCAGGGCGCAGGCGGGACCGGCAGCAGATGGGGCCGGCGCGGCCGCTATCAATCGACCCACGCCATGCCACGGCGAGCGCGGCGGTGCGGAGTATGATCGGGGACGTTTCCCTGACCGAGGTATCCGCGATGACGCATCAATTCCTGCTCGCTTCCACGCTGCTCCTTGCGACCGCCGTCCAGGCGCAGTCGCCGTCCGCCGGGGCCGAGCCCGTAAAGACCGCGCTGCCACGCACGGCGGCGACTGCGGGAGCCGAGCTCTATTTCATCGCCCCGGCCGACGGTGCCGTCGTCGACAAGACATTCACCGTGCGCTTCGGCCTCAAAGGCATGGGCGTCGCGCCGGCCGGGGTCACGGCCGACAAGACCGGCCACCACCACCTGCTCATCGACGTGGCCGAACTGCCCCCGATGAACCAGCCGCTTCCCAACGACGACAGGCACAAGCATTTCGGTGGCGGCCAGACCGAAACCACGCTGACGCTCCCGCCCGGCAAGCACACCCTGCAGCTCGTGCTCGGCGATGCGCTGCACATTCCGTTCGATCCGCCGATTGTTTCGCCGAAGATTACGGTGACGGTGAAATAACCAGGCTGGCTTCAACGGTTCGCCGGTGTATGAAGGGAAATCATCCTGACCCGGCCCGTCGTTCCATGCTTAGGGGCGGTACCGGATGTTCTGTTCACCGGAAGCCGTCCGACGCCGATGTGCTGGGCGAGGCTGGCGCTGGTCTACGCTGGCAACAATGTGCGCTCCACCAGCCAAGCCCGCGCATCCTCCGCATCCTGCTCGAACCACGCCCGTGTGGAGCCTAGGCGGTAGGTGTAGCCCCAGCTGTCCATGTCGCGCATGAGGCGTTCCCGGCCGACGCCTGGGAGGGCGTCGGCGAGCACGATCTGCAGGTAGCAGGTTGCGTCTTCCTCGGCGACGGAATCGGTCGCGTCGGTGTGGACCTTTGCCCGGCGCTCGGCTGGCTGCACGATCAGGTGACAGGCCTCGTGCAGCGCCGAGTGCACCGGCGTGTCACGGCGCACGTAGACGCGGCTACCGATGAGTCCGGCTTCGGGTTCGCCCCAGTAGCTGCCGGGAATCGGCGCTCCATCGGGCACCTCGACCAGTTCGAGTGCATGTGCCGACAGCAGCGCACGCAGCGCGCCGACGTCGATCCCGGCGAGCGTGAGCACGCCGTCTGCGGCGGCGTGCCCCGCGGTCAACGGGAGAACGGGCGCAGGCGATCCGGCGCCATCGTTAATGCTCATGCCGTCACACGCACCCGTTGTGTCGAGCTGCGTCGCTCAGGCTTCGCGCGCCGCGGCTGCGGCGGCTGCCGATGCGGCATCGGCCTTGTCGGGCAGGGTGACGGTGAGGTCGAGCACTTCGTGATCACCGTCGCGCTTGACCTGGATGTCGATCGCGTCCTGATCGACATTGACGTACTTGCGGATGACTTCGAGCAGCTCGCGGCGCAGCAGCGGCAGATAGTCCGGGCTGCCGCGCGCGCTGCGCTCCTGCGCCACGATGATGCGCAGGCGCTCCTTGGCGATGCTCGCGGTCTGCTTCGGGCTGCCGCGCAGGAAATCGAACAGGCCCATGCTCAGCTCCCGAACAGTCGCGACAGGATGCCTTTCTTCGGTGCATCGAGGAACCGCATCGGACGCGTTTCGCCGAGCAGGCGTGCCACGGCGTCGTCGTAGGCAAGGCCGGCGTTGGACGTTTCGTCGAGGATCACGGGCACGCCCGAGTTCGATGCGGCGAGCACGCCTTCGGATTCCGGAATGACACCGAGCACTTCGATGCCGAGGATTTCCTTGACGTCGTCGATGCTCATCATGTCGCCCGCGGCGACGCGCGCCGGGTTGTAGCGCGTCAGCAGCAGGTGCTGCACGACGGGCGTCGCGCCGCTTTCTGCACGGCGTGTCTTGGACGACAGCAGGCCGAGGATGCGGTCGGAGTCACGCACCGACGAGACTTCCGGGTTGACCACGACGATCGCACGGTCGGCGAAGTACATGGCGAGGAACGCGCCCTTCTCGATGCCCGCCGGCGAATCGCAGAGGACGTAGTCGAAGCCTTCGTCTTTCAGCTCGTTGAGCACGCGCTCGACGCCTTCCTTGGTCAGCGCGTCCTTGTCACGCGTCTGCGAGGCGGCCAGCACGTGCAGGTTCTCGTAGCGCTTGTCCTTGATGAGCGCCTGCTTCAACGTGCATTCCTGATGGATGACGTTGACGAAGTCGTACACGACCCGGCGCTCGCAGCCCATGATCAGGTCGAGGTTGCGCAGGCCGACGTCGAAGTCGATGACGGCGACTTTCTTGCCGTGCCTGGCCAGTCCCACGGCGACGGACGCGCTGGACGTGGTCTTGCCGACGCCGCCCTTGCCGGAGGTGATGACGATGAATTCAGTCAAGTTGCTCTCTCCACAATGGCTCTTTATTGCTTTTCGCTACTGACCGAGCCTGGCCAGCAGCAGCTTTTCCCCCTCCAGCCAGACCTGCACGGGCTTGCCGCGCAGATCGGCCGGGATGTCTTCGAACACGCGGTAGTGGCCCGCGATCGACACGAGCTCGGCCTGGAAATCCTGGCAGAAGATGCGTGCCGAGGTGTCGCCCTGGGCGCCCGCGATCGCCTTGCCGCGCAGTGCCGCATAGACGTGGACCGAGCCGTCGGCGATGACTTCGGCGCCGTGCCCGACCACCGCCGTGATGACCAGGTCCGAGCCGCGCGCGTAGACCTGCTGACCCGAGCGTACCGGCAGCGACTGCAGCATGCCGGCCGCGCCGCGGTGGGCATTGGGCGGCGGTGGCGTGGCGCGCGATGGCGCTGGCGTGGTGACAGTCTCGGCTGGCGCCGCCGGGGCTTCGGCCGCACCGGCGCTCTCGTACGCGGCGCGGAATTTCGCGAACAGCGGCAGGTCGAGCGCGCGGGCCAGCGCTTCGTTTTCGGTGGTGCCGTAGGCGAGGCCGACCGGCAGCAAGCCGCTCTCGCGTATCGTCGCCAGCACGGCGCGTACGCGCTCGGCGTCGGGCAGCTGCGGCAGGTGGCTCAGGTCCAGTACCACCGGTGCGCGCTGGAACAGCTGCGGCGCGGCGTCGAGCTTCTGCCGGAGTTCCTGCGCGAGCAGGCCGTCATCGAGGCTCTTGAGGCGCAGGTTGGCGATGCCGACCTGGCCGAACTTGAGTTCACCTACCGGTTCGAAACTGGGCAGCGGTCGGCTCATGCGATCAGATTCCGCCGGCCGCACGCCGCGGCGAACTCTGCCCCTGCCGCGACCGTTCGGCGAGCCAGGGCTGATTCGGCAGCTGGCCGGTGGGGCCGTCGAGGTAGGTGCTGCGGACGAATTCGAAGCTTGGCAGGTTCTTGGCCAGCAGGCTCACGCGCTTGCCCAGGCCGGGCATGATCTGCTGGCCGACTTCCTGGAAACCGTAGGTGCCGTGGAACAGCACCGACACGTCGTCGCGCGGTTCGAGGAATACCTCGCACGACAGCACGGGTACGCGCACTTCGGCATAGCTCGTCACGTCGGCGTAGAACACGCGGCCCAGGCCGAGGCCGCGATACGGCTTGGCGACGACGATGCGGTCGATGTAGACGAAGGCGGCGAAGCGCTCGCGAAACCAGCGGAAATTGGCGCTGTCGTGATCACTGGTCTCGCGCAGTGCGATCAGGAAGCCGGCGATGTGGCCGTCGACATCGGCGATGCGGAAATAGTCCGCATTCTCGTGAAACCAGCGGATTCGTGTCGAATCCAGGGCAAGTATGGTCGGTCCGGCGGCGTTGTTCAGTGCAAGGACGGAATCCAGCTCGTGCTCGCGCACGTCGCGGATGGCGATAGCCATTCGTTGCTCCAGCGGTATTGCGGGGCGGCCCACCGATGGCGGCCCACGGACTGGGGCAGTATCGCATGGGCCTGCCGGACTGGCCATGATGCGCCGCGGAACGCGGGTCGTGCATGCCCCGGGGGTGGAGGCGCCAGCAGCGCCACGCCTGACTTCGGACAGGTACGCCGGTGCGTCAAGGGGCCTATCATGCGCGGCATGCAGATCGCCCAGATCAATCACATTCGCCTGATGCGCTACGCCGGGCTGTTCACCTATGTGTCGGCCGGCATGCCGCTGCTGCGCTACGAAAGTCTCGTCAGTGAATTGATCGCCGACCAGCGCCCCCTGTGGCACCTGTCCGCATGGGTCGTCTGCTACGCCGCCTTCGGTGTCGTGTTCTGGGTGCTGCTGCTGAAGCTAGGCAGTCGCCGCTTCGTGCCGCTGAAACTCGCCCTGCTCGCCGTGCTGGTCGCGCTCGCCGTCGCAATAGGCTGGTACAGCCAGAGCGGCCTCAGCGCCATGCTGCTCGTCGTACAGTCGATGCTGTTGCCCTGGCTCATGCCGCTGCGGGTCGCGCTCATCTGCATGGTGGCGCAGAACTACGTGCTGGTGCCGGTGTTCGCGAGCAATCCGGGCTGGACCATCGGCGACGCGGTACTGCAGTCGAGTCTCTATCTGGGCATTTCCGCCCTGGTGTTCTTCACGTCGCTGATCGCCAAACAGCAGGGCGAGGCGCGAGAAGAACAGCGGCGCCTCAATTCCGAGCTGCGCGCGACGCGCGCGCTGCTGGCCGAATCGAGCCGCATCGCCGAACGCCTGCGCATCGCGCGCGAGCTGCATGACCTCGTCGGTCATCACCTGACCGCGCTCAGCCTCAATCTGGAGGTGGCGAGTCATCTCGTGCAGTCGCCCGCGCAGGAACACGTGCGCAAGGCGCAGTCCGTGGCCAAGCTGCTGCTCGGGGACGTGCGCGAGGTGGTCAGCCAGATGCGTGAAGGCGACCGCATCGATCTGACCCAGGCGTTGAACACCCTGATCGAAGGCGTGCCGCAGCTGGATATACAGCTCGAGCTGCCGCCGCGCTTCGGTGTCGACGATCCGCGCCGGGCGCAGGTGTTGCTGCGCTGTGCGCAGGAAGTCATCACGAATACCGTGCGCCATTCCGGTGCACGGACGCTGTGGCTGCGTTTCGAGCAGAAGGACGGCGAGATCGCCATCCATGCCCGTGACGATGGCCACGGCAGTGACAATCTCAAGCCCGGCAATGGCCTTGCCGGCATGCGCGAACGGCTCGCCCAGTTCGGCGGGCGCCTGGACATCACGACGGCGCGGGACCGGGGCTTTGCCCTTGATGCCTGGCTGCCCCTGGAGACGACTGCATGATTTCGGTATTGCTGGTGGACGATCAGACCCTGGTGCGGCAGGGCATCCGGAGCCTGCTGGAACTTTCCGACGACATCCGCGTGATCGCCGAGGCCGCCGATGGTGTGCAGGCGGTCGAGATGATTCCGCAGAAAAAGCCCGACGTCGTGCTGCTCGACCTGCGCATGCCGGGCATGAGCGGCATCGACGTGCTCAACAGCCTCGCGCAGGCCAATCAGCTCCCCCCGACCATCATCCTGACGACGTTCGACGACGACCAGCTCGTGCTGGCTGGACTGAAGGCCGGCGCTCGCGGCTATCTGCTCAAGGATGTGTCGCTGGACCAGCTCGTCGACGCGGTCAAGACGGTGGCAGCCGGTGGCTCGCTGGTCGCGCCGGTCGTGACGCAGCGGCTGTTGTCGGGACTCGAGCGCATGCACAACGAGTTCGTGAGTCTCGATCGCCCGGATCCGCTGACCGAGCGCGAAACCGAGATCTTGCGCCTCATGGCCGGCGGCTACAGCAACAAGGAAATCGCGAATTCCCTGGGCGTGGCGGAAGGCACCGTCAAGAACCACGTCTCCAACATTCTTTCCAAGCTTGGCGTGCGCGACCGTACCCGTGCCGTGCTCAAGGCGTTCGAGCTCGGCATAGTCTGAGCACGGATGGGGGCGAAGCCCGCGGCGCGCGTTGCGCTGCTTGCGGGCCGAATGCAGCCGGCGCGGACATGGGGTCGCCGCGTCGGCGGTCGATGCCGGCCAAACTGTAGCTGCAGCAAGGATTTACAGTATGTTGCGATGGCCGGCGCGACGTCGTCGCGTCGCCGGTACGGCAGGGTTCAGGCAATAGCTATCGTTGTCCGGAGCAAGTACCATGCGCGACTCGGTGTACCGGTCGGCGCTGGAACGGCGCGTGCCCGGCACCGTTGATTCTCTACCTTGCTGAAAGCTGCGGCGGTCTGCAGACCGCCCGACGGATTAGTCCTGGAGACATCTGGAATGACGCGTATTCTTGAGTTCATTGTGGCCGCGATCATGGTGTTCGCGCTGGCCGTGATCGTCGGACTGGCGCTGCCCTCGTCCGGTCACATCGAACGTTCCGTCGAGATCAGCCACAACACGCGGCACATTGCCGACATGCTCGCCAATTTCCGCCGCTTCTCCGACTGGGGCTCGGTGCGGATGCTTGATGCGAAGACCCAGTTCACGCTCGAAGGTCCGAGCTATGGTCCCGGCGCGAAGCTCAACTGGACGAGCACCAAGCCGAATCCCGGCAATGGCAGCTACGAGATCACGTCGAAGGAAGGCGATACGAGCGTCGCGTGGAAGGTCGAGAACCCGTGGAAGGGCCAGAACAAGCGCTTCACGATCACGCTGGAGCCGCAGAAAAACGGCCGCATCACCAAGGTGACCTGGGCCTATGACGTGGACTACGGCTGGGACCTGATCGCACGTTATTCGGGGCTCTATATCAACGGTGATCCGGCGACCCAGATCCAGCTCAACCTGGCCAGCCTGAGCCAGCAGATGGCGGCGATCCCGAACGTGGACTACAGCCAGACCGAAATCTTCGTCGCCGACGTGCCGGCACAGCCGCACCTCGTGGTGCCGACGTCGGCACCGCGCAGCCTCGACGAGGTTGCCGCAGCGACGGACAAGGCGATGGAAGAAATCGCCGCCGTCATGAAGAAGCAGAACCTCACCGCCGTCGGCCCGCGTCATATCACGACGGTCGAATGGGGTGACGAGAATTACGTGTTCGACGTCGCCGTGCCGGTCAGCAGCGCAACCCTGACGATCGACGGCAGGGAATACGTGATCGGCCCGGCAATGCCGCCGAGCGTGGCCGACCAGGCCGCCGCCGACGAGGCCGCTCCCGAACCGGCGGCTCCGACGCCGGGCCAGATGGACCGCAAGGGCAACCTCGTCGTGTCGGGCAATGTCGTGGCCCGTACGGGTTATGCCGGCAAGGCGCTCGTGGCGAGCTGGATGGGCAGCCCGGCCGGCCTGCCGCTGACGCGCCTCGCGTTGAAGGCCTATGCCATGTCCATGGGCTATCGCTTCAACGAGAACACGAACCGCTACTTCGACGTGATGACCACCGACCCGGCGACCGTCGCCGACGACGAGCAGGAATTCAAGGTGTACCTGCCGATCACCGACAACGTGCCGGCCAACGAGCCCCCGCCGTCGCCGCCTGCGCCCACCGCGCCTGCAGCGGCCGCTGGCCAGCTCTGACACGGGCCGCACCGTACACCGAAAGCCCCCGCCTTGCGGGGGCTTTTTTTTGCGCCCTGCCGGGCGCATCGCGGCGGGTGCCGGCCGTTGCGTGCTTGCCGTGGCGAACGAGCACAGTGCGATGACGGCGCAGACAGGAAAGGCCCCCCATGACGCCCTTGCCTTGTGTGCACGAGCAGGGGGCGAATGCCGGCGGCAGCTCTCTCCTTTCCCGGGGGCAGGGGGTTGGTCGTGCGCCCCGACAATGTTCCATCTGCGTCATTCGCGGTCTGCGGCCCCTCAGTGGTGCATGGGCCGGGAACTTTCGCGCGGCTTTGCGGTACATTGCGTCGCATCCGCCTGCGAGCACGTGGCCTGACTGCCGTGCCGGATCGCAGTTGCCGGATGCACCGGCGCCGACGCGCCGGAACAAAAAACATCGTCGTTCCGCTCGTTCGCGCCAGCCGCGTGATCGGGGAGCGGCTTGCACTGGAATTCATGGGTGATCAGACGATGATCGAAACTTCCGCATTGACGAAGCGCTACGGCCCGTTCACGGCCGTCGACGGCATTTCGTTCAAGGTCGAGCCGGGCCAGGTGCTCGGTTTCCTCGGCCCCAACGGGGCCGGAAAATCCACGACGATGAAGATGATCGCGGGCTTTCTCGCGCCGACCTCCGGCAGCGCGAAAGTCTGCGGGTTCGACGTGGAGAGCCAGGCCATCGAAGCCAAGCGCGCCCTCGGCTATCTGCCGGAAGGCGCGCCGAGCTACGGCGAAATGACACCGCGCGCGTTCCTCGGATTCGTGGCCGACCTGCGTGGTCTCACCGGTGAACGCCGCAAGCAGCGCATCGATGACGTGATCGGCCGTCTGCAGCTCGAGTCGGTGCTGTCACAATCGATCGACACGCTGTCCAAAGGCTTCAAGCGTCGCGTCGGACTTGCCCAGGCCATTCTGCACGATCCCCCGGCGTTGATTCTCGACGAACCCACCGACGGTCTCGATCCCAACCAGAAGCACGAGGTGCGCGGCCTCATCAATGCCATGGCCGCGGACAAGATCATCGTCATTTCCACGCACATCCTCGAGGAAGTGCATGCGGTCTGTACGCGCGCCATCGTCATTGCCGGCGGCCGCCTGCTCGCCGACGCAACGCCGGCGGAGCTGGAGGCGCGTTCGCGCTATCACGGTGCCGTGTCGCTGACCGCCTCGAACACCGGTGCGGCGCGCGAGGCGCTGGCCCGCGTGGCCGACATCGAATCCATCGAAATCGATCCGCACGACCACCGTATCACGGCGATTCCGAAAAAAGGCCGCGCGATCTTCGTGCCGATCAGCGAAGCGTTGAAATCCCAGGGGGTCGAGGTGAGCCAGCTGCAGCTCGAGGCCGGCCGTCTCGACGAAGTTTTCCGCAGCATCACCCTGCCGCAGACGGAGGCGCGCGCATGAATCCGGTCAAGACCGTCTTCCGGCGCGAGCTCGCGAGCTATTTCGCGACGCCCGTCGCCTACGTATTCATCGTGATCTTCCTGATTCTCGCGGGCGCGATGACGTTCTATTACGGCGAGCTCTACGAACGCGGCCGCGCCGACCTGCAGCCGTTCTTCAGCTTTCATCCGTGGCTGTATCTGTTCCTGGTGCCCGCCATTGCCATGCGGCTCTGGGCCGAGGAGCGCAAGAGCGGCACGATCGAACTGTTGCTGACCCTGCCGATCACGATGTGGCAGGCCGTCGTCGCGAAATTTCTTGCTGCCTGGGCGTTCGTCGGCATCGCGCTCGCGTTGACGTTCCCGATCTGGATCACGGTCAACTATCTGGGCGATCCCGACAACGGCGTCATCGTCGCGAGTTACCTGGGCAGCCTGCTGATGGCCGGCGCGTTCCTCGCCATCGGCTCGTGCCTGTCCGCCGCGACGCGCAACCAGGTCGTCGCGTTCATCCTGACCGTGGTCATCTGCTTCCTGCTGCTGATGGCGGGCTTTCCGCTCGTGCTCGGCTTCTTCCAGGCGTTCCTGCCGCAGGGCATCGTCGATGCGATCGCTGGCCTGAGCCTGTTCTCGCATTTCCAGGCCATCGCCAAGGGAGTGGTCGACCTGCGCGACCTCGTCTACTTCGCGCTCACGATCGTGGCCTGGCTGTATGCGACGGCCATCGTGATCGATCTGAAGAAAGCCGACTGAGGAGGGACCCGCCATGGCGTTCAATCGCAAGACCCTGACCGGCAGCGCACTGTTGATCCTTGCCCTGCTGTTCGTCGCCGTCGTGCTCGTCAGCAACGTGCTGTTGCGTGGTGCGCGCGTCGATCTCACCGAAAACAACCTGTACACCCTGTCCGACGGCACGCGCAGCCTGCTCGGCAAGCTCGAGGAGCCGATCCAGCTGACGCTGTATTTCTCCGACCGCGGCACGGCCGATACCGACAATCCCAGCGCGCGGGCACTCCGCGCGTATTACCCGCGCGTGCGGGAATTGCTCGAAGAGATCGCGGCGCGGTCCAACGGCAAGATCCGACTGCAGGTCGTCGATCCGCTGGCCTATTCGGAAGACGAGGACAACGCCGTCGCCGCCGGCATCCAGGGACTGCCGTTCGGTCCGGCCGGCGAAAGCGTGTTTCTGGGCCTTTACGGCAGCAATTCGACGAACGGCGAGGCGAAGATCCCGCTGTTCGATCCCGGCCGCGAGAATCTGGCCGAATACGACATCGCCAAGCTCATTCACGACCTGGGCACCAACAAGAAACCCGCCGTCGGCTTCGTGAGCAGCCTGCCGATGACCATGGGCTTCGATCCGGCCACGCGCCAGATGCGGGAACCCTGGGCCGTCTACGGCGAACTCTCGCAGTTCTTCGACGTGCGGCAGATGAATGCGGCGGCGCTGAAGACCATCGAGAGCGACATCAACGTCGTCGTGCTCGTGCACCCGAAAGAGCTCAGCGACGACGCGTTGTATGCGCTGGACCAGTTCGTGCTGCGCGGCGGACATCTGCTCGTGTTCGTCGACCCGAATGCCGAGCAGGACCAGACCGGTGCCGACCCGGAGAATCCGCAGGCCGCGATGCTCGCCGACAAATCGTCGGACCTGTCGAAGTTGTTCAAGGCCTGGGGGCTCGATTACGCGCGCGACAAGGTCGTGCTCGACCGCGTTCACGCGCTGCAGATCAGCGTGTCGCCGAACGCGCCGCCGGTGCGTCATCCCGGGGTGCTCGGTTTCGCACGCAAGGATCTGAGCGCCGACGACGTGATCACGGCGAACCTCGACGCGATCAACATGTCCACGGTGGGCTATCTGGAACTGTCCAAGGATTCGACGGCCAAGCTCGTGCCGCTGATCCAGTCCAGCGACCAGTCGATGAGCGTGCCGGCCGACCGCCTGAAGTTCCTCGTCGATCCCTCCACGCTGCTCACGGACTTCAAGCCGGCGGGGCAGCCCTTCGTGCTCGCCGCACGACTCGAAGGGCGCTTCAAGACCGCGTTCCCGGAACGCTCGGATGCCGGCCATCTGGCCGAGGCGAAGGAGAACAACGCGGTCGTCGTGTTTGCCGATACGGACATTCTCAGCGACCGGCTCTGGGCCCAGGTGCAAAACTTCTTCGGGCAGAAGGTGCTGAATGCGTTCGCGAACAACGGCGATCTCGTCATCAATGCCGTCGACAACCTTGCCGGCGACTCCGATCTGATCTCCATCCGTGGTCGCGCGACCTCGCAGCGTCCGTTCACGAAAGTCGCCGAGCTCAAGCGCAAGGCCGACGACAGCTTCCGCCAGAAGGAGAAGCAGCTGCAGGAGGAGCTCAGCGAGACCGAACGCAAACTCACCGAGCTGCAGAGCGCGAAGAGTCAGGACCAGGCCATGGTGCTGTCGGCGGAACAGAAGATCGAGCTCGAGAAATTCCTCAAGCGCAAGGTCGAGATACGCAAACAGCTGCGCGAAGTGCGCCGGCAGCTGGACGCCGACATCGAGTCGCTCGGCACCTGGCTCAAGTTCATCAACATCCTGCTCGTGCCGTTGCTGCTGATTGTCGCGGCGCTCGGCTACGTCGGCTGGAAGGCGCGCCGTGGGCGCGATTGAGGGCGGACACCGATGAATCACATGAACTCGAAAACCGTGATCGGTCTCGGCGTCGCTGCGGCGATCGCCATCGGCATCGCTGCGGCGATCAGCGTCTCGCGCAAGCCCGTCGCCGAGACGGCGCAGCGCGCCGGGGAAGTGCTGCCCGGCTTGTCCGAACGGATCAATGACGTGAAGCGCCTCAGCCTGACCGGGCCGGGCCAGAAACGTCTGGTGACGCTGGACCGGACCGAACAAGGCTGGACGCTGGCGGAGAAGGGCGGCTATCGGGCCGACGCGGGCAAGGTCCGCGAATACCTGCTGAAGCTGAGCCAGTCGCAGCTGACCGAGCAGAAGACCGCGAACGAGCAGCGTTATGCGGAGATCGGCGTGACCGACATCGGTGCTGCCGACGCCAAGGGCGTGCTGGTTGCACTGGAAGGTCTGCCGCAACCGGCGCAGCTCATCGTGGGTATCGTCAATGCGCGGGGCGACTCGACGTATGTCCGGCGCGCTGGCGAGAAGCAGAGCTGGCTCGCCAAGGGCGGCCTGATTCCCGACAAGAATGCGGCCAACTGGCTCGACAAGCGCATCGTCGACCTGCCGGCGACGCGCATACGCGAAGTCGCGTGGACGCGTCCGGATGGCCATTCGCTGCGGGTCGTGAAGGACAAGGCCGCCGACACGAACTACCGGCTCGCCGATGTGCCCAAGGGGCGCGAGGCTGCGTCGGAATTCGCGGCGAACTCCCAGGCGACCACGCTCGCGGGCTTGAACTTCGATGACGTGCTGCCCGCGGCCGAGGCACCACCGCCGGCCGATGGTAAGGTCTATCGCGCGACCTTCGCCGGTTACGACGGCATCGTCGTCGAGATGACCGGCTGGAAGAAAAACGACGCCTTCCAGGCGCGGTTCACGGCGCGCAAGGACGACGCCGCGTTCGAGGCGTCAGTTGCCGCGGCACAGGCCGAACCCGCCGACGCAGGCAAGCCTGCCGCTGCCGATCCGGCAAAGGACAAGGCCGATCGCGCTGCGCGGCTCGATGCAGAAATCACCGAGCTCGCCAAGCGCTTCGATGGCTGGACTTTCGTACTGCCAGCCTACAAGGCGGCGAACTTCGACAAGGGCGCGGAGGAATTCCTGAAGCCCTTGCCGGAGAAGACGGCCGGCGCGAAGAAGGGCGCAACCGCGAAATAGCGTCGCGACACGCGAAAATTCAAACGGCGTTCGCGCTGTCCGTACAAATCGGCTGGAAACGTTGCAGCAGGCCGCGGAGGCCCCTCCGCGGCTTTTTATTTGTGCACAAAATTGCAACGCGACTGTATTGTGCGTTGCATCACGCATGGCTAAGATTCCGGCCGTCCGGTGCAGTCGCCCGGATGCATCGTCTCATCCCCGTCCATCGCCCTTGACTCGACCGTCTGTGCCGGTCGCGTGTGCGGCTGTGTGCGTGCTTGCGGTGATGCCGCATTCATTCGCTCCATGAGGGAGCACCGGCCAGCTGGCCCGACGCGATGCAGATCGCGTCCCGCCCGGATCGCTGGCCGGCAACGGTTCTACGGAGGAACCATGAGGAAGCCGATTTTCATCGCCATTGCCGTGCTGTTCGCGGGTAACACCGCCGCCAGCGAATTTCTGCCGCTCACGGTCGGTGACACCGCGACCTACGTGACAGCCGACGGCGCGACGCGCGACATGCGCGTCGACGACAGCGCCGGCGGCTGGCGTCACGTCACCGCGTTCGCGCTGCCGGGCGTACAGTGGATCAGTTCTGAACCGGCCGATTCGCGCGTCTACATCTACGACGAGGACAACGGCACGAGCGTGCTGCTCGCCGATTTCGCGCGCAACGTGGGCACACGCTTCAATCTCGCGCTCGATGGCTGCAACCACAGCGCTACCGTCGGCGCCCGTAACCTGAGCCTGAGCGTTGCGGCCGGCGGCTTCCAGCGCGTCACGCGCCTGGATTTCGGTCGGCGCTGCGCCGATGCGGGCCTGATCAGCGCCTGGTTCGCGCCGGGTGTCGGCCTGGTGAAGTGGAGCGAGAGCACCATTGCCGGCGCAAAGGAGTACCTGTTGCAAAGCGCGCGGGTCGGCGCAGTGACCATCGGCCAGACTGCCACCGCCGAAGGTGTCCGCGTCAGCGCAGTGCTGCCGGGCCCGCGCGTGCTCGCCAACGTGACCCCGCGCGTGAGCGCGACGCTCACGATCGAAAACACCGGTACCCAGCCGCAGACCTTCACCTGTCCGAGCACGCAGCAGTTCGAGATCACGCTGCGTGATGCCGCTGGTGAAACCGTGAACGCGTGGTCGGCGACGCGCCGTTTCGCCCAGGTGGTGACGACGTTCTCCGTGGCGCCGGGCGCGACCCGGGAAGTCGGCGGCGAGATCGACCTGACCAGCCTCGTCACGAACGCTCCGCTCGACATCGGCAGCTACACCATTGCCATCGAACTGCGTTGCCACATCGAACAGCAGGCCAGCGCATTCCTGCCGGTGCCGTCGTACTCGGCGCAAGGGCCGATCTTCGTCGACCGGCGCATGACGCACTTCTGATCGTTTTCGCGGCACCGCTGTCCGGCGGCGCCGCTCACTGCTGGAGTCGGGTGATGCGCCAGGGATGGCGCAATGTGTGCGTTTTCCCCCCGAGGTCCGCGCGCCGGCTGCAACCGGCGCGCGGATTCATTGCTGCGGCGCGTGCGCGCCGCACCGCTACCGCACCGCTACCTTTGCCGGAACACCGCCCACGCGAGCGTGAGCCAGCCCACGATCATGGCGGCACCGCCGAGTGGCGTGACCGCACCGAGCTGGCGTGGTGCGCCGAGCGCGAGGGCGAACAGGGTCGATGCAAAGACGGCGGCGCCACACAGCAACAGCAGTGCGGCGACGCCAGCGCCGCGTGCGCCGGTCGACTCTGCGTAACGCGCCGCGAACAGCGCGGCGAGTACGTGCCAGAACAGATAGTCGACGGCCGTGCGCCACAGCGCGAGGGCGGAGGCGTCAAGCGTGTCACGCAGCGCGTGAGCGCCGAACGCGCCCAGGGCTACGGCGAGTGCCCCGAGCAGCGCGGCAAGCGTGAGCAGGAGACGCGGCGTCGGCATCGGCTTTCCTCAGAAGTCCACGGCGTACAGCGCCGTGGTGTCGTCCTGCGGCGTCGCGATGTCGCGTTCGTGGCGCAGGCCGAGCTTCTCGAGCAGGCGGATCGAGCGCTCGTTGCCCGGCGTCACGATCGCGAGGATGCGGAGCAGACCGAGTTCCTGTGCATGCGCCAGCGTTGCGCGTGCGGCCTCTTCGGCATAGCCGCAGCCCCAGTACGCCGGAAGGAAGGCATAGCCGATGTCGACGTCGGGCAGTGTGTCGCGCTTGATGAGCCCGCACATGCCGACGGATTCGCCGGTGGATTTCAGATCGACGCGGTACAGGCCGTGCCCGCAGCGGGCATACATCGCGAGCGGGCCATCGCGCAGATAGGCGCGTGCCTGGTCCAGCGTGCGCACCCCCTTGTCGCCGATGAACTGCAGCCAGGCGGGCTCGTTGACGAGCTGGAGCACGAACGCGGCATCGCCTTCCGGATCGAAGCGGCGCAGCTGGAGGCGCCCGGTTTCCGCAACGAGACTCATGTGGCGCCGCTCAGTAGCGCAGGGACAGGCAGCTGAGGCCGCCGTCCATCTTGCGGAACTCGCTCATGTCGAGCTCGATCAGCGCATAGCCCAGCTCGCGCAGGCGTGCCGCCGTGCGGCGATAGCCGGCGGCCAGCAGCACGTAGTCGTTCACGCGTATCGCATTGGCGGCATAGGCTTCGTCGGATTCCACGCGGATCCGCTCGTGGTGCGCGAAGGCCGGATGGTGGATCAGTGCCTCGATGAGCAGCAGGCGGCCGTCGCCGAGCGCGCTCATACCGCTTTTCAGATGCAGGATGCCGTCGACGCCGCGAATGTCGACGAGGCTGGTGCCGTAGCCTGCGGACCGGAGCAGGCTCGCGAGTTGCTCGGCACCGGCTTCGTTCGTGCGCGCCGACAGGCCGATGAACACATGGTCGCCGGCTTCGCAGATGTCGCCACCGTCGACGGTTCCGGGCGCGACGATCGTGTCGAGCGCGAACCCTTGGTGCGCAAGGCTGGCGTGAATCGCGTCGATCTCGCCGCGGCGGCTTTCCGCACCGGGGCGTGTGACGACCATGCAGCGTGGCATCAGCACCGCCGTGTCCTCGACGAAGGTGGCGTCCGGATGGCGCGCGTCGGCATCGAGCCGGATCAGCGTCAGGCCGCAGCGCTCGAGCGCCGCGCAATAGTTCACATGTTGCGCGAGCGCCGTCGCGTAGTCGGGTGGGCCCAGGCGTTCACGGGTGAGGCCGTCGGCGAAGTTCGGGCTCGGCGGTCGGACGATGGCGGTTCGGAACACGGCAGCGCTCGCGCGGGCGGGCTCTGCAAGGTAGCGGCTTCCCGCCGGCAAGTGAAGTGCGGGGCGGCGTTCGTTCCCGTGTGGCCCCGCCGCGGGTCGGCGCGGTTGCCGTCGGGGTGTTCACCGCGGCAGTGCCGACCCCTCGTACTGTGCGGCAAATGCCGCGCTCGGCGGGATCGGCGTGATCACATCGATGAGCACGCCGTTCGGGTCGGCCGTAATGAAGTGGCGCTGGCCGAAGTCCTCGTCGCGCAGCGGCAGCAGTATCGGCAGGCCGGCATCGCGCAGGCGCTCGTGGATGGCATCGACGTCGGCGACCTCGAAGTTGAGCAACAGGCCTGCGGCGGTGCCGCGTCCCTGCGCCGGTATCGTTTCGTGGGTCCCGTCGAGGATCGCGAGATTGACCTGCGGTTCGTCCGCGTGCTGCAGATGCATGTACCAGTCGCTCTGGAACACCGGCACGAAGCCGAAATGCGCGCAGTAGAACCGCGCAGTGGCGGCAACCTCGCCGGTCATGAGGACGGGATAGTAGCTCGTGATTTTCATGTGCGGCTCCCATGGCTTGCGGTTCGGCGTTTTTACATACAATCTGTATGTAAATTCAAACTAACATGCAGGCTGTATGTATGCAACAGAGACGCTCCAACCGCGAACGCACGGATGCGACCCGTTCCGCACTGCTGCGCGCGGCGCGGCAACTCTTCGTGGAGCAGGGTTATGCCGAAACGTCGACGCCGGCACTCTGTGCCGCGGCCGGCATCACACGCGGTGCGCTCTATCACCACTTCGCCGACAAGCGCGACCTGTTTCGCGCGGTCGTCGCACACGAGGCGCAGGCCGTGCGGGATCGGATCGCTGCTGCTGCACCCGACGATCTCGGGCCGCGCGAGGCGCTGCTCGCTGGCGGTGATGCCTATCTGGATGCGATGAGCGAAGCAGGGCGCACGCGGCTGTTGCTCATCGACGGGCCGGCCGTGCTCGGCCCGGCGGAAATCCGCGACATCGACGACGCAAATGCAGCCGCGACGCTGGTGGACGGCCTTGCTGCCGCCGGACTGGCGCGCCACACGGCGGTCGCACCGCTCGCGTCGCTGCTCTCGGCCGCCTTCGATCGCGCGGCGCTCGACATCGCGGCGGGTCGTGATGCCGGCGGCGTGCGCAAGACCCTGCGCTGGCTGCTGCAACGCGTACTCGGCGAGCGAGCCGGCGCGCCAGCGGCGTCGCCGCCCCGGCGATCGCGGCGCTAGCGCCGCGGCGGGGCTGGCCGGCACCCTCACGTGGCGTTATCGCGCGTCTGCGCTACAGTCGCGGGCTGGGGGGCGCACACGTCACGAGGTCGATCGCATGAATTGCAATACCTGCCTGCTTCCTCTGGTCGCCGCCGTGGCGGTGACATTCTGCGCCCTGCCAGCGCGCGCGCAATTGCCGGACCACGCACCACCGCAGTTGCAGGCGCGCACGAACCTGCTCGTCAACGACAACGGCTACAACCTGCCGCCAGGTTCCTCGTTCAACAGCATCAGTGCCGACATCGACGACGCGGGCAGCGTGGCTTTTCCGGTCCAGGTCGTACCGAACGGCAGTAGCAGCAGCCCGGGCATCTGGTTCGGCGACGGAAACGGCAGCGGAAGCGTCGTGTTCTACGGTCCGGTGGATTCGCTGGTCAGCGCATCGCTGCGGCTCAACAACGGCGGACTGGCCGTATTCACACTGACCGATACGCCGGGCGCCGACGGGATCTACCGCTATGACCACGCCGTGCAGCAGGCGACGCGCGTATCGACCACGCCGGTCATTGCCAACAGCTACAGCACGCCGGGCATCAATGCGGCCGGACAGATCGGTTTCCAGGCGAACTACTCGACCGGACGTGCCTACGCCTCCGTGTTGCCCGGCAATGCCGCGCTGTTCCATGTCGCTGACACGGGCGTCGATCCGGGCAGCAGCTATACCTATCTCTACACCCCGGCATTCGGCGACGCGCGCGCGATCGTGGCCAAGGTTGCCACCTCGGCCGACCTGACCAGCAGCACGGAAATCCGGCGCTTCGCGAGCGACGGTTCGTCGACGCGTGTCGCCGCCAACCGCGGCACCGATCCGCTGTCGCCGATACGCCAGTTCGACAATTCACTCGCGCTCAGTGACAACGGCCGTGTCGCCTTCATCGCGACGCGCGATGCCGACAGCCGGCGCGTGGTCTACCGAGTCGATGGCGCAAGCCTCACCGAGATTGCCGCGGTCGATCCGAGCGGCACGATACGCGACCTCGAGTTCTTTCCGCCGACGATCAACGACGCCGGTCTCGTCGCGTTCCGCGCACGGGATGTGAACGGACAGGCCATCTACATCGGCGACGGCACGACACTGGCGCGCGTCGCCGGCAAGGGCGACGCAGTCGCCACCGACCTCGGCGCCGGCCGCATCGGCCAGCACAACGCCGACTCGGTGTTCTCCGGCACTCCCATGCTCAACAACCGCGGCGATCTCGTGTTCATCGCCGCACTGCATCCGGACGGCAACAATCAGGTCGAGTGGGGCAGTGGTGTGTTCGTGGCTAAGGTGCCTGACGTGGTGTTTGCGGACGGGTTCGATCCCGCGCCATGAGCGCGGCGGCGGCCTGCCGAGGCGCATGGCGAGCCGGCGCCGTGGATCGCGCCCCGGTGCCTGCGCCGTCGCGCCACCTGTCAAACGCGAAGGGCGCGAACAACGCCGCGCCCTTCGGAAAACAGCCGCCGGAACAAATTACTGTGGGATACAGGTATACAGGGGATCCGGCTGGAAGCCATTCGCAAACAGCGTGTCACCGGTGATGCGCATCTCGTCCAGGAACGCTCCGGCAAACTCGGCACTGCCGCGCCAGCGGATCCGGACACTCTGGCCCGCATAGGACGTCAACGTGCGCGTGAACGGCTTGAACACCGCTGTTGCTGACCCGTTGTTCGGGTCCGCGTTCGACGAGGCCGTGCTGACGCCGGTGAAGGGGTCAATACCCCTCAAGCGCTACCATTCGAAACCAGAGACTGCCGTTCTTGCCATCGCCGTTTGAAGCAGCAGCTTGTGCGAGGTCAGCCCGGCTGCAGCCGGTCGGCGAGCCACGCCTTGGCGAAGCGCCAGCTGCGTACGACGGTGGCGCGCGAGACGCCGGTGGCCTCGGCGATTTCGTCGGTCGTGAGGCCGGAAAAGAACTTGAGTTCCACCACGCGGGCACAGTCGCTGTCGACGCGTTCCAGCGCGCTCAAGGCGTCATGAACGGCGATCCAGTCGACGCCCAGATCGATGCCGTCCTGGGCGATATCGTCTTCTATGTCGCCGAGTGCGACGAAGGGCAGGCCGCCGCCGCGCTTGTCGCTGACGCGGGCGCGCAGATGGTCGATCACGAAGTGGCGGGTCGCGCGGGCGGCTATCGCGAAGAAGTGGCCGCGGTCGCGGTAGTCGATCGCGGCGCCGCGGCTGAGGCGGGCATAGGTCTCGTGCGCGAGGTCGGTCGTGGACAGGGTCACGCTGAGTCCACGCAAACGCGATCGCGCGATCTCGCGCAGTGCCGGGTAGACCTGCTGCAGCAAGGCCGATTCGGCGTCGCGGTCACCGTCGCGCCAGCGCGAGAGCAGGGCGGTGATGTCGTTGGCGTGATCGGGAGTCATCGGGCGATAGTTTACGGCGGTGGTGGTGATGGCGCGTCCATGCCGGTGGTGACAATGCGTCCATAGCGGCGCACGATGGCTCGCCGATCAGTCACGCGTTGCGGCGCGCGCGAGCCGGATGCGGCCGTTGCCGCCGGCGCTGCGGTCGAATACGCAGTAGCGGTCGCATAGCAGCGGTAGTCCGAGCACGCTCTGGTTCGGCCAGCCGTCCACCTGGCGCAGCAGCAGGAACAGACTCTGGCCGGCGTACATGCCGTTGCGCTGCCAGTAATGGTCCGGTTCGCAGCGCAGGCAGGTTTCGCCGCCATCCGGTGCCTCGAAACGCAGGTGCAGGACGGGCCAGTCGGCGTAGCGGATCGCGTCGTTCGGCAGGCCCTGATTCATTGCGAACGCGTCGTTGAAACGCGCGACCAGCGCCGGCAGTCGTGCGTCGTGGGCGCCAAATGCGGCGATCACGGCGTCGTAGAGAGTGCCTTCGAGCATCACGAAGCTGCTGCCCGTATCGATGATCGAGTTGCTGGCGGAACGAGCCTCGTATTGCGGCTCGAGCGCGGGCGCAGGGATCGGCGTCTGGTCGCCGACCTGCAGCGACAGCAGGTTCACGTTGTAGTAAATGTCGTGCACCACGCGCAGATCGGCGAATGCCCCGTCGAAGAGTTCCTGGCATTCCTCACCGCCGCCCAGCACGAGGGTGCCGCGGTTGAGCGGGTCGCCATGCAACTGCTGCGCAGTCGCCGCATCGTCCAGCACGTGAGCCACCGCGCGGCGGATCTGCAGTGCGAACTTGTCGGCGAACACGCCGTGCGTTTCGAGCGCGCCGAACAGCGGCTGCAGTTCCAGCCGCGGCTGTTGCCGCGGCTGCGCCAGGAACTGTGACCTTGCCGTTTCGTCGAGGTCGGCGTAGGGCCAGGGCCAGGTCAGTGCGGGATCGTGTCCGGCGGCCTGCAGCAGGGCGGTGAGGTCGTGTGCCGCGTTGAGGTGGCGGTAGGCCAGGCCGAAGATGCCGTCGGCATCGCGGAAGAAATAGGGGGCCTCGCCTTCGATGCGCGTGAATGCGACGGCGTCGACGTCGCGGCGCTGGTCGCGGTCGCCGACCCCGATGCGCGAGCGCAGTACCGGACCTGCCAGGCTGCCCTTGCCGTAGTTCATCTGCTGCGCGTAGGGAGTCGCGGCCAGCCGCACATCGCGTTCCGGCGCGTAGCGCTTCGCGGTCACGGCGAGGGTGCTGCTTCCTGTGTCGAGCAGCACGTTCACATCGGCGCCTTCGCTGCCGATCGCGAGCGCGACGCTGTAGCCGCCGCGGGCATAGGCCAGCGATGTGGTCAGTCGCAGCGAACGGCGGCTCATGATCTGGCTCGGTCAGCGCGGACGGGCGATCAGTGTGCCGCATCCGCGCCTGCAGCGGAAAGCGTGCGCATTGGGAACATTGATCCGTTGTTCCGGTCGGGCCACGCGGCGGCGGCCTGTGTGCCGCGCGTGGCCCGTGCTCAGCCTGCCTGTTCGCCAGACCGGTGCGCTATCCACGCGCCGATCAGCGCCGACACGTAGGGAATTGCCTGCGCGCCGAGGATGATCATCCAGAGCTCGCCTTCGGTGTACTGGAAGCCGAACGCGATCATCATGCCAACGATGGCGCACACCAGCGCGATGAACATCAGCAGTTCCTCCCGCACCGAACTGAAGGCGCTGGGGCGCTTGGACAGGCGCCGGCTCTTGGCCGTGCGCACGAACTCGCCTTTCTTCTTGACCAGACCCATGAAGATGCCGCGCGCGATCGCATGGCTCAGTGCCATGCTCGCAATCGAGGCCATGAGGGTGTCTTTCCACGAGCACGGCACGCGCACGCGGTACAGGGCGATGCCGAAGATCGCCTTGGAGATGAAGAAGCCCATGATCGGCACGAGGAACAGCTGCAGCGGCAGGTTGAAGTATTTCGGCAGTGACAGCATGAGCGCTGTCCAGAACAGCGCCATCAGCGTGAACACGAGATGCAGCGCGTCGGCGAACCAGCTGAACCAGCCGGTCAGGAAATGGAAGCGCTGTCCCGCGCTGAGCGGACCCTTGCGCGTGAGCCAGCTCCAGCGCCCCTTGAGGATCTGCATCGCGCCGAAGGCCCAGCGATAGCGCTGCGACTTGTAGGCGGTGAAATCTGCCGGCGTGAGTCCGCGTCCCATGATCTCGTCGACGTAGACCAGCTCCATGCCTTCCTGCATCAGGCGCAGCCCGAGTTCCGCGTCCTCGCAGATGGTCCATTCGGACCAGTTGCCGGTGCGTTCCAGCACGTCGCGCCGGACCATGGTCATGGTGCCGTGCTGGATGATGGCGTTGCGCTCGTTGCGGTGGTGCATGCCGATGCGGAAGAAGCCGTCGTATTCCCAGTTGGTCATGCGGCGGAATTCGTTGTGCTCCCAGTCGCGATGAGCCTGTGGGCACTGCACGACGGCGACCTTCGGGTTGTGGAAATAGCCCGTCAGCGCCTTGAGCCAGTCTGCGCGCACCGCGTAGTCGGCGTCGACTGCCGCGATGACCTCGGCGCGCGGATCGGTCTCGGTCAGGCCGAAGTTCAGCGCGCCGGCCTTGAAACCGGGCCACGGGTTCAGGTGGAAAAAGCGGAACCTGGGTCCGAGCTTCGCGCAATGTTCCTCGACCGGTTTCCAGACCGCTTCGTTCTTGGTGTTGTTGTCCAGCACCAGCACTTCGAAATTGTCATAGTCGAGCGCGGCCAGGGAATCGAGCGTCAGGATCACCATTTCCGGCGGTTCGTTGCAGCAGGCCAGATGGATCGACACGAACGGCTGGCGCTCGTCCGGGGCCGGCGTGAGCAGGCCGAAGCCGCGCAGCCAGCTGCGGCGCCAGATCACTTCGGTGAACTCAAAGGCGTTGATGAGCAGGATGCCGATGATCGCGAGCTGTGCAGGCATCAGCACGCCGAGCATGGCCCAGTCGATCGGATCGAGATAGAACGTGTACGGCACCGTGGTCGACCAGACCAGCACGCCGGCAGAGAGCTGGATCAGGCCAAGGAAAAACAGGCGCCCGGCGACGCGGAAACGGGTGAACGCCCAGGCGAACCAGATCATCGGAAACAGCGCGAGTCCCGAGGCGGCGAGCGCCTTCCACGGCCAGCTCGGGTCCTCGATGACCGGTCCGACCATCGAGAATTTCGGATTGCGGTCAGCACCGAATACGCCCCAGTAGGCTTCGGCGCGGCCGCCGGTCTCCTCCTTCCAGGGTTGGTCGAAGGCTTCCATGATGTAGTAGTCGAGACCCTGGTCGCGCGCGACGTTGAGCCATTCGCGGATGAAGTGCGCCTCGTCGGCGAGCGTCGGATCGGCGAACTTCTTGCGGTCGCCGTAGCTCGGCCAGCCGATTTCGCCGATGACAATCTTCTTGTGCGGATACAGGCGGCGCAGTTCGTTGTAGTTGCCGAGGGCGAAACCGATCGCGTCCTTGCGCGGCACACCTTCCCAGTACGGCAGCAGGTGCAGCGTGATGAAATCGACGTGTTCGACGAGCTCGGGATACTTGAGCCAGATGTGGATGGGTTCGGCCGTGGATACCGGCTGGCGGATCTGCGCACGAGCCCGGTCCAGGTAGTCGATCATCTGCTCGATCTTCAGATCGTCGCGCAGCATGGTCTCGTTGCCGATCATCACGCGGTCGATGTTCGGCCAGCGCCGCGCGGCGCTGATGACGGCGGCGAGTTCGATCTCGTTGTGTTCCATGCGCCGGTCCAGCCAGGCGCCGGCGAGCACGTCCAGGCCGAGGTCACGCGCGAGGCGCGGGATCGCGGCGCTCTCGAGCGAGGAGTAGGTGCGGACGCGCTTGGCGTGCTTGGCGATGATGCGCAGATCGGAGGCGAGCTCGTCTTCGCTCGGGTAGTTGTCGCGCAGAGGACTCTGGTAGCGCTGGAACGCCGAGAACGCGAAGCCCTCGATCTTGCCTTCCCAGTTCGGGATCTTGGCCGGCCGGTTGATGTAGGCCCACAGCGCGATGTTGAGCGCAGCGACGACGAGGGCGAGGAGGACGGCACTCCACAGCGATTTCTGGACCACGACGGGCTGCGGAATGCTCAAGACAAACCTCGGAAAGAACGGCTGGCACGCGCAAAGTGGCGCGCAGGATAGCCCATGCGCGAATCCGCTCACAACGCAGCCGCGGCGCGCTTCGGCCGACCTTGCGGCGCGTTCCGCCCGGGCTCAGGGTGAGGGCTGTGTCGGGGGGGGCGAAGGGTTGGCCGGCGGCTTGCGGCGGCGGTTGAGGACGACGGGCAGCAGGGCCAGGAGCCCCATGGCGAACAGCGGTGCGATGAACCAGGGATCGGCGAGCAGGTGTTCGTCGATCGTGCCCTTTTCGGCCAGATTCTTGGCCAGACCAGCACCGAGCAGGCTTTCCATGCTCGTGGTCAGGGTGCCGCCGACGCCGGTGGCGAGCAGGAACAGCCACGGCGGGCAACGCAGCCAGGCGAGTGCCACCGTGACGCCGCCGAACGGAAAGAGCGGCACGAGACGTAAAAAAAACGTATAGCTCAAGGGGTGCGCGTGATAGCCCTGGCGCAGCCGGTCGACGAGCGCCGGCGCGCGTGCGCCCGCCGGCCCGCCGAACGCGAAGCGGCTGGCGCCATACAGCACGGCCGCGCCGAGGAAGACGCCGATCGACGACAGCACCGTGCCGAGCACCGCGCCGAACAGCATGCCGCCGGCGAGGATCAGCACCACGCCGCCAGGAATGCCGGTCGAGATGGCGGCGGTGATGATGCCGACATGGATGGCCGCGGATAGCAGCGGATGCTGCGCGATCTGCAGCTGCAGCGCATGCCGTTCGGCGGCGATGGCGGCAGGTCCGAAATGATCGAGTACGCCCGAGGCAAACAGACTCGCGCCGACGAGAATCAGCAACAGCAGCGGAAGCAGCGAGCGTAGGCGATTCATGCGATGGTGATGCAGTTGCCGGCGTGGCGGCGGGCGACCCGAAAAAAAGGGGCCGGAAATCCGGCCCCTGGAAATGAAGCTGTCGATGGAGTCTAGCCGATCACGGCGCCGGCTCGAAGCCGTCACCGAAGATGCGGTCGGTGGCGAGCACGAACACGAAGCCGTCATGGTCGGACACGCCGATGGCCGGATGCGGGCACAGCGGCGGCGCCGGCGTCGGCACGAGGTTGCACTGGCGCTCCCACTCGCCCGGCGCGTCGTTGGCGGCGCGGCCGTAGTCGAAGCCCGCGAACATGCGGCGGGCGTCCACGCTCAGCAGAGCGTGGTCGAGCGACTGCAGGGTCGGCACGTCGCGGGTGTTGAAGCCCTGGAACTGACCGAAGTTTTCCGTGAACAGGAACGAGTAGCGCTCGTTCTGCGGCAGCGACTCGACGGCATTCCACAGCGATGGCGTGACCACGGTATTGCCGGCGTAGTCCAGCAGGTTGGCCGCATCGTCATAGCGGCCGGCCATGGCACCGAGCATGTGGGTCCAGCCGTCGCTGAACTGGTAGTCGTTGAAGTCGCCGACCACGCTGATCGGCGTGCCCGGATGCGCGGCCTGGAACGCCTGGATCTGCTCCGCGTGATACTTGCCCTGCAGGAAACGCTTCAGGCGATTGCGATCCACATCGGCCTGCGCACAGCTGGCGCCGCCGGTCTGGTCGACACAGCTGCGGGACTTCGGATGCACGACCATCACGGCGAACGGCATGCTGCCGCCGGTGCCGGTGAAGCTTGCTTCGAGCAGCAGCGGCGGACGGTCGTGGAGCAGCGCAGTCGGGCTGCCGGTCGGATCGTTCCAGGTTTCGAGCTTGCCCAGTTGCGTGACCGTGTTGATCGTCACGCGGTCGCTGCGCACGAGGAAACCGACATCGATGCCGCCGATATCGTTGCCTTCTTCGAGGCGTGCCGCATAGGTCACGCCACTGTCGGTCGCGATCTTCGCGGCCAGCGCCTGCAGCACGGCCAGGTTTTCGACTTCGACGACGCCGAGCACGTCCGGCAGCTTGAGCACGTCTTCGATGTAAGCCGACAGGCGCGCGACCTTCGCGTCGAACTGCGCCTGCGTCGGTGTCGGGGCGAGGCACGGGTCCGAACCCGAGCCGTTATTGGTCGTATCGCAGTAGCGCAGCATGTTGAACGCGCCGATACGCAGGTCGGACGATCCGTGCGAATCGCGTACCGGACGCGGTACGGTCGCAGCGTCGGTGATCGTCAGCTGAGTCGCCCACAGTTCGTAGTCGCCGAAATCATAGGCCATGACGCCGGTGGCTTCGAAACGCGTGCCGGCGACGAGCGGGGTGTCGACCGGCACTGCGCCGAAATAGTCCGCGTCCATCTCGAACAGTTCCGGATTGCCGTCCCACTGACCCGCGGTCAGGTTGCCCGCCGTCGGCACCAGCGGAAAGAGCAGGCCCGGCTCGCGCGTACCGCGACGGCCGTTCGCGGTCACGAAAACCTCGGCGAAGGTTTCGGTCGCGGGCGAACCGAAGCGCTGGTTGCCGGTACTCACCAGGCCGTCGGCAATGTGCACGCGCATGAACTCGAAGCATTCGTAGTTGCTGCCGCTGGTCAGGCAGCTCGGCGTGGCCGGGAACGGCGACGGCGTGCTCGTGCCGAATTCGACCGGGGTCGGCAGCGGATTGCCACTGCTGACGACCGTGACGGTGGCCGAGCCGATTTCGGTGAGGCCGTTGAATTCGAGCGCGGTACCCGACACGTTGACCAGATCGCCGACCTGCACCGCCGGCGCACTGCTCGTGAACACATAGATACCTTCCGAGGTATTCGGGTTGTTGTCCGCGCGCACGTCGGGAGCCTGCATGGTGAAGCCCTGCGGCCCCTTGCCGGTCACGATGTTGTTGACGGTCAGCACCGGCTGGTTGACGAGCGGGCCGGCGAGACCGTCGCCCTGGATGTCGTGGATCTCGACCGCGTCGTCATTCGTGATGGTGCCGGTTGCCGTGGCGGTGCCCAGCGTCGCGTTGACCGGTGCGCTGATCGTCACGGTGAAGGTTTCATTGGCTTCGGCGACGGTGTCGCCGTTTATCGTCACGCTCAGCGTACCGCTGGTCTGACCCGCGGCGATGCTGCCGCTGCCAGCGACGATCGCGACAAAATCGCTGCCGCCGGTGGCCGTTCCGTCAGTGGTATTCACGATGAAGGTGACGCCGCCGGCCGGCGCAGGGCCGGTAAGGGTCAGCGGGAAGTTCAGCAGCGTGGGACCCGAATGACCTTCGACCACGCTCGCATTGCCGATGCTGAGCACCGGGAACGCGTCGTCGTTCGTGATCGTGCCGATGCCCTGGCCGTCGGCGATCTGCGTGCCCGGCGGTGGGGTGCCGAGGTTGACGAAGAACTGCTCGTTGGACTCGACATTGGTGTCGCCGTTGACGGTGATGTCGACGGTCGCGCTCGTGTTCCCCTCGAGAATGGTCACGCTGCCGCTCGCGCCGAGATAGTCGGCGTCGGCCACGGTTGCGGTGTCGTCGGCGGTGCTGAACGGGATCACGTAGCCACCCGGTCCGGCGGCGAGGCTCGCGCTGATCGTGAACTGTGCAGTCACGGTGCCGCTGTCGCCTTCGGTCACGGTGACGTCGTTGATCGACAGCTGCGGCAGCACCGCATCGTCGTTGGTAATCGTGCCAGCACCCTGGCCATCGCTCACGGTGGCGCCGGTCACGTTGGTCACGTTGACGAAGAACTGTTCGTTCGACTCGATCGCCGAGTCGCCGTTGACGGTCACGTCGAAGGTATAGCTGGTCTGGCCCGCGGCGATGGTCTGCGCGGTCAGCGATTTCTGCACATAGTCGGCATCGGCGATCGTGGCCGTGTCGTCGGCGGTGGCGATGTCAAAGGTCACCCCGCCGGCAGGCGCCGGGGCGCTGAGGCTTACGGTGAAGCTCGCGATGGTCGAGCTTGCTGCCGGGCCTTCGCCGACGGTGACGTCATTGATCGACAGCTGCGGCAGCGGCACCACGCCGGTCGGCGTGAGGCTGAAGTCGTCGATCGCGAGGCCGTCGTCGGAACTGGTCGCGTTGAGGTCTTTCCAGCGGATCCAGAACGTCGTGCCGCTGGCGATGGTGAGGCCGGTAATCGATGCGCTGACCGCCGTGCGGTTCGCGGGGAGATTGCCGTCGAGGGCGCCGGCGGTTGCCGCGGTCTTGATGGGATTCGTGAAATTCAGCGCCGTCACGGCCGTCCAGGTGCCTGTGTTCAGGCTCGTGGCGTCGGTGCTGTATTCGAACTCGAGGCGGTCGTCGCGCGCCGCCGCGGTATTGCCGATGCGCCACTGTTCGCCGGTGAACGCGATGGCGAGGGTGTCGATCGTCGCACCGGTATCGTTCGTGAACGAAGCGCCCAGGAACGGATTGACGCTGCCGCTCTGCAGTCCGCCGAACGCGCGCTCGCCGTTGCCGCTCGCACCGTAGCTGTAGGTGTTGCCGCCGTTGTCGGAGCCTGTGCTCGCGGCGTACGTCGCATTGGCGCTGGTGCCGGTTTCCAGGAATGCCCAGCCTGCCGGTACGGCACTGTTGGCCGTGCCGCTGGCCGCCAGCGTGTTGAAGTCCTGTGCGTAGGTGGCCCCCAGCGTGGTCAGGCTGACCTGAGCGCTGACGGGACCGGCCGCGGCCAGCACGGCGAATGCCAGTGCCCAGCGCGCGGGGTTGACGACTGCTTTCATACTCGACCCCTGAACATGTGTGCGTGATACAAACCTGCGTCGCGCGGACGCCGGCGCTGGTGACGGCGAAAGCGCCGCCGTCCGCCGTGGTCCGGCACGAAGGCGACCTGACGTCGCTTCGGCGTTGCCGCTGCGGGGCTGCGAGCTCGCTGGATTCCCTGCTATTCGTCACGCGCCGCGCCAGCAGCTGCGCTTTCCCGCGTCACGCCGCCCACCGGCTGGCGTGCGACTCGCCCGTCGCCGCGGGACAGAGACGTCCTGCCTGGACGCCACCATCGAAAGGCGGGCAGGCTAGCACGGGCTTTTGACGATTTCATGTCGCTGTGCGGCGCGAACGGCCGGGTCTGGGGACGGAGGAGGGGCGGCGGCGCGGGGCGGGACCGAGGGTTGCGCGCAGCGGAACCCATCCCCACCCAACCCGTCCGGCCCGTTGGGCGTTCAAGGTGCCCAGAACCTGTGGTTCTGGGCGGGCGCCTTTCACCCCCTTGAAGGGGAGGGCTTGAAAGCGTGGGAGGGCTTGAATGCAGGCCGTTGAAGGGGATGGCGTGAATGCCGGGCTTCGTGCCGATGGGCGGAGTGAAGGCACGTGCCCGGACCGCTCAGGCCAGCAGCGAGCGCAGCATCCAGGCGGTCTTCTCGTGGGCCTGCATGCGCTGCGTGGTCAGGTCGGCGGTGGGCTGGTCCGAGGCCTTGTCGGCGAGCTGGAACACTTCGCGGGCGGTGCGCGCGACGGTTTCGTGGCCGTCCACGAGCTGCTGCACCATGTCGCGCCATTCCGGTACGCCGGTCTCTTCCTTGATCGAGGACAGCTTGGCGAACTGCGCGCCGGAACCGGGCGCGACGACGTCGAGGGAGCGGATCCGCTCGGCGATCTGGTCGAGCGCGAGCCAGAGCTCGTTATATTGCGTCTCGAACATCAGGTGCAGCGTGTTGAACATGGTGCCCGTGATGTTCCAGTGGAAACCGTGCGTCTTCAGATACAGCGTGTAGCTGTCAGCGAGCAGGCGCGACAGGCCCTTGGCGATCGCTTCACGGTCCTTCTTGGCAATGCCGATATCGATACCCATGTGCGGACTCCGGTCGTGGTTCAGGCGCGACACTTTACCGCGAGCGTCGTGTCACCGGTTCGACCGGAGACGATGGTCGTGGTGGGCAACCGCTATCATTGGCGGTTCTGCGGGGCGCCTGGCCCCGAATCTGATCTGTGATGGCTGACAAGAACCTCCCCGGCGCGGCGGCCGGAACGCCGCCGGCGGCCGATGCCGCCGCGCGCCTGGCAGCGCAACGCAAGGCGATCGAGGGTGTGCTCGCCCGCGACTTCGCGCGCCTGCTCGGACGCTGGCGGCGCTTCGACGAAAAGCCGGCCCAGGCGACGCCGGACGGGCTCGACCGGCTCGATGCCGACATCGCCGCATCACGTGCCCGCCGTTCGCAGCGCGCGGCGCGGGTGCCCGAGATCCGCATTGACGAGAGCCTGCCGATCGCCGCAAAGGCGGACGAGATCGTCGCGCTGATCCGGCGTCACCAGGTGGTGGTGCTCGCCGGCGAGACCGGATCGGGCAAGACCACGCAGTTACCCAAGCTTTGCCTCGCGGCTGGTCGTGGCGTAGCCGGCCGCATCGGCTGCACCCAGCCGCGCCGCATCGCGGCGCGCAGCGTCGCGCGCCGCGTCGCACAGGAGCTCGGCACCGAGGTCGGCAAGCTCGTCGGCTTCCAGGTGCGCTTCAGCGATCAGGTTTCCGAGGAATCGCTGATCAAGTTCATGACCGACGGCATCCTGCTCGCCGAAACCCAGAGCGATGCCTGGCTCAACGACTACGACACGCTGATTCTCGACGAGGCGCACGAGCGCAGCCTCAACATCGATTTCCTGCTCGGCTATCTCAAGCGCCTGCTCGCCAAGCGGCGCGATCTCAAGCTCATCGTCACCTCGGCGACGATCGACACGGCGCGCTTCGCGGCGCATTTCGGCAATGCGCCGGTGATCACCGTGGAAGGGCGCAGTCATCCGGTCGAGGTGCGCTGGAGGCCAGCGCTGGCCGATGCGCCGCGCAGCGATAAACCGCGCGCGTCGGAACGGGTCGACCTGACATTGACCGAGCAGATCGTCGCCGTCGCCGACGAGATCACGGCCGAAGATCCGCGCGGCGACGTCCTTGTGTTTCTGCCCGGCGAGCGCGAGATCCGTGATGCGCATCTCGCGCTCGCGCGGCGCCAGTACCGCGCGACCGAGGTGTTGCCGCTGTACGCCCGGCTGTCGGCCAACGATCAGGACCGCGTATTCCGGCCCGGCGCGCAGCGGCGCATCGTGCTGGCGACGAACGTCGCCGAGACCTCGCTGACCGTGCCCCGCATCCGTTACGTCATCGACACCGGCACGGCGCGCGTGAAGCGCTATTCACCGCGCTCCCAGCTCGAACGCCTGCATATCGAGCCGATCGCGCAGGCCGCGGCCGAGCAGCGCAAGGGGCGCTGCGGGCGTGTCGGCCCTGGCGTCTGCTTCCGGCTGTATGCGGAAGACGACTTCGCGCAGCGCCCGCGTTATGCCGATCCCGAGATCCTGCGCAGTTCGCTGGCTGGCGTGATCCTGCGCATGCTGAGTCTCAAGCTGGGGGACGTGGCCCAGTTCCCGTTCGTCGAGGCGCCGCCGGAGCGCGCGATCGGCGATGGCTATCGGCGCCTGGCCGAGCTCGGCGCGATCGACGATCACAAGCGGCTCACCGGGATCGGCCGCACCATGGCGCAGCTGCCGATCGACGTGTCGCTGGCACGCATGCTGATCGAAGCCCGGGATCGGGGCGCGCTGCGCGAACTGCTGATTCTCGCGGCATTCCTGAGCATCCAGGATCCGCGGGAACGTCCGGCCGACGCGCGCCAGGCGGCCGACCAGGCACATGCGCAGTTCGCCGATACGCGTTCGGATTTCGTCGCCGTGCTCAAGCTCTGGCAGGCGCACGCGGCAGCGCACGAAGAGTTGAGTCAGGCGCGCCTGCGCGAGTGGTGCCAGACGCGCTTCCTGTCCTACCTGCGCATGCGCGAGTGGCGCGAGCTGCATCGCCAGCTGCTGCTCCAGGCAGAGGAACTCGACTGGTCGCTGACCGGTGTCACGGCGCCTGCCGATGCCGCGGCGGAAGCGGGTGCCGGTGGGGAGCCGCAGCCGCTGCTCGATGCAGTGGGTTACGAGGCCGTGCACTGCTGCCTGTTGTCGGGCTGGCCCACGCAGGTCGGGCGCAAGGACGAGCGGGGCCAGTACCGCGGCACGCGCGAACGCCGCTTCCAGGTGTTCCCTGGGTCGTTCCTCGCGAAGGCACCGCCCCAGTGGCTGCTCGCCGGGCAGATCATCGATCTGCAAAAGGTATACGCACTGCAGTGCGCCCGCGTGGAACCTGAATGGATCGAGCGGCAGGCGGCGCATCTGGTCAAGCGCAGCTGGCGCGACGCGCACTGGTCGCGCAAGCGTGGCGCGGTGCTCGCGTATGAGCAGGTCACGCTGTTCGGGCTGGTGCTGGTAGAGAAACGCGTGGTGCAGTACGGCGCGCAGGAGCCCGAGCTCGCGCATGCGGTGTTCCTGCGCGAGGCGCTCGCCCGCGGCGACATCGATGCGAAGTCTGACTTCGTGCGCGCGAATGCGCGCGTGCTCGCCGAGGCCCAGGAGCTCGAGGCCAAGCAGCGCCGCGCCGGCCTGGTGAAGGACGAAGCCGCGCTCGTTGCGTGGTTTGCCGGCAAACTGCCCGCTGACATC
Organism: Rhodanobacteraceae bacterium; assembly: GCA_045864815.1. Classification (GTDB taxonomy): domain Bacteria; phylum Pseudomonadota; class Gammaproteobacteria; order Xanthomonadales; family Rhodanobacteraceae; genus Tahibacter. The sequence goes on along the minus strand of BTVG01000006.1, from coordinate 197,250 downwards.
AGCACGGCGGCCGCCCTCGACGCCTGGTACCGGCGCGCGACGCCGGCGGAGCAGGCAGCCCTGCGCTGGTCGCTGTCGGATGTGCTCGGCGCGCGAAGCGGGATCGCCGCCCAGGACTATCCATCACGTCTCGAGGTGTCCGGGCACAAGCTGAAACTCGAGTACCGCTTCCTGCCGGGCGATCCCGCCGACGGGGTCAGCCTGCAGCTGCCGCTGGCGTATGTGAACGCGGTGCCTGCGGCGCGCTGCGAATGGCTGGTGCCGGGACTGCTCGCCGACAAGGTGGCCGAGCTGATCCGTGGCCTGCCCAAGGCCCTGCGGCGCAACTTCGTGCCGGCGCCCGATTTCGCGCGCGCGTTCGCTGAAAGCGAAGCGCCGCGCGATGTGCCGCTCGCGCGGGCGTTGGCCGCCTATCTGCAGCGCGTGACCGGCGTGCCGGTGGCCGAGACGGACTTCGGCAGCATCGAACTGCCGCCGCACCTGCGCATGCATTTCCGTGTCTACGACGAGCAGGGCCGCACGCTGGAGCAGGGACGCGATCTGAACCTGATCCAGGCCAACTGGAGCGGCGCAGCGCGTGCGGCGTTCTCGCGCCAGGCCGATGCCGACCTGACGCGCGAAGCGGTGGAAACGTTTGATTTCGGCGAGATCCCCGATTCGCTGGTGAGTCAGGGCAATCTCACGGCATATCCGGCGCTCGTGGATCTCGGCGACAGCGTCGCGCTGCGCGTGTTCGAGCGGCGCGACGAAGCTGTGGCGTCGCACCGTGCCGGCGTGTTGCGGTTGCTGCGACGCGCGCTCGCCGACCGCATCAAGCAGGCGCGCCGGCAGTTGCCCATCAACCATGCGCTGGCACTGAAGTACGCAGGCATCGCGAGCGTGGAATCGCTGCGCGACGATCTGATCGAGGCGGCGTTCCAGGAGCTGATCGCCGCGCGCGATCTCGACCTGCGCCGGCGCGACGCCTTCGTTCAGGCGGAAACCGAACTTGCGCGGCAGCTGTTCCCCGTGGCGACGCAGTGGCTCGCGCTGGTCGAAGAGGTGCTGGCCGCCTATGTGGAACTGGGGCCGTGGCTCCAGGCACCGCTGATGGGGTATGGCAAGGCCAATTACGACGACCTGCGCGAGCAGCTGGGCGAACTCATGCACGCCGGCTTCGTGCGCGAGCTGAGCCGTGCGCGCCTTGCTCACTATCCGCGCTATCTGAAGGCGATGCGCCTGCGAGCGGAGCGATTGCGGGTGGATGCCAGCCGCGATCAGGCGCGCCTGCTCGCGGTGCAGGGCTATTGGCGTGAATACCTGAAGCTGCGCGCGAGCGGCGAGGTGCCGGCCGCGGCACTCGACGAACTGCGCTGGCTCATCGAGGAAATGCGGGTGTCGCTGTTCGCACAGGAACTCAAGACCGCCGAGGCCGTGTCGCCCAAGCGGCTGCAGAAAGTGCTGGATGGGTTGCGTGGCCGCTGACTGCCGTTGACTGGCGACGTCAGCGGCCGGGCCGCGCTGACTTACTTGATGCGCCGTACGCGCAGGCTGCAGCCGCAGCCGTCGACGTACATCAGCCAGCTGCCGAGCATCATCGGCTTGATGCGGACCGCCGGGCTATTGAGACCCAGATCGGTGCGCATGCCGGATTCGGCCTGCTGCCAGACCTGGCCGTTGTCGAGCTTGAACGTGGTCTTGCCGAGCCAGCCGTCGAGGCGGCCTGCGATGTGAGCCTCGATGACCTCGCGCTCTTTTTCTTCCGGGTAGAATTCGGGCGTGCCGTCGCGGGAAGTGGGTGACCGCATCGGCGCACCCGGGGCGAGGCCGTGCACGCGCAGCCAGTCGTTGAGCGACTTGAGCTGTTCGGGGCTGAGCCGGTCGAGCCCCGCCGCCGTGAACTCGCTGCCGCTCATGCGTTCCTCGAGCGTGGAAAACTCGGTCGCGTGAACGGCGCCGCCGGCAGACAGGGCGGTAGCAAGGGCGAACGCACGAATCCTGTTCATGAAATGCCTCATTTGATGCCGCGTGGCCGCGGCGAAAGCCGAAAGTGTAACGACTGGCGCAGCAGTTCTCCTCAAGCGCCGGAATTTGGTCGAAAATCGGGCGCGGCGGGTAACTGCTACTTAACACTGGAGTGGGTAGCCGTACGTATACTCCGCGTCAAGATGCCGGTCAGGAATTGCTCAGCTCGCTGCTGGGCGGGCCGGCTGCAGTCGGGGACAACGGAATTCGTCCGCACAGCGTTCATGGGATCGCAGGATGTCCTTGCGCTCCGTACAGGCAAACACGTCACTGGTGAAGAATACGATGAGGCATTTCCGGATTACGAAAACGCTGCTGCCCGGCCTGGTCTTGGCGGGTGCCTGCGGAGTCAGCTACGGCGCGGATGTGCCTTTGGTGTTCGGTAACGAAGACGTCGCCCAGTTTGCGGCGATGCAGGTCACGAAGACCGCCAGTGAGAACTCGACGACGACGACGGTGCGGACGCAGCGTCCGATGCTCTGCGGCAAGGTCACTGCCAATGCCGCGCCGATCGGTTTTGCAAACCGCATCAACCCGGTGTTCGCGGGTTACTACGGCGGCGCCGACTTCAAGTTCGGCAGTCTTTCCGGCGGCGCCCAGCAGTCGGTTCCGGGCATTGGCTACTGGAACTTCCGCCCGGATGGTCTGAAGATCCAGGCCGACGCCGAAACGCTGTGCTACGTGCTGGATCGGGACGGCGTGCGCAAGCTCAGTGCCGGTCTCTTCACTGACAGCTTCGATTCGAGCCAGCCCGACGCGAGCATCACCACGAGCGTCGTCGCGCTGCCGAGTTTCAACAATCCCTTCTACACGTATTACATCGACGTGCGCATTCCGCCGCAGCTGTCGGGCATGAGCTACCGCGTGCGCGACGGGTTCGACAGCAGCGTGTTCGCGACGACGGGCGCGCGCTATTGCCCTGCGCAGGCCATCGGCGGAACGCAGTGCGACCTCGCGTCGATGATCTATGACAACGTCGACATGCCGCTGGTCGTGCCGCCGGGCGGCGTCGCCCAGCGCTACGTCGTCCAGCGCCTGCTCCTGGCCGGCGTGTCGATGCCAGCCGACACGTCGACGGCCGTCACGTATTCCGCACTGTTTCTTGCCGATGGCGCCGAGAACATCCTCGGCAACAACGTCTCGGCCGGGCGCGGCGCACTGTCGGATCTGGCGCCGACCATCATCGCCCAGACCAACATGGTGCCGAATCTGGCCGAAGGCACCGGTGCAACGGACCTGAGCTTCGTGCTGACCGACGATTCGACCGAATCTGGCCAGTCGCTGCTCAACGCCAGCGTCACGATCGACTTCAACGGCAATCTCGTGCCGGCGACGAATCTCAGCTGTCTGCAGCTTGAAACGCCGCAGCCGGGTGAGGTCGTCCGGCGTACCTGCCGCTTCGATATTCCCGTATTCGATCCCGAATTCGCGACCGATCCCGATCCTGCGGCACCCGGCACCTATGCGCCGGGAGTCCATGCGGCGGTGCTGATCACGGCCACCGACCCGCGTGGCCAGCAGTCGACGAAGAGCGTCCCGTTCCATGTCGTCGCGTCCGACAACGACGCACCGTCGTTCACCATTTCGCCGGTGGCGGTCGAGGATCCGGACAAGGTTCCGGCGCTGGTCTGTTCGGTGTCGGCGCCGCTGCCGATCACGGAGCAGTGCGCGGGCACGATCCAGAATTTCGTGCGCGACCTGCGCCCGGGACCGCTGCATGCCTACGACGAGAATGCGGCGCAGGGCGTCTTCCTGGGCGCGTCGGCGGACAATAAGCTCAGCTGCTGGGGCAACATGTCGATTTTCCTGACCATCGGTGGTCGCCAGCCGCGCTATGTCTTCAACGGTTCGCGCATCGACCTCGATTATTTCCTGAACGGCACGCTCGGTTCGGTGGAGTGCTCGATCGCCGCCGGTGACTACAACTTCCCGTCGGTCCACACCTACCGCGACACGGTGAAGACATTCCGTATCCGCGTCGTCGAATGAATTGACGCGCCCAAAGTGGCGCGAGGCGCCCGGTCCGTTGCGAAACGGGCTGGGCGTTTTCATTTGCGCGACTACAATGCCGTGGTGAAACGCTCATCGGGAACACCTGACTTCGATGCCTGGCTGCAGTCGCGGCAACATGCCGGTGCGATCATGTCGGCCGGCTTCCTCGCGCTGTGCGATCGCCTGCGCCAGGCGCTCGACGCCTGCCAGGACGCCGAGACCGCGATGCGACTGTCCTCCGTCGTGGTTGCGCTGCAGCTGCTGACGGGTCTGGGCCTCGACGAAGAAACCCTGAGCGCGACGCTGATCTACGGACTTGCCGGTGACGGCGAAGCCGTGGACGAGCCGATGTCACCCGGCATACGACTGCTCGTCGACGGCCAGATCGCCGCCGAGAAAGTCTGGGCACTGCATGCGGCACGTGGCGCGCACACGAGCGCCGAAGGGCTGCGGCGGCTGCTGCTCGCGATCGTGCGCGACCTTCGGGTGGTCTTCATCTTGCTTGCGCGGCAGCTCGCGCGCCTGCGCGCGGCCGATCGCCTCGATGACGCACAACGGCGCGCGCTCGCGGCGATGACGGCCGATATCCACGCGCCGCTCGCGAACCGCCTCGGCATCTGGCAGCTCAAGTGGGAGCTCGAGGATCTCGCATTCCGTCTGGCACAGCCGGAGACCTACAAGCGCATCGCGAAGCTGCTCGACGAGCGCCGTGTCGACCGCGAGACCTATATCGCGAACGCGCTCGCGCAGTTGCGCGCGGCGCTCGCTGAAGCGGGCATCGTCGCCGACGTTGCCGGCAGACCCAAGCACATTTATTCCATCTGGAAAAAAATGCAGCGCAAGGATGGGGATTTCGGCGCGCTCTACGACATCCGTGCCGTCCGTCTGCTGGTCCGCGACGTGCCGGCCTGCTATGCCGCGCTGGGCGTCGTGCATTCGTTGTGGCCTTACATTCCCGGCGAATTCGACGACTACATCGCGCGGCCAAAGGGCAATCACTATCAGTCATTGCATACGGCCGTGGTCGGGCCGGAAGGCAAGACGCTCGAGGTGCAGATCCGCACGCACGACATGCACGCCCACGCGGAGCTCGGCGTGGCGGCACACTGGCGCTACAAGGAGGGCGGTGGAGGCGATGCCAGCTTCGAACGCAAGGTCGCCTGGATGCGCCAGCTGCTCGACGCCAAGGAAGAGGGCGACGATGACGCGGCGCTGCTCGCGGGACTGCGCACCGATCTGCACGAGGATCGCGTCTACCTGCTGACGCCCCGCGGCGAAGTCATGGATCTGCCCCGCGGCGCCACCGTGCTGGACTTCGCGTATCACGTGCATACCGATGTCGGGCATCGCTGCCGTGGCGCCAAGGTCAACGGCCGTATCGTGCCGCTGACCTTCCAGCCGGCCAGTGGCGATCGCATCGAAATCCTCACCGCCAAGGAAAAGGCGCCGCGTCGCGACTGGCTCAGCGCGCAGCATGGATTCCTGACCACGCACCGGGCGATCGAGAAGGTGCGCGCCTGGTTCAAGCGCGTCGATCTCGCGGCCAATCTCGGAGCGGGGCGTGCGATCCTGGACAAGGAACTCAAGCGCCTCGCGCTCAGCAACGTCGATCTCGATTCGCTTCCGCCGCGCTTCAATCACCGGCAGCTTGATGATTTTCTCGTCGCGCTTGCGCTCGGCGACATCAGTGCGGCGCAGGTCGCGCGCGCACTGCATGAGATGGTCGCGCCGCCCAAGCCCGCCGCGGCGCCGGCGCTGCGACCGCCCAAGCCGGGCACCAGGGATGCACTGACGATCGACGGCGTGGGCAACCTGCTGACCCAGCTCGCGCGCTGCTGCCAGCCGCTGCCGGGCGACGCCGTCATGGGTTTCATCACACGCGGTCGCGGGGTCAGCGTGCACCGTGCCGATTGCGCAAGCCTCGCACGACTGCGGGTGCGCGATCCGAGCCGCGTGATCGAGGTGGAATGGGGCAACCGGCGCGAGCAGGCCTACGAAGTCGACGTCCTCGTCAAGGGCTATGACCGCAAGTGGCTGCACAAGGACATCACCAATGTCATTGCCTCGGCCAACGCCCATCTGCTCGCGGTGAACACACGCGTGGATCCCGTGTCAGGGCTCGCGACCATGAACTTCGCGCTGCGCGTGACCGACTACGGTCAACTGTCGAGCCTGCTCGGCAAGCTGGCCGCGGTGCCGAACGTGATCGAAGCCCGACGGCTGGCCTGACTCCAATTCTCACACCCCATCTACTCCGGCCGCCGATACGCCCTGGCGCGCGTTGCTCTCTCGCGTCGGTTCCACGCAGCGACGGCTGCGCCTTTACCGGCACTGCGTCCGCGGCGCGCATCAGGACGGCGTCTCGACGGCCTCGTCACGAAAGCATGTGAGAAAGGTGGGCTCCTGGCTCAACCACGGCACGGGGTGTCGCTGGCATTGCAGGTTCGTCGACGCTGCGTCTATGCTCGTGACGGGTTCCTTTGCACGGAGAGGGTTGTGACCGACCTTGTGTCCTTGCCGACTGGCACGCGGAAGGCGGCCGTCGTCTAGCGTCGCTGCGCGTCGTCGCGGCGCGCCCGCTTTCTGCCGTTCCAGTCCTGCTGCGCGCCGGACGTGCACACGCACGTCCGTGGTCATCGCGGTCGCGTCCGACGCGACCTCAGCACTGGCATGGACTCACATGAACCGCAACGATTTTCCGTCCGCCCACGACGGCTGGACCGCTTTTTTTTCCACTCAGCTCACCCTCGACGAACTGGCTACGACCGTGCCGGCGCGCGTTGTCGCCGTACACCGGGATCGCCTCGTCGTCTCGGTTGCCGGCGGTGAACAGTCTTTCCCGCCGTTTCGCGACGGGACCGACGAAACCGAAGCGGCGACCGTCGGCGACTGGCTGCTGATCGATGCCGCGACGCGGCATCCTGCGCGCCTGCTGCAGCGACGCAGCCTGTTCCAGCGCCGCGCTGCGGGCCGCAGCCGCGAACGGCAGCTCATCGCGGCAAACGTCGACACGCTGTTCGTCGTTTCCTCGTGCAACCAGGACTTCAATCCCGCGCGACTGGAGCGCTACCTGTGTCTCGCCCATGACGCTGGCGTGCAGCCCGTGGTCGTGCTGACCAAGGCCGATCTCTGCGACCGACCGGCGGACTACGTACGGACCGCGGAGCGACTGTCGCCGGGGCTGGTTGTCGAAACCGTGGACGCGAGGGACGCTTCGGCCGTGCAGCGCCTGCGTGCCTGGTGCAATGCTGGCAACACAGTGGCGCTGCTGGGCTCGTCCGGCGTCGGCAAGTCGACGCTCGCCAATACGCTGGCGGGTGCGCGGCTGGCGACGCAGCCCGTGCGAGCCGACGACGACCGCGGACGACATACCACCACCGCGCGGACACTGCATAGGCTGGCTGGCGGCGGATGGTTGCTGGACACCCCGGGCATGCGCGAGCTTGCTCTTGCGGATGGCGATGACGCGGTGGCGGCCGTGTTCGACGACGTACTGAGTCTCGCCGCGCGCTGCCGCTTCAACGACTGCCGCCATGACGGCGAGCCCGGCTGCGCCATTGGCGCAGCGGTGACCGCGGGAGCCCTCGATCCAGCGCGAGTGGCCCGCTGGCGCAAGCTCGCCGCAGAGACTGCCGTCAATGCCGAAAGCCTGGCGCAACGTCGTGCACGCGAGCGCGCATTCGGCAAGATGGCGCGGCATGTGATGGCGCACAAACGCCGGCAGCGCGGCGACTGAGCCGGCAGCGACACCGTCGGCGGCGCCACCACACCGCCGACGGTGTCCGACCCGGGCTGCTATGCTTCGCGCACCGCTGCCTGCGCGGTGTCACGGCCTCAGCTGACGCATGATCGCTATTCCCGGTTACCGTGTGGTGCGCCAGCTCGGACGCGGCGGCATGGCGACGGTGTACCTGGCCATACAGGAATCGGTGGACCGTGAAGTCGCCCTGAAGGTCATGTCGCCGGCACTGCTGGCCGATCCCACGTACGGCGAACGCTTCCTGCGCGAGGCGCGCATTGCCGCAAAGCTGCACCATCCGCACGTCGTCGGCATTCACGACGTCGGCCGGCATGGCGACTATTTCTACATTGCAATGGAGTACGTGTCCCGCGGCCCGGTACTCCACGAGGACGGCCAGCCGCGCGACGTGCCATTCACGCTGCGTGTCGTCCGCGAGATGGCCAAGGCGCTGCACTACGCCAACAGCAAAGGCTTCGTGCATCGTGACGTCAAGCCCGACAACATTCTGCTGCGCGAAGACGGTTCGGCCGCGCTGACCGATTTCGGCATCGCCCGTGCCAACGATTCGGCTACCCGGATGACGCGCACGGGTGCGGTCGTCGGCACGCCGCACTACATGAGTCCGGAACAGGCACGCGGACGCTCGCTCGACGGACGTTCCGACCTCTACAGCCTTGGCATCGTGATGTACGAGCTGCTGGTCGGGCGCGTGCCGTACCACGCGGAAGACTCGCTGGCGGTCGGCATCATGCACATCACGCAGCCGTTGCCGCAGCTGCCGCCCGAGTTCAAGGCGCTACAGCCGCTGCTCGACCTGCTGCTGGCGAAAGAACCCGAGCAGCGGTTCCAGGACGGCGCTGCGGTAGCCGCGGCGATCGAAACGATAGAGCGGCGCATGGAGCGTGGCGAACTCGCCGAGCTGTCGCGCGGTCGCGCCGGCTCGGCACCGACGCTTGCACTGCCCGCGATGGCGCCGGCCGGATCGCGCGGTCGCGGCGACACGCATACGCGCTCCGAGCCGCGCATCGGCCGCATCGACATGGTCGACGCCGAACCACAGCGCAGCGGACGGCCGGCCGGATCGTCGCCGGACCGCCGCCCCCGATCCGGCCGCTGGATCTTCGCCGTTGCCATCGTCCTGCTGCTGGCCGTCGGTGCGTTTGCACTCTGGCGCAATCAGGACAGGCTGCGCGCGATGCTGCCGCGCACCGAACTCAACGATGTGCTGGCACGCGCCGACAGCGCGTTGGCCCGGGGCCAGCTCAGCGGCACGCGTGACAGCGCGCGCGAGCTGTTCGAGTCGGCGCGCGTCATCGATCCCGACAACGACATTGCCCGTGCGGGCTTGCGTCGTGTCGGCGAGGCGCTGATCGCCGAAGCCGTGGCCGCGACGCAGCGGCGCGATTTCGCCGTTGCGCACGCACGACTGGCCGACGCGCGCGCGCTGCTGGCCGGCGGCGCTGCTGTCGAACAGGCGGCGACGGCACTGAAACAGGCCGAAGCGGCCAACACCGAGATTGCCGGATTGTTCGATCAGGCCGAAGCCTCGTTCGCCGCCGGCAGGCTCATGGAGTCCGGCGGCGCAATCGATCTGTATCAGCGCGTGCTGGCTTCCGAGCCCGGCAACGCGCCAGCACAGGCCGGATTGCGCAAGGTGGGCGCGGCGCTCGCCGGGCAAGTCCGGGAACTGTTGAAACAGGGCAATGTGGACGAGGCGGCGGGCCGTATCGAGGCGATCGCCCGCGCCGTTCCGAACGACCCGGTCCTGCCGACCTTGCGTGCCGAGCTGACGGCGGCCCGTGCCGATGCCGGCGCGGCGCTGGACGCGCAGCTGCGGCGCGCACAGGAATTGATGCGCGCCGGCCGCATTGCCGGCGACGGCGAGGACACGGCGCTGGCGCACTACCGGGCCGTGCTGGCACGTGATCCGGGCAATGCCAAGGCGCGCGCGGGATTGAGCCAGATCGCGCAGGCGCTGGTGGTCCAGGCCAACGCCGCCATCGAAGAGAGCAATCCGACGGCGGCCGAGCGCCTTCTGCGGCAGGCCGAGCCGCTGGCGCCGGGCTCCGCGGATGTCGCCGCGGCCCGCGGGCAGTTGCGTGAGCTGCGCGAGCGACTCGACATTGCCGCGTCGCGGCCGGCGCTCACGCCCGAGCAGCAGCAGAAACTCGCGGCACACCTCGCTGCGGCGGACAAGGCCGCGCAGGCCGGCAACCTGATCCTGCCGCCGGGCAGTTCTGCCTATGACCGGTATCGCGCCGCGCTGGCACTCGACGGCACCAACGCGCAGGCACTCAGCGGACTGCAGAGCCTGCCGCAGATCGCGCGCGACCAGTTCAACATCGCGATCGGGCAGCAGAAGCTCGATCGCGCACGCGACTTCGTCGATACGCTGGAGCAGCTCGCCCCCTCCGATGCGAGTCTGCCGACGCTGCGGGCGCGGCTCGCCGAATCGCTGCTGGATGAAGCGGAGCAGCGCCTGAGTCAGAACCGGCCCGGCGATGCGCGGCGTGCGCTCGATGCGGCGCGCAGCCTTAGCCCGGCCAACCCGCGGCTGGGCGTGCTCGAGCAGAAGCTGCGCGATCCTGGCCGGGGCGACGGTTGATGCAGACGCGTGCCTGTCGCGTCGTGCCGGTGTCGCCCTGACATGTGCCTGCTGCTGGTGTCGATCGACGTGGTTGCGGCGCGCCCGTTGCTGATGCTCGGCAATCGCGATGAATTCCATGCGCGCGCGAGCGCCGCTGCGGCCGCGTGGCCGGATACGCCCGGCGTCTTCGGCGGACGTGATCAGGAAGCGGGCGGCAGCTGGCTCGCCGTGCATGAAAACGGGCGCATGGCCGCGGTCACGAACATCCGGCTGCTCAACGTGCAGCGCGGTGCGCGCTCCCGTGGCGATCTGGTGCGGGAATTCGTTGCCGGCTCGGCGTGCGCCGCGGACTATGTGGCTGGATTGCAGCGGCACATGGCCGACTACGCACCGTTCAATCTCGTTGTGGCCGATCGTACCGAGGCCTGGTGCCTGGAGAGTCCGACGGCGCGCGCCCAGCGCCTGCGTGCGGGCGTGCACCTCGTGAGCAATGGCCCGTTCGACGCGCCGTGGCCGAAAATGCAGCGGCTGCGCACATTGTTCGAACAGGCAATCGCCGATGGTGCCGACGATGCGGCACTGCTCGATCTGCTCGCGGACCGGTGGCAGCCCGATGATGCGGCGTTGCCGGATACCGGCATGGGTCTGGAGCGCGAGCGTTTCCTCGCGCCGATCTTCATCCGCGGCGACACCTACGGCACGCGCGCGAGCACACTGGCCGTGCGCGATGCCACGGGCCGGGTTTCGCTGGCAGAGCGCCGCTTCGGACCCGCCGGCCTGCCGTTGCCGTAGTCGAATCTCGCGTCGACCCGGTGGTATCGGCCGCAGCAGCTGAGGCCAGCGGCCGCCGCTTGCCGCGCCCGCTACCGACATCCAGCTGCCATGGACGCCCGGGCTCGTCGAGCCCGGGCGTGGATGGCGGGTTTACGGCTTGGCCAGCCCGAACGCGTTGAGGATGAACGCGTACACGTCGGCGGTTTCGGCGATCTGCTTGGCCGTGGGCTTGCCCTGGCCGTGGCCGGCGCGCACGTCGATGCGGATCAGGTGCGGCTTGCCCTTGGGATTGGCCGCCTGCATGGCGGCGGCGAACTTGAAGCTGTGCGCCGGGAATACCCGGTCGTCGTGGTCGCCGGTCGTGATCAGCGTGGCGGGATAGGCGACGCCGGGCTTGATGTTGTGCAGCGGCGAGTACGCGCGGATCGCGGTGAATTCGTCGGCGTTGAGTACCGAGCCATAGTCGGATTCCCAGGCCTTGCCGATCGTGAATTCGCGGAAACGCAGCATGTCGAGCACGCCGACGGCCGGAACGGCCGCAGCGAACAACTCGGGGCGCTGCAGCTCCACTGCGGCGACGAGCAGCCCGCCGTTGGATCCGCCGCGGATCGCGAGGCGCTGCGGCGATGTGTATTTTTCTGCAATCAGGTATTCGGCGGCAGCGATGAAATCGTCGAATACATTCTGCTTGCGGGTCTTGATGCCTGCCTCGTGCCATTCGCGGCCGTATTCGCCTCCGCCGCGCAGGTTGGCCACCGCGAACACCCCGCCCTGGTCGAGCCAGGTGGCGATGCTGGGGGAGAAGGTCGGTATCTGCGGAATGCGGAAGCCGCCGTAACCGTAGAGGATGGTCGGGTTGTTGCCGTCGAGGACGAGGTCCTTCCTGCCGACCACGAACATCGGAACGCGCGTGCCGTCCTTGCTCGTGTAGAACACCTGACGCGTCTCGTACAGCGACGGGTCGAACGCCATCGTCGGTGCGTGCAGCAGCGTGCTCTGGCCCTTGGCCACGTCGTAACGGTAGATCGACATCGGCGTCGTGTAGCTCGCGAAGCTATAGAACGCCTGCTTGTCGCTGGGCCGGCCTTCGAAAGCGGCGACCGTGCCGATGCCGGGTAGCGCGATCTCGCCCTTGGGCTTGCCGTCGAGACCGAAGCGGCGCAGGCGCGAACTCGCGTCATGCAGATAGTTCAGCACGAGCTGGCCGCCGACGAGATCCGCCGACTGCAGCGAGTCGTCGCTCTGTTCGACGATGGTCTTCCAATTCTTGCGCGCCGGCTTGGCCAGGTCGATCGCGATGACACGCCCGCGCGGTGCGTCGTCGTCGGTGCGGAAATAGAACTTCGTGCCGACGTTGCCGATGTAATCGTACTCGGCCTTCCAGTCGCCAATGAGTTCCTTGATCGCCGCGTTCTTGCCCTTGGCTTTCAGGTCGCGGTAGAGCACGAGGTTCTTGCGCTCGGTGCCCTGGCCGACGAAGACGAGCAGGTAGCGGCCGTCCTCGGTCGCGTCGGCGGCGAAGCTGTAGTCAGGCTGGTCCTTGCGCTCATAGACCAGCGTATCTTCGCTCTGCGGCGTTCCGAGCTTGTGGAAATAGAGCTTCTGGAACTCGTTCTTGGCCTTGAGCGCGTTCTCGCCCTGGGGTTCGTCGTAACGGCTGTACCAGAAACCCTTGCCGTCGCGGCTCCAGTCCACCTCGGAGAACTTCACCCACTTCAGCACGTCTTCGGTCGGCTTGCCCTTGGCCACGTCGAGCACGCGCCATTCTTCCCAATCCGAACCGCCGCTGGACAGGCCGTACGCCATGTACTTGCCGTCGGCGCTGAACGCCGTGTCCTTGAGCGCGATCGTGCCGTCGGTCGACAGGCTGTTCGGGTCGAGCAATACGCGGCCTTCGCTTTCGGGCTTGTCGCCGACATACAGAACCGACTGATTCTGCAGGCCGTCGTTCTTGAACCAGAACCACTGCCTGCCTTCGCGTGACGGAACGCCCCAGCGATTGAAATTCCAGATCTCGGTCGCGCGCGCGGCGATCCGGTCGCGCCCGGGGATCCTGGCTAGATAGTCCGAAGTGACCTCGTTCTGTGCCTTGATCCATACAGCGGTTTCGTCTGAATCGATGTCTTCGAGCCAGCGATACGGATCGGCGATTTCCACGCCGTGATAGGTGTCGACCTGGCCGACCTTCCTGGTGACGGGATAGACGACGCGTTCGACGGACGACTCTTTCTTGACCGGCTGGCAGGCGGTGGCCAGCAGCAGGGCAGGAATCAGGATCAAGGGCAGGCGCATAGGCGCAAACTCCGGCAGGGACGGACAAAACCGCGACGATAGGGCGCACATGGACGCGCGTCCAGTAGCTGAACGACAAGCCATGACGCACTGTGCATTTGTCAGACCCCCGGCCACCACCCAGACCCGCGCGATGCCGCCGGCAGGCCATACGAAGTACCCGAATGGCCGTTGGGGATCGAAACCGACAGCCGCATGCCTACACGGAAAACGAGGGCGTGGCGGCACAGCGGCCCCTTCGCCTGCCGCCGTTCGCGAATGCAGCCCCGCGGAGAGTGCGGCAGTTACCGTGCCGCAGGCCTACTCGCGATACAGGAAGTAGCCGTCGGTCAGGCTGAGCACGCTGCCGTCGCTGGCGTTCACGCGGCCGTGGAAGCGGGCTTCGATGACGCCTGCGCCGGCCTGCAGCAGGTCGACGGTGACCTCGTAGCCGAACGGTCCGCCGACGAGGTAACGCTGTTCGCTCAGGTTGGCGAGCTGGATCGTGTTGCTCGTCAGGCCTCCGGGGCTCACCGTGCTGCCATTGACGACATAGCGGCCCGGTCCGCTCACACCGAACAGATTCAGGTTGAACGCCTGCTCGTGGCGGTCCTTGGGGCCCAGCGACCCTGCCATCAGTACGGCGCGCTCCATGCCGGGTGGATGCCAGGCGCCGAACAGTTCGCGATCGGCCTGCCAGACCTGACCGTCCAGTGTCAGGCGCAGCTGTTTAGCCGCGAGCGGGGCGACCGTCGGCGTGGCCGTCGCGGGCGGTGTGGCATTCGAAGTCGAAGGCGAAGTCGAGGATGGCCCGCTACAGGCGGCCAGCAACAGCGGGCAGAGCAGGACCAGGCGGCGGATCATGATGAACGTACTCCGGGGTCGGAAGGATTGAGACGACGGCTACTGGAAGCCGTTGCGGAAAATCGTGTCGTCACCGGGCCGGAGGCGGGCGGTGAGGAAAAGCGAGTTGTAGGGGCCGACGGCACCGCTGCCGGATACGTAGACGCGCCGGTCACCTTCGCCGGCGACCAGGCCATCGATGCGGCTGCGGGTAGCGACGGCGCCGCCGTCGGAAAGCGGTAAACCGTCGAGACTCAGCAGGGTGCCGGTCTCCGCCGACAGGGTCGCGAGTGCGCCGCTCGTGAAGGCGCCTGCGCCGGAATCGGGCAAGAATGCGGTTGCTCCGACGACGAGTTCCTCCCCGATCGTGATGAGTCCGGTCGGCTCCAGATTCGCCGGATCGCCGCAGGGTTCACCGGGTGATGGCTGCGGGCTGCCGAACACGACCCGACTGCCCGGGCCGAAGGTGGTCGTCGGTGCCCCCGTCGATCCGGCCAGACGGATCACGCCGGCCATCTGCGTGCAGCGCCCGGCTACGGCACCGGTCATCCAAACCGTGTCGATGCCGCCGACGACGCTGCGCCGGACGACCAGCGCGCGGGCGAAATCGGCCAGGCTCGAATTCGCCAGATCAAACGCATACTGACGCACGCCATTCTCGTCGAAGGCAGGATCGAGCTGGCCGTCGCCGGTGAACTTCAGTACGGCCATGTCAAAATCGGTCGACGTACTGGAGGTTCGCTGCACCGAGCCGGCGACGTAAAGCGGCAGGTTCGACCCGACCAGGTTTCCCTGGGGAAACGCGATGTCGCTGACGCCCAGCGCACAGTCGGGGTGGTCGCACTCCGCGAGGGGCAGCGCGAACTCGATGCGTCCGTCGCCACCGCCGAAGCTCGTGTCGAGCTGGATCACGCCGCTGGCGTCAACCCGGTACTTTGCGATCGCACCGCGAATCCCGCTGACCGTGCCAAGCACCGCGATCGCGACCGGACTGGCAATGAGCCCTGTCTCGCGCAGGTCCAGCGCGACCGCGTTTTCGTCGGCCGGGCCATTGAACACATTGATGGCATTGACGAAGCTGCCATCGTCGGCGAAAACGAGCAGCTGCACGTCATGATCGGGCGGGTCCACGGAGAACCGCGAGCGTACGAGGACATACAGGCGGCCGTTGGCGTAAGCGAAGTCCGCGATCTTGCGGATGGTGGCGATACCACTGCCGCCGTTCGGGAGATTCGGATAGACGACGTATTGATTGCCCGCATGAAAGTAGGGGCCGCCACCGCTCCACACCTGCCGCACGCCGCCGGGACTCGTTCGCACCAGGCCGACGTTCCAGTGCGGCGCCACCGGATCATTGTCCAGGCGGACCAGCCCGGCAGTGACGACATCCCCGTCTGGCAACCGGACGATCCGGATGCCGTAGCGCTCAGCGCCGGTGTTCTCGCCCGTCGTGAACGCGTCTATCGAATAGTTGCCGTTGAACGCCGGATCGAATTCATAGGAGATGGACTGTGCGGGGGCCGCGGCGGCGAGCCCGAGGGATGCGAGTGTGGCCAGGGCAAGCCGATCCCAGCGGGAACGGGTTGAATCGGTGGAGCACATGGCAGCGGTCCGCAGCAGGGTTGCTGCGGACGTACGCCGGATCCGGCGAAAGCTGACATGGCCCTTGCGACGCCGCGGGTATTGCCCTGTCGCGGCGGCGGCTCCCGGCTCCGGTGCGCGAGCGCAGACCATAGGCCGGCGCTCGCGCACCGGCCTATGGTTTCAGCTTCAGCGGACGACCGTGCTGGTCTGGTCGCCCTTGCGGCGCTCTTCGACGAGCGGCCTGGCGTGGACCAGGAAGTAGACGTTCTCGGCGATGTTGGTCGCGTGGTCGCCGATGCGCTCGATGTTCTTGGCCATGAACAGCAGGTGGGTGCACGGCGTGATGTTGCGCGGGTCTTCCATCATGTACGTAAGGAGCTCGCGGAACATCGCCGTGTACAGCGTGTCGAGCTGCACGTCGCGCTTCCAGACCTCGACGGCGGCATCGGCATCACTGCGGCGGTAGGCGTCGAGCACGTCACGCAGCATGGCGCCGGCGACCTGGGCAAGATGCGGCAGCGCGGCAGCGGGGCGCATCGGTGCGTTCTGGTTCAGGGCGATCGCGCGCTTGGCGACGTTGGCCGCATAGTCGCCGATGCGCTCGATGTCTGCCGCGATGCGCAGCGCGGCGAGCACGTCGCGCAGGTCGCGGGCGATCGGCTGGCGCAGAGCGAGCAGGCGCAGCACGTCGTGGCTGACGTCGTGCTCCAGCGCGTCGATCGCGTTGTCACCCTCGACGACGCGGGCGGCGAGGTCGCTGTTGCGCTCCTCGACGGCGGCGGCGGCCAGCGCGAGTTGCTCGCCGGCGAGCTGGCCCATGCGGGTGATCTCGGTCAGCAGGCGCGTGAGCTCGGCGTCGTAGCTCTTGATGATGTGTTCGTGAGTGGCGGTCGTTTCAGGCATGGTCGTGATGTCGGGTTCGATCAGCCGAAACGGCCGGTGATGTAGTCTTCGGTCTGCTGCTTGCTCGGGCGCGTGAACATGGTTTCGGTCTCGCCGAATTCGATGAGTTCGCCGAGGTACATGAACGCCGTGAAGTCCGAACAACGCGCGGCCTGCTGCATGTTGTGGGTCACGATCGCGATGGTGAAATCGCGCTTGAGCTCTTCGACGAGCTGCTCGATTTTCCCGGTTGCGATCGGGTCGAGCGCCGAGGTCGGTTCGTCGAACAGGATGACTTCGGGCCTCAGCGCAATCGCGCGTGCGATACACAGGCGCTGCTGCTGACCGCCCGAAAGACCGAGCGCGCTGCCCTTGAGCTTGTCCTTTACTTCGTCCCAGATCGCGGCCTGGCGCAGCGCCTGCTCGACGCGCACGTCCATGTCGGCGCGCGACAGTTTCTCGTAGTGTTTGATGCCGTAGGCGACGTTGTCGAAGATCGACATCGGGAAAGGCACCGGCTTCTGGAACACCATGCCGACCTTCGAGCGCAGCCGGTTCAGCGGATAGCGCGGATCGAGGATGTTCTCGCCATCGAGCATGACTTCGCCGCGCGCTTCGAGCTTCGGATAGATCGAATAGATGCGGTTGAAGATGCGCAGCAGGGTCGACTTGCCGCAGCCCGACGGTCCGATGATCGCGGTCACGCGCTTCTCCGGAATATCCATGCGGATGTCCTTCAGCGCATGGAAGCCGTCGTAGTAGAAATTCAGGTTGCGCGCCGTGATCTTCGCCGTCGATGCGGCCTGTTGCGACGGCGTCGTCACGTTCAGCGAGGTCGCGACGGCCAGGTTGAGATTAGTCATTGGCTACCCTCCGACGGGCGATGATGGCGCGGGCGATGAGGCTGGTGCAGAGCACGAATACGGTGACCATGAACGCGCCGGCCCAGGCCAGCGAATGCCACGAGTCGTAAGGGCTCATCGCGTATTGGAAGACGACGACGGGCACGCTGGCCATCGGCCCGCTCATGTCGGCGCTCCAGAACTGGTTGTTGAGCGCGGTGAACAACAGCGGTGCGGTTTCGCCGCTGATGCGCGCCAGCGCCAGCAGTACACCGGTGACGATGCCCGGCAGCGCGGAGCGGTACAGCACCTGCACCGTGACCTTCCACTGGGGGATGCCCAGGCTGAGCGCGGCTTCGCGCATCTGGCTCGGCACGAGCTTGAGCATCTCGTCGGTCGTGCGGACGACCACGGGCAGCACGATCAGCGCCAGCGTGATCGAGCCCGCGAGTCCCGAGAAATGGCCCATCTGCTTCACGACCAGGGTGTAGACAAACAGGCCCAGCACGATGGACGGCGCCGACAGCAGGATGTCGTTGACGAAGCGGATCACTTCGCCGATCAGCGAGCGGCGCGCATATTCGGCGAGAAACGTGCCGGCGAGGATGCCGACCGGCGTACCCATCGCGATCGCGAGCACGCTCATGAGTATCGAACCGAAGAACGCGTTGGCGAGACCGCCGTCCGAGCCCGGCGGCGGCGTCATTTCGTAGAACAGCTCCGGTTTCAGCGCGCCGATGCCGTTGGCGAGCGTGGTCCAGAGTATCCAGACCAGCCAGAACAGGCCGAACAGCGTCGCGGCGCCGGCCAGGGCGAGGGCGATGCCGTTCTTGATCCGGCGGCGCCGGTAAAGCCTTTCGGCGATCGTGCTCATCGATTGCCCTCGTTGCGGTTCAGACGCATCAGCATGAGTTTCGCGATCGCGAGCACGACGAAGGTCACGATGAACAGCAGGAAGCCGAGCGCGATCAGCGACGACAGATAGATGTCGCTGTCGGCCTCGGAGAATTCGTTGGCGATCGTCGCGGCGATCGAGTTGCCCGGCATCAGCAGCGAGGCGGTCAGGTGATGCGCGTTGCCGAGCACGAATGTGACCGCCATGGTTTCGCCGAGCGCGCGACCGAGCCCGAGGAAGATGCCGCCGATCACGGCGGAGCGGGTATAGGGCAGTACGACATTCCAGACCACTTCCCAGGTCGTGGAGCCCAGAGCGTAGGCCGATTCCTTGAGCCGCGACGGCACCGTCAGGAACACCTCGCGCATGACCGACGAAATGAACGGAATCACCATGATCGCCAGCACGATGCCCGCGGTCAGCATACCGATGCCCAGCGGCGGTCCCTGGAACAGCGGACCGAGAATCGGCAGCGGGCCGAAATGTTCGGTCAGGAACGGAATCACCGTCGTGGACATGACGGGCACGAACACGAACAGACCCCACATGCCGTAGATGATCGAAGGAATACCTGCGAGCAGCTCGATCGCGGACGCGACCGGCGTGCGCAGCCACGGCGGCGCCACTTCGGTCAGAAACAGGGCGATGCCGAAGCTCACGGGTACGGCGATCAGCATCGCGATGAGGGCGGTGACCAGCGTGCCGTAGATCGGCACGAGCGCGCCGAACTTCTTGCCGACGGCGTCCCAGTCGGTCGTCGTCAGAAAGTCGATTCCAAACGTGGAAAAAGCCAGTCGTCCGCCCCAGAGCATGGACACGGCGGCGCCGGCCAGGGCGATCAGGACGAACAGGCCCGCACCGGTGACGAGATAGCGGAAGAAGCGGTCGGCGCGGCGGTCGGATTCGGCGCGCCGCGCGACGGCGTCCGCCGGCGCGGTCATCGCGCCGGCGGGCAAAGCGTGATCGGTACTCATGCGTCAGTCACGGGCTGGCGGTGAGGAACACGGACGGGGCGAAGCGCCTGCGCGCTCCGCCCCGCGTCAGGACGCAGCTCAGGATTTGATCTCGGCGGCCCAGTAGGCTTCGATCTGCTTGACCAGCTCCTCGGGCAGTGGCACGAAGTCGAGCGCTTCGGCCTGCGTCTTGCCGTTTTCCAGTGCCCACTTGAAGAAGGCGAGCGCGTTCTTCGAGCGCGCCGCATCCTTGGGCTGCTTGTACATCAGGATGAAGTTGGTCGCGGCGATCGGCCAAGAGGCTTCGCCCGGCGCGTTGGTGATGATCAGGTGGAAGTCTTTCGTGTTCTTCCAGTCGGCGCTCGCGGCAGCGGCCTGGAAGCTCGCGAGGCTCGGCTGCACGAACTTGCCGGCGGCGTTCTGGACGGCGCCGTAGGTCATCTTGTTCTGCAGCGAGTAGGCGAGTTCGACGTAGCCGATCGAGCCCGGTATCTGCTTCACATAGGCGGCGACCCCTTCGTTGCCCTTGCCGCCGACGCCGACCGGCCACTGCACCGAGGTGCCTTCACCGACCTTGGCCTTCCAGTCGGGCGACACCTTGGAGAGGTAGTTGACCCAGTTGAACGTGGTGCCCGAGCCGTCCGAGCGATGCACGACCGTGATCAGCGCGTCGGGCAGCGCGACGCCGGCATTGACGGCGACGATCTGCGGGTCGTTCCATTTGGTGATCTTGCCGAGGAAGATGTCGGCGAGCAGCGGACCGGTGAACTGGATCTTGCCCGGTTCGATGCCCTTGATGTTGACGACCGGCACGACGCCGCCGATGACCGACGGGAACTGGGCCAGACCCACTTCCGCGAGTTCCTTGGGTTCGAGCGGCTTGTCGGATGAACCGAAGTCGACCGTGCCGGCCTTGATCTGGGCGATGCCGCCGCCGGAGCCGATGGACTGGTAGTTGATCTTGTTGCCCGTCGCCTGACTGTAGTCGGCCGACCACTTCGACATGACCGGATAGACGAAGGTAGCGCCCGCACCGGTGATATCGGCGGCCTGGGCGGTGACTGCACCCGCCGCGATGAGGCCGGCGAGCGCGAGGCGCGTCGTGAAAGTCTTGAACACGGTGAACTCCTTGAAAGCGGCTGAGCTACGGGTATCGCCGCGCTTTGTACGCGTGCTCTGTTGCAGTCGCGTGGGAGTTTTGTTGCAGCTGTGTGACAAGGCCCGGGAGCAAGCCCGGGCGTGCCGGCAGCATCGTGTCCGATCAACGGCTTGGAAGGCCGTTGCTGTCATCGGGGTGAAACATGGATTGCCGCGCGCGCCGTCGCCGGTTGGCGGCGACGGCGGGGTCAGAATTCACCGGCCGCGGAATTCGGCCTTGCGTTTCTGCAGGAATGCCTGGGTGCCTTCACGCATGTCGTCGGTCGAACAGCACAGCGCGAAGGCCTGCGTTTCGAATTCGAGCGCGGCATCCATGGGGCAGTCGGCACCGACCGTCACGGCGTCGAGGATGCCGGCCAGCGCGACCGGCGCGGCACTGGCGAGCTGGTTCGCCACGGCGTCGATCTCCTCGTCCAGCCGCTCGGCCGGGACGACCCGGTTGAGTACGCCGAGTGCCTGACCCCGCGCGGCGTCGACGGTGGTGCCGAGCAGACAGAGTTCGAGCGCCGCGCTGCGCCCGGCGAGGCGGGTCAGCCGCTGCGTGCCGCCGAAGCCCGGTATCACGCCGAGATTGATTTCGGGCTGACCCAGCCGGGCCTTCTCGCTGGCGATACGCAGGTGGCAGCTCATCGCCAGTTCCATGCCGCCGCCGAGCGCGAAACCCTGGATGCGCGCGATGACGGGCTTGCCGGTTCGCTCGATGCCGCGCATCAATGTCTGTCCCGCCCGGGAGAAGGCCTGCGCGTCTACCGGACTCAACGTGGCGAGCTCGGCGATGTCGGCACCGGCGACGAAGGCCTTCTCACCGGCACCGGCGAGCACGACCACGCGGACCGAAGCGTCCTCGCGCGCCGCGCGGAAGGCTGCAGCGAGTTCCTGCAAGGTCCGCAGGTTCAGGGCGTTGAGCTTGTCCGGCCGGTTGATCGTGATGGTGCGCACCGCACCGCGGTCGCTGACGAGCAGATTCTGGTAGTCCATGGACGGCTCCGGCGAAAAGCGCGGATGGTAGCAGGCGGCATGCGGGCGCTGTTCAGCGACTGGCGGGCAGTCTGCGTCGGCCGCCGCGGCCGGCGATGTGCGGCCACGCGGCCGTCTGGTAGCCGGTGACATGGACCTTCGCTATCATGACGAGCTCTTTGCGGCCGCCATCCCAGGGCCGGTCGAATTTCGGCAGGTTTTTCAATGGAGGTAAGCATGAATTTGCGTTGGTCTGTCGCCGCAGCGTTGCTGCTCGCGACCGGTGCCGCCGTCGCGCAGGACACCACGAGTGAGAAAGGCAAGCTGAGCTACTCCATCGGCTATCAGATCGGCCAGGATTTCGTCGAGCGCAAGATGGACATCGACGTGAACACGGTCATCCGCGCGATGCAGGACGGGTACGCGAAAAAGAATCCGGCCGTGTCGCAGGAAGTCATGCGTGACGTGCTCGGCAAGATGCAGCAGAAGATGATGACCGAGGCCAAGGCCGAATTCGACAAGATGGCCGCGGACAACAAGGCCAAGAGTCAGAAATTCATGGCCGAGAACAAGAGCAAGAAGAACGTCGTCAGCACCCAGTCGGGACTGCAGTACCGCGTCATCGAGGAAGGTACCGGCGCGCGCGCCACGCTCAACAGCGACGTGACCGTGCACTACCGCGGCTCCCTGAGCTCGGGACTCGAGTTCGACAGTTCGTTCGCTCGCGGCGAGCCGGTGCAGTTCAAGGTCAAGGACGTGATCAAGGGCTGGCAGGAAGCACTGCCACTGATGCGGGTCGGCGACCACTGGCAGCTGTTCGTTCCGCCGGAACTCGCCTATGGCGAACGCGGCCAGCCGCCGCGCATCGGACCGAACGAGGCGCTCGTGTTCGAAATCAAACTGGTCGACGTCAAGCAGTGATCCAGCGTCACGGTACGTACGAAAAAGCCGCGCACTGCGCGGCTTTTTCGTGTCGGAAGCGTCACGCCACTGCGCGCCGCCTGCGATTCGGGTCGGCCGTTCCGTGCATAGCGGACCGGGTGCGGCCGCGTGGCATGCCGGTCAGCGCTCCGGCTCTCTTCCCGAGAGCTCCTCGAGCGCGAGTTCCATATCGGCTTTTATGCGATTGATGAGCCGCATCGCCGGTTCCGCGTCGGCATCGTCACCGCCAATCCCGCTCGCGACCGCGGCACCGCGCGCGATCACGTCGGCGTCGTCATCGTCGATGAACTGGGCAAGGTATACATAACCGCGCGCGAGCCCTTCGCGCAGTTCCGGATGGTCGGGCGCGACCTCGTGCAGCAGAAAGCGCAGCGCGGCGCGGATACGATCCTTCGGATAGGGCAGCAGTGATCGCGGAAGCCCGTACACGCCAGGTGAGACGTGGGCGAGCACTTTGCCGTAATCACTGACGACCCGGGTGGCAAGTGCGAGCATGCTCAACCGTTCCGCAGTTCAGGGTTGTTGTAATCTAGCAACGTAATCGCCACATTCCCACGACGATGTTCTCAGTAAATCCTCCGGCTGCGATCCTGTCGCCCTGTATCGGCGTCTGTGTGCTTGATGCACAGGGCTGTTGTGAAGGCTGTTTTCGCACCGGTGCCGAGATCGCCGCCTGGCGCACTCTCAGCGATGCGGAGCGACGCCATCTGATGTTCGAGGTGCTGCCGCAGCGCGAGCGGCAGCGCTCATGAATTCGCGCGCCGGACTCGGCGCGTCCTTGCTTTCTTCATTGCGCGCGCTCGACGACCCGCCGTCGTTGCCAGGCTGGAACCATGCCGAGCTCGCCGATCTGCTCGGCGACAGCGTGCGTACACCGGCGGCCGTGCTCGTGCCGCTCGTGCGGCGGGACGATGCCGTGTCGATGCTGTTGACGCGACGCAACGAGGGCCTGCGCACGCATGCCGGCCAGGTCGCATTTCCCGGCGGACGCATCGAGCGCGACGATCCCGACGCCATCGCCGCGGCGCTGCGCGAGACCGAAGAAGAAACCGGCATCGCGCGTGGCCTGGTACGGCCGCTCGGCTTCCTCGACTGCTTTGAGACCATCAGCGGTTTTGGCGTCACGCCGGTCGTCGCCGAAGTGGCGCCAAACTACGTGCTCGCGCCGGATCCGCGGGAAGTCGCCGAAGTGTTCGAAGTTCCGCTCGCGTTCGTACTCGACGTCGCCAATCTGCGTCGCAGCGAAATCGACTGGCGCGGACGTCGGCGCGAAATCTATGAATACGACTACGACGGCCGCCGCATATGGGGTGCGACGGCCGCGATGCTCGTGAATCTGTTGCGCCGGATGGAGACCTTGCCATGATGTTCACCACGCTGATCTCGCCGCAGGATCTTGCACGCTGCTGCGGTTCTCCCGGACTGCTCGTCGTCGACTGCCGTTTCGAGCTTTCTGACACGCAGAAGGGCGAAAAGGCGTGGCGGGCCGCCCATTTGCCGGATGCGCACTATGCGCATCTCGATCGCGACCTGTCGGATCTGTCCAGGACCGGCCTCGGTCGTCATCCGCTGCCCGACATCGACGCCTTCGCCGCGGTGCTGCGGCGCTGGGGCTGGCGCCCAGACCTGCAGGTCGTGGCCTACGACGACGCGAGCGGCTCCACGGCGGCGCGTCTGTGGTGGATGTTGCGCCTGGTCGGTCACCGGCGCGTCTCCGTGCTGGACGGCGGCTTCGCGGCGTGGTCAGCGGCGGGCCTGCCGCTGACCAACGAAGTGCCGGCCCAGGCCGGTGAGGCCATCGATCTGGCTTATGCGACGGACGAGATCGTCTATGTCGACGAACTCCGTGAGGGATTGCGCGACGGCAGCATGGTGCTGCTGGACGCCCGCGGTGCCGCACGCTTTCGCGGCGAGGTCGAGCCGATCGATCCCGTGGCGGGACACATCCCGGGTGCGCGCAACCGTCCCTTCGCGGACAACCTCGTGGCATCGGGGGGCTTCAAGCACGCCGACGAATTGCGCGGGGAATTCGAGACCCTCATCGAGGGATTCGAGCCCGCCCAGGTCGTGCACTCCTGCGGCTCCGGTGTGACCGCCTGCCACAACCTGCTCGCGATGGAACATGCGGGGCTCCCCGGCTCGCGCATCTTTGCGCCGTCGTGGAGTGGCTGGATCGCCGACCCGTCGCGGCCGGTCGCGCGCGGCGCCTGACCGCACACGACACGGCGCGACGGCAGGTGATCAGCCCTTCGATTTCAGCTTCGCGACCAGTGCCTGCAGCACGCGTTGGGATTCCTCGCCGAACCAGCCGTCGACGAATGGCGTGACGTCGAGCGCGGCCACATCGGCAAAGCTGTCCGCGAGGTCCGCACGGGCCAGACGCCGGGTTTCACTCATGGCGCGCGGTGGCAGCGCGAGCAGCTCGCCTAACCAGATCTGCGCCCGCGCGACGACGTGGTCGACGTCGACGAGCTCGTCGACGAAACCAGCGGCCAGTGCCTGTTCCGATTCGAGCATGGCACCGGCGACCATGAGGCGCTCCGCGCGGAAGCTGCCGACGAGCCGGCGCAGGCCGCGCTGGATGGGATCCGGCACGACGAGGCCGACCTGCACCTTGTTGAGGCCGATGCGGTAGGCGCCGCGCGCCATGATGCGGTAGTCGCAGAAGATCGACAGTACCGCGCCGCCGGCCGGGCTGTGGCCCGTGATCGCAGCGACTGTCGGGATCGGTGACCGGGCGAGCGCGGCGCAGGTGGCGAACAGATCGCGCCAGACCTGGGCCATGCCGTCGCGATCGAGTTGCAGCAGAGAGGGGACGTCGAGTCCGCCAGAGAACATGCCGCTGCGTCCCGACAGGATGAGGCCACGCGCGCCGTCATGCGGCGCCGCCTCGATCGCGTCACGCAGCGCGCGAATCAGACCGGCGTCGAGCGCGTTCACGGGAGGTCGCGCGAGGCGCAGTTCAAGAATGTCGTCGTGACGGATCAGATCAAGCATGGGGTTCTCCGGAAGGGCGCGGCGGGCGATGCGCCTGCGACGCTGGGTCGCAGCAGGGCGCGCGGGAAACGGACGTGGCGCCCACTATCATAGCCAAACCTTCGAATCGGCCGGAGAGCGTCATGGTGCGGCGTATGTCACAAGTGATCTGGATTGCGGCCATGGCGCTCGCAGGGACGGCGCATGCCGACGGGCGACTCATGATCGAAGACGCCTGGATCCGTGCCGCGCCGCCCGGCGCGCACATGCGGGCCGGCTACGCCACCCTGCGCAACGGCGGCGACGCGCCCCTGGTCGTGCGCGGCGCGCGAAGCGATGCGTTCGGCGATGTCAGCATGCATGCGACGCAGATCGAGGACGGCATTGCGCGCATGCGCGAACTTGCGGAGATCACGCTGGCACCGGGCGAACGCGTCGTGCTCGAGCCCGGCGGCAAGCACCTGATGCTGATGCAGCCGGTCCGCGAACTCAGCCCCGGCGAGACCGCAACCGTGGTATTCGAAATCGGTGACGGTACGTCGACGGCGACGGCCGACTTCGTCGTGCGCGATGCGGCCGGTGCCGATCCGCACGCTCACCATTGACCAGCGGCGGCCTCCGTTTCGCGAACGCGCCCGATTTTGCGCTCACTGCGCAACTCCGGAGGCCATGCCGGACGGGCTTGTGCCTCCGGCATTCTCAATGTGGCATTTCGTCCGCGAGCGCACGCACGCGGTCACGGTGTATCAGGCGAAACAGCAGGCCGAGGCAGAGACCTGCTGCGGCGCCGCCAATGTGCGCGACATAGTTCGTGTTCGAGCGGCCGGCGCTCGCATAGTGGCTGTAGATGTCCCAGCCCACGTACCAGGCCGCTAGCAGCAGCAGCGGAACGCTGAACCGGCGCACGAATACCAGGAACCAGAAGAAGCAGCGTACGTTGGCGCGCGGCATCAGTACGGTGATCAGCGCGAGCATGCCCATGACGACGCCCGACAAGCCGACGCTCGGCAACGCGTCAGCGCTTGCGTCGACGCTGTAGCGATAGGCGAATCCCGCGGCCAGCGCGATCAGCAGAAAGCCGATCGCGTAGTAGACGTAGCCGACCGCGCTCTCGACGAACGACGCAAAGATGAAGAAAAAGATCAGATTGCCGACCAGGTGGCCCCAGCTCGCATGCGCGAAGGCCGAGGTCAGCATGCGCAAGGGATCGACACGCGACGGGTCGTAGGCGAGATCGCCGGTGAGTGGCGGCGGCACGACACTGTCGAAGTCGGACATCGCCTGGTTCAGCTTCGCCGCCTTGTACGCGAGATCCTGCGCCGCATCCGTATAGAACACGAGGTCGCTGGCCTGTGCGGCCATTGCCGCGATGCGTTCTCCGCGGTCGCTCGCATCGCGCAGGACGAGCAGATTGGCGATGCACCCGCTCTGGATGCCGTCGGCGCTGGTCTGCCCGAGCAGCGCCTGCAGGTTGGCGTCGTCAGTACGTGCGCAGTGATCACGAACGCGCGCGGTATAGCCGGCGTCGGCGGACAACTGCTGCAGGAACACGATCAGGCAGGCAAGGCAGACCAGGGCCGTCAGGAAGGGCACTCGGTACAGATCCGCATCGAGCCTGTAGGGGAAGAACAGCATGGCCTTCTCGCAACCGGACCCTGCTGCGATTCTGCCCGAGAATCGATTGCCGCGCCGGATCGGCGGGTGCGTCGCGAGACCGCCGGGGGGCGGCAGCGGCCCTTGCCGGGCTCGCCGTCGTCCCCCGGCTGCGCGACCGGTTGCGATCAGGCGGCCTCTTTCTTCCTGCCGTTGCCGCTGCTCAGCAGGCGCGCGAGGAAGCGGCCGGTATGCGACTGCTTGTTCGCGGCGATCTGCTCCGGTGTGCCCGCGGCGAGGATCTGGCCGCCGCGATGGCCGCCCTCGGGGCCGAGATCCACCAGCCAGTCGGCGGTCTTGATCACATCGAGATTGTGCTCGATGACGACGACGGTGTTGCCATCGTCTGCAAGGCGCTGCAGGACTTGCAGCAGCTGCTCGATATCGTGGAAGTGCAGGCCCGTGGTGGGTTCGTCGAGGATGTACAGCGTGCGCCCGGTGTCGCGCTTGGACAGCTCGCGTGACAGCTTGACGCGCTGGGCCTCGCCACCCGACAGGGTCGTCGCGCTCTGCCCGAGCTTGATGTAGCTCAGCCCCACGTGCATCAGCGTCTCGAGCTTGCGCGCCAGCGCCGGTACGGGCTCGAACAGCTTGTGCGCGTCCTCGACCGTCATCTCGAGCACGTCGGAAATCGTGTGCCCCTTGTAGGTGATGTCGAGCGTCTCGCGGTTATAGCGCTTTCCATGGCACAGATCGCAGGGCACGTAGACGTCGGGCAGGAAGTGCATCTCGACCTTGATCATGCCGTCGCCTTCGCAGGCTTCGCAGCGGCCGCCCTTCACGTTGAAGCTGAAGCGGCCGGCGCCGTAGCCGCGCGCGCGCGCCTCGGGAACCTGTGCGAACAGCTCCCGCAGTGGTGTGAACAGGCCCGTGTACGTGGCGGGATTCGAGCGCGGTGTGCGCCCGATCGGCGATTGGTCGATGTCGACGACCTTGTCGAACAGGTCGAGCCCCTGGACCTTCCTGTACGGGGCGGGTTTCTCGCTCGCGCCGTTGAGTTCCGCCGCCGTCAGACGGAACAGCGTGTCATTGATCAGCGTCGACTTGCCCGAGCCGGACACGCCGGTGATGCAGGTCAACAGGCCGGCCGGAATTTCCAGATCGACATTCTTGAGGTTGTTGCCGCTCGCGCCGAGGATGCGCAGCATCCGCTTGGGATCGGGCTGGCGCCGCTTCTTCGGCACCGCGATGCGGCGTTTGCCCGACAGATACTGGCCGGTCACCGAGCGCGGACTCTTGAGCACGTCCTTGAGCGATCCCTGTGCGACGATTTCGCCGCCATGCACGCCGGCGCCGGGGCCGATGTCGAGAATGTGGTCGGCGAGGCGGATCGCGTCTTCGTCATGCTCGACCACGATCACGGTGTTGCCGAGATCGCGCAGGCGCGTCAGGGTCGACAGCAGGCGCTCGTTGTCGCGCTGATGCAGGCCGATGGACGGTTCGTCGAGCACGTACATGACGCCGACGAGGCCCGCGCCGATCTGGCTGGCGAGACGGATTCGCTGTGCTTCGCCGCCCGACAGCGAATCGGCCTGGCGGTCGAGGGTCAGGTAGTCGAGCCCGACATCGACGAGAAAGCGCAGACGTTCGCGGATTTCCTTGACGATCTTCGCGGCGATCTCGCCGCGCCAGCCGGCCAGGGCCAGCGACTGGAAGAACTCGAGCGAGCCGTCGATCGGCAGCGCAGTCAGTGCCGGCAGGTTGCGGTCGGCGACGAACACGTTGCGTGCAGACCGGTTGAGGCGCTGGCCCTGGCATTCGGGGCAGGGACGCGAGCTGATGAACTTGGCGAGCTCCTCACGCACCGCCGGCGACTCGGTTTCCTTGTAGCGACGCTCGAGGTTGTTGACGATGCCTTCGAACCGGTGCTTGCGTGTGACGTTGCCGCCGCCTTCGGTGAGGTAACGGAATGAGACCAGTTCGTCGCCTGAACCGTACAGCACGGCGTTCTGATGCGCCTTGGACAGTTTCTCCCAGGGCGTCTCGATGTCGAAGCCGTAGTGCTTCGCCAGCGAGAGGATCAGCTGGAAATAGTAGGCGTTGCGCCGGTCCCAGCCGCGTACGGCGCCGGCGGCGAGGCTGTGCTCCGGGTGCACGACGATGCGCGAAGGATCGAAGAACTGACTGACGCCGAGACCGTCGCAGCTCGTGCAGGCGCCCAGCGGGGAATTGAACGAGAACAGGCGCGGCTCGAGTTCCGGCAGCGAGTAGTCGCAGATCGGGCACGAATAGCGCGAGGAGTACAGCTGCTCCGGCGTCTCCGTCGCGTCGAGGTCCGCAACGAGTACCAGGCCGTCGCCGAGCCGCAGCGCGGTCTCGAACGATTCGGCCAGGCGTTGCTTGAGATCGGCCTTGGGCCGGAAGCGGTCGACGACGACTTCGATCGTGTGCTTCTGACGCAGCGCGAGCGCCGGCACCGCGTCGAGTTCGTACACGACGCCGTTCACGCGGGCACGCACGAAGCCCTGCGCGCGCAGCTGCTCGAAGACCTGTACGTGTTCGCCCTTGCGCTCGCGCACGACCGGTGCGAGCAGCATGTAGCGGTGTTCGGGGTTCAGTGCGAGCGTCGCGTCGACCATCTGGCTCACGGTCTGCGCTTCGAGCGGCGTCGCGTGGTCGGGACAGCGCGGCGTGCCGACGCGCGCAAACAGCAGGCGCAGGTAGTCGTAGATCTCGGTGATCGTGCCGACCGTGGAACGCGGATTGTGCGAGGTCGACTTCTGTTCGATCGAGATCGCCGGCGACAGGCCTTCGATATGATCGACGTCGGGTTTTTCCATGACGGAAAGGAACTGACGCGCATAGGCCGACAACGACTCGACATAGCGCCGCTGGCCTTCGGCGTAGATGGTGTCGAAGGCCAGCGATGATTTGCCGGATCCCGACAGCCCCGTGATCACGATGAGGCTGTCGCGCGGCAGATCGAGGTCGATGTTCTTGAGGTTGTGCGTGCGCGCGCCGCGGATGCGGATCGTATCCATGTGTGGGCTGGGCATCGGAGTAAGCGGAGGATTATGCGCCGGCGCGGGCCGGCGACGCGTGACAGGTGAGGGCGGCACGAAGGAATCCAATCAGGGCAGGCGCGGACCTATAAGCCCGAATGCGGACATATCCCGTCCTGATTGCAGGCCGGCAACGGCTGCGTCCGCTTCGGCGCGCCATCGCTGGGGCGGGATGGTCAGGAATTGACCAGCGCGCCCGGAGCCGCTATTCTCGCGCGCCCCAAAAAGGGACGGACCCGGCCGGGTCTGGCAACAGCAGAATAACTACAGAGGAATTCCCATGTACGCAGTCATCGTCACCGGCGGTAAGCAGTACCGCGTGATGAAGGGCGAGACCCTCCGCGTCGAGCTGCTCAAGGCCGACGTCGACTCCACCTTCACGTTCGACAAGGTCCTGCTCGTCGGCGAAGGCGATTCGATCAACATCGGCGCCCCGCTGCTCAGCGGCGCCACGGTCACCGCCACCGTGAAGAAGCACGGTCGCGCGGACAAGATCCGCATCGTCAAGTTCCGTCGGCGCAAGCATTTCCGCAAGGAAACCGGTCACCGTCAGCATTTCACCGAAGTCGAGATCACCGGCATCAACGCCGGCTGAATCTGAGGAGTAGCAGTCATGGCATCAAAGAAGGGCGTAGGCTCCAGTCGTAACGGCCGCGATTCGAATCCGAAGTATCTCGGCGTCAAGGTCTACGGCGGCGAAGCCATCAACGCCGGCAACATCATCATTCGTCAGCGCGGTACCCAGTTCCATCCGGGTACCGGCGTGGGCCTCGGGCGCGACCATACGATCTTTGCGCTGATTGACGGCAAGGTCGAATTCGCCGTCAAGGGTCCGAAGAACCGCCGCACGATCAGCGTCGTTCCGGCCTGATCCGAGCACGACCCTTGCAGCAGAGGCCCCGCTTCGGCGGGGCTTTTGTTTTGCGCCGGACCCGGCGCGCCGGTACCGCTGCCGGCCTGCTACCTTGAGTTTCCGTCCCGCCGTCCCGATCCCGCGCCCATGAAATTTGTCGACGAAGCCGAAATCCACGTCCACGCCGGCAACGGCGGTAACGGCTGCGCCAGCTTCCGGCGCGAGAAGTTCATTCCGTTCGGCGGCCCCGATGGCGGCGACGGCGGTGCGGGCGGCAGCGTGTACCTGGTTGCCGACGAGAATCTGAATACGCTCGTCGATTTCCGCCACCAGCGCGTCTACCGTGCCGGCCGTGGCGAAAATGGCATGAGCCGGCAGATGCACGGGAAGGCTGGCGACGACCTCACGATTCGCGTGCCGGTCGGAACCGTCGTCGTCAACATCGATACCGACGAAATCATCGGCGACCTCACCGGGCACGGACAGCGCCTCAAGGTCGCCCAGGGCGGCGACGGCGGGCTCGGCAACATCCATTTCAAGAGCTCGACCAACCGCGCGCCGCGCAAGGCGACAGCGGGTTTTCCGGGCGACTCCCGCGAGCTGCGCCTGGAGCTCAAGCTACTCGCTGACGTGGGTCTGCTCGGGTTCCCGAATGCGGGTAAATCGACCTTCATCCGCGCCGTCTCGGCGGCTACCCCGCGCGTGGCGGACTATCCGTTCACGACCCTGCATCCGAATCTCGGGGTCGTCCGCATCGACACTGACCAGAGTTTCGTCGTCGCCGACATTCCGGGCCTGATCGAAGGCGCGGCGGAAGGCGCCGGCCTCGGCATCCAGTTCCTCAAGCATGTCGCGCGGACGAGTCTGTTGCTCCACGTCGTGGACATGGCGCCACTTGATGGCGAGACCGACCCGGTGCAGCAGGTCAAGACGATCGAGGCCGAGCTGAAGCAGTTTGATCCGGCGTTGCTCAAGCGCCCGCGCTGGCTGGTGCTGAACAAGGCGGATCTCCTGCCGGAGGAAGAGCGCAAGAAGATGGCCAAGGACATCGTCAAGCGCCTCAAGTGGAAAGGTCCCTGGTTTCTGATTTCCGCCATCGCTCGTGAGGGAACCTGGCAGGTCTGTCTGGAGGCGCAGAAGTTTTTCGACGAGCAGCGCCGGCTCGAGCGTGAGGCGAAGGCAGACGCGGACGCGCGTTGAGGGTATTGCTCGCGTCGGCGGCCGATGGTCTCAAGGCTGCCGAAAAGCCACTAAAAAAGCCGGCTTGCGCCGGCTTTTTCATGCACGCTGTCGACTGACGACGATCAGGCCATGGCCTTGATGTGATTGGTCAGGCGGCTCTTGTGACGATTGGACTTGTTCTTGTGGATCAGGCCACGGCTGCCGTAGCGGTCCATCAGCGGTTCGGCGATCTTGTAGGCGGCTTCGGCGCCAGCCTTGTCCTTCGCCTCGATGGCCTTGACGACCTTCTTGATCGCCGTGCGCAGCATGGAGCGGGCACTGACGTTGCGCTGACGGCGCACTTCGGCCTGCTTCGCGCGCTTCTTTGCGGATTTGATGTTAGCCAAGGTAAGACTCCAGACGCACGGCTTTGGAAAAAGACGCGCGAGTTTAAGGACGGAGGGCCGCCGAGTCAACCGAAGCGGGCAAGTCCGCCGGTGGGCGAGGTGTGGCCGCCGCCCCACCGGCGGCGCGGCCGCAGCCGCGTAACCGTAAACTAGACCGTTCATGTCCGCTTCCATAGCCCCGCAATTCCTGCGGCGGCCGGCCAGGGATGGAGTGATGCGTTGAAAGCCCCCAGTCTGCTGCGTTCTCTCATGTCGTTCAGCGGCATGACCTTCGTTTCGCGCGTGCTCGGGCTCGCGCGCGAGGTGGCGATGTCGGCCGCGTTCGGCGCCGGCATGGTCACCGACGCCTTCAACGTCGCATTCCGCATTCCGAATTTTCTGCGCCGCCTGTTTGCCGAAGGCTCGTTCTCGCTCGCCTTCGTGCCGGTGCTGACCGAGGTCAAGGAGACCCAGTCTCCGGAAGCACTGCGCGAAGTCGTCGCGCGCACCGCCGGCACGCTCGGCGCGATCCTGCTCGTCGTCACGGCGCTCGGTGTGCTCGGTGCCGACTGGGTCGTGCGCCTGTTCGCCTCCGGTGCGATCGACGAACCAGAGAAATTCGCGCTGACGGCCGACCTGCTGCGGGTCACGTTTCCGTTCCTTATGTTTGTCTCGCTGACCGCGCTGGCCGGCGCGGTGCTCAATGCGTTCCATCAGTTCGCGCTGCCCGCGCTCGCGCCGGTCATCCTCAACCTTTGCTGGATCGCCGGGGCGCTCTGGGCTGCGCCGCTGTTCGACGTGCCCATCATGGCCGTGGGCTGGGCGATCTTCCTTGCCGGGCTGTTGCAGCTCCTGTTCCTGCTGCCGGCGCTGCGCCGCCTGGACCTGCTGGTACTGCCGCGCTGGGGCTGGAATCACCCGCAGGTCCGGCGCATTCGGCAGGTCATGCTGCCGACGCTGTTCGGTTCTTCGGTCGCCCAGATCAACCTGCTGCTCGACACCATCATTGCTTCCTATCTGATCACCGGCTCGCAGACCTGGCTCGGGCAGAGCGATCGCCTGCTGGAATTTCCGCTCGGCCTGTTCGGCGTCGCGCTCGGCACCGTGATCCTGCCCAGCCTGTCGCGTCACCATGTCGGTACCGACGTGATCGGGTTTTCACGCGCGCTGGACTGGGGACTGCGCACCGCGCTGCTCATCGCGCTGCCGGCCATGCTGGGCCTCGTCGTGCTGGCAGAGCCTCTCGTGGCCACGCTGTTCTTCCATGGCAAGTTCACGCCTCATGACGTCGCGATGGCGAGCCTGAGCCTGTCGGCCCTGAGCTTCGGACTGCCGGCGTTCGTGCTGGTCAAGGTCGTTGCACCGGCGTTCTATGCGCGCGGCGACACTCGCACTCCGGTACGTGCCGGCGTCGTCGCCATGGTCGCCAACATGCTGATGAACCTGGTTTTCGTGGCGATCCTGTTCGCCTTGTGGCATCAGCCGGCCGATCTCGCCGGGGGCTGGATCGCGGCGTTGGCGCGGGTGCCCGGGCTGCACATGGCGCTGGCGCTCGCCAGCGCGCTGGCTGGTTATCTCAATCTCGTCCAGCTCTGGTATGCGCTTGCGCGGGCGGGCGTCTACCGACGCCAGCCGGGCTGGCCACGCCATCTGCTGCGTGTCGGACTGGCCTCCGCGGCGATGACCGGTGTATTACTGGTCGGCCTGCACTTCGTGGCAGCCTGGACCGAGATTCCGACCTGGCAGCGCATCGTCCAGCTCGGTGCGCTGGTAGGCGGTGGCGGCGTGGTTTACGTCGTCGCGCTGCTGGCGCAGGGGTTCCGCCTGCGCGAGCTGCGGGCGCAGTAGCCGGTACGGCCCACGCCATGCAGCCAATGGCTATACTCCCGCCAATGCATACGCTGTCCCGAGACGTCGCCGGCCCCGTGCTCGCGCCGCGCGGCAGTGTGGTCTGTATCGGCGCATTCGACGGCGTGCATCGCGGTCATCGCTACGTGCTCGACCACGTCTGCCGCCGCGCCGCCGAGCTCAACCTGGACCCGGCAGCTGTCACGTTCGAGCCCGTCCCGCGCGAGTTCTTCGCCCGCGGCGCGCTGGCGCGTCTGTCCTCGGCGCGCGACAAGATCGTGAACCTGTTCGATGCCGGCATCACCCGGCTGCTGATGCTGCGCTTCGACGCCGGGCTGGCCGCGATGAGCGCCGAGGCGTTCGTCGCCGACGTGCTGGTCGGCCGACTCGCCGCCCGCGAAGTGCTGGTGGGCAGGGATTTTCGTTTCGGCCATGGTCGCCGCGGCGACATGGCGTTGCTGCAGCGGCTTGGCAACGAACTCGGATTCGCCGCGCGCGAACTGCCGCCGTTCGCCGCCGACGGCGAGCGCGTATCGAGCTCGGCGATTCGTGCGCTGCTTGCCGACAGCCATTTCCCGGCGGCCGCGCGTCTGCTCGGCAGGCCGTTCGCGATCGGCGGCAAGGTCGTGCACGGGCAGCAGCTGGGCCGGCGACTCGGCTATCCGACCGCCAACCTCCGGCTCGGCCGGCGCCAGGCTCCGCTGGCGGGCATTTTTGCGGTGCGCGTGGACGGTGCCGGCCTGCGGGCGCATCCCGGTGTGGCCAGCCTCGGCGTGCGTCCCACGGTGGCGGGCACGGAGCCGCTGCTGGAAGCCCATCTGTTCGATTTCGACGGCGACCTCTACGGACGCCGCATGGAAGTGGAGTTTGTTGCAAAACTGCGTGATGAGGAAAAATTCCCGGACCTGCAAAGCATGGTCCGGCAGATCGACGCTGACGCCGCCGCCGCGCGGCGCATCCTGGGCGCTGCCGCTGCCGCGGCCGCCGGAGCCTGAACCGTGACGACCGACTACAAGAATACGATCAACCTGCCCGAAACCCGCTTCGCGATGAAGGCCGATCTGGCCAAGCGCGAGCCGGCCATGCTGGCCGACTGGGAAGCGAAGCGGCGCTACCACCAGATCCAGGAGAAGACCGCCTCGCGTGCGCGGGCGTTCGTGCTGCACGATGGCCCGCCCTATGCGAACGGGGTGATCCATCTCGGGCATGCGCTGAACAAGATCCTCAAGGACACGGTGGTCAAGTCCAAGCTCATGGCCGGCTATCGATCGCCTTATGTGCCGGGTTGGGACTGCCACGGACTGCCCATTGAAATCGCGGTCGAGAAAAAGATCGGCAAGGTCGGCCAGAAGGTCGACGCGGTGACTTTCCGCCAGAAATGCCGGGAATATGCGACGCAGCAGATCGATCTGCAGCGTGCCGATTTCAAGCGCCTGGGGGTGCTGGGCGACTGGGACAACCCGTATCGCACGATGGACGCGCGGTTCGAGGCGGACATGGTGCGTGCGCTCGCGACGATCTACGCGAACGGCCACGTCACCCGCGGATTCAAGCCGGTCCACTGGTGCTTCGACTGTGGCTCGGCCCTGGCCGAGGCGGAGATCGAATACGCGGACAAGACGTCACCGGCGATCGATGTGGCGTATGACGTGGTCGACCCGGCGGCGGTGCTCGCGCTGTTCGGCCTGGCGCAGGATGCGGACGCGATCGTCGCCGTGCCGATCTGGACGACGACCCCCTGGACCTTGCCGGCCAGTCTTGCCGTCACGCTGGGACCTGATCTCGAGTACCGGCTGATCGAAGCACCGGCCCGCGATGGCAGGCGTGTGCTGCTCGTCGTGGCGGCAGCGCTGGCTGACCAATGTGCCGTGCGCTACGGCGGCGCCGCCGCCATCGTCCACGGACGCGTCGTCAGCGGTCGCGAGCTGGAGCATCAGCGGTTGCGGCATCCGTTCTACGACGATCGCGAAGTTACCGTGCTCGTCGGCGACCATGTATCGGCCGAGGACGGCACCGGCGCCGTGCACACCGCGCCGGGCCACGGCGTCGAGGACTTCGCGGTAGGCCAGAAATATGGATTGGTGGACAAGTACGCGCCGTCCGTACTCAATCCGGTCGGTGGCAACGGCGTCTACCTGCCGGGCACGCCGCTCGTCGAGGGGCAATACATCTGGAAGGCCAACGACGCGATCATCGAGCTCGTGGCCGCACGCGGCCGGCTACTCGCGTCGCTGAAGATCCAGCACAGCTATCCGCACTGCTGGCGCCACAAGACCCCGGTCGCGTTCCGTGCCACGCCCCAGTGGTTCATCAGCATGGACAAAGCCGGACTGCGTGCCGACGCGCTGGAAGCCATCCGGCAGGTGCGCTGGATACCGGGCTGGGGCGAGGAGCGCATCACGAGCATGATCGCGGGTCGTCCCGACTGGTGCATTTCCCGCCAGCGCACCTGGGGTGTGCCGATCACGCTGTTCGTCGACAAGTCCACGCAGTTGCCGCATCCGCGCAGTGTCGGGCTGTTCGAGGCGGTGGCAAAGCGCATGGAGCAGGGTGGCATCGACGCCTGGTACGCGCTCGACATTGGCGAACTGCTGGGCGACGAAGCCGCACAGTACGAAAAGGTCACCGACGTGCTGGACGTCTGGTTCGATTCCGGCGTGACTCATCGCGGCGTACTCGCCGAGCGGCCGGAGCTCGCCATCGCCGGTCCCGATGACAAGGTCATGTATCTCGAAGGCTCGGACCAGCACCGTGGCTGGTTCCACTCGTCGCTGCTGACGTCGACTGCAATGTACCGGCATGCCCCGTACGACGAAGTGCTCACGCACGGATTCACCGTCGACGAGCATGGCCGCAAGATGTCGAAATCGCTCGGCAACGGCGTCGAGCCGCAGGACGTGATGAAAAACTACGGCGCGGACATTCTGCGCCTCTGGGTCGCGTCGACCGACTATCGCAACGAAATGTCGATGTCGAACGAGATTCTCAAGCGCGTGGCCGATGCGTATCGCCGCATCCGCAACACGGCGCGCTTCCTGCTCGGCAATCTGCACGGCTTCGACCCGGCGCAGCATCTGGTCGCGGTCGACGAGTCGCTGCTGCTGGACCAGTGGGCCGTGCAGCAGGCGTTCGATGCGCAGCAGGCCATCGTCGCCGCATACGAGCGCTACGATTTCCCCGAGATCGTGCAGCGTGTGCAGAACTTCTGCACCAACGAGATGGGCGCGCTGTATCTCGACATTACCAAGGATCGGCTCTACACGATGCCGACGGCCAGCCATGGCCGCCGTTCGGCGCAGAGCGCGATGTACCGCATCCTCGAGGCACTCGTGCGCTGGCTCGCGCCAGTCCTCAGCTTCACCGCCGAGGAGATCTGGGCCGAGATGCCGGGCGAGCGCGATGAATCGGTATTCTTCACGACGTTCTATGAAGGCCTCGCGGCTACGCAGGGCTCGCCGCAGCAGCGGCAGTGGTGGAGCGACCTGCTCGCGATCCGTTCGGCCACGGCCAAGGTGCTCGAGGGCATGCGCGTGCTCGGCGTGATCGGCGCATCGCTGGAGGCGGAGGTGACGCTGTACGTCGACGCCGACCTGCGCGAGCGCTTTGCCGAAGTAGCCGACGAACTGCGCTTTGGCTTCATCACCTCGCAGCTCGACATCGCCGCACTGCGCGACCGCCCGGCCTACGACATCGTCGCGGCCAAGCTCGGCTTCGAATCGTTCGTCGACGATGACGCCGCGCCGACGACGCTCGCGGCCAGAGCCGAGCTCACCGACCACGAGGTCTGGATCGTCGCGAAGGCGAGCAGCGCCGCCAAGTGCGTGCGCTGCTGGCACTACCGGCCCGATGTCGGCAGTCACGCGGCGCATCCGGAGCTGTGCGCGCGTTGCGTCGACAACGTCGACGGCGGCGGCGAACGGCGGCGCCATTTCTGATGGGCGCGCTCGTTTCCAGCCTTCCGCGCCGCGCGAACGCTTTGGTCTGGCTGTGGCTCTCGGCCGTGCTCATCGCGGCCGACCAGTGGACCAAGCACGTCGTGCTTGCGCATCTGCAGGAAGGGCTGCCGATACCGGTCATTCCGGGATTCCTCAACTGGACACTCGCGTTCAATACCGGCGCAGCCTTCAGCTTCCTCGCCGACGCCGGCGGCTGGCAGCGCTGGGGGTTTGGCGTGCTCGCGGTGGCGATCAGCGCGGTGCTGACGCTGTGGCTCGCGCGCACCCCGCGCCGCGACTGGCTCACGGCGTTGCCGCTCGCGCTCGTGATCGGCGGCGCGATCGGCAACCTGATCGACCGGCTGCGCTATGGTCATGTCGTCGATTTCATCCAGGTCTACCATGGCGACTGGGCGTTTCCGACCTTCAACGTGGCGGATTCGGCTATTTCGGTCGGCGCCGTGCTGCTGGCCCTGCTGAGCCTGCGTAGTGGGAAAGCGGAGGAGCAGGGGCGATAATCCGCGTTCCGAACGCGGGCTCCGACAACGCCATGGAAGTACTCCTCGCCAATCCCCGCGGCTTCTGCGCCGGCGTCGACCGCGCCATCGAAATCGTCGAGCGTGCGCTCGAAGTATTCGGTGCGCCGATCTACGTGCGGCACGAGGTCGTGCACAACCGGTTCGTCGTCGATGGATTGCGTTCCCGCGGTGCCGTGTTCGTCGACGAACTCGACGAAGTGCCCGACGGTTCGACCGTGATCTTCAGTGCGCACGGTGTCCCCAAGTCTGTACGTGCCGAGGCCGACCGGCGTGGCCTCCGGGTATTCGATGCGACCTGTCCGCTCGTGACCAAAGTACACATCGAAGTCTCCAGTCACTGCAGGGCCGGCCGCGATGTGGTGCTCATCGGGCACGCGGGCCATCCCGAGGTCGAAGGCACGCTCGGGCAGTGGATGAAGTCCGGCGCGGTCGGCGAAATCTATCTCGTCGAGACGCCCGAGGACGTGGCCCGGCTGAAGCCGCGCAGTCCCGACAACATTGCCTATGTCACGCAGACGACGCTGTCGGTGGACGACACCCGGGCCGTGATCGAAGCGTTGCGTACCCATTTCCCCCGGGTGCTCGGACCGCGTCACGACGACATCTGCTATGCCACGCAGAACCGGCAGGATGCCGTCCGGGAACTCGGCCAGCAGTGCGACCTGGTGCTCGTGGTGGGGTCGGTCAACAGCTCCAACTCCAACCGCTTGCGTGAACTTGCGGAGAAACAAGGGGTGCCGGCCTACCTGATCGACGATGCCGGCGACATCCGTGAGGAATGGCTGGTCGGCCGGGCGCGGATCGGCGTGACCGCGGGGGCTTCGGCGCCAGAAACCCTGGTCAAGGGCGTCATCGCGCGCCTGCAGGCTGCCGGCGGTACCGCCGTGCGCGAATTGTCTGGCGCGGCCGAGACCATCACGTTCGCGCTGCCGCGCGAGCTGCGCATCCAGCTCGTCGGCTGATCGCCGCGTCCCCGCTGAGCCGGGCGACCCGGCGACGCCCCCCGCGTGATCGGCCGCGCGGCCCGGCTCCCGGGGGGGGGTATTCCACCGGTCCGCTGCCCCCGCCAAGGCGCCCGTTCATCCGACGTTTGCTACCTCGTGCAGGGCTGAACCTTGCCTCGCCTGCGGGTCGCGAATAGTTTTCCCCATCGGATAGCTGTGCGCTATTTCGTCTTGGCAGAGGGACTTATGGCATTTCTCCATCGACGCGACGGACGTCTTCGCCGGCCGAAGACTCAACGCGGGTTCACCTTGCTCGAAATATTCGTGGCCATCGCTATTCTCGCGATCGTCGTGGGCTTCGCGGTTCCCATGTTCGGCGACGTGATCCGCAACACGGCCGTGTCCAATCAGACCAACGATCTCGTGACCGCGCTGTCGACGGCGCGGTCGGAAGCGGTTCGCCGAGGCATGCAGGTTGCGGTGGTTTCAGTGGGCGGCGGTGCCGACTGGAGTGGCGGCTGGCAGGTCGTCGCCGATACCAACCGCGATGGCAATTTCGCCGCCCCCGACGAAGTCATTTCCACGGCGCCCGCTCTCGGTGCTCAGTACCACGTCTTTGCAAAGGATGCGGCCGGTGCCGACGGCCGGATCGTGTTCAACATCAACGGTGCGCTCGCCACGACTGGGTTCGATCTTAACGTCTGTTTCCCGAGTGGCGAAGCAGACAAGTCCCGCCGCATCCGCGTCCGTGCGAGCGGCAATGTCTCGTCGCACAAGAACACGACCGGTTCGCCCGCGTCCGCCTGCCCGAGTACCTGACCATGACACGTCGCAAGAACCAGGGTTTTTCGCTGCTCGAAGTGTTGGTCGCCGTCGTCATCTTCAGCGTCGGGCTCATGGGTATGGCCGGGCTGCTGATGGTGTCGGTCCGTACCAATCATTCCGCGTATCTGCGCAGTCAGGCCGGCTTCCTGGCCCAGTCGATGGCCGACCGCATGCGCGTGAACATGCCCGCTCTCTGGACCAACGGCTACAACCTCGCATACCCGGTGTCGGGCTCGGTTCCGGCCTGCGGCTCGGGCTGCACGATCCCCAACATCGTCACGCGCGACAGTGTGCTCTGGAGTCGCTCGTTGACCCAGTTGCTGCCGGCACCGACGGCGCGCATCAACTGTGCGCTGAACGCAGGCGCGGTCGCGCCGAGTGCGGCACAGATCGTGAACCGCGCGCCATATAACGGCCTTTGCACGATCACGATCACATGGGCGGAGTCGTCCCTCAACAACGGCGCCGGTGCGAATTTCCAGACGTTTGCATGGGTGTTCCAGCCATGAGCGAATCGACCCGCAACATCCTGATGGCCGGCAGATTCCGGTCGGGTGCGGCAAGGCGCAGTCGTCAGCAGGGCCTGTCGCTGATCGAGCTCATGGTTGCGTTGACCCTGGGCCTGCTCGTCAGTGCCGGCATCGTGGCGCTGTTCATGGCCACGAGCCAGAGCAATCGCACGCAGAGCGCAATGGGGCGCGTGCAGGAGAACGGACGCTTCGCGACCGGGCGCCTCGAAGCGGATCTGCGCATGGCTGGTGCGCTGTTCCGCCAGAGCTCGGTGGCGGAACGCGAGAACTGGGCAACCGGTTCGGAGGGCCCGATGCTGGCGCGCGCCGCCATCATGGTCAACGCCACCGGTTTCACCCTGCGTGATCTCGGTGCCGAGACCGGCCGCCTGCCGGCGTGGACCGCTGGCGAAGCGTATCCGGTAAGTGCCGCGTTTTTCGTACGCGGCTACGAATGCAGCAGCGGAACCTGCAATCCGGCGGTGCCTTCCGGTGCGAACGGGCTGCCGCCGGTCGGCACGGCGGCCGGCAGCCGTGTGCGGGGCACCGACGTGTTGACGATGAGCTACATGCGCAGTGTCGGCTGGAAGTACACGCTGCCAGCCGGCGTGCCGACCGGGTATAGCGCGGTGTTCACGATCGATCCCACCAGCGGAGGCTCCGCGCCGAATTTCGCGAACAACGATCTCGCGCTGGTCAGCGACTGTGCAGGCACGCCGACCGTGATTCGCGTATCGGTGGCCGGCAACGTCATCCAGCCGGCGCCGGGCAGCCTGATCCAGGCTGCCGAGTTCAAGCCCGGCGCGGGCAGTGGTGCCTGCGACGCGCGACTCTTCAATTTCAGCCGCGATTTCGTGACGGTCAGCTATTGGCTGCAGCTTGTCGCCGATCCGAACCCGGGCGCCGGCGCTCGCCTGATTCCGACGTTGATGCGCTCGGAGAACGGCGTTGTGCAGGAAGTCGCACAGGGTGTCGAGCGGCTCGATTTCCTGTATGGCATGACCTACGCCACGAACGGCGGCATGGCCTATTTCGATGCGAGCCAGATCCAGGCGAACAGCAATGCCACCAATTGTGCGCCGCCGGCTGGCGCGTTCTCGCGCGTGTATTCGCGGCTTGGTCCGACCGCCAACTGGCGTGAGCCGTCCTGCCTCTGGCGGGCACTACGCTCGATTGAGGTCCACGCCCTGTTCAACACGGTCGACGACATGGGCGCCATGGCGCAGCAGGACATGGCGTACTGGTATGGCATCGACAACACGACCGGCCCCGTGATTCCCACGGCGACCATGCCAGTCACCGGGCTTCCGGTGGGACGCATGATGCGGCGCGAGTTCATGACGCTCGTGTCGATTCGTAACGGCAGCATCTGAAGGCGAGCCATGATCACTTTCGTCCGATCCCATTCTCTTCCTGTCATCCCGCAGCGGCAGCGCGGCGCCGTGCTGTTCGTCGCGTTGATGTTCCTGATCCTGCTGACCTTGCTCGGTATTGCGTCGTCCGGCAGCGCCTTGCTGCAGGAGCGAATGACCGGTGGCGTGCGCAATCGCCAGCTGGCCATGTTCGGTTCGGAGAGCGCGCTGCGCTTCGGCGAAGCGATGGTCTACAACGCGCCGGTCACGGCGACGTATGCCCAGGGCGGCATGGCTTTCCCGAGCTGTGTCGGCGGCGCTGCGCGCCAGCCCTGCGCCTGGGACCAGGCCGGCGTCGCCATGTACAACACCGCGCGCGAGCCGGTGCGATTGTTCCGCACCTCGCGTGACTGGGTCACGGGTGGAAGCATGGAATACACGCCACTGCTCAGCGGGCTGAGTGGCGCGGTCGAAACGGCATCGATCTCGGCGCAGCCCAGACTGCTGTTCGAGGACCTGGGGCTCGACACCGGCGGCTTCGGTGGCGCCGGCCGCATGGGCGGAGCGATCGCCCAGGAAGGCGGCACCTCCGAGGCACCGTCGCGCCGCGTCTATCGCGTGACCGCGCGCAGCCAGGGCGGTAACGGCGAGGCCGCGATCCGCCTGACCGAGGTCGTCTATTCGGCATTCAGCACTGACGGCAACTTCGCCGCGCAGCCCTGACTTGGCCTACCAATTTCGAGGACTCGCCATGAAACTGCGTAATCGTCCGTTCTCTCTGCGCTGGCTGGGATCCGGCCTCGCGTTGTGCCTCTGCGCGATCCAGCCGCAGGACGCGCGCGCGTGGTCGACGGATCTGCTGGCCACGCCACCGGAACTGACCGCCGCCGTCGCGCCGAATCTCATGCTGACCTTCGACGATTCGGGGTCGATGGCATTCGACTACATGCCCGACCAGATGCCGTATCGGCCAACCAACGTGGGCTGGGCGAATCCGTACCGCTGTGCCGGCGTCATCGATCCCAACGTCGCTGACGAGGCGGATCCGCGTTCGCGCTCGATGAACGGCGTGTATTTCAACCCGAACAACGCCTATGACCCACCGATCGAAGGCGATGTGACCGACAGTCCGTCCATGCCGGCGCAGGTCTGGCCGACCGCGCTCCGAAACGGCATCGCGCATTACCGCAATTCGAATCCGAACACCGGCCTCGGCTCGACCAATGTGTCGACGGCGTCGTTCTGTGGCAATACAGGCGCCGGCTACTATCGATACAAGTCGACGGCACCGACTATCGTGCTCGATGCGGCCGGCAAGATCAGTAACTGGGCCGATCTTTACACCGCCACCAACTGGGAATGGATCAGCCTGACCAGTGGCACGCCGGCGTTGCCTTCCGGCGTGACGCTTGCACAGGCGCGTCAGCGCTTCGTGAACTGGTATACCTACTACCGCACGCGCCAGTACGCCGCGATTTCCGCAGTGTCGCATGCGTACCGCACGTTCGGTCCGGAGGTCCGTGTCGCCTGGCAGAACATCAACTCCAATCATATCGGTAGCTCTACTGAAATCCGGCCGTTCGAAAACCAGCCCACTTCGGGTGGCGTTCGCGACCGTTTCTACGACTGGCTGTTCAATATCCCGGCCAGCGGCGGCACGCCGAACCGCAGCGCACTGCTGCGCGCGGGCTCGTTCTTCCAGCGTTCCAGCGGTACCTGGACCAACCCGTACTGGGATTCCGAGCTCAACAAGGAACTCGTCTGCCGCCAGAACTTCCATATCCAGATGACCGACGGTCTCTGGAACGGCGACAGCGGTCTTACGGCACCCGGCACGGACACAGGCGGCGTGACGCTGCCCGATGGTACGGCCTATGCCACTGGCCAGAACTACAACAAGATCATCTGGAACGAGGCGTCCAACAGCGTCGAGACCATGGCAGACCTCGCTTTCTACTACTGGTCCAGACCGCTGCGTACCGGGGGTGCGTTCGCCGGTGCCGATGGCCTGCGCGTTCCGCCGTATCTGCCCGACAAGTCGACGAATCTGTTCGGCCCCCCACTGGGTACCGGCGACGATCCGTTGCTGAATCCGGAAATCTACTGGAACCCCGCCAATGACCCGGCGCGGTGGCCGCATCTGGTCCAGTTCATGATCGGTTTCGGCGCGTCGGGCACCCTGCAGAACAACGACGAGACCTACGAAAAGCTGCGCGGTTCCAACGCGACGCCCGCGTCGGTCGCGTGGCCGGTGCCGAACGAAGGCACCGACGACGGCCGCAAGATCGACGACATGTGGCATGCGGCCATCAACAGCCGCGGCAAGTTCTTCGTATCCAACAATCCGGCCGAACTCGCGCAGGCGCTCGTGGATATCGTCAGCAGCATCACCGCGCGCCGCGCCACGGCGACGGCGGCCACCGTATCGCTGCCGATCGTGACGGCGAGCACCGAAGCGTTCAAGGCCGGTTTTGACACTTCTGACTGGTCCGGCACGCTGGCCAAGTTCGCCGTCGACCAGAACACCGGCCAGGCC
Source organism: Rhodanobacteraceae bacterium (assembly GCA_045864815.1). Lineage (GTDB taxonomy): Bacteria > Pseudomonadota > Gammaproteobacteria > Xanthomonadales > Rhodanobacteraceae > Tahibacter. The sequence goes on along the minus strand of BTVG01000006.1, from coordinate 152,305 downwards.
ACCGGCACTGCGCTGTGGGATGCGGCGCCGCTGCTGACCGCCCGCACGCCGTCCAGCCGCAACATCTTTACCTGGGACGGCACGAGCTCCCCGCGCAAGGGCATCCCGCTGCAGTGGACCAGCCTCAACTCGGCGCAGCAGGCGAAGCTGAACGACAATCCGAACACGACGGCGGTCGACAACGACGGTCTCGGTTCGCAGCGCGTCGACTACCTGCGCGGCAATCGGGCGCGCGAAACGACGGCTCCGTTCATGCGCCGCCGCAATTCGCTGATGGGCGCCATCATCAACTCGCAACCGACCTATCTGTCGGGGCCCATCGGCCTGTTCCAGGACAATTTCCCGCCCGGCTCGCCCGAGGCCGTCGCCGCCGGTCCCACCGGTGCGGGCGCCACGTACGCAAAATTCGCCGCGTCGGTGGCCCGGCGCGCGCCGACGGTGTTCGTCGGTGCCAATGACGGCATGGTGCATGCGATCAATGCACTGGACGGTCAGGAACGCTTCGCCTACCTGCCGAACATGCTGATCGAGAACAAGAAGGCCGCCGAATACACCAACCCGACGCACTCGCAGCTGGTCACCGGCGTCGACTCCCGTCTGCGCGTGCAGGATGTCTTCATTCGCGGCCAGTGGCGCACAGTGCTTGTGGGTTCCATGCGTCTCGGTGGGCGCGGCGTATTCGCGCTCGATGTCACAGACCCGAGCGCCTTCGGTGCCGGCAATGTGCTCTGGGAGTTCTCGAATACGTCGACCGGTGGCGCGGCCCTGGGCTATACCTACGATTCGGCCAACATCATGCGGTTGAGCACCGGCAAGTGGGTCGTGGTCGTTTCGAGCGGCTATTTCCCCACGACCAACCTCGACCCGCGCGGTGAGCCCGACCCGGCCAGCACTGATCCGAACAAGGACAAGACTTCGCTGTTCGTGCTCGATCTCGAGACCGGCGCACGCATCGCCGAAATCCAGACCGCGTCGGCACCGCAGTCCGTACCGCTGAGCTTCGGCCTGTCGACCCCGGCCGTTTACGATCTCAACAGCGACCAAGTTGACGACATCGTCGTTGCCGGCGACCTCGTAGGTAACCTGTTCCGCTTCGATCTGACCAGCACCGATCCCGCGCAGTGGAAGGTCGACCTCATGTTCAAGACCTACACGACCACGCCGACGCAGACCAACGCATCGACCTTGCCGCGCCAGCCGATCACGTCCATGCCGGTGGCATTGCGCGACACGCAGCGCAACGGGTCACCGATCTGGGTGGTCGGTACCGGCAAGTATCTCGGCAAGGAAGACCGTACCGCGATCGGTATCGCATCGAACGTCGGGCCGCAGGCGATCTACGGTGTCCGTGACTACGGCACCGCGTCCACGAACTACCCGAGCCTGCCGTCGCAGATGACGGCCCAGACGCTGACGCAACCCAGCGCGAATTCGCGCCTGCTCACCACCAATGCGATTTCGTCGACCGGACGCGGCTGGATGATTCCGCTCAACATCGCGGCCGAGCCCGGCGAGCGCGTGGTGTTCACGGCCAAGCCGATCTACAGCCTCAATATTGCGGTCGTGAATACCGTGATCCCACGCGGCAGCGATCCTTGCAATCCGCAGTTCCGCGGCGCATCGATCGTCGTCGACGGTGCTACCGGCGGCTCGCCGGCGGGGTTGACGGGTGGCAGCGGCGGCGGCGAGCAGCCCGGTCCCTGCGAAGGCGATCAGTGCCGGGATCCGACACCGCGTCTGATCGGTGACACGTTCGTGTTGCCGGTCAGCGGCGCAGGCAGCGGCACAAGCGGCTCGAGGCCGCCGGGCATCAAGGCCCCGCCCGCGTATCGCGGCTCGTGGCGCGAGTTGCTCGATATTCTCTGAGTTCGTACCAGGCACGCGCCGAGAGGCGCGTGCCCCATTTCATTGGGGACGCAAGATGCTCAATCGCAACCGTGGCAAATCCGGCGGATTCACGCTCCTCGAACTGATGATCGTCGTGGCCATCATCGCCGCGATCGCCCTGCCGGCCTATCAGCGGTACGCCCAGCGCTCGCGCCGCGTCGACGGCAAGGAACTGCTCATGCGCGTGGCTGCGGCGCAGGAGCGCTTCTATACCAACTTCAATCGTTACGCGACGGACCCGCTGACCGCTGCCACGAGCCTCGGTCTCACGTCGCTCACATCGGAGCGCGGCCACTACACGATTTCCTCGGCGAATGGCGCGACGGGCGATACGCAGAGCTACGTGCTGACGGCGACGCCGGTGGCGGGCGGTGCGCAGGCGGCGGATCAATGCGGCGCGCTCACCGTCAACAATACCGGCGTCAAGACGCCTGCGGCTGGCGTGATGCCGCAGAACTCGAACGGCCCGTGCTGGTGATGTTGAGGGAAAGCATGGCGGCCCGAAACCGGTTCTCGGGAGCTTGTCGTCGACGGAGCGCGTCGCTATAATCGCGCGCTCTGTTTCGCCGACGTAGCTCAGTTGGTAGAGCAACTGATTCGTAATCAGTAGGTCGGAGGTTCGACTCCTCTCGTCGGCACCAGTTGTATCGTTTCACCCGGCATGACCAGTTCGGTCGTGACCATCGGGCGGTTAGCTCAGCGGTAGAGCACTGCTTTCACACGGCAGGGGTCACAAGTTCGAAACTTGTACCGCCCACCATTTCGTAGTCGATCTGCACGAATGCCCGGGAAACCGGGCATTCGTGCTTTGGCGAGCACGGCGGACGACTGACCTGCGACCTGCGCTGCGCGCCGGACCGTCAGGATCGCATCGATTCATCGTGGTGTCAGTGCCGGTAAGTGTGCTCTCTGCGTCCGGCTCGATGACGCGTGCGCTGAGCCGGCAGACGAAAGCGACGGCGTCCCGTGCGGGCTGCGCGTGCCGGTGAGGGCCTGCGGGCGCGATCTCGTTTCGCTGCCGCTGAACGGCGGAATGATGCCGCTCGGCATCGTGGGCGTGGCGGCCGGGGTGAGGCAGCGGAACGCCGGACTATACTGGCCTCCGATTTCGGCCCTGGGGTTTGCCATGTTCCCGTTCCCGCGCACTGGTTTGTCGCTCGCCCTGAGCGTCCTGTCATTCGCCGCCGTTGCGGCAGGACCCGCCGCTCCCGCTGATGCTGATCTCGGCCGCAAGCAGACGGTCAGTCAGGAGAATTCCCAGATCGAGCATTACTGCGCCGAGATGGAAGAAGTGACGTTCGTGGGTAATGGCAATCGCATCGTGACGATGGGGGGCTGCCACTCGATCACGATCCAGGGCTCGGGAAATACCGTCGACGTGCAGTCGCTGGCGACACAGATCACGGTGAACGGCGACGACAACAAGGTGACCTGGCCCCCGGCGGATCGCCCGGCACCGGTGACCAAGGTGTCCGGAAGGCGCAACACCGTCGAGCGCGAGAAGATCCAGTAGTTCGCGCACACGATACGTAGACGGTGACACCCCGAAAACGGCTCCGGAGACGGAGCCGTTTTTGCGATCAGCAATCTCAGCCTTCTTCCAGGCTCGCGAGCCAGTCGTCGTCGGAGCCTTCGTTCATGCCTTCGAACAGGAAGGTCGACAGGTAGCGCTCACCCGTATCCGGCAGCATGGCGAGAATCACGCTGCCGGGCTGGGCACCGCGAGCCACCTCGAGGGCGGCCGCGAAGGTCCCGCCGGCCGAGATGCCGCAGAAAATACCTTCGTTCACGGCCAGCGCCCGCGCGGTGTCGCGCGCCAGAACATCGTCCACCGGGACGATGCGGTGCGCGACGTCGCGCTTCAGCACCGCCGGCACGAAGTCCGGCGTCCAGCCCTGGATCTTGTGCGGCTTCCACTCGCCGCCGCCAAGCAGTGATGCGCCGGCCGGTTCGGTCACGACGATTTCGACGTCGGGGCGCGCGAGCCGGATCATTTCCCCGGTGCCGGTCAGGGTGCCGCCGGTGCCCCAGCCGGTCACGAAGGCGTCGAGTCGCCGGCCGGCGAAGTCCTGCAGGATTTCAGGCCCGGTGGTGTTGCGGTGATAGGCCGGATTGGCCTCGTTCTCGAACTGTCGTGCGAGATAGGCGCCATACCTGGCGGCGAACGCCTCGGCGCGCTGCACCATGCCGCTGCCGCGCTCGGCGGCGGGAGTCAGTATCACCTTCGCGCCGAGCGCACGCATGATCTTGCGCCGCTCGATCGAGAAGGTCTCGACCATGAAGGAAACGAACGGATAGCCCTTGGCCGCGCAGACCATCGCGAGCGCGATGCCAGTGTTGCCGGATGTCGCCTCGACGACCATCTGGCCGGGCTTCAGCAAGCCGCGGGCTTCCGCGTCGAGCACGATGGCGAGGGCCAGGCGGTCCTTGACCGACGACATCGGATTGAACGCTTCGAGCTTGACGTACATCTCGACGCCCGCAGGCGCCAGGCGGTTGATGCGGACGATCGGCGTACGGCCTACGGTATCGAGGATACTGGCGTGGATCATGTCGCTGCTCCCAGGGAACTGGCGCGCCTCACCCTACGGCAGACCGGGCGGCTCGCCAAGCAAGGCCCGCTCGCCGCCGATGAGGGCGGTCGGGCCAGTTCGGTTCAGCGGCGAACAACGCGATCAGGCCAGGATCCGCGCCAACGCCCGCTGTGCGGCATCGAACGAAAAATGCCGTTCGACGTTCGCCAGACCATTGGCGGACAGCGTTTCCCAGAGCGCGCGGTCGCTGTAGAGCTGTACGATCGCCTCGGCAAAGGCAACCGCGTCCGCTGCGACGAGTACGTCCCGGCCGGGCTCCACGTGCATACCCTCGACCGCCGCCGGCGTAGCGACCACCGGCAGGCCATAGCTCATGGCCATGTTGACCTTGCCCTTGACGCCGGCGCCATAGCGCAGCGGCGCCACCGACACGCGGCAGCCATCCATGTACGGCTCCAGATCGGCCACGAAGCCGTGCAGCACGAAATCATCGCCGGCGAACTCGCGGAGTGATTCAGGCACGGGCTGGCCGATCACGTGCACGCGCAGTCCCGGCAGCGTGTCGCGCAGTCGCGGCAGGATCTCGCGCGCGAACCACAGCATGGCGTCTTCGTTCGGCGGATGCTGGAAACTGCCGACGAAGACGAGATCCTTGCGCTCCGCGTAGTCGCGCCGGCAGCCGAATACTTCGTGCACGTTGGACAGGATCTCGACCCGTGCCTGGGGCTGCTCGCGAGCGAGCAGCGTCTGCTCCACGGGGCTGACCACGAGCGTCGCGTCGCATTCCCGGATCAGCTTGTGCTCCTGCGCCCGGGTGCGTTCGGCCTTGCGGCGCAACTCGTCGCTGCCTTCGAGCTCCGCGGCCCGCTGTTCGCGCAGGTAGTGCAGATCGACCGTGTCGAAGATGAGTCTGGCCTTGGGCGCGTACAGCCGCGCGAGGCCCAGGTAGTTGATCGCGACGTAGTGGCGCGACAGCAGAATCGCGTCGAACTCGCCGCCACGCTGCCGGAACAGACGGATGGGATCATTCATGTACGGTGCGTAGAGCACTTCGACACCGAGTGATTGCAGCGCCTCGGTGTAGCCGGCGACGTAGAGCCGGTTGTCCGCAAAGAAGGTCACCTGCCAGCCGAGTGCGCGCAGCAGCCGCATCAGGTTCACCATGCGCAGCGAACCGGAGTCCTGATCCGGCGTTGGCGTGCAGGCGTCGATGATGAGCAGGCGCTTCTCGCGGCGGAACGTCGCGGCGCGCGGGGCGAGCGCCGCATCGTCGATCGGCAGCGGCTGCCGTGCCAGCGCCGCCTGCCACTTTTGCAGAAATTTCTCGCGATTGACGACCTGATAGCGCTTCGCGCCGCTGCCGGTGTCGGTGCCTGCCGTGATTCCTTCGAAATGGATCACGGTAGAGCGCGGTTCGTAGTAGACCTTGAGCCCCGCTGCACGTACGGCGAACGCGAGGTCGGTGTCTTCGTAGTACGCGGGTGCATAGCGCAGGTCGAAGCCGCCTAGTGAATCGAACAGTGCGCGACGCAGCACAATGGCCGCTCCGGAACAGTAGTCCGCTTCGCGACGGAAGTTGTAGCGTGGATCGGCCGGGTCCTCGAAACGGCCGTAATTCCAGCCCGATCCGTCGCGGAACACGATGCCGCCGGCTTCCTGCAGGCGGCCGTCGGGATAGACCAGCTTGGCGCCGACCAGGCCCGCGTCGGGCTCTTCGGCGAAGCAGCGCAGCAAGGCCTCGAGCCAGCCCGGCGTGACGACCGTGTCGTTGTTCAGAAACAGCACGTACTCGCCGCGCGCCACGGCGGCACCTGCGTTGCAGGAACCCACGAAACCGAGATTCTGCGCATTGCGGACCGTGCGCAGGCCGTCAAGGTCCGCGAGGCGCGCGGGGGTGTCGTCGACGGAGCAATCGTCGACGACGATGACTTCGAAACTCACGGCTCCCGCATGTGCCTCGAGTGATCGGAGGCAGGCCAGCGTGTAGTCGATCTTGTTGTAGACCGGAATCACGATCGATACCTGCGGCTCGGCGGCGGCCGGCAGGTGGATCTCGTCGAAGCCTGTGGCCGGATCACCGGTCATGGCGAGCGGCACCGCCGGTGGTGCGCTGCGGCGGAACTCGCGCACGGCACGTTGCAGCGTGCCCGCCACGCCGCGCCGGCGCAGGCTGCCTTGCATGCGTCGCCACAGCCCGCGCGTGCGTGCGGCGCTGAATGCCAGGCGCGCACGCAGCCCGCGCAGCGTGCGCATGCCGAAGCGCAGCGGCTTCGTCAGTCGCCACGACAGGCTGCCATACGCTCGGTCGAGTTCTGCCTTGAGCGACAACGCCCAGCGGGTGCGCTCCGCGAAGTCCTGCTCGAGCGCGGAATAGTCGTCCTGGGTGCGCTTGAGCCACTCGGTACGCTGTTCGAGATCGCCCTGCAGTCGCTCGATCTCGGTCAGCGCCGTACGCACGTCGCGTTGCGACCGGCGCAGTTCACGATCGAGTTCGGATGCCCATTCGGCGCGCGCATCGAGCTCGCGTGTCTGCCGTGTCAGCGTCGCCGACTGGCTGCGCAAGGCGTTCCGCGCCTCATCCAGCTGCGCCCGCAGGGACATGAGCTCGATCTGCGCGAGTGCGGCGGACTGCGGCGGAGCAACCGGCCGCGTCGCCGCCGTCGGCAACTCGCTGCGATAGTCTGCACTCATGGCCGCGAGCGAGCGTGGCGCGCGCTGGCGCAGCACCGCGCGGACGCGCTCCAGTGGCTGAGGGTCGGCGGCCAGCGCGGCGATTCGATCGCGCGCGGCGATGGGGTCGGGCGCGACGAGGAAGCCGTCGACACCGTCGTCGATGCGTTCGGCCAATGCGCCGACGCGTGTGGCGATGACTGGCAGGCCGAGGCTCCAGCATTCGGACAAGGTGTAGCTGAAGGTTTCCGCGACGGTCGGCAAGATCAGCGCGGCGTCGGGGTTTAGCGCGGCGACCAGTGCGGGCAGTTCATCCCGCGAGTAGTCGAGGACAACGTGGACACGGTCACACCCGAAAAACGCGTGGCCTTCGGCACCGGCACCCAGCAGCACGAGTTCGACGCCAGGTGGCAGTTCGGGCAGCAGCGCCTGGAGCAACTGCGCCCCCTTGCCACGCCGCACGCGGCCCGGCACGAGCAGCCGTAGCGCGGTGTGAGGCCGTGGCGTGCGCGGTGGCACGACACCGGCAAACGGCGCGGTGCCGTGCGCGACGACGCGCGCCGGTAGATCGCGCAGTTCCGGAGCGAGGCGCAGCACGTTTGCGAGCGCAGTCCGGCTCGGTGCCACCAGTCGCGCCGAAGCATCGCGCACCGCCGCGACATAGCTGTCCCGCAGCTGCTGCCAGTAAGCCGGGGCACGGCTCGCGAACTCGAAATCCTCGCCGGCCGCCGCCAGGTCGAGTTCGCGTTGCGCCGCGTCGAACGCCAGCGTCTCGTCGCCGAAATCACGGTGCAGCAGCGGCCACAGCGGATAGCAGTCGTGCGTGACGACGAGGGTCGGCAGGCCGCTGCGCAGTGCGTCGAGACTGTGTCCGATCAGCGAGGACACGACGACGCCGTCGACGGCGAAGCGCGCCAGCGCGTCACGGAAAAATTGCATCCAGTCGTGATGCTGCAGCGCCGTGTCGGCGATGGGGGCGGGCAAGGCCAGACGCCGTAGCGGTGGACCGAGCAGGCTGCCGTCATGCAGCTCGAGGGTTTCGCCATAGCGGCGGCGTGAAAAATCCCCGCGGGCGCGCAGCACGACGTGCGTGTGCGCCGTGTCGCTCGCGGCGAAGTCGCGCACAAAGCGTTCCGCGCCACCGCCCCAGCCGTGCAGCACGTGCAACAGGACCGGGCGGCCGTCGTGGCCGAACCACGCCGGCTGGAGCCGCGGCTGCGCCAGCGCTTCGGCCAGCAGTCCGCGCAGTTCCCCCAGGCGGGCGGGACCTGTGTCGTCGGTGCGTCGGCGCGGCTGGCGGGGTGCTGCGACATAGAGATGATCCAGGCGCACCCGTCGCCCGGCGCCCGGCGTCTCTGCGAGTGCAGAATCGCATGTCGCCAGCCGCTCGCCATGCCATGCGCTGACGAGAGCGGAGCTGTCGCCGCTGTCCAGCACGATGCCGCGGCCATAGGCATGGCACAGCGCGTCGATGCGCTCGACGTTTGCATCGGCGCCGGGACAGGGGTGCCAGTCACCGTTGTCGAGCGGGCTGGCCGTCAGCACGTCGTCGGCGTCGAGCGCCGCCAGCAGCCGCTCGATCCAGAACGGTGGCAGCTGCGTGTCGCCGCGCAACAGGACCAGATGCCGGCCCGGCCAGCGGTCGCGGCCCGCCGCGAGCAGCGCCGCGGTCGAATTGCCGTCGACCGCGATGTGCCCGGCGGCTGCCGGAACGTCCCGGGTGAGTGTGGTCGCAAGGGCGATGCCGGGCGGCAGCTGCGCCGTCAGCGAGCGCCACCCATCGGCAGTGGTATCGCCATGAACCAGCAGCACGGCGCGGGGCGATGCGGAGGAGAGCAGGGGCACGATTCGGCAAGTCCTTGTTGCGCAGGCAAAACCGCGCACGCGAAAAAGGCCGGGATTATCGCGGATAGGCGCGCGCGACGAAACCGTGGCGCGCGCCGCCAGCGGTCGAGCCGCATCGGGTACACTGCGCCGGCCCGCCGCCGATCCGGCGCGCGGCGACGATTCCGGTGCCGTCGTGCGGTGGTTCCCCTCACGCGGCGGCTCGATTCCACTGGCCTGGGTTCCACCTTGTCATTCCTGACCCGCTGCGCCGAGCTGGCGCGTCTGCTCTGGCGCTGGTTGCGCGCACCGTTCTGGTTCGGCCTCGGTTTCGTCGTCGCCTTCGTGGTGCCGTACGCGCTGTACCTGGATGCGCAGGTGCGCGAACGGTTCGACGATCTTTCCTGGGAAACGCCGACGCGCATCTATGCACGCGCACTCGAACTCGTTCCGGGAATGCCGCTCGACGCGGCCACGCTGAAGGTCGAGCTCGAGGCGGCGCGCTATGACGAGATCACCGGCGCGCGCGCGCCGGGCAGTTTCATGCGCGACGGCGACCGTTTCGTCATCTCGCGCCGCGCGTTCGCGTCGCTGGACGGAATGGAAAAGGCACGCCGCGTCGAGGTCACGCTGGCGCGCTCGCGCGTGGCCGCGATCAAGGACATCGATACCGGCAAGGTGCTCGAGCGTGTGCGCCTGGATCCGGCGCGTATCGCGACCCTGTACGGTGTCGAGCAGGAGGAACGCCGCGTCGCCAGGCTCGGCCAGATGCCGCCGCTGCTCGTCACCGGCCTGCAGGCGGTGGAAGACCGCAACTTCAAGCATCACCACGGCGTCGATTTCACGGCGATCCTGCGCGCGAGCTGGGCGAATCTCACCGCCGGTCATGTGGTGCAGGGCGGCTCGACGCTGACCCAGCAGCTCGTCAAGAACCTGTTTCTGGACCGTGGCCAGAATTTCCTGCGCAAGGGCAACGAGGCGCTGCTCGCGCTGCTCATCGAGGCACGCTACGACAAGCACCGCATTCTCGAGGCCTATGTCAACGAGATCTTCCTGGGGCAGCAGGGCGGTCAGGCCGTGCATGGCTTCGCCGCGGCCAGCGAGTTCTACTTCGGGCGCGAGCTCAATACCCTGCGCCCGCCGGACGTGGCGCTGCTGATCGGTCTCGTGCAGGGGCCGAGCTACTACGATCCGCGCCGCTATCCCGAACGGGCGCAGGCGCGCCGCAACCTCGTCTTGCAGCAGTTCGCCGACACCGGCCTGCTCGACGCTGACGAACTCGCGCGTGCCAAGGCCAGTCCGCTGGGTATCTCGGAATCACCAGGCTTGCCGCGCAATCGGTTTCCGGCTTTCATCGATCTCGTCCGCGCGCAGCTCAAGCGCGACTACGACGATACGGCGCTGCGCGGCGCGGGGCTGTCGGTGCTCACCACCCTGGCTCCATCGACCCAGCTCGCGGCCGAGAAGGCGCTGCGCGACGGCCTCACGGCGCTCGGCAAGCGGCAGGACGGCACACAGGCCGCGCTGGTGGTGACCGGCGCGCGCGATGGCGAAGTGCAGGCCGTGGTCGGCGACCGCGCGCCGGACCAGCCGGGCTTCAATCGGGCGCTAGATGCACGTCGGCCGATCGGTTCGCTGGTCAAGCCCTTTGTGTTCCTTGCCGCGCTCGCCCAGCCGCAGCGCTATTCGCTCGCGAGCATCGTCGAGGATGCGCCGGTCAGCCTGCCGCAGCCCAACGGCAAGAACTGGATGCCGCAGAACGCCGACAAGACGGCCCATGGCCGCGTCGCACTGATCGACGTGCTCACGAACTCGTGGAATCTGTCGACGGTGCGTCTGGGCATGCTCGTCGGGGTCGACCGCGTGCGCGCGCTCATCGATTCGTTCGGCTTCGGGCGCGAGATCAACCCGAACCCGTCACTGCTGCTCGGAGCGCTCGACCTGTCACCGCTCGAAGTCGCGCAGCTCTACCAGTACTTCGCCGCCGATGGTCATGCTCTGCCCGTCATCGCGGTGCGCGGGGTGCTGGATCGTGACGGCAAGCCACTGCGCCGCTATGCGAGCAAGCCCGGGGCCGGCGACTACGTCGAAGCTGCACGGCTGGTCACCTATGCGATGCAGCAGGTCAATCTGCGCGGAACCGCACGTGCGGTTGGTGCCGGTACGCTCGCCGCGCTCAACAGCGCCGGCAAGACCGGTACCAGCGACGACTCGCGCGACAGCTGGTACGCCGGCTTCAGCGCCGATCACCTCGCGGTGGTCTGGGTGGGCCGCGACGACAACAAGCCGACCGGTCTGGTCGGCGCCACCGGTGCGCTGCGCATCTGGATGGCGCTGTTCGATGCGCTGCCTACGCGGCCACTGGATCTGAATCTGGCGCAGGGTATCGAGCTGGCCTGGGTCAATCCGGAGTCGGGGCAGCGCACCGAACCGGATTGTCCGGGCGCGCGGCAATTGCCGTTCGTGGCCGGCTATGTGCCCGAGCAGGAGCAAGGGTGCACAATGGAGCGTTTGCGCGACTGGTTCGGCGGTGATCCGCAGTGAGGCGGCGCCGTCTTTCGTCGGTTATCGGGTGTCGAGGGATGGGCAGGACAACTATGAAACGCAATGGTGGCGAATGGCGGTGGCCGGTCGCGGCGGCGGCATTGATGGCGCTCGCAGGCTGCGGCAGTCCGGGCAGTGGCAGCGAGAGCGGCAGAAAGAGCGTCAAGCCGGACCGCGACGTCGTGTTCGCGATTCGGCAGGCCGGCCAGACCACGGCGTCGTCGGTGGAAGTGCAGCCCCTGCGCGACCCCGCCGTCGACGGATTCCTCAAGCAGGCGGCTGATCTGGAAACGGCGCACAACTTCGTCGACGCCATCGCGGCCGTCGATCGCGCACTGAAACTTGCACCGGATGCGCCGGAGATCCTGCAGCTCAAGGCCGAACTGCTGATCGGTCTGCACCGGTATGCGGAAGCCGAAACGCTTGCCCGCAAGTCGTTCGAGCTCGGGCCTCGCCTCGGCAGTCTCTGTGCGCGCAACTGGCAGACGGTGGTGGAGACGCGGCGCGCAGCCAAGGACGAAGCCAGCGCCAGCAGTGCCAAAGCACAAGTGGCCGCCTGCAAGGTGCCGCCGCGCCAGCGGCTGTAAGCGCGTGCAGCACGACGTCCGTGACCTGCTCGGTGCGGAAGGGCCGTTTGCACGCGAGGTAGCGGGATTTGCACCGCGCGCCTCGCAGCAGGTGATGGCCGAGGCAGTCGCCGAGGCCATAGCCGACCGGCACATCCTGATCGCCGAAGCCGGCACCGGCACCGGCAAGACCTTCGCCTACCTCGTGCCTGCCGTGATGTCGGGCAAGCGGGTCATCGTGTCGACGGGCACGAAGACGCTGCAGGACCAGCTGTTCCATCGCGATCTGCCTCGCGTGCGCCAGGTGACCGGCGCGCGCATCAAGGCGGCATTGCTGAAGGGGCGCGCGAACTACCTGTGCCTGTATCGCCTCGATCAGACCCACAAGGACGGACGCCTGAGCTCCCGCGAGCAGGTCTCGCAGCTGCAGACGCTGCGTGCCTGGGCCGGCCGCAGCAGCAGCGGTGACCGCAACGAGATCGCCGATGTACCCGAAGACTCTCCGCTGTGGCCGCGCGTGACGTCGACGGCCGAGAACTGTCTCGGCGCCGACTGTCCAATGTTCAACGACTGCTTCGTGGTGAAGGCGCGGCGTGCCGCGCAGGAAGCGGATCTCGTCGTCGTGAACCACCATCTGCTGTTCGCCGATCTCGCGATCAAGCAGGAAGGGTTCGGCGAGATTCTGCCGGGGGCGAACGCGTTCGTGCTCGACGAAGCCCACCAGATCCCCGATCTCGCCGGCCAGTTCTTCTCCGTGAGCTTCTCGGCGCGCCAGCTCCAGGAACTGGGCAGTGACGCCGAGGCCGAGTGCGCATCGGTCACGGGCGCATTCGCCGTGCTGCGCGAGCCGATCGGCGCGACGACGTCCGTGTTGCGCCGGGTTCGCCTTGCTCTCGACAAGCTGCCGCAGCGCGGCGCGTTTGGCGTGATCGAGGACGATCGTTTCGCGATGGCCGAATTGCGCGAGCTGCAGGACGCGCTGCGCGCACTCGAGGCGGCGCTGGCCACCCAGGCCGAACGGTCGCGCGGCCTGACCGCATTGCACGAGCGTGCGCAGGGCCTCGTCGAAAAGCTCGATCAGGTACTCGATGGCGGCGGCCGCGACTGGGTGCACTGGTACGAGCTCACGAGCCACGGCTTCGCCCTGAACGCGACGCCACTGGATCTCGCGCCGCCGCTGCGCGCCCTGCGCCAGCAGAGCCGCGCGGCCTGGATCCTGACCTCGGCGACCCTGTCCGTCGCGGGCGAATTCGGCCATTTCGCACGCCAGCTCGGCCTTGACGATCCGGTCACCCTGAGTCTGCCGAGTCCCTTCGACTACGCCCGCCAGGCATTGACCTATCTGCCGAAAAATCTGCCGGACCCGAGTGCGGGTGATTACACCGATCGTGTCGTCGATGCGGTGCTGCCGGTGCTCCGCGCCTCGCGAGGGCGAGCCTTCGTGTTGTTCACGTCGCATCGTGCGCTGCGCCGCGCGGCGGAACGTCTGGCTTCCTCACCCTATCCGCTGTTCGTGCAGGGCAGTGCGCCCCGGCAGCAGCTGCTGGCCGGATTCCGCGCCTCGGGCAATGGCGTGCTGCTGGGCGCTGCGAGTTTCTGGGAAGGGGTCGATGTGGCCGGCGAGGCACTTTCGTGCGTCATCATCGACAAGCTGCCGTTCGCCGCGCCGGACGATCCGGTACTCGAGGCGCGTCTTGCCGCCCTGCGCGACGCCGGTGGCAATCCCTTCGTGCAGTGGCAGATCCCGTCGGCGGTGATTGCACTCAAGCAGGGGGCCGGCCGTCTGATCCGCGATGTGGGTGATCGCGGCGTGCTCGTGCTCTGTGATCCCCGCCTGAGCTCGCGTCCCTACGGAAAATTATTCCTGCGCAGCCTGCCGCCGTCGCCGATCACGCGCGAAATCGGCGACGTCGAGGCGTTCTTCAGTAGTTGATACATCGCGGTTCGCGTGTGCGCGCTCGGCCGTTGTGGTTCCTGCCGGGCGCTGCGAATGGCAAACAATCGTGAACGAAATCGTCCTGCGGGCTGGTGTCGCGCCGAAGAATCTCCGTCCCAGGCCCTACCGTTCCGGTCCTTTTCGCGGCTTGCGGAACGATCCGATCCGACTCTGCCGCAGTGCAGATTGTGACGCCCTGCGCCGGGTGCTATAAGCGTTGTCTGGACGAATGTTGCGGTTGTCTCAGTGCGGTCGCCCGGCGCGGCAAAATTTTGTTGCCGGGTGCCGAATACTCGTTGTAATCCCTCGTTCTTCCGTGCGCCGGCCGCGCTCGTCGGGTGGTCAAGCGGCGGCCGTTCTTATCGTGTGTCCGTGTTGGGAGGTTTCATGGGTAAGTCGATTCGCGTAACCGCACTCGCGTCGGTTATCGGCGTCGTGCTGGCTGGAGGAGTGATGAGCTCGCCGGTGGCGACCGCGCAGTCGCCGCAGACGTCTGCGGCGGTGAAGAGCTACATCATCACATTCAACGAACCGGGCCTGCTGTACTACACCGGCGGTGCCAATTCCCTCGAAGCCACGGCGCCATCGGTCAAGGGTGAGCGCAAGCTCGACACCCGGAGTCCGGCCGCCGTCGCCTACAACAAATTCCTGGCCGATATCCGCGCCGAGCGCGTGAATTCGATTTCGTCGGCCGTGGGCCGCAACGTCCAGGCAACCCATCACTACGCGATCACGCGCAACGGTATCGCCGCGGAACTCAGCGCGGCCGAAGCCGATGCCGTCCGCAGCCTGCCCGGCGTGAAGTCGGTGCGCGAGGCGGGTTTCGAAACCCTCGATACGTACCGCGGCCCGAGCTTCATCGGCGCCGATACGATCTGGAGCGGCGTGAACGTTCCGGGTGGCACCGGCACGCGCGGATTCGGCGTCACGGTCGGCATCGTCGACGGTGGCACGAACTCCGATCATCCGTCGTTTGCCAACGATGCCTCGTGCGGTTTCAGCGCGGGCACTCCGAAGCTGCGCAGCTTCGTCGACTGCAGCACGACCGATGCCGGCACCGGCGCCTGTAACGGCCCGAATCCTGAGGCGACCGACGGCGGTCACGGCGTGCACACGGCCAGCACGGCCGCCGGCAATACGCTGACCGCGAGCACCGTGCCGGCACCGGTCATCCCGGCGCCGTTCACGAGCATGTCGGGCGTGGCGCCCTGCGCCTCGATCCGCCAGTACAAGGCGTGCGCGACCAACAGCTGTGACGGGGCGGCCCTGCAGGCCGCGCTCGAAAACGCGATCGCCGACGGCGTCGACGTGGTCAACTACTCGATCTCGGGTGGCCGCGATCCGTGGAACGATTTCGACAGCCTGTTCCTGGACGCCGTCAACGCCGACATCATCGTGGCGGCCTCGGCCGGCAACACCAGCGCGACCGTCACGAATCCGGTCGGCCAGGTCAACCACCTGGGCCCCTGGACCATGACGGTGGCCGCGTCGACGCATGACGAAAACATCCTGGCCACCGTGAGCCTGACCGGCCCGGGCACGCCGCCGTCGAATACCGTCGGCGTCGCCGCGAAGCAGGGCAGCACGACGCCCGTCGGTACGGCGTTCACGAGCCAGCCGATCAAGAGCTTCCCGGCGAATATCGAAGGTTGCACGGCGGGCACGCCGTTCCCGGCGAATTACTTCGCCAACTCGGTCGCCTACGTGCGCCGCGGCACGTGCGCCTTCTCCGAAAAAATCACCAATGCCGTCAATGCGGGCGCGACCTTCGTGCTCGTCGGCAACAATCAGGCGGGTCCGCTGTCGATGAACACGACCGGCGCGCCGGCCGGCGTTCCGGCGTACAGCGTGGTGCAGGCGCCGGGCGATGCGATCCGCGACTTCGTTGCCGCCAACCCGGGCACGGCCACCCTGAGCTTCGACCCGACACAGAAGCGCGGTGACGTACTGGCTGATTTCAGCCTGCGCGGTCCGACGATTGCCGGCGCCAACGTGACCAAGCCGGACATCACCGGTCCGGGCGTGCAGATCTATGCCGCCATCGCCGATCCCGACCAGTACGGTTTCCTGAGCGGCACCTCGATGTCGTCGCCGCATCTGGCCGGGTCCGCTATTCTGGTTCGTGCGGCCAAGCCGAGCTGGACCCCGATGGAAGTCAAGTCGGCGCTGCAGCTCACCGCCAAGGTGCCGGGCTTCGATGACGACGGTTCGTCCGCGTGGGATCCGGATGACGTCGGCAACGGCCGCGTCGACCTGACCAAGGCCATCAAGGCCGCGCTGACGATGAACGAGACGCACGCGAACTTCCTCGCGGCGAATCCCTCGGGTGGCTCGATCGCGGCCAAGACGCTGAACCTGCCGTCGATGCGCGACGACGCCTGCAACGGCTCCTGTGCGTTCACGCGTACGCTCACGAGCAAGGTCGCCGCAGGCACGACCTGGACTGCGACTTATGTGCCGATGGTCGCCACCGGTGCGCCGATCGTGACCATCACCCCGGCCAACTTCACCGTGGTCGGCGGCGGCACGCAGGCGCTGAACATCGCCGTGAACATGGGTTACGGCTCTGGCACGGCGCCGATGACCTTTGGCCATGTCGTACTGACGCCGAGCGACAACACGTTGCCGGTCGAGCGCCTGACCCTGTCCGTGGCGGGCACGCGGGATGGCATCTTCGCTGACAACTTCGGCAATGCGCCGCCGAGTGTCACCGTGGAACAGGGCTTTGACGACATCACGACGATTGCCGGTCTGGGCTGGTTGACCTCGAACAACAGTGTCCCGCTGGGCACGTCCTCCTGGTTCCAGGGTAATGCGACCGTGTTCCCGGCCCAGGCTGGTGCAGCCACTTCGTCGTACATCGGCGCTAACTTCAACAACACCACCGGTGACAACACGATCACGAATTGGCTCGTGACGCCGCAGATCACCTTCAACGGTGCCTCGTCGATCAGCTTCTGGACCCGCGTCCCGACGCCGATCAACTTTGCCGACCGTCTTGAAGTGCGTCTCTGCCCACCGCCGGGTCCCTGCACGGGCATCAGCCCTGACGCAACGGCGCTGGCGTCGTTCCCGACCGTGCTGAAGACCATCAATCCGACGCTGACGCTGAACGACGACCCGACCGGTGCCAACGGCTATCCCGGTTCCTGGGCACAGTTCACGCTGACCACCGCCGACGGTCTCCCGACCTCTGGCCAGGGACGCATCGCGTTCCGTTACTTCGTGACCAGCGGCGGTCCATTGGGCGACAACTCGAGCTATATCGGCATCGACACGGTCAGCATCACGGCAGGTGCGGTGAATGGCGCGCCGGTACCTAACGCCGGCGCCGGCATCACGCCGCGTAGCGTGTCGCAGTCTCAGCTCGGCAAGAAGTAACCGGGTTCGCCGCCGGACTCCGGTCCGGCGGCGACGCGGGCTTTTCGCAACATCAACAACAAAAAAGCCCGGGTTTCGACCCGGGCTTTTTTGTGAGTGGATCGCAGTCGGCGCGTCGCGCCAGACCGTCATGCCGCGTTGGTGCTGACCACCAGAGTCAGTTTCGGACGCGCGGCCTGCGGCGGTGCGTCGGCCTCGACCAGCGCCTCATCGCCGGGTTCTCCCGGCAGCAGCTCGCCGAAATCCTGTTCGAAACGCGCGAAGCGCGCTTCCGCCGCGCGGGCAACACTGGCCGGAACGATGCCGGCGCCCAGCAGCTGCTGCACGAGCGCACGCTGATCCGGGCCGAATTCCGGGTCTTTCAATGCTTCATCGAGCGCGTTCACGAGCGCGGCCAGCCAGTGCGCATTCGGGGCACGCAGTGCGAGCAGCATTTCACGGGTCGACAGTGGCATGGGCGGGTCCGTCAGGAGAGGGCAATGCCGTAACGGTGACGGCTTTCACAATGAAGCAGGATTGATGCCAGCGGCGTTGCCCGCAAAGCGCCCGCACTCGCCCGGCGTCCGCCCGTGACCAGCCGCGTGCCCGCCGTGCGCCGGGGCCGCAATAGCGGCGTCTTCCGAACGGTGCAATGCCATGCTTGCCAACGCGCACTCATTCACGCTCAAGGTCCTGGGCATCGGCGCACTCGCGCTGCTCATGCTGATTCCGCTGCTGCAGGTACAGGGGCTGGTCGACGAGCGCAGTGGCCTGCGCGACCAGGCCGTTGCCCAGGTTGCCTCGCGCTGGGGCGAAGCGCAGACGGTTGGCGGCCCGGTACTCGCGCTCATGTATCCGCAGCGCTGGAAAACCGATCAGGGCTGGACCGAACGCACGGCGACGCGCCTGGTACTGCCGGTCGCACTGGACATCGACACCCGGCTGCGCACCGCGACGCGCGCCTACGGCATCTACGCGACCCCGGTCTATACGGCGGGCATCACCATGAACGCGCGCTTCGAGAGCGAGGACCTTGCCCCATTGCGCACCCTCGCGACCGCCGGGGCGGGTAGCCTCGAGCTGCGTATCCCGCTCGCCGATGTACGCGGCCTGCGGGAGGTGCGCACCGTGCGTATCAACGGCAAGGACTACCGCCTGCAGCCCGGCACGATCACGAGCGGTTACGCGACCGCCGCGGTCACGCTCGACACGGCCCTGCTGCAGACGCCGGTCAGCGTGGAACTCGCGCTTGATCTGGCTGGAACCGAGCGCATCCAGTTCCTGCCGACGGGACGCACCACCAGTCTCAGACTCGCGGCCGACTGGGGCGATCCGAGCTTCACTGGCGCCTTCCTGCCGGTCAGACACGAGGTCACCGACCAGCGCTTCGAGGCCGCGTGGCAGGTGCTCGAACTCAATCGCGGCTACGGCCAGCAGTGGGACGAGGGCGAGCTCGATGCGTCGCGCATCGCGGCCTCGGCCTTCGGCGTCACGCTGTACCAGCCCGCCAGCATCTACCAGCAGAACGAGCGCGCCGGGAAATATGGCGTGCTGTTCATCGCGCTGACCTTCGTCGCGTTCTTCCTGTTCGAAGTGCTGAAGAAACTGCGCGTGCATCCGGTGCAGTACCTGCTGATCGGCGTCGCGCTGTGCACCTTCTACCTGCTGTTGCTGGCCCTGTCCGAACAGATCGGCTTCGGGCCGGCCTACGCACTGGCCGCCGCAGCCGTCGCGCTCCTTGTCGGCGGCTATGCGGCTGCCGTGCTGTCGACGCGTCGTGCCGGACTGGTACTGGGCGGCAGCCTCGCCGCCGTCTACGGTCTGCTGTACGGGCTCGTGGTCAGCGAGCAATACTCGCTGCTGATAGGGGCGTTGACCTTGCTCGCCGTCATAGCACTGATGATGTACCTGACGCGCCGCGTCGACTGGTACGGCGAAAGTCGCGCTGCACCGCTTCCACCGGTGCCAGCGCAGTGAACCGGCCACGGCCGCCCCTCCACGCGATCGACGGAATCCCATGAACCTGCTTGCCATCGAAACCTCCACCGAATCCTGCTCGGTGGCCCTGTATCACGCGGGTGCCACGCTGGAGCGCAGTGAACTCGCGCCCCGCCGTCATGCGGAACTCGTGTTGCCGATGGCCGACGCGCTGCTGGCCGAAGCCGGGCTGCGCCGGCGTCAGCTGGATGCAATCGCGGTCGGCCGTGGCCCCGGTGCCTTTACCGGCGTGCGCCTCGCGGTTTCCCTCGCGCAGGGCATGGCGTTGGGGCTGGACCTGCCCGTGGTGCCCGTGTCATCGCTCGCCGCTCTCGCGTTCGATGCCCCCGACGACGGCGCGGCGGTACTCGCCGTCATCGACGCGCGCATGGGCGAGGTCTATGCAGCCGGCTACCGGCGCGAAAGCGCCACGTCGCTGCGGCCTATCCTGCATGAATGCGTGTGCGCGCCCGATGCGCTGCAGCTGCCGCAGGCCGAGGCCTGGAACGTGATCGGCAGCGGCTGGAAGACCTATTCCGAGGTCCTTAGCCCCCTCGTTTCGCCGCTGCGCTGGAGCGACGGCGAGTGCTATCCGCAAGCCCGCTCCGTGGCCATTCTCGCGGCGGCCGAATTCGACGCCGGCCGCGCCCTGCCGCCGGAACAGGCCTTGCCGCTGTACCTGCGCGACAAGGTCGCCCTCACGCTCGTGGAGCAGCGCGCGCGGTAGGCGGGCGGCGAACCTGGTCTGGGGTGTGAGCACAGGCGGACCCTGGAAACGGAGCTGCGAGGTGCGCGCTTGTCCACGATCTCTGCGGGTTTCCGCGAGCACCGGACAGCGTCTCCCGTCGGAGACCCCTGACAATTCCTCCCGTTCCTGAAGAGCGCTCCGACACGTTCTTCTCTTCGAGAGTGCCTCGACAAGCCCTCCGCTTCGCGAGCGCCTCGATGAGCCCTCCCCTTCAAGGGGAGGGTATGGGTGGGGATGGGTTTCCGCCGTACAGCCCGAACGACACCACCATCGCGACCTCCGCACCGTCGACGCAAATTCAGGCAATCCGACTCTGCTTGAAAGGACGGCCGATTTCCGCGCGCTTTGACATCGGGCCTTCCACGGCAAGGTGCGCCATGACGGGCATTGAAGATCGTCAACAGGCTCCGAGAAGAGCCGTGATCGAAGGAGATCGTGTGAGGAATGACGCCGCAAACCGAGTCGCTCCTCCGTTCGGCACTCCTTGCGGCGGCGCTGCCTCCTCGTCGCAGTTCGTCGGCGCCCCGCGCCGACCTACCGCACCAACAATAGCGTCGACAGCCCCAGGAACGAGGCGAAGCCACAGCAGTCGGTCACCGTCGTCAGCAGCACGCCGCCAGCCAGGGCCGGATCAATGCCGACACGGCGCAGCGCGAGCGGCAGGAACACCCCGGTCAGTGCCGCCGCGAGCAGATTCAGCACCATCGCTGCGCCGAACGCGAGTGCGAGCCAGGCGTCGCGATAGATCGCGAACGCGACGCTGCCGACCGCCAGCGCCCAGAGCACGCCGTTCGCGAGCGCGACCAGCACTTCCTTGCGCAGCAGGAACATCGCGTTCGACGCCGTGACCTGACCCAGCGCCATCGCGCGGATCATCAGCGTCTGCACCTGCGTGCCGGCGACGCCGCCCATGCTGGCGACGATCGGCATCAGCACGGCGCAGGCCACGACCTGCTTCAGCACATTCTCGAAATTGCCGATCACCCACGAGGCGAGAAACGCCGTCAGCAGATTGATGCCGAGCCAGACCGCGCGGCGCCGCGTGGTGCGCGGCACCGGCGCGAACAGGTCTTCCTCCTCGTCGAGACCGGCGGCACCGAGTGCCTGGTGCTCCGCCTGATCGCGGATGATGTCGACCACGTCGTCGATGGTGATGTGGCCGAGCAGCACGTTGTTTTCGTCGACCACCGGCGCGCTGAGCCAGTCGTGGTTGGCAAAGCGCTGTGCGACGTCCGACACCGGCGTGTCCGCATCGATCGCGGGCTGCTCCGCGTCCATGATGCGATTGACCGCATCGGTGGGCTCGGCGGTCAGCAGCTGGGCCAGCGAGATGCGGCCCTGATACTGGCGCCGCCGGCTGACGACATAGAGATGATGCGTACCGTCGGGCAGTTCGCCGCGCAGGCGCAGATAGCGCAGCACCACGTCGACGCTCACGTCGGCGCGTACCGTTACCACATCCGGATTCATGAGGCGCCCGGCCGTGTCCTCGGCGTAGGTCAGCATCTGTTCGAGGCGCTCGCGATTCTCGCGGTCCATCGACTTCAGCACTTCGTCGATGACCGTGTCGGGCAGGTCCTCCAGCAGATCGGCGAGGTCGTCGATGTCCAGCGACTCGGCAGCGGCGACGATTTCGTCGGGGTCCATCGCGCGCAGCAGATCCTCGCGCACGTCCTCGCCGACGTGGACCAGCACCTCGCCGTCGTCCTCCGCGTCGACGAGCCCCCACACGGCCTGACGCTTGGCCGACGGCAACGATTCGAGCAGATTGCCGATCTCCGCCGGCGACAGGGTGTTGACCAGCCGCTTCACCGGCCCCAGACGGCCGCTGTCGAGCGCCTGCTCGAGCAGGCGCAGCTGTTTGACGGTCTTGTCCTGTCGGGTGGTCTCGGCCATGGGTCATTCCCTTGCGATGGCGCAATTGTCGCGGACCGCGAGCGCTGCGCCTACCGGGTTGCGGTCGCTGGTATGGAGGGTGCCGCGTGCGACGCGGCCGGTGTGCGCCGCTTGAAACGTAGCAGTGGTTTTTCGACGAGGTGCCACGACAGTGCGCCGGCCGCGACCGCGAGCGGCAGCGCGATCAGCGTGATGCGTGTCGGCGTCGGCACCGGCAGCGCGTTGGCTACGAGCTGCTGGATCGGAAAGCCCCAGAGATAGACGCCGTAGGAATAGTCGCCGAAGCGGTTGAAGCCGAGCAGGAAGCGCGGACCGTAGGCGAACCAGAACACGGCGTAGCAGAGCGTGAGCCCGTACAGCGGCATGAACCAGTCGCTGCCGTGGGCGAGGGCGGCGGCGACGGCCAGCAGCGGCACGAGCGCGCCATAAAACGGGACGAGGTCGCGAAAGCGATAGAAGGCGCTGCCCGCCAGGAAGAAGCCGCCGAGTCGCAGGAATTCGTCCATCGGCATCATCGGCAGCACGAACGGCGCGTACAGAGCGGCAGCGAGCAGTGCGGCCGCACAGATGAAGCGCTCGCGCGTGTCGAGTACGCCAAGCACGCCCAACAGCGCGAGCCAAACGTAGACGCGGACTTCGACGACGAGCGTCCACAGCGAACCGTTGACCGTGTTCGGCAGCGGGTGGCTCGCAAACACGCCGGGCAGCGTCCAAACCATGTCGATCGGGAAAGTGATGTTTTTCCAGATGTAGCGCCACGTGTCCGGAGCGGCGAGATACTGCTCGCGCGGCAGCTCGGTGACGGCCGTGCCGACCACGAGCGTTGTGACGAGCAGGCAGGCCAGATAGGCCGGCACGATGCGCAGCGCGCGCGAGCGCAGGAAGAACCCCAGGTCGGGCCGGCGCAGCCAGGCGCCGGTCACGAGGAATCCGCTGATTGCGAAGAACACCTGCACCGCGATCGAGCCCGAATACAGGGCGTAGCCGATACCAAGCCGCGAGATGTGATCCATTGCACCACCGATGCCGCAGATCGCGTAGCTGTGCCCGTAGATCACGGCCGACGCGGCGATCAGCCGTAACAGCAGCAGGTTGTCGCCCTTGGCGGACATGGCCTGTTCGAGCGTGTACCAGCGCGGCTGTGCGAAGGGCGCATCCGCAGGCACGGGTGCGACTTTGTTCCCGTGCCACATCCGCGTGATCGCAATGATCGTAAGGCCGAGCAGCAGCCAGTGAAAGTCCTGCATCAGCGGCTCCTTGACGGTGGGTCGGTTCGTTCCGGCGCAAGATGGTGCTCGTGAGCCATCGTGATCATTGCGCCGGCCCCGCCTCGGTGGCCGTCGTCGCGTCGCCATACAGTGCTTCGCGCACCTGCGGCAGCACGCTTTGCATCAACGCGGCCCGGCCGCTGTCGTTCTGGTGAAAGAAGTCGAAGTAGTGGTGGCAGCCGCCGTCGGGCGTGTTCGCCAGCGCGTCGGTGGCGTCGATGACGCGGATGCGGCCTTCATCGACCAATGGCTGCAGCACGCTCAGTGTCCACGCGTGCAGGCCCTGCGGCGCCGCTTCTTTCCAGGCCCCGGTCAATGGCATCAGCACGACCACGGGTGGTTGCTTCCAGTCCAGCGCGCGCAGCCGGTTGCGGATGGTGTCGCGGGTCTGCCGCATCACGTCCGGTAGCGGTACCTGGCGCGCCATCGCGCCGAAGTCCGGACGGCCGGCGAGCGCGGCGCGCAGTTCGCGGCATTGGTGCCGCAGGCCGTCGGCGGCGGCGCCGGTTGCGGCGTCGACCTTGTCGCAGGCGGCGACGCGGTCCACGCCAAAGTCGCACATGTTGCGCGTCTCGGTCGGATTGCTCAGCACGGTCTTTGCCGCGTCGAAATTCTGCGACCACCAGCGCAGTGATCTGAAACGCGCGAGGGGCGCGCGCACCAGATCCTGGATGTCCTCGCGGTACTGGTACAGCGCGGAATGGCCGCCCCAGGTAGCCATGTCGTCGAGGTCGAACGGCACGTGCGCGGTGACGGTGGCGTCGTCGCCGAAGCGGCGGAACGGCGCGACGATCGCGAGCTCGTAGCTGCCGTTGCCGGGATACATGAACGTCGTGAGGTCCATCGCGAGCAGGCCGCCCTGCAGCGGCGGGCGATTCGCGGCGAGCCAGTCGGTCAGCACGTCGACCGTCATCCAGTGCGAGCCCGGCATGCTGAGGTTGGCGTGAACCTTGCCGTGCTCCTGTGCGAGCCGCGCCAGGGCCTCGTGGTCGAGTCCGTAGACCGGACGCGAACTGCCGATCGTCACGACATCGAGTCGCGCAAGGGCCGGATCGCCGAGCGCCCGTTTCACGCGCAGGCTGGTGCCGGCATGGCTTTCGGGCTTGACCATCGGTTCCCAGGCACCGATGCGGAACAGCGCCTCGCAGACGGCGATGAGCAGCAGCGGTGCGACGAACTTGAGTACGGTCTTGGGCGACATGTCAGAACTGGAAGTAGATGAACGGCGTCGTCGCCGCGGGCGTGAACCAGATCAGCAGCAGGCCGATCACCGCCAGCGTGGCGGCGAACACCGGGCCGCGCTCGCGCGCGAGCCATTCCTTGAATCCTTTCCAGCCCCCGAGGAGGTGTACGGCGAGCATCGCGACCAGCAGCGACAGCATGGGTAGATGCGTGGTGCTGTCGAACGCGGGCGATGCCGTGCCGGCGATGTTCGCGAGCAGCGTCGTGGCGTCACCGAAGGTCTTTGCGCGGAAAAAGATCCAGGCGAAACAGACCAGATGGAAGGTCAGTGCCCAGCGCAGCACGCGCATGATTGCCGTGTCGGCGTTCCAGAACGGCAAACGGAACAGCACCGCGCGTTCGAAGGCGAGGTAGCCGCCATGTAGCCCGCCCCAGATCACGAAGTTCCAGCTCGCGCCGTGCCACAGACCGCCGAGCAGCATGGTCAGCATCAGGTTCACATAGGTGTGCAGCTCGCCACGACGGTTGCCACCCAGCGAGATGTAAAGATAGTCGCGCAGCCAGCGCGACAGGGTCATGTGCCAGCGGCGCCAGAATTCCTGCAGGCTGTCGGCGAAGTACGGGTAATTGAAGTTCTGTGGGTAACGGAATCCCAGCAGCAGTGCGAGGCCGATCGCGATGTCCGTATAACCGGAGAAGTCGCAGTAGATCTGGAAACTGAAGGCGTAGACGGCGAGTACGCTGTCCCAGAGGCCGTATTGCGCCGGGTTGGCGAAGATGGGATCGGCGTACAGTGCGAGATTGTCGGCGAACACGATTTTTTTCACGAAGCCGAATGCGATCAGCACCAGCGCGCGCTGGACGTCGCTGGCGTCGACGCGCTGGTCGCCGTCGAGCTCCTTGAAGAACTCGTAGTCGCGCACGATGGGCCCGGCGGCGAGCTGCGGAAAGAATGAAACGAACAACGCGTAGTCGAGCAGATTGCGTCGCGGCTGGCTGACACCGCGATAGACATCGATCGTGTAGGACAGGCTCTGGAAGGTGTAGAACGAAATGCCGACCGGCAGCACGATATCCATCGGGGTGAACTGCAGCGCGGTGCCAAGTGCCGTGTTCGCGACGTTCCAGTTCTCGATGAGCCAGTTGGCATATTTGAAGAACGCGAGCAGTCCGAGATTCGTGAACAAGCTCAGCAGCAATAGGTAGCGCGGTCGCGACACGCGCACCATGCCGAGCGCGATGCAGTAATCCAGCAGCGTCGAATAGACGATGATGCCGAGATAGATCCAGCTCCACTGCCCGTAGAAGTAATAACTCGCCGCCAGCAGCATGAGCTTCTGTGCCGTGGGCCAGGGCCGCAGGCTTTTGTTCAGCGTGAGCACGATCACGAAGAACACGACGAAGTGCAGGGAGTTGAAAAGCATGGTCGCGGCCGAAATGGGTGGAACGCAAAAGTGCGCAGTATAGCGGGCCAAGGGGCAGGGCCTTCAGCTCAACCGCCGCCGATGCCGGGCAGTGCGGCCAGCAGGAAACGTGCTTTCGCTCATGCGGGATGCGACTGGCCTGCCGGCGAGAAATCATCGTCGTGCGCGGGCAGGCGGAAGGCTGTGCCGAACGGCCCAGGTGCGGCGAATCGCCAGCCGACGGCAGTGCACGGCAGGGCAGCGGGACCGATCGCTACCGCACCGGGGCAGGGACTCCGTCGGCAGCGTGCCCGAGCGCGCGTCAGCCCGGTACGCGCAGGCAGTGTCGTGGCGTCAGGTGACGCCAGACCTGCATCGGCCCCGCGTAGGAAGGGTCGCGCATCACGGCCATCACATGCGTGGGCTTCAGGCTGCCGTCGAGCATGCCCGCTTCGTCGCGCGCGTGGATGCGATCGATCAGAGCACGGTCCTGCGCCGAGTCGGCATCGAAATGGCCGCCGAAGCCGCGGTCGATGAAGGCATCGATCACGTTGGCGAAACCGAGGAAGCGCTCGAATCCGAAGCGGGGAATCAGCAGCGGCAGAATGTCCTGCGCGCGTATGCCCTCAAAGCCTTCGCCGGAACAGTCGAAGTCGACGAACTCGTTCCACTGCTGGCGCAATTGGCGATGGAAACGGTCGTGCGCGGGCAGCTCACTCCAGAACTCGCGCACGATGGCGAGCGCTTCCGGCCAGCGCAGATGGCCGTTGCGGCCGATCATGTCGGAAATCACGAAACGGCCGTGCGCCGGCAGATTCGCCGCGATCGCGTCGAACAGCCCTTCGAGATTCATCACGTGATGCAGACTCTGGTTCGCCATGACGGCGTCGTAGCGCCGCGCTGGCTGCCAGTCGTTGAAGTCGCCAGTGATCGGTAGAACCCGGGTGGCAAGGCCGGTTTCCCGAGCGAGCGTGGCACCGCGTTCCAGCATGACCGGGTTGATGTCGACGCACTCCAGCGTGAAGTCCGAGAGTCCCCGGGACACGAGTATCTGCGCGACGCGGACTTCGGTATCGCAGTTGCCGGCACCGAGGCTCACGAAACGTGCCGTGCGCGTGCCGGCATCCCGCGCGGCCGCCAACAGTGCGTCGGCGAAGAATTCGTCGGGGTTGGCGCAGCCGAACTGCTCGAGCTTGGGTCGCAGATACGTGTGCGACCAGTAGTGGTAAATGCGCGGAAGTGCATTGATGTCGATCTGGTCGGCGAAGATTTCCCGTTCCCGCTGCAGGCGTTCCGCATAGGTGTCGGTCTTGCCGTCACTGCTGCCGACTTCGGCGCCCGGGCCGACGACGTCCACCGTTGGCATTACCATGCCATTGTCGGGCGCCACGGCCTCGCCTGTCAGTGCATCCTCGTCCGTCGTGGACGCAGCGGGCGCTCGGCAGCCGCTGGTGCGATCGGTCGCGCGCGCGATCCGGCGCAGTGGTGCCTTCAGTGTTTCGGGCAGATGGCGCGCGACCGGCGCGAAACGCGCGTCGAGCCAACGCAGCGAGCGATATAACGTCTCTTTCACAATCAATGGGATACCTGCGCGGGGCAGGCAGTGTAGCATCGCTCGGCGAGCGGACGTGCCGAAGTCATCGCGGGGTGACCAGGCCGACGCCGCTGGTCAATGCAGCGCATCGACGGCGGCAGACTGACGTCGCGTCGCGTGTGCCGCGCACATCGTGCCGGTCAGGGAGTGGCAATGATTCGAAGCGGGCACACCTGCGCGTGCATGCCGTCGCGATTGAACAGATTGCTGTCGATGCGCGCGCATTGCGTGCGATCCACTACCAGTGCGTGCCTCTGCAATGCCTCAGGGAGCTGCGGATCGTCCAGATGCACGGCGAGCAGCAGCAGTGGTCCACGGTGCGTATGGATGCGCGCCCGGGCACGACGATCGAGCGCCCATTCCGGTATCGGTGGCCCCATCACGTTGCCAAGGATGCGCGCGAACCGAGTGCCCGGCGGAAATGAGGGCGCGAGGAAAGCGATCGGCTCATGGTCGGCGAACACGACGAGCGCATCGCCCTGTTGCGCAACCGGCGGCAACTGCACGCTGACGTAGCTGTCGGCATAGGACCTGAGCCGGCCCCAGTTGGGCGGGCGCGTGGCGAGGCCGATGGCGGCCAGCACGCCGCAAGCGAAAACGATGCCGCTGCGTCGCGGAATCGCGAGCATCGCGATCACGAGCAGCAGCGGTGCGAGCATCTCCAGCACGACCAGATAGCGGTAGTAGCCGAACAGCATTAGCCAGAACGCATAGATCAGCGCGGTGACGAGAATGACGAAGGCGAGTATCGCCGGCTGAGTGCTCTGCGCGCGTGCGCGCGACCACCAGAACGGCAGCAGCAGTATCGCCAGGAACCACAGCGGCACACGCAGATCGAGGAACCACAGTTCGGAAACGCGGCGCGGCTGGTCGGCCCAGGCCAGCGGGTAGAACAACCATTGCAGTGCGTCGCGCGGCAGCCAGCGCGTGTCGCGCAGTTCCACCGGCGCGGCGAACTCACCGCCGAACAGCTTGCCGAACATGGGGAACAGCGGATTGCCATAGTCGTGCCACAGCTGCCACATCCACGGTCCATTCACGAGCAGAAATGCGGCTGCGGCGCACCCAGCCAGCGTAACGCCATGCTGTCGCAGTTGCCCGCGGCGCTGGAACAGCCAGAGGCCGGCGCAGGCGATGCCCGCGGCGACCGGAGCGGCGGTCAGCTTCAGGCCGACGGCGATACCGAGCAGGACGCCGGCCACGACGCTGCGGCGCAGCGTGCTCGACGGCGCGGCCAGCAGGGCCAGCGCGCAGAGCAGCGGCAGGCTCACGAGGTTGTCGCCGAAGCTCGCTCCGAGTTCGCCGCGTTGCGTGGCGCCGGTCGCGCCGACGACTGCAGCGAGCAGAGCCAGTACGCGCTGTTCCGGCAGCAGCCGCTGCGCGATGCGGTGCAGCGGCAGCACGTTCAATCCCTGCAGGGCGCCGAGCACGAACGTTCCCAGCCAGGGCTTCAGCGAGGACAGCAACAGATAGAGGCCGGCCGGCAGCAGCGGATTGAACCAGGTCTGTGCCTGGGCCGCGGCCAGATCGAGGTGATGGCGGCCGTGCAGCCAGGCCCAGCCGTTGTACCAGTGGTAATTGCGGAGGTCCCAGTTGTTGCTCTGGCCGAGCAGGGCTGCGGCACTGCCGAACGCGACCATGGCCAGCACGAGCAGGGCTGCCGTGCCGGGCCGACGCGCATCAGCGCGGCACATTGCGGCAGCCACTAGCCCGGAGGCCCGCTCATTGGGCCGGATGACGCACGCAGAATTCCGGCGTCATGTGCAACCAAGTTTGCGGCCGCACGCTGCGATCGCGGCGCATGACCGCCAGAATATGTGTCGGCTTGATGTGTCCGGCCAGCATTTCGGCTTCATCGCGTGCGTGTACGCGATCGATGAACTGGCGATCCCAGTGCCGATCCGGATCGAAATGCGGTCCGAAGCTGCGGTCGATGAACGGATCGATGAGATTGCCGTAGGCAAAAAAGAAATCGAACCCGAATCGCTGAACCGCGAGCGGCAGAATGTCCTGCGCTCGAATTCCCTCGAAGCCTTCGACCGAGCAATCCCAGTTGCCGAACACCGGCTCCTGGCGGCGCAGCTGTACGTTGTAGCGGTACGCATCCGGCAGTTCGCTCCAGAACTCCTGCACGAGCGCCAGTGCTTCCGGCCAGCGCATGTGACCGTTGCGGCCGATCATGTCCGAGGTGATGAAGATGCCGTCGTCGCCGATCGCGCGGTCGATGGCGGTAAACAGCGATTCGAGATTCACGACGTGGTGCAGGCTCTGATTGGCCATGACGATGTCGTAGTGGCCGTCGGGTTTCCAATCGTTGAAATCGCCCTGCACGAAGCCGAAGCGCTCGGAGAGGTTCTGCGAGGTAGCCAGTTCGGCCCCACGCCGGAGCATTTCCGCGGTGATGTCGAGACACTCGATGCGGAAAGCGTCGACACCGCGTTCGATGAGGAGGCGTGCGATCAATACTTCGCAGTCGCAGTTACCGGCACCGATGCTGATGATCCGGACGGGGCGTCCGAGCGATTTCGCCTGCGTTTCGATGCGGCGTGCGAAGAAGTCTTCCGGATAGGAGAATCCGAACGCCTCGAGGTGCTTGCGCAAATAAGTATTCGACCAGTAATGGAAGATGGGCGGCAGGTTGTTGACGACCTCCTCCTCGGCAAATCGTGATACCTCCTGCTGCACACGCCGCGCGTAAGCTGACTCCTGCTGAGTGGCGGGCGACCCGGCATACCACCAGCGCCGGAGCGGAATCTTGATGGCCAGGGGCAACAACCGGGCAACCGGGCGCAGGAGGCTTTCGAGCTGGGCTTTTATCGTCACTGGCGGCGCCATGGACAAGGAAAAAGGGAATGCCCGCCCGCGGCCCTGCAGAAGCTGCGGGAGGGCAGAGCCCACTATTCTACGTTCCCGGCGCGTCAAAAAACGTCAACGATCCCGTGGTGCGATGGTGCGCCGTCGGGGGACGCGCCGGAATGATGGGTTCGCGAGGTGACCATCACTGGATGCAGGTGATCGGCCCCGGCGTTGCGGTATTGCCGCTCAGCGTGAGTGCCGCCGGGTTACCGGCGACATTGATCGCATTGCAGCTCGCATAGCCGCCGGTGTTGTTATTGATGAAGGTGTTGCCGGTATAGGTGCCGCCGGACTGGGTGTTCTGATGAAACACTGACCCGCCGTACTGGCTGCCCTGCACGTAGTTGTTGACGGCGGTGAAGTTGTCGGAGCCTCCGACGATGTCGAGACCCCAGCCGGCGGCGTTGAGCAGTGTCGCGTTCTCGACGCGGCACGAATCGCAGTTGACGAAATAGATGGCGCTGGCACCCGAGTCGAGGACCTGCGTGCCGTTGATCCTGACGTTTGTCGAGTTGTAGGCGGCGATTTCACCGTCGCCGCCACCACTGGGATGGAAGCCTTCGCCGAAGACCGCGCCCCAGAGGAATTCCACATCGCTGGAGTCGGTGATCCAGACGTTCGGATCGGCCGACGGACTGCCGCCGTTGTCGGACATGAACGTGTCCCAGACGTTCACGTCGCTCGAACCGATTGAGGCGAAATTGATGAGCGAGCCCTTGAGATTCAGGCCCCACACGATCTGGCCCGACTGGAATTAGGAGAACACGCCGAATTCCGGCAAGTGGCCGCTGGTGGGCTGTAGCGTGAAGTTCTGCAGGGTCGTGTTGCTTTCGATCGAGATCATCCGCTGCGCGGACGACGCGATGACGACGTCGTCACGAGTGGCGCCGACGCCTTTAAGCGTCATGCCCGTGGGTACGGTCAGCGTCGTCGACCCGAGGTTGTAGCTGCCTGTACTCAGGCACACAACGGTGCCCTTGGCCAGCGGGGAAAGGTTTTGCTGGATGACAGCTCCGCTGGTGCCGGAAGGGAGCGTGACGTCGCAGGAAAATGCCGCGTTGCTGGTTATCAGCGCAGCAACGATCGGGATGGCCTTCAGAAGGTTGGTCATGAATGTCCTCAGGGAGAGTAGATGTGCGGTGTGGGTCCGGGCCGTTGTCGCTGCGTTTCCGCTGCATCGAAGCGCTTCGATCGAGGGTCCTTCCGCGTCGAAAGACGCATTGCGCCGCACGCATTCCCGCGGCGTCGGAGCCCGGATCCACGAGGTCTTTTTACGCGTGCGTGATCTCAGGGACGGAGATCAGCCGCAACGGCCTGCGCAGTGTGGCGCGCGGCGTGCAATGGTGCTGATGACGCAGGGTGCGGGCATCCACGTTGCGTCCTGCGCGAGGATGCACCGGGCGATGGGGAGGTATGGCGCGCGCGGCGCCTGTCGACTGCGGCTGGGTCAGCGCGCACGCCGTGCCAGCAGGCGGTGCGCGAAGTAGCGCAGGCGCCCGATCAGGCCGCGGTCGAGGGCGACCCGGAGCTGTTCGCAGCGTTCGTTGGCGGCAGCGATGTCGCGATACAGCCGCTGGTTGTGCTGATCGCGGCGCGCGAGCAGGTTCCTGAGTTCGCCGACATCCTCGTCACTGAGGACGTGGCCGGGGCGGAAGCGTTCCGGCAACGGACGCTCGACGTAGATGGTCGAATGCGTCGGCGCGAGTTCATCGGCCGGTCGGTCGGTAGTGTAGAAGTACAAGGCAATGGAACGCCGTGTTACGTCGGCGCGCTCGGTCGGCACGGCAATGCGCTCGAAGCCGTGCCAGCTCCATTCAGTGGTCTCGAACACGACGGCGCGGTTGAACAGCGGCGCTATGCGTGTCACGCGGTCGTCCGGCGAGCGCGGGTCGGAATGCAGTTCGAGCAGGCCGCCCCAGTCGTCATGCCATTCGGGGTTGAGGTACACGATCAGGTTGAGCCGGCGATGCCAGGGTTCGACCGGGTGCCGGTTGAAGTCGACATGCGCGTCGAGATCCTGGCTGTTGCGGTTCTCGTGTGTGCCGCCGCCGAAATACCATGGGTCGTAGCGCAGATCCGGGATGCCGGTGAGCTGCGACAGCACGGCGAGAAAGGCCGGCGACTGCACAAAATCGTCGAGCGCCGCATAGGTCGGGCCGAGCTCGCGAATGCGCTCGAAGGTCGACTTGTTGCCGATCCCGTCGTCCTCGTTGCGCGCATTGCCACGCTCGAACGGCGGGAATTCCGCGAGCAGGCGTGCCGCCGTATCCGCGTCGAAGAAGCCGTCGACGACGACGTAGCGGAACGGGTCGCGACGCTGGAAGGCAGCAGCGAAAGTAGCAACGCGCGAATCGAAATCGGCTGCGAACATGGGAATGTGTATGGTCTGAGTCGCGCGATCATGCCATGAGCGACGCCGACGCGATGCGGCCGAACGTCCGGACTTCGCGACGCGCTCATGCGCGCGCCAGGATCTCCGCCAGTGCGTCGCGGTCTTCGGCACGCAGCAGTCGCGGCGCGAGCTTGCGCAGACGCGCGCGGTCGCAGCGCGCGACCGCGTCGCGCACTTCGAGCAGCGCGCCCGAGTGCATGCTGAAGTTGCTGAGCCCCAGCGCGATCAGCAGTGGCGTATAGCGCGCGTCCGATGCCATTTCGCCGCACAGACTGACCGGCTTCGCGTGCTTTTCGCCGCAGCGGATCGTCGCCGCGAGCAGCTGCAGTATTGCCGGATGCAGCGGATCGTAGAGTTCCGACAGTGCGTCGTTGTTGCGGTCGGCGGCCAGCGTGTACTGCACGAGATCGTTGGTGCCGATCGCGACGAAGTCGACGTGGCGGATCAGGTTCGGCAGTGCGATCGCAGCGGCGGGCACCTCGATCATCGCGCCGAGTTCGAACTGATCGGCCACCTCATGGCCTTCGGTGCGCAGGTCGCGTGCGCAGATCTGGATCAGCTTGCGCGTCGCCTGGATTTCGACCGGATTGGTGACCATCGGCACCAGGATGCGG
The DNA here is from genome assembly GCA_045864815.1 of Rhodanobacteraceae bacterium. GTDB lineage: Bacteria > Pseudomonadota > Gammaproteobacteria > Xanthomonadales > Rhodanobacteraceae > Tahibacter. Next base: position 119,054 of record BTVG01000006.1, on the reverse strand, counting down.
ATGGGGCCGTAGGCCGAGGCGCGCAGGATCGCACGCATCTGCGTCGCGAACAGGGCGGGACGCCGCATGGAAAGCCGGATGCCGCGCATGCCGAGCGCCGGGTTTGGTTCGGTCGTCAGCGCGAGGCCCGTCGTGTCGGCCTTGTCGGCGCCGAGATCGAGCGTGCGTATCGTCACGGGCAGGCCACCCATGCCCAGCACGAGATCGCGGTAGGCCTGGAACTGCTCGTCCTCGTCCGGCAGGTGGTGCCGCTGCAGGAACAGGAATTCGGTGCGATACAGGCCAATGCCGTCGGCGCCGTGCGCACGTGCCTGTGCGACGTCGCCGGCGAGTTCGGCGTTGGCGAACAGGCGGATGGCGTGCTCGTCCCGCGTCCGTGTGGGCTGATGGGCGAGCTCGGCGAGGCGGCGTCCTTCGCGCTGCGCGTCGCGCTGATACTGGCGATAGCGCGCCAGGTCCTGCGCAGTCGGATGCACCACGACCTGGCCCTGGTCGCCGTCGACGAGCAGCAGGTCGTCGTCGTGCACGGCCGCGAGTGCATCGTGCGTGCCGACGACCATGGGCAGGCGCATGCTGCGCGCGAGGATCGCACTGTGCGACAGCGCGCTGGATCCGGTGCAGACGGCGGCCAGTACGCCCTGCTCGGCGAGGTGGGTCATCTCCGACGGCGCGATCTGGTCGCTGACGAGAATCGTGCCGACACGGGCGGCGATCTGGCGTTCGGCCGGGCTGGTCTCGCGCGCAAGCGCCGATTGCACGCGGCCGATGACGTGATCGATGTCCTCGCGCCGGCTGCGCAGGTAGGGATCGTCCATCGCCTCGAACACCGCCGCCAGGCGATCACGCTGCATTTTCAGCGCGGTCCCGGCGCGGTAGCGGCCGAGGCGCACGAGATCGAACAGACCGGTCAGCAGCTCCGGGTCGTTCAGCAGCATGCTGTGTGCGTCGATGAATTCGCCAATCTCGCGCGCGAGCGCGCCGTGAAGCTTGTCGCGGATCGCGCGCAGCTCGGCCTGGGCGGTTTCCAGCGCGAGCTGCAGGCGCGCCGCTTCGGTCTCGATCTCGGCCTGATCCAGCGGTGTGTCGTCGACGATGAACTGGCTGGGCTGCACCAGTCGCGCCCGTCCCAGGACCATGCCGCGCGAAGCGCCAATGCCGGAAAGGACGATGCGCATGCTCACGGGGTCAACGGGTCCTTGTGATGGAGTGGTCGAACCGGCGCAAGCCTGTGTCGGACGCGCGCGCCAGGGCGCTGCACGTTGCCGTGGCGGTCGCCGTCAGCGCAGTCCGTTCCGCTCAGCCGGCGTTCCGGACGGCGGAAAACGCTATTGGCCTTCGTCGAATTTGCGCTGAAACAGATCGACGACGGCGTCGAGTGCCGCGGTCTCGTCCGGCCCTTCGGCGCGGATCGTGACCGGCGTGCCGACGCCGGCCGCAAGCATCATCACCCCCATGATGCTCTTGGCATTGATTTCACGTCCGCGGCAGCGCAGCCAGACCGAGGACGAATAACCTTGCAGCAGTTGCACCAGCTTGGCGGACGCTCGCGCATGCAGGCCCAGCTTGTTGCTGATGACGATGTCGCGTTCAGGCATGGTCGATACAGATTCCGCCGCGTCCGCCGCTGGCCGCGGTCTGCGCCAGCTGGTCGAGATCCTGATTCGGATAGTTGAGCACGCGCAGCAACATCGGCAGGTTGAGCCCGCTCACGCAGTGGGTGCGGAAGCCGAGGCCGGACAGGCGTTGCGCGATGTTGCACGGTGTCGAACCGTACAGGTCGGACAGTACCAGCACACCGTCGCCCTGGTCGAGGTGGCGGGCGCGCTGCGAGGCGTCGCCGAGCGCCCGCTCCGGGTCGGCGCAGGCGCCAACCTCCATGACGTCGAGCGGCAGCGGAAACTGCCCGAGTACGTGATGCGCCGCCGAAACGAGCGCATCGCCCATGGCTTCGTGGGTCAACAGCAGCACGCCTACGCTCACGACCGAACCTCCGTGCGGCAGCAGCCTGCCGGGGCGCGATCAGGGGCGGAGACGAAACAGGAAATGGCCATCACGATGCCTAACAGTGAGTCGGACGATTGCGGCTTGCAAGAATGTTGCCCGCCGACGGGAAAATGGGGGCGCTTCATTCGAGTTCACGGTGAAAGGTCAGCACCTGCTCGCGGGTGCCGCGGAAATGTTCGGCCAGGCGTTCGGCGAGATAGACCGAGCGGTGACGGCCGCCACTGCAGCCGATGCAGATGGTCACGTACGAACGGTTGTCCGCCTCGAAATGCGGCAGCCATTCGTCGAGGAATCCCGTGAGCTGGTCCAGGAAGCGACGGACTTCCGGCTTTGCCCGCAGCCATTCGCGGATCGCGGCATCCTTGCCCGACAACGGGCGCAGGGCCGGATCCCAGTGCGGATTGGGCAGCACGCGCGCGTCGAAAACGAAGTCCGCATCGATCGGCAGACCGCGTCGGTAAGCGAAGGACTCGAATAGCAGCGACAGCTCTCCGCCGCTCATGCCGAGCTCGGTGGCGATGAGCCGGCGCAGCTGATGAACGTTGAGTTCGCTGGAGTCGATCACGCGGTCGGCGATGGCCGAGACGGGCCGCAGCAGCTTGCGTTCGAGCGCGATCGCATCGTGCAGCGGCAGGCCATCGGCGGACAGCGGGTGGCGCCTGCGCGTATCGGAGAAGCGCTTGGACAGCACGTCGTCGCGGCTGCTCAGAAAAATCAGCTGATAGTCGACGCCGGTCCGCGCCAGCTCGGCCAGGACCTGCGGCAGCTGGTTCAGATCCTCACTGCGGTTGCGCACGTCGATGCCGACCGCGATACGGCGGTGGCCGCCGCCGCTGACGGCCCGCACGAGCGATGGCATCAGCGCTGCCGGCAGGTTGTCCACGCAGTAGAAGTCAAAGTCCTCCAGCGTGCGCAACGCGACGGTCTTGCCGGCGCCGGACAATCCCGACAGCACGACGAGGTGGATGGTGTCGGCGCCCGCGCCGGCCATGTCGGTGGATCCGGTACTCACCACGGGGCCTGTCGCTGCAGTTGATGCGCCTGGCGGTCGATGAAGGTCTGCGCGGGATCGATGCCCTTGCTCTTGAGCATGTGGCTGCGCACGGCGGCTTCGACGAGCACGGCCAGGTTGCGTCCGGGCGCAACCGGAATCGCGATCTGCGGGATGCGCGTGTCGAGAATCTCGCGGTAGCCGACATCGCCCGTGAGGCGCTTCATGCCGTCTACGTCGTCGAGTGGATTGAGCGGTCGCAGGTGCACCACGAGGCGCAGGTACTTGGACGGTTTCACCGCCGTATGGCCAAACATCTCGCGCACGTTGAGCACGCCCAGGCCGCGCACCTCGAGCAGATCCTGGAGCAGCTCCGGGCAGCGGCCGTCGATGACGTCGGGCGCGATCTGGGTGAATTCCGGCGCGTCGTCGGCGACGAGACGATGGCCACGGGTGAGCAGTTCGAGCGCGAGTTCGCTCTTGCCGGAGCCCGATTCACCCGTGATCAGCACCCCGATCGAATAGACCTCCATGAATACGCCGTGCAGTGTTTCGCGCCGCGCCAGCAGGCGGGCGAGGTGATACTGCAGGAAGGTTAGGATTTCGTGGCCACGCTTGGGGCTGGACCACAGTGGCGTGTTCGATTCGTCGGCGGCTTCGCGCAGGTCGCCCGGTAAGGCCTGGTCCTTGGTGACGATCAGCGCGGTCGGCCGGTAGTTGATGATCTTCTGTACCGTTTCCCAGCGCTGGCGCGAGTCCAGACTGTCGAGGTAATTGAGCTCCTCGGTACCGATGATCTGCACCTTGTTCGGATAGATCACGTTGAGGTAGCCGACCATCGACGGGCGACGTGCGTGATGATCGCCCGGATCGAGCGTACGGCCGTTGCCCTGGGATCCCGCCGTCCAGCGCAGCGAAAGCCGGTCGGCAAGGCTGTCGAACAACTGGCGGGCAGTCAGGCGATCCATGGCGGTGTTCACGCGGGCTGGCCCCATTCTGCCAGTTCGGCGTAGAGCGCGCTGGCGTGGCCCGCCGCGCGCAGCCGCGCCAGCGCGGCCGGGTCGGACGCGCGTGTCGCGATGTCGGCGAGCAGGGACAGGTGTTCTGTCGTGAAATGATGGGGCGTGACGATGGCAGCGAACAGGTCGACCGGGACTTGGTCCGCCGCACCGAAGGCGACCGGCTGCGCGAGGCGCACGAACGCGGCGCGGGGATGTTCGAGCACGGCGCTGCGGCCATGCGGCAGCGCAAAACCCTGGCCAAGGGCAGTGGAGCCGAGTCCTTCCCGCTCGCTCAGCGCTTCCAGTACCGCCAGGGCCTGGTCCGGTGGCGCCATGAGCTGCGCCAACGCCTCGAGCACCGCGCCGCGCGAGCGGACGCGCAAATCGGCGACGACGCTGTCGGGAGTGAGAAGATCGCTGAAACGCATGCCGCCCGGCGTGTAGTCGCGAAAGGGGCGGATGATAGCGCGGGTCTTGCCGCAGTGCGGAAGAAATTCGTCGGGGGGAGGGGGCCAAGGGGGGCGCCGGTCAGGCCGGCGCCCCGCAGCAGGTCAGGCGATGCGTTCGGCGGCGCGGAGTGCCTCGCCCTTGTGGTGATCGGTCAGTTTTTCCTTGTGCTTGCGGATCTGGCCGTCCAGCTTGTCGGCGAGCAGGTCGATCGCGGCATACATGTCGTCTGCAGTGGCTTCCGCGTGGATGATCTTGCCGGCAGCTGCATGCAAGGTCGCGTCCGCCTTGTGCACCAGCTTCTCCACGCTCAGCTGCACGCCGACGTCGTGGAGATGATCGAAGTGGCGCAGGATGCGCTCGAACTTGGCTTCGACATAGCTGCGCAGGGCCGGCGTCACATCAACCTTGGGGCCGCTGACATTGATCTGCATGGTGTTTCTCCTTCCGGTAGAGCGCTCCTGACGCGGAACGCGGTCGGCACGAGGCGAGCTCGGCTTCGTGCGAAGTGATGTCGTTTGCGTTGACCCGATACAGGCGATAAGGGTTCCCGGAGTCAGGTTCAAGCCCTAGCTGAGACGGCAGCGCTCGTTCGATGCGGCGATGTTCATCGCTTCGCGGTATTTCGCGACGGTACGGCGCGCCACGTTGATGCCGCGCCGGTTCAGTTCTTCGGCGAGTCCCTGGTCGGACAGCGGCTTGCCGGTGGGTTCGGCGTCGATGAGCTTGCGGATCATGGCCTGGATCGCGGTGGCCGAGGCGCTGCCGCCGTCCACCGTGGAAACGCCGCTGGAGAAGAAGTGCTTGAACTCGAAGGTGCCGCGTGGCGTGTAGAGGAACTTGCGCGTGGTGACGCGCGACACGGTCGATTCGTGCATGCCGATCTCCTCGGCCACGTCCTTGAGCACCAGCGGCTTCATCGCTTCGGGGCCGAAGTCGAGGAACGCGCTCTGCGCGCGCACGATCGCCTGGGCGACCTTGAGTATGGTGTCGGCGCGCGTCTTGAGGCTCTTGATCAGCCAGCGCGCTTCCTGCAACTGGCCGCGCAGGTAGGACGCGTCGTCGCGCTGCGCGCGCGCGATCAGCGATTCGTAATGACGGTTGATCGCAAGCTGCGGCTGGCAGCCCGGCGCAAGGCTGACCTGCCATTGGCCCTGATGGCGGAACGCGTACGCGTCCGGGGCGACGTATTCCGGCGCCGCGCTGGACACGCTCGACCCGGGCTTGGGATCGAGTGTCCGGATCAGCTGCACGGCGAGGTCGATCTGGTCGCTGCCAGCCTTCAGGCTCCGGCTCAGTCGCGCGCGGTCGTTCTTGGCCAGGACTTCGAGATGGTCGGCGACGATGGCGCGGGCGACGGCGACGCCTTCGACGTCCGCGTCGAACGCGTCGAGCTGTACCAGCAGGCATTCGCGCAGGTTGCGGCTGGCGACGCCGAGCGGATCGAAACGCTGGATGCGGTGACGCACGGCTTCGATTTCGTCGGCACCGACTTCATACAGGCTGGCGAGTCCCTGCTGTATCGCTTCCACGGGCTCGTGCAGGTAGCCGTCATCGTCGACGGCTTCGATGACAGCGACGGCGATCGCGCGGTCGCGGGGCGACATGGGGGTCAGATTGAGCTGCCAGAGCAGGTGGTCGCGCAGGTCCTGCTGCTCGGGTTCCTGTGGCTCGAATTCATCGTCGGGTGCTGCGTTGCGTGATGGCGTGTCGAAATTCGTGTCGAGCGGCTCGAAGCGGTCTTCCTCGGTCTCGCGCGGCTCGCTTTCCGTGCTCGCGGTCTCGCTGCCCGTAGCGCGGGTCTCGAACTCGGGCGGCGGTGCTTCCGCGCCGTTCGCGGCCTCGGCGGGCGCAGCTTCACCGGATTCTTCCGGCAGTTCGAGCAACGGATTCGATTCGAGGGCTTCGCGCAGCTCCATTTCCAGTTCGACGCTACTGAGCTGCAGCAGACGAATGGCCTGTTGCAGTTGCGGCGTCAACGCCAGTTGCTGGTGCAGGCGGAGATTTAACGCAGGCTTCATCAGTGGTCCCATTGCTGAGCATTTCGCAGGAATACCGCCGACGGTGCGAAAGGCCCGTGACGCCATCCTAATGCGGAAAACGGCTGGCGGGAACCGCGACGGACATCAGGTCCTGCGACTTGCACGCTGCGCCGGATTGGGAGACGATCCGGTGAGTTTGGCGCCGGTGTTTCCGCGATGTCGCCGGAATGGCGAGGGACTTGTCGCAATGTGTACCTGTGGCGCTGTGGACCAGCGCCGGACTACATGCGGAATTCCTTGCCCAGATAGACTTCACGCACCTGTTCGTTCGCGAGTATCGTGGCGGGCGCGCCCTTGGCGAGCACGCGGCCTTCGCTGAGGATATAGGCCCGGTCGCAGATGCCGAGGGTCTCGCGTACGTTGTGGTCGGTGATCAGCACGCCGATGCCTCGTTCCTTGAGATGCCGCACGATGCGCTGGATCTCGCCGACCGAGATCGGATCCACGCCGGCGAAGGGCTCGTCGAGCAGCATGAAGCGCGGTTCCGCGGCGAGCGCGCGGGCGATCTCGACGCGACGTCGCTCTCCGCCCGACAGGCTCGCGCCCTTCTGCTGTGCGATGTGGCTGATCTGCAGTTCGTCGAGCAGCTTTTCGAGCTCGGCCGCGCGTGCCGCGGCGTCGAGCCTGGGGCGCAGCTCGAGGATCGCGAGAATGTTGTCGGCGACGCTGAGGCGGCGAAATACCGAGGCCTCTTGTGGCAGGTAACCGACGCCGAGCCTCGCCCGGGCATGCATCGGCTCTGACGTGATGTCGACGTCGTCGAGGCGGATGCTGCCGGCGTCGGTGCCGACCAGGCCGACGATCATGTAGAAGCAGGTCGTCTTGCCGGCGCCGTTCGGACCCAGCAGGCCGACGACTTCGCCCTGGTCGACGCGGCACGAGAAATCGCGTACGACCTCGCGCTGCTTGTAGCGCTTCTTCAGCCCCGTCGCGCTGAGCATTATTCCGGCTTGTCCTTGTCCGTGGCCGGACTTCCGGACTTGGTCTTCGGCTGCATTTTCATCGTGATGCCGCCGCCGGGTGCGCCCTCGCCGGTCAGTTCGCCGGTCTCGGTGTTGTAGACGATGCGTTCCCCGCGGAATTCGCCGCGGCCTTCCTGAATCACGACGGCGTTGCCGGTCAGGATCGCCGTGGCCTTGGTGGTGTCGTAGTCGATGTTCGCCGCAGTCGCGCGCATGATCCCGCCGCTGTCGAGCTGCTGCTGCAGCCGGGCCGGCTTGCCCTCGAGCACGACGCGACTGATCTCGTTGTCGTCGTCCTGATAGACCGTGCCCTTGTCGGATTCGCCCTTCATCGTGCCGCGCGTGAGTTTTACGCCACCGGTCAGCACGGTCAGGTGCTTGTTCTGGTTGGTCGCGAAATGATTTGCTGCGACTTCGAGCGGCTGTTCGCGATCGGACTTCAGCGCATGTGCGGCCGGCGCCGCCAGCGCGATCAACGCGACGAGACTAAGGCTTGCGCTGGCGCGCGAACGAGGCGTGGACATCGGCGAGCAACTCCAGTTGGTGCGTGTTGAGGTCGGCCTTCATGCCGGTGCCCCGCAGTATAGAGCCCGGTTGCGTGATCGTGGCGGCGGCAGCCGTCTGTAAGCGGTTTTCCTTCGGGTACGCATCCACGTCGCGGGTCTCCACGCGCGCTGCCCCGGCATCTTCGGTAGCATCGCGCCGCATGTCGACCGGACCGGCGAGCAGCAGATGCGTGCCGTCCTTGTTGACGAAGGCCGACTGCGATCTGCCTTTCCACGGAGCGCCAGTCTTCGCGGCGATCAGGAAGTTCGGCGCGTCGACCCAGAGTGATCCATCGTCATTGCGGCGCGCGAGCGCCGGCGCGGTCACGGTGAAACTGAGCTTGCCGCCTTCGTCGAGCGCATTCAGCTCGAAATCGGCGAGCGTGTAGTTCGAGCGAGGCGGGCCGACGAACGCGGGCTCGCTTTCCGGGGTGCGGAACAGCCAGAACGCCGCCCAGGTCACCGCGGCAGCAAGCGCGAGCCCGGCGATGAGCCTGCTGCGGTGTTCGAGTATCAAAGCCATTGCGCGAGCTCGGCGTCGGCGAGGCCGCGCGCGCCGAGCAACAGATCGCAAACCTCGCGCACGGCACCCTCGCCGCCGCAGCGACGGGTGCGCCAGTCGGCGCGCCCGGCAACGGCGGGAACGGCATTGGCGGGCGCGATCGCGAGACCGCAATGCGACATGGCGCGCAGGTCGGGAAGGTCGTCGCCGGTGTAGCAGACCTGCTGCGGTGACAGTTGCAGCGCTTCGCAGAGCTGGGTCAGGCAAGCCAGCTTGTCCTTCTGGTTCTGATACACATGTGCGACGCCGAGTTCGGCCATGCGTTCGGTGACGAGATGGCTCATGCGTGCCGTGATCACGCCAACCTCGATGCCGTTGGCGAGCAGGCGCTTGAGGCCGAGGCCGTCGTGCACATGGAAGGCCTTGAGCTCGCGCCGGTCCTCCGAATACCAGAGCCGGCCGTCGGTCAGGACGCCGTCGACGTCGAATATGGCAAGGCGCACGCTGGCGGCGCGTTCACGGAGATCCGGGGGCAGGGAATCGGACATGCGGCGTCGAAGAAAAAGCCTGGGGGAGAAAGACCGACGGCGCCAAAGCGCCGTCGGTGCGGGATGCTGCGATATCGAAGGGCGGCCGTCCATGCCGTCCGTCGCCGTCATCGGTTCGTGTTCAGACGACGCGGGCCCGGAGCAGATCGTGAATGTTCAGGGCGCCGACCAGCTTGTTGCGCTCGTCGACGACGAGCAGCGCATGGATCGTGAAGTCTTCCATGAGCCGCGCGGCCTCGATCGCGAGCTTGTCGGGGGTGATGGTCTTTGCCTTGGTCGTCATCAGCCGTGCCAGCGGCGTCGTGCGCAGGTCGATGGCGTCGTCGTCGAGTGCGCGGCGCAGGTCGCCATCGGTGAAGACGCCGAGCAGTGTGTCGTCGGCATTGACCACGGCGGTCATGCCGAGTCCCTTGCGCGACATCTCGACCAATGCCTCGGACAGGCTGGAATCGACGCCAACCTTGGGCACCTGGTCACCGGTATGCATGACGTCGCTGATATGCAGCAGCAGACGGCGACCGAGCGATCCGGCCGGGTGCGAGCGCGCGAAATCGTCGGCAGTGAAACCGCGCGCCTCGAGCAGCGCCACGGCCAGCGCGTCGCCCATGACGAGCGCGGCGGTCGTGCTCGCCGTCGGCGCGAGTCCCAGCGGACAGGCTTCGGCGGGAACGCTGACGTCGAGGTGGACGTCGGCCAGCCGCGCCAGTGACGAACCGTCGTTGCCGCTCATCGCGATCAGCGGAATTCCCTGGCGCCGGATCAGCGGCAGGATAGTCAGCAATTCGTCGGTCTCGCCGGAGTTCGACAGCGCGAGCACGACGTCCTTCTGCGTGATCATGCCGAGGTCGCCATGGCTTGCTTCACCCGGATGGACGAAGAATGCCGGGGTCCCGGTCGAGGCCAGCGTGGCCGCGATCTTGCGCGCGATGTGGCCGGACTTGCCCATGCCGGAGACCACCACGCGGCCGGCGCAGTCGAACATGAGCTGGCAGGCGCGCAGGAAACTGTCGTCGATGCGGGACTTGAGCAGGTCGATGGCCCGGGCTTCGGTTTCGACCACCTGGAGCGCACTCTGCGCCAGGGACGCCTGATTCAGCGGCGGATGGTTCGTGGAGGCGGAGATCAGCGGCAGGATCTGGGCATTCATGAGCAGGGCAGGGTGCAGCAGGGAAACGGGGCGCTCGAAGGCAACGTTTTGGCGCCAGCGGATTTTCGGTAACATGCGCGTCCCCATAGTGTAGCCGGTTAGTCGTCCCCGTCGCAGGGACGGAGCAAACCCGCATTTCGTCGCGGCGATCCGTCGCTGCCCTGAATCCGCCACGGATAGCGCCCCATATGGACAGCCGCACCATCAAGAATCTGATCGAGCAGGGACTGCCCGGCGCCACGGCCGAGGTCAGCGGTGCCGACGGCGTGCATTTCGAAGCCGTGGTCACGGCCGAGGCCTTCCGCGGAAAGCTGCCTCTGGCGCGGCACCGGCTGGTCTATGCGACGCTTGGCGATCTGATGGGTGGCGCCATCCATGCGCTGGCTCTCAAGACCGTGACACCTGAAGAAGCGGGAAAGCAGTAATTGCGGTTCCTCTGCCGGATTCGACGACGGCGGGCTCTGCTTCCCCCAAACCGGCGCATTGCAGTCTGCGCCCCGCGATGTCGATTTCCCGTTACCGAGTAAGAGATGGCCAAAATCGTAATTTCCGGCGGTGAGCCGCTGCAGGGCGACGTGTGGATTTCCGGCGCCAAGAACGCGGTACTGCCGATTCTGGCCGCGACCTTGCTCGCGGACGGCCCGGTCAGCATCGGCAATGTGCCGCATCTGCACGACGTGACCACGACGATGGAGCTGCTCGGCCAGATGGGGGTGCAGCTGGTGCTCGACGAGCGCATGAAAATCCACGTCGATCCGCGTCCGATCAAGAGCTGTTCCGCCCCGTACGACCTGGTCAAGACCATGCGTGCCTCGATCCTCGTGCTCGGGCCGCTGGTCGCGCGCTATGGTGAAGCCGAGGTGTCGCTGCCGGGCGGCTGCGCGATCGGTTCGCGTCCCGTCGACCTGCACATCAAAGGGTTACAGGCGCTCGGCGCCGAGGTCACGGTCGAGAACGGCTATATCCGCGCCAAGGCGAAACGCCTCAAGGGGGCGCGCATCAACATGGACATCGTGACCGTTACCGGTACCGAGAACATCATGATGGCAGCGGCTCTGGCCGAAGGCTGCACGGTCATCGAGAACGCGGCCCAGGAACCCGAGGTCGTCGATCTCGCGAACTGTCTGAACGCCATGGGCGCCAATGTGCAGGGCGCCGGCACGGCGACACTCGTGATCGAAGGTGTTGAACGACTGGCCGGAACCGATTACGACGTGCTGCCCGACCGCATCGAGACCGGTACCTTCCTGGTGGCCGGCGCGATCACGGGGGGGCGGGTGCTGGCCAAGAAGGCCAAGCCGAAAACGCTGGATGCCGTGCTCGCGAAACTCGAGGATGCCGGTGCGCACATCAATACCGGCGACGACTGGATCGAGCTCGACATGCGCGGCAGGCGACCCAGGGCGGTCAACATCACGACGGCGCCATACCCCGCGTTTCCGACCGACATGCAGGCGCAGTTCACTGCATTGAACTGTGTCGCCGAGGGCGTCGGCATCATCACCGAGACGGTGTTCGAGAATCGCTTCATGCATGCGCATGAACTGCAGCGGCTCGGCGCGGACATCCGGCTCGAAGGCAATACGGCCATCATCAAGGGGGTCAGCAAGATGACGGGGGCGCCGATCATGGCGACTGACCTGCGTGCATCGGCCTGCCTCGTGCTCGCAGGTCTCGTCGCCGAAGGTGACACGACGGTGGACCGCGTCTACCACATCGATCGCGGTTACGAATGCATCGAGGAAAAGCTCGGCACGCTCGGTGCACGTATCCGTCGCCTGCCGTCGTAAGCCGGAACGATTTCGCCGCGGTGCCTGTCGGTGCAGCGGCGCCTGACGGCTCTGCGGCACCCGTCGTTCAGCGGATCGCCTTGAGTTCCATGACGATGTTGTTGCCGTCCTTCTGCACCTGCTCGACCTGCAGCGGCGCGAGCAGTTGGGTCGTATACCAGGAATGCCCCTTGCCCGGCTTGTCGGTGCGTTCGTAGCGGGTAGCGGAGAATTCCCCGGCAGACGTGCGAAGCATCCGGTTCTCGCGACGCGCGAAGATCTGCCGTTCGACGGCGTCCTTGCTGGCTACGGCAAGCTGTAGCGGGGGCTCGGCCCCTTGCTGGCGCGCCAGCGCGAGTACGACCAGATGGCGATCGACCGTGCCGGGCTGCAGCACATAGCGGAACAGTTTGTCCCTGTCGGTGACGCGCGCTTCGTTGGCCGTCCAGTCGAACTCGATGCGGCGCTGCTTCGATTTCAGCGCTGCGTCCTGCCGATAGCGATAGTCGATGCTCTGCAGGGTCGTGCCGCCCAGATCGGTGAAGTGCGATTCCTCGCGAACATCCAGCCCGAGCAGTCTCGCCATGCCGGCCGTCCCGCGCGTCTCTGTCACCAGCGTCCATCCGTTCGCCGCGTCACGGCTCAGCGTCATGGTCGCCTCCCCGATGGTCTTTCCGCCGCGCTTGACGTCGTAGGTGGCGACGAACGGCTTCAGCGGGTGATGCAGTGGCGTCCCCGTGCCGGAGGCGTCCGGCGGTGCGGCCAACACGGACACGGAGGACGCACAGAACACGAGCAGTGCGGCGAAACGCATGGAAGGAACTCCGGAAAAAGCGGACGGCGCAGTGTCGTCGCGCGCGGCTGAACCTGTCCCCGCTCAGACGCGCAGGGTTTCGGACAAGGGGGCGTCGTCGAAGTGCACGACATTGTCGCGCAGCCGCGCGCGCCCCTCGGCTATCCACTGGACGCAGCGGCACAGCAGTTCATGCTCGCGCGGCAGCAGCCGGGCTGACAGTGACTCCGGATCGTCGCCGGCTTCGATCGCGATTTCGCAGCGGGCCAGCACCGGACCGCCATCGAGTTCGGCGGTGACGAAGTGCACGCTGGCGCCGTGCAGCGTGTCGCCGGCGTCGAGCGCGCGGCGGTGAGTGTGCAGGCCGGGATACTTGGGCAGCAGCGAGGGATGGATGTTGATGATCCGGCCCGCCCAGGGAGCTATCGCGGCCGCGTCCAGCACGCGCATGAATCCAGCGAGCACGATGAGGTCTGGCTGGTAGTCGCCCACGCGGCGCATCAGCTCGGCGTCGTAGCGCGGCCGGTCCTGCATGCCGGCCGGATCGAGCGCGAGCGTGGGAATGCCGGCCGCTTCGGCGTGGCGCAGCGCTTCGGCCGCGACCCGGTTGCTCGCGACGACGACGATGTCGATCGGCAGCCGGCCCGCCCGCTGCGCGGCGATCAGCGCCTGCAGGTTGGAGCCGCGACCCGAAACGAGTACCGCGACGCGCAACGGTACCGGCATCAGCGGATCAGCACACGGTCGTCGCCAGGCGAGGGGATGATCTCGCCGATCGGCCAGGCGCGCAGGTCGAGCGCCTGCAGGGCGTCCAGGGTCGGCGCGACCGCATCGCGCGCGACAATGACCGTATAGCCGATGCCGCAATTGAACGTGCGCCACATTTCCTCGCGGGCGACGTTGCCTTCGCGTTGCAGCCAGTCGAACAGCGGGGGCAACGGCCACGCGCTGCTGTCGAGGGCAATGCCAAGCGTGTCAGGCACGACGCGGATGATGTTTTCCTTCAGGCCGCCGCCGGTGATGTGGGCCATGCCCTTGATCGGCTGTTCCGCCAGCAGGCGCAGCACGGGCTTCACGTAGATCGTGGTTGGCGCCATGAGCGCATCGGCCAGCGGGACCCCGCCAATATCGAGATCGAAGGGGCTGCCGGCGCGCGCGACAATACGGCGGATCAGCGAATAACCGTTTGAGTGGGCGCCACTGGAAGCGATGCCGATGATCGCGTCGCCCGCCTGGAGACGGCTACCGTCGATGAGGCGTGATTTCTCGACTGCGCCGACGCAGAAGCCGGCAAGGTCGTATTCGCCGGGTGCATACATGTCGGGCATCTCGGCGGTTTCGCCCCCGATCAGCGCACAGCCGGCGAGCTCACAGCCTTTTGCGATGCCGCTGACGACGGCGACCGTCGTATCCACGTCGAGCTTGCCGGTTGCGAAGTAGTCGAGGAAGAACAGGGACTCGGCGCCCTGCACGAGAACGTCGTTGACGCACATGCCGACCAGGTCAATGCCGATGGTGTCGTGGCGATTGAGCGTTTGCGCGAGCTTGAGCTTCGTGCCGACACCGTCGGTGCCGGAAACGAGCACCGGCTCCCGGTAGCGCCCGGTCAGCTCGAACAGTGCGCCGAAGCCGCCGAGCCCGGCCATGACCTCCTTGCGGAAAGTGCGTGCGACCAGCGGCTTGATGCGCTCGACGACCGCATTGCCGGCATCGATGTCGACCCCGGCGTCGCGGTAGGTCAGGGCGGTCTTGGGATCGGACATGAGGCGGGCCGGGTGGAAAAAAGGGGCGCAATCATAGCAGTCGGCGCCGATGCACGCCGCCGCCGCCGCATGGACGCCGGGTCTGGCTTTGGGCAGACTTGGCCGGAATCCGACCGCCGACCAGGGAATGTCCGTGCGTTACGCCCGCTTGATCACTTTGCTGCTCGCTCTTGCGAGCCTGTCGTCGTTCGGAGGCCCGGTCCGGGCACAGTCAGCCTCGGCCAATCTGTATGCCGGCGAAGTGCCGGTGTCCGACCAGTCCGACGAACAGCGCGCCGTCGCGCTGAAAAGCGCGCTGGCCCAGGTCGTGGTCAAGCTGACCGGCGATCGGGACGCGATCAACGGCGAGGCCGTCGCCAAACTCGTCGATTCGGCCGAGCGCTACGTGCAGCAGTACACCTACCGGCAGGAAGTCGCGAATGTCGATGGCCAGCCGGTGCTCCGTCTGAGTCTCGTCGCGAGTTTCGACCGGGCCGCGCTGGACCGCGTGCTGCGCGATCGCGGCCTGCGGGTCTGGACGCCGGCTGCGCGTGCACCGGTCGTGACCTGGCTCGTCGTGGACGACGGCAACGGCCTGCGGCTGCTCGACAGTTCGGATCCTGCCGGGCGGGCGATGCAGCAGGTTGCCGAACAGCGCGGTATCACGCTGGTCTGGCCGCGCCTCGATACGCCGGAACAGGCGCAGACCACTGCACAGATCGTCTGGGAGGGGGATGTCGCAACCCTCAGCGCCGATGCGGCGCGCTACCAGACCGACACCGTATTGATCGGGCAGCTTCGGCGCGTCGGCGATGTGTGGTCGGTACGCTGGACGCTCGCACTGGGCGGGCAACCCCAGCCGGCCTGGGAAACGCGCGACGCCGACCTCGCTGCGGCGCTCTCGGGTGGCGCGGAGGGAGCGGTGGACCGCACCCGCGGCCGCGCGTCCACCGCCGCCGAAGAGCGCCGCATCACCGAGGCCAGAATCTGGGTCAGCGGCCTGCAGTCGGCGCAGGACTATGCGCGCTTGTTCGAGACACTCGGCGGCAATGACCTCGTGCGTGAGTTCCAGCCTGAACAGGCGCGTGGCGACGGGCTGCTGCTCAAGTTGACCCTGAATCTGGCGCTCGATCGCTGGCTGGCGTATCTGCCGCCCGACGGCGTCCTGCGCGTCGTCAATACCGCACCGCCGATCGACGGCGTGGAGGCGACGCTGGCGCTGAATCCCTGACACATGCGCCATATCCCCAACCTGCTTACCTTGCTGCGCATGCTGCTGACCGTGCCGCTCGCGTGGCTGTTGCGCGACGGACGGTTCGATGCCGCGTTGATCGTGGCGCTCGTTGCCGGATTCTCGGATGCGCTCGACGGGTTTCTCGCGAAACGATTCTCGTGGCAAAGCCGGCTCGGCGGACTCATCGATCCGGTGGCCGACAAGCTGTTGCTCGTCGCCTGTTTCGTGGGGCTTGCGCAGGCGGGTGCCCTGCCGTGGTGGCTGGCCGGGCTCGTGATCGGCCGCGACGTCGTCATCGTGTCGGGCGCGGTCGCCTATCACAACCTGGTCGGCCCGCTGGATGCAGCGCCGAGTGCGCTCAGCAAGTTGACGACGGGATTGCAGATCGTGCTCGTGCTCGCGACGCTGCTGCATCTGTCGCGTTTCGCGGAATGGCCGGAGTGGTTCAATCTCGCACTGCTCTCGATGGTGACACTCGCGACGCTGGCCAGCGGCATCGATTACGTGGTGCGTTGGTCGCTCAAGGCCTGGCGCGAAACGCACCCTCAACGGAGTGACACGCAATGACGACGACCGAACGCTGGCAATGGCTGGTGCTGATCCTGGTCGGCGGCGGTTTGATCTACCTGCTTGCGCCGGCGCTGACGCCGTTCGCGATCGCGGCGTTGTTCGCCTACCTGTGGGACCCCGTCGTCGACCGGCTCGAGCGCATGGGGCTTTCGCGCAATTTCGCCGTCTGCCTCGTTTTCCTGCTGATCGGGCTCGCGCTCGTCGCGATCGTGCTCCTCGTGATTCCCTTCACCGAGCGCCAGATCGCGAAGTTTCTCGATCAGCTGCCGCGCTGGCTCGCCTGGATACAGGCCGAGGCCCAGCCGCAGCTCGAGCAGCGTTTCGGCGTCACGCTCGATTTCGCCGATCCGAACAAGCTGATCGAGATGCTCAAGGGCCACTGGCGCGAGGCCGGTGGCATCGCTACGCGGCTACTTGCACAAGTATCGGCGTCCGGCCTGACCGTGCTCGGCTGGATAGCCCAGCTCGTGCTGATTCCCGTCGTCACGTTCTATCTGCTGCGTGACTGGGACCTGCTGGTGTCGCGGGTCAATGAATTGCTGCCGCGCCAGATCGAACCGACGCTGAGTCGGCTGGCGCGCGAGTCCGACGAGGTGCTCGGTGCGTTCCTGCGCGGCCAGCTCAGCGTGATGCTGTCGCTCGGCACCCTGTATGCGGTCGGTCTCTGGCTAGTCGGCATCGACGTGGGGCCGCTGATCGGCATGATCGCCGGCCTCATCAGTTTCGTTCCGTATCTCGGGGCCATCGTAGGTCTGGGCATGGCCCTGATTGCGGCCATCGTCCAGTACCAGGACTGGGCGCACGTGTTCATGGTGCTCGCGGTGTTTGGCGTTGGCCAGACGATAGAGGGCTATGTGCTCGTGCCCAAGCTCGTCGGCGACAAGATCGGCCTGCATCCGGTCGCCGTCATTTTCGCGGTGCTCGCCGGCGGCGAGCTGTTCGGATTCCTCGGCGTGCTGCTCGCTTTGCCGGCAGCTGCCGTGGCGATGGTCCTGTTGCGCTATCTGCACGAAAAATACACGGCCAGCCAGCTGTATCAGCAGGCGGACGTGGCGCCTGAGGCCTCGGCCGGGGCCTCGCAGGTCGTTGTCGTCTCCAACGGCAGCATCGTCGCTGCGAGCGAGCTCGTGTCGACGGCGACCGATCCGTCGGCCGGTGCAGCTCCGGGTGATGGCAAGCCGGCGGCAGGTTGACGTGCAGCAGTTGCCTTTGGGCTGGCGCTGGCCCGCACAGCAGCGGTTCGAAACGTTTTTCACCGGGGGCAACGCCGCTACGGTAGGACTGCTGCAGCAGGTCGCCGCCGGCGCGGCGTCGGCCTGGGTCTATCTGCACGGGCCGGAGGGCAGCGGCCGTACGCATCTGCTGATGGCGGCCTGCCAGGCAGCGAGCGCGGCTGGATTCAGCGCGCAATACCTGCCGCTGGCGGCGCTGGCCGGCGCTCACGACGACGCGATCCGCGGCTTCGGCGGCAGCGACCTGCTCGCAGTCGACGATGTCGATGCAATCGCGGGCATAGGGGGAGCCGAACACGCGCTGTTCGATCTCTACAACCGCTGTCGCGCGGAAGGCAGTTGCCTGGTGTTCGTCGCGGCGGCTCCGCCGGCGCAGGTTGGCATACTGTTGCCTGATCTCGTGTCGCGGCTGTCGAGCTGTACGCAGGCTCCGCTGCGTCCGCTCGATGACGCGCAACGACGCGAAGTTCTGCGTGAGCGGGCCGAGGCACGCGGCATCGCGCTCGACGAAACCGTATTGGATTTCCTGTTTACGCACTATGCGCGCGACCTCGGCAGTCTCGGCGAGCTGCTCGATCAGGTCGATCGCGCGTCGCTTGCGGCCAAGCGACGCGTGACCGTTCCGTTCCTGCGCCAGTTGCTGCGCGAGCAGAGGGCGGGAACGGGCGGCGAAGACTGACGGTCGCGACGGCTACCTTGCCGTGGAGCATCCCTGCGTGACTCGACCGTCTGCCTGTACGCCCGTCCCCGCCTGACTGGCCCGCGGCGACACCTGCCGCCGCGGTTGCGCGCCGGCGCGCGCTCAGCCGCCGGAGCGGTCGCCGCTCGCGGGCTTGGCCTTGACGCTGCCACCCTCGACCAGGATGTATTCGCGATTGGCGGCAACCGTCTTCTCGCCGATGCCCTTGACCTTGGCCAGATCGTCGACGCTCTTGAACGCCCCGTTCTTCTCGCGGTAGGCGACGATCGCCTCGGCCTTGCTCTGGCCGACGCCCTTGAGGTTGGCGGCGATCGTGCCGGCGTCGGCGGTGTTGACGTTGACCGGCTGGGCGGCGAACGCCGGGAAGCAGAAAGCGAGCGAGAGGGCGAGGGACTTGATGAAGTTCTTCATGGGAATGCTCCTGTTCAAGGGGTGGTTTCAGGGTCGTGCCGTTCTGGCCCCGACAGGTGACACGATAGGCAGGTGCCGCTTCCGCGGCGTCGGAACATTGCCGCGCAGATACCTGAGCGGATGCCGTCGTTCCCACTAGGAAAAATCGCAATCCGGCCTGGTCCCTAGGGAAAAATTCCCGTGGCACAACTCGTTAGCCGGCGTTTGCCGGAGTACCATTCGCGCCTCGCTGCAGCGTCCCAGGAAGACTGATGAACACCGAACAGTTGCGTGCCTTCGTTTCGGCCAAGTGGGACGAGGAAATCGTTCCTCGCCTCGTCGAGTACATCCGCATTCCCAACAAGTCGCCGATGTTCGATGCCGACTGGGTAGAGCATGGGTACATGGATCAGGCGATCGAGCTGCTCGCGGACTGGGCGCGCGCGCAGCCGATCGCAGGCATGCAGGTCGATGTGGTGCGATTGCCGGGGCGCACGCCGCTGATTTTCATCGACATACCCGGCAGCAACGACGACTGCATCGTGCTCTATGGTCATCTCGACAAGCAGCCGGAAATGACCGGCTGGGCCGATGACCTCGGACCCTGGAAGCCCGTCATCAAGGGCGACAGGCTCTATGGACGCGGCGGCGCCGATGACGGCTATGCGATATTCGGTTCGCTGGCGGCCATTCTCGCGTTGCAGGAGCAGGGTATTCCCCATGCCCGCTGCGTGGTCATGATCGAGGCCTGCGAGGAATCCGGCAGCTATGACCTGCCGTACTACGTCGATCATCTCGCCGGGCGTATCGGCAGGCCGTCACTGGTGGTCTGCCTCGATTCGGGCTGCGGCAACTACGAACAGCTCTGGTTAACGACGAGCCTGCGTGGCCTTACCGGCGGAAACCTGACGGTCAAGGTGCTCGAGGAAGGCGTGCATTCGGGCGACGCGTCCGGTGTCGTCGCCTCGAGTTTCCGCATCCTGCGGCAGCTGCTGGACAGGCTGGAGGACGGAACGACCGGCAGAGTCCGTACGCCGGAACTGTTCGTCGAAATTCCGGCGCAGCGCGTCGAGCAGGCGAGGCGCTCCGCCGAGGTGCTCGGCGATGCGGTGTATTCCAAATTTCCCTTCGTGAACGGCATGCAGCCGATGGGTGAGGATCTGGCCGAGCTCGTGCTCAATCGCACCTGGCGTCCGGCGCTGTCCGTGACCGGCGTGGCCGGGATGCCGCCGCTGGAGTCGGCCGGCAACGTGCTGCGGCCGTTCACCGCGGTCAAGCTCAGCCTGCGCCTGCCGCCCACGCGTGACGGTGCGACTGCCGGCGAATTTCTGAAGACCTTGCTCGAGCGCGATCCACCCTACGGCTGCGAGGTCACGTTCGATCTCGAGAAGGCCTCAACCGGCTGGAACGCACCGCAGCTGTCGGAATGGCTCGAAAATTCCGTCGCCGAGGCGTCGACGACGTTTTTCGGCCCCGCACCGGCGTACATGGGCGAAGGCGGTACGATCCCGTTCATGGGCATGCTCGGCGAGAAGTTCCCGGGCGCGCAGTTCCTGATCACCGGCGTGCTGGGGCCGCATTCCAATGCGCATGGTCCGAACGAGTTCCTGCATATCCCAACGGGCAAGCGCGTGACGATGTGTGTGGCGAAAGTCGTCGCGGATCATTTCGTGGCGGGCCAGGCCGGTCTGACGGCAGGCGTGGCGGCGAGCGCCGCGCACTCGCACCACGGTGATCACGGATGCTGCTGATGCGATCCGGTCATTGCCGCGCTGGTGGAGTCCTGATATGACCGGCTCCGCGTGGCAGGCGCCCGCTGAGCGACGCTGGTCGCGGCGGCTCGTGATCGGCGTCGCGTCCGTCGCTCTGCTCGCGCTCGCGGTGTCGTCGCTGTTTGCCGACGGCGGCGCGCATACGCTCGATCGCCAGATCATGCTGCTGCTGCGCGACGCTCAGGCGAGCGATCCGATCGGGCCGGGCTGGTTCGAAGACGTGATGCGCGACATGACCGGTCTCGGCGGCATTGGCGTAGTGGCCGGAGCAAGTCTGCTGCTGGCCGGATTTCTCGGACTGCAGCGGCGGTTCAAGGACATGGCGATCCTGGCTTTCAGCATCGTCGGCGCCCAGCTCGTCAGCGCTGCCGCCAAGCTGCTCGTATCCCGGCCGCGGCCCGATCTGGTCTCGCACGAAGCCGAGATCTACAGCGCGAGCTTCCCCAGCGGACACACCTTGATGGCCACCGTCGCCTGGGTGACCTTCGCGATGCTGCTGGCTGCGGATTTCGAGAGCCGGCGTGCGCGCGACTATGTGTTGCTGGTCGCGTGGATCGTCGCAGCCGCCGTGGGCTGCAGCCGCGTGTATCTCGGCGTGCACTGGCCCAGTGACGTACTCGCCGGCTGGGCGGCCGGCGCGCTCTGGATGGTGTTGTTGTCCCGCTTCGTGCCGCGGCTGCGCGGCGGATAGCGGCGCCGGCGATCTGGGACGATGCCTCACGCACCCACGAGCGCTTCGATGGATTGATCCCGGAACGCTAATCCAGTTCCGGGCGACCGCTTGCATGAATTGAGGTCGCGATGCCCGCGCCTCGTTCGCGGGGTCAGCGCTTCACGCCAGCGCGCCACGCGTAGACGGCGGCCTGGGTGCGGTCCTGCAGTTCCAGCTTGGCGAGTACGTTGCTCACATGGGTTTTCACGGTCTTTTCGCCGATGCCCATGCGGGTTGCGATGATCTGGTTCGACAGGCCGTCGGCCATGAGCTCGAGCACTTCGCGCTCGCGCAGGCTGAGCCGGTCGAGCGCGCTCGGTGCCGGGTCGGTCGCCGGGGCGCGCACGGCCTGCACCAGACGCGTTGCGATACGTGGATGCAGTATCGCCTCGCCGCGGGCCGTACGCCGCACTGCGTCTGCCAGGGTATCTGCGTCCGTGTCCTTCAGCAGGTAGGACAAAGCACCGGCCTGCACCGCGTGGACGATCTGCGCATCGTCTTCGTAGCTGGTGAGTATCAGCACCTGGGTCGACGGACACGAACTGCGGATCAGCCGCGTCGCCTCGACGCCGCCGCCCGGCATGACCAGATCGATCAGCGCCACGTCGGGCGCGAGCTCGCGGCAGACGGCGGCGGCCGATTCGGCGCTGTCGGCTTCACCGACAATGGTCAGGTCGTCGCAGGTGTCGAGGAAGGCGCGCACGCCCTGCCGCACCAGCACGTGATCGTCGGCGATGATGACGCGAATCGTCGAATTCATGGCAGTCATGCTCCGTAATTGCAGCGGACTCTCACCTCGGTGCCGGCACCGGGCGAACTGATCAGCTCGAACCGGCCCTGCGGCAGCCCTTCCGCGCGGGCGCGCATGTTCGCCAGTCCCATGCCGCTGCTGCTGTCGGCACCGCCGATGCCATTATCGGCGATGGAGAGCGCAATCTGCTCGTCCTGGCGATGGAGCCGGATTGAGACCCTGGTCGCACGGCTATGTCGCAGCACGTTGGCGAGAGCCTCCTCGGCAATGCTCAGCAGGGCTTCGCCGTGCACCGCGTCATCGCGGATCGTGTCATCCAGGTCGAACTCGCGCTGCAGGCCGCTGATGCGTGCCCAGCGTTCGGCGAGGTCGCGCAGTCGCGGCGCCAGGAACCCGCGTGGAGCACGTTCCACCCTCAGTTCGTCGAGCACGAGCACGAGCTGGCGCTGGATGCCACCGATCAGTGCGAACGACTCGTCCATGCGCGCCTTGGCTGCATCGTTGTCGGTGCCGATCAGTCGTCGCGCGGCGCGAATGTGCAGGTTCAACGCGAATGCCTTCTGCTTGACCGTGTCATGCAGGTCGCGCGCGATCCTCTGGCGTTCCTGCAGACTGGCGAGTTCCGCGCGGGACTGCAGCAGACTCATGAGTTCGACCGCCATGCGGTTCAGGTCGCGAGACAGACGTCCGAGTTCGTCCCCGGAATCGTCCGGGATCAGGGTCGAGAAATCGCCGGCGCTCCAGGACTCGGCGGCGTCGGCGATCGTGTTGAGCCGGCGTGTGACCCAGCGCACCATGAAAAAAGCGGTCGCCAGACTGAAGACGACGAGATAGACGAACAGCACCGGCCATTCGAAGCTCTTTTCACCAGCGATGCGTTGCCAGGGCAGCGGCAGCCGCAACTCGGTCAGCAGAAACCCGCGGAGCGTTCCCGCGCCGTCACGGATCGTCGCGAGAACGCGGCGCACGCGTTCCGGTGCCTCTGCGCCGGGCAAGTCTGCCGTTCCGGAGTGGCGCGCCTGGTCCCAGGCCGGATGCCCGGGGCTGGGCGGCGTCGCGGTCCAGCTGTCAGCCGGGGCGCTTGCCAGCAGGTGGCCGGACGCGTCGTAAACGCCGACCGCGATAGGCACCTTGGACAACTCGAGCATCACATAGGAGCTCGGCGCGAGGCCGTCCTGCGGTCGCTCGAGCCGCAGCACCAGCGCCTCGGCACGCGTGGCGAGTTCGATTTCGCCGGGTGGCTTGTCGTCGCGCCAGTGGTGGCCGATCTCGGTCGCGGCGTCCTGTGTCATCGACGCGAGACGCCCGGAATCGACTGCCTTGAACAGTTCGTGAAACTCGAAGCTGACGATGGTCCACTGGATCAGCGCCAGCGCCGGCACCGACAGCAGGAGGTAGAACAGGGCCAGCTTGAACGTCAGCCCCTGCAATAGATGGCGATGCTGCGACATGACGGCGCGACCGGAAAGACTCGCCAGTAGAGCAGAAACCCGTGGCTGCAGATAGCCGCCGGGCACACCTGCCCGCGTCCAGGGTGGATCGTAGCTGCTTCAGCTGACCGGCGACCTGCCGTGTTTTTTGCTAGTTGATTGCGTCCGGGTCGCTCGATGGCAGGCGGTTGGCTTCTTCCGGCCAGTTGTCGACGAGCCTCACGCGCTCGCCGTGCAGGGAGCCGTTGCCGATGTTCACCACGGCATGCGCGGTCGATGTGTCGTTCGGCTCGGCCAGCGAACTGTTGCCCTCGATGGTCACGTCACGCAGGCTGATGTCACCGAGATTCAGCAGGGCCGACGCCGTCAGCACGGAGCTGCGCCGGCCGGTGACGGTATTGCCCGCGAGTCGCGACCGCGCCAGTTCCATGCGTCCGAAGTTGAGCACTATCCCGGCGTCGCGCTTGGCCGAGAGCACGGCATTGTGGCTGATCTCGCTGTCCCAGCCGCGCAGCGTGCCATAGTTGACGACGATCGCATTGGTGTCGTCGGCGATGCTGTCGGTGACGCGCACCGTATCCAGATGCAGCACGCCGCGATTGATGATCGCTCCACGCGAGGCTTCGGCAATGGCCAGATGCTCGAGCGCGAGTTTGCCGCTGTGGGCGACGCCGACCATGGCGAATTCGTCATCCGAGTAGCGCCGTATTTCCGCACCATTGCCGACGATGGTGATCGCGCTGCGGATCAGTGGCAGACCGAGCTGCTGCCGCGTGTCGCTGGGGGTTCTCAGGACGTAGAGGCCGCCCGGAGCGAGTTCGATGCGGTCGGGCTCGAGCGTGCTTTCCGCGGAGCGGATCGCGGCCACGAGTCCGGCCGCATCGTGGTCGCGGATGATGAACGTCGCGGCTTTCGGTGCCGCAGAGACCGCGGCGAGCACGGCAAGGCAGATCAATCGGAACATCGTGGAATTCCCCGGAGAAAGCACAGTCGCGGCCAACGCTGCTGCAGCGGCATAGAGCTAACGACCTAATCGGATTCCCTTCGGTGATGCGGATCGCAGCCGTTGCCGGTAGCCGACGAGCGGTCGGAATTCACGGCGGCGGTGGTTTTCAGGTGCGGAGCCTGTCGTGTTTGGGCCGCGTGTCGCCGCACGCGGCTGCGCGGCTTCGTGCACGCTTCCCGGCGCCGGGGCGACACGGCACAATGCCTTCCCCCTGATCAGACCGAGTCCTCATGTCGCGTCGCATCGTCGCCCGCCGCTCCCCCATCCATGGTAACGGCGTGTTCGCCGCCGTCGACATTCCCGCCGGTACCACGGTGATCGAATACCGCGGCAAACTGCTGACGCATGCGCAGGCTGACAAGCGCTATCCCGGCAATGCCGATACGGGGCACACCTTTCTGTTCACGCTCAACGATCGCTACGTACTGGATGCGAACGAAGGTGGCAACATCGCACGCTGGATCAATCACAGCTGCGAGCCGAACTGCCAGTCCAGCCTGGAGGAGCACAGCGGAGGCGACGCGCGCAAGGATCGCATTGTCATCGAGACACTGCGCGACATCCGCGCTGGCGAAGAGCTTTGCTATGACTACGGCATCACGCTCGAGGAGCGGCACACGCCGCGCCTCAAGGCAATCTGGGCCTGTCGCTGCGGTTCGTCGCGCTGCACGGGCACCATGCTCAAGCCCAAGCGCAAGGCCGCAAAACCTGGCTGAGCGCGGTTTCACGCGATACGCCGCTGCACTGAACTGCGCTTGGGGGTTGGTGCCGGCGCAATAGCCGGTACTATTGGACCATTGCGGCGACGCGCCTGACTGGCGCGTTCCGCGTGGAAGCTTCGTGAAGCGGTCCGCCGGGGGCGGGGCATGCGCATCGACAAGAATCTCGTGGTGATCGGCCTCAGCGATGACGATACGGCGCACCTGCGCCTGCTGATGCGCAAGGCGGGCGATCAGCTGAAGCAGCGCTGGCGCTGGGGCACCGAAGAAGGGGCCGATCTTGTGATCGTCGATACCAATGCGTTCGCCGGCCAGATGGCGCGCACGCGCGCGCTCGCCGCGGGGATGCGCGTCGCAGTGATCACCGACGACCCCACGGAGTCGACCCAGGAGCTGCGCCTGCATCGCCCGTTGAAGTTACCCAATGTCGTGGACGTGCTGAACCAGGCCGGTGGCGGACTCCTGCTGATGCCGCAGTTCGACTCGGGCACCGACGATCTTTATCTCGAGTTCGTCCAGACGCCGTCGCGCAAGCTCGACCCTCCCGCCACGCTGGCCGGCGTGCTCGACAACGATGCTGCGACGTCGGGTCCGCATGGTGACGCTACCCTCGTCGATCCGGATTCGCTGTTCCGGCGCGACGAGCAGATGCACAAGCCGCGCTATTCGGTACCGCTGACGCTGGACGAGGACACGCGCGTAGAGCGCACCAGCGGGCCGACAGCCCGTAGCGAAGCGCGTGCATTCGAAGTCAGCGACGGGCTGTCGCGCCAAGGGAGCGTCCCGGGACCGAACACCTTGCCGCCGGTGAAGCGCGGTAGCGTGGTGGACACGAGCCGCCATCCATTGCGCGACTACCTGGATGGCCGCCTGCTCGCGGGGCCGGCGCAGATCCGTTTCGACGGCGCCGCGACGCTGACCCTGGATCCCAAGCACCGCATGTTCCACAGCGAGGGACACCTTTCCGAGCTCGAGGCGTATGCGCGGGAACCGCTGGCGGTTTCGGACTGGCGCCGGCTGACGACGGCGGAAATCGGCCAGATCCGTGACACCCAGCCGGCGCAGCCTTACCAGCACCTGCTCTGGCTCGAGACGCTGGTGAATTCGGGCGGGCGACTGTCGCCGCAACTCGATCCCGGAGGAACCTACCGGCTCAAGCATTGGGTCGAACTCGATCGCGAAGTGCACCGGCATCAGCGGATCGCGCGGGCGATGATGCAGCCGGCGCGTCTGAACGAGATCGCGGCCGCGGCAAACGTACCCATGGCCGAGGTATTCGACGTCGTCAACGCCTATCACGCGATCGGCCTGATCGAATGGGAATCCCGCGCCTCGCTGCGCGCGCCGGTCAAGAGCGAGCGCGAATCCGGCGGCGGGCTTTTCTCGCGCTTGAAGCGGCCGTTCGGCAAGTCCTGAGCAAACGCGCGGAGCGGTCGTGCGCTGTCGCGCCGGACCTGTGGCCTGGTGCAGGCGGCACTGCGAAATGGACGAGGCGCCGCGGTCGGCCGCAGGTTCCAGCGTCGTCGCAACGACGAAGCCTCCGGTGCCGCCGGCGCCCCGTGCAAGACTCAGCGCGGCGGCATGACGATGACTTCGCAATTCACCGAATTCGCGATGAAGCAGTTTGCGTGGGCGCGCTCGTGCAGCGTTTCGAGTTCCTGCGCGGTCGGCTGCCTGTCGCCGGAAAACACCGTGCGCGGGTTGAGCTGCGCCTTCGTCACGGCAAACTTGCCGTCGGCATTCTTGTCGAGGGTGGCTACCGCATCGTCATGGTAGCTCTCCAGCAGATACCCGCGGTTTGCGCAGAGCGCGAGAAACGTCAGCATGTGGCAGGAGCTCAGCGCCGCGAGCAGCAGCTCTTCCGGATCGGTGGCATCGCCGAGTCCGCCAAAGCCCGGCGCTGCCGAGTTGCGCAGCGTCTGACCGCGCTCGAAACGCAGCTGGTGTTCGCGGCGATAATTGCCGCGTTCGAACGGGCTGTCGTCACGCAGCCAGATGACGGAGGTGTGATGCTCGGACATGGAAAACCCGCCAGGGTCAGATGCGGCGCGCCGCGGAGTCTGCATCATCCCCGCGCGGGCCGCCCGGTGAAAGCCCCGCCGTATGGCTCCGTGCCGTGAAGCGCACCAGCGGTGGAACGCGCGGAGCGCCGGTTCCGATCGACGGCGTGCGTCACGGCATCGCGCGGGCGATGTCCAGGCGCGGCTATTGCTCGCGCAGCCGCGCGGCCGAACTCGTGCGGGCCGGGCGCGTGCAGCTCAACGGACGCACGGTCCGCGACCCGGAAGCGCCGACGCGACCGGGTGATCGCATCAGTGTCGACGGCAGCGCGATTGCCGCGGCCGAGGCGGTCTGGATCATGCTCAACAAGCCGCGCGGGATCGTGACGACGGCTCGCGACGAACACGGGCGCGATACTGTGTATGCACTCATTGCGGACGCTCAGTTGCCGTGGCTTGCGCCAGTGGGCCGGCTCGACAAGGCCAGTGAAGGCTTGTTGCTGCTGACCAATGACAGTGCCGCAGCAGCACGGCTCACGGCACCTGAGAGCCACGTCGACAAGACGTATCACGTGCAGATCGATTGTGTTCCCGAGGCGGATCTCCTGTCGGCCCTGCGATCCGGCGTCGACGATGCCGGCGAGTGCCTCGCGGCGAAGTCCGTGCAGCTGTTGCGCTGCGGTACCCGTCATGCGTGGCTGGAGATCGTGCTCGACGAAGGGCGCAATCGGCATATCCGACGCCTGCTCGCCGCGCACGGGATCAGCGTGCTGCGGCTCGTGCGGGTGGCGATAGGCCAGCTCGCGCTCGGCGAGCTGGCCAAGGGGCGCTGGCGCCGGCTCGACGCCGACGACGTGGAGCGATTGCGCTGAACGACGCAGCCGCGCCGCCGTCTCAGCGAATGACGCCGAGCCGACGGCCCACCCGAGTGAAGGCTTCGATGGCGCGATCGATCTGCTCCGGCGTGTGCGCAGCGCTCATCTGTGTGCGTATGCGGGCCTGGCCCTGCGGCACCACCGGATAGAAGAAGCCGATGACGTAGATGCCTTCCGCCAGCAGTTCGCTCGCGAACGCCTGCGCGAGCTTGGCGTCGTACAGCATGACCGGCACGATCGCATGGCGCCCCGGCTTGAGATCGAAGCCCGCGGCGGTCATGCCTTCGCGGAAGCGGCTGGCGTTCGCCTCGACGCGGTCGCGCAGCTCGGTCGATCGCGCGAGGATTTCGAAGACTTTCAGCGAGGCCGCCAC
Source organism: Rhodanobacteraceae bacterium (assembly GCA_045864815.1). Taxonomy (GTDB): domain Bacteria; phylum Pseudomonadota; class Gammaproteobacteria; order Xanthomonadales; family Rhodanobacteraceae; genus Tahibacter. Next base: position 90,797 of record BTVG01000006.1, on the reverse strand, counting down.
GAGCGGCGGCGGCAGCGTGTTGGAAAACAGGTAGGGACGCGAGCGCTGGCGCAGCAGTTCGATGATTTCGCGCCGGCCGGTCGTGAAGCCGCCCGACCCGCCGCCGAGCGCCTTGCCGAGCGTCGACGTATAGATGTCGACCTCATCCATGACACCGTGCAGCTCGGCCGAACCGCGCCCGGTGGGTCCGACGAACCCGGTCGCATGCGAATCGTCGACCATGAGCATTGCGCCGTAGCGGCGCTTCAGCGCGACGATTTCGTCGAGCTTTGCGATGAAACCATCCATGGAAAACACGCCATCGGTGGCGATGAGGCGCGTGCGCCGGTGCTGCGTCTCCGAGAGATGTTTCTCGAGTTCCGTCATGTCGCCATTCGCATAGCGCCGGCGCTCCGCCTTGCACAGACGGATGCCGTCGATGATCGACGCATGGTTCAGGGCGTCGGAGATGACGGTATCCTCGTCCGAAAGAATAGTTTCGAACAGGCCGCCGTTGGCGTCGAAGCAGCTCGTGTAGAGGATGGTGTCCTCGGTGCCGAAGAAGCGCGAAATGGTGGCCTCGAGCTGCTTGTGCAGATCCTGCGTGCCGCAGATGAAACGCACCGAGGCCAAGCCAAATCCGTGACTGTCGAGCGCGGCTTTCGCGGCCTCGATGACCTCCCGATTGTCGGCGAGGCCAAGATAATTGTTGGCGCAGAAATTCAACACTTCGCGCCCGTCGGTGGTCGTGATCGCCGACGACTGCGGCGTGGTGATGATGCGCTCGGTCTTGTACAGGCCCTGCTCGCGGATGGCGTTGAGCTCGGCGGTCAGTCGGTCGCGGGCGGGGTAGTCCATGGCGGTCTCGGATCGGGCGGAAAGATCGCGATTGTGCGACATCCAGCGATGTGACCCAAATGCGCTGCCGTCGGCCGCGGTGTTTGCTAGCATCACTGGCTTCGGCCGCAGGACTTGCCGGTGTCCGCGGCGTACGGCCTCGGATGGGGGAGCGCCGGGCGTCGGCGGCATGCTCGCCGGCAGACGTCGGATCGGCTTCGGGCGTCAGCGACGGGTACGGAAGCCGCGTTGCGCGTATGTGAATCAGACCTTTCATGGCGGGGGCGGCAATGCGGGTTACGACGTTCGGGGTGTTACTGCTGGCGGCTGTGGGCGTGCATGCGGCTGAGCCGCGCACCGTGCCCCCCGAAGTTCTCGCGCTGATCCAGGATGACGATCCGTATCCGCTGCCGCGCGGGCTCAGCGCCGAGGAGCGCCGTCACTGGCGCTTGCCTGACGCGCTGCAAGTCCCGTTTGCACCGCCGCCCGGTCGCGTGCGTGCGCAGGCCGAATACGAGGGGAACAGCGGCATTCTCGTGCGCTGGGGATCGCAGAACGCGCTGATCACGCAGATGACGGTCGCGATCACGACCGGCGATCCGGATGCATCTGTCTACGTGGTCGTGACCGGCGCCAGCCAGCAGAGCAGTGCGGCCTCGACCCTGGCCGGCGCCGGCGCCGATCTGTCGCGGGTGAAGTTCGTGACCCAGCCCTGCAGCAGCGGCTGCAGCGTCTGGATGCGTGACTACGGTCCTCGGTTCATCGAGGACAACGGTCACCGCAGCGCGGTCGATCATGTCTACAACCGGCCGCGCCCCGGCGATGACGCGTTCCCGGCCACCTGGGCAACGTATTCGGGCGAGACCAAGTACGATATTCCGCTGACGCACGGCGGTGGCAATTTCCATTTGTTCCGTAACCGCGACGCGTTCATGACGCGGCTCATCGTGAACGAGAACCCCGGGCTCAGCGAACAGCAGATCAAGGATTACTACCGCGACTACCAGGGACTGAACCTGACCCTGACGGATCCGTTCCCGGCGAGTTACGACTCCACCCAGCACATCGACATGTGGATGCTGCCGCTGGCCGACGACAAGGTGCTCATCAGCCAGCATGCGAGCGGCGACGGCGTGCCGTATACAGTGACGGAAAGCACGGCGGCCGATCTCGCCGCGCGGGGCTATACGGTCTATCGCACGCCGGCCTGGCGCAGTGGCGGCACGCACTTCACCTACGCCAATGCCGTGCTGTTGAACAAGGTGGCGCTGGTTTGCCAGTTCAACGGCTTTGCCACCCAGAATGCGGCGGCGCTCGACACGTTCCGCGCAGCATTGCCGGAGCGCAGCGTGGTCGGTGTGGATTGCAGCGGGATCATCGGGCTGTCGGGCGCGATCCATTGCATCGTGATGCACGTGCCCGACCTGCTGTTCCGCGACGGGCTCGACTGAGCACGTCGTCATCTGCGGTGCGACCGTCCCTGGTCGCGCTGCGCCGGATCGCTCACAGGCCGTCGATCTTTTCGCCCGAGGACGGACTTTTGCCCATCGTTTCCCGCAGATAGTTGCGGGTTTCCTTGTGCGCGCGCATGCGATCGGCATACGTCACGCATTGTTTGACCTTGCGGTTGGAGCCGGTCGGCGCGGAAAACTCGCAGATCAGCCGCCGTCCGTCGCGCTGCGTCAGGATGGCGTTGGCGCTTTCCTGCGCGGCAAGCAGATCGAGCTGGTCGTTGTCGCTGAGACGGCCTCCGGCACGCTTGTCGAGCAGTGCCGTGATGGTGTCGAGCTGCCGGTCGACCTCGCGGCGTTCTTCCGCCGTGACGAATTCGAAGCGACCGCCGGGTTTCATTTGCTGGCGTATCGCGGCGGCCTGGTCCGCGAAGGTTTCCTGTCGCCCGGCGTCGACGATGGGCTGGGATGACTCTTTGGCCGGAACGAGCCCGGGCGACAGTGCCAGGGCGGCGAGCGCGAACAGCGCTGCAAGGCGTGTGTACGACATGGCGAGATTTCCCCGTAGGCCGAGTGCTTCGGCCTGGGCAGCCTAGGATCGGTGCCCGCATTTGTCAACGAAGATGTTCGTACATAAGCCTTCGTAGATTTGGGCGTGCAGATCGGGACTGCTGGTGAGGGTGAACCCGCATGACCTCAGCAGCCGGTGGCGACCGGCGCCAGCGTGCAGAGCGTGAGGGTCAGTGACTGGTCTTCGAGCGAGGTGCGGAACACCACGTCGCCGTTGATCTGGGGACCGACGCCGACCTGGCCGAATTGTCCGATCGCGGGGTTGATGGTCCAGACGATAGGGTTCGCGCCGCTCTGTGCCGTCGTCGCTCTGAGCGGGATCAGCAGTTCGAGCCAGAATCCCTGCGCCATGCCCCAGAGGCCGGCGCCGATACCGCCATTGGGGGCAGCGATGCGGAAGCCATTGGCGCTGAGCGGATAGCTCTGTGGACAGCCATATGCCGGATCGGCGCCGAGGTTGTACAACGTAGGCCCCTGCGGGCTCCGGGCGAAACAGAATGCCGGGTTGGCCGCCGATGTTGCAAACTGCACGCCCGCGGGCAGAGCGATCTCGATACCGACGGCGCTGCCTGTGCAGGGATTGCCCGGGTGGCCCAGCACGAGGTGGGTGTAGAACACTTCGCCGACCGAATGCGTCCGGTTCGGCGGCAGGTAGGTGAAGCCGGTGTAGCCCGACACAGTGACTTCCGGTTGCTGCGTGATGCAGTTGAGATTCGTCGCAATACTGAAGTTCGGTGTGCCGTCGAACCAGTTCAGCACGAGATCTGGCGCAGGCGCACCGGCACCGGGCAGCGGGCGCGCAGCAGACACCGGCAGGGTCAGCAGCATTGCCGCGAGTGCGGCGAAGGGGCGGGAAATGGTGCGGATCGACATGGGGCTACTCCGGGGCGAAGGTGGTCGTCCGTGGTTACGCAATGACGTGCGGGAAACCTCAAGCCCCGCGTCACGGCCGCGCGTGGCTATCGTCCGGCGCCGCGACGGCGCGTGTCACGCCTCGATGGCGACCTTGAGCCAGGCACGGGCCAGGCGCAGATCACGGTCGACGGTGCCTTCGGATACGGCAAGCGTCGCGGCGATCTCGGCACGCGAAAAGCCGCCGAAATACACGAGCTCGACCGTCCGTGCACGGCGCTGGTCGGTGCGCCCGAGTTCCGCCAGGGCCGCGTCGACGCGCAGCAGTTGTGAATCGGCCTCGACCGCGGCGATCTGGTCGGCGGCATCGTCGATGTCGACACGTTCGACCCCGCCGCCACGCTTGTCGGTCTGACGACGGCGCGCCGCATCGACGAGGATCTGTCGCGTGGCCTGGGCAATGACATGGAAAAAGTGGCGGCGGTCTTCCCAGTCAGCGTCGGCACCGAGGATGCGCAGCAGCGCCTCGTGTGCGATTTCGGTCGGCGTCAGGGTCGCGCCGGGGGCGCCGCGCAGCGAACTTGCCGCGATGGCGCGCACGTGGTCGTAGACCAGGGTCAGCAGCGATTCGCGCGCACCGCCGTCGCCGGATTGCCAGGCGCGCAGTAGATGAGTGATCTGGTGTGGTGCAGCCGCGTACATGCGATCCGTTCCTGCAGGCCGGCGACACCACCGGCTCGCGGATTATCGATACGCGCGGCGACACGATGTTTCGCCGCCGCCACAGTCGGGGTGTCGATCGCGTCACAGTCCGACGTGCTTGCCAGCGCTCACGCGCGGCGTCTGCCTCACAGGCAGGCGGCGGTCTCGGCTATGTCGCCGACACACAGCTGCGGAGCCTCCTCGATGGCCGATTGCGGCAGCCCCTGCGACAGATCGTCGGTGTAGGCCGGCGCGCCCGCGAATGGCGTGCGCAGGCTCAGGTGCCATCCGCGCGCAGCGAGTGCACGTTGTGCGGCGGTCGAGGCGGTGCCGCCGATGAGTGCCGTCTTGTCTTCGACGCGGAACTGCGGCGCGGCGAAGAATTCGCCCATGTCGGCAGTCCAGCTGAGCCAGTCCAGTGGCAGCGGCAGCAGCAGCCGGCCGTCGTCTCCGCGCCAGGCCAGCGCCGCGCCGACAACGAACAGCTCGCCATTTCGCGCGCCATGACTGCGCAGCAGCCGCAGCGCATTGACGAGATAGCGCGCTTCCAGTTCGCTACGCGTGCCGGCACCGATCTCCAGCAAGTCGTTGCAGCCTCGTGTGGGCTGCAGCGCGTCGACCTCGTCGGCCAGCGCGGTACGCAGACTGTCGCTGAACCCCCCGCGGCGCAGGAACTGGCGCAGTGCGAATGCGTCGCTGCACCAGTGGGCGAGCCGCCGCTGGTTGCGTTCGCGCAGGTTTTCGTCGTCCAGTTCCCAGACCAGCGCATTGAGCCGGCCGCCTGCCGACATCACCTCGGCCGCGGCGCCGCCAACCATGTCGAGCGCGGCGGCCCCGCTGAAGTCGCCGGCAACCGCGGCCCAGGCCAGCGTATCAAGCCGTTCGCGCAGCAGCGGATTGCTGGAGTCAGGGTCGACGCCCAGGTGTCTGGCCATCTCGCGTCGCATGGCGTTGTACTTGAGCTGGCGCTTGGCTTCGCGGCCGATTTCCTTGCCGAGGCTGCCATACCAGGGTCTTTCGGTCCCTGTCGCGGGTTTGCCCGGCAGCGGTGCGCGCGCGGCACTCATGGGGGTCTGAGGCGTGCGGAACGGATCACCATCCGCACCGAATTCGCGCGCGGCGCGATCGCTGGCTGACTGCGCGCGACCCGTCCAGCGCTCGACCTGCTTGCGGAAATAGCGCGCTACGCCGGACGGAAGTCCTGCCAGGGAATCGATCGGATGCGACACGACCTGGAGCACGGACTTGCCGGTCTTGCGGAACCGCTCGCCGAGTGCGTGCGCGAATGCGCCGCGGCGGCTCGCCCGCTCCAGGGTTTCGATCGCGGGTACCTCGGCCTGCCGGATCGCGAGCAGCTCGACGCTTTCGGCGGGCAGCTGGCCGAACGGGGTGTTCAGTTCGAAGCGCGCCATGTAGCCGTGCACCAGGGCCTTCGGTGCGACCGTCGCATTCGGTGCCGAGAGCAGCGCCGGCTGCACGATCGCCGCCGCGTCGAGACTTGGCTCGCTCTCGAATTCGTCGGCATTGACGCCCGCGCCGGCCAGCGCGAGCGTCAATGCGCACAGGGGCGTGCGGAACGGAGAACGCGTCATACGGAGCGGGCGCCGCCTGGCGACGGCGTCAGTTCCAGCTGCAGACGACCTTGCCGCAGTTGCCGGTTTCCATGAGGTCGAAACCGCGCTGGAAGTCGTCGATGTGAATCTGATGCGTCAGCACCTTGGCCAGCGGAAAGCCGGTCAGCACCATCTGCGTCATCTTGTACCAGGTCTCGTACATGCGGCGTCCGTAGATGCCGTGCAGTACCAGCCCCTTGAAGATGACCTTGTCCCAGTCGATGCCGGCGCCCTTGGGCAGGATGCCGAGCAGGGCGATCTTGCCGCCGTGGTACATGCAGTCGAGCATGTCCGTGAACGCGCGCTGGTTGCCGCTCATTTCCAGGCCGACGTCGAAGCCTTCGATGTGCAGTTCTTTCACCACGTCCCTGACCGACTGTTTGGCCACGTTGACGACGCGTGTCGCGCCCATCTCCGCAGCCAGCTTCAGGCGGTAGTCGTTGACGTCGGTCACGACGACGTTGCGGGCACCGACGTGCTTGCAGATGCCGGCGGCAATGATGCCGATGGGGCCCGCGCCGGTGATCAGCACGTCTTCGCCGATCAGGTCGAATTCGAGGGCGCAGTGCGCGGCATTGCCGTAGGGGTCGAAGAACGCGGCGAGTTCGGAGGGGATCTGGTCGGGTATCGGCCAGAGGTTCGATGCGGGCATCGCGATGAATTCCGCGAACGCGCCGTGGCGGTTGACGCCGATGCCGATCGTGTTCGGGCACAGGTGCTGGCGGCCGGCGCGGCAGTTGCGGCAGTGGCCGCAGACGATGTGCCCTTCCGCCGACACGCGCTGCCCGACGTGATAGCCGCGCACGCCCGCACCCATGTCGACGATGCGACCGACGAACTCGTGGCCGATGACGAGTCCGGGCTTGATCGTGCGCTGGGACCACTCGTCCCACTTGTAGATGTGCAGGTCAGTGCCGCAGATCGCGGTCTTCTCGAGCTTGACGAGCACGTCGTTCGGGCCGATCTCGGGCATCGGCACTTCTTCCATCCAGATGCCCTTGGTGGCTTCGCGCTTGACCAGGGCCTTCATCATCTTGGACATGGGACAACCTCGGCTGGGGGCGGCGATTATAGGCGGCCCTGGTCGGGGCGCGCGTCGCGCTGCCGGGCGGGCGCCGGCGGGCGACTTCTTTCCTCGCTGTGGCAAGGGGATACGCGCGCTCTGCCGGACGGGCTCAACCCTCGATGAGCCACTCAACCCGATGCTGGCCGAAACGACCCTGGGCGAGATGCTGGGTAAGCACGGGCAGCAGTTCATCGAGCTGGCGCTCGAACTTCCACGGCGGGTTGACGATGGCCATGCCCGTGCCGTTCAGCCGCAGCGCCGAGTTGTCCGGATGGACCAGCAGCTCGGCCACCAGCACTTTGGAGAATCCGCTGCTGCGCAGCCAGCGGTGGAAGCCGGTGATCTGCTGGCGCAGCTTGATCGGGTACCAGATCGCGTAGATGCCTGTCGGCCAGCGCGTCCGCGCATGCTTCAGCGCGGCCTCGATCAGGCGGAACTCCCCTTCCTGGGCCTCGAACGGCGGGTCTATCAGCACGAGTCCGCGCTTTTCCTTGGGCGGCAGCAGCGCCTTCAGTGCTTCGTATCCGTCACGCTCGTGCACCGCCACGCGCGGATCGGCACGAAACACGCCGCGCAGGGCGGCGGCCTCGTCGGGTTGCAGTTCGCAGAGCTGGGCGCGATCGCCGTCACGCAGCAGCAGGCTCGCCAGCAGCGGAGAGCCCGGATAGACCGCGATGTCATGGCTGGGGCGGCTGCCATTGAGCGCGCGTACCAGGTTGAGGTAGACGTGCAGCGCGGCAGGGAGCCGGGCCGCATCGAGCAGGCGCATCACGCCGTCGGCATATTCGCGGGTCTTCAGCGCTTCCTCGCCGTGGAGGTCGTAACGGCCCCGGCCCGCATGCGTGTCGATGTAGCAGAACGGCGTCTGCTTCTGCTTCAACGCCTCGATCAGTCCCACCAGCACCGCGTGCTTGAGCACGTCGGCAAAATTCCCCGCGTGGTACGCATGCCGGTAGTTCATGAGCTCTCCTTGGCGCGGCCGCGGCACCAGTATACGGGCCGGTCGCGGTGCCGCGGACGCCGGTCGACACTGCGCCATGACTTCCGGCACCTACGCCGCCGCGGCAACGTGCGACAGTTCGCGACCATTGCCTAGTCGCCGTCGCCGGGGGAGTTCATGAAACGTCTGTTGAAGTGGCTGGTCAGCCTCCTGCTGATCCTCGTCGTTGCCATCGGCCTGCTGTTTGTGCATGTCTGGTATTTCAAGCCGGCCAAGCTTGACTGGTTCTATACCCGCGTGTTCGCGAAGTTCGCGGTCAGCAATCCTGAAATGCTGTCGAGCATGCGCATCCTGCCGCAGTGGATGGATTTCTACAGCGACGATTTCGCCGATGCGTCGCCGGCCGAGGAGGAGCGTCAGTTCCAGATCCTGAAGGAAAGCTACGACATGTTGCACAGCTACGACCGCAACGTGCTCGATGCGGACGGCAAGCTGTCCTACGACGTCCTCGACTACTTCCTGCGCCTGCAGGTCGAAGGCGATCAGTTCCGGGGATACGGATTCCCGGTCAACCAGATGTTCGGCATCCAGAGCGCCCTGCCGGATTTCATGGCGCAGCAGCACCCGGTCGCGAGCAAGGGCGAGGCCGAAGACTACATTACGCGACTGGGCAAGTTCCCGGCCAAGTTCGACCAGACCATCGAATACCTGAAGTTGTACGAAAGCAAGGGTATCTGGCCGCCGCGCTTCACGGTGGACAAGGTCATCACCCAGATGCAGGGTTTCATCGGCAGCGCGCCGAAGGAAAACACGCTGTACACCACGTTCAAGGACAAGCTCGACAAGATTCCGGCCGGCGACATGGACCAGGCCACGCGCGACGGCCTGCTGGCCCGTGTCGAACAGGCGATCAAGGACAGCGTATATCCGTCGTACCAGAAGCTCATCGCCTATCAGGAGGCGCTGCGTGCAAAGGCCGACGGCAACTACGGCGCCTGGCATCTGCCCAACGGCGACGCCTACTACGCCTGGTGCGTGCGCAATCACACGACGACGGAAATGAGCGCTGGCCAGATCCACGACATCGGCCTCTCCGAAGTCGCGCGGATCAGCACCGAAATGGATGCGATCCTGCGCGACCAGGGGCTGGTCGACGGCACCATCGGCGATCGTGTGCGCGAGATCACCAAGCGTCCGGACCAGCTGTTTCCGGACACGCCCGAGGGCAAGAAGGAACTGCTCGCGCGCTTCCAGTCCATCATCGACGACATCGACGGCAAGCTGGGTCCGGCTTTCGACATCCGCCCGAAGCTCGGCGTCAAGGTAGAAGCGGTGCCGGAATTCGCGCAGGCCACCGCCCCCGGCGCGTACTACCAGCCGGGCGCGTTCGACGGCTCGCGTCCGGGCGTGTTCTACGCCAATCTGCGCAATGTGGCCGAGTTGCCGAAGTTCACGATGCGCACGCTGGCCTATCACGAGGCGATCCCGGGTCACCACTTCCAGATCGCCATCCAGCAGGAGCTCAAGGGGGTTCCGTTCTTCCGCCGCGTCCTGCCGTTCACGGCGTTCTCGGAGGGCTGGGCGCTGTACACCGAGCGCCTGGCCTACGAACTCGGCTTTCACACGGATCCGCTCGACAATCTCGGCCGTCTGCGTGACGAAATGATGCGCGCGGTACGTCTGGTCGTGGACACCGGTATCCATTCCAAGAAATGGACGCGCGAGCAGGCGATCCAGTACATGCTCGACAACACCGGCATGGTCGAGACCGACGTCGTGGCGGAAATCGAGCGTTACTTCGTCGCCCCGGGCCAGGCGCTGGGCTACAAGGTAGGCATGATCAAGATCCTCGAGCTGCGCGAGAAGGCGAAGAAGGAACTCGGCGCCAAGTTCGACATCCGGCAGTTCCACAACGTCGTGCTGAAGACCGGCGCCCTGCCGATGGTGCTGCTCGAGCGCGCGGTCGACGAGTGGATCGCACAGACCAAGGGTGCATGAGCACGGAGCCGAGAATCGAGTGCTGTCATGGTGCGGCGGTGACGCCGCACCTGCCCGCCGTCGCAGCGCTGCGCATTGCCGTGTTCCGTGACTGGCCATATTGCTACGACGGCAGCGCGGACTACGAAACGCAGTATCTGGCGACCTACGCGCGGTCACCCCGCAGCCTGTTCGTGCTGGCCTTCGACGGCGATGCCGTGGTCGGTGCATCCACGGCGGTCCCACTGGTGGACGAGGTCGCCGCTTTCCGGGAGCCGTTCACCCGTCGCGGAATCGATTCCGCGCAGGTCTTCTATTTCGGGGAGTCAGTGCTGTTGCCGGCCTGGCGTGGCCGCGGTCTCGGCCATGCGTTCTTCGATGCGCGCGAGGCGCGTGCGCGCGAACTCGGATTGCCGGTGACGGCATTCTGCGCCGTCGAACGGGATGCCGGCGATCCGCGCCGCCCGCCCGGGCACCGCGACAACGACGCGTTCTGGCGCAAGCGGGGCTACCGGCGCCAGGACGACATGTTCTGCGAACTGGAATGGCAGGAAACCGGCGCGACGTCGCCGCAGATGCATCAGCTGCGATTCTGGCTGCGCGGGGATCCGTGCTGATGCGCGTCGCCAGTGCCCGGTGGCCCATAGTCGCGCCCGCGAGTTTCGGTGAGCATGCGGCACGACTGCGGCGCGAGATCGCTTCCGTCGCTGCGCAGGGCGCACAGTTGGCCGTGCTGCCCGAATATCTGGCGCTCGAGCTGGCCGGACAGTTCGTGGACGCGACACGTGTGGATTTCGCGGCGTCCCTCGAGGCGCTGCAGCCGCTCTACGCCGACTGGCAGGCACTGTTTGCGGCGCTCGCGCGCGACTGTGGCCTGCATGTGCTGGCCGGAACCTTCCTGCTGCGTCAGGACAGCGGTCGTTACCGCAACCGTGCCGAATTGTTCGCTCCGGACGGACGGCGCTGGTTTCAGGACAAACTCACCCTGACCGGATTCGAGCGTGACACGGGCCTGATCGAGCCCGGGGACCTGCTGCAGGTGTTCGACACCGCGTTGGGCCGCATCGCGGTCAACGTCTGCTATGACAGTGAATTCCCGCTGTATGCGCGCCGCCAGTACGAAGCCGGCGCACGCCTGCTGCTGGTGCCGAGCTGTACCGATACCCAGGCCGGTGCCACGCGCGTGCGGCTGGGCTGCCGCGCGCGTGCGCTCGAAAACCAGATCTACGTCGTCCAGTCGGTCACCGCCGGCGCAGCCTCCTGGAGCCCGGCGCTGGATGCCAACACCGGCGTCGCTGCGGTATTCGCGGCCAGCGATCGTGGCCTGCCGGATGACGGCATCGTGGCGCAGGCGGCGGAGGCGGTGTGGACGTTTGCCGACATCGACGGCGATGCGCTCGTCAGCGTACGCCGGCACGGACAAGTCGCGAACGCGGCTGACTGGGACGAACAGTCGAGACCCGGCGTCGTTGCGGCAGTCGTGCGCTGAAGCATCGCGTAACCTCAGCACATGCACACGATGCCGGCGGCGGGCCTTCAGGCCGCCAGTAGCCGTACCCCGGGAATCAGCCACAGCGAAAGACCGGCGAGTGCGCTGCCAATCGCACCGGCGGCCAGCACGTCGCTCGGGAAATGCAGCCCCAGGACGACGCGCGACGCGGCGACCAGCGCGGTGAACGGGATCAGCACGGTTGCGAGCAGCGGGAAATAGGCGATTGCGACCAGACTGAAACTGACGGCATGCAGTGTGTGTCCGGATGGAAAACTGTATTCGTCCAAAGGGGGAATGTGCGCGACGATGCCCTCGTGGGCGCGGAACGGCCGCGGCCGGCGCGTGTGTTTCTTGAGGCTGCGATACAGCGCGAGGGCGATCAGGCCGACCACTGCCATGTGCAGCGCGGCCTGCGCCCCGCGCGGGCCGCCGAGCAGGGCGAGCGCCCCCATCAGCGAATACCAGAACACGCCGTCACCGGCGCGGCTGATTAGGCCGAAAAAGCGTGCAATCGTGCGGCGCGTTCCCCAGCGGTTCGCGACCAGGCAGAGGCGCCATTCGCCGCTGCGGATTTCGAGACGGTTCCAGCGTTCGATGGCGTTCATGCGGTGCTCCGGGAGGCAGGCAGCGAGGCGAGGAGATCGGCGAAGTGATCGGTGACCGATTGCGGGCTCAGGTGCATCACTGCGTCGCGCGCGGCGGCGGCCTGGGCACGACGCTGCGCGGCGTCGCATGCGAGGGCGACCGCGGCGGCGACGAACGCTCCGGCATCGCCGCAGGCGACGCGACGGCCGTTGATGCCGTCGATCATGTGTTCGCGCGCGGCGCCGTAGTCGAAGGCCACGGTGGCGACGCCGCTGGCCATGGCTTCGAGCGTGACATTGCCGAAGGTCTCGCTGAGCGACGCGAACAGAAACAGGTCGCAGCTGGCAAAGTGCCTCGCGAGCTCGTCGCCGCGCAGGCTGCCGCAGAAAATGAAGTCGGGATTCGCGCGTGCGATTTCGGCGCGGGCCGGGCCATCGCCGATCCAGACATAGCGCGCCTGCGGTCGATGTTGCTGCAGGGCGCGGAATGCCCGGACGTTTAGCTCGAGGTTTTTCTCCGGTGCGATGCGGCCGACATAGACCACGGCGAGTTCGTCGTCGGTCAGGCCCCAGGCCAGGCGCAGCTGTTCGCAGCGGCGCGCCGGATCGAACAGCTGTGTGTCGACCGCACGGCGCAGCAGGCGCACGGCGCCGAAGCCGCGTCCACGCAGGAATTCAGCGAGTTCCTGCGTGGGTACCAGCGTGGCAGCGGAATGCGCATGGAAATGGCGCAGCCAGGCAAATACGAAGGGGGTGAGCCAGCCGACGCCGTAAAAGCGGGCGAAGTCGTCGAAACGCGTATGAAAACCGGTGCTTGCGGCTATGCCGAGGCGCCGCGCCGCACGCAGCGCCGAATGGCCGAGCGGCCCCTCGGTCGCGACATAGATGGCGTCCGGACGGCGCGTACGCCAGAGCCGTTCGAGCCGGCGCCGCGCCGGCCAGCCGAAGCGCAGTCCGGGGTAGCGGGGAATCGCGGCGCCGCTGACCTGTACCTCGTCGACGATGGATTCGTGATTGTCCTCGCGGCCCGCCGGCTGGCGCGGGCGGATCAGCTGCACCTCATGGCCGCGCCCGTGCAGGCCGTGGGCGAGCGACTGCACGGTCAGTGCGACACCGTTGATCTCGGGCGGATAGGTTTCAGTGACGATCGCGACGCGCATGGCGCAGGCTCCGGGTGGGGTCCGGCCCGTCGCTTTCCGGGCACGGCATGCCGCGCGGGTAGGGGGTGTGGCAATGCGGCGGCCCGTCGAGCGGCACCGGACTGCTGAGCGCCGCGTCAGGGCGTATCGCAGTCGTGTTCCAGTTCATGCCGGCGCAAGCTCCGACCGATGGCTGCATCGCCTGTGCAGAGTGCGAAGCGGCGATGGCGTGCCGATTGCCGCTGCATGACGCCGCGGTGACAAGCAGCGGGCTGTAACATGACTGTCATATTCAGCTCCTAGCGTGCGCCCATGCCCGTTCCGGCTTCCCCGTCGTTCACCGTGCCGCTGGCTGTGCGTTTCGCGCAGCGAGCGGCCGTGCGTGAGCGCCGGGAGCGCTGGCTGCGCGGCGGCCTCGGCGGCGCCGCGGCAGCGCTCGCCGTTCTTGCCGTCGCGATGCCGCTGTTCCTGCTCGCGTCGGCGCGAGTGACCCCGGGCTGGAGCGAGACGGTGCTGCCCTTGCTCGCCGGTAGCTTCAAGGCCGCTTCCTACGCGCTGGCCGTGGCGATTCCGCTGGGGTTGGGTGCCGCCATCTGGTGTGCGCGTTTCGCGCCGCCGGGTTGGCGCAAGTTGCTGAAGCCTCTGTTCGAACTGTTCGAGGCGGTCCCTGCCGTCGTGCTGGGGCTGGTGGCCTCTCTGCTGCTGGCGCCCTGGCTCGCGCGGCACGTGCTGGCATTCGTGTGCTTTCTCGCTGCGCTCGTGCCGGTGCTCGCTGCAGCCGGCATGGTCTGGCGGCAAGCGGCGCCGATGCGCTGGCGGCGCGCGGCGGCAGGGACGGAGGTCTGGCTGTCGCTGCCCGTGCTGGTGGCGCTCGCCTGGGGCGCGCTGGCGGCCGGCGATGCCATGGCGGGTACTGCCATCGCCGCGTTCGTGCAGCCGACGACACCCTGGAACGCGCTGGTCGTGGGCCTCGTGCTCGGACTCGCCGTGATGCCGACGGTGTTCACGCTCGCAGAGGATGCATTGTTCGCCGTACCGGCGGAATTCATGCTGGGCGCGCAGGCGCTGGGTGCAACGCGCTGGCAGGCCCTGTGGCGGCTGTTGCTGCCGGTTGCTGCGCCCGGTGTCGCAGCGGCCCTGCTGCTGGGTTTCAGTCGCGCGCTGGGCGAAACCATGATCGTGCTGATGGCCAGCGGCAACACGCCGTTGTTCGATGCGTCGCCGCTGACGGGCTTGCGCTCGATAGCGGCACATCTGGCGCTCGAGGCGCCCGAAGCGACGCCAGGCGGCGAGCGCTACGGCCTGCTGCTGCTGTCCGCGTTGCTGCTGTTCGCGCTGTGTCTGATGCTCAATGCCGTGGCGGAACTCGTGCGCGGCCGACTGCGCCGCCGGCTGGCGGGGCTTTAGCATGGCGCTCGCGACACCAGTGCGCGGCGCCTTGCGGCGCAGCGATCCGGGGCTGTGGCTCGCGGCCGGTGCGGTAGGCCTGAGTCTGCTCGCCCTCGCGACCCTGCTCGTGGTGCTGCTGCGGCAGACGGCGCACGCCTTTGTGCCGGCGCCGGTGGCGGAACTGCGCTGGCGTAGTGGCGACACGGAGCAAGTCCTGCTGGCCGCCGTGCTAAGACAGGACGCACGCGAGCTCATCGTACGCGGCAGTGAATGGACACGACGTGGTGCCGACTATCACCGCATCCGGCGCAGTGACCTGATCGCGCTGGCGTGGCCCGCCGACGCGTTGTCGGTGCGTCTGCGCGATGGCCGGGAACTCTATCTGCGCGGCGGCGCCCCCGCGGCGCAGGCGGACGTGGGTGCGCTGTTGAGCGCTCAGGCAGCCGGCGGTTCCTTCGCCGCGCCTGACGACGTGGTCGACGTGTTCGCCGCGAACCAGCTGTCGACGACGGATGCAACCGGTATTGCCCTGCGGCGTGCCTGGCGTTTCGTCGTCGGCGAGCCTCAGGCCGGCGGCGGTGTGTTCCCTGCGCTGGTCGGTACCGTCGTGCTGGTTCTGCTCATGAGTGTGCTCGTGATGCCTCTGGGCGTGCTGCTCGCCCTCTGGCTGCATGAGTATGCCGGCAGCCGGCGTGGCGCCCGCCTGCTGCGCGCGGCGATTGCCAATCTGGCGGGTGTGCCAGCGGTGATCTACGGCCTGCTCGGCCTGGTGCTGTTCGTCAATGGCATCGGAGGCGGTCTAGACGCGGTGCTCGCGAACCCGACGCCGCACTGGGGCGGCGGGGGCCTGCTGTGGTCCGCGCTGACGCTGGCGCTGCTGACCTTGCCCGTCGTCGTCATTGCGACCGAAGAAGGCCTGGGGCGTGTTCCGGATTCGCTGCGCCAGGGCGCGCTCGCACTCGGTGCCACGCGTGCGGAGACCCTGTGGCGCGTGGTGCTGCCGGTCGCGCGTCCGGCCCTGCTGACGGCGCTCATCCTGGCGGTTGCGCGTGCGTCCGGCGAAGTCGCACCGCTGATGCTGGTCGGCGCCGTCAGGTACGCGCCGGCGCTGCCGCTGGACGCGGAGTTTCCGTATCTGCACCTGTCGCGCCAGTTCATGCATTTGGGCCAGAGCGTCTACGATCTTGCCCTGGCCGGCAGCGACGCCCAGCGCGACACGGCGCAGGCGCACGCAGCTGCGCTGCTGTTGCTCGTCGTCGTCGTCGGTTTGAATGCGGCAGCGATTGCGGTCCGCAACCGGTTGCGCGAACGTGCGCGGGAGCTCGCCGTATGAATGTCGCCGGCGTGATGCCGGCGCAGTTGCTCGCCGGATGCGAGATCGCGCTGGAAGCGCGCGGCCTCAGTCTCGACTACGCCGGCCGGCGCGCGCTGGCCGGTGTCGACCTGCAGGTGCCGCGCGGGCACGTGACCGCGCTGATCGGCCCTTCCGGCTGTGGCAAGTCGAGCCTGCTGCGTTGCTTCAACCGTCTCAACGACGAGATTGCCGGGTGCCGGATCAGTGGCGAGGTCCGCGTCTTCGGCGTCGACGCTTATGCGGATACGATCGTGCTGCCGGATCTGCGCCGTCGTGTCGGTATGGTGTTCCAGAAACCCAATCCGTTCCCGCAGTCGGTCGCGGAGAACGTCGCGTTCGGCTTACGTCTGGCGGGTATCCGTTCGCGGCTGGAAATCGACGATCGCGTCGAGGCCGCGCTGCGCGCTGCCGGGCTCTGGAACGAAGTCCGAGACCGGCTCGGTGACAGTGCGCTGCAGCTCTCCGCAGGCCAGCAGCAGCGCCTGGTCATTGCCCGGGCGCTCGCCGTCGAGCCGGAAATCCTGCTGATGGACGAACCCGCTTCGATGCTCGACCCGATATCGACCTTGCGGTTCGAGGAACTGGTCGTGGCACTGCGCGAGCGTTACAGCGTGCTGCTGGTGACACACAACATGCAGCAGGCGGCTCGCGTGGCCGACTACACCGCGTTCCTGCAGGCCGGACGGCTGCTGGAATTCGACGCGACCGACCGGATTTTCACCAACCCGCGCCTGCGCGAGACCGAAGACTACATCACCGGGCGGATGCGCGAGACGCCGGCGCGCTGAGCGCCGCGCCGGCAGCGCTGCCGCATTGCACCTTTTGCGCCGTGTCAACAGGGCGTAACCTCGGCCTGACCAGATACGCCGCCACCGATAGCCACGAATGCACAAATGGACCGTCTCCACCTAGGCCAGCACATTTCCCAGCAGTTCAACAGCGAACTCGCGGCGCTCACCAGGCAGGTGCTGGCCATGGGCGGGCTGGTCGAGGCGCAGCTCGCAACGGCGCTGGAAGCGCTCGCGGCGCGCGATCTGCGCCAGGTTGCCCATGTGGTCGCGCGCGAGGACGACGTCAACGCGGCCGAACTCGAGATCGATGCGCGCTGCACCCAGATCCTCGCCCGGCGCCAGCCGGCGGCGTCGGACCTGAGGCTGGTGCTGGCGGTCGTGCGCATGGTGGCCAATCTCGAGCGCATCGGCGATGAGGCCGAACGCATTGCCCGCATCGCCGAAAAACTGGGCAGTGCCGAATTCGCCGAACACTACGGTTTCCGGCTCGCCCAGATGGGCAGCCTGGTGCGGGACCAGCTGCGGGGGACGCTCGACACGTTTGCCCGCATGGACGAAACGCGCGCGCTCGAACGGTTGCGCCGTGACCGCGAGGTCGACGTGCTCTACAAGGAGCTCACGCATCTGCTCGTCGAGCTGATGCAGCGGGAATCCGAGCGGGTGCCCGCGGCGCTCGAGATGCTCTGGTGCGCGCGCGCGCTCGAACGCATCGGTGATCGCTGCAAGAACATCTGCGAGCAGGTCATCTATCTCGTGCGTGGCAAGGATGTGCGCCACACCGGCCTTTCGCGCAGTGTGGCGCCGCTGCCGGACGCGGCGTCCTGACTCAGGCGTAGGGGTCGGCAATGCCGAGTGCGGCCAGCGCGCGGCGTTCGAGTGCTTCCATGTGCTCGGCGTCGGTGTCGTTGACGTGATCGTAGCCGAGCAGGTGCAGCACACCGTGTACCGTCATGTGCGCATAGTGAGCGCGCACCGGCTTGTGCTGTTCAGCCGCCTCGCGCGCGACGACGGGGACGCAGACGATGATGTCGCCGAGCAGCGGTGTGCGCAGGCCCGACGGCAGTTCGACCGGAAACGACAGCACGTTCGTGGCGTAGTCGCGGCCACGGTAGTCACGGTTGTACGCGCGCCCCTCTTCGGCACCGACGAGCCGGATCGAAAGCTCGCCGGCGCGGCGTCGCCGCGTGACGGCGAATGCAGCCGCGGCCCAGCGCCGGAAACTGTCCGCACGCGGGATGCCCGCAGCGGACAGATTGCTGGCGCGGCCCACGTGGACGAGCAGGTCCATCAGCGTTCGAAGTCATCGGTGAACAATGCCGGCGCGCAGACCGGCACGAGCGTGACACGGTTCGCGCCGGATTCGGGTACGCCGATCGCACCGCCACGCACGTCGAAGTCGATGTCGGCCGGGCTCGACAGCGACGACGCCACGATGGTTGCCGGCGACGCCGTCGTGAACGGCGGCTCGAAGCGGGCGAGGCAGCCGCCTCCACCCGGGCAGCTCCATGCCGCGATGTGAAGGTGTCCATTGCAATCGAGCGCGATGCCGTCGATGTTGCTGAAGCCGGTCGCGGTGATCAGCGGGGCCGGCGCGGTGTTGGCGGCAATGTCGTAGCTGAGCACGCCGTCGCTGCCCCAGGTCGCGATCAATAGCCGACGGTTGGCCTTGTCGTAGACCACGCCGTTGGGTTTCGACGGGAGCGTGTGCAGCGGCGTCTGCACCGGATTTGCGAGGTCGGTGACATCGACCTTGAGCAGGCCCTTCGCATTGAAGTCGGTGATGTAGAGCGTGTGGTCGCCGTCGGACGCGATGCCGTTGAGGAATTGCGCGTTCGTGATCGCGAGGTTCAGTACCGGGGCAGCCGTGTCGACGTCATAGCCGCGCAGGGAGCCCGAATCGAGCACGTACACCGTGCCGCGCAGCAACTCGATGCCGTAGGGCGCGGTGGGCGCGCTCGTGAACGTGCTCAGCGTGCCAGTCGCACTGCGCCAGAGCACATTGCCGCCGTTCTTGTTGCTGACGAGCTGGCGTCCCGAACGCGGATGGAACTCGACACTTTCGGGGCCGCTCAGCGTCTGCGCCGGGGCTGTGGCAGAAAACGATGCCAGCAGCAGCGCGGCTTTCCACGACATCGTCATACCCCGCCTCCTGCGTTCTTCGTAGCCTCGTGCTTCTCGGCGTCATGTTTTTCGTAGGCGCGCACGATCTTCTGCACCAGCGGGTGGCGGACCACGTCGTGTGCCGTGAAGAACGTGAAGCTGATGCCGGACAGATCGCGCAACACTTCGATCGCGTCGCGCAGGCCCGAGCGCACCTGGCGTGGCAGGTCGATCTGGGTCACGTCGCCGGTGACGACGGCGACCGAGCCATAGCCAATGCGCGTCAGGAACATTTTCATCTGCTCCACCGTCGTGTTCTGTGCCTCGTCGAGGATCACGAACGAATCATTGAGCGTGCGTCCGCGCATGTACGCCAGCGGTGCGATCTCGATGACGTTGCGCTCGATGAGCTTGGCCACCTTGTCGAAGCCGAGCATTTCGTAGAGCGCGTCGTAGAGCGGACGCAGATAGGGGTCGACCTTCTGCGTCAGGTCCCCCGGCAGGAAGCCGAGCTTCTCCCCGGCCTCGACCGCGGGGCGGACGAGAATGATGCGTTGCACCCGGTTGGCCTCCAGCGCGTCGACGGCGCTCGCGACGGCGAGATAGGTCTTGCCGGTGCCGGCAGGGCCTATGCCGAAATTGATGTCGTGGGTTGCTATCGCATGCAGGTAGCGTGACTGGTTCGGTCCGCGTCCCTTGATGGACCCGCGCTTGACGCGGATGACGACCTCCTGGGTGCCCGCGGCTGCGGCGATGTCGAGCGCGGCGACGTTGGACTCCTGCAGGTGCAGATTGATCCGGTGCGCATCGAGGACTTCGTCCTCGGTTGCGGCGTAGAGCGCCCGCAGCACCTTCTCGGCGGCTTCGACGTGACCGGCATCGCCGTCGACACGGAACACGTTGCCACGGTTGGCGATGCTGACGCCGAGGCGCAGCTCGATCTGGCGCAGGTGCTCGTCGAACGGGCCTGCCAGATTGGCCAGCCGTTCGAGATGGTCCGGTTCCAGGGTGAATTCGTGTCGAGTACTGGGCATAGGGGCGGCAGGTTAGCGTAGATGCCGGCGCTTCGGGAGTCGGAAGTGGTCGACGGCAGAGGCGGCGCGCCTGCGCTACCGTTGGCTCCTGAATCGTCGGAGGGGAGCCGGACCATGCGAATTTCGCCGATCGGCCTGCTGATCGCGCTGTCGGCACTGGCAGGCAATGCCACCGCCCTGCGCCACGTCCCCGTGGGCGACGTCGCCGGCCTGCGCAGCGCGCTGCAGAATGCCGCGCCCGGCGACGACATCGTGCTGGCTGCCGGCACCTACGTCGTCGATTCCAACCTGAACTGCCTCGCCGACGGCACGGCCGCTGCACCGATCCGCGTTCGCGCGGCAGCACCGCGCAGCGTGCTGCTGCGGTTCGGCAGCGGTCTCGTCGAAGGCTTCAAGGTCAGTGGTGCGCATTGGCGTTTCGAGGGCCTCGACGTCGAAGGTGCGTGCGCGAACGACTCGAACTGCGAGCACGCGTTCCACGTCTTCGGCAGCGCCGAATTCCTGCTGCTGCGGGACAACGTGCTGCGCGACTTCAATGCGCAGATCAAAAGCAACGGTTTCGCGATCAATGGGGTCTACGCCTATCCCGATGACGTCGTGGTCGAATACAACTTGTTCTACGACACGCGCGCGCGCAACACCGGCAATCCGGTGACGAAGATCGACGTGGTCGGCGGCCGGCGGTGGACGGTGCGCGGCAACACGATTCACGACTATCAGAAAGCCGGCGGCGACGGTGTCAGCTATGCGGCATTCCTGAAGGGCAACTCGCGCGACGGCGTGTTCGAACGCAATCTCGTGCGGTGCAGCCGGCAGTTTTCCGGCGGCACCCGACTGGGACTGTCGCTCGGTGGTGGCGGAACCAGTCCGAACTCGATCTGTGAGGACGGGACCTGTATCCCGGAACACCAGCACGGGGTCTTGCGCAACAACATCGTGCTGTCGTGCAACGATGTCGGCATCTATCTGAATCGTGCCGCGAATACGCGCATCGAGCACAACACCCTGTACGCGACCACTGGCATCGACGTGCGTTACGCGGAGTCGACGGCGCAGATCCGCAATAACCTGTCGAGCGCGGGCATCAACCTGCGCAATGGCGGCACAAGCACGAACGCGGGCAATCTGCTCAACGTGAGCCTGGCAAATTTCGCGGTCTGGTTTCAGAACCCGCCGGCGGCGGATTTTCGCCTGCGGGATGGTGCGAGCCTCGTGGATCTCGGGGCGGCCACGCCGCAGACGGCCGACGATTTCTGTGCGAATCGCCGGGGTGACGGGGCGCCCGATATCGGTGCGCTCGAATACGATGCGCAGCATCGTTGCACGACGGATGCCGGCGGCGGCGTGCCGCTGCGGATCTTCGCCGACGGACTGGAGGGGTGAAGGCCCGGTTGCGCCCTCCCCCTGACGAGGGGAGGGCGGATGTCATTTGCGACTGGCCGGTATCAGAAGCGGAATTCGGTGTTGGCGCTGACCACGTTGGCATCGAAATCCAGGCCGCTCTTGCCGGCACGGTAATGGTCGTAGTTCAGACCGACGCCGAAGCGCTCGCTGAAGTCGTAGCCGATGCCGACGCCGGTATACCAGTCGCTGCCGCTGAATTCGGCGTTCTGGGTCACGCCGACGAGATCGACGTCGGCCTTCCAGTGAAACAGGCCTGCGCGTGCGGAAAGGTACCAGTTGGGCGTCAGATTGAAATGGCCATTGGCGCCGAGCGTCCAGCCGCCGACGTCGATGCCGGAGTGCAGGCTCGAGGTGCCGCCGCCGGGCGTGCCGATGAAGGCGTAGCCATGGTCGAGGGAGCCCAGATCGATGTAGCCGCCCTCGAGCCCGAACGCACCCCAGCGATAGCCGCCGTTGATGCCGAGAGCAATGTCCTTGCCGTCGCCGTCGAAGTCGGAGCGGCCGTAGCGGCCGTCGACGAAAAATCCGTCGGCACACGCCGGTGCGGCGGTGCAGACGCCCGCGACGAGGGCCGCAGCCATCGCCGTAACGATCATCCAGTTCATCGCGTTTTCCTATCGTTGTGGATATGGAGAAAAGCTCGCCTGGCAATGACGCCGGCGAGGCTGCGCGACTATCGGAGAGTCGAGCTGAACCGCGCGTCCCACGAAGACTGAACGGTTTTGCCGCGATTCACGCGTAATCCGGGGGCTGGGCCTGGCTATTGGAAGCCATTCGCGAAAATCGCGTCGGCGCTGCGCTCATCTGCCCCGATGTCGTAGGCGCCCGCGCGCGCCTGCCCGTCGATGTCGTCAGTGACCTGAGCCAGTGTCTGCCCCGTGTCGATTGCGGCGCTGCCCGCCGGCAGGTGCCCGGTGTCGTCGACGGCGAGTGCGGTTTCGAAGCTGTGGCTGTCCGCGTCCAGCGCGACGCGCCATTGGGCCAGCGTACCGCCCTCGTCGAGCGGGCTGCCCGGACGCGCGTCGATGTAGGTACAGGCGCCCGTGATGTCGTGGAACGCGTTGTAGTCGGTGCCGGGACTGCCAACGAGTCCGCTCAGTCCGCCGAGATCCTGCGAATAGCGCACGGCCACGCAGGGACGGGCGTTCTGGATCACGAGATTATTGCGTACGAGTGCGCCGGTGTTGGCGGGCCGGCCCGCTTCGGGATCGAAGTCTTGCAGGGTGACGCCGTAGTAGATCGCCGCATGCCCCGATCGTGCCGCATCGACGATCGTATTGTTCGCGACCACGGCATCCCTCGATGCGTACAGGCCGATGCCGGCATAGTTCGTTCCGCGTATGACGTTGTTGCGCACGACACCGCGGATCGCTTCGTAGTACTGCGGATTTTCCGAAAGGTCGAAAAAGTCCGGGCTCGTGTCGAAACCGACGAGAATGCCGGCCTCCCCGGCGTTCTCGATGCGATTGCGCTGCACGATGACGTCGCGTGCCCCGCCCTTGAAGTAGACGCCGGTCGTCGCGGTATCGTGGATGTAGTTGTCTTCGACGCGCATGTTCGCGCCGTTGACGTTGTCGATGCCTTCGGCGTTCTTTTCTTCCGGTGGAGTGCCTGGCGGATAGATGGCGCCCGAGGCATAGATCTCATTGCGCCGTATTGTCACATTGTCGCATTTCGGCGTGATCTTGATCACGTCGCGGCCGCTGCCGTGCAGTTTCGAGTCCTCGATGATGATGTTCGACGCGCCGTTCCCGTCGGTACCGTCGGGACGATACCAGTCGGTCTGCAGAAAGATCGCGTAGAGATTGCCGCCACTGACTTCCAGTCGCGAGATGCGGCTGCCCGACGCCCCCGGATCGATCTGGATGCAGACCGTGTCCTCGATGGCGATCGGACAGGCGATGTGCGCCCATTCGCCCGGATGGCTGCGCAGGGTCAGCGGCACCCGCAGGCGAACTTCGATCTCGTCGTAGACGTTGTTGACGGGCGGCCCACGCAGGGTGATCGTGTCGCCGGGCGCCACGATGTCGTTGGCGGGTTCGACGACATGGCGCACGGTGCGGAACGGCTGCGTGATGGAGCCGGTCCCGGTTGCGTCGCTGCCTGTGGTGGAAACGAACCATTCCGCGCCATACGCGGCGGGTATGAGTGTGAGCAGGGTGAGTGCTACGCACAGTGACGGTATCTGTCGCATTGGCGGGTCCTCTCAGAATTCCAGCGTGCTGGCGAATATCGCGTCGCTCGCGATCTCGCTCGTGTTGCCTTCGGCGTCGGTGGCAATGAGAACCAGTGCGCCGCCCTGCAGGGCCGACGCGGCCAGTGCCACCGTCTTGGGCGACTGGGCTTCGGCGGCCATGTAGGTGAACGACGCGACGGCGTTCTGCGGCTGCCCGCCGGCCCCGGTTGCGACATCGATGGTCAATGGATAGGCGGCGTTCGCGGGGGCGGTGTCGACGTGAAACGTGAGCTGGACCGTCGTGCCATCGCCGGAGAGGGCGACGTCGTCGATCACGGGGGCGTTCTGCAGCCGATTGCTGCCGAGGTCCGCGTCATCCGGATCATTCACGTTCGTGCCGTCGGCGAATGAGCCCAGGGCCAGATCGAGCGGCAGTCCGCGATTGTGGGCATAGCGGTTGCGTCCGGCATCGACGCCGCGGCAACCGATCACCGCGACGCCGGCGCCGCGGTTGAACGCGATCGTATTGCCTTCGATCAGAAGATGGCAGCTGTCAGTGCCGCTGATGCTGATCGCCGGCTGTGCGGTACCGGGCGTACCACCATTGGGTAGCGGCAGCATGCCGCTCGCATCCGTGCCGATTGCGTTGCCTTCGATGCGCGTGCCGGCGTATGGCCCGGTGCCGGCGGCACTGAAGCCGATGGCGCCGAGCGGGTTGCCTGAAATCAGGTTGCGTGCGCCGGTCTGCGCGCCGCCGATGCGCGCATTCGTGAGTCGCGACACGGTGTAGATCGCTGGAAAGCTCGTATGCCCAATCGCCACGGTGCCGCTGCGATCCGTGCCGATCAGGTTTCCCTGCACGGTCAGTCCGTCGTTGTCGCGTTGCAGGATGATGGCGGAGAGCAGGCCGCTGATGAGGTTGCGTGCGGCAGGCGACGTGCCGCCGATGACGTAGGCCCCGGCGCCGAACGTGAAGATGCCGTAACCCCGGGTGCCGGACACGGCCGCCGCGGCCGCCGTTCCGGCGATGTCGGTGCCGAGGAAGCAGCCCTCCACGCGGTGGGCGCTCGTGCCCCAGAGCTGGATCTGTTGCGCGAATCGGCTGATCGCGAGGCCACGGATCGTGCTTGCCGCCTGCGCGGGAAAATTCGGCGATATTTCCAGCCCGTTCTGCTGCGTTCCGCCCTGGCTGCCCGGTGTCAATTCGATCTTGAGAACGGCGTCGAGCCCTCCGCTGTCGGCAGAGATCGTGTTCGGTGCCGCGCCGGGCTGGGTATAGCCGTCGATCTCGAGCGCATTTTCGATCGCAGGCAGCGGAGCTGCACCGACGCTGATGCGCCAATGGTCGGTCGCAGCCACGTAGCTCGCATCGCCGGGCGGGATTGCGAACTCGATGCGGTCCGGATCCGGGTTACCGTTGGCATTCTGCAGTGCACCACGCAGCGAGCAGTCGCCGGGCTGGCCCGGCTCGCAGACGGTCAGCGCAAGATCGCTGCCGGTGTCGACCACGTACGTCATGGCGCCAGAAGCGCCGGAGAAGCACAGTGCCGCCGCGAAAACGAGGGGTGAAGGTTGCATGTCGGAAATTCCTGGGGGCTCGCATCCACATACGCCGTCCGCCGCCGGACCTGACATGAAGCTCGGTTAGACTGGACGGGGAGGGCACATGGAAGAATCCGATGTCGAAGTGACGCGGCTGCTGCAGCAGTGGCAGGGCGGCGACGATGCATCGCTCGATGCGCTGCTGCCGCATGTCTATGCCGAGTTGCGCCGGCTCGCGGCGCATGCGCTGCGCGGCCAGCAAGGGCACGAAACGCTGCAGCCGACGGCGCTCGTCAACGATGTATTCGTCCGGCTGCTCGGCGCGGCGCGGCTCAACATCACCAGCCGCAAGCACCTGTTCACGACCGCAGCCAAGCTGATGCGCCAGGTATTGGTCGACCGCGCGCGCGCCCAATTGCGGGAGAAGCGCGGCGGCGGGCAGTGGCAGCGCACCGACCTGGTTGAAGCCGTCGGCCTGCCGATCAAGGAGAACACCTCGCTGCCGGCACTGGACGAGGCGCTGCGCGCGCTGGAGGCGCTCGATCCCCGCATGGCGCAAATCGTGGAGCTGCGCTACTTCACCGGGCTGGAAGTCAGCGAGGTCGCGCAACTGCTCGGCGTGGACGAGCGCACGGTCTATCGCGACTGGGCGATGGCGCGTGCCTGGCTGCGCGAGCGGATCGGCGACTGACGCGCATGCGCCATGTCAGCTGGCGACGCCTGCGCGCGTACGCATGCACGCAGGCCCAGACCAGCCCCGGAGACCTCGCGTGCCACCCGATGCCATGACACCGCAGCGCTTCGGCGAGCTGCGGGCGCAATTCCATGCGCTGATGGAGCTCGACCCCGAACTGCGCGCAAGCCATCTCGCTGCGCTCGGCGCCGAAGATGCCGAGTTGCGTGGTGCGCTGGAGCGACTGTTGGCGAACCTCGACGCGGGCGACCTGGACCCGCCGCCCGACGTGACGCCGACGATACGGCGCGTCGGTGCATTCCAGCTGCTCCGTCGCATCGGTCGCGGTGGCATGGGCGAGGTTTTTCTCGCCGAACGCGTCGAGGGGGGCTTCGAGCAGAACGTTGCGCTGAAACTCGTGCGCCATGGTGCACTGGACCCGGAACTCGCGCGCCGCTTCGTGCGCGAACGGCAGCTGCTCGCACGGCTGGATCATCCGAACATCGCCCGACTCATCGACGGCGGCCTCACGCCCGAAGGGCAGCCTTGGCTCGCGATGGAGTTCGTGGACGGATGCTCGCTGGCGCGCCACGTCGAACGAATCGGGCCGGACCTGCGCGGTCGTGTCGCACTGGTCCGGCGCATCTGCGCCGCGGTCGCCTTCGCGCATGGCCATTTGATCGTTCATCGCGACATCAAGCCGGCCAACATTCTTGTGGGCGCGAATGGCGAGCCAAAGCTGCTGGATTTCGGCATCGCCAAGCTGCTGGACGACGACGGCGGTGGCGAGCACACGCGAACCGCGTGGCGCGCCATGACCACGCGTTTCGCCGCTCCCGAGCAGATTGCCGGCGAACGCACCACGACGGCGACGGATGTCTACGCGCTCGGGCTGCTTCTGTTCGAACTCGTCGCCGGTGCGACGCCCTATGCCCGTGTCGAAACGGGAACTGAGGACTGGGCCGCGGCCATATTGCGCGAGCCGCCACGCAGTCTGCTGCAGGCCTGTCGTGTCGACTATGTGCAGCGCGAACGACGGCGTCTGGGCGGCGCGCTGGAGCGCATCGTGCACAAGGCGCTTGCGAAGTCGCCGGCACAGCGCTACGCCAGTGCTGCGGCGCTGGCCGACGACCTCGACGACTGGCTGTCCGGACGCGCGCCGCGCAGCGGCGTGAGCGGCGCGCGCGAGCAGACGCGGCAGCTGATCATGCGCTATCGCTGGCCGCTGATGGTGCTCTTGGCGACGCTGGTCGCGCTCGGCGGCGGTGCGCTCGCGGCCCTGCGCCAGGCGCGCATCGCGGCAGAACAGGCGCGGGTCGCACACGCGCACCGCGATGCGATGCTCGGCGTGCTTGGCGCGGCCAATCCGCAACACTACGCCGGCCGTGATCCGCATGCGAGCGAGTTCCTGCGCACCGCCGCAGAAACACTGCAGCGCGAGAATGCCGATGATCCCGCCCTGCTGCAGCGCGCACTCAGCGAGATCGGACACGGGCTCATCAATCTCGGCAAGCCACAGGAAGCAGAAGCCGTGCTGCAGGCGGCGGTGGTACAGCTCGAGCGTGACGTAGAGGCCAGCGCGAGCGGCAAGCTCGGTACCTACAAGCTTTTGGCCGCGGTGCAGGATGAGCCGCGCCATCGCACGGCATTGCGTCAGACTGCTGCACGAATCGAACAGCTGGCCGGCGAAGCACCGCCCGCTGTCGCGCTCGACGCACTCGGTAGCGTCGCTGGCGCGCTGTCCAGGCTTGGCGAGTTCGACCGTGCCGACGCGCTGTTCGCGCGCGGCGATGCACTGCTGCGGCACGTGGATGACAACCGTCCCGATGCGGTCGAAAACTATCTGCGCCAGCGCGGCTGGAGTGCCTACCGGGCATTCGACCTCGAGCGCGCACGCGATTCCCTGCAGCAGGCACTACGTCGCATCGGTACGGCGCCGGCCGCGTTTTCCCCTATGCGCCGCGCCGAAGGCCAGCTGTTGCTCGCCGAAGTGCTGCTGGCCCAGTCCGAGGCCTCGGCACATGAACATCTGGCGGCTGCGCAGCCGGTCTATTACGCCGAGTACCCGGTCGGACACGTCGAGCGCGCCGCGTTCGATCTGCAGCAGAGCCGGCTGCTGCTGTTGCGTGACGATATCGATGGGGCTCGAGCCCTGGTTGTTCCGGCGGTTGCCGTGCTCGACGCCCAGCCCAATGGTGGCAGTGCCCCCCTGGGCCACGGATTGCTGGCCGAGATCGCCGCGCGCAGCGGCGATTGCGCACGTGCCTGGGCCGAACTGGATCTGGCCGAACGGGGCATCGCCGCACTGCGGTCCGCCGTGCCGCGCGATCATGCGCTGTACGAGGCGGCGGCGGGCCGCATCCAACCGGCCTGCGTGCGGCCCTGACCGGGCGCACTGCAGTTCAGGTGGCGGTTGCGATACGTCCCCGCAGCGAGTTCGACATGGCCTCGGTGATGACCACATCGACAAAGTGGCCGACCATACGTGCATCGCCCGGGAAGTTCACGTAGCGCATGTTCTCGGTACGGCCGGTGAGTTCGGCCGCGTTCTTGCGGCTGGCGCCTTCGACGAGCACGGTCTGGCGCGTGCCGACCATGGCCTGGCTGATCCGGTTCGCATTCGCGGTCACGGCCGCCTGAAGTCGCTGCAGGCGTGCATGCTTGATGTCGGCGCCGGTGTCGTCCTCGAGATTCGCCGCCGGCGTGCCCGGTCGCTTGGAGTAGATGAAGCTGAAGCTCTGGTCGAAGCCCACGTCCTCGATCAGCTTCATGGTCTTGTCGAAGTCCGCGTCGGTCTCTCCGGGAAAGCCGACGATGAAGTCCGACGAGATCGAGATATCCGGACGTACGCTGCGCAGCTTGCGGATCTTCTGCTTGAATTCGAGCGCGGTGTAGCCCCGCTTCATTGCCGCGAGCACGCGGTCGGAGCCGGCCTGTACCGGCAGGTGCAGGTAGTTTGCGAGCTTGGGCACGCTGGCGTAGGCCTCGACCAGCGAGTCGGAGAATTCCAGCGGATGCGAGGTCGTGAAGCGGATGCGACCGATGCCGTCGAGCTGGGCGATCGCATGGATCAGCAGGGCCAGGTCGGCGACGCCGCCGTCATGCAGGGGACCCCGATAGGCATTCACGTTCTGGCCGAGCAGGTTGACTTCGCGCACGCCCTGATCCGCGAGGGCGGCAACCTCCGCGATGACGTCGTCGAACGGCCGGCTGACTTCGTCGCCGCGCGTGTACGGTACGACGCAGAACGTGCAGTACTTGGAGCAGCCCTCCATGATCGAAACGAATGCACAGGGCCCTTCGGCTCGCGGCTCCGGCAGCTTGTCGAACTTTTCGATTTCTGGAAACGAGATGTCGACCTGAGGCTTGCCCGTGCGGCGCTTCGCATCGATGAGTTCCGGCAGGCGGTGCAGCGTCTGGGGGCCGAATACGACATCGACGAACGGCGCGCGCTTGACGATGGCATCGCCCTCCTGCGAAGCGACGCAGCCGCCGACGCCGATGACGACGTTGCCGTTGGCTTTCTTCAGTTCGCGCCAGCGGCCGAGCTGCGAAAAGACCTTTTCCTGCGCCTTTTCGCGGATCGAGCAGGTATTGATGAGGATGACGTCGGCCTCTGCCTCGTTGTCAGTCAGTTCGAGGCCGTGGGCTGCGCCCAGCACATCGGCCATCTTGGACGAGTCGTACTCGTTCATCTGGCAACCGTGGGTCTTGATGAACAGCTTGCCGGCCATGGGCGATGAACCAAAAAAGCGAATGGACTCGGTAGTTTACGCGTGTTCTTCAGGCGCCGCCAGCATTGCGGGAACCTGTGCTCACCCGGGTGGTCTTGGAATTTCGCGTTTCCTGTCAGAAACTTGGGGCCGAGAGTTGGGGAGTTCATGAAGTCATCTTCGCGCCATCGCCGCATCCGCTGGCTGGCCGCACTGGTCCTCGGGGGCCTCGGTGCGTCCGCGCATGCGGGCGGGCTTTACCGCTGCAGCGGTACCAAAGGCGAGCTCGCCTATACCAACAAGCCTGCCGGCTATACGAATTGTGTTCAGGTGGCGAGCTACGTCGACACCAAGGCCAAGGCGGTCACCGCTGCCGAAGCACCGGCGATGTCATCCGCGACGTTCTCGGTCGAGTCGGTCAGACCGGCCGCCGCCGGCTCTGCTGGTAGTGCCAAGGCGACGGCTGCGACCCCGGCGCCTGGGCAGTGGCAGTACCGGGAAGGCGGTGCCGGCGCACCCGCGGCGCCCGCCACCCCGGCGGCCGAGCCCACCAAGGTGCTGCGCGGCGCGGTCTACAAGATCAGCAAGAGCAACGGGATCACCGAGTACACGAACATCCGCCCGGCCGGCAAACGCTACCAGGTGCTGTTTACCTACATTTCCACCTGTTTCGCGTGCGACGTGCACTCGAAGGTGAACTTCTCGTCGACCAAGCTCAATCGCGATGCATTCCGCGCCGAGATCGCGGCGGCGGCACTGGAATTCGGCGTCGACGAAGCCCTGTTGCGCGCGGTCGTGCACGCCGAATCGGCATTCAATCCGAATGCGCTGTCGAAGAAGGGCGCCCAGGGGCTGATGCAGCTGATGCCGGGCACGGCCGACGACCTCGGTGTCGAGAATCCGTTCGACGCCACGCAGAACATCCGTGGTGGCGCCCAGTATCTCGCCCAGCAGCTGAAGAACTTCCAGGGTGACGAGCGGCTTGCCATGGCCGCCTATAACGCGGGTCCCGCGAATGTCGCGAAATACGGCGGCGTGCCGCCGTTCGACGAAACCCGCGTCTACGTGTCGCGGGTGTCGACGCTGCGGGACCGCTATCGGCAGACCAACTGAGCCATCCGCGACGCGGGATCAGCCGCCCGGAATCTGGATGCGGTTCAGCACCGGCCGCTGCACGAGCCGGGCATCGGCCTCGAATGCGATGCCGGCACGCAGGCCGGTAACGTGTACCGTGGTTCCCGGCGCCAGTGCGGCTTCGCGCTTGCGCAGATCGAGCGGATCGTCGATCTCGTCGCCGTCAAAGGTCAGCAGTACATCGCCGGGCTGGAGTCCGGCCTGGGCGGCCGGGCTCTGCGGGTACACCGCCAGCACCTGCGCGCCACGTGCCGCGCTGGCCAGGTTGGTGTTGGCCGGAATCGGCATCCGACCGTATTCGACGCCGAGCCAGCCGCGCACCACCATGCCTTTCTCGATGATCTGGTCGAGTACGCCCTTGGCGGTCGCGACCGGGATCGCGAAACCGATGCCTTCGGCAAGCTGGCGCTGCGGCACGTTGGCCGTATTGATGCCGACGAGCTCGCCACGGGCATTGACGAGCGCTCCACCGGAATTGCCGGAATTGATGGCGGCATCAGTCTGGATGAATTCCTCGTAGGCCCACTGGTCGAGCTGGCGGCCGATCGCGCTGGCTATACCCATGGTCACCGTCTTGCCGAGCCCGATCGGATTGCCGATCGCCAGCACGACGTCGCCCACGTTGACCGGCGGCGCCTCGTCGAGCTTCATGGTGGGCAGGTCGCCAGCCTCGATCTTGAGTACGGCCAGGTCCGTGTCCTCGTCCCCGCCGACGAGTCGCGCGGTCGCGATGCGGCCGTCGTAGAGCAGCACCTGAATGTCATTCGAGCGGGCGATCACGTGATTGTTGGTCAGCACATAGCCGTCCTTGCTCACAATGACGCCGGAACCGAGGCTCTGCTCGCGACGGTATGCCGGCGGGCCGAGGCTGATGCCGCCGAACATGCGCTGGGTGAGCGGGTCGACCGAGACCAGGCGGCGCTGCGAAGCGACCACCTTGTTGGCATAGATGTTGACGACGGCCGGCGCAGCACGCGCAACGGCGTCCGCATACGAAACCGGTCCGTTGCCGGGACTGGCGGCGCCGTTGGCGGGCATTGCCGGCAGTACGGCGGGAGGCGCCGCCGGTGTCAGGTCGGCGCCGCGCAGGCGCGCGGGTGCGTCGGGCCACAGGCGCGTGACGATGAAGGCGATGGCCAGCCCGAGGGTGGCGAATTGCAGCACGAAGGCGAGCGCGCGAAACGCGGGTTTCATGTCCTGTCCAAGGGGGAGCGCCGCGGAGCTGCAACGCGCTGGAGCGGCCGGCGGGTTTGATTGTGCGCTGCCGGATCAGTCGCTAAACTAACACGATTTTTGGGGCCAGCCGTCACGGTTGCCGGTGTTCCGGCAGCGGGCTTCGTCTTCAGCGGTGCGCAGCGACGGCCGGAGCGGAACCATTCCGCACCGTGGCCATGTCGCCGCGCCCGGTGCAGTCGGGGATGACGACCCCGAACGTATTTTCAGTATTGAACCGGAGACCCGGATGGCGAACGAAGGCGTCAATCATGGCCGCCGTCGGTTCCTCACGGCCACGACTGCAGTCGTCGGCGGTGCAGGTGCCCTCGCAGCGGCAGTGCCATTCATCAAGACCTGGCTGCCCAGTGCGAAGGCGAAATCCGCCGGTGCACCGGTGCAGCAGGACATCAGCAAGATCGAAGTCGGCCAGATGGTCATCACCGAATGGCGTGGCCAGCCGGTGTGGATCGTCCGCCGTTCGCCCGAGCAGGTCGGCACCCTCGCTTCCTTGAACGCGCGCCTGCGCGATCCGGAATCGAAGAACGAGGATCAACAGCCCAAATACGCCCAGAACCTCTACCGTTCGATCAAGGAAGAGTGGCTCGTCATGATCGGCGTCTGCACCCATCTGGGCTGCTCGCCGAAGTTCCATGGCGAGATCAAGCCCGAGCCATTCGATGCGGAGTGGAAGGGCGGCTTCTTCTGCCCCTGCCACAAGTCGCGCTTCGACATGGCGGGCCGCGTGTTCGAGGGCGTGCCCGCGCCGACCAACCTCAAGGTGCCGGACTATCATTTCGCCGATGACAAGACGCTGATCATCGGCGTCAAGCCGCAAGGAGCCGCGTGATGCAGTCGAGCCGCATTGACCGCGCCGTCGCCGGCCTGCAGGACTGGTTCAACTACCGCGCCAAGGCTTTCGGTCCGGTGTACCGCAAGCACATGTCGGAATACTGGGCGCCGAAGAACTTCAACATCTGGTACTACTTCGGCTCGCTCGCGCTGGTCGTTCTCGTCAACCAGATCCTGACCGGCATTTTCCTCACGATGCACTTCAAGCCGTCCGCGCTCGAAGTCGCACCCGGCATTTCCGAAGCGTTCGCCTCCGTCGAGCTGACCATCATGCGCGACGTCGAATGGGGCTGGCTCGTGCGCTACATGCACTCGACCGGCGCATCGGCGTTCTTCATCGTCGTCTACCTGCACATGTTCCGTGGCCTGATCTATGGCTCGGCGCAGAAGCCGCGCGAACTGGTCTGGCTGCTCGGCATGCTGATCTATCTCGTGCTCATGGCCGAGGCATTCATGGGCTATGTGCTGCCCTGGGGCCAGATGTCGTTCTGGGGCGCCAAGGTCATCATCTCGCTGTTCGGCGCGATCCCGATGATCGGTGACTCGCTCGTCGAATGGATCATGGGTGATTACTTGCCGGCCGATGCGACGTTGAACCGGTTCTTTGCGCTTCACGTGATCGCACTGCCGCTGGTGCTGCTGCTGCTCGTCGTGCTGCATCTCGCGGCATTGCATGAAGTCGGCTCCAACAACCCGGAAGGCATCGACATCAAGAAGGTCAAGGATGCGAATGGCAAGCCGCTGGACGGCATCGCGTTCCATCCCTATTACACGGTCAAGGATCTGTTCGGCGTCGGCTTCTTCCTGACGATCTGCGCCTTCGTGCTGTTTTTCGAGCCGACGTTCGGCGGCTGGTTCCTCGAGCATGACAACTTCATCGCGGCGGACCGTCTGGTGACACCGGCCCACATCAAGCCTGTCTGGTACTACACGCCCTATTACGCGATGTTGCGTGTGGTTCCCGACAAGCTGCTGGGCGTGCTGACCATGTTCGGCGCGATCGGCATTCTGTTCCTGGTGCCATGGCTGGACCGCAGTCCGGTCAGGTCCATTCGCTACCGCGGCTGGATCTCCAAGCTCGCGTTCGCGGTGTTCGCGCTGTCCTTCGTCTGGCTCGGCAAGATCGGTGCCGGTCCCGGCACCGACCCGGTCGAGACCATCGTCGGTCGCGTGCTGACCTTCCTCTACTTCGCGTTCTTCATCACGATGCCGCTATGGACGAAGATCGATTCCACCAAGCCTGTTCCGGAGCGGGTGCCCGCGCATGATTAAGAACGCCATGACCAAGCTGGGTCTGTCGCTGGCCGTTGCGTTGACGTCGATCGCGCCGGCAGCGCTGGGAGCCAGTGAAGGCGGCAAGCTGCCTTCGGCCAATACCCGTCCCGACAATATCGCCGCCGTGCAGCGCGGCGCGAAACTGTTCTTCAACTATTGCGTCGGCTGTCATTCACTGCAGTTCGTGCGCTATTCGCGCCTTGCGGAAGATCTCGGCCTCAGCGAAGAACAGGTCATGAAAAACCTGAACTTCACGGGCGGCAAGTTCGGCGACACCGTCGTCTCTGCGATGCCCCCAGCCGACGCGGCGGTGTGGTTCGGCAAGGCGCCGCCGGACCTGTCGCTCGAGGGACGTTCGAAGGGGCCGGACTGGATCTACGCCTATCTGAAGTCGTTCTACGTCGATCACTCGCGGCCGCTGGGCTGGAACAACCGCCTGTTCCCGGGCGCCTCGATGCCGAACGTGCTCTGGGAGCTGCAGGGCATCCAGCATGCGAAGCTCAGCCATGCAAAGGACGGCGGTGAAGCCCACATCGAAGGTCTCGAGCTCGTGCAGCCGGGCACTCAGTCCGCGCAGCAGTTCGACGAGACCGTGCGTGACCTGACCACCTTCCTGCACTACGCAGCCGAGCCCGCTGCACTCAAGCGCCAGAAGATCGGCGTTTGGGTCGTGCTCTATCTCGCGTTCTTCACCTTCCTTGCCTGGCTTCTCAAGAAGGAATACTGGAAGGACGTGCATTGACGCATTCGGCGCGACGGGTCAGTCGCCCGTCGCGCCGGCCTGGTCCCGAGGCGGCTAGGCGAATCCCTGGGCGCGTAGTAGATTCGGTGCAGGTGACCGGGGGCGGTCGCCGCACCGTGTCAGGGGAGAGGCATGGCCTTGAGTACCCGTTCGCGCACGATTCTTGCGTTGTATTCGGCCCGCGATTGCGTTCACTGCCATCGCATACGGCTGATCCTCGCAGCCAAGGGTGTCAGCTACGATCTGGTCCTCGTCGATCCGGCGAAGCCGCCGGAAGATCTGGTCGACCTGAATCCGACGCAGCGCGTCCCGACACTGGTCGATCGCGACCTCGTCCTGTACGAGCCGACGGTCATCGCCGAATATCTTGACGAGCGCTATCCGCACCCGCCGCTGATGCCGATCGACCCGCTGTCGCGGGCGCGTCTACGGCTGGCGATCGTGCGTATGGAGCGCGACTGGCTGCCGCTCGTGGAGCAGTGCGCGGGCAGTGGCAAAAACTCGGAGGCGGCGCGCAAGAAATTGCGCGAGCTGCTCCTGAGCGCGCTGCCGCTGTTCAAGGCGGCAAAGTTCTTCCTAAACCCGGAAATGAGCCTTGCCGATTGCGCACTCGCCCCGCTGATCTGGCGCCTGCAGGCGCTGGGTGTCAGCCTGCCGCGCGAAGCGCAGGTCGTCAGCGAGTACGGCGAGCGCATTTTCCGCAACCCGGGCTTCACCCGAAGCCTGACGCCTGAAGAGAAACTGCTGCGTGACTGACCACGACGCCGGTACCACCGGCATGACTTCCAACCGCCCCTATCTGGTGCGTGCAATACACGAGTGGATCGGTGACAACAACCTGACGCCGTACCTGCTCGTCGACGCGGTATGGCCCGGCGTGCTCGTGCCGCCTCAGGCGGCCAAAGATGGGCGTGTCGTGCTCAATATCGCACCACGTGCGGTTGCCGGACTTGAGATCGGCAGGGACTGGATCCGGTTCAATGCGCGCTTTGGCGGCGTCAGCCAGCGTGTCGAAGTCCCGATTGGTGCAGTGCTCGCCATCTACGCACAGGAAAACGGGCAGGGCATGATGTTTCCGGCGGACGATGCGCCGCAGGCTCCGCCGCCGCCGAGCAGCGACGCCGATGCGCCGAGCCGGAAAGGTAGCCACCTGCGCGTGATCAAATAAACCTCGCGTGGTCCGGCCCGGTTTCAGGCGGCGATGTTCGTTGCGGGCGCACGCGTGCGTTCAGAAAAAAGTCCGCCGTCAGTGCAGCCGCGTCACTTCCGCCAGCACCGACGGATCGTCGGCGCGCAGTGGCAAACTGAAATTCTCGAGCCGGTCGCCGTCGAACTGCAGGCTGCCCGGGTGCCGGTTCGTGCCATCGGTGCTCACGTCGAAGCCGTAGTGGCGACGCAGCGCGAGTCGGCCCGATCGCAGCCGGACCAGCGCCATTCGACGCAGGCTCACGGACTGGTCCAGCAATTGCACGCCGGCGCGGGCACAGAGCTCCCGGCTCGCCCGCACCGCGCGGTCGCGTGCACGCAGGGCGGATTGCCAGACCAGTGCAGCAGTTCCAAGAACCACGAGTAGCAGCAGGGCTTCAGTCATCGCGGCAGTGTGGTGCCGGCAGTCGCGGATCTCAACGGGTTCAGCGACTCTGGCCGCGATCACGATGCGCAATAGGACACGTCCGTGTAAGGTTTACAGTCCTTACAATGTCGACGCAGCTGGATTCGCCAAGTACAGGGGAGTGCGAAGGCCGTGATCGAGATACCCGGTTATCAGATAAAACGTGAGATTGGCCAGGGCGGCATGGCCAGCGTCCATCTCGCGGTGCAGACTTCGCTCGAACGGCAGGTTGCGCTCAAGGTCATGTCGCCAGCGCTTGCGGCCGATCCGACGTTCACGCGGCGCTTCCTGCAGGAAGCGCGTACGCTCGCGTCGCTGGCCCATGCGAATATCGTCCAGGTATTCGATGTCGGCGTCACGCCGACCCAGTTGCACTATTTTTCCATGCAATATCTGCCCGGCGGTGATTTTGTCGCCCGCGTGCAGCGTGGGCTGGACGAGACCGAGCTCAAGCGGGTGCTGACCGGAGTCGCGAGGGCGCTCGCCTACGCCCATGAGCGCGGCTATGTCCATCGCGACGTCGCCCCCGGCAACATCCTGTTCGATTCCGCCGACAATCCGGTGCTGACCGATTTCGGCATCGCGCTCGCCGCCAGCCAGTCGACGCGTATCACGAGCACGGGTTTCTCGGTAGGGACCAGTCACTACATGAGCCCCGAGCAGGCACGTGGTGGCGACATCGATACGCGTTCCGATCTTTACAGCCTCGGCGTGCTGGCCTGGTATGGCCTTACCGGCAAACCGCCCTACGACGGTGCCGATGGTTTTGCTGTCGCCTATGCGCACGTATTTGAAGCGATTCCACGGCTGCCCGCTGCGCATGCGCACTGGCAGGAACTGATCGATCGCTGCCTCGCGAAAGACCCAAAGGATCGCTATACCAACGCCGAGCAACTGCTCGGCGCACTCGATGCGATTCCCGTACCGCCACGTACCAGGAACGGGGACAGTGCGGTACGCACACCGGATCCGGTCGTTGCGGCTCCGCCGGCCGCGAAGCCTGCCGTGGCTGCACCGGCGCGGCCCGAGCCCCCCAGGCCCACGCCGAAGCCGGCTGTGGCGAAGCCGATGACACCCGTGCGTGGCGCAACGGCCGTGCCGGCCGGCGCTGCGACCAAACCAACGGTGCCGCCTCGGCGTGGCGGTGGCATATGGCTCGCGGTCGCCGGCATCGGTGTGCTGGGCGCAGCTGCCCTTGGCGGGTATGTCTGGTTCATGTCTCGTACGCCCGCGCCGGTGACTCCGGCTACAGCGAGCGTGCCTGCTCCGGCGGCGTCGAGCGCCGCTGCTGTTGCCGATCCGCCCCCGGCGACCGAGCCGGCTCCCGCGGTCGCGCCAGCGTCTGCGGTCCCGGACGCGCCGGCCGAACCGACACAGATCACGGCAAGTGTCGAACCCGCTTCGGATCCGCTTACCGGCATGGCGTCCGATCCGGCGTCGACAGGCACCGACATCGCTGCCGCGACGGACCTGGCGGCGGTTGCCGGCCGGGTGCCCTTGCTGATGGACGATGGCTCGCCGGGCAACCTTGCCGATGTTCCGACCGTCGAGGATCCGGTGCAGAAGCTCGTGCGGCTCGGACGCGGCGACCTCGCGGCGCAGCGCCTGACGACGCCGCCCAACCAGAACGCCCTCGATCGGTTCAAGCTCGCCCTGCGCATCGATGCGCGCGACAAAGGCGCCCGGCAGGGGGTGGTCGATACAGCCCGGGCGTATGTGACGCTCGGCAACAAGGCGCAGTCCCTGAGCGACTGGGCCGGCATGAAGACCAGCTTCGACAAGGCGCTCGAACTCGCTGCGCTGGTACCGGCCGAGGGCAAGGTCGTTGTCGACGAGGTGCGCCAGCGACGGACGAATCTCGCCGGTCCGCTGCTCGAGGACGCGCGCAAGGCTGCGGCGGCCTGGGACAAAGCCGCCGCAAAGTCGGCCTATGACAAGGTATTACTGATCGACCCGGGCAATGTCGTGGCGCAGGAAGGACTGCGCAAACTGCCATCGATCGGCAGTGCCGGTTTCGTATTCCGCGACAGGCTCGACGACGGGGCGCAGGGACCTGACCTCGTCGTGCTGCCGGGTGGTCGCGTCGCGGCCGGGCGCTTCGAAGTGACTCGCGGCGAATTCCGTCGCTATTGGAGTGCCGGTGGTTCCAGCGCAGCCAAGGATGTGTCCTGTCGCGATCGCGAATCCGTGTTCCGCAGTTCGCGAAAGCGCGGCTGGCAGAATCCTGACGTTGAGCAGGACGACTCGCATCCGGTCGTCTGCCTGAGTTTCGATCAGGCGCAGGCGTATGTGCGCTGGTTGTCGCAACGTAGCGGCAAGACCTACCGTCTTATGACGTCGGCCGAGTTCGACAGTCTCGCGCGCGAAGCGAAATCGAGCTGCGGCGAGGCCAATCTGGCGGATCAGGCCTTCAACAAGGCCTTCGACTCTCGTGCCGGCGCGGCCTGCGACGACGGATTCTCCGGTACGGCGCCGGTCGGACGATTCGGCGCGAGCCGCTCCGGGGTCTACGACATCGACGGCAATGTGCGTGAGTGGGTTGTCGAGCGTCGTGCGCGCGGACGTAGCTGGCTGTCGCCGCCCGACAAGGAAAGCGTCGATGTGAACGAAAGTGTGGGTGCCGATGTCGGGCTCAACAGTCTCGGCTTCCGGGTCGTGCGGGAGATCGAGCAGAAGCAATAAGTGCGAATTTGCTCCAATCCGCCGTTTGTGGCGATGGAGCGCGACGAGAGTAGTGGCGGGGCGGCGTGCTGGCGGGAACCGGATCCGGGCCTGGCTTGTGCCCGGATGTTGCATCGCTTGCGCGGTCTCGCGGGCGACGCCTAAAGTGTCGACGATAGCGCGTCCCGGAAACGGGGGGCGAAACGACTACGATCAAGGGGCAGGATCGAATGAAGCTGATTTTTCCGAACGGTGAGCATGAGCCGGTAACGCTGAGCGAGGGTATCACCGCGATCGGTACGGCGGCGGAGTGTCTCGTGGTTCTCGCTGCGCCCGGCATTGCCTTGCGCCACGCCGAAGTGCACCTGCGTAACGGCCAGGCACTGGTGCGCGTGCCCGATCCGCGTAACGTGGTCGTACTGAATGGACGCCAGGTCACGTCTGACACGGCGTTGAAGCCGGGCGATCTGCTGCTGTTTG
Organism: Rhodanobacteraceae bacterium; assembly: GCA_045864815.1. Classification (GTDB taxonomy): domain Bacteria; phylum Pseudomonadota; class Gammaproteobacteria; order Xanthomonadales; family Rhodanobacteraceae; genus Tahibacter. The sequence goes on along the minus strand of BTVG01000006.1, from coordinate 51,451 downwards.
CCAAGGTCGGCTGTCAGGTCCTGGCCGCGCCCGAGAAGTCGGCGCCGACCCCGGCACCCAAGCCAGCCACCAGCGACGAAAACGACGGCCGCACGCGCATTCGCCAGGCGTTGCCGAAATATATGTTGCGCGGTGTTTCCGGATCGACGTTCGGCAAGACCTACGCGCTGGTCGGCACGATGACGATAGGGCGTCAGCAGGATTGCGACATCAGCCTGCCCGGCGATGAGATCTCGCGTCACCATGCACGGGTGCAGGTATTGCCCGACGGCGTCATGGTCGAGGACATGGGCTCGGCCAACGGCACCTTCATCAACGACAAGCGCGTACACAGTGGCGTCCTCAAGCCGGGCGAGGAACTGCGCCTCGATACCGTGCGTTTCCTGCTGATGTCGCCGGGCATGGACACGACCAAGCCGACGCTCGCGCCGCCACCGGCCGCTGCGACGGAAAAGTCCGGCCCGGGGGCGGGCGTCTGGATCGCTATCGCCGTGATTGTCATCGCCGTCGCCGCGGGGGCAGCGAAGTTCGCCGGTCTGTTCTGAGGCGAACGGGCATTACGCGCATGAGCCGGCCGGGGTGGGGCGGGCTTGCATACGCGTCCGCCGCGGTGTGCGCTCAGCTCTACGTGGCGCGAAAAGCGGCCAGGAAGGCGTCGTGTCAGCGGTCCAGCGAAACGCGCATCGAGAGGTCGATCGCGCGCACGTGCTTGGTCAGCGCTCCGATCGAGATGTAGTCGACGCCGCTCGCCGCAATCGTCCTGAGGCGCGACAGGTCGACGCCTCCCGAAACTTCGATCTCGGCCCGTCCGGCAACCTCGGCGACGGCACGGCTCAGGTCGGCGTCGGAGAATTCGTCCAGCATCACCCGGTCGACTCCCGCGTCAAGCGCTTCGGCGAGCTCGTCGAACGTCTCGACCTCGACTTCGAGCAACAGCCGCGGATGCCGCGCCCGCGCAGTGCGCACGGCGGCGGTCAGCGAGCCCGCTGCGGCAATATGGTTTTCCTTGATCAGGATCGCATCGAAGAGACCGATGCGATGGTTGGTTCCGCCGCCGCAGCGAACGGCGTATTTCTGGGCGATGCGCAGGCCCGGCAATGTCTTGCGGGTGTCGAGGATGCGTGTGCGTGTGCCCGCAACCGCTGCCACGTGGGTGGCGGTGACTGTGGCCGTAGCCGAGAGGGTCTGAACGAAATTCAGCGCGCACCGCTCGGCCGAAACCAGTGCACGCGCGTTGCCTGCGAGCTCCACGAAAGCCTGGCCGGCGGTGAGCCAGTCCCCGTCGGCCGCGTGCCAGCGAATCGCGATGTCCGGCGCGAGTTCCCGGAAGCAAGCCTCGAACCAGCCCTGACCACAGAGCACGGCCATCTCCCGGGTGATCACGCGTGCGGTCGCGGTGGCGTCGGCCGGAAGCAGATCCGCCGTTGCATCGCCGTCACCGATGTCTTCCGCGAGCGCGCGTCGCACATCGGCCAGTACCAGAGCCGCAGGCGGCGGTTCGAATCGCATCGCAGCGCTTCCTTGCGTGAACGGGCTCAGTTCGGTGCAGCGGCGGCGGCTGCGGCTGGGGCCGCCGCAGGCGCAGGCGCGGTTTTCGCCGCATGGGTGCTCTTGAGCCGCTCGACGATCGCGTCGAGCGCGCGATCGAACAAGGGCACCTCTTCCAGCACCGTGATGCGGGCTTCGGCGAGATCACTCGCCAGCTGCACCAGTGTGCGGTCGGCGACCTTGAGTCCCTTGCGATTGACGAACAGGTATTTGGAGCTGATCGGGCTTATCCATGAGAGCTTGGCGCGCTCCTTGGCTCCGTGCTCATCGAGGAATTCGATCCAGGTGCCCACCTTGAGCTCGCGCACGGCCTGGATCCAGCGCTCTTCGACGGTATCCAGCGGCGGTGACGCCGGCTCTTCTTCGTTGATCGCGCTCATGACCGTTTCGCCAGCCTCCTGGCTCGCGGCCGGGAGCGGGTCGGTCAGTTCCAGCGTCGGCACCTCGGTCACGCCGCTCGGCCCGGCCGGCTGCAGCAGCGCCTGGTAGAGCACGTTGAGCTGCTGCATCAGGCGGCGCACGTCGGTTTCGTCGAACGCCACGGTCGCGAGACCATGCCGCAGGGTCTTTTCGAGCTGCGGCAGCACCGCGTTCAGACGTTCTCGCTCCGCGGCATTCTGTTTTGGCTGCACGCTCCAGATGAGCTCGTCGGCGAAGCGCAACGCGTGGCGCCATTCGTCGGAATTCTCGCCCTGGCGCAGCAGGACGAGCACGAGGTAATTCGCCCAGGGCCGCGACAGCAGGTTCCTGATCATGTCGGGCATCGTGCGGCTTTCGACGCGCTGCATGATCTCGCGTGCGGCGGTGCGCCGGGCGTCCAGCAACTTTTCGCGTCCGCGCGTCGCTTCGCTCGCACGCTGTTCGGCGAGCTCGGCCCGCCGCTTGTTCGTTTCGGCGAAGGCCTCGAAGTCGACGCGCAGGCGATCGAAGATACCGAGGTCGTCCTCGAAATCCTTGAGCAGGGATTCGACGATTTCCTTGACCTTGTCGTACAGGCGACGGTCCCGGTCCGACTCTTCCGACCAGCCGACGCAAGCCTGCGCAAGGCTGTCGAGCAACACGCGCGCCGGATGGGTGCGACGCGCGAACAGATGCTTGTCGAGCAGCGCCACCTTGAGGAAGGGTATCTGCAGCCGCCCCAGCAGCGCCTGCATCTGCGCCGGCAGGTTGCGGTCCTGCAATATGTATTCGAACAGCATGCCGACGAGGTCGATCGTGTCTTCATCGGCCCCCGAGACATTCGCGCCGTTTTCGCCGCGGAGCTTGCCGGCCTGGCCCAGCAGTTCTTCCTTGACGCGCAGCGCGACCTGGGCAGATTCGACCGCGTTCTGCTGCATGCTCAGCGACTGATTCTGCAGTATCGACAGTGCCGACAGGATTTCCGCGGGATTCAGCGGTACGACATTCGGGTTGTAGGTCGCCGGCACGTAGGCGCTGGCCAGGGCATCACCGCCTGCACCGACACCGTCGCCACCCCGCCGCGTCGCCAGCAGGGCGCGCAGCGAACTGTAGAGATTCGCCTGAAGTTCCGCCGCGGCCGCGTCGACGGGCAGATAGCCCGCGGCGGTCTCAGCCTGCTCGAGTCCTGGAATGCCGCCCTGGGGCAGTTCGCCCGGTCGTGGCGGCGTCGGCGCCGGGCCGCTGGGACGGCGCGTCACATTCGCACGGATCTGGGGCAATACGCCGGCATGCACCAGCAGCGCGTTGAGCTCGTCATAGAACTGATCGAGCCCCCCCATGACGTAGCGATCGAACAGTTTGTAGATGATCAGCCGTACGGGCAGCTCGACCTCGAGCTCTCCGCTGGCCAGCCGGAACGCCTGACCCACGGCGGCCGGACCGACCGGGCTGTTGGTGTCCTCGACGCGCTGGTTGCTGATGTGCGAGAGGCGCTGATTGATTGCGAACAGCACGCGCTGCAGACGGTTCTCCGTCTTGGCGACCATGCTGGCAACGGCCAGTGATTCTTCCAGCTCGGTGTTTTCGACCAGGCTCAGCGACAGCTCGCCGTTGCTGCTCTCCGGCTTCGCGGCGATGCCCCGGCCAGCCAGAAAATCCACGAACTGGCGGGATAGCTGTTCCTGGAAGCGCGATTCAATCTGCTGGCGTTTCTTGCGCACCTCGCGCATGCCGTCGAAATATTGCGCCTGGACCGTGTTGTTGTCGGCCTTGCTCGCCAGATCGAACAGTGCGTCGTCGGCGTTCTCGAACAGCGTCGTCGCCAGCGCGGTGAGTCGCTTGAGCGCATGCATGCGCACCTGCGAGAGGGTCTCTGCGGGTTTCTCGCCGAGCGTCGCCGCCGCACTGCGCTGGTTCAGGTCGACTACCTTGGGATTGTTGTCGTTAGCGCTCATAGGCCGCATGGGACTACAGACTCGGCGATTCGGCGAAGTAAGTCGAAGATCGGAAATGCGTCACGGTAAGGTTGTGACGCATGTCGCGGTTTTCGTCAGCGAGGAAACGAGGCCAGTTGCGTCGTGCCGATGGCCTCATCGGCCAGCATCACCGGAATATCGTCCTCGATACGGTAGATGGCCTTCCCATCCGCTGTTATCAAGCCGGCAGCAAGAGGCGTGCCGACGACGACGCCAGCGGTGGTCTGTACCGTGCCCGTCCGTATCGCCGCATTCAGCGCTTCGATCTGCGCGCGCCCCAACGGGCTGACGGGCGACTTGCTGACGGGGCAGCAGAGAATGTCCAGCAGGCGCTTGTCCATGGCGCGCGTCCCTGTGAGGATTTGCCCCTACAATACCGTTTTTGCCCAGGGCGGACCAATGAGCATGGCGAGCGGCAGCGAGCCTCTGGTAGGCGTGGTGATGGGGTCTCGGTCTGACTGGGAAACGATGCAGCATGCCGCCGATACGCTGACGCGTCTGGGCGTGCCGCACGAAGTGCGCGTCGTCTCCGCTCACCGCACTCCCGATCTGCTGTTTCAATATGCCGAGCAGGCACAGGCGCGCGGCATTCGCGCCATCATTGCCGGCGCCGGCGGCGCTGCGCATCTGCCCGGCATGCTCGCCGCGAAAACCACCGTTCCCGTGCTTGGCGTGCCGGTGCAGTCGCAGGCGCTCAGCGGCATGGACTCGTTGCTTTCGATCGTCCAGATGCCGGCCGGCATTCCGGTGGCGACGTTCGCGATCGGCAAGGCCGGCGCCACCAACACGGCGCTGTTTGCCGCGGCCCTGCTGCAGGCGACGCATCCCGACATTGGCCGCGCGCTCGCCGGTTTTCGCGATGCGCAGACGCGCTCGGTGCTCGACAACGCCGATCCGCGCCAGCCATGACGACCGTAGGCATACTCGGCGGCGGCCAGCTCGCCCGCATGCTCGCGCTCGCGGGCGCACCGCTCGGCGTGCGTTTCCTCGTCGTCGACAGTGTTGCGGACGCCTGCGCGAGTCAGGTCGCACCGCTGCTGCAGGCGGACTGGCGAGACTTCGCCGCGCTCGAATCCTTCGCCGCGCGTATCGATGTGGCCACGTTCGATTTCGAAAACGTGCCGGCCGAGACCGCGCAGTGGCTCACCGAACACACCGGGGTCTATCCGAATCCGCGCGCGCTGGCGCTGGCTCAGGACCGCCTTGCGGAGAAGACACTGTTTCGCGAGATCGGCCTGGACACGCCGGCCTTTGCCGCGGTCGACAGCAGGGCGGACCTGGAGCGCGCGCTTGCTGCAATCGGGTGTCCGGCCATAGTCAAGACGCGACGCCTGGGCTACGACGGCAAAGGCCAGTTCCGGATCAAATCGCCCGACGATGTGGATGCGGCCTGGGCTGCGCTCGGCCCGGCCCCGCTGATTCTCGAAGCCTTCGTGCCGTTCGAGCGGGAGCTGTCGGTCGTCGCGGTGCGTTCGCGCGAGGGTGAGTTCCGGAGCTATCCGCTCACCCAGAACTGGCATGCGGACGGCATTCTGTCGATGAGCCTGGCGCCCGCCCCTGATTCGGCGGACCTCGCCGTGCAGGCTACGGCGCTCGCCCGCCGCATCGCCGAGAAGCTTGATTATGTCGGCACATTCGCCCTCGAGCTTTTCGTCCGGGACGGCCGGCTGCTCGGCAACGAAATGGCTCCGCGTGTGCACAATTCCGGGCACTGGACCATAGAGGGGGCACCCTGCAGCCAGTTCGAAAACCACGTGCGTGCAGTCCTCGGATTGCCGCTCGGCGATACGGAGTCGCTGGGCGTCTCTGTCATGTTCAACTGGATCGGCGAGCTGCCCGAGTCAGCGCCCGTGCTGGCCGAATCTCGCGCGCACTGGCATGACTACGGCAAGGAGCCGCGCGCCGGACGTAAGGTCGGTCACGCGACACTCTGCGCGGTATCGGTGGAGGAAATGCGCGAACGGCTCGCACGCGTTGCCTGGGCACTCGGTCGTGAAGATCAGGCGGAGCCCGTGCTCGCCGCACTGGATGCCGCCTCGTTGCGCTGAGCCGGATGCAACCTGATGTACCCGGCACGCGACGAAGCCGCGCGAGCGCGGCTTCGTCATCGGTGCGGGCCCGCGGCGCTCAGGCCATCTGGGCGGTGACGAAATCCCAGTTGACCAGGGACCAGAAGGCCTCGACGTACTTCGCGCGCGCGTTGCGGTAGTCGATGTAATACGCGTGTTCCCACACGTCACAGGTCAGCAGCGCTTTGTCTGTGCCGGTCAGCGGGGTCGCGGCATTGGACGTGCTGACCAGGGCCAGCGATCCGTCGGCGCGCTGGACGAGCCAGGCCCAGCCCGAACCGAACGTGGTCAATGCCGTGTTCGTGAACTGCTCCTTGAAGGCTGCGAACGAGCCGAATGCTGCATTGATGGCGTCGGCGAGCTTGCCACTGGGCTCGCCGCCACCGTTGGGCTTGAGGCAGTTCCAGTAAAAGGTGTGATTCCAGACCTGGGCTGCGTTGTTGAACATGCCGCCGCTGGATTTCCTGATGATTTCTTCGAGCGGCAGGTTCTCGAACTCCGTGCCCTTGATCTGGTTGTTCAGATTGGTCACATAGGTCTGGTGGTGCTTGCCGTAGTGATAGTCGATGGTCTCGGCCGAAATGGTCGGAGCCAGGGCATCTTTGGCGTAGGGCAGGGGGGGCAGTTCAATCGCCATGGGCTATTCCTTGCGGGTGGGCTGGGGTCCCCGATTATAGGTAGGTCGATGGCGCCTGTGCGTCGTCGTTTCAGGCGAGGTGGTGCAGGCGTGCCGCGCGGCAGCCGTCGGGCCGCTGCTACAATCGGTGGTCTGGCGCGCCGCGCGCACTTTTCTTACAGGTATCCCCGTGGACGTACTCGAACGCATCAAGACCACCGTCGAAGGCAGCCCCATCGTGCTGTTCATGAAAGGCACCCCGCAGTTCCCGATGTGCGGCTTCTCCAGCCGTACGGCCCAGGCGCTCAAGGCTGTCAACGCCGAGTACGTGTCGGTCAATGTGCTCGAGGATCCCGAGATTCGCGCAAACCTGCCGCGCTATTCCAACTGGCCGACATTCCCGCAGCTGTTCATCAACGGCGAACTGATCGGCGGCTGTGACATTACACTCGAACTCTATGAATCCGGCGAGCTCGAGCGCATCGTCCGCGAAACGCGGAAGGCGTGATGGCGACGCTGCCCGCAGGCTGGAGTCCTGCTCCCGCCGATCTGAAAGGCCGCACCATTCTCATCGTCGGTGCCACGGGCGGACTGGGGCGCGCGAGCGCGCTGGCCTGTGCCGCAGCCGGTGCGACCGTCGTGCTGCTGGGGCGTAAGGTCCCCGCGCTGGAGAAGCTCTATGACGAGATTGAAGCGCTCGGTGCAATGGCACCGGCCATCTATCCGCTCGACCTCGAGGGCGCGACGCCGGCCGATTACGAGGAGCTCGCCGCCACGATCGAACGCGAATGTGGTGGTCTGGACGGCATCGTCCATGCCGCCGCGCACTTCGCGGGACTGCAGCCGCTGGTCCAGTTCAAACCCGAGGAATGGATGCGCGTGCTGCAGGTCAATCTGAACGGGCCGTTTCTGCTGACGCAGGCGTTGCTGCCGCTGTTGCTGCGGTCGCCTGACGCGAGCATCGTGTTCGTCGAGGACGACCCGGGGCGGGTGCGCAAGTCCTTCTGGGGCGCTTATGGCGTGGCGAAGGCCGCACTGGGCGGGCTCGTCGCCATTCTTCACGACGAAACCGAGAATACGAGCGTGCGTGTCGCGTCCCTGCTGCCACCGCCGATGCGGTCTGCCTTGCGTCGCATGGCCTACTTTGGCGAGAACACGCTGGATCGGCCCGAGCCGGCGGCGTTCGCCGCCGGCGTGGTGTACCTGCTGAGTCGCGAAGGCCTGTCCGTGCGCGGCCAGACACTTGATCTGCGCGGCATGCACTGACCGTACCGCGCGCCGACAGGGGGAGATCATGGACAGTCAGATGAGCACGGTGTCGGCGGGCATCCTGTTGTTTCTCATCATGGACCCGCTCGGCAACATCCCGGTGTTCCTGGGACTGCTCAAAGGTGTCGCGCCGGAGCGGCGGCGCCGCGTCCTGCTGCGCGAGCTGCTGATCGCGCTCGTCGTACTGTTCGCGTTCCTGCTCGGCGGCCAGTACATCCTCAAGCTGCTGCAACTCAAGCAAGAGTCGGTCAGCATCGCCGGCGGCATCATTCTGTTCCTGATCGGCGTCAAGATGGTGTTCCCGCCAAAGGAAGGCATTTTCGGACACGCCGAAGGCGGGGAGCCTTTCATCGTGCCGATGGCGATTCCGGGAGTGGCCGGACCGTCGGCCATGGCCGCGCTGCTGCTGTTGACCAATACACAGCCCGGCAAGCTGCCGCAATGGGCGCTCGCGCTGTTCGCGGCATGGTTCGCGACCGCGTTGATCCTCTGGTCCGCCACGTACCTGTATCGGCTGCTGGGCGAAAGTGTGCTGACGGCGCTCGAGCGGCTCATGGGGATGATCCTGATCGCTCTTTCTGTGCAGATGCTGCTCGACGGGATAGCAAAGTACCTTCGTATGGTGCCGGCCTGAGGCTGCGAGTCCGGACTGAATAGTGGCTCGATTCAAACGCCTGTAACATCCGCCGTCGAGCATCGCTCGAACCGTGACGGAGATGGGTCGTGATCAGCGTCGAACGCAGCCTGTACGAGAAATTTCCGCGACTTGCAGAGGGGGCGGCGCGCCGTTTTTCGCAGCCCGTGGTCAGCCTGCTGCGCAAGGTCGTCTGCGAGGAAAGGATCAATGCGACGCTTGCGGCGCTGGACGGGCATACCGGATTCGAGTTCATCGAGTTCGCCCTTGACCGCTTCGAACTGAGCTACAGCGTCGCCAACACCGATCGCGAAAACATCCCGGTCGACGGCCCGGTCGTCATCGTGGCGAATCATCCCCTGGGCGCGCTCGACGCGCTCAGTCTGTTGCAGCTCGTCGGCAGCGTGCGCCGCGATGTGCGCATCCTTGCCAACGACGTGCTGATGCATCTCAAACCCTTGCGTTCGCTGCTGCTGCCAATCAACGTCTTTGGCGGCGATGACACGGCGCCCGGAGGAATGCGCGAAGCCTATCGGGCGCTCGAAGCGGGGCAGGCACTGATTGTATTCCCGTCCGGCGAAGTGTCGCGCATGCGTCCCAACGGCGTGCGTGACGGGCGCTGGTCGCCCGGGTTCGTGCGCATGGCGCGCAAGACCGGGGCTCCGGTGCTGCCCGTCCATATCGACGCGCACAATTCGCCGCTGTTCTACGGCGTATCGATGTTCGCCAAGCCGCTGTCGGCGCTGCTGCTGGCCCGCGAAATGTTCGGCGCGCGACGGATGCGCATCGGCTTCACGATCGGCCAGGCGATTGCTCCGCAGATGCTGGAGCGGGAAGGCGCCACCCCGGAGCAACTGGCCAAGGCCGTGCGCCGCCACGTCTATCAGCTCGCCCGGCGCCGGCCGAACCAGTTCACGACGTCGACCGCAATCGCACATCCCGAATCGCCGTTGGCCGTCCGCAAGGCGCTGAGGGAGCGCGCCGAAGTCCTCGGCGCGACGACCGACGGCAAGCGTATCCTGCTGCTGGACGCCTGTTCCGACTGTCCCGTCATGCGCGAGATCGGCCGTCTGCGCGAGCTCGCCTTCCGTCGCGTCGGCGAGGGCACGGGCAATCGGCGTGACCTCGACCGTTTCGATGCGCACTATCGGCACATCGTGCTGTGGGACGAGGAGGCGCTGGCCGTTGTCGGCGCGTATCGCCTCGGCGAGGCGCGGAAGATACTGCGCGATCACGGCATGGCCGGCCTGTATTCGGCGACGCTGTTCGACTACGCGCCCAGCGCGGCCGAATTTCTCGATGACGCGGTCGAGCTGGGGCGCAGCTTTATTCAGCCCGCTTACTGGGGCTCGCGTAGCCTCGACTACCTTTGGCAGGGCATTGGCGCGTTCCTGCGCAAGCGGCCGGAAGTGCGCTACCTGTTCGGTCCCGTCAGCCTCTCCGCCAGCCTGCCGTTGCCGGTGCGCGAACTGATCGTGCACACACATGGGCGCTTCTTCGCCGATCCCGAGCACCTCGCTACCGCGAAGAATCCTTTCCGTATCTCGGATGAGGTCGCGCGCGAAGCCGATGCTGCGCTCGCCGGAAGGGACGCGAAGTCGGCGCTTTCGCTGCTCAAGCAGCAGCTCGCCGTTTCCGATCAGGCCATACCGACGCTGTATCGCCAGTACGTCGATCTGTGCGAGCCCGATGGCGTGCGCTTTCTCGCGTTCGGCGTGGATCCTCAGTTCGGAGGCTGTGTCGACGGACTCATCCGGCTCGATCTCACGCGGCTCAAGGAGGCCAAACGCGCCCGTTACCTCAGCGAGCCTGAGGCGTCAAGCGGATAAGCGCCGGAGGCTTTGCCAATCTGTCATCTATTGCTGTTAAACTGCCGTTAACGGGGCCGCCGCGTACGGATTCGCAGGGTCGGGCTCCTGGGGAAACAGAAAAATCCAAGGTCTTTCAGTCGCCGCGCATCGCGATGGGATCATCGTTGCGCGGTTTCCGTTTGGCCAACGACTGTAACAATTGCACGCAACCCAAGGGTGAAACAATGAACAAGCGACTCCGTGTCAGAGTCCTCCCGCTCGTGCTCGCATCGCTGCTGGCCTCGTCGCCGAGCTTTGCGCAGAACACCTCGGCGGGCATGTCGGGCCGCATCACCGACGCTGCCGGCAAGCCGGTCGCCGGCGCCACGGTTGAAATCGTCCATGTGCCGTCGAACACGACCAAGACGGTCACGACGGATGCAGACGGCCGTTTCGTCGCACGCGGTCTGCGCGTGGGTGGTCCGTTCGTGGTCGATGCCGAGAAGAGCGGTCTGGCCAAGGCCGAGCGTTCCGACGTCTACCTGAAGCTCGCCGAAGATACGACGATCGATCTCACCCTGGGCGCCGATGCCGCCACGCTGGAAGCCGTGGAAGTGACCGCCACGACGATGTCGTCGACGTTCCTTGCGGACAACAAGGGCCTGTCCACGAACGTCACCAACGAACAGATCCAGGCGTTCCCCTCGATCTCGCGTTCGATCCAGGACTACGTGCGCATTGACCCGCGCATCGTGCAGACCGACAAGGAGCGCGGTGAGATCTCCGCCGTCGGCCAGAACTCGCGTTACAACAACATCAAGATCGACGCGGTCTCGACCAACGACGAGTTCGGCCTGGAGTCCACCGGTCTGCCGTCCCAGACCGGCAGCCAGCCGATCTCGATCGATACGATCCAGGAATTCAACATTTCCACGGCGAATTTCGACGTGACCAATTCGCGCGCCGTGGGTGCGTCGATCAATGCGGTCACCAAGAGTGGTACCAACGAATTCAAGGGCTCGGTTTATTTCACGTACCGCGATCCGGACCTCATCGGCGAGAACGAGCAGGGCGTCGACTTCACCGGTTTCGGCAAGCAGACCAACAAGGGCTTCACGCTCGGCGGTCCCATCCTCAAGGACACGCTGTTCTTCTTCCTGAACTATGAAGAGTTCGAGCGCACGAACGTGGCGCCGGACGTCGGCGTGCGTGGCTCGGGTGCGACGAACGAGGCAGGCGTCACGCAGGCGCAGATCGACGACATCCGCCGCATCGCGCGCGATCGTTATGGGTTCGACGCCGGTTCGCTGAATCCGTCCGGTGACCTGACCGACAAGAAGTATCTCGCCAAGCTCGACTGGAACATCAACGACTATCACCGCGCGAGCTTCCGCTACAACAAGACGGAATCCTCGGTGCCGGTGCTCGAGCGCCTGACCGGCGGCCAAGTGTCGCTGTCCTCGTGGTGGTACGACAAGAAGTACGACTTCGAGAACTATGCGCTGAACCTGTACAACGACTGGAGCGCCAACTTCTCGTCGGAAGCCTCCATCTCGTACAGCAAGTACGCGAACCAGTCGCTGCGCTCATCCACCTTGCCGGCAATCGCGATCGCTGTCGCGGGTCTGAATGGCGCGCCGAACACCACCGTGTTCATCGGTTCCGAGCGTTCGCGTCACGCTAATGCGCTCGACGTGAAGACCTGGAACGCGTTCTGGGCCGGCGACTGGTTCATCGGCGACCACGACATCAAGTTCGGCTTCGACTACAAGAAGAACGACACCTTCAACCTGTTCCTGCAGGACGTTTACGGCAACTACTCGTTCGCGAGCATCGCTGACTTCGAGTCGGGCCGTTACTCGCCGCTGCCGTCCGGCTTCACCGGCGGCCTGTTGCCAGGCGGTGTAGGCTATCAGCTCAACTCGCCGATCGGCGGTGACGCCAACAATGCCGCCGCCGACTGGGCGCTCAAGCAGTGGGGCTTCTTCGCGCAGGACACCTGGCAGGTGACCAGCAACCTGTCGTGGCAGTTCGGTGTGCGTCTCGACCGCTTCGTGACCGACGACTTCCCGATCTACAATCCGTCGGTCGAGCCGGTGTTCAACTACCGCAACGACGCGACGGTCAACGGCCTCGAAGTCTGGCAGCCGCGCACGAGCTTCAACTACACCTTCGACACCTCGCGCCCGACCCAGCTGCGCGGCGGTATCGGCCTGTTCCAGGGCAGCAACCCCGGCGTGTGGCTCTCGAACTCGTACAGCAACAACGGCCTGCTGTTCTCGACGTTCCGCGCGAACACCGGTACCGATTTCTCGGCGGATCCGTTCAACCAGCCGCGTCCGGCTGGCTCGCCGGTGCTGCAGACGATTTCGCTGATGACGCCGAACTTCCATGCGCCGTCGGTCTGGAAGAGCTCGCTCGCGTTCGATCACGAGCTGCCGTGGATGGGGCTGATCGCGTCGGCCGAATACATTTACCTTGATGTGCGTGATGGCGTGCAGTTCAATTATCTGAACCTTGGTGCGCCGACCGGCAAGCTGCCGGACGGCCGCGACGCGTTCTGGGGAAACATCAATACGGCACAGAACAGTCGCTCGGGTCGCAACCGTTCGTTCGGCGACGTGGTCCTGTTGCGCAACACGCATGAAGGCAAGGGCAGCAACTTGACCCTCTCGCTCGAAAAGCCGTTCACCGACAGCTGGGGCGCGCGCATCGGCTATTCGTACGGCAATTCGACCGACACCAACGTGGGTTCCTCGTCGGTTGCGCTGTCGAACTGGAATTCGCTGGCCGTCTACAATGCCAACGAAGACGTGGCGGCGACAGCTGCCTCGGAAATCCAGCAGCGTTTCACCGCCGTTCTGAGCTGGCGTCATGCGTTCTTCGGCGACTACAACACCATGGTATCGGCCTTCTACGAAGGCCGCGCCGGCCGTCCGTTCAGCTACACGTTCTCGAACGACGCGAACGGCGACGGCAACGCGGGGAACGACCTGTTCTACGTGCCGCTGGACCAGAACGACGTGATTTTTGCCGATCAGGCGCAGGCGACCGCGTTCTGGAACTACATCCAGAGCAACGAGTTCCTGAACAGCCATCGTGGCCAGGTCGTCAGCCGCAACAGCGCGCGCAGCAAGTGGATCAACCAGGTCGACCTGCGCTTCTCGCAGGAAGTCCCGGGCTTCTTCAAGGGCAACAAGGGTGAGCTCTGGATCGACATCCTGAACTTCACCAATCTGCTCAACAAGAAGTGGGGTCACATCGAGGAAGCGCCGTTCAACTCCAACGGCGGTCAGCGCCTGGGTGTTGCCGAGTTCGGCGGCGTCGACCCGGCCACCGGCAAGTACGTCTACCGCTATCCGCGCGGAGCGCAGAGCTTCGTCACCAAGGACAACATCGGCGAATCGCGCTGGGCGGTCCAGGTGGGGCTGCGCTACTCGTTCTAACTGTGCCGTATAGCGACGCCACCTGGCGTGGCTGATGCAAAGAACCCCCGGCAGCAATGTCGGGGGTTTTTGTTGGGCGCACCCATGGGCGCACCCCTGCGGGTGTGAGTCCCGCCGCGAGCTGGACACAGCGAGCAAAGTGAAGCGCAACGGCGTGAAGGCGACCGAGTGTCGGGAGAAAGCGTGGAGCGCAAATCGCGAGCCGCCATCGCCTCCGAACATTTCCGTTCATGCAATGGCGTCGGCCGCGGACGATCTGTCGGGTACTCACGATGCAACGGGCGTGCGAAGACGTTGCACGGCGCGTGGTGGCGAACAGCCATTTCTGGTGACGCAAGAATGATCGCCTGCTCAACACAATGCTGACCGTCGCGCACTTTGATCGGTTGGGAGTGCCACGATTGCCCTGACCTCAACCTCTCGAGCCGCCCGGTGCGGACCCGCATGCACGGCGGTGTGGCGAGGGCCTCCGCGAGCGGAGGCCCGTTATGCCGACGATGCCCTGGACGAGTCCACTCTCGATGCGCAAGCCCTTCCGCGGGCGGGCGACCGAGAGCAAGGTGAAGCGCGACTGCAGGACGGTCACTGACCAGAAAAGGCAAGGAAAGTGGTCCGTGTCACCGACCGACAAGAGCCCGACACGGGTCTGGCCGATCGCGTTGCAGCCTTGAATTTCGGAGTGTCTGAGGGCGGAGGCGGTTTCTCCGGGGGACCTATTCCGGTCAGGGAACCTGACCAGCTATCGGGGGGCGTCCGCAAGTCTCCATGTACGGTTCCTGGTAGAAGTCGTCGAATCCTTGGCTGTGCGCATAGCCTTCGCTGAGCGTATTGTCGGAGTAGACCACGAAAATCCACTTGCTGCCGTACCAACTTGCGAAGTCCGCATCGCCGCCCAGCCAACCTTGCACAATTTCCCAGTATGCGTAGTTGTAGCGATCAGTTGATGGCGACCAGCACGTGGCCGTGTAGGGATTTGTCGAAGTCTTGGGTACATGGATATACGTGATCTCCGGGTCTGGCGGCACAACACCATCTCGGAGATCTGGAACATTCGGCCAGCCTCCTGATCCACACTGCACGTTATAGGGGTTGATGTTGCAGCTGCATTCGGGAACACCGGGATACCAATCGCACAACTCCGGAAGGCCGCTCGGCTGGGCAAATGTCTGCGTGCTTGCAGTTAGGATTCCAAGAAATGCTAGAAAAGTCTTTTTCTGTTTCATGATAAAACTCCATTAATTGTCATTGTCGCTTTATGCGACCTGATGACTCTATGTGAATCTCTGCCCTTGCGGTTTACGGGCTGGTTAAGCTCCGGGTCAAGGGCCAAATGCCTGATCTGCAGGCAGTTGACGTCCGGTTCAGCTTGCGGAATGCTGACACGATGATTTGGAGCCCCTAGCGGGCGCGCGGGACACGGTGTCCTGCAATCCTCGCCCCGTTCGTGTCGCCGCAAGCCTCGGCTCGCCGCGCCCGTTCCGGGTGCCAGTTTCCCGTGGCTGCCGCGAAGGCGCGGCGCCGCCCGTACCAGATGGACATCCATGAGCACTGACAGCAAGCCCTCCAATCGCCCGACCACCGTGTCGGCGCGCATCTCTCCGGCCGCCGGCCTCGACGTCCTGTCCCGAAACGAAGTCACGCGGCTGCGTGACGCATCGCATGGTGGCGTGCACGCGCTGTTGCGCCGATGCGCGCTGGCTGTATTGACGCAGGGCGTGGAAACCGACGATGCCCGCGCCCTGCTCGAGCGTTATCCCGACTTCGACATCCAGGTGCTGCAGCAGGACCGCGGCATCAAGATTGAACTCACCCATGCGCCGGCACAGGCCTTCGTCGACGGGCGCATCATCCGCGGCGTCAACGAATTGCTGTTCGCCGTCATCCGCGACATCGTCTACGTTGCGACGCAGCTGGAAGCAGGCGGATTCGAACTCGACGATTCAAGCGGAATCACGCACGCGGTCTTCGAAATCCTGCGCAATGCGCGGGTGCTGCGTCCGCACAACGACCCCAATCTTGTCGTTTGCTGGGGCGGCCACTCGATCGCGCGCCACGAATACGAATACACCAAGCAGGTGGGCTATCAGCTCGGATTGCGCGGCCTGGACATCGTGACGGGTTGCGGGCCCGGCGCCATGAAAGGGCCGATGAAGGGAGCGATCATCGGCCATGGCAAGCAGCGGCGTAAGAACAATCGCTACATCGGCATCACCGAGCCGGGCATCATCGCGGCCGAATCGCCGAATCCGTCGGTCAATCATCTGATCATCATGCCCGACATCGAGAAGCGCCTCGAAGCTTTCGTGCGCGTCGGTCACGGCATCATCGTTTTCCCCGGCGGTGTCGGCACGGCCGAGGAAATCCTCTACATGCTCGGCATCCTGCTGCATCCGGACAACGCCGGCATACCGTTCCCGCTGATTTTCACGGGGCCGCGGGAGTCCTCGGCGTACTTCGAACAGATCGACAAGTTCCTGCGGCTCACCCTCGGGGAAGACGTGGCCCGGCGCTATCACGTCATCGTGGACGATCCGGCAGAAGTCGCCAAGCTCATGGTCAAGGGCATCGACAAGGTTCGCGACTATCGTCTCGACACCAAGGACGCGTTCTTCTTCAACTGGGCGTTGCGCATCCAGTACGAACTGCAGGTGCCGTTCAGGCCCACACACGAAAACATGGCCAGCCTGAAGCTCAATCGCGATCAACCTTCGTACCGGCTCGCCGCGGACCTGCGCCGCGCGTTCTCGGGCATCGTCGCCGGCAACGTGAAAGAGGACGGCATCCGCGCGATCGAGCAGAACGGTCTGTTCGAGATCCACGGCGAACCGGAGATCATGCGTGCGCTGGATGCGCTGTTGCAGAGTTTCGTGGCGCAGCACCGCATGAAGCTGCCGGGTGGCAGCGCATACAGGCCGTGTTACCGGGTGATCGTCGACTGAGCTGATATTCCGGCGCTGCATGAGCTCCGAAGGGGGGCTTGACGAGGCTGGGGCGTATCGGCAAAATCCCGCGCCTCACATTCCCCGATAGCTCAGTCGGTAGAGCAAGTGACTGTTAATCACTGGGTCGGCGGTTCGAGTCCGTCTCGGGGAGCCAGATAAGAAAAAACCCGCAGCAATGCGGGTTTTTTTTTGCGTTTTGCGATGGCCATGAAGCGCGTGAGCCTGCTTCGTAGCCGGAGCGTCCTTATGTCGGAGGACGATGATGACCGTTAGCGCAGTCGCAAGATGGTCGTTTGCCGTGTTGCTGCTCGCCGGCTTCGGCGCGCATGCGGCGGACACGAAGATCAGGCAGGGCGAGGGGCTGGTATTCGGAAGTGTCACGATCGTCAGCGCAAACTACAGCGGCTATCGCCTCTACCTGCGCAACCTTGAAACGGGCAAGCGCGTAGCGGTGGTGCTGGATAGTATGAGCACCGGACGTTCGCGCTATCGCTTCGCGAAAAGCATCAAGCCAGGCCGCTATTTCGTCGAAGCAGCAGGGTCGCCGCGCGTCGACTGGGAAAACAGCCTGACGGACAGCAGCAAATTCTTCGATGTGAGCGAGAACACGGCCGTCTATATCGGGCACTGGACCTTGCTAATGGCGACCCAGGGCACCCGCTACACCGTCGATTACGACATGGTCGAGTTTCTGGCGATTGGCGATCTCGCCGACGTCAAGAACGCGATCATGCGCAAGGGACTGCTCGGTGTAGCCGCGCCCGCGCAATGACCCGCATTTCGGAGTGGGGCGACGGCAGGCTGCGGTCCCACTCGCAGTTGAGGGCGGACGTCGTCGATGCGCGCTGTCAGCGCGCTGTTCCGAACGAAGGCATGCCTTCGGTCGGCTCGCGCACGGATACACTGTCTGCGCCGTTGTTCGCATTCCATTGCGCCGAGGTCTCGCAACGGCGCTGACAGTGTATGGCTCCGCAATCGGTGGGTTTGCCCTCAGGCGGCGTTGAGCAGGCGCTCGCGTTCCTCGCGAATCAGTGCCTCGTTGATGCGTATGAATTCGCGCAACAGTTCGTCGTGAGGGTTGCTGGCGAGTTCGGCGCGTGCGCAGCGCACATAGGATTCCAGGCGCTGGATGGTGCGGATGTCGGTCAAGGTCTGGCGGGCGGAGCTGTTCATGGACGGTCCTCGGCGAATCAGCGGTGACACGCGATGTCGCGTATGCACCTGCGTCGAGGCAGCGGACTCGACCGTCCCTGCCGCGCGTCGCGGGCTTCCGTGCCCGCCGCGTCTTCCGTGCCTTCGAAGCACGATCAGTTTGCCGCCTGCCTTGCGGCGGCGAATCAGGAAATGTCTGATCGTGGCCTAGGAAATTTCCTAGACACCGGTTTCCTCAGCCCCGAGGCCCGGTGGGTCGGGCAACGGGGGTTGGCATGACCCGCAGTACGCGGATTCGGATCGCGCCATTGGCTTCAGTCGGTGCCGCAGGCAATCGCGGCCTGGGCCGGGGTCGCGGCTCCGCTGCGAATGCGACCGGCATTGTTGATGACGAGCGTGCGCGCTTTGGCGGCGCCCCGGCGATCGCAGAAGGTGATGGTCGCATTGCTGCCTTCGCTGCTGCCGTCGAGACGGTATCGGATGTGACGGCGGCCAGCGTTCGTGGCGATGCGGACGCCGGGCGTGGCCGGCGCGACGAGCAGGACGGTTTCGCCGGCGGTGCGCTGGGCGTCGCGGTTGGTGTCCTCGAACACGATCCAGCCGTCCTGCCAGAACGGCGTGGCCGTGCAGACTTCACCGCTCGACGGGCAGGCGACGACGTTGCTGCCGCGCTCGACAGCCGCGATACGCGCGCTCGCGAGCCCCGCCATCCACTGGCTCATGGCCGCGCGTTGTTGCATGCCGGCGTGCACGCTGCCGAACAGCGGCAGGCCGACGCCGAGGGCAATCGCCGAGACCGACAGCGTGGTGACGAGTTCGATGAGGTTGAAGCCGAATTGCCGCGTCCAGGTGGCGAAGTGCATGGCAGTCGTCCGTTGCAGGGGTGACGACAGCGTAGGCCTGCCGCTGCCATGCGGGGAGCGGCGCAAGCCGTGCCAATGCATAGGAAAAATCTGAATCAGGGCAGGCTTGATCGCTGCCGCCGGCCGCCCCCACCTATACTGGCCGTCCGACCGGAGAACCCCATGACTGACCAGTTCCAGCTGGTGGCGCCCTACCAGCCGTCTGGCGACCAGCCCGGCGCGATCGCACGCCTGACCGAAGGGTTCAAGGCGGGCCTCGCGCACCAGACCCTGCTCGGCGTGACCGGTTCGGGCAAGACGTACACCATCGCAAACGTGATTCAGCAGATCCAGAAGCCCACGCTGGTGCTGGCGCCGAACAAGACGCTCGCGGCGCAGCTGTACGGCGAATTCAAGGAGTTTTTTCCGCACAACGCGGTGGAGTATTTCGTCAGCTACTACGACTACTACCAGCCGGAGGCGTACGTCCCTTCAAGCGACACGTACATCGAGAAGGATTCATCGATCAACGATCACATCGAGCAGATGCGCCTGTCCGCAACGAAGGCGCTGCTGTCGCGGCGTGATGCGCTGATCGTCGCGACCGTGTCGGCGATCTACGGCCTCGGTGATCCCGATCAGTACCTCAAGATGCGCATGCACCTGATGCGCGGCGAGCACACGGACCAACGCGAACTGATCCGGCACCTGACCGAGCTGCAGTACACGCGCGGTGACTACGAGCTCAAGCGCGGCACCTACCGCGTGCGCGGCGAGATCATCGACGTGTTCCCGGCGGAAAGTGAGATGGAGGCGCTGCGCATCGAGTTGTTCGATGGCGATATCGAGAACCTGTCGATCTTCGATCCGTTGACCGGTGCGGTGCTGCGCAAGGTTCCGCGCTTCACGGTGTATCCCAAGACCCATTACGCGACGACCCGCGAAAGCGTGCTGCATGCGGTCGAGACCATCAAGGACGAACTGCGCGAGCGCCTGGAGCAACTGCACAAGGCGAACAAGCTGCTGGAAGCGCAGCGCCTGCAGCAGCGCACGCAGTTCGATCTGGAGATGCTCGTCGAGATCGGCTACTGCCAGGGCATCGAAAACTACTCGCGTCATCTGACGCGCAGTCTGCCCGGCGAGCCGCCGCCGACACTGTTCGACTACCTGCCGCCCGACGCGCTGCTGGTCGTGGACGAATCGCACGTGACCGTGCCGCAGCTCGGCGGCATGTACAAGGGCGACCGGTCGCGCAAGGAAACGCTGGTCGAGTACGGATTTCGCCTGCCGTCGGCGCTCGACAACCGGCCGCTGCGTTTCGAGGAGTGGGAGGCGCGGGCACCGCGCTCCATCTTCGTGTCGGCGACGCCGGCGAACTACGAGCTCGCCCTGTCGCAGGGCAGCGTGGTCGAGCTGCTCGTGCGTCCGACGGGGCTCATCGATCCGGAAGTCGAGGTCAGACCGGTCGGCACGCAGGTCGACGACCTGCTTGGCGAGGCGCGTGCCCGCATCGAAATGGGCGATCGCGTGCTCGTGACGACGCTCACCAAGCGCATGGCCGAGAATCTGACGGAGTATCTCGCCGACAACGGCATACGCGTGCGCTACCTGCACTCCGACATCGAGACCGTGGAGCGTGTGGAGATCATTCGCGATCTGCGCCTCGGCGTGTTCGACGTGCTCGTGGGGATCAATCTGCTGCGCGAAGGACTCGACATGCCTGAAGTGTCCCTGGTCGCCATCCTCGACGCGGACAAGGAGGGGTTCCTGCGTTCGGAACGTTCGCTCGTGCAGACCATCGGGCGTGCGGCGCGTCATCTGCGCGGCAAGGCGATCCTCTATGCGGACAAGATCACCGACTCCATGAAGGCGGCGATCGGCGAGACCGAACGCCGTCGCAACAAGCAGATCGCCTACAACCTTGAACACGGCATCACGCCGCGCTCGGTCGTGCGCAAGATCTCGGACATACTCGAAGGTGCGCGTTCGGAAGCCGCCAACGACAGGTCGCGGGCCGGCAGTCGCGGCAAGTCCGAGCGCAAGGTGGCGGAGCCCGCGCCGGACTATTCCACGCTGTCACCCGACCAGGTCGCCGCGCGTATCCGCAAGCTCGAAGCGCAGATGTACAAGCATGCGCAGGATCTCGAGTTCGAACAGGCCGCGCGCGTGCGCGACGAGATCCACAAACTGCGCAGCGAGGGGCTGATCGGTTCGGCGTAGCCTCGCACCGGGGGCGGTTCGTGCCGGTGCCGCAGCGGGCGCTGCCATTCCGGCGCAGGCTGCGTGCATCGCGCGGCGCCGACGCGTCGGCCGAAGGGCGGCGGTGGTGGATCGCATTGCCGAATGCCCTTACACGCGAACGGCGAACGCATACAGCAAAACGGCGCGAGTCCTGGGACTCACGCCGTTTTGCTGGTACTGGTGGGCGCGACAGGGATCGAACCTGTGACCCCTACCATGTCAAGGTAGTGCTCTACCGCTGAGCTACGCGCCCGGTGAAGGGGCGCGAAATATAGCGAAGTCGTCGCGGCTGTACAACCCCCGACGTTGTTGTTGCCGAGGATTGCCGGCTGTGTCGCCGGAATTGACGCTGATCGAACGATTCTCGGCGCATACAGTGGCTTACCCGTGGGCCGTCGGTGAATCACGCTGACGGGCACTGGGGTGGCCGAACCTGAAGGAGATCGTCATGAGCCAGTATCGCATCGCCGTGATCGTGGGAAGTTTGCGCAAGGAGTCGTTCAACAGGAAACTCGCGACGGCGCTGAGCCGTCTGGGTCCGGCGGATTTCGATTTCCAGACGTCACGCATCGACGATCTGCCACTGTACGACCAGGACGACGATGCAGCTCCGGCCGAGTCGGTCCAGCGGCTCAAGCGCGAAATCCACGCGGCGCAGGGCGTATTGTTCGTGACCCCGGAATACAACCGCTCGATGCCGGGTGTGCTCAAGAATGCGATCGATCACGCCTCGCGTCCTTACGGACAGAGTGCCTGGAGTGGCAAGCCGGCCGGTGTGATCGGCGTATCGATCGGCGCAATCGGCACCGCGCTCGCGCAGCAGCATCTGCGCAATGTGCTCGCCTATCTCGATATGCCCACGCTGTGTCAGCCCGAGGTCTTCCTGCAGGCCAAGGATGGGTTGTTCGATGCCGATGGCAATGTCGGCAGCGCAAGCCGTGAGTTTCTGCAGGGTTGGATGGATCGGTATGCGGCCTGGATCAGGCGACACGCCGCAGCGTGAAGACGACGGTTGCCAGCGCCGATGCCGGGGCAGGCAACCGCACTAAAAGGCGCTAAAGTATATAAAGTTACATGTTGGTGCGCGGAGCCCGGTTCCGCGGTGCATGCGAGGTGCGAGGTCGAAGCCGCGGCTCCCGTCCCCGTGCTGGCCGCAGTCGCATGGTAGTGGCGGTGCGGCCGCCTTCGTTCTCTGGGCCTAGCCGCCTACTCCTTTGGGCCGATGTTCTGCCGGCCACAATCTGGGCACTCTCTGCCCCCTTCGTTTTAACGCCGATCTAACACAGGGGGCTAGTCATGCGCTGTTCCGCTCTGTTGAGCGCCATTCTTTTCGCGTTGGCCATGCCGGCGCTGGCCGACACCTCGGCCGAAACTGAGGCTTCGCCGACTGCCGGTTCCAACGATGCGGGGGAGGCCGATGTGGCAGCCGCCGGTGGCGGTGAGCAGCCGCTGGAGCAGATTCAGGTCACGGCCACCCGGGCGGCCAAGTCGAACTTCGATGTGGCGACGGCCGTTAGCGTCGTCGGCCAGGACGAGATACGCGAGAAGCCGGCGCTGACCGTCGCAGACTACCTGCGCGCGCAGCCCGGCGCATTCATTCAGGCGACGACGCCGGGGCAGGCGATTCCGATCATCCGCGGCCTGAAGGGCTCGGAAGTCCTGCACATGGTCGACGGCTTCCGCATGAATACGGCGTTCTTCCGCAATTCGCCGAATCAGTATTTCGCTCTGGCCGATTCGCAGAATGTGCAGCAGATAGAGGTCGTGCGCGGCGCCCAGTCCAGCCTGTACGGTTCCGACGCCATGGGCGGCGTGGTCCAGATCCTCACCCCGGAAGAACGCTTCCAGGGCGACAGCTGGGACGGCCGCGGCCGCTTCCGCGCGCAGTACACCAGCGGCGATCTGTCGAGCCTCGGCCGTATTGCGGGCGCGGCCGGCAAGGACGGCATCTCAATCTCGGGCGGCGTCACGGTGCAAGACGTCGGACTGCGCAAGCTGGGCGGTGATGGCGGGCGCTTGCCGTATACCGGATTCAGTGCCTGGGCGGCCGATACCAAGCTGCTGTGGAGTCCCGCCGCGGGCCACGAGCTGATGCTCTCGGCGGCGTATCTCAAACAGCCCAAAACCCCGCGTGTCGATGAACTGGTGACGAGTTTCCACCAGACACAGCCCAATTCGTCGGAGTTCTATTTCCAGCCGCAGGACCGCCTGTTCGTGCAGGCGCGCTACGTGATCGAGCAGGATGGCGGCTGGTTCGATCGCGCCGAATTCCATGCGGGTTACCAGGAAATCAACGACGACCGCCGTTCCCGCGATTTCGGTTCGGCCAATCGAGAACTCGAGCAGAATGCGAGCCGCCTGCGCGGTGTCACGGCCACCTTCAACAAGGAAGTTGGTGACCATGCGCTGGTCTACGGCGCCGAGTTCTACTACGACACCATCGACAGCTTTCGCGAACGCCTGAACATCAATACCAACGTGGTCAGCGCGCGCCCGTCGCGCTTCCCGGATGGCTCCACGATGGACAGCTATGCGGTGTTCCTCAACGACAGCATCACGCTGGCGCCGCAATGGCAGCTCGACCTGGGCGGCCGCTACTCCAGTTTCGACATCGAACTCCCGGCGAATGCGCAGGGTGTCGGCGTCAAGCTGAGTCCCGATGACTTCACGGGCAATGCCGGCCTGACCTTCAAGGCCACCGATACCGTGCACGTGGTGGGCAACGTCGGCCGCGGCTTCCGTGCGCCGAATATCTTCGATCTCGGCGTTTTCGGCAGCCGGCCGGGCAATCGTTTCGCGGTGCCCAACGGGGACCTGAAGCCCGAGACCGTGATCACCTACGACCTCGGCCTCAAGTGGGACAACCCGCGCTGGCAGGCGGAGGCGTTCGTCTGGAAGTCCAACTACAAGGACAAGATCACGAGCGTGGAAACCGGCGAACTCACGTCCACGGGCGCGATCATCGTCAGGAATGAGAACGTCACCGACCTCGATCTCTGGGGTGTCGAGGCGGGCGGTCGCTGGTATTTCAGCGACACGAGCCAGCTCTACGGCGTGCTCAACTACACCCGCGGCGACGAGACTTATCAGGGCGACACGTATGATGCCGACCGCGTGCCGCCACTCAACGGCCGGCTGGGGCTGCTGCACTACTTCACGCCGGCGCTGAGCCTCGACGTGAACGCGCTCTATGCCGCGCGCCAGGATCGTCTCAGTCCGCGTGACCTGACCGATCCGCGCGTCAATCCGGAAGGGACTGCCGGGTGGAATACCTGGAATGCGCGCCTGGCCTGGGAGTTCGCTCCGGAGACGCGGCTCACCCTGCTGCTCGACAATATCGCCGACCGCCGCTACCGCGAGCACGGTTCGGGCGCCGACGAAATGGGGCGCAGCGCGAGCGTGATCTTCGACTGGGCGTTCTGACCACGACCGTCAGTGCCACCGCGGCGGCACTGGCGGCCGGCGACCGCGGCACGTAACGCGTGCCGCGGTTCGTTGCCGCAGTAGCGCCGTTGCCTACTTGGCGCCTCGTTTCTTCGGACCTTCCTTGATGCGTGTCGCTGTGTCTTTGTAGTGGCTCTGGGCCGGGGCCGGCAACTGGTATTCCGCCGCCAGCGCTACGGCCCGGTCGGCCTCGCGTGCGGCATCTTTCCATTTTCCATTCTTTGCCAATGCCTCCGCCATGCCGAGATGTGCATCGGCGGAATTCGGGTTGGCCTCGAGATTGCGCTGGAAGAGCTTGATCGCGTCCTTGGGCTTGGTCTCGAGCAGTGCGTAGGCGACGCCGCTCAGCGCTTCTTCGGTGACGGGCAGCGGTGTGCCGAGGAGTCGCGAGACCTTCGAAAAATGTTCCTCGGCGTAGGCTGCGCCCCTGGAGTAGTCGTCCTTGGTGAATCGATACCCCTGATAGAGGTTGCGCAGCGCATCGACCTGCGCGGTCAGGGGCACGCTGACGTGGGTTTCCTGCGGAAATGCGGCTGCGTGCCAGCGCAGCCCCGGCGGGGCCGTGTTCTTGAACGTGTCCGCCACCGCCTCGAAATCGGCGAGTGCCGCTGCACCGTCCTCGGCGCGGGCGATGTAGGCAAACCCCTTGACCGTGCTGTCGGTCTCGAAGGTCTTCTGCAACGAGCGCTGGGCGATCTTTCCGTCCCAATCCAGCGACGGCGCGATGGCGATGTAAGCCT
Organism: Rhodanobacteraceae bacterium; assembly: GCA_045864815.1. Classification (GTDB taxonomy): domain Bacteria; phylum Pseudomonadota; class Gammaproteobacteria; order Xanthomonadales; family Rhodanobacteraceae; genus Tahibacter. The sequence continues at coordinate 26,343 of BTVG01000006.1, read as the reverse complement.
GGAACAGTGATGGCTCGGCACTCAGGGAATGCAGCACGAACAGGCCGCCCAGCGAATGGCCGGACAGGATGCGGTAGCCGTTCGTGCGGTATTCCTGCTCGATCGCCGGAATCAGTTCGCCAGACAGGAACCGCTTGTACTTGTCGGCGCCGCCACCCGCCGCCGCTTCCCCGCCCGTCGGCGTGAAGTCGCGCGTGCGCTGTTCCGTGCTGTCGATGCCGACGACGATCATTTCCGGTATGTCGCCCGCCGCGGCAAGGGTTTCCACTGCTGTTGCCGTATGGCCGAACCGGGTGCGGCCGTCGAGCACGTACAGGACCGGATAGCGTCGGTTTGCGGCCCAGCGATAACTGGCGGGCAGGTAGACCCGATAGTTGCGGTCCTCCGAGAGTGTCGGCGAGTTCATCTGATACAGCTGGCCGATCGCCACGGGCTCCGCGGCGCTGGCGCCGGCGCAGCCGAGCAGCGAAAGGAACAGGAACGTCAGGGGGCGGAACATCGAATTCTCTCCTCGGTGCGAGCAAGGCGGTGGACCCGCGATCTTGAAGCAATTGACGGCAGTTTCAACTGCCGCTGCCCGGCGCCGTCGGCGCATGGCCGCGCTCCGTGTCCGCGACATTGACAGCGGCTGCTGCGGTGCACTAATTTGCCCCTATCTGCGTCGCCGTCGCGGCGCAACGTATCGAGGTGGCCCGCGCCAAAGCGCCGGTCGAGGGTGTGACATGAGCACGCGAACTTTCGTCTCCCGCTGATATCACGCGCAGGGCTACCCGCAAAAGGGCGCTCAGCGCCCTTTTTTGTTGGCCGCGACCCGTCTTCGACGCGGCAATCCGAGGCAATCCCTATGATTCACATCACGCTACCTGACGGCAGCCGGCGCGAGTTCGAGCATCCGGTTTCGGTGCAGGACGTCGCGCTTTCGATCGGTCCCGGCCTGGCCAAGTCGGCGCTGGCCGGAAAAGTCGACGGCAGACTCGTCGACACGAGCCATCTCATCGAGGCCGATGCCGGTCTCGAGATCGTTACCGAAAAACATCCCGACGCGCTCGAGGTCATTCGCCATTCCACGGCGCACCTCCTTGCGCAGGCGGCACAGCGCCTGTTTCCGGACACGCAAGTCACGATCGGTCCGGTGATCGACAACGGGTTCTACTACGACTTCGCGCGCAAGACGCCATTCACGCCCGAGGACCTCGACAAGATCGAGGCCGAAATGAAGAAGATCGCTGCCGAAGGCATGCCGGTCGCGCGCTCGCTCATGGAGCGCGACGCGGCCGTGGACTTCTTCAAAGGCAAGGGTGAGCACTACAAGGCCGAGATCATCGCGTCGATTCCGGCCAATGAGGCGCTCTCGCTGTACTCGCAGGGCGAATTCATCGACCTGTGCCGCGGCCCCCATGTGCCCAATACCAACAAGCTCAAGGCGTTCAAGCTGATGAAGGTCGCCGGCGCCTACTGGCGCGGGGACGCGAAGAACGAGATGCTGCAGCGGGTCTACGGTACGGCCTGGCTCAACGAGAAGGATCTCAAGGCATACCTGACGCAACTCGAAGAAGCCGAGAAGCGCGATCATCGGAAGATCGGCAAGGCACTCGACCTGTTCCATCTGCAGGAGGAGGCGCCGGGGCTGGTGTTCTGGCATCCCAAGGGCTGGGCGATCTGGCAGGTCGTCGAGCAATACATGCGCAAGGTGTATCGCGACAGCGGCTATCAGGAAGTGCGGTGCCCGCAGATCCTCGACCAGACGCTCTGGCAGAAGACCGGGCACTGGGAGAATTACCGCGAGAACATGTTCACGACGGGGTCGGAGAACCGCGACTACGCGCTGAAGCCGATGAACTGCCCGGGCCACGTGCAGATCTACAATCACGGCCTGCACTCGTACAAGGAGCTGCCGATCCGCTACGGTGAATTCGGCGCATGCCATCGCAACGAACCCTCCGGCGCGTTGCACGGCATCATGCGGGTGCGCGGCTTCACGCAGGACGACGGCCATATTTTCTGCATGGAATCGCAGATCGAGGCCGAGGTCACGGCGTTCCACCGGCAGGCTATGAAGGTGTATTCGGATTTCGGCTTCGCCGATATCGCGCTGAAGATCGCGTTGCGACCGGACAAGCGCATCGGATCTGACGAAGTCTGGGACAAGGCCGAGGAAACGCTGCGGGCAGCGCTGCGCTCCAGCGGCGTGGAATGGCAGGAACTGCCGGGCGAGGGCGCGTTTTACGGCCCGAAGATCGAGTACCACATGAAGGACTCGATCGGTCGAGCCTGGCAGGTCGGCACGATGCAGGTGGATTTCTCGATGCCGGGGCGCCTCGGCGCCGAGTTCGTCGGCGAGGATTCGGCGCGTCATACGCCGGTCATGCTGCACCGGGCCATCGTCGGCTCCCTCGAGCGCTTCATCGGCGTGCTGATCGAGCATCACGCCGGCAACTTCCCGGCCTGGCTCGCGCCTGTGCAGGCGGTCGTCATGAACATCACCGACGGGCAGGCCGACGCCGTCGCCGGGACGGTGCAAGCCCTTGTCGCGCAAGGTTTCCGGGTGGAGGCCGATTTGCGCAACGAAAAGATCGGCTATAAAATCCGCGAGCACACGCTGCAGAAGGTTCCGTACCTCCTCGTGATCGGCGATCGCGAAAAGGAAAACGGGGCCATTTCTGTGCGCATGCGTTCGGGCGAAGACCTCGGGTCCATGACCGTGACACAGTTCGCCGAACGCCTCAAGGGTGAGCAAATTGGCGCGTAAGTCGCTGATAGCTCAGAGCAATTAATTGTTGGGAGGACGCGCGTATCGCCGCTACTGCTGAAAAAGCCAACCGCCGCAATCATGAAATCCGCGTTCCGCGGGTACGCGTGATCGGCGCAGACGGGGAACAGGTCGGAGTTCTGTCGCGCGATGAGGCGCTGCGCATGGCTCAGGACCTGGAGCTGGATCTCGTCGAGATCCAGCCCAACGCGGACCCGCCCGTCTGCCGCATCATGGACTTCGGCAAGTTCAAGTTCGAGATGCAGAAGAAGGCCCACGCGGCCAAGAAGAAGCAGAAACAGGTCGAGATCAAGGAACTCAAGTTCCGCCCGACCACCGACGACGGTGACTACGAGGTCAAGATGCGCAACATGAAGCGCTTCCTGGCCGAGGGGGACAAGGTCAAGGTCGTCATCCGCTTCAAGGGTCGCGAAATGGCGCATGTGGAGCTCGGCGATGCCATGGTCAAGCGCATTGCCGCAGAGATCACCGAAGAAGCGGTGGTCGAGCAATGGCCGCGACTCGAAGGCCGCCTCATGGTCATGATGGTCGCGCCGAAGAAGAAACAGCAGTGAGCGCGTAAGCGCGATGCAGGAATTTCCCGGTGCGGACTGCACCGGGATCTCTCGCGCCCCGTCACACCGGGCGCACGTGGAACCCGCCTACGCATGCGTGGGCTTATCAGCCGATTCGAGCAGGACGGAAAGCGTGGCTCGTCGCCACCGCTCGGATCAGTAACGAAAATCTCAACGGAGCAGTTTCATGCCCAAGATGAAAACCAATCGGGCCGCCGCAAAGCGGTTCCGCAAGACGGCGTCCGGCAAGTTCAAGTGTGGCCACGCCTTCAAGAGCCACATCCTCACCAAGAAGTCGACCAAGCGTAAGCGCAACCTGCGCGGCACGAACCATGTTCGCGCCGAAGACGCAGGCCGCGTGGCACGCATGCTGCCGTATCTCTGAGTGGAGGATTGAACAATGGCACGAGTCAAGAAAGGTGTAACGGCGCGCCGTCGCCACAAGAAGATCATCGCCAAGGCCAAGGGCTACTACAACGCCCGCCGCAAGGTATTCCGCGTCGCCAAGCAGGCCGTCACGAAGGCGCATCAGTACGCCTACATCGGCCGCAAGCAGCGTAAGCGTCAGTTCCGTGCACTGTGGATCGTGCGCATCAACGCCGGTGCGCGTCAGTTCGGTCTGTCCTACAGCCGTCTGATGAACGGACTGAAGAAAGCCAATATCAATGTCGACCGCAAGGTGCTGGCCGACATCGCGGTGCACGACATCGCCGCGTTCGGTGCGCTGGCCGAGAAGGCGAAGACCGCCCTGGCCGCGTAATCGCAGCGAGATACCTTCGACGGCGTTAGCGCCGTCGGCTGCAGCGTGGGGAGCGCGGGCTTGCGGCCTTCGCTCCCCATTTTTTTGCTTCGCCGCGGGCGGGGCGCCGGGATCGCCGGATGCCGCGCGGCGACGCGTTCGCAGCGACGGAACACGTATTTTCTTGGAGTTTGCATGGACGTATTGCAGGCGCAGATCGACGAATCGCTGGTGCGCATCGGCGAGGCCGCTTCCATCGATCAGCTGGAGAATCTGCGCGTGAGCCTGCTCGGCAAGAGCGGCCTCGTGACCGAGCAGCTGAAGGCGCTCGGCAAGCTGGCGCCCGACGAGCGCAAGGCTGCGGGCGAGCGCGTGAACCGCGCGAAAGAATGCCTGCAGAGCGCGATCGCGGTTCGGCGCGGCGTGCTCGAGGAAGAGGCCTTCGCCGGGCGGCTCGCGAGCGAGCGCGTGGATGTCACGCTACCGGGGCGGGTCGCCGATCTCGGCGCCATCCATCCGGTATCGCGCACGCTCGCGCGCATCATCGACATCTTCCAGCGTCTTGGTTACCAGGTCGCCGAAGGTCCTGAAATCGAAGACGACCATCACAATTTCGAGGCGCTGAATTTCCCGCCGCATCATCCGGCGCGCGCGATGCACGACACCTTTTATTTCGCGGACGGTCGACTGCTGCGCACGCACACGTCGCCCGTGCAGATCCGCGCGATGAACGGGCAGACGCCGCCGATCCGTGTGATTGCACCCGGCAAGGTGTATCGCAGCGACTCGGACCAGACGCACACGCCAATGTTTCATCAGGTCGAGGGCCTGCTCGTGGACGAAACCTCGAGCTTCGCCGATCTGAAGGGCACGCTGGCCGAGTTCGTGCGCGCGTTCTTCGAACGTGACTTCGAGATGCGCTTCCGTCCCAGCTATTTCCCGTTCACCGAGCCGTCGGCCGAAGTGGACATTCGCTGGGACCAGCAGGATGGCAGCGAACGCTGGCTCGAGGTGCTGGGCTGCGGCATGGTGCATCCGAACGTGCTGCGCAACTGCGGTATCGACCCGGAGCGCTATACCGGATTCGCCTTCGGCCTGGGCGTCGAGCGCTTCGCCATGCTGCGCTACGGCGTCAAGGATCTGCGCCAGTTCTTCGAGAACGACCTGCGTTTCCTGCGTCAGTTCGCCTGAGGCGGTCGCGGTCCCTTCTCCCCACTTTGAAGCACCTCTATGAAATTCAGCGAAAACTGGCTGCGCAGCCTTGTCGATCCGGCTGCCGATAGGTCCGAACTTTGCCATCGCCTCACCATGGCAGGCCTCGAGGTCGAAGGTGTCGAAACACTCGGCGAAGGCCTGGCCGGTGTACTGGTCGGCGAGATCGTCGCCTGCGAGAAACATCCGAACGCCGACAAGCTGCGGGTCTGCAGCGTGTCGATCGGCACGGCGGAAAACCTGCAGATCGTCTGCGGCGCGCCGAATGCCCGGCTCGGACTCAAGGCGCCCATCGCCACGATCGGTGCCCAGCTGCCGAATGGCATTGCGATCAAGCAGGCCGCACTGCGCGGCGTCGACTCGTTCGGCATGCTCTGCTCGGCCAAGGAACTCGGTCTCGATGCCGATGCTTCCGGCCTCATGGAGCTTCCCACCGATGCGCCGGTCGGTGCGCCGCTGGCGGACTATCTCGCGCTGCCGGATGCCAGCATCGAGCTCAAGATGACGCCGAACCGGCCCGATTGCCTCGGTTTGCGTGGCCTGGCCCACGACGTCGCGGCACTTTTCGGCGCGCCGCTGACAGCCGTTCCGCATGACGCGGTGGCCGTCACCAGTCCGGCGACGCGGACCGTGCGGCTGGATGCGGCTGCCGACTGCCCGCGCTATCTCGGTCGTGTCGTCGAAGGCATCGATCCTGCGGCGGTTTCCCCTCTGTGGCTCAAGGAGCGACTGCGACGCGCCGGACTGCGTCCGATAAGCGCCGTCGTCGATGTCACCGCCTATGTCATGCTCGAACTCGGTCAGCCCATGCATGCGTTCGATCAGGCCCGGCTGGCCGGTGACGTCGTCGTGCGCCGCGCTCGGCGCGGCGAGAAGCTCGTCCTGCTCGACGGCAACGAAGTGACGCTCGACGAACAGTTTCTCGTGATCGCCGATGACACGGGCGCCGTCGCCCTCGCCGGCATCATGGGTGGCCTGGGCTCGCGTGTGGTCGATACCACGACCGACGTATTCCTCGAGAGCGCGCATTTCGCGCCGGCCTCGATCATGGGGCGTGCGCGCAAGCTGGGTATGCACACCGACGCGTCGCATCGTTTCGAGCGTGGCGTCGACCCGGAGCTGCCGCGCGCCGCGCTCGAGCGCGCGACTGCGCTGCTGCTGCAGATTGCCGGCGGCAGGGCCGGACCGGTCGTCGAGGCGCTGGCCGTCGAGCACCTGCCGCAACGTCATGCCGTGGCGCTGCGCCGCCAGCGGCTGGCCCGTGTGCTCGGCATGGACGTTGCGGACGCGGAAGTCGAGCGCATTCTGCGGGCACTCGGCATGGCGGTGATCGCGACGGACACAGGCTGGTCCGTCACCCCGCCCGCGCGTCGGTTCGACATCGAGATCGAGGAAGACCTCATCGAAGAAGTCGTGCGCGTGCACGGCTACGAGCGGGTGCCGACGCGTGCGCCCAGCGGCCAGCTGCGCCTGCGCCTGCCGCCCGAAGCGCAGGTGCCGGCCGACCGCGTGCGCTCCCAACTCGTGGCCGCGGGGTATTACGAAGCGGTCTGCTACAGCTTCGTCGCCCGCGAATGGCTGCAGCGCTGGGCGCGCGAGGATGGCGCCGTGCCCCTCGCCAACCCGCTGAGTGCCGATCTCGCGGTCATGCGCACATCGCTGCTGCCGGGGCTGGTCGAAGCGCTCAGGCATAACGCGAATCGGCAACAGGAACGCGTCCGGCTGTTCGAGATCGCGCGGGTGTTCCAGGCGGGCGGCGACGGGCCGGTCGAGACGCGGCGCGTCGCCGCGGTCGCCTGCGGACGCGCCCAGCCCGAGCACTGGGGAGGTGACAAGCGCGCCGTCGACTTTTTTGACATCAAGGCGGACCTCGAGAGCCTGATCGGCCTGGCCGCCGGTGGACGTCGCGCGGAATTTCACCCCATCGAGCGTCCGGATTTTCACCCGGGCCGCAGCGCTGAAGTCCGCGTCGACGGTGTCGCGCTGGGGCTGATCGGGGCGCTGCATCCGCGCCTGCTGAAAGCGCTGGACCTCGATCACGATGTTTACGCCTTGGAAATCGACCTGGACGGGCTCACCGCCGGTCGGCTGCCTGAAGCCGCCGAGCTGTCCCGATTCCCCCTCGTACGGCGAGATATCGCCGTTGTGGTGCCCGAAACCGTGTCCTGGGGGCAGATCGAAACTACCCTTCGAGGCGTCGCAGGAACGGTATTGCGTGACCTGGTGCTGTTTGACCGTTACAGTGGGGCCGGCTTAGGTTCCGGTCTAAAGAGCCTCGCTATTGGCTTGATTTTGCAGGACAGTTACCGCACTCTTACGGATCAGGAAGCAGACCATTTCGTGGCTTCGGCTGTGGCTGCCCTGGAACGCGAATGCGGCGGTAGACTGCGGGGGTAGCATGGCGCTGACCAAGGCGGAGATGGCGGAACGACTGTTCCTTGACGTTGGCCTCAACAAGCGCGAGGCCAAGGAATTCGTCGATGCGTTTTTCGATGTAGTGCGTGAGGCTCTGGAAAAAGGGGAGCAGGTCAAGCTGTCGGGTTTCGGCAATTTCGATCTGCGCAAGAAGAATCAGCGTCCCGGACGTAATCCGAAGACCGGCGAGGAGATTCCGATCTCCGCGCGGCGCGTGGTCACGTTCCGGCCGGGTCAGAAGCTGAAGGTCAGAGTCGAGGCCTATGCTGGATCAGGGCAGCAACAGTGAGCTCCCGGTAATCCCGGCAAAGCGCTACTTCACGATCGGTGAAGTAAGCGAGCTGTGTGGTGTCAAACCGCATGTGCTGCGCTACTGGGAACAGGAGTTCACGAATCTCAAGCCGGTCAAGCGACGCGGCAACCGCCGGTATTATCAGCGCCATGACGTGCTGATGATCCGGCAGATCCGTTCGCTGCTCTATGACCAGGGCTTCACGATCACGGGCGCGCGTCAGCGGCTCGATGGTCAGCAGCAGCGCAACGAAGTCAGCATGTCGAGCCAGATCGTGCGTCAGGTGCGCATGGAGCTGGAAGAGGTATTGCAGATTCTGCGCCGCTGAGCGGGCGCAGTCGGCGTGCCGGTGTCGTGAAGGGCGGTCGCAAGGCCGCCGCATTGCAGCATCCGCAGCGCCGCGGCTATACTCGCCGGCTCTCGTATCACCGGTTTTCGTGTCGGGGCGTAGCGCAGCCTGGTAGCGCATTTGCCTGGGGGGCAAAGGGTCGTGGGTTCGAATCCCGCCGTCCCGACCATCTGACCGGTTTCTGATCGCTTCTTGTCCGGGCATTTCGCCCGCGGCCTGGGACGTCCGTCCCGAATTCCTGTTCCGCTTCTGTCTCCCCGCGCTTCGGCGCGCGTGCTGCCGCCTGTTTTTCCGGGCTTCTGCTGTTGCGGAAACGCGCAGGCTGCTTGTCGCGCCGTGCGCCGCGCCGTTCGTGTTCGCGGGCCAGTGTCCGGACAACCCTCGAATTGTCCGGTCAAGTTATTGATTTCAGGCAACCTCGCCGAGATTTCGCCGAAACCTCGGGGCCCGATGTTGCGGAATTCGTCACGAACTCGCCGCGGACTCGGGACTCGCCGACGGCCGCTTCCTACTGTCGCCCCATCCCAACGAGGAGGGTCCGGCATGAACTGTGTGCACTGGCGACATGAAGGCAACGCGGCGTTTCCATCCTGGCGCGACCGTGAGGACTACCTGGAGCGTTTCGGCCCGCGCGGGCTGCTCTGGGTGGGTGAATTGCGCGAGACGCAGGCCTGGGGCTGGACGCCGCCGGCCCTGTACATAGCGCTGCGGGGCCGGGTACTCGTCGACAATCGCGGCTGCGGTGTCGAGCTCGGCGCCTCCGATGTGTTGCTGACCGAGGGCGGCAATGGGCTGCGCATGGACGCGCTCGGCGGCGATGCGCGTGTGGCCGTGCTGTGGCTGGCGCCTGCGGGTCTGCGCGGCCGCGCCAGTGTGGATCCGCTGCCGGCGTTCTTTGCCCAGGACGGCGAACTCGCGCTGGCCCTGAGCCGGCTCGCCCAGTCGGCCAACGATCTGTCGGTCGACACGCATGCGGCGCTCGACCAGGTGCTGGGGCTGTTGTCGCGGCGCCAGCAGGATCTCGCCCGGCTGCTCGCCAACTGCCCGGGGCGCAGCGAGCGGCATCGGCGGCAGCTGTATGCGCGCCTGTTGCGCGCCAAGCACGTGATCGACCATGGCCAGGCCGTGCCGCTCGATCTGGCGGCGCTCGCGCAGGTCGCCAGTCTCTCGCCCTCGCACTTCCTCCGCTTGTTCCACCGCGTTTTTGGTGCGTCGCCGCATCGCTATCTGGTGCAGCAACGCATGCTGCGCGCGCGGCGCATGGTGGTCGAAACCAGCGTGCCAATTGGTACGATCGCCCAGCGCATGGGCTTCATCAATCGCTGCGCGTTCGCCCGGCTGTTCAAGCAGCAGTTCGGCACGCCGGCGACGCGTCTGCGCCGCATGGCGCTGATGCAGGCGCGTGCCAGCGTGACCCGGGCGTACGGCGTCATGGGCAGCGGCAGCGCGCGAATCGCATACAGCCATCAGCCGGAGGCGGCATGAGTCAACGAGTGGGAAGCCGGAAAACGACGTCGGTGCGGGGAGCGCCATCGGTCCGCGGATTGCGCGCGTCGCTGACGATCCTGTTGCTGATGCTGAGTGCGACTGCCAGTGCCGTCGATCCACGCGTGGCGCAGGACTCGCGCCAGGCGTTCAAGTCGTTTGCGCAGCCGTTGATCGGCAATTGGGACTGCAGCCTGCGCACCTGGGACGACCGCTTCCACGAGCGCATGGTCGAGACCGTGCAGAAGCGTCGCTTCGAGTGGGTGCTGAAGGGTAATTTCCTGCAGGAGTCGGTGCACGCCGTGCTGCGCGGTGGTGACACCATCCATGTCGGCATCAACCTGCTGAGCGTCGACCCGGAAACCATGCACGTGCTCGGCAGTGGCTTCGACGCGACGACGCCGGACCGTCGTCTGACCATCGATGCGGAGCTCGCTCCGGATCTGCGCCACCTGAGCGGAAAGATCGAGATCCTGCCGGCCAGCGAATCGGCGCGTGCGGAGCGGCTCGACTGGCAATGGATCGATGGAGGGCGTACGCGCTCGCGCATCTATTCGCGTGCCCCGAACGGCCGCGAATTCCTCAACCAGGAACTCATCTGCAAGCGTGCCGCGGATTCCTCTGCTGCCGCGGGTGAATGAGCCGCGCGCGGTGCGCTCGCGCGGGCTAAACTCGGCGGATTGCCCCGCAGGACACGCCCCATGAGTGCCGTCAAGACGCCGCGCCGCACGCTGTATCCCGAGATCGAACCGTTCGACAGTGGCCGCCTGCAGGTTTCCGACCTGCACAGTGTGTACTACGAGCAGTGTGGAAATCCGGCCGGTAAGCCGGTGGTTTTCCTTCACGGCGGACCCGGAGCAGGCTGCAATGCGAATTCGCGCCGCTTCTTCGATCCGGCGCACTACCGCATCGTGCTGTTCGATCAGCGCGGCTGCGGCAGGTCGACACCGCATGCGGAGCTGCGCGACAACACGACCTGGCACCTCGTCGCCGACATCGAACGTCTGCGCGAACACCTGGGCGTCGAACGCTGGCAGGTGTTCGGCGGCTCCTGGGGTTCGACACTGGCGCTCGCGTATGCGCAGACGCATCCGGAACGCGTCACCGAGCTCGTGCTGCGCGGTATTTTCATGCTACGGCGCTGGGAGCTCGAATGGTTTTACCAGCGCGGTTGCGACGCGATTTTCCCGGACGTGTGGGAGTCCTATCTCGCGGCGATTCCCGAAGTCGAGCGCGGTGATCTGATGAGCGCCTACTACCGGCGCCTGACGAGCAGCGACGCGGCCGTACGCACGGCGGCGGCGAGAGCCTGGTCGGTATGGGAGGGGGCGACGAGCTTCCTGTTCCAGGATCCTTCGCACATCGCCGCGACCGGCGAAGATCAGTTCGCCCTCGCGTTCGCACGTATCGAATGCCACTACTTCGTGCACGGCGGGTTCTTCGAGCACGACGATCAGCTGTTGCGCAACGCCGGACGCCTGCGCACGATTCCGGCCGTGATCGTGCAGGGCCGCTATGACGTGGTCTGCCCGGCGCGTTCCGCATGGGACCTGCATCGCGCCTGGCCCGAAGCCGATCTGCGCATCGTGCCGGACGCGGGCCATTCGGCGATGGAGCCCGGCATCACGCACGAACTGGTCGAGGCGACCGATCGCTTCCGCTGAGCCTGCATGTTGCAGGGATTGCGGAAAGCTGGCGTGGGCTCGACGCGGATCGCGCATTCGCGCGGCGGCCGACCATCGGCAGTTGACCGGCGCCCGGCCAATGCCGACAGTGACCGGGCATCGCCGCGGACGTCGAGCCGCGGCGGACGGGTGAAGCCGATCCGCAACGCTTTCCGGGGGGCTGGGTGAGTTCCAACGTTCGCGTGCTGCGACCACAGGACCAGACACGATTCGCGCGCCTCGGCGACTGGTACGCCGACCTGGCCAGCAATCGCCTGTTGCGCGGTGATCGTGAGCTGCGCCCGACACCCAAGGCGATGGCGGTGCTGCGCCAGCTGATGCTCGCCAACGGTGCGCCATTGACGCGCGCCGAACTGCTCGAGACGGTCTGGCGCGACGCGTTTCCGACCGACGATGTGCTCACCCATGCGATCACCGAGCTGCGTCGCGCGATCGAGGAAGATCCGAAACTGCCTCGCCACATCGAGACGATTCCGAAGGTCGGCTACCGTCTCGTGACCCCGGTCGAATGGCTGGAACAGCTGCCCGGTACCGGCGGCGCGGATGTGGCTGCGGAGCTCGTAGCGCCGCCGGCGCCCGTCGAGGGCGATCCGCCGAAACGGCCGCAGGGGCTCTGGATCGTCGGTGCGGCCATCGTGCTGCTCTGCGCGCTTCTGGCCGTCTTCGGGCGCGCTCCACCGCCGTCGCGCGTTGACCTGCGCAATCCGCTGTTTGCGCAGAGCGGCTTTCCGGTGCGCCCGGTGACCGCAGAATCCGACAGTGAAACGTTTCCGAGCATTTCACCGGACGGCACCTCGGTCGCCTACACCGCACGCTATCCCGGTGATGAGGGCCAGCACATCTATCTGCGCGGCCTGTCGGGTTCGCCGCCGATCCGGCTCAGCCGCAGCGAGGCCAGCGAGGAAACCTATCCGGTCTGGTCTCCCGACGGCACGCAGATCGCCTTCGTGCGCCTGCGCGGTGATGAATGCCGCATCGTGGTGGTTGCGGCGCTCGGCGGCCGGGAGCGGGAAGCGGCGAGCTGCGAGCCGCATTTCGTGGACTATTTCGACTGGACGCGCGACGGGCGCTCGCTGCTGATCTCACGCTACCGGCGTTTGCCCGCGGGTGACGGAAATTCGCGCCCGGAATCGGCGAAAAGTCTGCATGTGCTCGCGCTGGAAGATGGCCAGGTGACGCCGCTCGACTATCAGCGTCATCCCGGGCAGCCGGACATACAGCCACGCACATCGCCCGACGGCACGCGCATCGCGTTCCGTCGCGGCGCCGTGCCGTACAGCGATATCTTCGTGGTGGCCGCGACCGGCGGAGTAGCGCGTCAGCTCACGCGGTTGCGCGCCCGCATCCGCGGCTACGACTGGCTGCCGGACAACCGTCACATCCTGCTCTCGTCCGATCATGGCGGTACGCAGAGTCTCTATCTGCTCGATACGGAGTCCGGCGATCTCGCGAACCTCGGCATCGCCGGCGGCAGCTATCCCGCGGTTAGCCGCGGACGCGGGCTCGCCGTATTCCAGCAGGACAATGCCGACGTCAATCTGCAGAGCTTCCGCTTCGATGCGGCGGTCGACGCGGCAGGCGAGGGCATCGCCTCATCGACGCGCAGCGAATCGTGGCCGGCATTCGCGCCCAACGACGATCGCCTCGTCTTCGTGTCCAACCGTGGAGGCGACTCGCAGTTGTGGCTGTCCGAGCCCGGCGCGCGGACGTCGTACCAGATCACGCACCACCGCAATGTCGAGGTCAGTGCGCCGAACTGGTCCCCCGACGGGCGCCGTGTTCTCTACGTCGCGCGCGGCAACGGCCAGAGCCGCCTGTATTCCGTGGAGGTCGATTCGGGCCAGACCCGGCTCGAGAGCGACGATGGCGACAACGTCCGCCATGGCAGCTATTCCTGGGACGGCCACAGCATTTTCTACGTATCCGATCGCGACGGCGCATGGCATATCTGGCAGCGCAATCTCGCCACGCGCGAGAACCGGCGCCTGTCCGATTCGCCCGCCTACAGCGTCAGCGACGCCGCCGGGAATGGAAAACTGTACTTCGCCAACATGCAGGAGGGCGGACTCAGCTCGATCGACCTTGCGACCGGCGCCGAGGAGCGGGTGAGCAGCAATGTGCAGTTCTGGAACATGAACGCGTGGCGGGTCGATCCGACCGGCCTGTACTACCTGTACAGCGGCGACGACATGAAGCCACAGCTTTACGTTCAGCCCTGGGACGGCAGTCCGCCGCGCCTGCTGCGCAAGGTGGAATGGGCGTTACCCGAGGGCGGACTGACGCTCGATCGCGCGGCAACGCGCGCGGTGCTGCCCATCGTCGCGCGTGACGATACCGACGTGATGCTGCTCGATCTCTCCGCCATCGTCGGGCCGTAGCGGCGACGCCTGGTATGTCTCTCAGGCCTCGTGGCCTGTCCCGATCTCGAGCTTGTACCCGACGCCGTACACCGAGGACAGCGGGTCGTCCCCGCCGCTGCACTCGGCGATCTTCCGGCGCAGGTTCTTGATGTGGCTGTCGACGGTGCGATCGCTGACCACGCGAGCGTCGGCGTAGATGGCGTCGAGCAGCTGCGCACGCGACAGCACGCGTCCGGGGCGCTGGCCCAGGGCCTGGAGCAACCGGAACTCGACCGGCGTGAGATCGAGAGCGATGCCTTTCCAGTGTGCCTCGAAGCGCGTCTCGTCGAGGCTCAGCACGCCAGCAGGGCGGGCCTCGCGCCAGTCGACGGCGCGGCGGAGCAGGGCACGTACACGTGCCAGCACCTCACGCGGCCGGAACGGCTTACAGATGTAATCGTCGGCGCCGATCTCCAGGCCGCGCAGGCGATCCATTTCCTCGATGCGGCCGGTGACCATGATCAGCGGCACGCTGGAAAACGCCCGGATGTCGCGGCAGATGCCCATGCCGTCGCCGTCGGGGAGGTTCAGGTCGAGCAGCACGATCGCCGGTGCATTGCGGCGCACCCAGTCGACGACGCTACGGCCTTCGGCGAGCACACTGACGGCGTAGCCTTCCGCGCCCATCGTGTCGGCGAGCAGTGCGGCCAGGCTGGGCTCGTCCTCGACGATCAGCACCCGGCGCGGCGAATCGCGGCTCCCCGGTCCTGCAGCGGCTTTCACCGTGATGCCCTCCTTAGTTTCTCCATGATTGTCACCCACCATCGCCGATGACACGATGCCACGCAGCCGCCCGTCGCTGCCAGACCGGATCCATGCACTCTCGCCAGACGTCCACTGCATTCCGGTTCCGCGCATCCCGCGCGGCGGGCCGGTTCGGCTGGCGCCGGCTCGCGCGGGTTCTGTCGACGCAGGTGGTGCCGTGGCTCATTGCGATCGGACTGGCCTGTGCCGCGGCGTCGGTCAGCGCCGACAGCACCGACGAGCGCCGGGTGCGCGCCGGCGCGCGTCTGCTCCGCTCCCTGCTCGCCGCGGACGTGACGCTCGAGCACAAGGCCGCCGACGGTCGTCTGCGCGTGCTGATCTACTCGACCGACGCCCGCACTGCCGCGGACGTGGCCGGCCTGATCGCGCCGGCCGACGCGACGGCAATTCGCGATCTGCCGGTCGATACCGTCGTCAGCACGGTCCTGCCGACCGACCGGGCGCCATTGCCTGCCGCCGTGTTCCTGGCGACACGGCCATCGTCGGGCGATATCGATACCCTCGTGCAGTGGAGCATCGCCCATCACGTGATCGTGTATTCGCCGTTCGAAGGCGATGTCGAGCGGGGCATTCCGGCGGGGCTCGCGGTCGAGGCCAAGGTCCAGCCGTTCCTGAATCTGACCACGCTCGAAGCGGCTGGCATCGCACTGAAACCGTTCTTCATTCAGGTCGCGAAGGTGCACCGATGAGCGCCGCCCCGGTTCCTGCGACGACGCGGCGGATGCCGGTGGTGATCGGGCTTGCCTTCGTCGTGCTCATGGTGATCCTGGAAAGTGCGCTGGTGATCTACTGGAACGTGCTGCTGCAGCCGCGCCTGCAGCAGGCCGCGGCAGAGCAGGCCCAGGTGCTTGCGCAGTCGCAGTCGGCCCTGCTGTCCGATGCGCTTTCGCGCGGCGACGCCACGGAACGGTCACGCCGGCTGGGCGAAGCGCTCGACGAACTGCTGCTGCTGCGCGACGGGCAGAGCAACGAGCCATTTTTCGTCGGCATCGGGCTGCAGCTCGACTACGACGCGGCCGATGCCCCGCGCGGCAGTCTCGACCGGCACATCGGACAGGCGCCGGCCGACGCGTTCCGCGCCGAGGTGGCGCTGTATCACCCCGACACGGCGGAATTGCTCGGCGTGGCCGATTTCGCCGTGAGCCCGGCGCTGTTCCGCGCGTTCAGCGCGGACGTGCGGCGGCAGCTGTACGCCCAGGGCGTGTTCGTCGCCGTGCTGCTGGCGGGTCTCGGCGCGGCGCTCGCCTGGGTCGCGGGCATGCTCGAACGGCAGCGCGAGCGCAGTCGCCAGGCCGAACGCGCGCTGGCCGAACACGAGCTGAAATTCGGCCGCCTGGTCGACCAGCTGGACGGCTATTTCGTCTACGGACGTGATGCGAGCGGCCGACTCACTTCGGTCAGCGAGTCGGTGCGGCGCGTGCTCGGTTTTTCACCGCAGGACTACCGCGAACGCGAGGAAGAGCTGCTGACTTCAGCACCGATCAACAGCAGCGCCTGGGAACGGTTCGACGCCGGAGCCACGCGCGTCGCGCGCGACTATGAAATCGAAGTGCGCGACGCCACGGGTGCGATCCACCGCATTGCGATGTCGGAAGTGCCCTTGCACGACGCGCACGGCGAGTTTCTCGGTGCCGACGGCATCGCCCGCGATGTCACCGCACAGCGACAGTTCGAGCGCGAGCTGGGCCAGGCCCGGGACCAGGCGGAATCGGCGAATCGTGCCAAGAGTCAGTTCCTGGCCAACATGAGCCACGAGATCCGCACGCCGATGAACGCTGTCATCGGCATGGCGACGCTGCTCGGCAAGACCGTGCTCGACCCGCGACAACGCGGACTGCTGGGCCAGCTGCAAGCCTCCGCGCGCCTGCTGCTCGGCATCATCGACGACGTGCTGGACCTGTCGCGCATCGAGGCCGGACGTCTCGATCTGGTGCGCGAACCGTTCGACCTGGATCAGGTCGTCACGGATCTGTCGGCGCTGGTCGGCGAGCGCGCGCGGGAAAAGCACCTCGAAGTCCTGTTCGCGATCGAACCGGATGTGCCGCGTGCGTTGGTGGGGGATTCGCTGCGCCTGCAGCAGGTGCTGATCAATCTCGTGACCAACGCGGTCAAGTTCACGCCGCGCGGCGAGGTGCTGGTCGAGATCGGCAGCCGGCCGGCCGACGCGATGAACCGGATCCTGCTGCGCTGCGCCGTGCGTGACAGCGGACCGGGTATCGCCCGCGAGGATCTGGCCCGGCTGTTCCAGCCGTTCTCGCAGGTCGATGCCTCCGACACGCGCCGTCACGGTGGTGCGGGCCTGGGGCTGGCGATCTGCAAGCGTCTGGTCGAGCTCATGGACGGCCGCATGGGCTGCGACAGTGAGCGGGGCCGCGGCAGCACCTTCTGGTTCGAAGTTCCGCTCGGCGTCGGCGACACGGCCGTTGCCGAACCGCGTCCGGCGGCCGGGCTGCGCGCGCTGGTCGTGGACGACAACGCGACGACCCGCGAAGTCTTCGGCACCATGCTCGAATCGCTGCGCTTCGATGTGTCGCTGGCGGAGTCGGCGGAAACGGCGCTCGCCCGCATGAGCAGCACACAGCCGCCGTTCGATCTGCTGCTGCTCGACTGGAAGCTGCCCGGCATGGACGGTCTCGAGGCGCTGGCGGAACTGGGCCGGCGCGGGCTGCGCCGGCCGGGGGTGGTCATGGCGACGGCCTACGGTGATACGTCGCTGATGCAGGCGGCCGAGCGCGCCGGCGTCGACGTATTCCTGCACAAGCCCATCAGTCCCTCGACCCTGCACGATGCCGCGCTGCAGGCACTCGGCGCGACGCGCGGCCAGCGTCTGGGCCAGAGCGCCGTGGTGCCCGGAACACGCTATCGGTTTCCGCGCGGCGGTCGGATCCTGCTCGTCGAGGACAATCCCGTCAACCGTCAGGTGGCACAGGAACTGCTGCGTGATGCGGGCCTGGCCGTCGACTGTGCCGGCAACGGACTGGAGGCGCTGCAGCGCCTGGAACTGATCGCGTATGACGTCGTGTTGATGGATGTGCAGATGCCGGAAATGGACGGCGTCGAGGCGACGCGGCGGCTCAAGCGCGATCCGCGCCTGGCGCAGATCCCCGTGATCGCGCTGACCGCGCATGCGCTGGCCAGCGATCGCAAACGCTTTCTCGACGCGGGCATGGACGACTACCTGTCCAAGCCCATCGAGGAATCGCGGCTGCTGCGCACGCTGGCGCGCTGGCTGCCGCATGAACGCTGTGAGGAGACGCCGGCTCCGCGCCCGGTGTTCACGCCCACGGCTGCCGAGGCAGTAGCCGGGGTCGATCTGGCCGCAGCGCTGGAACGCGTCAACGGCAAGCGTGACCTGCTCTGGCGCCTGCTCGCGGATTTCCGCATGCGCCACGCCGATGCGGCCGAACGCATAGCCGCGGCGTTGGCGGCGGGCGACCGCGTTTCGGCGCAGGATCTCGCACACACCGTCAAAGGCGCGGCCGCGACGCTGTGCGCGCAACGCATCGCTGCAGCGGCCACGGCGCTCGAGGCGGCACTGCGACAGTCCACGGCAGTCGATGCGCCCTTGTCGGAACTCGCGCGCGGACTCGAAGAGCTGGCATCCGCGTCGCTGCCGCAGCCGGCCGTCCCTGCCGAGACGGCGTCGCGGTGTGGGGAAGCCGCCGACGATCTCTGGCGGCAGTTGCTCGCGGAACTGGAAGGCGGCAGCCTCGACGCCGCGGCGACGCTGGCGCGGCTGCAACAGGGACTCGATGCCGGCGGCCGCGCGCATTTCGCTGCATTGCAGGAGGCCGTCGACCAGCTCGACTATGCCGCGGCGCTGCGCTGGTATCGGACGCTGGCGCCGGCCGGGAGTCTGTCATGACGACGCGACCCTGCGTGCTGATCGTCGACGACGAGCCGGCCAACGTGCGGGTGCTGGCGGAAGCGCTGCAGGGCGCCTACGAGCTGCGCTTCGCGACCGGCGGCGAGCGCGCACTGGATCTCGTCACGCGTCATCCCGTCGACCTGATCCTGCTAGACGTGGTGATGCCCGGACTCGATGGTTTCGAACTGTTGCGCCGCCTGAAGGCCGAACCGGCCACGCGCGAGATTCCGGTCATCTTCGTGACCGCGCGCGACGAAGTCGGCGAAGAAGAGCGCGGTTTTGACGCGGGTGCCGTCGACTACATCACCAAGCCCATCAGCCCGCCGATCGTGCGCGCCCGCGTGCGCACGCATCTCGAGCTCAAGCGCCAGCGCGATCTGCTGGAGCAGCGTGCGCTGATCGACGGCCTGACCGGCATCGCCAACCGCCGCCGCTTCGACGAAGAGTGGGTTCGGCGTGCCGGCCGCGCCTTCGAACAGCGTCATGCGCTGCGGCTGATGCTGATCGACATCGATCATTTCAAGGACTACAACGACCACTACGGCCACGGGCCCGGCGACGAGTGCCTGCGGCGCGTCGCCCTCGCGCTGCACGGCGCCGGCCGCTCAGGCGACCTGACGTCACGCTACGGCGGCGAGGAATTCGCCGTGATCCTCGACGATGCGCCCGGCAGCGACGCAGCCGGGCATGCGCGGCAGTTGCTGGTGGCCGTGCGTCGGCTCGATCTGCCCCACGCACGGTCGAGCGCGACGCAGCGCGTGAGCATCAGTATCGGTGCGCTGGAGCGTACCCCCGGGCAGCGCGACGGCCGCGACCTCTTGGAAAGCGCCGACCGCTTGCTGTATGAAGCGAAGCGGGCGGGGCGCAATCGGTGCGTCATGGCGGGCGCCGACGGCGCGACCCGCGTGTTGCAGGGGGAAGAACCATCATGATCCGGCACAGTGTGCTGTGGATAGCCATTGCATTCACCAGCGCGGCCTGTCCGGCGCTCGCCCAGGACAGCGCCGACGGCGCCGATGAAGCCGAGCGCCAGGCCTTGCTGCAATTGCTGGCCGAGGAAACCGAAGTTGCGACACGTTCGCGCGAGAACGCCGATTTCGTGCCAGGCATCGTCAGCGTGCTGTCGGCCGACGAGGCGCGTGCGCTGGGGGCGCGTTCGGTGCTCGATGCCGTCGCCCTGCTGCCGGGCATCGAGGTCAACCGCGACGTCAACGGCACGGCGACCCTGCGCGTCCGCGGTATCGATGCTTTTTTCAATTCGGGAAATGTGAAGATTCTGATCGACGGCCTGGATACGTCGTATCCGGTCGCGGCCCAGAACTCGGCCACGTTGCTGATGCCGCTGAACCTGGTCGACCGGATCGAAGTGATCCGCGGTCCCGGTTCGGTGGTGTTCGGCGATTTCGCGCTGAATGGGCTCGTCAATATCGTTACCCGCGCCGACCGGACCGGGGCTTTCGTCGGCGCCGGCGCGGGCGGCGGCCGTCTCGTCGGCGGCTCCCTGTCGGGCGGCGGCGACTGGACCTGGCAGTTCGATCTCGCCCGGGAAACCAGCGAACGCTATGACGCGCCCGGGCGCGGACCCGCGGACGAGGAGCGCACCTACGGCGCACTGCGCATCGCACGCGGCGGGTTCGCGCTGAAGGCGGCCGGACTGGCGCGCAACCAGCAGCGTCTGGTATTCGGCGCGGGTTCCCCGGTGCCGACCCTGCGCTCGCCAAGCGAGCACACGAAGGCGCTGGAGGCCCGTTACGACTGGCACCCCGGCGACGACGACCGCATCGGCCTGTGGATGCGCTACTCGGATGCGGACTACACCTACGGGCAATTCTTCGCCGCGGACCGGCGCGAGGCCGGCAGCGATGCAAGCTGGCAGTTCGGCCGGCACCGCGTACTCGCGGAAATCGCGTTCGGCCAGCTGGACATCGGACGCGCGAACCTGCCGGTCATGCCGCTGCCGCCGAACCTGCCGCCGCCGCCCGGGCGGCGTCCGGCCAATGTCAGCACGACACTGTCTTCTCATTCCGTACTGCTGCAGGACCAGTTCGACTGGAGCGAGCACCTGAGCATCACGGCCGGACTGCGCTACGACAGCTTCGCCGACGTGACCACGCGCGTCACACCGCGTATCGGTGCGGTCTGGCGCGCGAGCAGCGCCAATACGATCAAGGCGCAGTACGGCGAAGGCTTCCGCACACCGATCATGGTGGAGCTCTACGACAGCGGCGTGCGCAACACGAATCTCGATTTCGAGAACGTGCGCACCAGCGAGCTGGCCTGGATCCACCGGCGCCAGGACAGCGTGTTCCGGGCGACGCTGTACCACACGCTCGTCAGCGACTTCATCGGCCCGGCCGGTCCGCCGGGCTCGGGCTTCCGCAATGCGGGCTATACGAGTTCGCGCGGCATCGAGCTCGAAGGCAGCGTACGCCTCGCCGATGCGTGGCGGCTCATCGCAAACCTGTCGCACATCGACGCCAGCCACCAGGTGCCGGCACCGAATGGTACGGTACCGCCGCCGGAGACCGCGTTCGGCACGCCGGACCTGCTGGCGAACGTGGGCCTCATCTATCAGCCGGGTGAACGCTGGACGCTCGGCGCGAACTGGAATCGCGTTGGCGCACGCGCGACCCCGCCCACGACACTCGACGGCTACAGCGCGCTGAACCTCTCGGCCGAACACCGCTTCTCCGGTGCACCGGGACTCAGCCTGCGCCTCGCCCTGCGCAATGCGACGAACGCGGACATCACCTATGCGCAGAATCGTCCGCAGCCGAATCCGCCGGTGATTTTCGACTACGGCGCGCGGCTCTGGTCCATCGAGCTGGCCTGGCAGCGCTGAGCGGCGTTCCGGTTCCCGTGGTGGCGAACGGGGCTGACCGCCGAGCGCTGCTCGCGTCGCCGCAGTCCGAAGTCGCGGTATCGAGCGGCGTTCCTCGGTGAGCGTTCGTCAGGGGTAGTGGCGTGCAATAAGCTTGTTTGTTAAGTGTTAAATATATTAAAAAAAATAAAATTGCTTCTGGGTCGATTGTTCGCACGAGCGCCGGCGGTGTCGTGTCTGCGCGCGATGTGCGCATGTATGCCACGTCGAGCGATCTTTCATTCGCACTACCGGTCTCGGCGGTTCCGCAGCCGACCGTGCCGAATAGATGAGTCCGGTATATAAAACCACTCTGATGGCGCGCTGCGTCATTGGAAGAAGTGCGCCTCCCTTGATGCAGGTCAAGGCTGCGATGCCTCGTGAACCTAGCATGAGCTCACGAGGTCGTCGGCGACCGGATACTCGGCATCGAGGCATCTATGGACCGCAGTCTTGTCGGCACACGGACGGATGGTTGCGGCAATGGACGCGTCATTGCATCGTGGATTTTTTCACTGGCGGCCATCGCAGGCTTCTGTGCATGGCCGGCGAGCCCCGCGGTGGCTGCCGATGTCGCAGTGGCCATCACCGTCGACGCGGCCTTCGTGGAATTCATCCGCGCGGATCGCCGGGCACGGGGCATCGATGCGCCGGACCCGGCCGCCGACCAAAGGCTCGCCCACATCGCGGCGAGGCTCAAGGACACATCCGTGCGGCAAACCGGGGAATCGGGTTTGCCAGCGTCGTCGACGGTCATCGCCGTACCGGTTGAACGGCCGCAGCCTCCACTGTAGACGATGGCCGCAGCGAGCTGATCGACATGCTGCGCCGCAGCGGCTACTACCGGTATTGCTGCGCGAGCGAGAGCCGCCGCGGCGGTGAACTACTGAACGAAGCTCTGGCCGAAACCAGGAAACTCGCCGAACCCGAATGTGCGCGTCATTTCCGACGTCTACGCCAGCCTCGCCGAGATGGAGCGCACGCTAGGCAACCGGCCCGAACGCGCCGCCGCGTTGTAAGACGAAGCCATCCGCATCGCCGAACTCATGCCCGGCGTCGAGGCAAAAAGTAACGGCGGCGTCGCGATCGGCACCCAGGTGACCCGCGGCGCGAACGCACTCACCGATGGCGACCGCGACCTTGTGCTGCGCTCGCTGCAGCGAGCCAAAACGATTGCCGAGGCCATCCTGGAACGGCACCCGGGTGAGGCCTATTGCCTTGACCGGCTGGCTTACGTGAATCAGCAGCTTGGCAAGCTGTGATAGAGGCGTCGACGGTGGTTTGCTTGGTTCGCGACGCTTCGGCTGGGTCGAGCACTGTATGGGAGTTCGTTTGGCCCCGTTTCGGGTGACCCCCGCTTCCTCACGTACCATCAGCCCATGTCGGAAGTGAACCTGACCCCTCTATCGCAATCGAGTCGGCCCGACGACCGAGGGAACTGCATGAGTAGCGAGGAACGAATCCGAGATGCACTGCTTGCGGCCCACGAGGCCGGAGCGTTTCTCCACGCCGTTTACCAAGCTGCCGTAAGCGGGAAACAGGACCGGGAAGCCGTTCCTACGGTGTTGGTGGACCTGCACAACTCCGGCCAAGTTGATGTCGTCGCCGCCTTCGAACAACTGCAGAGCGTGCCCGACGAGAAACCGAACTTTTTCTTTACGCGGCATCATTTCGAGAAGACGCTGCCACACCTCAACGCACCGGTTCCACAGGTCATGCGCTGCGTGGCTCACCTCTTCCGAGCCGCAGGGACCGACATGGCGGCGGGTTCTATATTGAACTGCTTCGTTGATTTTTGTACGAACGAGCCCAACCGGCCGAAAGAAGCAATCGCAGCGACCGAAGCCGACAGCTCCCTGCGCGACCTTCTGCTGGGGGCTCTGGTTGCCGGATCGAGTCTCGACAGCGAGTTCTACTTCGGCGAAGCCCGACGCTTGGCAAAGAGTGGCGACATCGAGTTGCGGAAGCGCGCCTTGCATGCCGTCGGTCGATTGAAATGGCCGACCGGACAACCGCCACCCGAACTCGCCCTCGCAACATTGGAAGAAAACGTCCACCAAGAAGCCAACGACCAAGTCCTTGCCGGCGTGATCAAAGCGGCATTCAGCCTGTTTGAACAAAACAACGCTTACTCCGGACGAGCCACCGCATTGATCGGTTCCGCGCTTGCAAAAGGCGAGGATTATTCACTGCATGCCGCGTCGGAAATCTTCGGGTTCGACACGGCAAACGTTCCGATGGGCATGCTCGACGTTCTCTTTGTGCACCTTCGGCGCACCAAACCCGTCAACAACCGCACGATCCACAACATCGACTACGGCATCTCCGCGTTGCTGGAGAATGGAGACGCCGGGCGAGGAATCGTACTGTGGGAGGATCTGCTGCTGGCCCACCCAGAGGCACTGACGGGCCAGCACTTCGACAACGCAATCCGTTCCGTTTGTCAGAGCCCCGCGCTGACCAACCGGGTTCTGACCCGCTGGCTCCTTCGCGGCAACAAAGCGTTGTGCGAGTGCGCCCGTCTCATCGTCGAGGCCGCGCACGACCGGCCGGTACATCCCGAGATCGACCCAGCCGAGATCGGACAAGACTCCTTTGTTTCGGCTCGTTTTCTTGCGCGCAAAGCGATCGGCTTTCTGATCCTCAGACCCGAAAGCATCGCGAGCCTCCTGGTTTCCCTGATGCGGTTTACGCACTCCGACGAAACCCGCGATGAGTTGGCCAATCTGTTATTCGATCCCGTGGTGCTCAACTACCCAGGTTCGGCGCGAACTTACGTAGAAGCGCAGTTCGCCTCGGAGACGGGACCGGCAAAGGAAGCCTTAGGGAAGGTCATCGACCAAGCCGCCGAATACGAGTCAGCTTTGAATTCCATTGGCCGACTCCCCGAGCTCCACCCGAGCGAAACCCAGCGGCAGACGTACAACCGCCGTCAGCAGCGCACGATGTCGGAATCCATGAAGAAGGCGCAGAGCGAGTCGGTTCTTCTCAGCATGGTTTCCCGATCCGTGCTGCTCTATGGGCGCACCTCCATCCATCTCTTGCGCGGCCCAGACAACACGATGCATCGGACCGAGATCCCCTTGAGATCCATCGGAACCGAGATGGAGCTCCCGCGCAGTCTGATCATTGAGCCAGCTGAATTCGACTACATGCTGCGCGTTTTTCGCAACGAGTCGTGGGCGAAATGAAACTCATCCTTCGGGAATACCTTGCCTCCCTGCGCGAGCGCGGTGAACTGGACGTCGTGCTGCCGGATCTGCTCAGCCAAATGGGGCTCAACGTGTTTTCCCGACCAGGCCGAGGCACGCGGCAAGATGGCGTGGACGTCGCGGCGGTCGGTGCCATCGATGGGGAAGCTGAAAAGGTTTACCTCTTCTCGATCAAGCCGGGCAACCTGACGCGCAAGGAATGGAACAGCGACGCCGTTCAATCCCTGCGTCCGTCGTTGGATGAGATTCTGGACGCTTACATCCCGTCCCGACTTCCCGCAGAGCACCGCGGAAAGCCCATCGTCATCTGCATGTGCGTCGGGGGCGACATTCAAGAACAGCTTCGTCCGCCCATCAAAGGGTTCACGGAACAAGCTGAGGCCAAACATCCAGGTATTACGTTTCAGGAATGGAACGGCGATCGCCTGGCAGGGCTCATCCAAGATCATTTCCTTCGTGAGGATCTCCTGCCGGAGCGAGCGCGTACGCACCTGCGCAAATCCCTGGCCATGCTGGACGAGCCGGATATCGCGTACAAGCACTTCAAAAATCTAGTGAGGAAGCTCGGCGCCACGGAAGGGAATACGGACGCACAAAATCTGACCGCCCTCCGGCAAATCGGCATTTGCTTGTCGATCGTGTTCGCGTGGGCGCGCGACGCGGGCAACCTCGAAGCCGCCTACCGTTCCGCCGAGATTGCCCTCCTCCACGGCTGGAAAATCGCAAGCACCCACTTCGACCGACAGAGCAAGCTCAACCTAGCCATCGCCGAAGCTCTGACGTCGTTGATCATGACCTACCGGCATGTGTCCGATGACTACTTGACGAAGGTCGTCCTGCCGCACGTGGACAAGCGACACGGGCTATCGAGCGCCGTCCGAAGCCAGTCCGCGCTGGACGTGAACCTCCGGCTTTTCGACGTGCTGGGCCGCTTGGCCATGACCGGGCTTTGGACCTATTGGGAAGCAAACAAGCTCGCCGGACAAGAGGAGAGCCGAATCCCCCTGAGCCGGTGCGACGTGTGCATGACGGCGATTAAGCACCTGCTCAACAACAACCCCGTATTGCGGTTGCCCGTGAAGGACGATCAGGTCGTTGAGGTTTCCCTTGCTTTGCTGCTGCTTTCGCTCGATCCGCGCTTTGTCCCGTTCGCAAAAAGCTGGTTGAAGGCGATGGTGGATCAGTGCTCATTCGCCTACACCACCCACGGCGACTACCCGTGCATCGTGGGGGGGTACGACGAATTGCTGGAGCACCCCGACAAAGGGAATGCCGAGTACCGCCGGAATGCGACCGCCGGCAGCGTCCTGTATCCGATGATCGCGCTGTGGGCCGCCCTGTTCGACGCCGACGACCTGTACGAGCAGATCCAGACGTTCAAGGCCAAAGACCTGGAGCACTGCAACTTCCAGCTCTGGTTTCCCGATGGTAGTTCCGAGGAACACCTGTACACCAACAGCGAACTGCATGGCGCCTCGCTGTCTCCGGTTCCGGTGGACCTACCGAAAGACCAGCTCCTCAAGTACGTTTTTGCCGAATGCGAGGCCACTCCGCACTTCGACGAACTCTCCGCGAGCCGGTATGGGTTCTGGCCGGTTGATCTTGCCCCTGAATTTCGGACACCCATCTAAGCGGCGTGTGCTCGCTCGAACTGCTCTGGGCTGAGGTAGCCGAGTGTCGAGTGAAGGCGGTTTCGATTGTAGTCAACTTCGATGTACTCGAACACGAGATCTTTGGC
>BTVG01000005.1:0-245600 GCA_045864815.1 Rhodanobacteraceae bacterium | reverse complement strand
CGCAGATCGGGTGTTGATGAAGAAACGGCCAGAATAATGGCCGGTTTTCGGAATTTTCTGATTTTGGAGCGCCCAAAACTCCGCCTCGATCTCAAAAACGCCTTCGGGCGTGAAGTTCTTTGAGGTTGTTCAGACCTTCCTTAGGTCGCAAATGCAAAGAATCGCCGCCCTTGTGGCTATCGTCGCTTCACTCGTCGTACCGGGCATCGCATTCGGTCAGACCGAGAAGCAAGAACCTGAGCCACTGGCGAAAGCTATTGCCGAGAAAGCTGAGTGGGCTGCGGATCTGCAAATCTGTCCGTCCAAGTTGATGGCGCGAAGAGAGGCTACTGATCACTTGGTGGCGAACGAGTGCAATGCTGGGGATCTATCAGGGTGCCTTAGGAAATGCACCGCAGGAAAACCGGGTGCATGCTACTGGCTGGCGTACGAACTGGAGCAGCGTTCATTTCCGTCGCGTACATATGATGTTCTCTATCTGCGTGCATGCAAACTAGGCGTGATGTCCGGTTGCACGAACCGTGCGGCGGGAATTCTGGAAGAAGCAGGAGCGTCGGACGAGGCTAGGACCTGTGCGGCAGCGACCTTTGACAAGGTCTGTGCGCTTGATGATCCGCGGGCGTGCACTATGAATGCACTGCTTCTGAGCCGTGGAATTGGCGTTCCGCAAGATATACCACGCGCCCTGAAGTCGCTTCAGAAGTCATGCAAGTACGGCCCCGAGGATAAGGCGTGCGTTTACGCGGGAAGAATCCGAAGAGACATTGAGGCCATGGATGGGGCTAAGCCGTGAACGGACTGCGACTTAACCAGTCGCTTGAGCCGACTTGCGTCGGCAAGCCGCTGCTCGCGGCTCAGCTTGAACGTTAGGCACTCTCTATGCGTTACAGCTACTCCATCACCGAGAATGAATTCGCTTCAGCTCAAGCCTTCATCCGGGCGCGCATTTGCGCCAAGGCGAGGACCGGCACGAGCGGTATTCTTTACCTGGTGTTGGCGACGACGTAAGCCCGCGCATATTCGACGATGAGAACCCGCATCGCACCGACTGGACGTGGAGCAAGAGCTCATGGATGAAGTTGTCCGGATGCCCGTAGAGGCATCCCCTCTACGGGCACCCTCATTCCTGGTCTCCAGGACCTTTCTGCTGCTCTATTGCGCTGGATGCAAAAATCGCTGTCTATCACAAGTGCCGAGAAACGCGTGTCGTCAAATATGCGTGGGTTTTGGTCGTCGTCTACACTCCGGGTGCTCCGCGCCGCGCGCACCACACATCTCGCGGGCAAGCCGCTTCCCGGAGTGCGCTCGCAGTTCCTCGGGGCGCGCGCAGGTCTTCCGACTTCGGCCACAGTGGAGGGCTTGTCAGCCGCTCACTGTTATGGGCAAATGGCGGCCTAACAAGTCACTCAAGGCGAACCCGCTTCGCGGCTTCGCCTTGAATGACTCCGCCGCTCCACTTTTCCGGCTCCCCGATTTGTGGCGGGCCGGCTTAATTCCGGCGTTAGGCCCCGCACTACTTCCTTCGCATCTTGGAGAAACAGCGATGAACTGGCTGCTGGTCGTTTTCGTGCTGAACACACCGGTCAAGACCGACCTAGTCTTCAACTCCCTTGATGCATGCCTTTCGGCTGAGACCGAGATGCGGTCGCAATGGGCAGAGGCGTACAACCGCGCCGCTGCTGCCAAAGCGCAGCAGGCCTCGCTAGACATGATCAAATCGCAAATGTCACGCGGCACATGCATCCCTGCCAAGTAAGCGGCCGTGCTGGGCCTAACAATTCATTCAAGCCGAAGCCGCTTCGCGGCTCGGCTTAATTCAGGCGTTAGTCCCCGCTGGCCGCGCCCGTCGCACTTGATCCGTCCACAGGTAGAACTCGTGCGTCCAGAGACCCAGCAGCACTCGAACGGGATCATCGTTCTCTTCTCTGCCTTCGCCGCGTCAGTTTCGGCCATCTGGGGCTATGACACCGTCGCTTGTAAGGGAATTCTTGCTGGTGCCATGTCCGCGCTGATGCGCGCGGGCTTTCTGGTGTTTGTGCACCCCTGGACGCTTTTGGGCTGTATCGGCTTGTTCGCGGTGTTCCTGGCGGCTGCCTATGCACTCAGCCGTAGTGCTGCCTTCAGGAACCGGCAGGAGCTTCTGTCGTTTGCACTCCCGGTGTTAGCCTTCCTCAGCGGCCTCGCCGCCGCCAGGTTCTCCGGCATTGCGTTTAGTTGCACGCTTCACCCGTGGGTTTAGCGGATCGTCGCGCGGATCACAGGATGCGACTCGTAGCGAATCAGGAAAAACAATGCCGCAATGCGGGCATTGTTTGCAGTACAACAAATCCGCGGATTCGCTAGCCTTGAGTTATTGTCGAATCCTCGTCGAACTGAACGAAATGCTCACAACCGTCATGAGCGAAACGTGCAAGCCCGTCGGACCGTGCGAACTGATTGGAGCAGACCCCCCAATCCGTGGTGAAGCGCCGATCCAGCGCAAGCCAGTAGCGGCAGCTCTCACACTGGTTCCAAGTCCAGTCGTCCGGCGCCTCTTCGCACGAAAGGTCGCGATTGGTGCGCTTGATCCAGCGTTCGTGAGTTTTCCGGAGATGCTCCGGTGAATCCTCTCCACGTTTCATCTGCATGATCCGCCTATGGCTTGCCGGATAGCGGGGTCAGGTTCACTTCCGACGGAGGCTGGTTAGAGTGCGTAGATGCAAACGCTCAGGCGTCGGGAGGTAGCAACCGTAGTTCGGTACGCTTGCGATCCTCGCGCTCAATGATCCGGATGGCGTGAACCATCGCCCCCATCGCAGACCGACGCGCAGCTCAGCGAAACTCGAACTTCTCGTAGTGAAGCTTCGAAGCCGGAATGCCATGCCGGGCCATTTCGGCACGCACGTTTTCCAGCAGACCCGCCGGGCCGCAGAAGCTGATGGCGATCGACGACGCGCCCACCTGGCTCACGAGTCGTTCCAGGCGCTCACGGAATTCGGGCGCACCCGGTCCACCGGCCACCGGCACCCAGTCGACACCGCGTTCGCGCGCCAGTGCGCCGAGTTCGTCCATGCCCGGGAATTCGCGCCCGGGCGTGTAGAAGTTGAACAGGGTGACGCGACTCAGGCCCTCGGCCTTCTCGTCCTGCAACCAGGCGATGAAGGGTGACAGGCCCACACCACCGGCGATCCACACTTCCCAATCACCCGCGGCGGCGGTGCGCTGGAAACGGCCGAAGGGCGCGTACACCTCGGCATGCATGCCGGGCGTGGCTTCGGCCACCAGTTTGCCGGTGTAGTCGCCGAGTGCACGGATCACGAACTGCACCGGTTGATCGGCGCTGCCGGCGCTCGCCAAGGTGAAAGGATGTGGCTCGCGCAGGCCGGGATGCAGCACGCGCATGAAGCCAAACTGGCCTGCCTCGAAGTCGATGCCGCGCCCCACCGGCATAAGCTCCAGCCGTACCGACGACGGCCCTGGCGTGACCGTCGTGATGCGGTAGCGCGCGTGACGCGAGAGCAGGGGATACAGCAGCAACTTCCAGGCCGCGCCCGCCACACCCAGGGCCGCGCAAGCGGCCAACCACAGTCCCGCCGGCGAAGCGAGCGCGATCGGCGACTTGAAGCTGAGCCAGTGCGTGACGACGATGAGGAACAGTGGCCCGGACAGCTTGTGCCACCAGCGCCAGGTGCCGTACGGAATCTTGCGATTGAGCGCCAGCAGCACGATCAGCACCAGCGCCACATAGCTCAACTGCCGGACCAGTCGCGTCCAGTAGGGCGACAGCGACAGGATGGAGGCTGTTTCCCAGCCTTGTGCGCCGGCCTTGAACACCAGGTGCACGGAAGCCAGCACCAGCGCCCACACGCCCAGCCACTTGTGCACTTCGTAGACGCGATCGAGCCCGCCGAAAAGGTCTTCGACCCAGCGCCAGCGTGCGCCCAACAGGGCTGCCATACCCATCATGGCCAGAGCCGCCACGCCGGCGGACAGGCTCATGGCAGCGCTGGAAACCCAGTCAGCCTGCGGAACGGCCGCCAGCACCGTGGCGGTACTGATGATCGTGATCGCAACCAGGAACGGCTTGGTCGTGATGCGCATGCGGACCCCTTGCCACCTCTGCCAGAGCTCAGGGTAGGACCGGAGCTGCAGCCTCGGCTTGACCGAAATCAATTTTACCGATGACCGGGAACGGGGTCAGGTTCACTTCCGGCAGACTGCGATGGTCAAGCTCAGGATCGGCGATCGATACGTCCGTTCTTCAGCGGCGCACCATTGGGGGAAACCAGAGCTGGCGCCTGTGAAGGTCGTTCGCGCGCTCGTCGACGCTCACACCGCTCGATACAGCCGCAATCAGCCCACGCGGATCAGACTGAGGTGGTTGTACAGATGCAGCACATGCGCCTGCGCATACTCGGCATGACTCAAGGCGCCGTAGGCGAAATGGGGCTGCAGTGCGCCACGATGCGCGGCGAAGTCGGCAAAGGCCTGCTGAAGTCGCTGCAATGCTTCGGATGTGCTGGCCGGCTGGCCTGACGCAGCGGCGCCCGGTATGGCTTCGTCCAGCGCGTGACGCATGGCGCCGCGCGCGGAAAACACGCTGTAGGCCATCGGCCCGATAGTGCTGCGGAACCATCCGGGCTTGAGTTCGGGATAGCCGCTGATCGAGTAGTCGATGCTCTGCGTGCAGTGGTTGAACACCTCGGCAGGACTCCAGCCCCGCAGGCTGCGCAGCGGCTTGCCGGCCATGCCAGCGAGTACCTGTTGTGCACCCTCCAGACTCACCGCTGCCGGCGCGTCGCCCGTGGGCAATGCCCAGAATCCCGCGCCAAGCGCTGCCACGCCACCCAGTGCGGCGGCTTTCAGGACGGTGCGTCGTTGCATCGTTTCAGCTCTTGCGGGGGATGGTGCGAATCGTATCGGCTGCCGGGAGGGCTCGCGATAACCCAGCCCCTCGTGAGCGCCGATGCCGAGTAGCGAGACGCTGCCGTGGCGACTCGGAGGGCGTAAGTGCGCGAAACCCACCCACTGATGGCGTCGCCCGCTTCACCCGCGCGCTCGGGCTGCTGCGGCGCGACGAGCGCGCGTCGGTCTCGCATGCAAGGTTGCGCATGCGCGTTCTCCAGTTTCCCCATTCCTGCGCGCCGCGCGTCGTCATCACGGCAGCGCTCGCGGTGGGTCGTGGAAGTCGGCGTCACCGGCGCTGCGCTGGTCCGGTGTGCGCGGCGGCGGCCTCGGCGCGACGTCCAGCAGCTTCATCAGGCTGTCCGGCGCTCGGCACAAACTGCGTTGGCAGTGGATTCGTCTGATTCATTAATTTCGTCTGTTTCGATTGCGTGCTAGCCTGTCGCTCCGTCCCGACCGCGAGGCCAGATCCATGAATGCCGTCGTCACGCCGCTTCTGTCCCCGCTGCCTACTGAACAGGAAGTTCGCCTCGCCGGCGAAAGCAGCCGTCTGCTGGCTGCGTGCATCGGCCACGGCACGGTAGCCCGATTGCGCGTCATCGATGGTGACCGGGAGATCGAGGTGCCGGTGTCTGCGTTGCGGCTGCTCGTCGACATCCTGGCTCAGATGGCCGAGGGCAATGCGGTAAGCCTTGTGCCCATCCACGCGGAACTGACGACCCAGGAGGCGGCCGATTTCCTCAATGTCTCGCGCCCGTTTCTTGTTCGGTTGCTGGAGGCTGGTGAATTGCCGTTCCGCAAGGTCGGCACGCATCGGCGGGTGATGTTCAAGGACCTGATGGACTATCGCGCCCGTTCGCAGATCGACCGCAAATCAGCGCTCGACGAGCTGGCCCGCGACGCGCAAGAGCTTGGCCTGGGCTACTAGCGTGTCCAACTTCGCCGCGCTGTTCGATGCGTGTGTTTTCTATCCTGCTCAACTGCGCGATCTTCTGCTGCGCGTCGCCGTTTCGGATTCGTTCAAGGCGCGCTGGACCGACCGGATTCATGACGAGTGGATCCGCCATTTGTTGAAGAATCGGCCAGATATTCCTTCGCAGCGGCTGGCGCGTACGAGGGAATTGATGAACCGCGCGGTCCCTGACTGCCTCGTGTCCGACTACGAGTCCCTCATCGATCAGCTGACACTGCCTGATCCGGATGATCGCCATGTGCTGGCCGCCGCCATCCGTTGTCAGGCGGGCGTCATCGTCACCATGAATCTGCGTGATTTCCCTGATGAGGCCGTGGGGCGCTATGGAATTTCGGTGCAGCATCCCGACGAATTCCTGGCCCATCTATTCGATCTGAAGCCGGCGGTTGTATGCACCGCGATTCGGCAAATGCGCGCTTCACTGGTCAATCCGCCAAAGTCGGTGCGCGAGCTGCTTGATGATCTGCTCAGGGCCGGACTGCCGGAAACGGTCAGCCTGCTGGCGACCATGGAAGATCTGCTGTGAGCGCCGTTTCCGTCACTCGCGCCTGATTGACTTCAGGCCTATATCGCCGAGGCCCATCCTCGGCTGAAGTTCCGCCCGTGCCGCTGCCGAAGGCGGTGGGATCAATGCATGCTCGCCTGCACGCCATGCGGCGACCTGAGAGGTGCGCCGTCACCGCGACACAGAAGGTTTCGTCAGCGACGAGCGAGGACGCACGGGCGCATCGCGCGCCACACGCGAATGACGGAGCCCTCCATGGCCGCACTGGTTTTCCTTTCGTACGCCCGCGACGACGTGCGCTTTGCGAGCGAGCTGTATGCGCATCTCAAGGCGCTGGAGCACGAGAGTCTCGCGGAGATCTGGTTCGATCAGCGTCACCTGATGGCAGGCGACGTGTTCGACGCGAGCATCGCCGATACCCTGAATCGCGCCGACATGGTGTTGCTGCTGGTCAGTTCCGCCTACCTGGGTTCGAGCTACGCCTATCGCAACGAGCTGCCGCGCGCGATGGCACGACAGGCTGCCGGCGAGGCCATCGTGGTGCCGATCATCCTGCGCGCCTGCGTGTGGCAGTCGCTGGCGTTCGGCCACCTCCACGCATTGCCGGGCAATGACAGGCCCGTCGACGAATGGGAGCGCCGCGACGATGCCTATGAGGACATCGTGCGTGATCTGCGCACGCGACTGCTGGACAGTGGCGTTCGCGCGCGATCGACGGTCGTGTCGGAAACGTCGCGCGCTCGGGATGCGCAGGCCGTGGAGGCCGGCACGACGCTGCCGTTCGCCAGGGCATCGCGCTACCTGCCGCGCGCTGTGATGATCCTGATGCTGGCCGCGCTGCTGGTGACGATCGGCTGGCTGGTCTATCGCATCGATCCAAAGGTCGGGCCAGCCCCCGAGCCCCGCTGGCTAGAGCCGTCGGGTGTCACCTCGGCCAATCCGGGCGGATCGATACGATCAGGCACGGCAGGCCCGGATGCGCCGGTGGCATCGGTGCCGACGAATGGCGGGGCGGGGGTCACGCCGCCCGTCACCCCGGCATCCGATGCGGTGCAGCGCGGGTCGCCTGAATCCGATGCCGCGAACACCGGTGCTGAAACGCCACGTCCGCGCGAGCCCGCGTCGGTGCGGGCGCCATCCGCCGATGCGCCGCCACCCGATGTATCGACCCCGGATGGCGTGCTCGTGCTCGCCGAGTTCAGTCTCGTCGATGCGCAGGGACGCGCCTGGGATGAAGGGCGTGCCGGTGTATGGCAGTTGCCCGATCTGTTTCTGTGCTTCCGGCGCAGTACGGGCGGGCGCGAGACCTGCAAGCCGACGCTGGGCGATATGTCGGGTGCCCGCATCGTCGCGCATGCGAACGTGAGCCATCTGGCCGACAGCTATGCGTCGCTGACGTCCTGGAGCGGGGAATTCGCGGTCGTCGCGAAGAACCAGCAATTCGCGTCGGCGTCGATCCTGGGCCGCGGCAACTGCCGGTTCGGGCACCCCTGTGCCATCGCGACGGGTGGCGTGGTGATCGGCGAAGTGCTCGTGCTGCCGGCCTGGGAGTCGGCCGACGCACTGCGCGCACGCTTCCTGGCGCCCTGCGTCGCGCCGGGCAGCCTGTTGCTGGCACAGGCGCTGGCCTTGCGCGCGGCGGCGGGTTTCGAGGGCGTCGATCCCGCATCGGTCAGCTACGAAGCGCTGGCGCTGACGCTGACCGCGGCAGAGTCGGTCGCACCGGGCGCCGGCCTCGTGGATGCGGCGATCGCTGGGCGTGCATCGTCGCCGGCGACGCCGGTCTATCGCGGCAGTCTGCTGGAGCATGCGGCGCGTGGTGCGGAGGGCGGCGACGGGAAAGCGCCGGACTCGGATGACTGGCAGGTTGCGCTGGCGCAGCTGGGCGCGGCATTGCGCGCGCCGCGCATCGCCGATGCGGTGCGGCGCGGGTGTTCCGCACCGGAAACGCGCACGGACGATTGACCGCAACGGTTTCGCCGTGGCCCTGCGTCACTCCGTCGGGCGGCGCGCCGGGCACCGCGGGGCGTGTGGGCGCGCGTTGACGTCCAGCACCCGCGCCGCGTGCCACCTGGGGCGGCCGGCTAAACCGTGCTTGCCGGCCTCGTTTCCCGGTCGACGGCAGCAAGTGGCTCCGGTCCCGTTGCACGGCCCGCGATCACGGCACCGAGCACGGCCAGCGCCGCCGGGAAGCCCAGGCTGCCGAGGTAGGCTGCCTGCGGCGATATGGGCAGCAGTTGCGCGAACACCAGCCCGCCGAACGCGAGCGCGGCGGTCGTCGACAGCGCCGCGCTGAGCCGCAGCGCGGCACCGGTGTCGCCCTGGCGATCGGGTGGCGACAGGGCGAGCGTCAGCACCGAAAGCGTTGGCGAGATCAGGCCCATGCCGGCACCCGCCGTGACCCAGCCCGCCACCGCCAGGGCGACTGGCGTGGTGGCGGAGACGGCGGTGGCCGACAGCGCGATGCCGAGCGCCAGCAAGGTCATGCCGAGGCGCAGCAGTCCGGCCGTCCCGGTGTGAGCGCCGATGGCACCGCGGCATGCGGCACTCGCCGACCAGCTCACCGCGCCGGCCGAGAGCAGCAGGCCAGCCGTGCCGACCGACAGGCCCCGCTCACGAAACAGCAGCAGGGGCAGGAAGGCCTCGGTCGCGAAGAAGGCGGCCTGGGCCAGACCGTTGAGCGCGATCGCGGCCGGCAGTCCGGCGCGTGCCGCAAGGCTGCCGGGCGGCAGCAGGCGCCGGGCGGACAGCAGCAACAGCACCAGCGCCGCCGGCATCAGCCACGCCGCGGCGAAGGTCATCGCCCCGGGCGCCGGGTGCCCGGCGGTATGCTGGCCGGCGTAGTGCAGCGTCAGTGCACCGGCCGCCGCACCCAGCGCCCAGAGCAGCTGGCGCGGCCCGTCCCGCGCGTGCGGCGCGCGGCACCGTGCGGGGCGTACGGGTGCGATTCGCTTCAGCAGCGCCGCCGCGGGCAGGGTCAGCAGCGCGACACCGAGCAAGGCCCAGCGCCATCCGAGCGCGTCCGCCGCGAGCCCTCCCAGGGCGGGACCGATCAGCGATGGCAGCACCCAGGCTGCCGAGAACGCGGTGAACACGCGGGCGTGCAGTGCCGTGGGGTACAGGCGGCCGACCAGCGCGTACAGCGCGACGGAGAGCATCCCAGACCCCAGTCCGGCAAGCAGGCGGCCGGCCACCAGCCAGCTCATGCTCGGCGCCAGGCCGCCGACGACCAGGCCCGATACGAAGCCGGTGCCGCCGCCCCAGAGCGGCGGCAGCGGCCCGTGACGATCGCTCCAGCGTCCGGCGGCGACCATGCCCAGCAGGGACGCGGCCAGCGGTCCGCCGAAGAGCAATCCGTACAGCGACAGGCCGCGCAGGTCCGTGGCTGCCCGGGGCATTACCGTTGCGACGGCGAGCGCTTCGAGTGCGATCAGCGAGACCAGGCCGACCATGCCCAGCGTCGGCGCGCGGAAGGCCGCACCGAGCAGGCGATCCTCGGACGGCTCGGGCCGCGCAGGCGGTGCCGCGCTATTCGCCGGTGCGCGAAGCCCCGGCCCTTGGGTGGGGCGTGCTGCGGCAGAACCGCTGATGGTGTGTTCGTCCATGACTTGCGCCGGCCGTGATGGGGGCGCGAGTATCAAAGCTCGACTTAACTTGAGGTCAAGCCATGGGCGAACAGACCCTGAGCGTGGGCGACGTCGCGCGCCGCAGCGGCATGGCGGTGTCGGCGCTGCATTTCTACGAAACCCGGGGGTTGATCGTGAGCACCCGCACGGCCGGCAATCAGCGCCGCTATCGGCGCGACACGCTGCGCCGGCTGGCCCTGATCCAGGCCGCACAGCGGGTGGGTGTGCCGCTGCGGACCATCGCCGACGCGCTGCAGACGCTGCCGGCCGCCCGCACGCCCACGCGCGCGGACTGGACGCGTCTGTCGGCACACTGGCGCGATGACGTCGATGCACGCATCGCCCAGCTCGTGCAATTGCGCGACACGCTGACTGACTGCATTGGCTGTGGCTGCCTGTCGATGCGCCGCTGCGCGTTGCTCAACCCCGGCGACGCCCTGGCGACACAGGGGGAAGGGCCGCGGCGCTGGCGGGTGGAGTCGGAGGCCGATCCGGATTCCGGCGACTAGCGCCGGATGTCCGCCATGCGCACCGAGGCCGCAGACGAGATGCATCACGGGCGCGGCGCGCGGGTCGTCCGGAACGAGCCGTGCGCAGGACGGCTGGCGGCGGGCGCGGCCGTCCGTCGATTCGTCACGGACCGACGACACGAATCCCGCGCGCGTCGACTACCATCGGACGCGAGTTCATGGGAACGGCCGAGGTCACCGTGAGCGCAGGTTCGCTTCGTCCTGACGACCTGGAGTGCTGGCGGCGTGCCGGCTGGCTGGCTGCGGTTCTCGGGTTGCTGCTGTGGGCGTCGGCAGCACCGGCCCTCGATCCCCACGTGAAGTTCCACGATTACGCGGTCGACAAGTGGACGGTCGACGAAGGGTTGCCGCAGGTGTCGGTCCTGAGCATCACGCAGGATGCGACTGGCTATATCTGGGTCGGCACGCAGAGCGGCCTCGCCCGTTTCGACGGCCTGCATTTCGAGGTGTTCGACCGGCGCAACAGCGACGGCACCAGTCCCAGCGACGCCCATGCCAGCCTGCGTGACCGGCGCGGCCGCCTCTGGTTCGCCACACCGGCCGGGCTCATCGTCTACGAGAACCGGCGTTTCCGTGCAGTCGCCACTGATCCCCCGACCAAGCCGGTATACGCCGTCGCCGAGAACGCCGACGGTGAAGTGTGGATAGCAACCCCGATCGGCGTGATGCGGCTGGCCGGCGACACGATGGTTCCTGTGGAGGAGGCGAGCGCGCCGGCGTACAGCCTGGTGCGCCATGGCGAGGACTTCTGGATCGGCGGCCTCGGCGCGGTGACGCGCTTTTCCCCCGACGCGAGCCGCCGCTACGTGTTGCCGACGCGCGGCAACCTGCCGGTGACGCGTCTGGCCGTCGCCGACGG
This sequence comes from Rhodanobacteraceae bacterium, assembly GCA_045864815.1. GTDB lineage: Bacteria > Pseudomonadota > Gammaproteobacteria > Xanthomonadales > Rhodanobacteraceae > Tahibacter. Next base: position 234,223 of record BTVG01000005.1, on the reverse strand, counting down.
CGACGTCTGGATCGGTACGGAAAACGGGCTTTTCCTGCTGCCCCGGGGGGGCGAGGCGCCGGTCGCCCAGCCGCTGGACGTGCTCGTCAAGGGCGGGGATGCCGACGTGCTGCGCGTGGAAAACCTGTACGCGGATCGGGACGGCAATGTGTGGATCAGCACGCCGTCGGCGTTGTATATCCGGCGTCCCGACGCCCGCGTGGAAGTCGTCCAGAGCAGCGATTTCGTCAGCAATCCGTATGTGGTCAGTGCCTTCGAGGATCGCGAAGGCAATATCTGGCTGGGCAGCCGCACGGAAGGGCTGTTCCGCCTGTGGAACGGCTGGGCGCGGAAGCTGGGCAAGCGCGAGGGCCTGACCGATCCGCTGATCTGGAGCCTGACGCGCGATGGACAGGGACGCATCGTGCTGGGCTCGAACTCCAATGTGATGCGCCTGACCGAAGGCGGCATCGAGGAGATCGTCTCGACGCGCCAGATCCCCAATCTTTCCGCTTATGAAATGACCTATGACCCGCGCGACAGGCTATGGATCGGCATGCGTTCGGGCATGGCACTGGTCGACCAGGGCAAGGTCGTCACGCCGGCCGCGCTGGGGCGGCTGGCGAACCAGCAGGTCAACGTCATCGTGCCGCTTCCGGACGGAGGGGCGTGGATCGGTGCACAGGACGGGCTGTTCCGTTTCGACGGTGCCCAGCTGCGCCGCATTCCTTTTGCCACCGGTACGCCCGAGGCGCCGGTACGCGCGATCCACGTCGCAGCCAACGGCACGCTGACGGTAGGCACCGAATCGGGCCTGTGCCGGCTCGACGGCGGCGAACTGCGCAGGCCCGCCTGGGCGAAACCACTCGACGGCTTCTTCATAACGTCGATCGTCGCGATCCGCCCGGGCCTGCTCGGCATCGCAACGCGCGAGTCGGGCATCGCCCTGATCAGCGATGAGCACGTGATGGTGCTGGATGACCGCCGCGGCCTGCCGACGAACAACAGCTGGTCCCTGCAGGTGCTGGACGACCAGCTCTATGTCTCGACCATCGACGGGGTCTGGCGCATACCGATCGCCGCGCTGCCGGACCCGGCGGAGGCGGCACCGGATGCCATCGCGACCGAGAAGGTACTGGGTCGTCGCACCGGCATGCAGCACATTCACTGCTGCAACGGCGGTGCACGGGCGCGCGTGCTCGCCGATGGCGCCGCGTTGTGGTACCCCGCGATCCACGGCGCCGTGCGTATCGACACGAAAGCGATACGGCCGCCAACCGTCGCGCCGACCGTCGTGGTCGAGCGTCTGCGCCACGGCGATCGCTGGTACCTGCCGGACCAGCCGATCGAGATCCACAGTCCGCGCCGCGACGTCGAACTGCAGTTCACGGCGCTGAGCTTCCGCGAACCGCACAATGTCCATTTTCGCTATCGCCTCGAAGGCTACGACAGCGACTGGTACGACGCCGGCACGCGGCGCAGCGCGTTCTATACGAACCTTCCGCCCGGCAATTACCGCTTCCGGGTCGAGGCGCGCACCGGCGACGCCGGCGCGAAATTCGGCACCGGCGGCACGGCCGACCGCGCCGGGCTCGACTTCCATCTGGTCCCGCGCTGGTTCGAACGGCGCCCGGTGCAGGGCCTGGGCATTGCGGTACTCATCGTGATCGCCGCCGCCGCGCCGCTGGTCATCCGCTATCGCTACCGGCGGCGCGGCCAGTATCTGGAGTCCCAGGTGCTGGCGCGCACGCGTGAGCTGGTGGAGGCGAACCAGCGCCAGAGCGATGCCAACCAGGCATTGCACGATTCCAATACCAAGCTGGCAACGCAGATCGAAGAGCGCCTCGCGGCCGAGCGCGCGCTGCAGCACCGCAACCAGGAACTGCAGGCGCTGAACCACCGGCTCGAGAACACGCAGAACCAGCTGATCCAGTCGGAGAAGATGGCGTCGGTGGGGCAGCTGGCCGCTGGTGTTGCGCACGAGATCAACAACCCTATCGGCTACGTACATTCGAATCTCAATAGTCTCGAGCGCTACGTGCGCGATCTCCTGGCCTTGCTCGATGTGTACCGCGAGCTGGAGAAGGCGGCCGATGGCGGGAAACATGCGGCGCTCGCGGCCGAGATCGCCGCTCATCGCCAGCGCATCGAGCTGGAGTTCCTGCGCGAGGACATCGGCAGCCTGCTGTCGGAGTCGCTGCACGGCATTTCCCGTGTGGAAAAGATCGTCCGCGACCTGAAGGAGTTCTCCCATGTCGGCGAAAGCGAGTGGCAGCTGGCCGACATTCACGAAGGGCTGGAAAGCACGCTCAATGTGGTCGCGCACGAGATCAAGTACAGGGCGAAACTCGTCAAGGAGTACGGTGCGATCCCGAAGATCGAGTGCCTGCCGTTCCAGCTCAATCAGGTCTTCATGAACCTGCTGGTGAATGCCGCCCAGGCCATCGAGGAGCAGGGCGAGATCCGCATCCGTACCGAAGCGGATGAACACGAGGTGCGCGTCAGCGTTTCGGATACGGGCAAGGGCATCAGCGAGGCGCACATGCACCGCATCTTCGAGCCGTTCTTCACGACCAAGCCGGTCGGCAAGGGCACAGGTCTGGGGCTGTCGGTCTCCTACGGCATCATCCAGAAGCATGGTGGGCGTATCGAGGTCTCCAGCATGCAGGGAAAGGGGGCCACCTTCGTCGTCCATCTGCCGATCCGCTCGCCAGCGACGAAGACGGCGTGAACCTTGCGGTGTGCGTGGGGTCGACCATGCCTCTTCCTTCCACGTGCACCTACTCATGAAGCTGCGATTCCGCCGACACCTCCGTGCCGCTGCCTGTCTGCTCGTGCTTTTCGTCGCCGGTGCCGATGCCCGGGCGTCGGACGCACCGGCGCCTGCCTCGATCGAGGCGGCCGTCAAGGATCTGTGCGGCAGGAAGGTCGTTCTTCTGGGCGAGGATGCGAACCACGGCAGCGGCCAGACCCTGGCGCTCAAGTCGGCGCTGGTGCAGCGGTTGATCACCGATTGCGGTTTCGAGGCAGTGTTCTTCGAGAGCCAGATCTACGATTTTCTGGACCTCGACCGTGCGTTCGTGGAGCGGACCGCGCGGCCGGAACAACTCGCCGATGCGATGGGCGGCCTGTGGTCGGCGAGTGCGGAAATCCAGGCGCTGACCGCGTTCCTGTTCGATGCGGCGAGCCAGGGCCGCGTTCGGCTTGCGGGGCTGGACCCGCAGGTCGGTGGCGCGACGCAGCGCTATACGCAGCAGCGGCTGGCGGCGCGGCTCGCCAGCGTGCTGGACGAGGCGGGCCGGGAGACCTGCGAGTCGGCCTTCTTCCAGCATTTCAACTGGCGCTACGACGATGCGTCACCGTTCGACGCGGCGGCCCAGGCCACGTTGAAACGCTGCGCCGGCAACGTCGCAACCCGTGCGGCTGCATTGCCCGCCACCCCAGACAATCGCGTTACGGCGGTGATGGCGTCGAATCTCGTCGAGTACCTGGGGGTGTCCGAAGCATCGGAACCCATCGCCGGATTCGATCGTCGCGACCGCGCCATGCATCAGAACTTTGCGTGGCATGTCGCACGGCTGCCGCGCGACGCCAGGATCATCGTCTGGTGCGCGTCGGTCCATGCCGCAAAGACGCTGCATGGCGTGCACGATGCGTGGACGCCACTCGGGGAGTGGGTTCACCGCGCGTACGGCCGTCGCGCCGCGGCCGTGGCCTTCAGCGCCTGGTCGGGAAGTTTCGGCCGGCCCGGAAAGCCGCCCGTCACACTGCCGATTGCGGAAACCGGCTCACTGGAAGCAGGCGCCATCGGCGCCAGTACGGCCGACAGCATCTATCTCGACCACCGCGCGCTGCGTGCGCTGTCGTCGAAACCGGCAAGGGCGCTCGACTATCGCAAGAGCCAGTCGCCCGACTGGGCTCGCCTGTTCGACGCGATCATCGTGTTGCGCGAAGAACGGTCGTCCCGGGCCGTTGCTGTCACGGGGGCGCGCCAGCCACCGCCCTGAATCGCCAGAGCAGCGGGCTGGCAAGGTGACGAGTCCGTCGTGGACGGCGGCATGCACGCGCTCGTGACGGGATGGGAATTTCATGTGGCAAGCGGTGCATCTCGATGCGTTGCTCAAATATCACCGGCGCTTAACTCACGATTAGCGCGGTGGCTGCAGGTAGCTCCGAAGATGCGGCTCGAACCGAACTCAGGGGCAACTCAGCATGTCGTTTCCACGCGTCATCCTTCTTTCATCGGCGTTGTCGGCGCTCTATGGCAGCGCCGCCTGTGCGCAGGTCGGCGTACACGTGAACTGGACCGCGCCGGGCGGCGTGCCAAAGATCTGCGTCATCGCATCGGACGCCGCGGGCGTCACCATGGATGCCAGCGGCAATCTGGTCCTCAACGGCACGTTCGGCGCGAATTGCCCGACCGGTGAGGCGCCGCTGCCGCCGGTCATTACCAATGGACTCGATGCCGCCGAATTGCCGGCGACGAGCACGCCCGGCGCCTCGCATACGGTCCAATGGTCGGCCGACGCGGATCGCTGCAGCTACGCCGGGAGCTCGTTCCCCGCGGCGGTGTCCGGCTGGCCGACGACCGGGGACGTCTGCACCAGCGCGGCGAGTTGCGCGACCACGCAAACCGCTACCGTGACCTTGCCGACGGCCGGCAGCTACACCTTCGCACTGACCTGCCATCGCGATGGGGTTGCGGCACCCGTGACGTCGCAGCGTACGGTCCTGGTGCCGGGCGGCAGCGCCTGTATTGCGCCGGCCGGGTTGACGCGACTCACCAGTGCCTACGTCGCCTTCAGTAACACGGTCGGCCGCACGGCTGACGCCACCCAGTTCTCCGCGATCTTCGGGTATTTCGACGACGTCACCCCGTTGCGGCCGTTCCCGGGAACGGTGAACCTCAACCAGCGCATCTTCATTCCGCACAACAGCTACGTCGCGCTGGAATTCACGGTGCCGGCGACCCTTTCGACGCCGACCCTGGGCAAGTTTCGCCTGGAGAAGACCGATCTGCAGGCGCCGACGATGTCGTGGACGATCAGCAAGTCCTGCGGCGATTTCAGCGCAACGCCCGTGCCGCCGATGACCGCGGCCTGCATCAAGAACGGCGCTCCGTCGGGTACGTCGCTGTTCTGGAGCGTCGGACCGGAGATTCCGGCGTTCTGCCGGCTGCAGCCGGGCGAGACCTACTACCTCAATATCCTGCACGCCAGTCTCGCGACGCCATTGACCAGCACCTGCACGGAGCCGGGCGCCTGCGGGAATACCCTGCAGAACGCGATCGAAGCGGGTTCGGTGCCGTGGCCGGGAAACGGGAACGAGCCCTGATGGCTGCGGCGTCTCGTGCGTGACGAGGGTTCTTCAGTCCGGGGGGGGGAAAAGTGACTTTATTTTCATCGGTGTGCGGCAGCGTGCGTCGATCGAGCGGCCGATCCGGCCTCGCGCGACGCCCGGTGCGGCGGGCCGTAGCCTCAGCGGCTCCACCAGGCCCCGGGAAAATAGACGCCCGGGTCTGGCCGCTCGCGGAATACTTCGCGTCGGAACCGGAACAGCTCCGCGGGCCGTCCGCCAGTGCCGGTCGCGAGCCGTCCGGTGCCTTCGACGAGGCCCGCGCTCTCGACCAGCCGGCGGAAATTCTGCTTGTGCAGCCGGTTGCCGCTGAGCGCCTCGACGACTTGCTGCAATTGCAGCAAGGTGAATTCCGGCGGCAGCAGTTCGAACACGACGGGGCGATAGCGGAGTTTGCCGCGCACGCGGCCCAGCGCGGTCGCGAGAATCCGTCGGTGGTCCAGCGCCAGCGGTGTGCCGCTGCGCGCCGGGAGTGCCGACGCGGCGCCACGTTCGCGATCCGCCTCGGCGACGAGGCCTGCCTCCCAGAGCAGCTCATAGCGCTCGAGTGTGCGTTCCGGGTCCCACGGCGCGGCATCGAGCCCGAAGGTGAGGTCGACGCGTTCGTGCTTGCGCGGATCGTTGCCGGCCCAGCCGTGCAGGCGTGGGGCCAATTCGCGTTCGATGAGCTCCGGTCGGCCGCGGCGCCAGTCTTCCCAGGGCAGGTAGGCGTAACAGTCGCGCCACTGGGCGCCGAGACCGGCCGGCAGTACCTGTTCGCGCACGAGTGCGAGATAGGTCATCGCGATCACGCGCGGGCCGCCGGCGCGTTCGCGCGGGTCGCGGAAGCGGTCGCCGAAGGTGTAGAGCTGTTCTACGTAGCCGAGAGCGAGGCCGGTCTGCTTCGCGACCCAGTCGCGCACGCCGCGTTCGAGGGTCAAATGCGCCTCGAGATCGAGCGGGCCAGACGGTAGCGCCTCGTCGGCCTGCGCTGCCTCGCGCACGGTCAGGATGCGCGGCGCCTCCGCGGTCACGGCGAAGATGACGGCGTCGAGGCCGAGATGGACGGCGGGCGAGGGCATGTACGCCAGCATAGCGGAGTTGACGGCAACGCCGGGCGTGCGGCGACGTGGTCGCTCCCGGCAGCCGCGTCGTCGCGCGCAGCAGGTACGGCGCGCTGTGCGGATGCGTGGTGGACGCCCGCCGCCGGCTGCGCGCGCCGTGCGGTCATGGCATGTCAGTCGGCCGGTGCGGTGACGCGGATCGCCGGGTCGTCGTAGTCGTAATAGCGCACACGTGTGGTCGACTTGACGCCCATGAAGCGTCCGCTCGATTCAAGCTGCAGCGGCAGGCCATTCGCGCGGCCGATCCAGACCTTGACGTCGCTGCGCGCGGGTTCGGTCACGGTATAGGAATAGACGTTGGCTTCCTTGCCGTCGACCGTGTCGTGGCCGAGTGCGGTCACATCCAGGTCCCTCGCCAGTTCGTCGAGGGTCTCCTGGTTGCGGTACTGGCTGACGATGCGGCCGACCTTGATCGGCATGGGCAGCTTCACGCGCTTGCCGTCGATCAACGTATAGGCGTCGTCGCCGATGATGATCTGCTCCATCTGCCCCTGGCCGTTGTGGATGTGATAGCGGTCAGGGGCGACGAACTGCATCATCGACAGTTGCTGGCCCTTGTTCACGTCGGTCACGGTGGCGCGGAAGCTCCTGGCGGCGAGGAAGCGCGTATAGGCGGCGTGCACCTCGTCGCGCGGGGCGGCCAGGGTCAGCGCGGGCAGGAGCAGCACGGCGGCGAGCAGCAGGCGGAAGGTGTACATGAGCAGCCTCTGAGTCGGTCGGAATCGTTGCATTCTGGAAAAGCCTGAATCAGGTCGTCATTGCGGGGCTCCGGATCGCTCCGCGTTCTCCGGAACTGAGACAGTCACCGGTTATCGTCGTTACCTACACGCAAAAGGGTACAGGACGGCGACAGCGGTTCGCTCCGTCCTGGGGGAGTCTGGCGGGAATTCAGGAAACGGGAGACGTCGCGCAGGGATGGCGCGCGGCGGCGTCGCGCGGTCGGGGCGACGCCGCCCGGCGGCCGTGCGGCCGTCGGCGTGTCCGCGTCCAGGAATCCGGCTCAGGCTCTAGCGCATGTAACCGGCGAGCCGCCACAATCGGAGCCCTATGGACCGATACGAACGCATACTTAGCCTGCATCGCCTGCTGAAGACGTCCCGCTATCCGGTCAGTCTGCAGCGTCTCAAGGACGAACTGGGCTGTTCCCGCGCCACCCTCTACCGCGACATCGCGTTCCTGCGCGATGCGCTCGGCGCGCCGATCGAGAGCGGCGAAGGCGATCAGGCCGCTTTCCGCTACGACCAGGCCGAGGCCGAGCGCTTCGAACTGCCGGGACTGTGGCTGACCAGCGACGAGCTCTCCGCGCTGCTTGCGCTCAACGAACTCGTTGCGCGCGCCGGCCCCAGCATCCTCGCCGACGCGCTCGCGCCGTTCGAGAAGCGGATGCAGAGCCTGCTGTCGGACCACACCAGCGGCGCGCGGCTGCCGACGGAACGCATACGCGTGATCGCGAGCGGCATGCGCAAGCTCGACCAGATCAGTTTCCGCGTGGTCGCCGGCGCGGTGATGGCGCGCCGGCAGCTCAAGTTCAGCTACCGCGCGCGTTCGACCGGATCGACCACGGAACGGCGCGTCTCGCCGCAGCGCCTCGCGCACTATCGCGACAACTGGTATCTCGATGCCTGGGACCACGAGCGCGAAGGGTTGCGCAGTTTCGCGGTCGACCGCATCGCGGCTCCGCAGATGCTGGACGAACCCGCGATCGATCGCGACGACGTCGAGCTCAATGCACACCTGGCCGCGAGCTACGGCATTTTCTCGGGGCCGCCGAAGGCCTGGGCCACCCTGCGCTTTTCACCGCATGCGGCACGCTGGGTCGCCGACGAACACTGGCATTCGCAGCAGCAGGGGCATTTCCTCAGTGACGGCCGCTACGAACTCAAGGTGCCGTACAGCAATTCGAAAGAACTGCTGATGGACGTGCTCAAGTACGGGCCGGATGCCGAAGTCATCGCGCCGCTGAGCCTGCGCGAGGAAATGAAGATCCTGCTGCAACTGTCGATCGGTGCCTATCAGTAGCGCCACCCACGGAGCGCGCGCATGAACCTGCCGGCTGCAATGTCCGACCCGCCGCGTCGCGGCGATGTTTCACTGGTGCTGGGTTCGGGGGGCGCGCGCGGCTATGCGCACGTTGGTGTGATCGAGGAACTGCGCGCACAGGGCTACGGAATACGTTCCGTCGCCGGCAGTTCGATGGGGGCGCTGGTCGGCGGCGTCTACGCGGCCGGCAAGCTCACCGAATACCGCGAGTGGGCCTGCGGCCTCAGGACCTTCGACGTGCTGCGTCTCGTCGACTGGAGCTGGCGTGGCGGAGGCCTGATCAAGGGACAGCGGGTCATCGGCGCGCTGCGCGATCTCGTCGGCGACACCAACATCGAGGACCTGCCCATCAGCTACACGGCGGTGGCCGTCGACATCGACGCGCAGCGCGAGGTGTGGTTTTCGCGCGGCTCGCTGTTCGACGCGATCCGCGCCTCGATCTCCATCCCGACCGTGTTCCGGCCACACACCTACCAGGGCCGCCGTCTGGTCGACGGCGGCCTGCTCAATCCGGTGCCGGTGACGCCGACGCTGCGCGACCTGACCGACGCGACGATCGCGGTCGACGTGAACGCCGAGGCCGAGGGCGTGGCCGAGCGCGAGACGCCGATCACGCGACCCGAGATCCATGACACCGGCGAATCGAACGACAAGACCGGCTTTGGTCGTCTCGGTGCGCTGTGGGAGCGTTTCCTCGAAAGCCGCAGCAAGCGCGTGACCATCCAGGAGCCCGGCGTGCTCGATCTGTTCGCGCGATCGCTGGACGTGGTGCAGGAAACGCTGACGCGCTACAAGCTCGCGGCCCAGCCGCCGGATCTCGTCATCTCGATTCCGCGTAACGTCTGTGCGTTCTACGAATTCCAGCGCGCGGCCGAGGTCATCGAGATCGGCCGCCAGCGCACGCGTGAGGCGCTCATGCGCTGGCAGCGTGTGAAGCGGCCGGCGGCCTGGCCGTAGGCGGGTCGCGATGCGCTGCCGCGTGGCGCCACGGTTCGCGGCCGGGTCACGCCCATGAGCGGCCCGGACGCGGGCGCGCTCGGTCGTCTCGACGCCGAATTCGAGCGGCTGCGCACCCTGTCGGCGGCGGACCAGGCGGCGGCGCTCGCCAACGCAGCGCTGACGCCGGACGATCGCGCGTTGCTGGCCCGGCTGCTTGCGGCCGACGCTGACCCGGACGATCCGGTCGCGCGCGCGATCGATGCGAGCGCGGCACAGGCCGGGGCGGCGCGTGACGAACGGCTGGGACCGTATCGGCTGGTGCGCGAGGTCGGTGCCGGCGGCATGGGTACAGTGCTGCTGGCCGAGCGCGTCGACGGCGGTTTCGCGCAGCAGGTCGCGATCAAGATCCTGCGCGGCTTTCCGACCGCCGACGGGCTGCGGCGTCTGCGTCAGGAGCGGCAGATCCTGGCCGCGCTCGATCATCCGAACATCGCGCGACTGCTCGACGGCGGCGAGACTGCCGACGGTCAGCCCTGGCTCGCGATGGAGTATGTCGCAGGCCTGCCGCTGCTGCAGCACGCGGCAAGCCACGCGCCGCGACTGCGCGACCGTCTCGCCTTGTTCGATGCCATGCTCGATGCGGTCGGACATGCGCATCAGCACCTCGTGGTGCACCGCGACCTGAAGCCGGCCAATGTGCTGGTCACGCGCGGCGGGCTGATCAAGCTGCTCGACTTCGGCGTCGCGCGCCTCGTCGACGTCGATGCGCAGCCGGTCGACTCCACCCGCGTGTTCACGCCCGGCTACGCGAGTCCGGAGCAGCGCGAAGGGCGGCCAGTCACCACGGCCAGCGACATCTACAGCCTCGGCGTGCTGTTGCGCGAACTTGTCACGGCGCGCCGCGTCGACGGCGGTGCGGCCGTCGACGGGCTGGCGCCGCTGGTGCTCGATGCGGAACTCGGCGGCATCGTCGCAAAGGCCTGCGACGCCGATCCGGCTCAGCGCTATGCGAGTGCCGGTGCGCTGCGCGACGACATCCAGCGGTATCTCGACGGCCGGCCCGTGCGTGCGGCGCGTATCACACGGCTCTATCGCCTGCGCAAGTTCGTGCTGCGGCATCGGTTCGGTGTCGCCGCCGGTGTGTTCGCCGTCGTGGCCGCAGGCCTGTTCGTCTGGCGCCTCGATCTCGCGCGCCATCGCGCGCTCGCGGCGGAAGCGGCAGCGCAGCAGGCACTGGCCGCGTCCGAGCGTGAAGCGGCGCGGGCGCGCGAGACCTTGAATTTCCTCACCGACGCGTTCGATGCCGCAGCGCCCGGGAACGCAATGAGCCGCGAAATCAGCCTGCGCAGCCTGCTCGACGCGGCGCGCGCGCAGTTGTCGGCCCGCACCGATCCGGCGCTGGTCAAGGCGATGCAGCGGCTGCTGGCGACGCTCTACGGCGACCTCGGCGACGTGGCCACCGGTGTCGCGCTGATGCGCGAGGGAACCGCTGGCGTGGAACCGCAGGACCGCGCCCACGCCCTGCGCCTGGCCGAAGACTATGACGAGTATGCGAGCCTGCTCGGTATCGCCGGCGATATCGCCGGCGCGCTGGCGGCGACGGAAAAAGCCGCAGCGTGGCGCACGCGCTTCGCGCCGGACGATGCCGTCGCGAGGCTGCGTACCTTGCAGTCGCTCGGCATCGTGCATCACCGCGGCGGTGACGACGAGAAGGCGCTCGTCGTGCTGCGTCAGGCGCGCGATCTCAGCCTGAAGACGCGCGACGTGCCGCTGGATGTGTACGTGGACATCGCACAGCCGTTGTCGACGCTGCTGAGTACGACGGGCGAGCGCGAGGAAGCGCTCGCCGTCATCGACGACGCGATCGCCCGCGTCGACGCGCAGCGTCCGGCGCGCTCGCCGGAGCATGTCACCCTGCTGCGCGCACGTGCCAATGCGCTGCAGTTGAGCGGCGATCCGGTCGGCGCGGAAGCGCTGCTGCGCCGTGCGATCGCGCTGCAGGAGCGCATCGTCGATCCGGGCGGCGCGCGCATGATGGTGCTCACGAACGACCTCGCACTCGTGCTCAACGAACTCGGCCGCTATCGCGAGGCGATCGCGTTCATGCGCCAGTCCGACCGGCACATGGGCGAAGCCGGCATCGTCGGCGCCACCGATCTGGCCGTGTCGCACGCGAACGTCGGCGGCATCTACGAAAACGCGGGCGACTATGCCACGGCCCTCGACGAATTCCGCAAGGCCCGCGCAGCGCTCGATGCGGGCAGCGTCGAGGCCGATCACCAGGTGCGCCGCCGCCTGGCGCGAAGCGAGGCGCGTGCGCTCGGGCGCTCGGGCCAGAATGCGCAGGCACGCGCGCTGCTGCTCGATCTGCGCCAGCGCGCCGCGCGCGTCGACGGCGAAGATTCGATCGAGTATGCGTTGGTAACCTGGCAGCTCGTGCTGGTCGCGCGGCAGATGCACGAACCCGCAACGGGGCTCGCACTGCTGGCAGATGCGGAACGGCTGTGGAATGCGCTGGTGCCCGAGCAGCATGCGATACGCTTGCACATGCGCCGCGCGCGCGCCGCGTTCGCGCTCGATGCGGACGACCTGGCGACCGCGCAGCGGGAGCTCGAAGCGGCGATCGCGGGGTTCGAGACCCACGGTGCACTGCCGATCGATCTCGCGATCGCGCGAGCCGAGCTCGCCGAGGTGCAGCGCCGGCGCGGCGACGCGAAAGCGGCCCGCGCTCTCCTGGGACAGGCGTTGCCGGTGCTGCGCGAGGCGCTGTTGCCAACGGAGATCTCGCGAGCGGATGCGGAGCGCACGGCCGCGGCGCTCGGCTTGCGCTGAAGCCTTGCCCGGAATCGGGCAGTCGGCAGCCGTGACCCGCTGCGGATGCGCTTCGTGCCGCGCCTGGCCATCACGCCGCCGGCATCTTTATTGGACTGCACAACGAAAAACGCGGCCGAAGCCGCGTTTTTCCCGGATGCCGCCGCAAAACGCCGTTGTCAGCCGCGCTTCATGGTCGCGAAGAACTCGTCGTTGGACTTGGTGTTCTTCATCTTGTCGAGCATGAACTCCATTGCGGCGAGTTCGTCCATCGGATGCAGCAATTTGCGCAGGATCCAGATCTTCTGCAGCATGTCCGGCTCGATCAGCAGCTCTTCGCGGCGTGTGCCGGAGCGGTTGATGTTGATGGCCGGATAGATGCGCTTCTCGGCGATGCGGCGATCCAGGTGCACTTCCATGTTGCCGGTGCCCTTGAACTCTTCGTAGATCACTTCGTCCATCTTCGAGCCGGTGTCGATCAGCGCCGTCGCAAGGATGGTCAGCGAACCGCCTTCCTCGACGTTGCGTGCGGCACCGAAGAAGCGCTTCGGACGCTGCAGTGCGTTGGCGTCGACGCCGCCGGTCAGCACCTTGCCGGAGCTCGGCACGACCGTGTTGTAGGCGCGTGCCAGACGCGTGATCGAGTCGAGCAGGATGACCACGTCCTTCTTGTGCTCGACGAGGCGCTTGGCGCGCTCGATGACCATGTCGGCGACCTGCACGTGACGCGCGGCGGGTTCGTCGAAGGTCGAGCTGATGACTTCGGCCGCGCGGACGCCGCGGACCATCTCGGTGACTTCTTCCGGGCGTTCGTCGATCAGCAGGATGATCAGGTGCACTTCCGGATGGTTGTGCACGATCGCCTGCGCGACGTTCTGCAGCATCATGGTCTTGCCGGCTTTCGGCGGCGACACGATGATGCCGCGCTGTCCCTTGCCGACCGGCGAGATGAGGTCGAGGATGCGGCCGCTGATGTCTTCCGAGGAACCGTTGCCGCGCTCGAGGCGGAACGCCTTGCGCGGGAACAGCGGCGTCAGGTTCTCGAACAGCACCTTGTTCTTGGACGCTTCCGGCGGCTCGCCGTTGATGTCGTCGACCTTGAGCAGCGCGAAATAGCGCTCGCCGTCTTTGGGCGGACGGATGCGGCCGGTGATGTAGTCGCCGGTGCGCAGGTTGAAGCGACGGATCTGGCTCGGGCTGACGTAGATGTCGTCCGGGCCGGCCAGATAGGACTCGTCGCCGGAGCGCAGGAAGCCGAAGCCGTCCTGCAGGATTTCCAGTACGCCTTCGCCCCAGATGCCGCCGCCGCTGCGGGCGTGTGCCTTGAGGATGTTGAAGATGACGTCCTGCTTGCGGGCGCGGGCGACACCTTCCTGGATGCCGAGCCCTTCGGCGATCTCCAGCACGGCCGCGGCGGGCTTGCGCTTGAGCTCCGTGAGGTTGATCAGCGGGCCGCTGCCGCCGCCGTTGCGCTCGTCAGGAATTTCGTCTTCGTAATTGCCGCCGCGCATCTGTTGCTGCTGCTGGCGGTTCTGGCGATTGCGGTTGCGGTTGCGGCCCTCGCGACGGCCCTGGCCGCCCTGTCCCTGGAACTGGCCGCCCTGCTGCTGGCCGCCGGTGTTCGGGTTCTGCGCGCTCTGTCCGCCGCCGTCATTGCCGTTGCCATTGCCGCCGGCCGGACCGGCGTCGCTGGAGCCGCCGCCGTGATCGGAGGACTGTGCGGCGAACAGATCCGGATTGCGCTGACCGCGGTCGTCGCCGTTGCCCGTCCGCTCCTGGCTCTGGCGCTCTTCGCGCGGTTGCCGTTCTTCACGGGGCTGGCGTTCTTCGCGGGGCTGCCGTTCTTCGCGCGGCGCTGCCGGTGCAGCCGCTTCGTTGCCGGCATCGGCGCGGGCTGCCGCTTCTGCCTTGGCGGCGGCGCGGGCGGCCTGCGCCTCGCGGCGCGCGGCGCGTGCTTCGGCTGCCGCAGTGGATGGGGTTTCAGGACGCGCGTCGGCCGTTGCGGCCGAGCCGTTTTCCTTGTTCTCGATATCAGACACGGGCAGACCTCGCATGGGCGCCGTTGGTCGGCAGGGCTACATGCCGACGGGATGGAATCAGGGGGTGAACCGGAAGGAATGGGGCGATGCGCCCCGCACAGCGTGAGCTACGTTAGCACTGTGCGTGCCGAGCGTAAAGCATGGTGCGGCTGATGTTCGTGCGGGTTCGCGCGCGGCGCGGAATGTCGCGCGCGATGTCCGGAACGTTCAGATGGTGCGATCGATCAGCTGCGTGAGCTGGGTCTTGGAAACCGCGCCGATCTGCGTTGCTTCGACCTTGCCGTTCTTGAAGATCATCAGGGTCGGGATGCCACGCACGTTGTAGCTGCGCGGAGTCTTCTGGTTGTGGTCGATGTTGACCTTTACGACTTTCATGCGACCCTCGTAGCTGGCAGCAAGCTCGTCGAGTACCGGTGCAATCATCTTGCAGGGGCCGCACCATTCAGCCCAGAAATCGACCAGGACCGGTTCGGCCGACTGCAGTACGTCGGCATCGAAGGTGTCGTCGCTGGTGTGGGCGATCAGCTGGCTCACAGGGGATTCTCCGTCTTAAGAATTTCCGCCAAGCTGCGGAAATGTTTGGGTTTAGGCTACACTCGGCGCGTTGCTGGGCAAGGCGGAGCGTGGCAGGGGCAGAGGGAAGGGCGGCATTTGAGCCCAACCTACTGCGCGTTTCAAGTTGGGTCGGTGGACCGATCCTCAAGTCTCCCGGGTCGCCGGCCAGCCGGCCAAGCCCGGATCATCTGGCCAGTTGAATGTCCGAGCAAGTATTAACCGATTGTTTCTTCGATAGTTTCGATCTGCACCCGCGCCTCATCGCCGGGCTGCACGAATCCGGCTTCACGCGCTGCACGCCGATCCAGGCGCTGACCTTGCCGGTTGCCCTGGCCGGTCGCGACGTCGCCGGCCAGGCCCAGACCGGTACCGGCAAGACCGGCGCCTTCCTCGTCGCTGCGATGCAGCGGCTCCTGACCGTGCCGGCGCTGACCGAGCGCAAGGAAACCGATCCCCGTTGTCTGGTGCTCGCCCCGACGCGCGAGCTGGCGATCCAGATCGACAAGGATTTCCGGAATCTGGGCCGGCACACCGGCCTGAAGTCGGCGCTGATCTACGGTGGCGTGGACTACGACAAGCAGCGCGAACAGCTCCGCGGCGGCGTCGACATCATCATCGCCACGCCCGGCCGCCTCATCGACTACTTCAAGCAACACGTGTTCAGCCTGCGCGCGGTCGATGTCATGGTCATCGACGAGGCCGACCGCATGTTCGACCTCGGCTTCATCAAGGACGTGCGCTTCCTGATGCGGCGCCTGCCGCCGCGTGATCGCCGCCTGGGCCTGCTGTTCTCGGCGACCTTGAGCTACCGCGTGCTCGAGCTCGCCTACGAGCACATGAACAACCCCGAGAAACTATCGGCCGAAACCGAATCGGTGACCGCGTCGCGCGTGCGCCAGCGCGTCTATTTCCCGGCGACCGAAGAAAAGATGCCGCTGCTGCTGAACCTCATGGCGACCGCCGACGTACAGCGCAGCATCGTGTTCGTGAATACCAAGATCGCGGCCGAGCGTGTGACCACGCGGCTCGAACGCCACGGCTTCCGTGTCGGCGCGCTGTCCGGCGACGTGCCGCAGAAGAAGCGGCAGAAACTGCTGGAGCGCTTCCAGCGCGGCGAAGTGGACGTGCTGGTCGCGACCGATGTCGCCGCGCGCGGCCTGCACATCCCTGCCGTCAGCCACGTGTTCAACTACGACTTGCCGCACGATCCGGAAGACTATGTGCACCGCATCGGGCGCACGGCGCGCCTGGGGGCGGAGGGCGATGCGATCAGCTTCGCCTGCGATCTGTACGCGATGGGGCTGCCCGACATCGAGCGCTTCATCGAGCAGAAGATTCCGGTGGCCACGGTGACGCCGGAACTGCTGGTCTCGCCGCCGAAACGCGAGCGCGTCGCGCACCCGTCGGATGCGCAGAATGCGGTCGACGATGCGGCCGACGCCGCCGAAGCCGCGGCAGTGACCAGCGCTGTTGCCGACAAGCCGAAGCGCCGTCGCCGGCGCAGCGGCGGCGGTGGTCGCGGGCGCGGCGGCAAGGGCGGCGGTTCGGCGGCACCGGCGACGCCGGCGCCGGACTCGCACGCGTAGCAGCAACCAGGCAGGGGAACGGGCGATGGCAGTGATGGCCATGCGGGAGTGGAACAGCAGCGAGATCGAGCGGGTTTCCCTGCTCGGCGCGATGCTGGCCTGCGGCCTGCTGGCGCTGGGCTGCCTGTGGATCGCGGTCAAGCTCGTGTGGCTGCTGGTACCGAGCGGCGGCAGTGACGTCGATCTGGCCGCGCCGATCGCGACCGTGACGGCACCGGTCGGCAAGGGCGCCGTCAGCGTGTCGAAGTGGCATCTGTTCGGCAATGCCGGACTGACCACGGCGCAGCTCGCGCGCAGCGCGCCGGCCACGCAGCTCCAGCTGCAGCTGCGCGGCACGCTCGCGGAAGCCGATCCCCGCTCCGGCATGGCCGTGATCGCCGATCCGACCTCGGGCGAGCGCGCCTATCGCGTGGGTGATGCGCTGCCCGGCGGCGCGACCCTCGACGGCGTCTATCCCGATCGGGTGATTCTGCTGCACGAAGGTGTGCAGGAAACGCTGGGCCTGCCGTACGACCAGCCCGGCGCGGCGTCCACGCCGGCGCAGGCTGCACCGGCTGCCCCGCGCAACACCGCGCCCGGCGCGGCCACGCCCTCGGCCTCGGCGCCGACCGCGGCGCAGATGCCGGTGGCCACACCCGTGTTCGTCGCGCCGCAGATGGCGCAGGGCGCCGTGGACTTCTCGCGCATCCAGCAGCAGCTCGGCGTGTCCGATCCGGGCGAGCTCATGCGCCAGATCAGCGCCCAGCCCGTCATGGAGAACGGGCGCATGACCGGCGTGCGTCTGTCCGGCGGACCGAACGCGGCGCTGATCGCGCAACTCGGCCTGCAGCCGACCGACGTGGTCACGTCGATCAACAACGTCCCGCTGGATTCGATGGGACGTGCGACGCAGGTCGTCGATTCCCTGAAGAACGCCAATCGCGTCACCGTCACGGTGAGTCGCGACGGCAAGCCCGTCACTCTGAGCGTGAACATCAAATGATGCGCAATCGGAAAATTCCGTCCATCTCCGGGCGCGGCCGCATTCGTGGCATGCATCCGATTTCCGCGGTCCCGTCAGTACCTGCTCCGGAGGCGGGCCGGTCGACGGCGGATGGCGTCCGGTTTCGCGGTCTGCGGGACGCGGCAGGATTTTCCGTGCGTGCCTGCCTGCTGGCGTTCGCGCTGTCGCTGGCCGCGGCGAGCGCCATCGCGCAGCCGCCTCCCTCGGCCGCCGGCAATCCGCCGGGCACGCACACGCTGAATCTCAAGGATGCCGACATCCAGGCGCTGATCGCGACGGTGTCGGAAATCACCGGCAAGAACTTCATCGTCGGACCTAACGTGCAGGGCAAGGTCAGCGTGATTTCCGCGCGGCCCATGCAGCCCGACGAGATCTACGACGTGTTTCTCTCGGTCCTGCGCGTGCACGGCTACGCCGCGGTGCCGGCCGGCAGCATGATCAAGATCGTGCCGGAAGCCATGGCCCAGGCCGAAGGCGGCAACAGCGTGGCCACTGCGGAATCGGGTGATGCGATCGTGACCCAGATCGTGCCATTGCGGCACGTGGCCGCGGCGGAACTCGTCCCCATCCTGCGTCCGCTGCTGCCCCAGGGCGCACAGCTGATCGCGCACCAGACCAGCAACTCACTCGTGGTGTCGGACCGCGCGAGCAACGTGCAGCGCGTCGCCGGCATCATCGCGCGCATCGACACGGTGTCGGATACCGAAGTCGAAGTGCTGCCGCTGCAGCATGCGAACGCCAGCGAGATGGCCCGCACGCTGACCATCCTCGCGGAAGACAAAGGCACCCAGGCGACCGGGGAAAGCCCGCGCATCCTGGCCGACGAACGCACCAATTCCATCCTGATCGCCGGCGCGAAGAGCGGCCGCCTGCGCATGCGCACGCTGGTCACGCACCTCGATACACCGCTGCAGAGCGGCGGCGGCACGAACGTGGTCTACCTGCGTTACGCAAAGGCCAAGGACCTCGTGCCGATTCTGAGCGGCGTCGCGGCGACGCTGAACAACGAAGCCGGCACGCCCGGAGCGGCTGCGCCCGCGCCGGGCGGCGCAGCGGGCGGCGCGGCGGCCGGCGGCGGCAGCGCGACGATCCAGGCGCACGAGGAAACCAACGCGCTGATCATCAGCGCCTCGCCCGCGGTGTTCCGCTCGCTCGAAGGCGTGATCCGCCAGCTCGACGTGCGCCGCGCGCAGGTGCTCATCGAAGCCATCATCGCCGAAGTCGCCGACGAGACCGCGAGCGAGATCGGCGTGCAGTGGCAGGCGCCGATCGAAGGCACCGACAACAACATCATCGGCGGCACGAACTTCACCGGTTCCGACGGCCGCGGCAACATCATCGACGTCGCGCAGAATCCACGCGCGCTGGGCTCGGGCCTGTCGCTGGGCTACATCACCGGCGTGACCAACGTGCCCGGCCTCGGCGACATCGTGAACCTCGGCTTCCTGCTGCGCATGCTCAAGGGCGACGGCAAGTCGAACGTGCTGTCGACGCCCTCGGTGCTCACCCTCGACAACACCGAGGCGACGATCAAGGTCGCGCAGGAAGTGCCGTTCAAGACCGGCCAGTACACCAACGCGTCCGGCACCGGCGGCACCGGCAGCCAGCCGCTGAATCCGTTCCAGACCATCGAACGCAAGGACGTCGGCCTGACGCTCAAGGTCACGCCGCACATCAACGAAGGCGATTCCGTGCGTCTGGATCTGCACCAGGAAGTGTCCTCGCTCGCACCGAGCGTCGACGGCGCGGTCGATCTCATCACGAACAAGCGCGAGCTCACGACGAGCGTGCTGGTCGCCGACGACGCCACCCTGGTGCTGGGCGGCCTGATCGATTCCAACGCGCAGGACAGCAACCAGAAAGTGCCCGGCCTCGGCAGCATTCCGGTGCTTGGCAACCTGTTCAAATACCGCAGCAACAAGATCGCCAAGCGCGACCTCATGATCTTCCTGCATCCGAAGATCCTGCGTGACGCGGCCACCGAAGCCGCGGTGTCCAGCGAAAAGTACAACTACATCCGCACCGAGCAATTGCAGATGCGCGGCAATCGCGAAGCGCTGACGCCGCAGAACAAGCAGCCCGTCGTGCCGGAGATGCACGACTTCATGGCCGATCCCGACGGTCCGGCGACGCCGGCCGCAACGCCGCCCGCCGGCGGCAGGGCCGCCCCCAGGAAAGCGGGCCGGAGCGGGAAGTGACGCAGGCCAGGCCGTCGCCCGCCGGCGGTGCCGAAGCCGCGCAGGCGGCGCGACCGGCGCGGCCCAACTTCGGGTTCGCGCGGCGCAACGGCGCCACGCTCGTCGCATGGCACGACGACCACGCGGAGGTCGCCTGCCGCGAGGGCGTGAAGCCCGACGTACTGGCCGAACTGCGCCGCTACCTGGGAGCGCCGCTGAAACTGACGCGGCACAGCGCGGCCGATTTCGAAGCCCTGCTGCGCCGGCTCTACGAGCAGGGCGACGATGCGCGTGGCGTGGTCTCGGACATGGACGAGTCGATGGACCTGCGTTCCATCGCCGACGACCTGCCCGAACCCGAGGACCTGCTCGAAAGCGACGACGACGCACCGATCATCCGCCTCATCAACGCGCTGCTGACCGAAGCGGTCAAGGAAGGCGCGTCGGACATCCACATCGAGCCTTACGAGAACCGGCTAGTCGTGCGGTTCCGCATCGACGGCGTGCTGCGCGAGATCCTGTCGCCGCAGAAAGCCGTCGCGAACGCCGTGGTCAGCCGCATCAAGGTGATGGCCAAGCTCGACATCGCCGAGAAGCGCCTGCCGCAGGACGGCCGCATCGGCCTCAAGATCGCAGGCCGGCCCGTGGACGTGCGTGTGTCGACGATTCCGGCCGGGCACGGCGAACGCGTGGTGCTGCGTCTGCTCGACAAGCAGGCCGGCCGCCTCGACCTGATCCAGCTCGGCATGGCCGCCGACGACCGCGCGCGGCTCGAAGGCATCATCGCGCGGCCACACGGGATCTTTCTCGTGACCGGCCCGACCGGCTCGGGCAAGACGACCACGCTGTACGCGGCGCTGCTCAAGCTCAACGATGCCAGCCGCAACATCATGACGGTCGAGGACCCGATCGAGTACTACATCGACGGCGTCGGCCAGACCCAGGTCAACACCAAGGTCGAGATGACCTTCGCGCGCGGCCTGCGCGCGATCCTGCGTCAGGATCCCGACGTGGTCATGGTCGGCGAGATCCGCGACCTCGAAACCGCGCAGATTGCGGTGCAGGCGTCGCTGACCGGACACCTGGTCCTGTCCACGCTGCACACGAATTCCGCGGTCGGCGCGGTCACGCGCCTGCGTGACATGGGCGTGGAACCCTTCCTGCTGTCCTCGTCGCTGATCGGCGTGCTTGCGCAGCGTCTCGTGCGCGTGCTCGATCCCGCGACACGCGAAGCCTACGCCGCAACGCCGCGCGAACTCAGCGCGTTCGGCCAGCCCGCCGACGCACACGCCGTACTCTACAAACCGGCCGAGGGCCTGACCGGCCGCGCGTCGGGTTATCGCGGCCGCACCGGCATCTACGAACTCATAGCCGTGGACGAGAACTTCCGCCGCCAGATCCACGAAGGCGCATCCGAAGCCGACATGGAGCGTTACGCACGCACGCGCGCACCCTCGATCGCCGCGGATGGCTGGGCCAAATGCCTGGCCGGCGTGACGTCGGTGGATGAAGTGTTGCGCGTTACGCGCGAGGATTGAGGCGAGGCGACCGCCGGGTATACGAGGGCAACGTCATGGTTCGCGCGAGCGACCCGGCCGGACAGCCCCCGGCGTCGCACCGAGCAGCCCCGATACGACACGCATGCCGGAGTTTCTTTAGTGATCAGCCCAGTCGCTTCCGCGGCTTCGACGCGTCGTTCCAGTGCGGTTGTCGGATCCGGCATATTTGAGAAAACTTCACCTTTCCATCATGACTCATGCGGGTCTGTCGTTTGGCGCCTCGGCAAATCGCTCGTCGAAATCGACTACTGCCAACGCATCGGCAAATTCGCGCAAACCATCGGCCGGCAGCAGGCGCGCAGATCCATGACCGAGGTCCGAGCCGGTTTCGTTCCCGCCGAGAACGGCGTCGCCTATCTCCGATCCATCGGCGCTGGTTTTCCGCGTCAGCACGTAGTAGATCGCATGCCAGGATTTGTCGAGGCAAACCAGGCCCTCGCAGGGGTTATCCACGCCGAGTGGGAAACGCAAGTCACCGATTTCGTCGGGCGCTGTGGTCACGCGCGCGACCTCGTCGATGGCCAGAGACCTGATGTTCGCCGTGGCGCCGACGACGATCCCCCGTTTCTTCACGATGTCGAATATCTGGGCCTAACCGGTCCGCGGCTTATGGTGCTTCTGATGGAACTCGTTCCATTCGGCGCTGGTTCTGACTAGAGCGAGCAGGTGACGGCCGCGTGCTTCCTCGTCGCCCGCGCGTGCAGCTTGGTCGGCAGCGGCTTGCAAGTCGGCCATGGCCGCGCTGTAGCGACGGTTCTCCGCCGCCGGAATTGAATAGACCTGCTCGGCTACCCAAATCGACCAATCGGCATAGCTCTGGACCCAGTCGGGAGGCTCCGCGTAGCGCAGTGGCCGGCCGCCGGTTCCGTGTGCGATGAGATCGGAGATGACTTCCTCGAACTCTTCCAGGGAGAGCTCGATCGGCTCCCAACGGCCGCCACCGCTCATGCCCGCGTCTACGGCTCCCGCACGCAATAGCGCGTTCACGATCGCGAGCGGCGGAATAAGGCCACCGACCAGCAGGTATGGATAGACGCGCAGCACGTCGGCGATCGAAAGGTGTTCGCGCGAGCAGACGTCGGCGCCCCTGAGTGATTCATAGTCGATGCTGCGCATCAGGGATTTCCGAGGTCGGGCTATCGAGCAGGCGGGACAGGAATTCGGCACCACCGATCCGGCCGCCGCGCAGTATGTCGAGCATGATCGTTCCGTGCGCGGTGTGCTCCAGCGCCAGACTGCTTTCGAGCTGCCATTCGGTGCCGGGTCGGATGGCGCGCCTGGCGCTCACGAAGTGGACGTAGGCCGGGCTTTCCCATCGGGCGCGTGTGCAGCGGGCCAGCGCGGCGGCGACCCAGGGTTGATCGGGATGTTCGCGAACTGCCGCTTCGACGAGCCAGTCGGGATCGTAGGCGATCCATTTCGGTCGGCGATACAGGACGAAACAGGCAGCGGCGAGGACGATGGCGTCGATCATGCGGACCGGATGTCGTGTCTGCGGCCGGTGGTTGCGGGCACCGTAGCATAAGGTGCCCGGCCCGCCGATCGACCGGCATTGCTCGTGCGTCTGCGGAAAACCGGCAAATACGCCGGCTGTCGCACAGGAATCTGCATCGTCCGGCGCTCGTCGGCCCCGCTAAGATCGGTCGATTCCCACGGAGCACCGGCATGGCTCAGCAGTCAGCAAGCGACACGCAGTCCGACGGCTTCCGCCGCTCGCTCGGCCTGCTCGACGGCACCATGCTCGTGGCCGGGTCGATGATCGGTTCGGGGATCTTCATCGTCAGCGCGGACATCGTGCGCACGACGGGGTCGGCGGCCTGGCTGGTTCTGGTGTGGCTGATTTCGGGCTTCATGACGATCGCCGGCGCGCTGAGCTACGCGGAATTCGCGGCGATGTTTCCGAAAGCCGGCGGCCAGTATGTCTATCTGCGCGAGGCCTGGGGGCGGTTGCCGGCATTTCTGTACGGGTGGGCGTTTTTCGCCGTGATACAGACCGGGTCGATCGCAGCGGTGGGCGTGGCGTTTGCAAAGTTCGCGGCCTATCTCGTGCCGGCGCTCGGCGACGACAACGTGCTGCTGCAAGCCGGCGGATTTCGCATCAATGCAGCGCAATGCGTCGCCATCGCCGTGGTGCTGCTGTTGACGTTCGTCAATGCGCGTGGTGTGCACTACGGGAAATGGATACAGACGGCCTTCACGATCGCGAAGATCGTCGCCGTACTCGCGCTCATTGCCTTCGGACTGCTGCTCGGCGCGAATGCGTCGGTGTGGAGCGCCAACTGGTCGGATCTCTGGGGGCGCACGGCAGCCGCGCCGGAGGCCCTGTCGCTCGCGCTGCTGCCGGCGATCGCGGTCGCCATGGTCGGCGCGCTGTTCTCGTCGGACTCCTGGCACAGCGCCGCGTCCGTCGCCGACGAGATCCGCAATCCGCGCCGCAACGTCGGCCTGAGCCTGTTTCTCGGCACGGCGCTGGTCTGCAGCCTGTACCTCGTCGCGAACCTCATGTACCTCTCGGTGCTGCCGCTGGATGGGATCGCGCACGCGACGTCGGATCGCGTCGGTGTCGCTGCGGCGCAGGCGGCGTTCGGCAGCGCCGGCACCATCGGCATCGCCTTGCTGATCATGGTGTCGACGTTTGGTTGTGTGAACGGACTGGTGCTGGCCGGGGCTCGTGTGTTCTACAGCATGGCGCGCGACGGCCTGTTCTTTTCACGCGCGGGAGCGCTGAACCGGCAGGCCGTGCCGGGATGGGCGCTATGGGCCCAGGCGTGCTGGGCCTGCGTGCTGTGTCTGTCGGGCCGCTACGGTGATCTGCTCGACTATGTGATCCTGGCGACGCTGATCTTCTACGTGCTGACGATTGCCGGATTGTTCCGGCTGCGACGCCTGCGGCCCGACATCGAACGGCCCTATCGCGCGTTCGGCTATCCGTGGCTGCCGGGGCTGTACATCGTGTCGGCGAGTGCGATCGGCGTGAGTCTGCTGATCTGGAAGCCGGCGTACACCTGGCCGGGGCTGGCGATCGTGCTGCTGGGTGTGCCGGTGTTCTTTGTGCTGCGGGCACGGCGGGCCGGCAACGCGGCCGAGGCGTGACCACCGCCCGTGGGGCGGCACCGGCGTATCGGGTGGCCGCCGCCGCGATGCCGGACGTTGCGGCATTCACGTATTCGATCGGCTCGCCCGTGCACGAGCGGTGCTCCGACACCCGCGCGTCATGGCGTGACTTCGCTATGATCGGCCGGATTCCTGGGAGGGAACCATGAGCCTCATCCAACAGATCACGCGCCACAAGAGCATCGAACAACTGCAGGCCGAAGCCGGCGCGCGCGGCGAACTGCGCCGCACGCTGGGCCTCTGGCAACTGACCGCGATCGGCCTCGGCGGCATCATCGGCGTCGGCATCTTCGTGCTGGCCGGACAGCAGGCGGCGGTCAATGCGGGGCCGGCGGTCGCGCTGGCTTTCATCCTGGCCGGCATCGCGAGTGCCGCCGCGGCCCTGTGCTATGCGGAGTTCGCCGGCATGATCCCGGTAACCGGCAGCGCTTACACGTATGGCTACGCGGTGCTCGGCGAAGGTGTGGCCTGGCTGATCGGCTGGGATCTGCTGCTCGAATATGCGCTGATCGTCGCCGCCGTTGCGAGCGGCTGGGCCGGATACCTTCAGAACCTGCTCGCGCACATCGGCATTCACCTGCCGGTCTGGGCGCAGGGTGCGATGGGCACGGGCGAGGGCCGCGTGTTCAACGTGATCGCGGCGCTGGTCGCGATGGGCGTGGCGGTGCTGCTCACCGTACGAACCGAAACCGGCGCGCGGCTCAACACGATCGTCGTCGCGATCAAGGTGATCGGGGTCGCGCTCGTCATCGGGGTCGGCGCGTTCTACATCAACAGTGCGAACTGGTCGCCGTTCATTCCGCCGGAAGTCGTGGGCGCCGACGGCAAGTCGCATTTCGGATTCTCCGGCGTCGTCACTGCCGCCTCGGTGGTGTTCTTCGCGGTGTTCGGCTACGACACGCTGACCACGGCTGCCGAGGAGTCGAAGAACCCGCAGC
This sequence comes from Rhodanobacteraceae bacterium, assembly GCA_045864815.1. GTDB lineage: Bacteria > Pseudomonadota > Gammaproteobacteria > Xanthomonadales > Rhodanobacteraceae > Tahibacter. The sequence continues at coordinate 209,025 of BTVG01000005.1, read as the reverse complement.
GCGACCTGCCGCGTGCGATCCTGCTGTCGCTGGGATTGTCGATGGCGCTGTACCTGACGATCTCGTTCGTGATCACCGGCGTCGCCCACTACACGACGCTCAACAACGACGCCCCGGTCGCCAACGCGTTCCAGTCGCTGGGGCTGACCTGGGTCAGCGCAGCGATTTCGGCGGTCGCGGTCGCGAGCATCATCAGCGTCGTGTTTGCGTTCATGCTGGCCGCGGCGCGCATCTGGTTCTCGCTCGCGCGCGACGGTCTGCTGCCGGGCTGGTTCGCGAAAGTTCATCCGCGCTACGGCACGCCGTACCGGCCGACCCTGATACTCGGTGTGCTGACCGGTCTGGCGGCGGGTGCGCTGCCGATCGGTGACCTCGCGGAACTGGTCAATGTCGGCGTGCTCTGCGCCTTCATCGTGATTTGCTCGGCCATCATCGTGCTGCGGCGCACGCGGCCCGAGGTCAAGCGCGCGTTCCGCACGCCGCTGGTGCCGCTGGTGCCGGTCATCGGCATCGTGTTCTCGATCTGGCTGCTGACCGGCCTGCCGCTCGTCACCTGGGAGCGCTTCGGCCTCTGGATGGCCATCGGCCTCGTGGTCTACTTCGGCTACGGCATCCGCCACAGCACGCTTGCCCGGCGCTGATGTGCGTCGCGGCGCGCACTGTGCGCGCCGCGATTCATGCCGTGCCGTCTCGCCCGGCGCGCGTGGGCCAGGCGCGGATCTCGCGCAGGTTGCGCAGCGCGCGCTGCCAGAGCTGATCGAAGCCGTGGGCCGGCTGCGCGGCGAGCCCTGCGTCCTGCACCAGCAGCGAGGCGAAGCGTCCCTCGCCGATAAAGGGATGATCGAGCGCGAGGATCACGATGTCGTCGTCGATGACATGGAACGGATGGCCCATCTCGCCGCTGTAGCGCACGCCGGTCAGCGCACGCGTCGAAGCTGCGAAGTCGCGCAGGAAGGCGAGCAGCGGAGGCGCCGAACGATCACTGAAACCGAAGATCGCGCGGTGTTCGACGCCGCTGCGCTCACGTTCGCGCGCCAGCGTCCTGAGCACGTCGAAGCCGTGGTCGCGTTGTACGCGGATCGCGGCAAGATCACCGCTTTCGAGGTAGGACAGTATGCGCTGCCGCGCGCCCGCGAGACGGCTCAGGTGCCGCTTCACGTGGCTCTCGGCGCCGAGCGCGAGGTCGACGCGCGCCTGGCTGCTCTTGAGCCGGCGCGGGAGTTTCTCGAATGCGGCGCGCAGATTTGCGGACGCTTCGGCGAACGCCTCGGCGCGTTCGCGCGCGATGGCATTGAGGCGCGCGATCAGCAGTTCCGTCGGCAGTGCCGCGTAGAGCACTGGCCGCGAGCGGCGCAGTTCCACGAGGCCGAGCCCGGCGAGTTTCTCCATTGCGGCGTAGATCTTCGAGGTCGGCACGTCGGCGTCGCGGCACAGGGTTGCCGCGTCGCAGACGCCATGCACCGCGAGCGCGACGAGCGCACGCTTTTCATAGCTGCCGAATCCGGCCTCGTCGAGCAGGCCGAACTCGGCCCAGGCTAAGCGCATGTCTGTCCCCCGTCAGTTCGAAGGCACCTCGCCGCAGAGTGCGAATGCAGCGCGGGTTCATCCGGCAATGCCGCTCGGCACTGGCGCAGGCAGTGCGCCACCCCTCGGCCGGGACTTCGGCGGTCGTCGCCGGCTCCGGGTCTCGCAATGTTCTCTACTCCGAAAAGTAGATGAAGGGCGGCCAGTGTCGGCGGACACTGCGTGCTCCGCAACCACTACCGGAGCAGTCGCATGAATACCGTGGCACGACCATCCAGCGTGATGCCGCTGCGCTATGTCGAATCGGTCGACGCGATGCGCGAGTTTTACCTCGAACGGCTCGGCTTCGATCACCTCATGGGCATGGTCGGGGCCGATGGCCGGCTCGACTTCGCGATCGTGCAGCGGGCTGGCGCGATGCTGATGCTGTCGCGGCCGCAGAACGGGGCGACCCTGACCTCGGGTTCGATCGAGATCTACGTCGAAGTCGAGGACGTCGACGCTTACCACGACCAGCTGGTCCGCGCCGGCGTGCCGATCCGCGAGGCACTGAACACCCAGTGGTGGGGCGACCGCAACTTCGCCGTCGTGGATCCGGCCGGCCATCTGATCTGGTTCTGGAAGACCGTCGCCGAGATGCAGCCGCCGGCCGGGGTCACGCTGATCTGAACCGGTCGGGCGGCGGGCGCGACCGCCGCCTGCTACCACTGTCCGGGGAATCCATACACAATCCGGACTTCCTCGTTCGGATGAGTTCGCGTGCCGGCATTCGCCTACCAAGCCATCGACGCCGCCGGCAAGACCCAGCGCGGCGTGTTGCAGGGCGATACCGCGCGGGCCGTGCGCCAGACCCTGCGCGAACGCGGGCTCAATCCGCTGGAGGTCCTTCCGGTGGCCGACCGGCCGCAGTCGCCGCTGGCGCGGCGCGGACTGTCGACGACGCAGCTGGCCCTGTTCACGCGCCAGCTCGCCACCTTGCTGGGTGCGGGTCTGCCGATCGACGAAGCGCTGGCCGCGCTCGCTGAACAAGGCGAGGACGAGCGCGCCCGCAGCCTGGTCGTAGCCCTGCGTGCGCGCGTGATGGAAGGTGCCGGCCTCGCGACGGCGTTTGCTGACTATCCCGAGAGTTTTCCCGAAATCTATCGCGCGTCGATTGCCGCGGGCGAACAGTCCGGTCGCTTGTCGACCGTGCTCGAACGCCTGGCCGACTATGCCGAATCGCGCGACGCGCTGCGCCAGAAAATGCTGGCAGCGCTCGCGTACCCGCTGCTGCTGACGGTGGTCGCCGTGTGCGTGGTCACCGGCCTGCTGGTCTACGTCGTACCGCAGATCGTCGGCGTATTCGCCAGCATGAAACAGCAGTTGCCGTTGCCCACGACGGTACTGATCGGACTGTCCGAGTTCGTCAAGCGCTGGGGACTGCCGCTGTTCGGCGCCGGCGCCGGGCTGCTGGTCGCGGTCCGCTTCGCGTTGCGCCGCGATGCGGTGCGCATGGCCTGGCATCGCTGGGTGTTGCGGCTGCCGCTGGTCGGCAAGCTGACGCGCGCGTCGAATACGGCGCGTGCCGCGCGCACGCTCGCGCTGCTCAGTGCGAGCGCGGTGCCGCTGCTCGATGCCCTCGCGATTTCCGCGCAGGTCGTGCCCAACCTGCCCATGCGCGACGCCCTGCGCCGCGCCGCGCACAAGGTGCGCGAGGGCGGCGCGTTCTCGCGAGCGCTCGCCGACAGCGGCTATTTTCCGCCGGTGGCCGTGCGCCTGATCGCCAGCGGCGAACGGTCCGGCCAGCTCGAGCGCATGCTCGACGAAGCCGCCGCCCACCAGGCCAAGGAACTCGACCGCTGGCTCGCGCTGTTGACCGCGGTGCTCGGCCCGGCCGTGATCCTGCTCGTCGGCGCGATGGTGCTGTTCATCGTGCTCGCGATCCTGCTGCCGATCTTCAACCTCAACCAGATGGTCAAGTGAGCGAGACAGCCGCGGTCATGATCCGCTTCGACCAGGTCACCAAACGCTATCCGTCCGGGCATGAGGCGCTGCACGAGCTGTCCTTCGAACTCGCGGCCGGTGAAATGGCGTTCGTGACCGGGCACTCCGGCGCCGGCAAGAGCACGCTGCTGAAGCTCATCGGCCTGATCGAGCGGCCGACGCGCGGCCATGTGACCGTGAACGGGCAGAACCTGCACGGCCTGCGCCAGCGCCGCATTCCGGAACTGCGTCGTGGCATCGGCATGGTGTTCCAGGATCATCGCCTGCTCATGGACCGCAGTGTCTACGACAATGTCGCGCTGCCGCTGATCATCGCCGGTCTCGCGCGCGACGAGATCGCCAGGCGCGTGCGCGCGGCGCTGGACAAGGTCGGCCTGCTGGAGCGCGAACGCGCTGCGCCGATAACCCTGTCGACGGGCGAACAGCAGCGCGTCGGCATCGCGCGCGCGATCGTCGCGAAACCCTCGGTGCTGATCGCCGACGAGCCCACCGGCAATCTCGATCCGCAACTGTCTGGCGAGATCATGCGGCTGTTCGCCGATTTCCAGCAGGTGGGCACTACGGTGCTGGTCGCGAGCCATGACCTGCCGCTGGTCAAGCGCATGGGCAAGCGGGTCATCGTGCTCGATCATGGTCGTCTGCTCGACGACTGGCGACCGGGGGGCGGCTGATGTTCGGCAGGAAGCCCGGCGGCAATCGTCTCAAACCGGCGGCGCCGGCGCCGCGCGCGGCCGAGCGCGCCGCGCCGCGCCGGCGGTTCGCATTTGCGAGCTGGCGCGACCAGCACCTGTACAGTCTGTTTTCCAGTCTCGGGCGCCTGCTCGCGCGGCCCTGGGCCACGGCACTGACCGCGCTGGTCATGGGCCTCGCGCTCGCGCTGCCGCTGTTGTTCCTGATCCTGCTCGACAACGCGCGCGCGCTGTCCGGCGGCTGGCAGGATGCGCGCGAGATCACCGTGTTCCTGAAGCCCGGCGCGGATGCGGGTGCGAGCGCGGCGCTCGCCGGCACGCTGCGCGCACGCAGCGACGTCGTCGCCGTGAAGCAGACCACGCCGGAGCAGGGCATCGAGGAGTTCCGCGCCATGTCGGGTTTCGCCGACGCGCTCGACGTGCTGCAGTTCAATCCGCTGCCGCACGTTCTCATCGTGACGCCGAAAGCCACACGCGACACCGGCGAGCCGGCGGTGATCGCCGAGCTGCGCCGTGAGCCGGCCGTCGATCTCGTGCAGTACGACGCGGCATGGCGCCGCCGCCTCGGCGCGATTCTCGGCCTGTCCCAACGCAGCGTGTTCGTGCTTGCCGGGTTGCTCTCGCTCGCCACCTTGCTCGTGGTCGGCAATACGGTCCGGCTCGACATTCAGTCGCGCGCGGAGGAGATCGCCGTCATGCAGCTGATCGGCGCGAGTCCGGGTTTCGTGCGCCGGCCGTTCCTGTATACGGGCGTCTGGTACGGTCTTTTCAGCGGGGTGCTTGCCCTGCTGGTCGTGTTCGCGGTGCAGTGGGCGCTGCGCGCACCGGTCGATCAGCTGCTGGAGAGTTACGGCCACCGGTTCATCTTGCGTGGTCTCGAGCCCCTCGCGGCGGCCTCCGTGCCGCTGATCAGTGCCGCTTTGGGCTGGCTTGGCGCTATGCTTGCGACCGCACGGCATCTGGCCGAGGCCCATCCGGACTGAGACGGCAGGGCTCCGGACGCCTCGTCTTTCGCGCGGTACGACTACGGAGTTCCTCAGGGGGAACACAATGGAAGCGCATCTCACCCGACACATCGCCAGCGACGAACCCCGCGTGATGGTGGTGGACGGGTCGAAGGTGGTCCGCCGGCTGATCGAACAGGTACTCAAGACCGAACTGCCGGGCGTCACCGTGCTGGCCTGCGAGTCGGGTGCAGAAGCCAAGCAACAGCTCGAGTCCGGTGTCGTGGACTTCGTGACCACCGCGCTGCGCCTGCCCGACATGGACGGACTCGAACTCGCGCAGCACATCCGCGAGCACGCGCCGCAGGCCTACATCCCCATCGTGGTCGTTTCCGGCGACGTGCAGGAGCGCCTCGTTGCGCGCACGATGACCGACGCCGTGACCGACTATTTCGACAAGTCGCTGGGCTTTGCCGCGCTGGCCGCCTTCATCCGCGGCTACGTGCGGCCCGAGTCCAACGTGACCGGCGAAGTGCTCTATGTCGAGGACAGCCGCGTCGTGGCGCTTGCGACGCGCCGCATGATGGAAAAGCACGGCCTGACGGTGCTCCATGTCGTCAGCGTCGAGGACGCGCTCGCGCTGCTCGATACCGCGAAGGCCCAGGGCAAGATACCCGGCGCCGACATCGTGCTGACCGATGTCAACCTCAAGGGCGAGCTCACCGGCGGCGATCTGCTCGAACGCATCCGCAACGACTTCGGCTACGGCAAGGCGCAGTTGCCCGTGCTCGTGATGACGGGCGACGACAATCCCAAGAATCAGGCCGTGCTGATCCGGCAGGGCGCGAACGATCTCGTCGAGAAGCCGATCGAGGAGCGCCTGCTGATCACCAAGCTGCTGTTTCAGCTGCGCGTCGGCCAGCATGCGCGCGCGCTGATGACGGAAACCGCATGACCGATGCGCGGCTGAAGCTCGAACCGAGCTGGAAGGAACGTGTCGGCGGCTATTTCGACCGGCCCGACATGCAGGCCCTGTCGGAGTTCCTCAGGAACGAACTGCGCGCCGGCAAGGTCGTGTTTCCGCCGCCACGGCAGATCTTCGCGGCGCTCGATGCGACCCCGTTCGAGGCCGTCAAGATCGTGATCCTCGGCCAGGACCCGTATCACGGGCCGGGCCAGGCGCATGGCCTGTGCTTTTCGGTGCAGCCCGGTGTGGCGGTGCCGCCGTCGCTGCGCAACATGTACGCGGAGCTGCAGCGCGACCTGGGTTTCGTGCCGCCGCGTCACGGTTGTCTGACGCACTGGGCGGAGCAGGGCGTGCTGTTGCTCAATGCCGTGCTCACGGTCGAGCAGGGGTTGGCCGGCTCGCACCAGGGCAAGGGCTGGGAGGGCTTCACGGACAGCGTCATCGAGGCACTGAATCGCGAGCGCGAGCATCTCGTGTTCATGCTCTGGGGCTCCTACGCGCAGGCCAAGGGGCGGCTCATCGATCGTCGCCGTCATTTGGTGCTGACCGCGCCGCACCCGTCGCCGCTGTCGGCGCACCGCGGGTTCATCGGCTGTGGCCATTTTTCCAAAGCCAATGCCTATCTCGTCGAGCACGGCATGGCTCCCGTGGACTGGACGCTGTAGGCCGGCACGTTTAGCGTTGGCGCTTCGCCAATGACCGCACAGGGACGGTATGCGTCGCTTCGAATTCGCCGAAGGGGCTTCGAACAAGTTCTGGGAAATCGCGCAGGACGGAACCGATCTGCAGATCCGCTGGGGGCGCATAGGCACGCAGGGCCAGAGCCAGACCAAGACGTTCGCCGATGCGGCGAAGGCCCGGTCGGCGCTCGATAAACTGGTCGCCGAGAAGACCGGCAAGGGCTATGCCGAAGTCGGTGTCGATCCGGCGGCAGCTGCCCCGGCCGTGCCGAAGGCAAAAGATAAAAAGCAAGAAAGTGATTCGGTGGTGCCGGCCGCGGCGGGCGCTGCGCCGGAGACAACGGCATCGGTACCGGCCGTCGCCGCCGTCGCTGACACCGTCATCGATGTCTTGCCGCCGCTGCCCTCCGTTGAGGCTGACCGGCCACCGTGGTTCGCTGCCGGCGAGGCGCTGGATTTCGACGGTGCCTGGAAGCATCTGCACGGGGAAGGCAAGTACGGCATCCGTATGGAGCCATTGCCGTCGCGCCGGTTCCAGGCCGAGCCGCTGACGGTCGATCCGCGCGCGCACTGGCTGCGCGCACGCGAGCGCATGCTCAAGGACACCGTGCTCGACCGGTCGGCGACGGATCCTGCGCTGTGGCCGCTGCTGGAGCTGACCTGGCAGCGCATCGAACAGCGCACCGTCACGTATACCGATGAATCCGAAGCCGTGCTGCTGGCACTGTCCTGCGCACTGCTGTCGGACAGCACGAACCAGTCGCGCGATGCAGCCAGTGTCGCCGAACACCTGATTGCGAGCCGCGGGCTCGTCGCGGCGTTGCAGTTGCTGCTCCAGGCGCAGGCCTACGCGGTCACCTCGAAAACCCAGTGGCACGGCCACCAGCGTGGTCATTCGCGCGAGGTTGCCGTGACCCGCAATGTGGCGGGTCCTTTCTCGTCGGTCTGGTATTCGCCGCTCAGTGAGGACGAACTCGCGTTCCGTCGTCATCTGTCGATGACCGACGAGGCCACCTGGCACGCATGCGTGGCGCTCGTGAACGCGCAGATCGCGGCGCTGCACCCCGCACGTCAGGTCACGGTTGCGCTGCTGTTCCCCGACGCGCCGGACATTTCCAATGCGGTCGCCCTGCGCATCGGCGGGGTCGCGGCGCCGTCTGCGCTGCACTGGCTGCAACTGACCGCCACGTCGCCCGAGTCACTGCGCGCGATCTTCGCCTGCAAAGTGGACTATTACCGTTTCCAGCAAAATCCGTCGCTGCTCGCCACCGTGTTGCGCGAGCGTCGCATGGCGGCGCTGCCGCTGCTGGTGCAGTCGCCTGCGGAGGAGCTGCCCGGCGATCTGCTGACCTATTTCGGCGTGCCCGAGGCCATCACCGCGCTCGCCACGGTGGCGTCGACGGGCAAAGCCTGCCTGAAGCGCCTCAATCAGGCGGTTCAGCGCTGGCCACTGGCGGCGATCGCCGCACTGTCGCGGCTGATCGCGGGCGGCGGTCGCGACACGGCGGCGTTCGCACCGCTGCTGGCGGGTTTGCTGCAGGCCGATGCCGGCGCAGCGACCCTGCTGCGGCCCTGGCTGGACGCGGCCTCCAACGGCGTCATCGAGCGCCAGCTCGCCCTGCTGGACGGACCCTGCGACGTCGCTGCGGTGCATGAGCTGCCGCCGGTGCTGGCCGACCCGCCGTGGCTCCGGCCGCGCAAGGCCGTGGCGAGCGTCGCGGGACTCGCGCCGCTGGCAATGCCGACGCAGCTCTTCTGGAGCGACGACGAGCGGGCGCGCGCGAGTGAGCTGTCGACCTACGAAAAGCAGCGTCACGCGCCGTTCGCCAGGGACATGCTCGGGTTCGTGCGCGAGCTGGGGCTTGGTCACGACTACAGCGTCACGGACAAGCAACTACAGCTGCAGTTGCTGGAACAGGCCGCCGTCGCATTGCGCCAGGGCGATGTCGATGCGCTGTATGCGGCCTGGAAGCGTTCGCAGGCCAACCGTCGCTACAACTACACCGTCGTCAACGGTGCGCTGATCGGACAGCTGCCGGAATCGCTCGCGCTTGCGGTCTGGAATCGGCTGGCCGGCGAAGGCACCAGCGACGCGAACACGACTTACATGCTGGCCCGCTTCGGCCTGGACGCCTGGCCCGGCGTGCTGCGCGCGATCCGGCGCAATCTCGCCGATCTCGCCGCACTGGCCGAGCGCGTCGCGGACATCGAGCTCGCATCGGTGGCGGCGCGTGCCTATGCCAAGCTCAAGACCGTGCGTGGCTTTGGCCGTGCCTGGCTGCTGCGCTATCCGGAACACGCCGCCGCGGCATTGATCGCGCCGGCGCTCGGCAAGCCCGGCGAGGCGCGTGACTGTGCGGGCACCTCGCTGCGGTTTCTCGCGGCGAACGGACACGAAACGCTGATCTTCGAGGTCGCCGCACGCTACGGCCGCGAGGACGTGACGGCCGCGGTACGCCTCATGCTGGCCGAAGACCCGCTCGATCGCTTTCCGAGCCGGCGCGGCAGCCTGCCGCCGTTCTGGGCGCCCCGCGGCTGGCGTCGCCCGCGTCTGCGACACAATGGCAAGGCACTGTCGGACGCGGCGCTCGATCATGTCGGCACGATGCTGATGTTTCCGACCAACGAGGAACTCTACGCGGGCATTGCCCAGTTCAGGGATGCCTGCACGCCGGAATCGCTGGGGGACTTCGCCTGGGACCTGTTCATCGCGTGGCTCGCTGCCGCCGCACCGTCGAAAGACGGCTGGGCGATGGGCGCCCTGGGCTGGCTGGGCAACGATGACACCGCCCGCAGGCTCACGCCGCTGATCCGCAACTGGCCCGGCGAGGGGGCACATGCGCGCGCGGTCGCCGGACTCGACGTGCTGGCGACCATTGGCAGTGACGTCGCGCTGATGCTGCTCAACGGCATCGCACAGAAGGTCAAGTTCAAGGGACTGCAGGACAAGGCGCGGGAAAAGATCGACGCGATCGCCGTTGCTCGCGGCCTGAGCGCAGAAGAGCTCGAGGACCGCCTTGCCCCCGATCTGGGGCTGGATGAGGGCGGAACACTGCAGCTGGATTTCGGTCCGCGCCAGTTCCGCGTCGGCTTCGACGAAACCCTGAAGCCGTACGTGCGCGACAGCCACGGGGCGCGCCTCGCGGATCTGCCCAAACCCAAGAAGACGGACGACGCGACGCTGTCTTCGGCAGCGGTCGAGCGGTTCAAGCTGCTGAAGAAAGACGCGCGCACGATTGCAGCGCAGCAGGTCATGCGGCTGGAGGTCGCGATGTGTACGCGGCGACGCTGGGAGCGGGATGTGTTCGAACGTTTCCTTGCCGGCCACCCGCTCGTGCGGCATCTGGTGCAGCGACTCGTCTGGGGCGTCTACGAGGTCGACGACGGCGCGACTGCGCACGGCGGGCGCCTGCTGCAGTGCTTCCGCGTGGCCGAAGACGGCAGCTACAGCGATGCCGACGATGCGGCTGTCGAACTGCCACTGGGTGAGCGCATCCGTCTCGGGCTTCCGCACGCACTTGAACTGCCGACTGAGATCTCGGCCGCGTTCGCGCAGCTGCTCGCCGATTACGAACTGCTGCAGCCGTTCGCGCAGCTGGGCCGCGAGAACTACACGCTGACCGATGCCGAGCGCACGGTCACCCTGCTCGCGCGCTGGAAGGACAAGGTCGTGCCGACCGGACGCATCCTGGGGCTCGTCAACAAAGGCTGGCGCCGCGGCGAGGCGCAGGACGGCGGCGGGATCTGGTATTTCACGAAGGCGATCACGCGCGACGTCGTCATCGAACTCAGCTTCGAGCCGGGCATCATCGTCGGCCTCGTCGGCGAATACCCCGAGCAGAAGCTGCATGAACTGCAGGTCGGGGTACAGGCCGCCTGGGGCGGCATGCAGGATGCGAAACCTTTCTCGACACTGGATGCGATCGCCGCCAGCGAGCTGATTCGCGACATGGAAGCGCTCTGCGCCTGATTCGACCACGGGATACTTCACGATGAGCACGACACCATCCCCTGCCGCGGCCCCCCGGCTGCAGCGCCCGCCCGCAGAAATCCTCCATGCCGACGAACTCGAGCGCCTGCGCGCGGCCGACTGCGATCCGCGGCCGCCCGGCTGGGCGCTGAGCCTCAAGGCGGCGCGCGCGTTCGTACTGGGTGACGACGCGTTGCGCATATCGCGCAAGGTCGTCGCGCCGGTCGCTGCGGTCGAGCGCATGCTCGTGACACTCGCGACCGGCCGCGGCCTCATGCTCGTGGGTGAACCGGGCACGGCGAAATCACTGCTGTCGGAGCTGCTGGCGACGGCGGTCTGCGGCAGCTCGACGCTGACCATCCAGGGCGGTGCCTCGATCACCGAGGACCAGATCAAGTATTCGTGGAATTACGCGCTGCTGATCAACGAGGGGCCGAGCCCGCGCGCGCTGGTGCCTGCACCGCTCTACCAGGCCATGCGCGACGGCTGCATCGTACGCTTCGAGGAAATCACGCGCGCGCCGCTGGAAGTGCAGGACTGTCTGCTCGGCATGCTGTCGGATCGCGTGATGGCCGTGCCGGAGCTCGCCGGCGAGCACACGATGCTCTACGCGCGCGAAGGCTTCAACATCATCGCGACGGCGAACACGCGGGACCGCGGCGTCAACGAGATGTCGGCCGCACTCAAGCGCCGCTTCGATTTCGAAACCGTGTTTCCTATCCTCGACTACGAGCGCGAGCTCGCGCTGGTGCAGCAGGCGTCCGCCGATCTGCTCGCGCGCAGTGGCATACCCAAGGCGGTGCCCGAGCCCGTGCTCGAGCTGCTCGTGACCACGTTCCGCGACCTGCGCACGAGCGGCGACGGCAGCCGGCGCGAAGGCGGCATGGACCGGCTCAATGCCGTGATGTCGACCGCCGAGGCCGTCAACGTCGCCCACGCGATCGGTGTGCGTGCCTGGTTTCTCGAACAGCGCTCGGGCAGTCCCGCCGATCTCGTCGACTGCATCGCAGGCACTGTGGTCAAGGACGATGCCGACGACCGCGCGAAACTGCGCCGCTATTTCGAACAGAAAGTCGCGAAGAAGTCCGGCGCCCACTGGCGCGCGTATTTCGAGGCCCGGCACCGCTTGCCATGAGTGCGCGCTCGCCCTGCATCGTCGGCGTGCGTCATCACAGCCCGGCCTGCGCGCGGCTCGTCGCGGCACGGATCCGGGCGCTGCAGCCGCGCTACGTGCTGATCGAAGGACCCGCCGACTTCAATGCGCGGCTCGACGAGCTCCACCTGGGCCACACGCTGCCGATCGCGATCTACAGTTATCTGTCGGGCGAGGGCATGCAACGCGGTTCGTGGACGCCCTTCGCAGAACATTCGCCGGAATGGCAGGCGCTCGTCGTGGGGCGCGAGAACGGGGCCATCGTGCGCTTCATCGACCTGCCGGCCTGGCACGACGCGATGGACGATCTGCCGAACCGTTATGCGGATGCGCCCGACGCGGCGCACGAAGCGCGCGCGGAAGCCTACGAGGCCGCACTCGCGCAGCGTCTCGCGATCGACGGTCGCGATGCGCTCTGGGACCACCTGTTCGAGCAGGACGGCGATAGTGACGCGCTGGCCGGGCACCTGGACGCGCACTTCGAGCATCTGCGCAGCGACGATCCGGGCTCTCCTGGCAATGCTGCGCGCGAGACGCAGATGGCGCAGTGGATCGCCTGGGCGATGGCCCGCGGCGACGGCGAGGTGCTCGTGGTCTGTGGCGGCTACCACGCACCTGCGCTGGCGCAGCGCTGGCGCGATGTCGATGCGGGTGCGAGCGAGCCGGTCGTGCCCGAACCGGGCGGCGATGGCACCGGGTTGCGGCATGGTTCGTTTCTCGTGCCCTACAGCTTCCGCCGGCTGGATGCCTTCCAGGGCTATGCGTCGGGCATGTCGTCGCCGCTGTACTACCAGTGGCTGTGGGAGGACGGCTGCGGCGCGGCCGGACTTCGCCTCCTGCGCGAGGTCGCCGTTCGCCTGCGCGAGCGCCGCCTGTCTGCCTCGACGGCCGACCTGATCGCCGTGCACACCCATGCGCGCGGTCTCGCCTTGCTGCGCGGCCATGCGGAACCCCTGCGCGCCGACTGGCTCGACGCGGTCGCCGCCTGTCTGCTGAAGGAGGCACAGGAGGTCGCCTTGCCCTGGACGTATCGCGGTCCGATCCGCGCGGGCACGGCGCCGCTGCTCGTCGAAGTCATGGACGTGCTCGCCGGCGACATGCGCGGCATGCTGGCAGCGGCGACGCCGCGGCCGCCATTGCTCGATTCGGTCGAGCGCGAACTCGCTGCAGCCGGGCTCACGCTGGACGGTGAATGCGACATCGATCTGCTCGCCGAACAGGGGCGCCGCCAGAGCCGCGTGCTGCACCGCCTGCGTCTGCTCGGTATTCCGGGCATCGAGCGGGTGCGGGGTCCGAAGCTCGCACTTGCGGGGGAGCGTGCCGAACGCTGGCGGCTGGGGCGTCCGATCGAGCAGACCGCGGCGTTGATCGAAGCCGGCGCGTTCGGCGCGACTCTGGCCGATGCGGCGCGCGCGATGCTCGAGACGAAGCTGCGCGAGGCGCGCAGCGACTGTGTCGCGCTCGCGCAGGGACTCAACGAGGCGGCATTGGCCGGACTGGCCGACGTCAGCGACACATTGCTTGCGGATCTGCGCGTGGCGATTGCCGCCGCGCCGCGGTTCGAAGACGTCGGCCACGCCGTCGCCGTGCTGTATCCGCTGTACCGGCATGGCCAGGCAGTCGCCGTGGCCGGCGCGCCGCTGCTCGCCGTGGTCCTGGGGGCAGCGTATGACCGTGCGCTGTGGTTGTTCGAACCGGCTGCGGCGATAGCGGCGACTGACGGGTTCGCGCATCTGCGCGCGGTCACGGCGCTGCGCGATCTCGTGCGCGGTGAGGCCGCGGACCGGCAGGAGGGAAACGGCGGCATGGCGCTGGAGCTCGCGCGTGCGCTCGCGGTGTTCGCGCGCAAGGCGGCGGATGCGGCAGCCGCGCCGTTGAGCCGCGGTGCGGCGCTCGGGGCGCTCGTGAGCCTGCCGCAACTGTCGGGCGACGTCTTCGCCGCGACCGACACGTCCGCGGTCATCGCGTTGCTCGGCACGCTGGCGCCGGAGGCGCTGGGTGACGCCTTGTCGGGAGTGCTTGCGCCGGCGCGGGAACAGATCGCCGACGATCCGGCGTTCGTGCAGGGCGTCGATGCACTCGTCACCACGTTCGACGATGCGGATTTCGTGCAGGCCTTGCCGGCATTGCGTGGTGCGTTCGCCTGGCTGCCGGCACGCGAGCGCGGGCGTCTCGCGACCCTGGTGCTGCGTCTGCATGACGTGGCGCATCTGCCGCGCAGTGTGCTGACCGCTGCGTTGCCCTCGGACATGACCCCCGAGGCCGTCGCGCTCGCAAGCCGCCGTGAACGCGAGCTGTGGGAGGACCTGCAGCGCTGGGGCGTGGTCCCGGCAGAGGGCGTTGCATGAGTTTTCCGATTCCCGATGCGTTGCAGCGCTGGCGGCTCTTGCTCGGCGAACCGTCGCAGGGGGCGCTGGGCGGCCTGACCGGTGCCGCGCAGGCAGCCGACGCTGCGCTGGAATGGCTCTACGGGCGCGATCCCGAGCGCGCGCTGCGCGGCGAACGCAGCGGCAGTCTCGACGCGTCGCAACTGACCACGCCGGACTGGATCAACGACGTGCACCGGCTGTTTCCGCAGGAAGTGATCGAACGGATGGAGCGCGACGCGGTCGAGCGCTACGGCATCACCGAAGTCGTGACCAACCTCGAGGTGCTCGAGCGTATCGCACCGTCGCAGAACCTGCTGCGCGCCGTGTTGCAGACCAAGCACCTGATGAATCCGGCGGTGCTCGCGGCCGCGCGCCGCATCGTCGCCGAGGTCGTGCGCCGGCTGCTCGAGAAACTGGCCACCGAGGTGCGACAGGCATTCGCGGGACCGCGTGACCGGCGCCGGCGTTCGCCACTCCGGATCGCGCGCAATTTCGACATGGTGCGAACGGTGCGGGGCAGCCTCGCGCGCTGGGACAGCCGGCGACGACGATTGTTCGTCGACCGGCTGTACTTCATGAGCCGGTCTCGGCGTCATGTGCAACGCTGGGATCTGATCCTGCTCGTCGACCAGAGCGGTTCCATGGTCGATTCCGTGATCCACTCCGCCGTGATGGCAGCCTGCCTGTGGAATCTGCCCGGCATGCGTACCCGGCTGGTGGCATTCGACACCGCGGTCGTCGATCTCACGCAGGATGTGTCCGATCCGGTCGAGCTGCTGATGAAAGTGCAGCTCGGCGGCGGTACCGATATCGCGCGCGCCGTCGCCTATGCGCAGAGCTGCGTCGAGAATCCTGCGCGCACCCTGGTCGTGCTCGTCAGTGACTTCTACGAGGGCGGCGACGCGGGCGAACTCGTGCGGCGTGCGCAGGCGCTGGTGCAGTCGGGGTGCCGGGTGCTCGGTCTCGCCGCGCTCGACGCAGAGGCACGGCCGAACTATGACCGCGAAACCGCGGCGCGCCTCGTCAAGGTCGGTGCACAGATCGGTGCGATGACGCCGGGAGAACTGGCGGGCTGGATCGCCGAGAAGGTGCGCGGATGACGCTGCGGACTGACCTCGTGGAGCTCGGCATCGATGCGTTGACCGCGCTGTCGAACCCGGGATTCGTCAAGCGTGCCCTGAAGGACATCGCCGAAGGCCGGCGTCCGCAGATCGACGTGCTGCCGGACGCCACCGTACACGCGCGATACGACGACGGCCAGCAAGCCACCCTCGCGCCAGGCAAGTCGCTGCGCGAGGCGCGCTGCACCTGCCCCGCCGCGGGGTTGTGCCGGCATCGCGTGACGCTGGTGCTGGCCTATCAGGAATGGGTGCGCGAGCAGGTGGCCGCGTCGCCGACGGACGTTCGGCCCGCAGCCGGACCGGAAACGGCCTGGAGCCCCGCGGAGTTCGATGATGCGGCGCTCGCCGGCGCATTGCCGACGGCGGCGCTAGAGCAGGCGCGCCGGCTTGCCGCGGCCAGACCCGTGGTGCGGCTCTCGGTCTGGCGGGCCACGGCGCCGACGCTGACCGCGCAACTGCCGTTGTGTACGGTGCGCTTTTTCTCGCGCAGCAGTCTTGCCCATGCGCGATGCGACTGCCGGCTCGGCGGCAATTGCGAGCACGTTGCGGTCGCCGTATGGGCGTTCCGGCGCGCGCCCGGTGACGTCGATGCGGTCGTCGAGGTGCTGCCGCAGGATGCCGCTGCCGGACCGGCCGGCTTCGATGCGGCGTCCGGCGCCGCGCAGGCGGCGGCACTGCGTTTTCTGCGACGGATCTGGCTCGACGGCAGCAGCCAGCCGTGGATGCCGCTGGAGGCAGATTACGCCGCAGTGCGCGAGCTGTTCGCGCGACTCGGCTGGAGCTGGCCGATCGAAGGTCTCGATGAACTGCGGGCACTCATGCTCGCGCAGGCGGCGCGGTCGAGCCGGTTCGATCCGCGGCGGCTGCTCGATGTGCTGGCCGAGGTTGCCGCGCGGCTGGCGTCGGCATCAACGGCCGCCGGGGCTGCCACGCCGCGTCTGCCGGCTGCCCGGATACTCGGCGTCGGGGTGCGCGGCGAGGTCGCACTCGATCACCTGAAACTCGTTTCGCTTGGCCTGCAGTGCTGGAGCGACGATAGTGCCGACGGCGCTCGCGTGCTGTTCGCCGACCCGGATACGCTCGCGGTCACGGTGCTCGAACGCAGCTGGCCGCGCGAGGGAGCCGTGCCGGCGACGCCGACGCTGCAGCGCCGTGTGGCTGGACAGTCGCTGCGTCAGCTCGCTGCCGCGCAGGTCGTCACGCGTGGGGCGAAACGGCGGGCGAACGGCGTCGTCGACATCGCCGCACTCGCGCGTCAGACCAGCGTTCTGCCGCTCTCGCCCGGCTCGTGGGATGGCCTGGCCCCGCCGTTGCGCCAGCCCGACGCGGCAGCTTTGGCCCGGCATCTGCGCGATGCAGAGCCCGATTTCGTCCAGCCCAGGCAGGCGATTGCACACGTGCATGTGCTGTCGATCGCCGAAGTCGGGATCTGGGGCTGGGATGCGTCGGCACAGACGCTGCACGCGCGCCTGCGCTGCGGCAGCGCCGACGCGGAGTGCCCGGAGGACCAATGGATCGATCTCGCGCTTCCGCACGATCCGGCGGCCAACGGCGCCGTGGACGTGCTGGCCGGCGTGCTGTCCGATACGGACGATCCGCCGCGCCAGATCGCGGGACTCGCCCGCTTGCGCGGAGGTGGTGTGTGGCTCCTGCCGCTCGCGCTGCTGACGGATCGCCGCGCGGTCGTGCTGCAGGCCGGGTCGGCCGGTGCGCAGACCTTGCCGGTCTGGCAGGCCGATGCGGTGCGTAGCGGTCTCGTCCCGTTGCTTGAAAGCGTGGAAGAGGACCTCACCTGCTGGATGCGGCAGGGCCTGCGCCACCAGCCCGCATCGGCGCTCGCGCGCGCCCTGGCCCATGCCGATGCGCTCGAGCGGCGGGGACTGGTGCGAGCCGCGGCGCTGTTGCGGCAGGTCTGCACGGACTGGCGCGACGGCGACGTCACCTTCGTGCAGTCACTCACGGCACTCGTCGTGTTGTTGCGCGGTCTGATGGTCGATCCGTTGTCCCCCGAGGCGTGCGGGTGAGCTGAACGGTCGCCTGCAGGGGTGACTATCGGCCCTTTCCTATCAAAAGGTTAAGCCGGATTCTGGTGCCGCCAGCGAAGCGCCGGCAACGATTCACAAGGGCTTAACCCTTTTTCTGTACTGTGTGGTACATTAATGGCCGTTCGCGCGGAACTCCCCTCTCGGGAACTCCCGCGGTTCTTAGCACTCCATACACGCGAGTGCTAACCTGTGACCCAGTATTGGAGGTTTCAAGCCATGTCCGAAGCGCTTGCCCTAGTCAGCAACAACTTGCCGATTCCGAGTGCGCTGGGCAGCCTGGAGGCTTACATCAGCGCCACGCATCGCGTACCGATGCTGACTCAGGACGAAGAGCAGCAGTTGGCCGAGCGGCTGCGTCGCGACGATGATCTCGATGCGGCCAAGCGTCTGGTTCTGTCTCACCTGCGTTTCGTCGTCCATGTGGCGCGTGGATATCAGGGTTACGGCCTGCCGCTGGGTGATCTGGTCCAGGAAGGCAACATCGGTCTCATGAAGGCGGTCAAGCGTTTCGATCCGACGCTCGGCGTGCGCCTGGTTTCCTTCGCGGTGCACTGGATTCGCGCCGAGATGCATGAGTTCATCCTGCGCAACTGGCGCATCGTCAAGGTCGCCACGACCAAGGCGCAGCGCAAGCTCTTCTTCAATTTGCGCAAGTCGAAGAAGCGTCTGGGCTGGCTCAGTCATGACGAAGCGCAGACCGTGGCCAAGGAGCTGGGCGTTCCGCTGGCAACGGTGCTCGAGATGGAATCACGCCTGTCGGGCCGCGACGTCGGTTTCGATGCGCCGAGTGACAACGACGACGACGCACCGCCGGCCCCGGTGGCCTACCTGGTCGATCACCGCGCCGATCCCTACGAGGCGCTGGCCAATGACGATCAGGAAGAAAGCCAGCTCGAGTCGCTGCGCGAAGGTATGGCCCGTCTCGACCAGCGCTCGCGTGACATCATCACGCGCCGCTGGCTCAAGGACGGTGAGAAGGCGACGTTGCAGGAGCTGGCCGACGAGTACGGCGTGTCCGCCGAGCGCATCCGCCAGATCGAAGCCAACGCGATGAAGAAGATGCGCGCCCTGTTCGTGGCGTGATCCTGCGATCGATTCGCGGTGAGGCAACGGCCCCGGGAGGGGCCGTTGCTGTTTCCGGGGTCAGCCCGGCGGGTCTGCTCCCACGATGATCCGGGCATGGCGCTGGTAGGTCCAGTACGACCAGCTCCAGTTGATGAGTACGATGAGGCGGCTGCGGAATCCGATCAGAAACAGGATGTGGATCAGCAGCCAGAACCACCAGGCGATGAGGCCCGATAGCCGCACGCGACCGAGGTCGGCGACTGCGGCCATGCGACCGATGGTCGCCAGCGAACCCACGTCGGCATAGCGAAACGGCGTTGTCGCGTTACCGTCGAGACGCGCGAGGATCATTCGTGCCGCGTGCGTGCCCATCTGCTTGGCCGCCGGCGCCACACCGGGTACAGGCTTGCCATCCTGAGTCCTGCTCGCGAGATCGCCGACGACGAAGATCTCGGGATGCCCTGCGACGCTGAGATCGTCCTCGACCAGGACACGGCCGGCCCGGTCGAGTGGCACGCCGAGCTGGCGCCCGAGTGGCGAGGCGGCGACACCTGCCGCCCAGAGTACCGTGCGCGCCGCGATGCGTTCGCTGCCGAGCGCGATGCCGTCGGCATCGACGGCGCTCACGGCGTTGCCGGTGTGGACTTCTACGCCGAGTCGCCGCAGTTGCGTGGCAGCTTTTGCCGACAGGGACTCGGGTAGTGCGGGCAGCACGCGTGGTCCGGCTTCCACCAGCAGGACGCGTGCTGCGGCCGGATCGACGCGGCGGAACTCGCGCCGCAAGGTATGCCGGGCGATTTCCGCGAGCGTGCCGGCGAGTTCCACGCCGGTCGGCCCCCCGCCGATCACGACGAAGTTGAGCCAGGCGGCGCGGCGCGCCGGATCGGCCTCCGCTTCGGCGCGCTCGAATGCGGTCAGCACCCTGCGCCGGATCAGCAACGCATCGTCGAGTGTCTTGAGTCCCGGTGCATGCACGGCCCAGTCGTCATGTCCGAAATAGGCGTGGCGGGCGCCGCTGGCGATGATCAGGTAGTCGTACGCGAGCTCGTTGCCGTCGGCGCAGCGCAGGCGGCGTGCGGGGCGGTCGATCGTTGTCACCTCGCCCAGCAGCACCGTGGCATTGCGCTGGCGTCGCAGGATGTGGCGTAGCGGTGCGGCTATGTCCGGCATCGACAGCCCGGCGGTTGCAACCTGGTACAGCAGCGGCTGGAACAGGTGGTGATTGACGCGGTCGACGAGCGTTACCCGTACCGGACTGCGGGAAAGTGCGCGGGCGGCCCACAGCCCCCCGAATCCTCCGCCGACGATGACCACGTGCGGTCGTTGTTCACTGTGCATGATGTGCTCACGAGATGGCCTTCAATAGAGGTCGACCGGGTCCACGTCGATGGACCAGCGGACGCGCCGCGCCGATGGCAGCTGGCGCCAGATATCCATCCAGGACGGCAATGCGGCCTGGAGTTTGCTGCGGTCGTTTGCCGAAATGATCATCTGGCTGCGTGCGAACCCCGCGCGCAATGGCATCGGTGCCGGAATCGGGCTGTGCAGGTCGACGCCGTCGGCACCGCCGGCGGCCGCATGGCAGGCCGACAGGAATTCCTGGGGTGCGAGTGGGTCCTTGGCTTCCGCGCGCAGCAGTGCCAGATGGGCGAACGGAGGCAGTTCCGCCGCGCGGCGTTCGGCCAGCAGGCTCTGCGCGAGCGCCCGGTAGCCGCCGCGCAGCAGGGTCCCGAGCAGGGCGTCGTCGGGATGGTGCGTTTGCAGCAATACCGTTCCGGGCTTGCTCGCGCGGCCGGCGCGGCCCGCGACCTGGACGATGAGCTGGCCCAGTCGCTCGCTCGAGCGGAAGTCGATGCTGTGCAGCCCTTCGTCGACGCCGAGGATCGCGACGAGGGTGAGATTCGGCAGGTCGTGCCCTTTGGCCAGCATCTGGGTGCCGACATAGATGCCGGGCTGGTGCGGCCCGAGCCGGTCGAGCAGTGCCTCGAGTGCCCCGCGCCGCCGTGTCGTCTCGCGATCGATGCGGACCACCGGGGCGTTCGGGAACAGTTCCGACAGGGCTTCCTCCAGGCGCTCGGTGCCCTGGCCCTGCGGCATCAACTGGGCGCTGCCGCATTCGGCGCAGTGTGTCGGAACACGGCGCTCCGCCTCACAGTGATGGCAGACGAGGCGGCCGCGCTGGCGATGCAGCGTCATCGGTTTGGCGCAGCGCTCGCAGTCGGCATGCCAACCACAATCGTGGCAGAGCAGCACTGGCGCGTAACCGCGCCGGTTGCGGAAGACCAGCGCCTGTTCACCGCGCGCGAGCGCGTCACCGACGGCGCCGAGCAGCTCCGGACCCAGGCCGTGGCTCAGTCGTGTGCGCCGTGCGTCCACGATGCGCAATTGCGGCGGACGCGCCCCGCCAGCGCGCTGCGGCAGCTCGATCCATTCGTAACGGCCCGCGGCGACGTTGGCGAGGCTCTCGAGCGATGGCGTCGCCGAGCCGAGCACGACGGGAATGCCCAGCGCGCGCGCGCGCACCAGTGCCAGATCGCGCGCGTTGTAGCGAAAGCCGTCTTGCTGTTTGTACGAGGCATCGTGTTCCTCGTCGACTGCGATCAGGCCAAGTTTCGGCATCGGGGCAAAGATCGCCGAACGCGTACCGAGGATGACCGCGGCGTCGCCGCGTGCGGCGGCGAGCCACGCGCGCGAGCGCTCGGCCTCGGCCAGCCCTGAATGCAGCGCGTGCACGCGATGGCCGAAGCGGTCGCGGAATCGACGCAAGGTCTGTGGCGTCAGGCCGATTTCCGGTACCAGCATCAGTGCCTGGCGTCCCTGGGCGAGGACGCGATCGATCAGTCCCAGATAGACCTCGGTCTTGCCGCTGCCGGTCACGCCTTCGAGCAGCCAGCAGCGGAAACGATCGAGGGCTGCGCCGACCCGGTCGACGGCGGCTTCCTGGGCGGTGTTCAACGCCGGCGGCAGGGCGGCTACGGCGGAGAGATCCGCGCTGGCCGCAATGGCGATCGTCTCGACGAGACCGCGCTGGCGCAGGGCTGTCGCGCTGTCCCGCCAGCGCGGCAGCGCGAGATCGAGCGCTGCGTAGGAGACGGGACCGCCGGCGAGGCGTTCGAACAGGTCGCGTATCCGTGTGCCTCGGCGCAGGGTGTCGGCGCTGGTCTCGCGCCCTTCGGCGCTGAGCGAGAGCGCGCGATAGCCCTCGAGCGGCAGCGGCTTGGCCTGACGCAACCCTACGGGCAATGCAGTCTCGAGAACGGCGCCCAGCGGGTGCTGGTAGTAGCGCGATGCCCACTGCAGGGTCGCCAGCAGTTCGCGCGTGAGCAGGGGGACCTCGTCGAGAACCTGGATGACCGCCTTGAGCTTGCCGCGCGGTACATCACTCTCGAGCGTGCTGGCGATGACGATGCCGACCTGTCGTCCGGGGCCGAATGGAACCACGACCCGGCACCCGGGTGACGGCGACCTGCCGCGCGGAGCGAGGTAGTCGAACAGCTGCGGTAGCGGCACCGGCACGGCGACGCGCAGGATCTCGGGCATGGACGACGGAGGTTTTCTGACACGGGTCGACCGACAGGGTCTGCAGCGTAGCTGGGGGCGCGCAAACTAGGAACCAATCCTGATGCCGGTGCCGCGCTCCGCCCGTCGTTGCGCCCGGGAGCAGGCGCAAGTGCCGACGCCGCAACGGATCACCTGGCTGCTGCGAGCCCCGCCTTCCGGAGGCGGACCTCACCTAGCCCCAGACGGCCCTGGCGTACCGCAGGAAGTTGCCGCCAAGAATTTTCTCGATTCGCGCGGTCGTGTGCCCGCGTGTGTCGAGCCGGGCGGCGAGCTCCCGATACTGACTGGCGCCACGCAGGTCGACGACGAAAGGCACAGTGTCCGGCCCCTCTCCGGGGGCGGCCACGCCGGCCTTGCGCCGCTCCGCGTTCATGCGCGCGAGAACGGCACGATAGGCGTCGAGGTCGTCGATCTGCGTCGTCGTGCCATCGGTGCCGATGCCGACGGCGTCTTCGCCACAGATCTTCACCGCATGCTCGATGTGGGCGACCACATCCTCGGCGGTGGCCCGGCCATTCGCGGCCAGGAAGGGCATGAAATAGATGCCGACGAAACCGCCCTTGTCGGCGACGAGCTTCAACTCTGCGTCGGTCTTGTTGCGTGGCAGATCGACGAGCGCGCGGCAACCGGTGTGATTGATCGAGACCGGGTGTTTCGAAACCCGTGCGGCTTCGAGGCAGGTTTTCTCGCCGCTGTGCGACAGGTCGACCATGAGGCGGTTGTCGTTGAGCCGCGCCACGACCTCGCGGCCGAATGCCGTCAGACCGCGGTTTTCGTTCGCCATTGCGCCGTCGCCCACGGCATTGGCGGGGTTGTAGGTCAGCTGGATCACACGCACGCCGAGGTCGGCGAAAACATCGATGCGTTCCAGTTCGTCGTCAATCATGGCCGTGTTCTGGAAGCCGTAGATCAGCCCGACCTTGCCGTCGCGGTGCGACTGCTCGATGTCGGCTGCACGCAGGACCTTGCGGAAGACGGACGGATAATCCTGCAGCAGTCGCTCGTACTGAGCGATCTCCGATACGGTACGTCGATACGGATCGCCGGGACCCGCGACGTAGCCCATCGTGCAGTTCACCGCGGTCAGGCCCGAGGCACGCAGATCGGCGAGTTCGCGGGCATCGACCGTGAGCCGTTTGCGCGCGCTCTCGGCGAGACCCGATGGGTTGTCGTCGCTCCCGTCGGCGTTCGGATTGCCGATCCCCCCGAGCGCGTTGACGATCAGGCTGCTGCGCCAGCGCTGGTGCGGATCGGCTCCGGCCCGCAGCTGCGGCGCGGCGAGCACGGTGGCGGTGGCGGCCGTCAGGCTCAGAAAACGGCGACGATCGGTCGGGTCGACGAGGCTGGACATGAGGCGCAACCGGCAGGGCGGGGCGCCGATGATCTCCGAGCGCCGGGGCCTGCGCCAGGGTCAAGGCGATGGGCGCCGGACGGCGCTGCCCGTGTCAGCGACGGCCCCGGGCGACAGTCGTGGGCGCTGCCTGAGCATTGATGCACAGAGAGCTGTTTTGAAAAGGATTTGGTGCTTATCCACAAGGCCTGTGGATAAGCTTGTGGAAGAACGGCCGGCAGTCGCGCGCAAAGGCCGTAGTTACGCGCTTCGCCCGCGCTTGGCGAATCTTTAATCAATTCGCCATAACCCTTGTAAATCAGTGGGTTAAATTGTCTTAAAAGCATCATATGCGACACTTTCCCGGGCGGCCGGGGCGGCCCCCGCCGGCAGCATGGACCTGTGTACAACGCTTGACACGACGCCCGTATTCGCTCCACCGCGCTGTTGCTGGGTTTCTCCTCTGTCAACCGGTGGTGCCGGAGCACGTTAGTGGCCAAGGTACGCGGAGGAAGCCTGCGGCGCCCCTGCCGGTCGATCCGCTCACCGGCGCTGCCGCGACGAATCAACCGATCCTGTGGCATGACGAATGACCCGGTCTCAAACCTACAATGACGGCTGACCCTGCGACGAACCTGGACTGGATGCCTCTGGACGAAGCGAGCGCCGCTACCGCGAAGTCCCGTCTCGACGGCTTTCTGCGCAGTGTCGAGCGGCGTGCGCTGCGTATTGCCGAGCTCTCGGTCGGTCAGCGTGATGAGGCGCTGGATCTGGTGCAGGAGGCCATGCTGGCGTTCGTGCGCAACTACGCGAGCAAGCCGGACGCGGAGTGGCCGCCGCTGTTTTTCCGCGTGCTCGACAGCCGGGTGACTGACTGGCATCGGCGCAGCCGCGTGCGCGGGCGCTGGTTGGCCGCGTTGTGGCCTTCGCGTGATGACGACGATGAGGAGGATCCCATCGCGGCGGCTCCCGATACGGCCGAAAGCGGTCCGCTCGCGCGCCTCGCCAGCGAGGACGCGGGGCAGGCCCTCGATGCCGCGCTGCGCGGACTGCCATTGCGGCAGCGTCAGGCATTCCTGCTGCGGATCTGGGAAGGTCTCGACGTGGCTGACACGGCCACCGCCATGCGCTGTGGAGAAGGCAGCGTGAAAACCCATCTCTGGCGCGCGCTCAATGCGCTGCGCACTGTCCTGGAGCCGCATCGATGAAACGCACGCCGGATTGGACCGACCAGGCCCGCGGCCTGCTCGACGCGTCGACGCAGTCGCTCGACGCGGCGACGCTGTCCCGACTGAACCGCGCCCGCCAGCAGGCGCTGGCCGCCGCTGCACCGGCCGGTAGCGCCATGCGCTGGCCGCGGCGCCTCGCGGTGGCCGCGTCGCTGCTGCTCGGCGCGGTGATCCTGTGGCCAGGAGCGATGCGCGACCCGGTGTCCACCGGCGCGTCGACGCTGTCGCCCGAAGACGCTGAACTGCTTGCCGAGGGCGAGCTCGAGATGACCGACGACCTGGAGTTCTATGCATGGCTCGACGCCGACGGCGAGCACAATGGCTGAGCGCGGGCTGCCTGTACGTCAGCGCGATGGCGGGAGTCGCCGCGCCGCCGGTGCCGGCCGCAGCGGTACGACACCCAGAGGCGGCGCAGCGCACCGCGGACGACGCGGTCGAGACGCGCGCGCCGGACGCCGCCCTGTTGCTCTATCTCAGCGAGTTCGAGGATGCGCGGGGCGAGTGGATCGATCCGGCCGACCTGCCGGCCCCGGATGCGGCAGCTGTCGCGGAGGACGATGACGATGACGACGCGCCGTGATGCGCCCGGCCTGCGTGCCACCGTGTTCGTGCTGCTGGTGCTGCTCACGTCGAGCGCGGTGGCGCAGCCGGCGGCCGACCCTGCGACTGCGCGGATTCCCTATGCGAGCCTCAGCGAGACCGAGCGCCACTACCTGCAACCCTTCGCGCCTGAATGGGACCAGCTGCCGGCAGAACGCCAGGCGCGACTGCGCCGTGCGGCGGCGCGTTGGGCCACGATGCCGGCGGACAAGCGCGCGCAGATGCAGGATCGCTTCCGCCGCTGGCAGGCGCTGACACCGGCCGAGCGCCAGGTCCTGCGCGAACGTTTCCGCGCGTTTCGGGCGATGCCGCCGGAGCAGCAGGAACGCGTGCGTCGCGGACTCGAGCGTTTCCGTCATCTGCCGCCCGAGGAACGCGCGCGGCTTCGCGAGGAATTCCGGCGCATGGACCCGGCCGAACGGCGTGCGTTCCTGCAGGGTGCCAGCAGCGAGCGCCGCGCGTTGGCGCGCGAGCGCTGGCTGCAGTCGCTGCCCGAGGCCGAACGCCGGCCGATGCGCGCGATGATCGATTCGCTGGCACCCGCGCAGCGCAAGGCGTTCCGGCAGTTGTTGCTCGCCACGCCGCCGGCCGGGCGGGCTGAACTACGGCAGGAATTCCTGCGCATGACGCCGGAACAGCGCGCCGCGCGGCTGCAGCCGCCGGCGGGCTGAACGACGAGCGGCGGCAGGACTCAGTCGAGTTCGCTCAGTACGCGCCGGTTCGCGCTGAAACGTCCGCCGAAACGGCGTTCGCCGTCGGCGCGCATGCCGGCGGCATGGTCGGCGAAATAGCGGTCCAGGGCCGGCCGGTCACGCAGCCGGTAGGTGACGACGAACGTGTGCCGCGGCGCATCGTCGGGCAGATCAGCCCGCTCGGCGATGCGGGCCTCGACGAAGCCGTCGAAGCGCAGCATCTGCACCACGTGCTCGCGCAGCCAGTCGAGATATGCCGCGGCGACCGCGCGGTCCACATCGATGCTGACCTCGTACACGATCATGCGACGACGAGCGAAATCACGAGGGCTGCCGCAATCGCCAGTGCGATCAGCACGCTGTAACAGTTGCCGATCAGGGTGTACTTGAACAGGGTCATGAACCAGTTCTGCCGGTAGACGCGCTTCTGCATCAGCAGTAGATAAATCGGCATCCAGACGACCGCCGCGACCATGAGCCAGCCCAGGGGCGTCGCGGCTGACGGAAACGCGAGGCGCGTCAGGCCCAGCAGCGAAATCACGAGCATGCTCAGCGACAGGAAGGCATGGCTGTGGATCGCGACGATAAGGTGCTCCATGTAGTAGCGGCGCTTGAAGATGAAAAAGATCTTCAGCATCACCGCGAACAGGGGCATCAGGACGAACAGGGTCTGGGGCAAAACGCCGAAGAACGCGGCGACGACCCGCTTGGGATCGGTCGACAGGCTCTTGAGGTTCGTCACGAACGTACCGGCGAGCTGATTCAACTTGGCATTTCCCGCATCTGGCAGCCAGGAAACCTTGAGCGGATTGGTCTTCGGGTCCCAGGGCTTGCCGTTGAACGACACGCGCAGGTCGTCGCCACGGTCGACCACGACAAGCGGTTCGATCGCCCCCGAGGGGTGCGTCGCATCCGGGGTCTTGGCCGTCCCGTCGCCGGGCTTCGCCGGTGCGGCCGGAATGGCTGGCTCGCTTGGCGAAACCGGTACGGCGGGGATCTCGGGCAGCGCGATGTCGCCAGCTTCGGGTGGCAGCGGCGGCGTCTCCCCTTTGGCCCGGGCTTCCTGCACTTTCCTGAGAAAGTCGATGCGTTGCTGTGCCTGTTTGCGGATCTCCTCGCGCGCGGCTTCCATGTCGCGGCGGGCTTGTGCGGGCAGTCCGGCGTTCTTGATTGCGACATCGAGGCCCGCCAGCGCCAGATCGCGCTGTGCCGCGACGGCCTCGGGTGTGGTCGCGGCCTGGATCGTCGCCAGTGCCTCGGAGCCGCGCTTGGCGTTGTCCCCGATCGTTGCACTGAGCCCCACCTGCTCACTGAACACCTGGGTGACCAGGAACGCGATGACGGTCAGGAAGAAGAACAGCCGGAACGGCGTGACATAGCGCACGCGGCGGCCGATGAAATATTCGATCGTCAGGAAGCCGGGTCTGAAATAGAGCGGGCCCAGCGTGCGCAGGATGCGCGAGTCGATGTTGAACACGCTGTCGACGACGTCTGCCGTCAGGCCTGACAGCGGACGAATCATCCCCTTGACCGGCTGCCCGCACTGATGGCAATGCGGGCCGTGCAGGGTCGCGCCGCAATTGGCGCAGTGCCCCGTCCCCGGCTTGGTCGAAACGGGCGGCAGCGGCGCCTTGGGCGCGGGCGTGTCGGAAGGCGCGGAATCGTTCATCGGACGCGGGGGCTGGCGGGCGACGCTGGAGTATGGCCGAACACTGCCGTGTCTGCGTGGGTCGTTCGTCGCGCGGCGATACCGCGACGGGTGCATGGCCAGGCGCCAGCGGTCGTCGTGCCGAGCGGGATGCCGATACCGGACCCGCTCCCGGGTTCATTCACGCAGCACTGGTAGACTGTGCGACCGCCGTCCGGTTTTTCCTCCGCGCATGTCCACCATCGATCGCCAGCGTCTCGCGCGCGAATGCGCCGATACCGTGCGGCTCGCCCTGCCGCTCGTCGCGGGCCAGCTCAGCGGGGTCGGAATGACCGTCGTCGACACGATGCTGGCCGGTCATCTCGACGCGCACACGCTGGGGGCCGTGTCGGTCGGTGCGAATTTCTGGGTACTCGCGTTCGTCGCGGCCCTGGGCGTGATGATGGCCCTGTCGCCGTCCGTCGCCCAGCTCGCCGGTGCGCAGCGGCACGCCGAGATCGGCCCGCTGTTTCGTCAGGCCCTCTGGCTCGCTGCCGGCATGGGCGTGGTGCTGTTTTTTGCGGTACGGGTCTGCGCGCCGTATTTCCTCGACTGGATCGGTGTCGACGCGAGCCTGCGCGCCGACGCGCAGGGCTTCGTGCGCGCGATTTCCTGGGGAGCACCGGCGCTGTGCGGCTATTTCGCGCTGCGTGGTGTGAGCGAGGGCGTGGGGCTCACGCGTCCGACCATGTACTTCGGACTGTTCGGGCTGTTACTGCTGGCGCCGATAGGCTGGGTGCTCATGTATGGCCGGCTTGGCATCCCACCGCAGGGAGCGCCCGGTTGCGGCGCCGCCACCGCGGCGGTGATCTGGCTGCAGTTCCTCGGGCTGCTCGCCTGGCTGAACTGGCGGCCCGAGTACCGCCGCCTGCGGTTGTTCGCGCACGCGGACCGGCCCGATCCTGCGGCGATCGGACAGTTGCTGCGTATCGGCGTGCCGATGGGCGTCAGCGTGTTTATGGAGGCCAGCCTGTTCGCCGTGGTTGCGTTGGTGCTGGCCGGTTTCGGCGAAACCACCGCTTCGAGCCATCAGATCGCGCTCAATGTGTCGGCGGTCTGCTTCATGATTCCTCTGGGCCTCGCGCTTGCCATAACGGTGCGCGTGGGCAATGCCGTCGGCCGCGGCGATGAACGTGGCGTACGCTATGCCGGATACGCCGGCATCGCGCTCTGTGTCGCGACGCAGTTCGTGTCAGCCGGTGCCATGTTGCTGGCGCCGGTACAGATCGCTTCGCTCTACACCGGCGACGCCGCCGTCATCACGCTCGCGGCACAGCTGCTGGTGCTTGCCGGGCTGTTTCAGTTCTCCGATGGCATTCAGGTCGCTTCCAACGGCGCGCTGCGCGGGCTGAAGGACACACGCGTGCCGATGTTCATCACGGTGCTCGCGTACTGGGGCGTCGGCATGCCGGTAGGCTGGCTCCTCGCGTTCCGCGCCGGCTTCGGCGCGCGCGGCATGTGGATAGGCCTCATCGCCGGCCTCTCGGTCGCAGCCGTATTGCTGTTCCTGCGTTTCCGCCGGCAGGCCGCGCGTGGCCGCTGGCAGGCGGCACACAGCGGGCACGTCGTGCCCGATCCGGGCCACAATATCCATTGAGCGGCGCCGTCGCGGCACCGCAGTTCCATCGGCGAGCTGGAGACAACCATGACGGAGCGTAAACCCGGCCCTGTGCGGCGATTCTTCGGCGCGATCTGGGATGCGATCAATTTCACGCGCCGTCTGGTGCTCAATCTGGTGTTCCTGTTCATCCTCTTCATCTTCCTGCTCGCCCTGTTGGCCAAGGCGCCAGCCATCGAGCCGCGCACGGCGCTGGTGTTGGAGCTCAAGGGCGAACTCGTCGAGCAATTCCGTACCGATGCGGGATCGCGCGCGCTGGAGCGCATGCTGGGCAACAAGTCCCACGAGATCCGCCTGCGCGACGTGCTCGACGTGATCAGGCGCGCCGCCGCGGATCCGCACATCGAGCGCATCGTGCTCCGGGTCGATGAACTGCGCGGCGCGGGTGTCGCGTCGCTGACCGAGATCGGCGCAGCGCTCGAGCGGTTCCGGGCGACCGGCAAGGAGGTCGTCGCGATTTCCGATGGCATGACCCAGATGCCGTATTACCTGGCGACGCACGCGGACCAGATCCTGCTGCACCCGGATGGCGCGGTGCTGCTGAACGGCTTCTCGAGCTATCGTGGTTATTACAAGGATCTGCTCGACAAGCTTGCCGTGCAGGTGCACCTGTTCCGTGTCGGCGAATTCAAGTCCGCGGCCGAGCCCTACATTCTCAATCGCGCGTCGAGCGAAGCGCGCGAGGCAGCCCGTTTCTGGCTCGACGGCCTGTGGCAGACCTGGCTCGCCGATGTCGGCGGCCGGCGCAAGCTGGAGCCCAGGGCGATCCAGAACGGCATCGAGATACTGCCCGAGGCCATCGACGACGCCCAGGGCGACCTGGCCAAGATCGCGCTGACATCGCAACTGGTCGACCAGCTCGCCACGCGTGACCAGGCGCGTGACATCCTCATTGCGAAGGGCGTCGCGGACAAGCAGCGGCACACGTTCCGTCAGGTGCACTGGAGCGACTATCAGGCGCTGGCACGAAGCACGGCCTTGCCGGATCTGCGTGCCTCGGTTGCGATCATCGTCGCCGAAGGCGACATCGTCAGCGGCGAGCAGAGTCCGGGCATGATCGGTGGCGAGTCCACGGCCGAACTGCTGCGTGAGGCCCGCGAGGACGACAACGTCAAGGCGGTCGTGCTGCGGGTGAATTCGCCGGGTGGCGAAGTTTTTCCCTCCGAACAGATCCGCCGCGAGGTCGAGCTGATCAAGCAGGCGGGCAAGCCTGTGATCGCGTCGATGGGCGATGTGGCAGCGTCGGGGGGCTACTGGATCTCGATGGATGCCGACGAGATCTTCGCGCAGCCCGGAACGATCACCGGGTCCATCGGCATCTACACGCTCTTCGTCAGCATCCCCGAAACACTGGAAAAGATCGGCGTGCACACGGACGGCGTCGGTACCACGCCGCTGGCCGCCGCCCTCGATCCGCGCCTGCCGCTCGATCCGTCGGCGGCCAAGGTCATCCAGGCAGTGACCGACAAGGGCTATCGCGATTTCATTGGCCGCGTCGCTTCCGCGCGTGGCAAGCAGCCTGCCGACATCGATCAGGTGGCGCGCGGGCGCGTGTGGACCGGCCGCCAGGCGCTGGAACGCGGTCTCGTCGACAAGCTCGGCGGACTGGACGCCGCCGTCGCTGCGGCGGCCGAACGTGCGAAGCTCGGCACCGAATTTCAGACGCGGTACATCGAAAAAGAGCCCGGCGCCTTCGAGCAGTTCCTGCTCAACATGAGCGACAGCGCGAGTGCGCGTGCACTCGCGAAGATCGAGTGGCTGCGTCCGGAGTCCGGACTGCTGAGCGACGCTGATCTGCAGCGGCCGCTGCGCCTGCTGCGCAGCGTGCAGGACGGCAAGCCGAACGTGTTCGCCTACTGCTTTTGCGAGATCCGCTGAGCGGCATCCTTTGCGGATATCCGCCTGCGGTCCGCGTCGGCTGACTACCTGCTGACCGCCGCACGCGGTGTCCGCCCGCGGGGCTGTTCGCATGCCCATGGTCATGGCGTTCCTTTCGCTGCAGGGGGCTGTCGTGGGAGGAGAGATGCGAATGTTCGCAACCGTTGCGCGTGCGCTCGTCGGCGCTGCGTTCCTGTTCAGTGCGATACCGGTCTCGGCGCAGGACGCGCCGATCTACGAATACCTGTCGCCGGTTCTGGCCTCCGCGACTGCGGGCAGCGCGTCGGGGTCGAGTGTCTCGCGCGACGGTGAGTGGCTCGCCGTGGGCATGCCCGGTTACACCGACGGCGGCCAGACCGCTTCTGGCCTCGTCGCGATCTACCGCTGGCGCGATGGTGGATGGAACACACTGCAGTTTCTGCGGCTCGCCGTGCTGGACGGGGAGTCGCCGCAGGCGAACGCACGCTTCGGTGCAGCCGTCTCGGTCTCCGGCGCACGTGTGCTGATCGGCTGTCCTGGATGTACGAACGGGCGAGCGAAGGCCTACCTCGTCGACCTGCAGGAGCCGGTGCTGCCAGCGACGTTCCGCAAGCTCTATCCGGCCATCATCAGCGATGCCGACAGTCAGCTGGGCATCGGTTCGGCCGTGGCGATGAGCGGCAACATCGTCGCCGTCGGCGGTCCACTGGGTCGCAGCACCGTGGCCGGCGTCGAGCGCGGCGCGGTCGCCACGGGGCGTTTCGACGGTACCGCCGTGGTCTGGGAGGACGTGTTGTTCGGGCCGGAATCGCCGGCCGGTTCGCGCTTCGGCCAGGCGCTCGCGATGATTGCGACGTCCGGCAGCACGCCGCTCACCGGCACGCGCGCGCTGCTGATCGGTGCACCGACCTACGTCAATGCCGGCGGCTTCGGTCTGGCCGGGCGGGCCTATCTGTATCAGCGTCCCAATCTCGGCAGCGGCTGGGATTTTCAGCAGTCGTTCGCCAACGCGACACCGGGGCTCGCCGACGCGATGGGAACCAGCGTCGCGATCGATCGCGATGTGGCCAGCAATACCGGCTTCATCGTGCTCGGCGCGCCGGGGCGAGCCGTCGACGGGACCCCCGGTGGCGGTGCGTTCGTCTATTCGAGCCCGCCTGGCGCGAGCGTGTACGCGTTCGAGGCGTTGATCCAGCATCCGGATGCCGTCGCGAACGACCGTTTCGGCAGTGCGGTCGGCGTCGACGGCGATCGCATCGTCGTCGGTGCGGACGGGCGCGCACGTACCGACACGGTACCGGACGAAGGCCGTGGCTATGTGTTCGAACGCCGAGTGTTGCCGGCCGATACCGATTGGCCCTGGCGCCAGGACCTTCGCTTTCCCGGGCTCGGCAACGTCAACCTGGGGCGTGCGCTCTCGATGTCGCGCAACATGGTCGTGCTGGGCGCGCCCAGCATGAGCAGCGACAGCGGCGGTCTGGCCGTCGTCTACGCTTGTGATCTGATTTTCGCTGACGGTTTCCTGGCGGCGACGTCGGCGCAAGCCTGTGTTCTGCCCTGACGTCGGACCGTTCGGGACATCGGTTCATGTCTGACACACGCGCCGGGCTGCACCTCACGCATCCCGGCATTCATGCCTGCAGCAGGTGCGTCACGGGCTGCGTGACTCGATCAGCCTCCGGAGCCCGGCGCTGGATCCGGTGTGGCCAGGCTCGTGCTCGCGTCAGTCGACCGGCGCAGCGCCGAATGCCTGCAGGGCCTCGACCATGACCTGCTCCAGTGAGGTGTCCGGATCATGGCGGATCGCGTCGAGTGCGGCCGTGTCCCAGTCCTGCACCAGCTTTCCGCCGAGCAGCAGCACACAGCGGCTGATGAAACGCTCGGCGACTTCGAGCGCATGCGTCGCCAGCAATACCGCGCAGCCGTGTTCGCGCGTGAGATGCACCAGATGCTGCTTCAGCGCGAAGGCGCTGAGCGGATCGAGCCCGTTCATGGGTTCGTCGAGGACGATCAGTGGCGGCTCGCCGATGAGGCCCAGCAGGATGCCGAGTTTCTGGCGGGTGCCCAGTGAATAGGCCTGCACCTCGTGGTCGAGCCAGCGCGCGAAGGCGAGCGCTTCGGCCAGCTCGAGTGTCGCTGACGGAATCCGGTCGAGGCCGCGCGCGCCGGCGAACAGCTCCAGGCACTGGCGGCCGGTCAGCAGCAGCGGCAGCAGGGTCGGATCGACCGCAAAGCCCAGGCGTTGTTTCGCCGCGAGTGCGTCGAGTCCCATCTCCGCACCCGCGATGGCAATGCGGCCCTGCTGCGGCTGCAGAATGCCGGCGAGGCAGCGCAGCAGGGTGGTCTTGCCGGAACCGTTCGGCCCGATCAGCGCGGCAAATTCGCCGGCCCGCAGCGTGAGATCGACACCGTCGAGTACACGCTGCTGACCATAGGCGTGAACGAGGCCGGCAATTTCGAGGGCACGCATCAGGCAAGGCTCCGGGCAACGATGTAGTGGCGCGCCGCGAGCGCGAGCGCAAGCGGCGGTGCGAAGAACGGCAGTTGATAGGCGAGCAGGAGCAACAGTGACACTTCGGCACTCGCCCGCACGCGGGCGAGGTGCGGCCGGTGCCGGTAGCGCCAGCTCAGGCAGAGGGAGATCAGGCCGCCCGCGCCGATGGCGACGACGAAGGCGATCGCGACCGGCGGTTTGGCCGACTGCAGCAGCAGCCCGGCCGCACCGAGCAGACTCGCGCAGGCCCAGGCGAACAGCGGGTAACGCAGAGTGCCCGCGGCAAAGCGCGGAAACGGCACCGGCATGGCGGCGAACAGACGTGTTGCGCGCACCAGGGTGTCCTCGCTCGCGCGCAATGCGAGGCCATACCAGATCAGTGCGGCGCCGAGCAGCAGCAGCCCGGCCAGCGGCAGCAGTGGCATGCCCATCGGAATGAGCAGGCCGAAGGCGAGGAACTGCCAGTTGCGACCGCCCGAGCGCCAGCGGCGCACGGTTTCGCGGCGCTGCCAGTCGGGCAGGTGGTGCAATTGCGGATGGTCGAGACCCGGCAGCGGCAGCAATGCCGCGCTCGAGTGCTGCTGCGCGATCCTGCCGCGCCGCATCGCACCGAGCCGGCGCACGGCGAGGTAACCCGCGCCGCTGCCGAGCCAGAAGCCGATGCTGGCAGCGGAGAACAGTGGCACGAACCACGGCGTGGAGCGGCGCGACAGCAGCACGATGCCCGCCAGCACGAGCAGGATCACGCCGTTGCCGAACAGGGTCAGCAGGACCGCGTTCAGATGCAGGCTGCGGCGAGTCGCCGCTTCGGGCACGGGCGCGGCGCCCCACCAGCCGAGCTTCAGTTCGGTCAGCAACGCGAGCGTCGCGCTGCGGCACATCGCGAACCCGAACGCGGCGAACGCGATCGCGACGACGAGCGGTTGTGCCGCCAGCAGGCGCAGCACCAGACCGATGCGGTCGCCGTCGATGCGTGCGACACCGGCGCCGAGGAGGGCCAGCAGTGCGGCGCCCGCGCCGAGGTGGAACAGCGTCTGAGGCCAGAGGCGCAACAGCCGGCGCAGCCGGTTCCCGGCGACGCGGCGGGATTCCTGCAGACGGGGATGGAAGTAGGCGGACATGGGCGCGAGTGTTGCGATCCGCGACGCCGCCGGCATGGGCCAAGAGTCGGGGATCCGCCGGGCAGAATGAAACGACGCTGGCCGGACGTTCGCAGCACACGCGCCGGGTGGGATTGTCGAAAGCGACATCAGGGTGTAGAAGCCGCCTGCAGTGCGTTTCGGAGCCGACGTGATGACGTTGACGAGCAGTGCCGACCGTGCGGCCCCGCTGGCGCTGCCGCCAGGCATGCTCGCAGAGCTGCGTGCGCAGTACGCCGATCCGCCGCGCGCCTATCACGGTTTCGATCATGTACTGGAGGTGCTCGCGCAGTTCGATGCGGTCGCACAGGGACCGGGCTGGACGGCGCCGGCCGAGGCATATCTCGCATTGCTCTATCACGACGCGATCTACGAGGCGGGACGCAAGGACAACGAGGCACGCAGCGCCGCGTTGGCACGGGCAGCGATCGTGAGCTGGCTGCCGGAGGCTGACGTCGACAGCGCGCGTGTTGCCGAACTGATTCGCATGACCGCGCGCCATGGTCACTGGGCCGCGGAGCCGGTGGAGCGTGACGCGGCGCTGTTCCTCGACTGCGACATGGCGATCCTTGCGGCCGAGCCCGCGCGCTTCGACGCGTATGACGCGGCGATCGCGCAGGAATACCGCGGCAAGCTTCCTGCCTGGATGTTTCGCCACTACCGCCGACGTTTCCTGCGCGGGCTGCTCGCCGCGCCGCGAATCTTCGTTTCCGACTGGTTTCACGCACGCTGCGACGCGGCCGCGCGCGCCAATCTGACGCGCTGCCTGGCCAGCCGCAGTGCGCTCAAGTCCAGTGCCGGCCGCTAGCTCGTTGCCCCGAGGGCGTCTGGCGGGACTGTGCAGACCAGCGACGCGGTACGTGAGCTGCGCGTCCGATATCTGCCCCGACCTTGCCCGGGACCTGGGACCATTCGCGACGTACCGGCGAGAACCATGCGCCTGTCGTGCCTCGCGCGGCATATAACGATCGGCCATCGCGCGCTTCGCGCGCTCTGCTACCGTCCGCGCATGACTACCGAGGAAACCACGTCCGCGCTGCTCGCGGCCATAGAGCCCGAACTGCGCCGTGTCGGATTTGCCTTCGTGGCCGGTGCGACCATGGCCACCGAGCTCGCGCGCTGCGGGGCGCTGGATGACTGGTCCGCATTTGCCGACAGCTGGAACGATCTCGCCGTGGATACCTACATGGCAGACAAGGGCCGCTATCGGCGGCGGCGCCATGGCGTGTACATCGCCAGCGCCGCGGGCGTGCGGCGAGAAGCCGACCGGCCGCACTACCAGTCGCTCGAATACAACCCGTTGCACGGCGGCGTTGCCCGCTCGTTCCAGCCCATCGACCCGCGCTGGGATCGCGGGCAGGGGCTGCCGGCCGTGTTGCGTTACTGCCATGGCCTGTTCGGCGCACTCGCGCCCACCGTGGCGGCCTGGAACGTGGAAGTACACCAGTTCCGCATCGAAGCGCGCGCGGGCGAGCAGGGACTGCCCACGCCCGAAGGAGTCCACCGCGACGGTGTCGATTACGTGCTCGTACTGCTGATCGCGCGCACGAACATCGCCAGTGGCACGACGACGATTCATCGCCCCGACGGCGAGCTCCTGGGGCGCTTCACGCTCACTGCACCGTTCGACGCTGCGCTTGTCGACGACGCGCGCGTCTGCCACGGCGTCACGCCGGTCGAGGCCGTCGACGTGACGGCGCCCGCCTACCGTGATGTGCTCGTGGTGACGTTCAAGGCAGCGTGAGCGGGCGTCCGGCGGTGAGCGGCAGCGCCCGGCGGGCTCGCACCGCCGGTAGATCCGGCGTCCGCTCGCCGGTACAGCTGCAACCTGCCATTCAGCACAGGCTTGCTAGCGTCGCTCACGGTCTTTTGCGGGAAAAGTCGTCGTGCGTCGCCTGCCGGTCCTGCTGGTTTTTCTGATGCTGTCCGCCGCCGAAGCGGAGGTGCTGCCGCAAACGTTTCAGTATTCCTTCTACACGCAGATGGCAGCGAGCCATGCCGACACGGTCGCCGACCGCAAGCTGTTCGACCGGCTCGCGGTGCCCGCGCCGCGCGGTCTGCTGATTCACTTCCCGCGGGGATCGGACGCGCGGGCGACGGTGTATCTGCGCTCCGGCGTGCTGCGTTATGCCGCCGACGACAAGGACGAACTGCGTCTGCCCGACAAGCGCGTATGGCGCCGTGACGATCCGCGCATCGAGCTATCAGTGAAGCCGCTCGCGCTGGAGCTCGACTTCGGCGATTGAGCCGGCTGTAGCTTCAGACCGGCGCCGTCTCGTGCTGCTGCACCCAGCGAGCGAGGCAACGGTCGACCTCGAAGAACTGCGCGTAGTGGGACTTCAGCGCAGCCTGCAGTTTCGGTGAGTTCTCCTCGTCGAACAGGTCCTGCATCAGGTGCAATACGCGGCGCTCGCGTTCGTGCAACGCCGCTGCGTGCGCCCGCGGATGCAGTGGATCGAACTGGTGGCGCAGTTCCTCGTAGCCGAGGTCGACCGCTAGGGTTCGCGTCGGGTGTGCCGGTGAAGTCTGGAACAGCAGGCGCGTGGCGACGAGGTCCTCGAGCAGGGCGTGGCGCGCCCGGGCGGCGAGCGAGAAGACGTCGGCCACGTCCGGATCACGCGTCTCGTCACGCGCGAACGCATAGTAGTCGCGGCCTTCCCGCAACAGCCGGATCAGCAGATGGACCTCGTCGGAAGCAGTCATCGGCGGCACTCCCCGGGGGAATGCCGCCGAGACTAGCGAGGCAATCGTTCAGAGCGCGTCGTGATCGCGTGCGTGCTCGGGCTCGCCAGCAGCTTCAGACCCACTCGGTCAGTCCTTCGATCTCGTACAGACGGCGCCAGCTCGGCCGCGCACGCACGCGGTCGGCCAGGGCCTTCAGTGCCGGCCATTCCGTCGCGGGCCGGGGCATGTTGCGCGACCAGCGCATGAGCATGGTTGCGTAGAGATCGAGGGCACTCAGCCGCTCGCCGAGCAGGTACGGACGACCGTCGGCGAGCTGGTCCGCAAGCCGGTCGAAGCAGATTTCGATGCGAGCGCGCAGCCCTTCCTTGAGGGCGGTTTCATCCACGTTGCCGACGTCACCCGGATAGAACCAGAGCCGGAATGCCGGTTGCAGCGTATTGGCGAGATACAGCACGCCCTGCAGGAAGGCGGCCCGCTCCGGTGCGTCGATGGCAGGAGCGAGTCCGGCTTCCGGATGGCGTTCACAGAGCAGCAGCAACAGCGCAGCGGTTTCCGCGTACGGCCGGCCGTCCACGATCAGGGTCGGGACGACACCGTTCGGATTGAGCCGCAGGTACTCGGGGCTGCGCTGTTCGCCGGCCGCCGTGTCGACGCGGCGGAGTTCGTGCGCCACGCCCATCTCGAGCATGAGCAAGTGCGGCAGCAGGCTCGCCGCGCCGGGCGAGTAATACAAGGTATACATGAGCAGATTCCTTGCGGAGGGCGCGCCAGCATACGGATTGCCCCGCCACGGCGGTAGCGCATGCGTGCTGGCGTTTCGACCAGCGCAGTCCCTGCCGGAAGTCATGCTGCCGCACGGGGCATGCCGGCATTGCAACCCTCGCGCGAAAATCGGCATCCAAGGCCGCAACGACGCCCGGACGTCGCGCCGATGTCCTTTTCCGAAACCGAGGAACCGCCATGAAACGCCTGCTCGCCGCCGCCGTCGCCCTGGGTCTCACGTTCGCCGTCGCCGTGCCGGCGTACAGTCGCGACATCGGTTCGTGCGGCCTCGACAGCGACTATGACGTGACCCTGGACTCGTCGGGCCTCACGTTCCGCCAGGACGGCGATCAGTCCCGGAGCATCGTCATGAGCAAGGGGCGGCTCGTCGTCGATGGCCGTGACCTGGCAATCAGCGATGCCGACCGCGCGCGCATTGCCGAGTACGAGGCGACGGTGCGCGCGCTGGTGCCGCAGGCCAAGGCGATCGCGCGCGACGCGGTCGACATCGCCTATGTGGCAGTGACCGAAGTGGCCGCGGCCTTCTCCGATACGGCCGACGATACGAGCACCCGTAAACGCCTCGGTGTCCTGCGCGACGAATTCAAGCTGCGCATCGACGACACGTTCGAAAAGCGGCCCTGGAACGAAGACGAGTTCGATTCGCTGCTCGAGCGGGCCATGGGCGACCTGATGCCGGTTGTCGTCGCCGAAGTCGCCGGTACTGCCATCGCGATCGCGCTCAGCGGTGACGAGGCGCGTGCGGCCGAACTGGAGAAGCGTGCCGCAAAGATCGAGCGTGACATCGAGCGTCGCATCGATACCCAGGCGGCGCAGCTCGCGTCGCGCGTGGCCGCGCTATGTCCGATGGTGGCCAGGCTGGACCGTATCGAAAGCGGACTGGAACTGCGCCTGGGCGACGGGTCTCGCCTCAATCTGCTGGATGTCGACGCCGGCAATTGACCGGCCGGATGGGGGAGTCCATCGGGTCCGGCGCCGCGAACTGCATGTGGCCGAGGCTGCCGGTCGTGCAGGGCGCAATCCGCCGGATCGTAACCGGGCCCAGGAAACTCCTGCGGTGACGCGGGGTTGGCGCCGCCCCGCGGTCTGGCACACGGCTTGCGGCAGTGTGTGCTCGACCGAAACGGAGAGACGCCATGCAGGACGACGATACCCGCAGCACCCCGACCAATTGGCGCGACGAGGGGCCCGAGGCTATAGCTCGCGGTCTGGAACCCGATGCACGTCAGCACGGCATCGACGAAGCGCTCTGGCTTGCCCTGAACGCCTGGGGTTGAGGAGCGCGCCATGCTGAAACTCGCCATCATTTTCGCGCTGGTATCGCTCGTGGCCGGCGCGCTCGGTTTCACCGGCATCGCCGGCGCCTCGGCCGGCATCGCGAAAATCATTTTCGCGGTTTTCATCGTGTTGTTGCTGCTTGCGCTCGCCGGCCTGCTGCTGGGCGTGTCGATCGCGTTCTGATGGAATGGAGGCGGCCGACGGCACGTGACCTGGCACGGGTTGCGCGCGTCGGCCGGCGCTCCGTATGGCAGCCCGATGATCACAGGGCTGCGGGCGTCATGCTGGTCAGGCGACGCCCCGCGCTCCCCGTGCTGTCCGCATCGTCCCCGGTCGCTCCCGGAGACCGTCAGGGTGACGCGGCAGTCTTCTCGACCTTGCCCGCCTTCATCACGAACGACACCCGTTCCATGACCGCGATGTCTTGCAATGGATTGCCGGGTACCGCGACGAGATCCGCATAAAGGCCGTTGCGCAGTGCGCCGATCTGGTCGCCGCGGCCGAGCAATTCTGCG
Organism: Rhodanobacteraceae bacterium; assembly: GCA_045864815.1. GTDB lineage: Bacteria > Pseudomonadota > Gammaproteobacteria > Xanthomonadales > Rhodanobacteraceae > Tahibacter. The sequence continues at coordinate 169,047 of BTVG01000005.1, read as the reverse complement.
GCGCGCACGGTGGCCGACTGCAATGCCTGCATTGGCGTCTGGCCCCATTCCGTCATCTTGACGAACTGTTTGGCGTTGTCGCCGTGCGGATAGACGCCGGCGTCCGTGCCGTATGCGATCTTCACGCCGGCCTTGACGGCGTTGCGGAAACTCTCGCGCTGCGTGCGGCCGACCTTGCGCTCTTTCTCGATCATGCTCTGCGGGTACTTGAGCCGCGCGAACTCGCTGAGGATGTAATCGTCGTTGTAGATGTCGGCGACCAACCAGGTGCCGTGCTTTTTCATGAGTGCGATCGCTTCGTCGTCGAGGAAGCTGCCGTGTTCGATCGAATCGACGCCGGCGCGCACGGCCATCTTGATCGCTTCGGTGCCATGGGCATGGGCAGCGACCTTGCGATGCCAGCGATGTGCCTCGTCGACGAGCGCATTCATCTCCTCCTGCGAATACTGCGGTTCACCGACGGATTCCTCCTCGCTGAGCACGCCGGCGCTGGCCATGAACTTGATCACGTCGGCACCGTATTTCACGTCGAAACGGACTTTTGCGCGGATCGCGTCGACGCCGTCGGCGATCCCGCTGAAGCCCGAGAAGTGCATATACGGCGAGAAGCCGGTGCCGCCATCGGCGTGCCCGCCGGTCGCGCCGAGGGCGACGCCGCTGGCGAGGATCCGCGGTCCCTGCACTTCGCCGCGGTTGATGGCGTTGCGCAGCGCGACATCGATGAACTCCGCCGAGCCGACGTTGCGTACGGTCGTGAATCCCGCCAGCAGCGTGCGGCGTGCATAGATGTGAGATTTGACGGCATTGTCGATGGGGCTGCGGCGGAATGCTTCGGTGTAGAAGTCGCCGGACTGGCCGTCGATGTGCACATGGCAGTCGATGAGACCCGGCAGCAGCGTGACATCGCCGAGGTCGATGCGCTGCGCACCGGCCGGGACCTGCCCGTCCGTGCGCACGTCGACGATGCGTTCGCCGTCGACGACCACGACCGCGTTTTCGCGCAGGGCGCCGCTCTCCACATCCACGAGCCGCGCGGCGGTGACCGCGACGAGGTCCGCGAGCGCGACGGCCGGCGAGAAGGCGAGGGCGATGACGGTGGCGAGCAGCGACTGACGCAGGTGGGACGAGCACGACATGGCGGACCCCGGTGGAAAAGAACCGAGACTACGCGCAGTGCGCTCGCGCGCACCAGTCCGCTACGTCGTCCTGTGCACTGCGACTTTGGTCGCGTAGGGACGCCGTCATTCGGCGCTGGCGTGCAGATAGTCGCGGCCGCGGCGCATCAGTGCGACGAAGCTCTGCTCGTCGCCGCTGCGTACCGCGGCAAGCAAGGCGTGAACCGCCTCGTCGAGTGCCGTCAGCGCCGGACCGTTGTGCTGGTTGAGCGACTGGATCTCGAAGTACAGGTGCGGATTCTCCTGCGCGACGCCTTCGGCGATGCGCAGCTGCGCGCCGAAGGTCGTCGACGACACCGCCTTCAGTCGCTCCGGCGCCACACCACTGCCGGCCAGCGCTGCGGTGAACGCGATGTTGAGCGCGTGCGACAGTCCCAGCACGAGCGCGATCAGCCGGTCGTGCTCGTCCAGATCCATTTCGACCGTGACTGCCGTCGTCGACGCGAACAGGCTGCGCGCGGTTTCGAGCGCTTCGCGGTCGCCGGTGTCGATGAGGACGACATGGCGCCCGGCGAGCACGTTTGCCGATGGGCCGAACATGGGGTGGATCGAGGTTGCGCGTACGCCTGCGGCGGCGAGCTGCTGCAGTGCGCCGCGCAGTGGCGTCTTGATCGAGCCGAGGTCGAACACGATGCCGACCGGGCGGAGCCGTGCGAGCTCGCCGAGAATCTCCGCCGTGGGGCGCAGCGGCGTCGCGACGACGATGAGATCGTGGCCGAGTTCCCCGGCGTCCCAGCGCGCGCGCTGCGGAAAGCCGGCCGCGTTCGGTGCCGGGTCGGCGACTTCGACCGCATAGCCCTGTGCGTCGAGGAAGCGCGCGAACCAGGCGCCCATGCGGCCACTGCCACCGATCACGAGCGCGCGCTTGCCGTCGCCCTGGGACAGCGCGCGTACGGTGTCCTGTTCCTGCCGGGTCAGCGACGCGGCGATCAGCAGTTCCATCAGGCCGGCGGCGAGTTCCGGATCGATGCCGGCCTCGCGGGCATGGCCGCGGACGTTGTCGAGCACCTCCTTTTCGCGGCGGAAGTCGCGCAGCGCCCGGCCCGAGCCGCGCTTGCTGCGGCCGATCTCCGCGACGATGCGTTGGCGCTCGGCCGCGAGGCGCACGAGATCGCGGTCGACGCGATCGAGCTGGGTCCGCAATTCGGTAATGTCCATGTGCTCTCTTTCGGCAGCCAACGGCGGCCAGCTTAGCCGTCGGGTCGCTGGAGCGTGCGAACCAAAGGGAATATCGCGGAAGTCGTCCGGTGGGTTGTCCGCTCTATCCACTCTGGTGCAGGCCTGCCTTCGTCGCCACAATAGCCGCCTTGCCCGAAATCTGCCGCCTGGGAGGGCGTATGTCACAAGAAGTGAAGGTTCCCGACATCGGCAACTACGCCAACGTGCCGGTCATCGAGATCCTCGTCGCGCCCGGCGATACCGTGAAAAAAGACCAGGGGCTCCTGACGCTCGAGTCCGACAAGGCGACGATGGAGGTGCCGGCGCCGTTCGCGGGCGTGGTCCGGGAGATTCGAGTCAAGGTCGGCGACGAGGTATCGGAAGGCTCCGTCGTCGCGGTCGTCGACGCCGCGGTTGGCGGCGCCGAGGCCGGGCCGGTCGCACCCGCCCGCAGCGAAGCCCCGGCGAAGGCCGCCGCGCCGGCCCGGTCCGAGCCCGCTTCGACCGGCGATCCGGCACCCGTTGCGGCTCCCGCTGTCGCCGACGCGGCCCGGCCCGGCATCGATGCAGAAATCGCGGGGCCGCGTACGCCGCCGGTGCCGTTCGATGCGAGCGTCGTGATGCCTGACAAGGTGCCGCATGCGAGCCCGGCCGTGCGGTTGTTCGCGCGTGAACTCGGTGTCGACCTGAACGCGGTCACCGGCAGCGGCCGCAAGTCGCGCATCACCCGCGAAGACGTGCAGAACCATGTGAAGCAGGTGCTCGCCGGCGGTGCGGCCCGCGCCGCAACGGCGGCGCCCGTCAGTACCGGAAATGGCCTGAACCTGTTGCCGTGGCCACAGGTCGATTTCTCGAAATTCGGCGAGACAGAAACGCGTCCGCTGTCGCGCATCAAGAAAATTTCCGGTGCCAATCTCGCTCGCAACTGGGTGATGATCCCGCACGTGACCCAGCACGACGAGGCTGACATCACCGACCTCGAGGCGCTGCGTGTCGCGCTCAACAAGGAAAACGAGAAGTCCGGCCTCAAGCTGACCATGCTGGCCTTCCTGATGAAGGCCGTCGTCGCCACGCTGAAGAAATTTCCCGATTTCAATGCGTCGCTCGACGCCACCGGCGACAACCTGATCCTCAAGAAGTATTTCCACGTCGGATTCGCCGCCGATACGCCGAACGGCCTCGTCGTGCCGGTGCTGCGCGATGCGGACCGCAAGGGCGTGTTCGAGATCGCGAAGGAAACCGGCGAACTCGCCGCGAAAGCGCGCGAAGGCAAGCTCGGTCCGGCCGACATGTCCGGCGGCTGTTTCTCGATTTCTTCCCTCGGTGGCATCGGCGGTACGGCATTCACGCCCATCGTCAACGCGCCCGAGGTGGCGATCCTGGGGGTGTCGAAGTCGGCGATCAAACCGGCATGGGATGGCAAGGCGTTCCAGCCGCGCCTGATGCTGCCGCTGAGTCTCAGCTACGATCACCGCGTGATCGACGGCGCGTCGGCGGCGCGCTTCACGAGCCATCTCGGCCAGTTGCTCGCCGACATGCGGCGCACCCTGCTCTGAATCGCGACCACGGAAACAGGGACGGCGTCATGGAGGCGGAATTCGAGGACATTCGCATCGTCGATCTCGACCTGAGCAGGACGACCTGGTCCCGCGTGCACGACTCGCTGCGTGTGATGTTCCTGCGCCTGGACCGCGAACCGCCCGACAACGACTGGCCGCGCCTGTTCTTCGAGGAGCGCGAGACGCGCATCGTCGCGCGCCGCCGCGGCCTCTGGATCGAGGACGGTTACATCAGCTTCGACGCGCTTCCGGAAGAAGTGGAAACAATCCATCTGCCGGACATTCGTCAGTCCGTCAGTTATGCCAACCGCAAGTACCGCGAACTTTGCGTACAGCGCCGTCGCAGGCAGCTCGACAATCTGGCCGAGCTGCGCAGCGAGCGCGACGAACTGCTCGCGCTGCAGGCCCGCGTGCGCGGGCTCATCGGCGGTGAAACCGCCCCGCCGCCGGCGCCGATCCCTCCGGTGCCGCCGGCCGCGACCAGCATGCCGCCCGATGACACCCGTACCGTGGATGCGCCCGTGGCGGTTGCGCCCGCGCCCGTCGATGCGGAGCCCGATCCGCTCGCGGAATTCGAATTGCGCCGCAATGCGCTGAAGCAAGCCTTCCGTGCCGCGGCTTCCCAGGACAAGGAGCAGAAATAATGGCGACGACAGAAGTCAAAGTGCCGGATATCGGTGGTGTTTCGGTGCCGGTGATCGAAGTCCTGGTCAAGGTCGGCGACACGGTCCGGAAAGAGCAGGGGCTCGTCACTCTCGAATCGGACAAGGCGACCATGGAGGTGCCGTCGACGGTTGCCGGCGTCGTCAAGGAGATCAAAGTCGCGCTTGGCGACGAGCTTGCCGAAGGTGCGGTCGTTGCGCTGATCGACACCGACGCCGCGGCCAGTGCCGCACCCGTCGCGAAGAGCGCACCGGCTGCGCCGCCCGCGAAGGCGACTGCACCGGTTTCGGCGGCAGCGGCGCCGGCCCCCGGGGCCGTTGCAGCACCCACGACGGGGCGCAAGGCCGACATAGAGGCGCAGGTCGTCGTGATCGGCGCCGGCCCCGGCGGTTATACCGCGGCGTTCCGTGCCGCGGACCTCGGCCAGAAGGTGGTGCTCGTCGAGCGCTATCCGGTGCTCGGCGGCGTCTGTCTCAACGTCGGCTGCATTCCCTCGAAGGCATTGCTGCACGCCGCGCGCGTGGTGGACGAAGCTCGTCAGTTCGCGAATCACGGCATCAGCTTCGGCGAGCCCGTCGTCGATCTCGACAAGCTGCGGGCGCACAAGACTGCCGTCGTCGCGCAGCTGACCGGCGGGCTGGCCGGGATGGCCAAGCAGCGCAAGGTCACCGTCGTCACCGGCGCGGCGAAATTCGTGTCGCCGAACGAACTGGAAGTCGTCGGCGAAAACGGCACACAGCTCGTGCGTTTCGACAACGCGATCATCGCGGCGGGCTCGCAGGCGGTGAAACTGCCCGGCTTCCCCTGGGGCGACCCGCGCATGATGGATTCCACCGACGCGCTCGATCTCGCCGACGTGCCCGGCAGCCTGCTCGTCGTCGGCGGCGGCATCATCGGTCTCGAAATGGCGTGCGTCTACGAGGCGCTCGGCACGAAAGTCACGGTAGTCGAGCTGCTCGACCAGTTGATGCCCGGCGCCGATCCGGACCTCGTGCGACCGCTGCACCAGCGTCTGCAGAAGCGCTACGCCGGCATTCACCTGAAGACCAAGGTCGCGAAGATCGAGGCTCAGGCCGACGGCCTGATCGCCACCTTCGAAGGCGAGAAGGCACCGGCTCCGACGCGCTATGACCGCGTGCTCGTCGCCGTCGGCCGCACGCCGAACGGCGGCAAGCTGGACGCACACAAGGCCGGAGTCACCGTGACCGAGCGCGGCTTCATTCCGGTCGACAGGCAGATGCGTACCAACGTGCCGCACATCTTTGCGATCGGCGATCTCGTCGGCAATCCCATGCTCGCGCACAAGGCCACCCACGAAGGCAAGGTCGCCGCGGAAGTCGCAGCCGGTCACAAGAGCGAATTCGTCGCGCGGGTGATCCCGAGCGTCGCCTACACCGACCCGGAGGTGTCCTGGGTCGGGGTCACCGAAGCCGAAGCGAAGAAGGCCGGCATCGCGTACGGCGTCGGCAAGTTCCCGCATGCGGCGTCGGGTCGTGCGATCGGCATCGGCCGCACCGAAGGCTTCACCAAGCTGATCGTGGACGAGGCCACGCACCGCGTCATCGGCGCCGGGATCGTCGCACCGAACGCCGGCGACCTCATTGCCGAGATCGCACTCGCGATCGAAATGGGCGCCGAGGCAGCCGACATCGGCCTGACCATCCATCCGCATCCGACCCTGAGCGAATCGGTCGGCATGGCGGCGGAAGTGTACGAAGGTACTTGTACGGACATCGTGGTGCCGAAGAAGAAGTAACCGCGATCCGCGGCGTGCGAACCCGCCCCTCGAAGGAGAGAGGTTTTCGCGGCCGCGTCGGGCAGGCTTGGACTCAGCTTCCTCATGACGGACACGGTGCCAGCTACGGCACCGTGTCCGGCGCTACGCTAAGGCTGCCGCCACCATGCCCAGAATCGCTGGGCAAGGCCAGGGCGTCGTTGTGGCGCTTCCTGCCGCAGAGCCGGAGCGTCGGTCGTACTTAGTGCATTGCCTTTCGTCGCGGCGTGCGCTGTGAATTCGATGCCGATCGAAACCAGCAGGAAGTCGAAACGCGCACGACGCAGGGCGGACGTCAGATCGGGGCCGCCCTGATCGATCAGCTGCTGTATGCGCGCGACCTGAGTAGCTCGCGGCGCGATGCTGCTGCCTGCCGTGTGTGCTTCCCAGTACCGGAGCATTGACCCGGCGTGCTCCGGCGAGCGGCATGTTTGCGTGAGCCATTGCAATGCAAAGATCAGGCGCTCCCATTTGTCGCTGTATCGGAACGCGGACAGCAAGGGGCCGTTGTTCTCGGCCCAGGTGGGGCTGGCGCTGAGTGCGAGCATCGCATCGGCATCGAACTGCGGGCAGGCGATTTCCGCGAGCCGGGCAGCTTGGTGCGCGACGCTGGTGGCCGGGTCGGACATCGCGGCCACGACCTCGTCGACCGCATCGAATCGGCGTTTCACGGTCCACGCCACTAGCGCGCAGCGACGGATCGCCGGCGATCGGGCCGTGAGCAGTGCGCGAAGCGCGTGCAGGTCTTCGGCAGTGCCGTAACTCGCCACGCCTTCGATGGCCATTCGCTGACGTCGTGAATGGGGGCTCGTCAGTTCCGCTCGATAGTGTGCTGCGATATCGAATCCGTCATTCTTGAGGTGGCGCGCCGCTAGCGCGCGCACGGCCGCGTGCCGGTCGAACGCGAATGACACGACGCGCTCCTGTTCGATGCCGTCGGACAACAGCAGGCGAAGTGCATCACGCCGCACCGGCGCGAACGCGTGAGTGAGCGCTCGTTCGGCGAGCAGGCGCCTTTGCTCCGATGGCAGGGTCGCGGCGTGGGCGACTGCATCCAGTGCAAAGGCGATGTCGCCGTGCAGGAGTCCGAGTTCGACGCGCTCCACATCGTTGACAAGCGCGTATTTGACCGCGAGTCGCAGGCAATGACCGGAAAGGTGTCGATCCGGACTCCGCGTTGCTTCCAGCACGTACCGGCGCTGGGGTGCTGCCGCGAGGAACGCTTCGATGCGCGCAACGAAAGTGGCGTGGTCGTCGCGTCCACGAGCCAACAATCGTTGCAGCGATACGAGGTTCTGCACGAACGCCGGCGCGTTTTCCTCGACCATCAAGGCTTCGATTGCTTCACGCGCTACGTAGCGGACTTGTGGCACCCAGTCGTTGATGCGTCCGATCAGCGCGGGCAGCGCTTCCGTCGTGCGCAACGTTCCGATTCGACGCACCGCTTCCTCGCGCACACGGCCATGCGCGCTGCCGGCCAGCGAAAGGAGTTGAGGGAAATCTGGGTTGTGGCGAAAGAACGGCGCGAGAAAATCGCAAACGTGGTCCATGGTCGTTCCCCGAATCGGCAGGCGCTATGCCTGCCCCATGGCGCACGCAGAATTCTTGAGGGCAGGGTGTGATCCTACGGGGCTTTCGTTACGCGGTAAACTGGTCGAAACTCACCGCGGTCTGCGGAGGGCGCGGGATGCGTCATGACCGCGCCTCACCTACGCGAGACAGAACTTCGCATGAAAACCCTGGGCCTCCTCGGCGGCATGAGCTGGGAGTCGACGACTCCGTACTACCGCATCATCAACGAGCGCGTGCGCGATCGTCTCGGCGGTCTGCATTCGGCGCGGCTCGTGCTGTACAGCGTCGATTTCGCTGAGATCGAGCGACTGCAGGTAAGCGGCGACTGGGACGAGGCGGGGCGCCAGCTCGGTGAGGCAGCGGCGGCGTTGCAGCGTGCGGGCGCTCAGGCCATCGTGATCTGCACCAACACCATGCACAAGGTTGCGGCGGCCGTGGAGGCCCGCGCGGGGCTGCCGCTGTTGCACATTGCCGATGCCACCGCATCGCGGATGCGCCACGCGGGAGTCACGCGTGTCGGGTTGCTCGCCACCCGGTTCACGATGGAACAGGATTTTTATCGCGAACGCCTGGCAGCGGCCGGTTTCGATGTGATCGTGCCCGACCCGGCACAGCGTGACGAAGTGCACCGCGTGATCTACGAAGAGCTCTGTCGCGGGGAAATCCGCGATGCGTCGCGGGAGCGTTACCGCGCCACCATGGCCGATCTGGTGCGACGCGGCGCCGAAGGCATGATCCTTGGCTGCACCGAGATCGGCTTGCTCGTCGGTGCCGCGGATACCACGGTGCCGACCTTCGATACGACGCGTATCCATGCCGAAGCCGCGGCCGACTGGGCGCTGGACTGAGGCGCGCCCGCCACGGCGCGAATGCCGCAACTGCCGGAGAGGTAGTACGGGTACTCCGGGGCGTACCGGCCGGAGAGCATGCAGGCTTTTGTTGTGCCGTCGTTGCCCGCGAGTAAACAGTGCATTCACACGACAGGCTGCAGTCGTGCTCTTGATGCTCAGCGCCGCAGCCGCATCTGCCTGCGACGGCCGGCGCTGCGGCATTCAAGGACGCCGCTCGTATTTCCCCCATTCAGGAGTGTCCGCATGAAACTGTATTTTTCCCCGGGTGCCTGTTCGCTGTCGCCGCATATCGTGCTGCGCGAACTCGGCCTGCCGTTCGAGGCGATCAAGGTCGATCTCGCGACCAAGCAGACGGCCGACGGCACCGATTTCCGCACGGTCAATCCCAAGGGGTATGTGCCCGTACTGCAGCTCGACGATGGCCGGATCCTGACCGAAGGGCCTGCCATCGTGCAGTATCTCGCGGACCTGGTTCCGGACCGGCAACTCGCGCCGCCGAACGGCAGCTGGGAACGCTATCGTTTGCAGGAATGGCTGAATTTCATTTCTACAGAAATCCATAAGCAGTTCAGCCCGCTGTTCAACGCGGCCAATCCGGATTCAGTCAAGGACGCTCAGAAGACCAGGCTGGCTCAGCGCTTCGGCGAGATTTCGCCGCTGCTGGAGAAGCAGGACTATCTGACCGGTGACCGCTTCAGCGTTGCCGACGCCTATCTCTTCACCGTGCTCGGCTGGAGCCGGTACTTCCATATCGATCTCAATCAGTGGCCGGGAATCGCGAAGTTCGTCGAACGTGTCGCCGCTCGCCCAGCCGTGGCCGAGGCGATGGACGTGGAGGCCGCGGCGAAAAAGGCCGCCTGATCCAGGCTCGCCGTACTGACGCGCCCGCGCTGACACGCGCGGGCGCTACAGGCTAAGCTGCGCGTCCGTTTCCGGAGCGTGCCCGCGATGTCCGCATTCCTGCTATTTGCGCCGCTGGTGGCGCTGATCTTCCTCGTTCCGGTCCTGATCGCATTCCAGCGGGGGCGCCGGCGTCAGGCGCAGCAGGATGCGCTGCGGCGGGAGCCCGGTGCGCGCCTCGACGGCCTGCAGGCGGTTCGCGTGCTGATTGCCGATCCGTCGCGAACCGTCACCGACATGGCGGTCGGCTGGCTCGGTCACGATGTGGAACGCGTACGTGTCTTCGGCCGCTTTGCCGACGGGGTTGCCGTGGAGCGCGATCTGCCGCGCGATGGGCTGGCTCCCGTATGGCTCGGCAGTCGTGCGGGTACGGCGCCGGAATTGCAATGGTTGTCGCTCGGCGAGCCGGCACTGCAGCTCAGTGCCCACGGCGTCCTGGACTGGAACTCCGCCGAAGCGACCGCGCGACTGTACGCCAGGATCGCGCCGGCCGACGCGCCGCCGCCGCCATCGTCCGCGTTCCATCTGCAATACCATGCGGTGAGCCTCGTCGCGACGCTGCTGTTCGTGCTGCTGCTCGGTTTCGCGATCGTGGACCATCTCCTCAGTGGCTTTTCCGTCGTCGGCGATCATCGCTGGGTCGTCGCTCTCGCACTTGCGCTGATTCCGGCGGCATTGCTGCTGTATCCGCTGTTCCGGCGTTCGCGGCTCCCGCAGCGCGAGGCGTTGGTGTTGCCATTGCTGCTGGGCTTCGCCGCCGGCATGGCCGCCATTCCGTTACTGGCGCGCGTCGACCGCGCCACCGGCGAAGGGGACTTCGTCGATACGCCCTACTACCTGGACGGCATCGGTGTATTGAAGCCGCTGAACCAGGGGCCGCCGACCCTGCGCGTGACCAACGTCGACGACTATTGGAAGGCGCTTCCTCCCGGCGCAGAGCAATCGCTGTACCTGCGCCGTGGCGGCCTCGGCCTGTGGCAAGTACAGACCGATGCGCTGCGCATACAAGTGCATTCCTGGTACCAGGGGCAGAACCTTCCGACACCGCGTGTATCGGTGAAATAGGGCGGGGCGCCCTTCATTCATGGCAGGGGCCGTCTTTGCCGGTCTGCTGCACGCGCGAAGCGCGCCGCGCTAGCCGGTGGGCTGGTCCCCGATGCGTTCGGCCACTTCGTAGTGGCGCACCAGCGGTTCCATTTCGAGCAGGAACTCCTCGTCGGAGTCCCAGTAGCGAGAGCGCTCGGCCTCCTTGCCGGCGAAGCGCCTGACCGCATCCATCGAGTCCCAGAACGAGATGATCTGGAATTCGCAGTGTTCGCCCTGCACGCGACGTATGACCTGGACACCGCGGTTGCCCGGCGTCTGTACGAAGTCCCGCAGGCCGGTCTCGCGCAGGTGAGCGAGATAATCGTCTGCCCTCGATGCCAGGGTTACGCCACGCCAGACGCGAGCAATCATGCGCAGTCTCCGGTCGAGGTCATGTCGCGGCAGCTTAGGCGAAACCCCGGATGACCGGAAATCGGCGTCGCCGGGTCCGTTGCGGTGCGGGCAACGCCTTTTGGTGACCCTGGTCACGAAAGCGCCGACAGACGGTACATTACCGGGAATGGGTAACCGGCTGCCATGCTTATACTGCGGCCGGAAATCAGCGGCGTCATGCGGATGTTAGCGTTCCGTAAACGCTCCGGTGCAATGACCCCGGCGGGCGCGCCAGAAGGACAGCGCGCCGCCCGTCGACCGTGGCCAGGGCCGGCCGCGCGAATGGGGGGAACGTGATGGGGAGAGTTTCGTGATCGTAGTGCTCGTGATTCTCGTGCTGGGGCTGGCCGCGGCCGCCGGCGCGCTGTACTGGCGATTGCGCCAGGTCGAAACGGCCAAGGCGCAGCTGCAGGCCGAGCACCAGCAGACCGAAGTCGAACTCAAGCAGCTGCAGTCCAGCCAGGCACAGGTGATCCACACGACCAAGCTCGCGTCGCTGGGACAGATGGTCGCTGGCGTCGCGCACGAGCTGAACACCCCGCTCGGCTTCGTCAAGAGCAACGTCGAGGTCGTCGGCGATCTGCTGGATGACTATCGCAAGCTCGTCAAGGAATACGACATGGCAGTGCAGTACTGCCAGCAGCCGGTCGATCTCATGTTCGGTGCCGACAAAGAGTCGCTCGACAAGCTCGTCAAGCACGTCGAAGAATCGCGGCGCAAGTTGTTCGACGCGCGCCGGGCCGTGGAAAAGAGTCCGCTGCTGACCGAGGCCAAGGAATTGCTCGCCGATTCCGCCGACGGCATCACCCAGCTCGCCTCGCTGGTGCAGAACCTCAAGGGGTTTGCCCGCGTCGACCGCGATGGCATGGATCTCATGGACGTCAACGAAGGCCTCGAGAGCGCCCTCATGATCGCCGCCCACCAGTTGCGCGACCGCATCAAGATCGTGCGCCGGCTCGACAACGTGCCGCGCGTGCGCGGCATGCCGTCGCAGCTCAATCAGGTGTTTCTCAATCTCATCACGAACGCGTCCCAGGCCATGGAAGAGGAAGGTACGCTCACGGTCGCGACGCGCGCCAACGATGGCAACGTCGAAGTTTCGTTCACTGATACCGGCTGCGGCATTCCCGACGACGTGCTGCCGAAGATCTTCGATCCGTTCTTCACGACCAAGGCCCCCGGTGAGGGAACGGGGCTCGGCCTGTCGATCGTCCACAAGATCGTCAAATCGCACGGCGGCTCGATCAAAGTGCGAACTACGCCGAACCGCGGTTCCGAATTCACCGTCATGCTGCCGATCGAGAACGCAGCGCGAACGACCCTGCACTGAGGCCGCCCGTTCATGTTAGGACAGGATTTCGAAATGCCGGCGAGAGACCCCAACACCGGGGTCCTGCGTGTACTGTTCATCGACGACGAGGCTCGCATCCTGCGTGCGCTGAAGGCGCTGTTCCGCGACCTCGAGGTGTACACGACGACCGAGCCGCGCGAAGCGCCGGCAATCGCGCAGAAACACAACGTGGATGTCGTCGTCTGTGACCAGCGCATGCCGGAAATGCTCGGTGTCGACGTGCTGCGCGAAATCCGCGAAAAGCATCCGCGCGCGATGCGCGTGCTGCTGACCGGCTATTCCGATCTCAAGGCGGTGCTGGGCTCGGTCAACGAGGGCGAGGTCTACCGCTTCGTCAACAAGCCGTGGGTCAACAGCGAGCTGCGAGCGCTCGTGCTGGAGGCTGGCGAGATCTCGCGCGAGTCGCCGGCGGTCGCCACCGACCAGCTTTCGCCGAACGAGCAGAACATCGCGCGCTCGCAGGTCGGCGTGCTCGTCATCGAGGACGACGCGAGTGCCCAGCAACGCCTGCGCGAAATCCTGCAGCCGCACTACCAGGTACGCTTCGCGAACACGGCCGAGCGTGCCCTGCAGGTGCTCGAACAGCACGAAACCGGTGTCGTCATTTCCGAGACCGCGACGAACCACGGTGCTGACCTGACCCTGATGCTCAAGGCACTCAAGCAATATCACCCGCACATCGCCACTGTCGTGATGACCGAACGGGCCAATGCGCAGACCGTCATCGAGCTCATCAACGAAGGGCAGGTCTACCGCATGTTGATCAAGCCCGTGCGCATGGGCTCGTGCCGGCTCAGCGTCGATTCCGCGCTGGGCCGCTACTGGAAGCTGAAGCAGACGCCGAAAGCCGTGCGCCGCTACGGCGTTACGCCGACCGCGCAGACCCTCCAGGCGCAAAGCCGGCTGCCGAATTCGCTGCTGAGCCGCATCCGCTCGCTGCCGGCGCGAATTTTCGGCGGCATGCGCATCTGACGCGCGCGGACGACCGTGACGGCGATGGCCGGTCGATGAGCGTGCCGACCGGATCGAACGGCGAAACGTATCCCCAGGCATGCCCATCGGGAGCCGGGAGTCGTGGGGGCCGGACATTGCGCGAGTTAACGCCGCCTTGCCTGGAAGGCAGGGGCGTCTGCCTCCGTACTTCGCGCCCTCGTCATCGTGAAGGACGGCGCTTCGCGCGGCTCGCCTTCAAGCCCTCCCCTTCAAGGGGAGGGTTGGGTGGGGATGGGTTTGCTCCGGCTCCTCCGCGATCAACCCACCAGTCTCGGACCCACGCATGAACCCAGCCGCGTTCGTCATCGGCGGCAGTGGCGCCGTCGGGCGATTCCTGCTGCCACGCCTCATCGCCGCGGGTTATTCCGTCACTGCGCTGAGCCGCCAGGAACGGCGCGAGATCCCGGGCATTGCCTGGCTGCGCGGTGGGCTCGACGCGTCCTTGGCAGTGCCCGTGGCCGATGCGCTCGTCTGCGTCGGTCCCCTCGACCATTGCGTCGCCTGGCTCGAATCCTCCTCCTCGCCGGTACCGCGCCGCATCGTCGCACTGAGTTCGATGAGCGCCGACAGCAAGCGCGAATCGCTCGACCCGGCCGAGCGCGCGCTGGCGCTGCGCCTCGTCGACGCAGAGCGGGGGCTGATGCGGTTTGCCGCCCGTCACGGCGCCGAGGCGACCGTTCTGCGGCCAACTCTGATCTACGGCGCTGGCGTGGACCGCAGCCTCACGCCGATCGCACGCATGGCACAGCGTTCGCGGCTGTTTCCGCTGGTCCCGGGCGCGAACGGCCTGCGCCAACCCGTACATGCCGACGACGTTGCCGCGACCTGTGTCGCCGCGTTGTCCGGAGCCGCAGCCGGACAGGTGCTGCCGCTCGGGGGCGGTGAACGCCTCAGCTTTGCCCGGATGCTCGGGCGCATGCGCGCGGGGCTCGGATGCAGCACCTTGCCCGTACCGCTCAGCATTTATCTTTTGCAGATCGCGAGCCGCTTGACCGGGCGCGGCGGCGCGATGCTGCAGCGCCTCACGCAGGATCTCGTCGCCGACAACCGGCGCGTCGTCGAACTGCTGGGCGTGTCACCGCGTGAGTTCCACCCCGGTGGCGATTGCTGGCAGCCGCACACGCCGGGTCCCGTCGACCGGGCATATTCGGATTTTTCGTGAAGTGTCAATGTGGATTATGTGAAACCGGCCGTCGATTTTGTTGCGTCGCAACAGTAGAAACTGTCCCGGTGAGTTCGTTAAATCCACGTTGCCAACGAGCGTTTGAACTCCCTAAGATACGAGAGCGTCGTTTCTCCACCTTGTTCAAGGAAATCTCCTATGCAGGCCCGAAAGAGTTTGGCACTGGCGTTGTCGTCTGCGCTGCTGGCTGCCTGTGGTGGCGGCAGCAACAGTCCGCGCGCCACCGCTACGCCGCCGGCAAACAACGGCAACGGTACGCCCGTGACCGGCGTCATCGCGGCCCGCTTCGATCCGGCCAACGCCGATCCGGCCCAGCGTGTGATTCCGCTGCCGAACAATCTGCTGTTGTCCGGTACCAACGACCTCACGCTCAACATTCCGGTCGCCAACCCGAACAATTTCGCCGACCCGCAGGTCGCGATCAACGCGCTGGACGGCTGGAGTCCGGTCGGTCCGGGCCAGGTGCAGTTCTCCGCGGCGCCCAAGGCCAGCACCCTGGTGCCGGGCGACACGGTCCGCGTATTCGAAGTCACGCTGACCGGGCCGGGCGGCGGCGTCACCAGCGTCGTGCGTGAACTCGCCGCGGCCACCGACTTCGTGACCGCGGTGGCGCCGTCGGACACGACGGGCCGCACGGTCGCCATCGTGCCGACCAGGCCGCTCAAGCAATTGACCAGCTACATGGCTGTCGTGACCACCGGCGTCACTGACAACAATGGCAACGACGCGACGCCGGACCAGACCTATTTCCTGTCCAAGCGCACGAGTCCGCTCTGCGTGAACGGCGCATCCACCGAGCCGTTGCTGCCAGCGGCCACGGCCTGCGCGCTCGAGCCTCTGCGTCAGCTGACGAATTCGCACCTCGCGGCTGCCGCGAGCAAGGGCATCTCGCCGGATCGCGTGGTCGTGAGCTGGGTGTTCACGACCCAGGCCATCACGCCGGTGCTGCAGGCCGCCGTGGGCAAGGTACAGCAGTCGCCGGCGCCGCTGACGCGCATCGCGCCGACCGGCAAGACCATCGGCGATCTCGGCCTGGGCCTGCAGCCGATCGCGGACATCTACATCGGCACGCTGGACGTGCCGTACTACCTCAAAGCCCCCGCAAACGCCACTCCGGAAGCCAGAGCCGCCGCGGTCTTGCAGGGCTTCTGG
The DNA here is from genome assembly GCA_045864815.1 of Rhodanobacteraceae bacterium. Classification (GTDB taxonomy): domain Bacteria; phylum Pseudomonadota; class Gammaproteobacteria; order Xanthomonadales; family Rhodanobacteraceae; genus Tahibacter. The sequence continues at coordinate 153,237 of BTVG01000005.1, read as the reverse complement.
CAGGCGGCGCCAGGCGCCTACGTGCCGCCGTTCAACGCGGCCGGCCTGTCGACGACCTCGACGAACGTGACGTTTGCCAACCCGTTCCCGGTCGCGACCAAGACCGAGACGATCCCGCTGGTGCTGACCGTGCCGAACGCCGCTTCCGGCAAGACACGGCCGCCGGCCGGCTGGCCTATCGTGATCTACCAGCACGGCATCACGCGCAACCGTACCGACTCGTTCGCGATCTCGCAGACCCTGGCCTCGCAGGGCTTCGCCGTCATCGCGATCGACATCCCGCTGCACGGTCTTCCGCCGGGACATCCGTTCAACATCGAATCGACGCCGCTGGCCGCGGCCGGTGCGCGCGAGCGCACGTTCAACGTCGACCTGATCAAGAACGACGGTACGGCGTGCCCGGCTGGTGTGCCGATCTGTCCCGACGGCCAGCCCGATCCGTCCGGCGCGCACATGATCAACCTCGGCAGCCTGCTGACCTCGCGCGACAACCTGCGCCAGGGCATCGTCGACCTGTTCTCGCTGGCCAAGGCCGTGCCGACCATCAGCTATGACGGCGCCGCCGGTGCCGACTTCGACGGCTCGCGCATCAGCTTCGTCGGCCAGTCGCTGGGCAGCATCATCGGCGTCAGCTTCACCGCGTTCGAACCCAGCATCAACACAGCCGTGTTCAGCGTGCCGGGCGGCGGCATCGCACGCCTGCTCGACGGCTCCGCGACCTTCGGTCCGCGCATCCGCGCGGGTCTCGCCGCGGCTGGTGTCAACGCCGGCACGCCGGACTACGACCGCTTCATGGGAGCGGCGCAGCAGGTCATCGACGGTGCCGATCCGCTGAATACCGCATTCGCACTCGCCGGCAAGCGCGTGCTGCTGCACGAAGTCGTCGGCGGCGGTTCGGTGTTGCCTGACCAGGTCATTCCGAACACGGTGCCGGGTGCGCCGCTGGCGGGCACCGAAGCGCTGATCCGCACGCTCGGCCTGACCTCGATCACGGGCTCGGCCCAGTCGGCCACGGGCATTCGCGGCGCCACACGCTTCACGCAGGGCAACCACGGTTCGCTGCTCGACCCGACCGCCTCGGCACCGGCCACCGTCGAGATGCAGACCGAAATGGCGAGCATGATCGTGAGCGGCGGCGCTGCGGTCCAGGTCAGCAACACTTCCGTCATCCGCACGCAGTAAGCGACCGTCCAGGAACTTGGGGAACCCGAATATGAAGAACAAGACCAGCTTCCGCGGATCGCTGCGTCCGCTCGCGTCGGCCGTGGCCGTCGCGCTCGGCGCCGCTGTCATCCTGCCGGCCCAGGCGTTTGAGTTCGGCGAGCAGGACGGCTTCCACGGCACCGTCAACACGACCGTGACCTACGGTGCGGCCTGGCGCGTGGCCTCGCCGGACGACGACCTGATCGGCAAGGTGCAGTTCAACCCGGCCATCAGCCTGCCGCCGTTCTCGCTGGGCAGCCCGGAACAGCGTGCCGCGCGCGGCCGCTATTCGGTCAATGGCGACGATGCCAACCTGAAGTGGGACGATGGCGACGTGTTCACGAACGCGGTCAAGGCCACGGTCGAACTGAGCCTGATGTACGGCGCCAACACCGGCGCCTTCGTCCGCGCCTACAGCTTCTACGACTGGGAAAACGCGAGCCGCTACGACCTGTCGAGCGAGGCCAAGGAAAAGGTCGGCAAGGACACCAAGATCCTCGACGCTTTCGTGTTCCATAACTTCAACATCGGTGGCAAGGGCGGCTCGGTGCGCCTGGGCCAGCAGGTCGTCAGCTGGGGCGAGAGCACCTTCATCCAGGGCGGCGTCAACGTCATCAACCCGATCGACGTGTCGAAGCTGCGCGTCGCCGGCGCAGAACTGAAAGAAGCGTTCCTGCCGGTCAACATGCTCTGGGGTTCGTTCAATCTCACCGACAACCTGTCGGCCGAAGCGCTGTACATGTTCGAGTTCGAGCAGACCGAGGCCGATCCGGCCGGCACCTATTTCTCGACGAACGACTTCGCGACGCTCGGCGGCAGCTACGTGATGCTGAATTTCGGCACGATCCCGCAGCCCGTGATCAATCCGGATTTCTATTACGGCTACTGCTTCGGTGGCTCCGGCACCGACAATCCGAACCTGCCGGCGGCGCTCAAGCCCGCTGCGTGCGGTGCCGCGGTGCCGCGTGCGCCGGATCGCTTCGCGAAGGACTCGGGCCAGTACGGCTTCCGCCTGAACTATCTGGCCGACTGGCTCAACAATGCGGAACTCGGCTTCTACGCGCTGAACTACCACAGCCGCCTGCCGTTGCTTTCGGGCCGTGCCGTCACGAGCACGGCCGTCAACACCGGCCGTTATTTCGCGGAATATCCTGAAGACATCCGCATGTACGCGGTGAGCTTCAACATGCCGCTCGAAGGTCCGGGCGTCGCGCTGCAGGGCGAACTGTCGTATCGCCCGAACGCGCCGCTGCAGATCGACGACGTGGAACTGCTGTTCGCCGCGCTGAGCCCGCTCAATGCGGTGATTCCGGCGCCGGGCCTGCGCTTCGGCAGCCAGCTCGGCCAGTACGCACCCGGCGAGGAGATCCGCGGCTGGGAACGCCACAAGATCTCCCAGCTGCAGGTCACCGCGACCAAGGTGTTCGGTCCCGGCAACTTCGTCGGCGCCGACCAGATTTCGCTCGTCGGCGAAGTCGGCTTCACCAACGTCTGGGATCTGCCGGATCCGTCCGTGCTGCGCTATCAGGGCGACGGTACCGATACGGGTGGCGGCTACGACGTGACGTCGGGCGCGCTGCGCAATCCGCAGACGCAGGTCGACGGCTTCCCGACCTCGTTCTCCTGGGGCTATCGCATCGCGGCACGTGCCGACTACAACAACGCTTTCGGCGGCGCGTTCACGCTGTCGCCGCGCATCGCGTTCAATCATGACGTCAACGGCATCACGCCGGGGCCCGGCGGCAACTTCATCGAAGACCGCAAGTCCGTCACGCTCGGTGCCGAAGCCAACTACCTCAACAAGCTCGCGTTCGATCTGAGCTACACGAACTTCTTCGGCGCCGGCAAGTTGAACCTGATCAACGACCGCGACTTCGTCGCGTTCTCGGTCAAGTACTCGTTCTAAGCGTTCTCTTGCGGGAGGGAAATACATGACGATGCTCAAGAAGACCCGGACGGCGGCGCTGGTGGCTTTCGCTCTGGTATCCACAGCGGCGGTGGCGAAGGTCAGCCCGCAGGAAGCGGCGAAACTCGGGGTGACCGGTACGCCGCTGACGCCCATGGGTGCAGAGCGCGCCGGCAACGCGGACGGCACGATTCCGGAGTGGACCGGTGGCATTACGGCGCCGCCATCGGGCTACAAGGTCGGCACGCACCATCCGGATCCGTTCGCCAACGACAAGCCGCTGTTCACGATCACGGCGCAGAACTACAAGGAGTATGGCGACAAGGTCAGCGCCGGCCAGATCGCCATGTTCGAAAAATATAAGAACTGGAAAATGGTCGTGTACCCGACGCGCCGCAGCGCTTCGTATCCGGCGCGCAACTACGAGATGACAATCAAGAACGCGACCACGGGCGAACTCGTCGACGATGGCGAGGGCGTCGCGAACGTGGCCGAGGGCGTGCCGTTCCCGATTCTCGACAAGGACCCGGTCAAGGCCGGTTACCAGGCGGTCTGGAACCACAAGCTCAAGTTCAAGGGCGTCGCGGCGATGCGCTGGGCAAACCAGGCGGCGCCGACCGCGAACGGTGCCTACACGCTGACTCGCATCAAGGAAGAACTGCTCGGCCTCTACTACAAGCCCGGCAACACGCTGAAGGACATCAACAACGTCCTGATCTACTTCTACCAGGAAGTGGTCGCACCACCGCGCCTCGCAGGCCAGGTGCTGCTCGTGCACGAGACGCTGGACTCCAAGAAGGAGCCGCGTCAGGCCTGGGTGTACAACCCGGGTCAGCGCCGCGTGCGCCGAGCACCGAACGTGGCCTACGACAATCCGGGCACCGCGTCCGACGGTCTGCGCACGAACGACCAGACGGACATGTACAACGGCGCGATGGACCGCTACGACTGGAAATACGTCGGCAAGAAAGAGATGTACGTCCCGTACAACTCGTACAAGGCGCATAGCGACAAGGTCAAGGTCGACGATCTCGTCAAGCCCGGCTTCGTCAATCCCGACCTGCTGCGCTATGAGCTGCACCGCGTCCATGTCGTCGAGGCCACGCTGAAAGCGGGGCAGCGCCATATCAATCCGCGCCGCACGTTCTTCATCGACGAGGACAGCTGGCAGATCCTGACCATGGATCACTATGACGCGGCCGGCAAGCTCTGGCGCTATTCCGAGGCGCCCAGCGTGAACTACTACGAGGTTCCGCTGATGTGGTCGACGCTGGAAACGCATCACGACCTGAAGTCGGGCCGCTACATCGTGTCCGGTCTCGACAATCAGGAAGCGATGTACGACTTCTCGTACCAGACCACGCCGGACATGTTCACGCCGCAGTCGCTGCGTCAGCGCGGCTTCCAGTAACCGCTGCTGCGTGTGCCCGCCGTCAGCCGCCGCCGTTCCCGGGGCGGCTGATTGCGTTTGGAGGCAAGGGGCGCGACGTGTCAGCGCAGCGGCGGTGCGGGTGTGATCATCGTCTCGTGACCATTCCGCGACGACCCGCGAGTGCGCTAAGGTGAGCGCCACCCGGAAACGTGCAAGAACCGCCGGGCGCAAGCGCCGGTGGCGACAGCGATGCCGGATGCGCGCAAGCGTCGCAACGACATCGAACAATGGCGCGGACGTCGTCGCGCCGGTCGGGAAGGGCCGCAACGGCTCTTTCCCACAGACTGCGAGGGGCTGGCTGATGGGACGTGGGTTGCGTGAATCGTTGAACCGGTTGCCGCGTGCATGGCGCGGCGTGCTGTGGTCGTCGCTGCTCCTGAGCGGTTTCGCCGTCGCGCAGCAGACCTCCGCACCGGAGACCCCTGCGGAGGCTCCTGCGGACACGCCTGCCGCAACACCGGCGACGCCGGCCGAGCCTATGGCCAGGGCGGCGCCTGCCACCACCTGGCCCGAGCCCGTCACCAGTGCGGCTGAACTCATGCCGCTCGTCACCCAGTCGCTGCTGCTCGACCTCGTCGAATCCGGCAACCGCGCGATCGCCGTCGGCGAGCGTGGGGCGATCGTGGTGTCCGACGACCGCACCAACTGGCGCCAGATCGCCGACGTGCCGACGCGCGTCACGCTGACCGCCGTCGCCAGCGTCGGCAGCAAGGTCTGGGCAGTGGGCCGCGACGGCGTCATTCTCGCCAGCGACGATGCCGGCGAGCATTGGAAAGCCCAGCGCCGCGATCCCTGGCTGCCGCCGACCGAGACCGCCGATGCCGGCAGCGCGCGTCATGGTGCGCCGCTGCTCGATGTGCTGTTCGTCGACGAGAACCACGGCTTTGCGATCGGCGCCTATAGCCTGTTCCTGGAAACCACCGACGGTGGCGTCACCTGGAACGAGCGCCAGATTCTTGCGGCTGCCGCGCCCGAGGCCACGTCGGCGGCGGCTGGCAGCGATGGCAAATGGACGTTCTCGAAAGAAGAGCTGAAGATCGAAGACGAGAGCGAACCCCATTTCAACGCGCTCGCACGGACCAGCGACGGTTCGCTGCTCATCGCCGGCGAACGCGGCAGCCTGTTGCGCTCGCGTGACAACGGTGCGAACTGGCAGCGCATGAAGCTGCCATACGACGGCTCGATGTTTGGCGCGATCGGTTTCGAAGGGCAGCGAGCGATCGTGTTCGGCCTGCGCGGCCACGCGTTCGAAACCGAGGATCTCGGCGACACCTGGCGCGAACTGAAGACGGACACTGAGCTCAGTCTGCTCGGTGGCGTGAAGCTGCCTGGCGCTGGCGTCGCGCTGGTCGGTGCGAACGGCATCGTGCTGGTGCGGCGTTCGGCGACGGAGCCGCTGCGTGCCGGCGCGATCGATCCGGCGGGCGCGCTCGCCGCCGTGCTGCCGGTCGAGGGCGGGGCGGCATTCCTGGTCGCCGGTGAAAACGGCGTCGCGCGCTTCCAGCCGCGCTGACGCGTCGGCAGAGACAGACACTCCGGAATTTCCGGTCGGTTGCGATCGGGTCGCGACAGACCGCAGCAGCACGAGGGGAAGACATGGCGGGTTCGATCAAGGCGGTAGACAATCCCAGCGCGTTCCACCGCTTTGCCGAGCGTGCCATCTTCGGCAATCGCATGGTCGTGCTCGTGCTGTTCGCGCTCGTCACGGTGGCGATGGGCTGGTTTGCCTCGCAACTGCGCGTCGACGCGGGCTTCAAGAAGCAGATTCCCCTTGCGCATGAATATATGCAGACCTTTCTCGACTACGAGAAAGAGTTCGGTGGCGCCAACCGCATCCTGATCGCGGTCATGGCCAAGAACGGCGACATGTTCAATCAGCCGTTCATGCAGACCATGGAAAAGATCACGCAGGACGTGAAGACGATCGAGAACGTCGACGAGGCGCGCATCCGCTCGATCTTCACGCCGAACGTGCGGTTCGTCGAGGTCGTCGAGGACGGCTTTGCCGGCGGCAACGTGATCCCGCAGGAGTTCACGCCGAACGTCGACGGGTTCGAGGCCACGAGCGATCAATTCGCGACGATCAAGGCCAATATCGAGAAGGCCAATATCGTCGGCCGCCTGGTCGCCCGGGATTTCAGCGGCGCCATGGTCTGGGCGGAACTCGTCCCCGAGGGCGGCGAAGGACAGGTCAAGCTCGACTATCAGAAAGTCGCACGGCAGCTCGAGGACATACGGGCGAAGTACGAGAACGATGCCACCAGCGTCCACATCATCGGTTTCGCGAAGATGGTCGGCGACATCAGCGACGGCGCGCGTTCGGTCATCATCTTTTTCTTCCTGACCATCGCGTTCACCTGGGTGCTGCTGTTCCTGTATTCGTCCTCGGCAAAGCTCGCGACGTTGACCGTGTTCTGCGCGCTGGTCGCGGTGCTCTGGATGCTGGGCGCGCTGCGGCTGCTCGGATTCGGCATCGATCCGATGAACATGCTGACGCCGTTCCTGATCTTCGCGATCGCGGTCAGCCACGGCGAACAGATGATCAACCGCTTCCGCGGCGAGATCTTCTTCGGCGGACTCGAGGAAGGTACGGTCGAGGAACTGCGCGGACGCCGTGGCGTCGACGCGCAGACCGCGGCCCGGCTCGCGTTCCGCATGCTGCTCGTACCCGGAGCCGTCGCGCTGATCGCCGGCTGCATCGGCTTTGCGACCATCCTCATCATTCCCATCCAGATCATCTACGAGCTCGCGATCACCGCGACGGTCGGCGTGGCCATCACGATACTGACCGACCTCGTACTGCTGCCGGTGCTGTTGTCGTACTGCCAGCTGCGCAACCTCGAGAAGAAGCGCGAATACCGCCTGCGGCAGCTCACCCAGTTCGACAAGATCTGGGCACTGCTCGCGAAATTCAGCCGCCCGGTGCCGGCCGCGATCATCATTCTGGTCGGGGTCACGGTCTGGTACTTCGCCAAGCAGTACGGCCATCAGGTCATGATCGGCGACGCGGAGAAGGGGGTCGCCGAACTGCGCCCCGAGGCGCGCTACAACCAGGATGCGGTGCTCATCAGTGAGAAGTTCTCACTCGGCGTCGACATGCTCAACGTCATCGCAGAAGCCCAGCCCTCCGCCTGCACGACCAGCTATCCGGTCATGGAGACCATCGATCGTTTCGCCTGGCACATGCGCAACGTGGAGGGCGTGGAACAGGTCATGACCTTGCCGATGGCCGCCAAGATCGTGAATGCCGGCTGGAACGAGGGCAACCTGCGCTGGCGCGCCCTGCCGCGCGATCCCGACACCCTGCGCCTGGCCACCCAGGGCTTCGAGACCGACTCGGGGCTGCTCAACAGCGATTGCAGCGCGATGCCGATCATGATGTTCCTCGGCGACCACCGCGCAACCACGATCGATCGCGTCGTCGCGGCCGTCAAGGAATTCCGCGAAAAGAACGGCGCCTGGGCCGGCGGCAATACCAGCCTGATGAAGCAGCTGACCGGACAGCACGCGGCTGCGGCGGAGAAGGGCGAAACGTTCCACAGCGATCAGATCAACCTGCGTCTCGCGACGGGCAACGTCGGCGTGCTCGCGGCGATCAACGACAAAGTGCGCGAAGTCGATGCGGTGATGCTGTATCTGCTCTACGGTGCGGTTTTCGTCATGTGCCTGCTGAGCTTCCGCAATCCGCTCGCCGCGCTCTGCATCGTGCTGCCGCTGGTGCTCGTCACTGAGCTGGGCCATGCACTCATGGTCAAGCTCGGCATCGGTCTGAAGGTCAATACCTTGACGGTCGTTGCACTCGGTGTGGGCATCGGTGTGGACTACGCCATCTACATCTTTGCGCGCATGCGGGAATCCATGCAGGCCGGCGCGGCGCTGACCGAGGCGTATTTCGGCGCTCTGAAGACCACCGGCATCGCGATCTTCTACACCGCGCTGACGCTCGCCGTCGGCGTCGCGATGTGGATTTTCTCGGACCTCAAGTTCCAGGCCGACATGGGCCTGATGCTGACCTTCATGTTCGTCGTGAACATGTTCGCCGCGCTGATCTTCCTGCCGGCGCTGTGCCGCTGGCTGTTGCGGCCCCTCGAAAAGAACTGACGCGGGATCGCCGCGGCCCTGCGCAAGCAGGCCGCGGCGTCCGCGGCGGCGCTTGCGCCGCTGTGCCGGGCCTGCGACGCTGTGCGCTCCGACTCTCGCGGAAACGCCCGATGCCCGCGCGCCTGCAAACGGTCACGCCGCTGCTGCCGGCCGGTGCTTCGCTGGACGCGGCGCTCGCGCTCTACGTCGGCGGCCTCGGTTTCGCGCTGGTCTGGCGCGACGGCGACATGGCCGGCATCGCGCGCGACGGCGTCGCGTTCAATCTGGTCGTGAACAGCGAAACGGCCTGGGCCGGCAATGCGAGCTTCAGCATCGGCGTCGATGGTCTCGAAGCGCTGCATGCGGAATACCGCATGCTGCCGCTGCGCGTCGGGCCGCTGGAGGTCAAGCCCTGGGGCCGGCGCGAGTTCCACCTGATCGTGCCGCCCGGCGTCTGCCTGCAGTTTCATGCGGCCGCGCGCGGCGGACTCGCCGGCGCATGAGGTTCGCCGTGTTCCTGCGCAACGTGAATCTCGGCCGGCCGCGCTGTCCGGACAGGTCGCAGTTCGAGCAGGCGTTTCTCGCGGCGGGCGCGGCGCAGGCGGCTTCGTTCCTCGTCAATGGCACCCTGGTGTTCGACGCGCCGGCGGCGCGCGGCAATGCCGTCGTGCGTGCGGCGGCGGCCCGGCTGCACGAGGTCTGCGGTCTCGTCGAGCCGGCGTTCCTGCGCCGCGTCGACGACCTGGCCGGGCTCGTCGCGGCCGATCCGTTCGCCGCGGTCGACCGCGCTTCGATCCACGAATGCTGCGTGACGTTTCTCGCGCCGGATGCGCCGGCCCTGCCGCCGCTGCCGCTGGATTCCCGCCGCGGCGATGTGCGCCTGCTCGCGGCGCGCGGCGGCGACGTTTTCAGCGTCAGCTACGAGCTCGGCAGTACACCGGGTAGCCCGAATGCATTCCTTGAAAGGACCCTGACAGCAAAGGCGACGACGCGCGCCTGGAATACGATAGTGCGTCTCGTCGACAAATACGCCTGATGCATTCCGGAGAACATGCATGAACTACAGCGGCAGCTGCCATTGCGGCAAGGTGGCATTCGAAGTCGAAGGAACCCTGGACGGCGCACTGGCCTGCAACTGCTCCATGTGCAGGCGGCGTGGCTCGCTGCTCTGGTTCGTGCCGCGCGCGGCGCTGAGCCTGAAGACGCCCGAAGCGGACCTCGCGAGCTACACGTTCAATCGGCACATGATCCAGCATCGCTTCTGCGCGAACTGCGGGATCCACACCTTCGGCGAAGGCCAGGACCCGGCCGGCAACGCGATGGCCGCGGTCAATATCCGCTGTCTGGCCGACGTCGATCTCGACGCGGTGCCCGTGCAGCATTACGACGGACGTTCGCGCTGAGCGTCGCGCCGGCAGCGGCATCGCCCCCCGTGCAGAGGCGCTTCGATACCGCGGTGTGGCGGTTCGCCTGCGGCTCGTCGGCAACCGGCGCTTCGGCCGGCGGCCGTTTCAGTAGCGGATACCGGCCTTGCGCAGCAGCTTGCTGACGATCCAGGCCGGTCCGATCAGCAGGTAGGCCAGATCGGTCAGGAACGACGGCCGCCTGCCTTCGACGTGGTGGCCGACGAACTGGGCGATCCAGGCGACGACGAAGATGCCGATCGCGAGGTAGAGCAGCGAAGCAGGGCCGAGCTGGCGGTACAGCAGCTCGGTGATCAGGCCGAATACGACGAACACCGCGAACATGGCAAGGCCGAGCGTGCGCGACAGGCGCAGGTAGTACGCGGTCGCGAAGAACATCGCGACGCCGGCCCAGAGGCCGGGGCGGCCGAGCAGCGAGGGCACCGGCACGACCCACAGCGCGGCGACGACGGTCCAGAGTATCGCCGGCACGCAGATCCAATGGATCAGCACGTTGGTCGGGTTGCGATGGTCCTCGGCGTAGTTGCCGAGCCAGCGGTCGACCTCGCGGCGCGGATCGTCGGTGGTGTGCACGCTTGCGTTCATGGCGGCTTCCGGCAGCTGCGGATGACCCGGCGAGATTAGCGCGATCGCCGCCGCCGGCGCACGACGCGCTGCGCCAGAGTCAGGCGAACACGTTGTCCTGTTCGTCGATGAGATCGATGCCGCAGGCCAGGTTCTCGATCCAGTCGAGGAAGCGGCCTATGGTCACCGGGTCGGCGAACGGCAGGCCGTGCTGCGGCACGATCATCGCCGGCGCGAGCGCGCGCACGCGCTTGGCCCAGAGCCGGCAGACCTTGTTCGAGGCCATGTAGCGCTTGTGGAAGCCGGCCATGGTCTGCACGTGCGCGTCGAAGTCGGTGACGGGCTTGTATTCCGAATCGACCATCGACGCGCCCATGTCGCCCGAGAACAGGATGCGGCTGACCGGGTCGAAGAACTGGAAGTTGCCGACGCTGTGCAGGAAGTGCGCCGGCACCGCGCGGATGTGCGTGCTGCCGAGCGGAATGTCGCCGCCCTTGTCGGGCAGCAGCAGGTAGCGGTCGGCGCCGGTGTCTTTCTGGTAGTGCGGCACGCCGTGCGGAATGAAGCGGCCCCACAGGCGCGAACAGACGATGGTCGCCGGCGTGTACAGCAGCCAGCGGTCGACCGAACCGATGATGTCCGGGTCCTGATGCGAGGCCATCACATAGGTCAGCTCGCGCAGCGGCAGATAGCGCGACACGGCCAGGCTCAACGGCGTGTACAGCAGCGCGCCGCCCGGGTCGATCAGTGCCGACTGCTTGCCGTCGATGATCAGGAACTGGTTCGCCTGCACGCCTTCGTCGCCGCGGACGAGATCGTGGAAGGCGACGCAGACGTGGTTCTCGTTGCGGAACAACTCGGTAGGCATGATCGACAGCCGTGCAGAACGATGATCCGCATGCTAGCCGGCTCATCGTTGTCGATCTTGACCTCGATCAATGCCCGCCGTAATGCCGCTGATGGCGGTTACGACTTCAGTCGAGGGTAATGCCGGCCAGGCGCTTGAGGGCTTCGGCGTATTTCGCGGCCGTCGCGGCGATGATGTGTTGCGGCACGTGCGGGCCCGGCGCGGTCTTGTTCCAGTCCAGGGTCTCGAGATAGTCGCGCACGAACTGCTTGTCGTAGCTCGGTGGACTGATGCCGACGCGGTATTCGTCCGCCGGCCAGAAGCGCGAGGAATCCGGTGTCAGCATCTCGTCCATTATGTAGAGGGTGCCGCTTTCGTCGGTGCCGAATTCGAACTTGGTATCGGCGATCAGGATGCCGCGTTCGGCCGCATAAGCGGCGGCCCAGCGATAGATGCGCAGGGTCGCGTCCCGCACCTGCTCGGCGAGATCGGCACCGATGCGCGCGACGAGCGCATCGAAGCTGATGTTCTCGTCGTGGTCGCCCACCGCTGCCTTGGTCGACGGCGTGAAGATCGGCTCGGGCAGCCGCTCGGCCAGACGCAGCCCGGCCGGCAGCGCAATGCCGCAGAGCGCACCCGAGGCCTGATAGTCCTTCCAGCCAGATCCGATCAGGTAGCCGCGGGCAATCGCCTCGACCGGCACCGGCCTGAGCCGTTTCGTGATCACACTGCGGCGCGCATACATGGCCAGGTCGGTACCGGGCGGCAGCACACTCGCAACGGGCTTGCCAGTCAGGTGGTTGGGACACAGGTGTGCGGTCTTGCCGAACCAGAAGTTCGAGATCTGGCAGAGCATCTCGCCTTTGCCGGGGATAGGGTCGGGCAGTACCACGTCAAAGGCGCTGAGGCGGTCGCTCGCGACGATCAGCAGTTCCTGCGCGGACAGCGCGTAGACGTCACGCACCTTGCCGCGGTGAATCAGGTCGAGGCCGGGCAGGTGGGATTCGCTCAGGGTCGTAGGCACGGCCGGGCTCCGCAGGAAAACGCGCATTGTAACGGGCCGCCCGGCTAGAATCGCGCCGGTTTCCGCTGCGGTCCTGTCATGTCACGTCCTGTTTCGGCCGCCGCGGCGGCCCTGAGTCTCGCCGTACTCGGTCCATTCGTTCTCGCCTCCGCGGCGTTCGCGCAGACGCCGGCCAAGCCGGCCCGTCTGGGTCTCTGCGCGGCCTGTCACGGCGAGAGCGGTCGTGCGCTCATGAAGGGCACGCCGCATCTCGCGGGTCAGGACCTCGACTACCTGAAAACCGCCCTGGCCGCCTACCGCAGCGGCGCCCGTGACGTTGCCGTGATGCGCGCCGCCGTGGGCGCGCTGACGGTGGACGAACTGGACGCTCTCGCGGCCTGGTACGCCGCGCAGCCGCCCGCGCCGCCATGACCCGGTGGCTCGGCAAGATCGTCGGTGGACTGGTCGGCCTGCTGCTGCTGCGCCACCCGCTGGGAATCGTGCTGGGCATGCTTGCCGGCCATCTGTTCGACAACGGCACGTTCAGGCTGCGCGAATCGCCGCGGCGCCGGGTCGCGCAGAGCTTCTTCGACCTGCTGTTCGCGTTCGTCGGCGCACTGGCCAAGGCCGACGGCCGGGTGTCCGAACGCGAGATCGCGGCGACCGAGCAGTTGATGCAGCGCCTCGGCCTCGACAGGTCGCAGCGGCACGAAGCGATACGGCGTTTCAACGCGGGCAAGACGCCGGGCTTCGACGTCGACCGCGTCATCGCCGATCTGCGCCTGTGGTGTCTCGGGCGACGCGATCATGCCTACGTTCTCATCGACGTCGTGCTGGACGTGGTGTTCGCCGATGGTGGCGGCACCGAACGCCAGCAGCTGTTGCGCCGGCTCTGCGCTGCGCTCCACGTGCAGGAGCAGGAGGTGGCCGTGCTCGCGGCAATGAAGGGGCACGCATGGGATGCGCAGTCCTGGACCTGGGCGCAGGGGCCAGGCCCGGGGCCGGGCGCGGCGCCGCCGCCCCGCCCGCAGGGTGGCGCCGATCCCTACGCCGTGCTCGGTGTCGCGCGTGACAGCGACGAGCGCAGCATCAAGCGCGCGTGGCGCAAGCTCATGAGCGAGCATCACCCCGACAAGCTTGGCGATGTGCCGGCCGCGCTGCGCGAACGCGCCGAACAGCGCGCCCGGGACATCAACACCGCCTACGAACGCATCCGGAGCGAGCGCGGCTTCCGCTGATCGCCACCACCCGATTCTTCTTTCGAGAACCTGCCATGTCCCGTCTTCCTGCCGTCATTGCCCCGTCCATCCTTTCGGCTGATTTCGCGCGCCTCGGCGACGAGGTGAAAACCGTGATCGAGGCGGGGGCCGACTGGGTGCACTTCGACGTCATGGACAACCATTACGTGCCGAACCTGACCATCGGTCCGCTGGTCTGCGAGGCGCTGCGCAAGCATGGCGTGACCGCGCCGATCGACGTGCACCTCATGGTCAAGCCGGTGGACCGCATCGTGCCGGACTTCGCCAGGGCTGGGGCTACCTATATCTCGTTTCATCCGGAAGCTTCCGAGCATGTCGATCGCACCATCCAGCTGATCCGATCGCTGGGCTGCAAGCCCGGCCTCGTGCTCAATCCGGCCACGCCGCTGTCGTGTCTCGACTACACGCTCGATCAGCTCGACCTCGTGCTGATCATGTCGGTCAATCCGGGCTTCGGCGGGCAGGGCTTCATCCCCTCGGCGCTGACCAAGCTGCGCCGTGTACGCGAGATGATCGACCGCAGTGGCCGCGACATCCGTCTGGAAGTCGACGGCGGCGTGAAGCCGGACAACATCGGCGAGATCGCCGCGGCCGGCGCCGATACGTTCGTGGCAGGTTCGGCGATCTTCGGCAAGCCCGACTATGCGCAGGTCGTCAGCGCCATGCGTGCCGAGATCGCGCGGGCGGTCTGAAGCCACGTCAGATTCGCTGCGCGTCGACCACGAAGCGCAGCGGTCCGCCCGGGACCCAGTCATCGAACGGATAGCAGGTCACGAGCAGCAGACGCTGACCAACGTCGCCGTGCGTGGCCACGCGGGTGGTGTCCGCATCGACGACGCGCCCAGCACGGTCAGCAGTTCGCGCTGCACCACCTCAGCCAGACAGCTCGTGGGCGAGCTCCGGGTCAGGGCGTCCGTGCGAAGCCGGTTGCTGTGGATTTGCGCAATGTTCGCCTTCTTGCCCGCGAAACCGGCAAGGTGCAGGGTGCAGCGTTGCGGATGCGCGAACAGATCGTCGTCAATCCATACAGCTTCGCCGTCATCGCGCCAGAGGGTGAACAACTGCTCGACCCACAGGAGGTTCAGCGCTTCGGCGATGGATGCCCGATCACCTGCGGTGCCGTTGCCTTAGCCGAGCAGGCCGATCACCCGCGGGAACGGCAGCGTGCCTTCCTCTTGCAGGCATCGCAGGAACTGCTTCTGTCGTCGCGGGGAATTGCGTGACGCAGAGGTCCTTTTCGCCATGGTTCGTCTCCCGTTCGCGGGCGGCGAATCTACGCGAACGGGGCGGGCCATCGGTGAAGCCGCGGCCGCAGTCCGCGGCGTTCCGGGCGACAGCGGTGCTGCTAGACCACGCACCAGCTCGGGTCGTCGCCGATGCGCGTTCGCCGGCGGCGCGCCGGACCGGCCGCCGCTGGCGGCGCGGGTATCGCGACCAGGGCTTCGGCACCGAGCCAGTAGCCGTCCTCGTAGGAGGCGGGGCCTTCGTCGACGAACCGCAACCGCAGCGGGCTGGACTCGTCCTCGATCTGGAAATCGGCGGGCAGGCAAACGTCCATCAGTGTGCTCCGGGATGGGATCGGCCCGGTGCGGGCCGCGCAGCCCCTGCGTCAGGCGCTGGCAAAGACGACGAGGATCCCGAGCAGCAGCGCACCGAGGGCGAACGCCACGCGCAGCGGCTCGAATCCGGCGGCGAGTTCATTCGGTTCAGGGCGGTCGTTGCTCATCGGGCACCTCGTGTCAGGGGCAGCTGCAGTACATCGCGGCGCTGCGGCGAATCCGCGGCGGCTTGCGACGTTGTACCGATCAGTTCTGGCAATTTGCGGGCAGCTGCCGTCGTGCCGTTGCGGCGCAGCGCGTCCCTGCCTACAGTCGCCGCACCTCCACCGCCGGCCCGTCCCATGCCCCGCAGCATCGCCATCGTCGAAGACGAACCGCTGATCCGCGCCAACTACGTCGAGGCACTGACGCGCTTCGGCTACGAGGTGCGCGGCTATGCCTCGCGCACCGAGGCCGAGGCGGCGTTCGCGCTGCGGCTGCCCGAACTCGTGATCATCGACGTGGGCCTGGGCGACGAACCCGAAGGCGGCTTCGATCTCTGCCGTGCACTGCGCACACGTGCGGCGACCTTGCCCATCCTGTTCCTCACGGCGCGCGATTCCGACCTCGACGTGATCTCGGGCCTGCGCCTGGGCGCCGACGACTACCTGACCAAGGACGTTTCGCTGCACCAGCTCGCCGCGCGCATCAGCGCGTTGCTGCGCCGTATCGACGCGCTGCGCAAGCCCGCCGAAACCGAAAGCGTCATCACCCACGGTCCGCTGAAGCTCGAACAGGAACGCATGCGCATCACCTGGAACGGCGAGGAAGTGCCGCTGACCGTGACGGAATTCTGGATGGTCCACACCATGGTCCGTTTTCCGGGCCACGTGAAGAACCGCGATCAGCTCATGCGCGAGGCGCAGGTCGTGGTCGACGACGCGACGATCACGTCGCACATCAAGCGCATCCGCAAGAAATTCCTCGCGATCGACCCGAACTTTGACGCGATCGACACGGTTCACGGCGTCGGCTACCGGTGGAAGCCGTGAGGTGCGGCATCTCGCAGATTCAAAAGCAAAGCAAGACAAACTCTCACCTTCAGGCGAAGGGCTCGATGCACACCTCGACAAACCGTTCCAGTCAGGCGAATGGCTCGATGCACACCTCGGCAAACCCTCCCCTTCAAGGGGAGGGCATGGGTGGGGATGGGTGTCGGCGCGGCGAACGTCATATCGGGGCCGCTCTTCGTCGGAACGCGGCACCGGGATCGACGCCGCGCTGCAACGCAACCCCCATCCCCACCCAACCCCGCCCTTGAAGGGGAAGGCTGATTCATAGCCCCTGCCCGCATGTCACTCCGCCGCAAGCTGCTGCTCGTCGCCCTAGCCATGCTCGCCTTGCCCTGGGCAGGCTGGCAGTTCGTGCGGCAGATGGAAGTGCTGCTGCGCCAGGGGCAGGAGCAGACCCTGATCGCCTCGGGCAAGGCGCTGGCGCGGAGCCTCGCCGCGATCAAGGCGGAGCTTCCGCCGCCGGGCGGCGCGCTGTACGTACATGCGCTGGAAACGCCGCTGCAAGTCGACGGTTATGCGGACGACTGGCTCGCGCTGCGCAGCTACTCGCAGAATCTCGGGCCGGCGCAGGACGCGCAGAAACTCAAGCTGACCCTGGCCGAGAACGCGGAGTGGCTCTACCTGCTCGTCGAAGTCCGCGACACGACCCGCCGCCGCGCCGACGCGAGCGACGTGCTGGGGCGGCAGGCCGATCGTATCGAGCTCGGTCTGGGACGCGGCACGGCCGAGCGCAGCTATCTGATCGCGAGCGCTGCGCCGGGCTCGTTCGACGCCCTTGCCCGCGGCGTCGACGGCGTGGGACTTCCGGTCACGCTGGGCGGCGAATGGCAGGAAGATGCCGCGGGATATCGTGTGGAACTGCGCCTCCCGCGCGCGCAGCGCCCGGAGCGCCTGTCGCTGCGTCTCGTCGACGCAGGCGACGGCGCTGATCAGGTCGTCGCGCTCGATCGCCTGCCGCTGCTCGCCTATTCCGACGCACTCGCCGGTGAACTCGAGCAGTTCGCGCCGGAGGCCACGCGCGTGCGCATGGTCAGCGGCGAGGGCTGGCTGCTCGCCGAAAGCGGAGAACTCCAGACCGCGGCGGCCCCGGCGCGTGAACCGTCGGTGCAGGAGCCGTCAGCGCTCGCACGCTGGTCCTACCGCTGGCTGATTGCGCCGGCGTTGCAGGGCACGCCGGGGCTCGCCGAGCGCAAGCCACGGCTGGACGCGGCCGAACTCTGGCAGGCGCTGTCCGGTGTGCCGTCGGCCAGCTGGCGCGCAGGCGCGAGTCAGGGCGACGTGGTGCTCGTCGCCGCCCTGCCGCTGCAAGTCCGTGGCGAAACCCGCGGCGCGCTCGTGCTGGAGCAGATCAACACAGCCCTGCCGCTGCTGACCGACGCGGCGCTGCAGCGCCTCGCCCTGGTCAGCGTGGCGGCCTTGCTGCTGGCCGGTGGCGTGCTGTTCGTCTTCGCGACCTGGCTATCGGTGCGCATACGCCGCCTGCGCGACGGCGCCGAGCGCGCGCTTGCCGCCGACGGCCGCGTCCAGGGCCGTGTGCCGTTGACGGAGACGCGCGACGAACTCGGCGACCTCGCGCGGAGTTTCCAGCAGCTGCTCGATGCCGTCGGCGCCTACACCGACTACCTGCGCACGCTCGCGTCCAAGCTCTCCCACGAACTGCATACCCCGCTCGCGATCGTGAAATCGTCGCTCGACAACCTCGAACATCATCCCATCCCGTCGGATGCGCGGGCCTATGTGCTGCGCGCGCGCGACGGCGTCGACCGGCTCACCCACATCGTGCGCGCGATGAGTGAATCGAGCCGCATGGAGCGCGCGATCGCCTCGGCCGACGGCGAGGATTTCGATCTCGCCGACGTCGTGCGCGGCTGTGCCGAAGCCTACCGGCCGCTCGCCGCGCCGCGACGCATCGACTGCGACGTGCCGGCGCAGCCGGTGCCCATGCACGGCGCTCCGGAGCTCGTGGCTCAGGCGCTCGACAAACTGTTCGACAATGCGCGCTCGTTCACGCCGGAGACCGGCTGGATCCGCATCACGCTCGACACGACGCCCGATGGCGTGCTGCTGCGCGTCGCCAACCAGGGGCCGGAACTGCCGCTCACGATGCAGGGCCGTCTGTTCGATTCACTCGTGAGCCTGCGCGAAGGCGCGTCACGTGGCGAAGCACCGCACCTGGGGCTGGGGCTCTACGTCGTGCGTCTCGTCGCCGAGCGCCACGGCGGTGCCGCCGCCGCGCACAATCTGGCGAGCGGCGACGGCGTGGAGTTCAGCCTGCGCCTGCGCGGCATCGCGCGCGAGTCGGCGCCCGCGGCGCGGCGGCGCACGAGGCATTGAGCGCGTGGCGTTTCCCGCCATGCTTATGCCACCCCACGATTTCGCCCCCGGCCGTCTCTTGTTATCTTGACCCGCCCAGCCGTCGAGACCCGCCGTGATTTCCCAGGACGAATTCAACGCACTCGCCAAGGACGGCTACAACCGCATTCCGCTGATGCGCGAAGTGTTGTCGGACCTGGACACGCCGCTGTCGGTCTATCTGAAGCTCGCCGATGGTCCGTATACGTATCTGCTCGAATCCGTCGAAGGCGGAGAGTCCTGGGGGCGCCATTCGATCATCGGTTTGCCGTGCCGGCGCGTGTATTCATTGCGCGGCCAGACGCTGACGGTGACGGAACTCGGCCAGACCGTCGAGACGCGCGAGCTTTCCGATCCGCTGCGCGACATCGACTCCCTGCGCCGCCAGTTCCGCGTGCCGCGGCTGCCCCAATTGCCGGCGTTCAGTGGTGGTCTCGTCGGCTTCTTCGGTTTCGAGACCATCGGCTACATCGAGCCGCGGCTGGCCGGCTGGGACAAGCCCGACCAGCTCGGCACGCCGGATGCCCTGCTGATGCTGTCCGAGGAAGTCGCCGTGTTCGACAACCTCAAGGGGCGCCTGTACCTGATCGTGCATGCCGATCCGTCGGAACCGCAGGCCTATGCGCGCGCGCTGCGCCGGCTGGACGAGCTCAGCTTTCGCCTGCGCCGCTCCGGATCCAGCTACCCCGATGTGCTCGACCCGAAACTGCTCGACGAGAGCGACTTCATCTCCGGCTTCACGCGCGAAGGCTTCATTGCCGCAGTGGAAAAAAGCAAGGAGTACATTCGTTCCGGCGACGTGTTCCAGGTCGTGCTGTCGCAGCGCATGAGCGTGCCGTTCCGTGCGCGCCCGGTCGACGTGTATCGCGCGTTGCGCTCGTTGAATCCCTCGCCGTACATGTATTTCCTGGATCTCGGCGGCTACCAGATCGTTGGCTCGTCGCCGGAAATCCTCGTGCGACTGAAAAACGGCCGTGTCGTGCTGAGGCCGATCGCCGGCACGCGTCCGCGCGGCGCGACGCCGGAACAGGATCAGGCGCTCGAGGCGGAACTGCTCGCCGATCCCAAGGAGCGCGCGGAACACCTGATGCTGATCGATCTCGGCCGCAACGACGTCGGCCGCATCTCCCGCACGGGGTCGGTCGAGGTCACCGAGCGTTTCGCCATCGAACGCTATTCGCACGTGATGCACATCGTCTCGCAGGTCGAGGGCGAGCTCGCGGATGGCCTCGACTACATGGACGTGCTGCGTGCGAGCTTTCCGGCCGGCACGGTGAGCGGCGCGCCGAAGATCCGCGCGCTCGAAGTCATCCAGGAACTCGAACCGATACGCCGCAACATCTATTCGGGCGCGGTTGGCTACATCGGCTGGTCGGGTGACGCCGATACCGCGATCGCGATCCGCACGGCGGTGATTCAGGACGGGCGCCTGTACGTGCAGGCCGGTGCCGGCATCGTCTATGACTCGGACCCCGAAGCCGAGTGGAACGAGACCATGAACAAGGGGCGCGCGCTGTTCCGGGCCGTGGCGCAGGCGGTCGGCGGACTCTGAGTCGCCGGATCGGCCCGACGGGCTGAACCGCGAGGTTTGCAGGCTCGATGGCGTGGGTCCGCAGCAGCAAGCGACCCTGGGCGGATGAGTAGTCATCCGTGCCGTGCCACCTCATGCCGATGCGTGTCCACAACGCCGTTTCATGGCGCAAGGGGATTTTTCCACGGTAGCGCCCGCTGTGAACGCGTCGGGAGCCGGAACGGCTCGCTGCAATCGTGTCTCTTTGTAAATCTGTATGGTCTGCAACGATTGTTGACTCGCGTGCTCCCGTTCGCCGATGGACCATGGTCCCTTCGGTCATCAGGGTAGTGCGCACATGGACGCATCAGCGATGTTGGCGAATGCAGGGTCGAATCTCCGGACCCGGCTGTACTGGTTTTGGCAGGCGTGGCGCCTGCGCAATGCGACGATGGTCGAGTCTGCCGGTGCCGCCAGCGTGTTCACGAGCTTCGCGGCGATCGAACGCCGCGGACTCGCGGATGCCCTCGGCGAGCTCATCGCGGCATTGAGCGGCAGTACGCCGGGCCTCGTGGCCGTATCGGCGGACGAGGCACGCAGGAGGCTGGAAGCTGCGCTCGGCTCGGGCGCGTGCGCGGTGGTGCTCGGTGGCGACGGCCAGGCCGCTGGCGGCTATGCCTGGGCGCGTGTCGACGATGGCGAGGCGGCGCTGGCTGCGTTGCGTCGCCTGCCGGCTCTCGCGGCCGTGGCCGAGCGCGACTGGGCGGCAGCCGCCGCCGCGGTTGGCACGCAGCGGACGCTGGTGCTGCACGATATCGGTCTCGACGCGCGCTATCGCTACGGCTTTTCGCCGCTCAAGCAGCTGCTGAAACCCCTGTTCGAGTACGGAGACACGCACGCGGTGCGCCGTGCGCTCTGGTGGGCTCCGCGGTCGAGTCCGCTGTTCGGCCTGTCGCTCGCGTTCGGCGCCCGGGCCGTCGGCGGAGACGATGGCATCGCCTTTTTCGTCCATCGCGACCCCGCTGCGGTCGCGCGCATTCTCGGCGTGCTGTCCGCTGGCGAAATCTCCAGCCGGCTCGCTCGCATCGGCCCGCCGCGCAGCATCCGCCCGCGCATCGACGCGCTGCCGCTGCACGTCGCGGCACGACTCGCGGCCGATCGCGGTGCCCGTGTGGTTGGATCGAAGCCGGCGGCCGAGCCGCTGCCAGGAACCTTCGCCGAGTATTCCGCCGCCATCGCCAAGTCCGACTATCCGGGTATTCCCGCGCGGACCGCTGCAAATGACGCGGGTGAGGCCGGGGTCGTCGTGTTAACGGGTTCCGCAGGCCCACCGCTGCCGCGGCGGCGGTAAGCGACGGGCGACGACGGCAGGGGCCTGGATCGAGAAGGGGCTCCAGCAGGCGGCGACACCGCACGGCTCAATGCCATTTGCGCCCGGGCGTGCGGCCCGACTAGCCTTGCCCTTTGGCGGTCACATCGGTGACCGTGCGGGCGACTCTGGCGAAGGCGGGTGCGTTGTGCTGCTGATGATCGACAACTACGACAGCTTCACCTGGAATCTCGTGCAGTACTTCGGCGAGCTCGGTTGCGAGGTCAGGGTGGTGCGCAACGACGAATGGAGCGTGGCGCAGGTCGCGGCGGCACAGCCGAGCCATATCGTGATCTCTCCGGGGCCGTGTACGCCGAACGAGGCCGGGATCTCACTGCAGCTGTTGCGCGAGCTCGGTGGCCGCATTCCGATCTTCGGTGTCTGCCTGGGGCACCAGGCCATCGGCCAGGCGTTCGGGGGCAAGGTCGTGCGCGCGGCGCAGATCATGCACGGCAAGACTTCGCCGATCCGCCATGTGGGGCAGGGCGTGTTTCGCGAGCTGCCGGACCCGTTCGAGGCGACCCGGTACCATTCCCTGGTTGTGGAAAAAGATTCGTTGCCGGACTGCCTCGAGACTACCGCCTGGACGCAGCACGATGATGGCCGGATCGACGAGATCATGGGATTCCGTCACCGCGAGCTGCGGGTGGAGGGGGTCCAGTTCCATCCCGAGTCGATCCTGACTCAGCACGGGCACAAGCTGCTGGCGAACTTCCTCGCCGCATGAGGCGCGCGCACGCGCCGGCAGGGTGTTGGGGCGGGTTTGCGCTACTGCTTTCCGCGGCTGCGGCCGCGATGGACCCCGCCGCGCGCGACGAACTCGTCGCGCAATGCCGCAGCCTGCAGCAGCCGCAGCCGGCGCTGGCGATCGACGCCTGCGAGCGTGCCTATGCGGCACTCGACGCGCGGCGCGAGGGCGAGCTCGCCGAGGAAATGTTGTTCCGGCGCAGCGATGCGCAGATCGCCACCGGCGACTTCGGCGCGGCGGCGGCCACGCTCGATCGCGTCACCGCGATGCCGGTCGAGGCGGGGCGCTGGATGCACGAGTTCCGACTCGCGCGCCGGCGCGGCATCCTCGCCTACCGGCAGGAGCACTATGCCGAAGCGCTGCCGCAGTTCCGCGTCGCGCGCGAGCTCGCGCTGGCGCACAAGGATGATTCGGCGCTGGGGCAGAGCTGGAACGATATCGGCAATGCCCTGCGGCGCATCGGCGACTATCACGGCGCGCTCGACGCGTATCTCGCCAGTCTCGAGTTGAAGCGCCGCGGCCCGGGCGAGCCATTGGGCGTGCTCTACAACAATCTCGGCGACCTGTATCGGGATCTCAACGATCTCGGCGAGGCGAAGAAGCGCTACGGCGAGGCGCTCGCGGAACACGACCGCGATGGCGGCCGGCCACGCGATGCGGCGCACACGCGCGAGAGCCTCGCCGCCGTGCTGCTCCGCAGTGGCGACATCGTGGCCGCGGCCGAGGCCTACGGGCAGGCCATCGGCAGCTTCCAGGCGCTCGGTGCGCGGGCCGACGAGCTGCGCGCGCGCGTGGGACTGGCTGCGCTGGAGCTCGATCGCGGCGATCCGACGGCGGCACGTGCAGCGTTGACCCGCGCGCAGGCGCTGGCCGAGGAATTGTCCCTGCCATTGCCGCCGAATCTGGCCGTGCAGCTCGCGCGGCTACGCCGCGCCGATGGCGACATCGCCGGAGCGCGGCAGGTGCTCGACCAGGTCCTGCAGCGCCTGCCGGCGGATTCGGCCGATCGCGTGCCGTTGCTGCGCGCGAGTGCCGAGGCTGCTTTGGCCGCGAACGAACCGGTGCAGGCCTACGCGCTGCTGAAGAGCTATCACGATGCCGACACGCGGCTACGCGACGCGGCCCATGACCGCCGGCTGGAACAGTTGCGCGTTCAATTCGACGTGGCCGAGCGCCAGCGCGCGATCGAGAAGCTTGAAACCGAGAATCGGCTCGCTGCGCTCGCGCTCGACCAGCGCACCACTCAGTTGTACCTGGGGCTGGCCTGCGCGCTCGTGCTGCTGCTGCTCGTGGCCGGATGGTTCCTGCGTGCGCGCCAGCGCAGCCAGCTGGCCGCCGCGGTGCGCGAATCCCAGCTCGCCGCGGAAACGGATCACTATCGCCGTGCTGCCGCGGCGTTGCACGCCGACGGCGAGCGCGTGCAGGCCCTGCTCGACCGCAGCGATGCGGCGTTGCTCGCGATCGACGCGGCCGGCGTGCTGGTTGCGGCGACTGCGCGCGCCGCCGCGTTGCTCGGGCGTCCGCGCGATGCCGTGCTCGGTCTGCTCTTCGCGGAATTGCTCGATGCGCCGTCGCGCGACGCGCTGCAACGCGCGCTGACGGCACTCGAGGACCAGGATGCCGACGTGCCGCTGCACCTGCGTCTGCCTGCGGGTGAAGTCGCCGCGCGACTCGGCGTACTGCCGGCCGATGGCGACATCGCAGTGATCCAGTTCGCTGCCGTCGCTGGCGAGGCCGCCGCCGTCGTGGATGGCGATTCAGCTCCGGAAGCTTTTGATCGGGACGCGCTCGACGATCCGTCGACTGCCGAGATCGACAATGAGCGCTTTCGGCGCGAACTCGTCGAGCTCATGGTCTATGCCGTCGAAATCTGGGAGCGCGTCAGCGGCGGCACCCGCATCGACCTCGCCGAGAAAAGCCGGGTCTGGCGTGTCACGATCGACGAAGGTCGCCTGCGTGTGCGCGCGATGGAGCGCTATCTGAGTCTGGCCCGGCTGCCGCGCCAGCCGCGCTGGCGCGAGGTGCTGCGCACGGCGTTCTTCGTGTTGTCGGAATGTCGCATCGACCCGACCGAGCGCGAGACGCTGAGGTCGCGTGCGGATGCGATCCAGGCCAGCCTGCGGCGTCGCGCGCTGCTGTGACGGCGAGGCTTCCGGCCGGCGCAGGTGAGTGATGACCCACGCCGGTCCGGCGAGCCGGGTGCCGAATGCTCAAGGGCTCACGTATTCACTCCGTGCTGCTCACGCAGACCATGCAGGCACCGTAGACACCTTCGTGGATTTCGTAGGTCGAATGGTGCGCTGCGGAATCCGTCAGGCTGTCGGGACCGGTAAACACTGGCACGGTCTCCAGGCCGAAGTAGGGTGAAGCCTGATCGGTCACGGCGGGGAGGTCGCTGCAGAAGTTCTGGGCAAGCCGGCGTGCCGCACGATAATCGTCGTCGAACTCGCCACAGGTCTGAGCGGGGCAAGGCTTGGTCGCAACGACATGCTGGGTCAGGCGACAGAGCGGTTGCGTGCTGGCCCGGGCGAGGCACTGCCGGTAGCTCTTCGTGTCGAAACCGCCGAAGGCAATGTCGCCGATCGCGACCGCCTTGCCACCCACACACCAGTCGACACCGGGCAGCTCGTTATGGGCCGCTGCCGTCAGGCTGGCCGCTAACAGGGAGAGGGCGAGGCAAAAGCGGTATTTCATGAATGGTCCTCGGCGAATTGAAGGGGGCCGCATCGTCGTGCGGACGGCGATCAATCGCATTCCAGGCGTCAGCCCGCAAGAAAATCCTGGGACCATTGCGGGCAGCAATTCCAGCAATGCGTTGATGTAAAAGAATTTCCCGATGCCTGGGGCGCGGTCAGCCTGAAGCGCGGGCTGGCCGGTTTTTGCTTGGTGCGCGTCGATGCGTGCAAACGATGGATGGCACGGATCGAAAGCCCGGTTCGGTGAAGGAGGGGGGGCGGCCTGGCGCCGGCTGGTTCGGCGCCGCCAGGTAGTGGGTGTCCCGATTCGCGTCGATTCGTGTGCCGCCGGTTCGGTGTGGCCAAAAAGTGGTTGTCCTGAGTTTTCCCGCCGCCAGGAAGTGGGTGTCCTGATTCGCGACTGATTCGCGCCAGGAAGTGGGCGTCCTCGTCCCCCCAGAAAGTGGGTGTCCTCGTTTGGCAGGCGTCCTCGTTTGGCACCGAGCCCGGCTCAGCGCTTGCTGTCGTATCCCCGCGGCGTGCAGCGGTGGCAGGTGCCGTACAGGCTTCCGGAAAAGCTGTAGGCCTGATGGTGTGTCGCAGAGTTGTACTGCGGTGGACCGTTCACCGTGGCGAGGGTGCTGCCCGTGCCACTGCCCGATGGCGATACGTCGAAGGTCGCGCAGTAGTTGAAGGCCAGCCGGCTCGCGACGCCGTAGTCGTCATCGAATTCTCCACAGGTCTCCAGTGCGCAGCCGGCGTCGGGCGGCATTTCGGCGGTGCATGCGTTCAGTGGATCGGCAAGGCATGCGGCGTATTGCTGAAGTTGCGACGGCGCGAAGTTGAACTGTGCGACCACGACGGCCTGGCCGCCCGGGCAGAAGCGGTCGAGCGGCGAGACGCCGTGTCCGAGGGCTGGCGCGGTCGCGGCGAGCAGGCAAACCGGGAATAGCAGACACAGTTTCATGACGGGTCCCCTTTCGTGGATGCGAATGACCTGACGCTCCGGGCCGGATCAGGCGGCCAAGCGCTCGCGGAACGCAAGCGCCCGGTGGGATCAAGGTGGGTCGAAAGTGCGGTAACCATCCGATCGGACGGGGAAAAATGCGGGCGGCAAGTCGTCGTTCCGCGATGCGGCGTGGCCCCGCTCGGAGCGGGTAGTCAGACGACCGCTGCTGGCTGTCTGCCCCGACGACCCGGATGCGCCGCTCTCCAACCGCGGCGCCGTGCCGCAGCGGTCGCCTGCTCCTACCTGCCTGCGACTCTGTCCGAGCATCATTTCCGGGTCGCTCTTGCACGGTGCAGCGATGGCAGTGGTCCGGTTGTCTGGCGTCGTTCCTTCCGGCTCTGTGCCTGTGTAGCGGTCGGCCGTGACGGCAGGCTCGCTCAATGGGGAGACCGTTGACCTCACCGGATCGGTACCGGTGCGCCGCGCCGCAAGTCGTGTCGCAGCAACCGGTTGCGGTCGAGATCGCCCCGGCGTGTCCAGGCTCGTGCCCGGGTTGGCCCCCGCAATCTCTCGCCTCGTTGCACAGCCGGCCCTAGCGTGCCGACGGCCGCGGCGACATCGCTGTGGCCAGCCTTCCTCTCTGGAGAAACGAGATGTCCCTTCGCTCTATCCGCCTGTTCGCTGCCGCTGCGCTGCTCGCCGCCGGCGCCGCCAATGCCAACATCATCGGCCCGGTGGTCTGGTATTCGGGCTCCATTGACTATGTCTGCAACGGCCAGGCATCCGGCCGTGATTTTTCGGAGCAGTCGCTGGCGTTGTGCCAGTACTACATGAACCAGGAACTCGCGGACGTCAACAACGCCAACTGCCAGCTCGTTCACGTGGACCCCTGTGGTTTCAATTTCCACGGAATTGGCAGCGCATCGGCAGCCGATAGCCTGCCCTATGAGCTGGTCACCGACTTCGGCAACCAGGAAACCGAGCTCCGCCAGCGCTTCCGTATCGACGAATTCGAAGCCGAGATGGGCAAGCTCATCCAGCGCCTGCAGCCGCACCGCTGATTCGCCGGACTGGCCGGGCCGGCGCGCTGCGCCGCCCGGCTTATTCCAAGTGCGCCACTGATCTTTGTCGCGTCAGTGCTTATCATGCCGGCCCGTTCAGCCGGAGCCGGCCGTGGCGATCACCCCGCAACAGGCGCTGCAGCGCACTATCGAACATCGCGAGATCTTCCACGACGAGATGGTCGATCTCATGGGCCAGATCATGCGCGGCGAGGTGTCGCCGGTCATGATCGCTGCGATCGTTACCGGATTGCGCGTCAAGAAGGAAACGGTCGGCGAGATCAGTGCCGCCGCCGAAGTCATGCGCCGGCTTTCGGCCAAGGTCGTCACGCCGGCGTATCCCTATTTCGTCGATATCGTCGGCACCGGCGGCGACAGCGCGCATAGCTTCAATATCTCCACGGCATCCATGTTCGTCGCCGCCGCTTGTGGCGTACATGTGGCCAAGCACGGCAATCGCAGCGTGTCGTCGAAATCCGGCAGTGCCGATGTGCTCGAGGCGCTCGGTGCGCGCATCGATCTGGACGCCGAACGGGTCGCCGCCTGCCTGGCCGAGACGCGCATCGGTTTCATGTTTGCGCCGAACCATCATCCGGCCATGAAGATCGTCGCGCCGGTGCGTAAGGAAATGGGCGTGCGCACGTTGTTCAACATACTCGGGCCGCTGACCAATCCGGCCGGCGCACCGAACATTCTCATGGGCGTGTTCCATGCCGACCTCGTCGGCATCCAGGTCCGTGTGCTGCAGCAGCTCGGCGCGCAGCATGCGCTCGTGGTGCACGGTCGCGACGGGCTCGACGAGATCTCGCTCGGCGGGGCCACCCTGGTCGGTGAGCTGCGCGGCGGCATCGTGAGCGAATACGAGATTCACCCGGAGGAATTCGGCTTTGCGATGGCATCCTCGCGACAGCTCGCGGTCGCCGACGCCGAAGAGTCGCGCCGCCGCCTGCTCGAAGTGCTGGACAACCAGCCGGGTCCGGCGCGCGACATCGTCGTGCTGAACACGGGAGCCGCGCTGTACGCCGCCGATCTGGTCGGCTCGATTGCCGAAGGCGTGGCGATTGCTCATGAGGCGGTCGCCACCGGAGAGGCGCGCGCGAAGCTCGACCAGTTCGTCGCCGTGACGCGGCGGCTCGCCGGCGAGGACTGAGCCTGCAGCGGCGCGGCACGCGCCGTACCACCAACGAATTGCTGCGAGGGACCGTACGTGAGTGACATTCTCCAGAAGATCCTGGCGCGCAAGGCCGAGGAAGTGCAGGCGCGCAGCGCCCGGATTTCCCTGCGCGCGCTGTCGGCACAGGTCGACGCCGCGCCGGCCGTGCGTGGCTTTGCGGATAGCCTGCGGTCGCGCATCGCCGCGCAGCAGCCGGCCGTCATCGCCGAGGTCAAGAAAGCCAGCCCGAGCAAGGGAGTGATCCGGCCCGATTTCGATCCGGCCGCGATCGCGCGCAGTTATGAGGCGGGCGATGCCGCCTGTCTGTCGGTCCTGACCGACGTCGATTTTTTCCAGGGCAGCGACGACTACCTGAAGGCCGCACGCGCCGCGTGCGCGCTGCCGGTGCTGCGCAAGGACTTCACGATCGATGCGTATCAGGTCTACGAAGCGCGCGTGCTCGGTGCTGACTGCATCCTGCTCATCGTTGCCGCGCTCGGTGACGCAGCCCTGTTCGAGCTCGCCGCGCTCGCGTCCGACCTGGGCATGGACGTGCTGGTGGAAGTCCACGATGCCGAGGAAATGGAACGTGCGCTGGTGGTCGCCGAACGCCTGCCCGTGCTGATCGGCATCAACAACCGCAACCTGCGCACCTTCGAGGTGTCGCTGCAGACCACGCTCGATCTGCGCGGCCGGGTGCCGGAAGGCAGTCTTCTCGTCACCGAAAGCGGCATTCTCGCACCGGCCGATGTCGCCCTGATGCGCGACAACGGCGTACATGCCTTCCTCGTCGGCGAAGCCTTCATGCGTGCTCCGGATCCGGGTACTGAGCTGCTGCGGCTGTTCGCGTGAATCGCCCTGCGGCGAGCGGTACTTGCCACGGCCCGGGCGAATCTAGGCGGCCATGAGCTCCAGGCGCTCGCCCAGCGCCTTGCGCAGCAGCCGCTCGTGCGTTGCGCTTGGCTCGACGAGAACGGCGCGCTGCGCCGCGGCCAGGATCGGCAGGTCGGCATAGCTGTCGCTGTAGCTGATCGCCCACGGCGGCGCGACGCCAAGTTCCGCCAGCACCGCGATCTTGGTCGCGCCGTAGGTGTGCCGGCGTGCAAACATCCCGGCGCGCCCGAACTCGACGGCGGTGCCGACTGCCGTGACGCCGCGGATACCCAGCCGGCTCAGCAGCCGGTCAAGCAGATACTGGGCCGTGCCGCTGACGACGAATACGCGGTCACCGGCTGCGACGTGCGCCTGCAGGCGTTCGACGAGCCGCGCGTTGATACGGCCTTCGGTGGCCAGCCACATCGCGCAGAACGCATCGATCTCGGTCTCGAAGCGATCACGGTCGAGGCCCAGGGTCAGTGCACGCGTGAAGATTCGCGCGGCCCAGGGCAGGGTACGCGGATGGCGCATCAGCGGCAGCAGCGGCAGTATCGGCAGGGCGGCGAGCGCGCGCCGCCGGCGCGCCCGCGTCCGCCAGCGCAGGTAACCGGCGAAACTGTCGCCGCGCAGCAGCACGCCGTCGAAATCGAACACGATGGTCGCGGTCATGGCCGTGGGTGCTCCATCGCCGCGACACCGGTGACCGGCACCGGTGCGGGATCACGGAGTGCGAATGCCGGAATGGTTCAGCGTGTACCCAGCACGACGATCGTCTTGCCGGTGACCGTGATCATGCCCTGCTCCTCGAGCTGCTTGAGGACGCGGCCGACCATTTCGCGCGAGCAACCGACGATGCGGCTGATTTCCTGGCGTGAAATGCGAATCTGGCTGCCTTTCGGATGCGTCATCGCATCCGGTTCCTCGGTCAGGTCGATCAGGGTCTTGGCGACCCGGCTCGTGACGTCCATGAACGCGAGGCGGCTGACCTTGCGCGAGGTGTGCAGCAGGCGGTTGGACAGCTGCGAGCCGATCGCGAACAGGATCTTCGGACACTCGCTGGCGAGCGTGGTCTCGAACAGATGGAACAGGCGCTCGTAGCTGATCTCGGCGAGCTCGACCGGGGTGCGCGAACGCACCATGACTTCACGCCGCGGGGTCTCGACGAACAGGCCCATCTCGCCGATGAATTCGCCACGATTGATGTACGCAAGGATCAGCTCGCGGCCTTCCTCGTCCTCGGTGAGGACGGTCAGCGAGCCGTCGATGATGTAGTAAAGAATGTTGGCGGAGTCGCCAGGACGGATGATCGCCGTCTTGCTCGGGTAGCGCCGCCGGTGGCACTGACCCAGGAACCGCTCCATGGCCTGCCGGTCCGGCACCAGCATGGGCGGAGCCTGGACCTTGTTGACGGCCTGTTGCAGGTTGTAACGAAAATCGGCGATTTTCTGCATGCCCGGATGCCCCAATTCCTCTGCGAGCCGCGTTCGTCCGTTGCGGCTGGTGTCTGCGGCCTTTCCCGGCCCCGTGGATTGCGGCGGGCCCCCCAAGCGTCCGGCCGCGCAAGTCGTCATCTTAGACGAAAGCGGCGCGGCTTAACGAATCCCCGGGCGGCGGTGTAATCCGTCACCCGATTGGTCCATAATCCGCGCCCTTTCCCCCACCCCGGCCTGCGCGAGGTATTACGCCGTGGTCAAGCCTCTCCCGCGTCTGAAGCTCCAGGGTTTCAATAACCTGACCAAGGCGCTCAGCTTCAACATCTACGATATCTGCTACGCGGTGACGCCGGAACAGCGCGATCGCTACATTGAGTACATCGACGAGCAGTACGACGCCGACCGTCTGACCCAGATCCTCACGGACGTGGCCGACATCATCGGCGCGAACATCCTCAACATCGCGCGCCAGGACTACGATCCCCAGGGCGCGTCGGTCACGATCCTGATTTCCGAACAGCCGATCATCGACAAGAAGCAGGCCGGCAAGGACGTCATCTCCGACGCCGTGGTGGCGCACCTGGACAAGAGCCACATCACCGTCCACACCTATCCGGAAACGCATCCGCACAATGGCATTGCGACATTCCGCGCCGACATCGACGTGGCGACCTGCGGCGTCATCTCGCCGCTGAAGGCGCTGAACTACCTGATCGAGAGCTTCGAATCCGACATCGTGACGATGGACTACCGCGTGCGCGGCTTCACGCGTGACGTGAAGGGCAAGAAGCACTACATCGACCACAAGATCAACTCGATCCAGGACTATCTCAGCAAGAGCATCAAGCAGCGCTACGAGATGATCGACGTCAACGTCTACCAGGAAAACATCTTCCACACGAAGATGCACGTGAAGGAATTCCTGCTGGATACCTACCTGTTCGAGGCCAACGCGTCCGACCTGTCGTTCAAGGAACGGATCCGCATCGAGCAGCAGCTCAAGTACGAGATCGAGGAACTGTTCCACGGCCGCAACCTCAGCTGAAGTCGCGCGCCCGCGTTGCCAAAGCCCTGGCCTCACCGCCGGGGCTTTTTCATTGGGGCGCCGTGTGATGCCGGTTAACGGCAAGCGAACCGGAGCATTGCTAGCATCCCTGCACTTTCTGCCGTTGCTGCCGCCCCATGTCGCGCCCTCCGATTCGCCGCGCTGTCCGCGCCGCCGCCCTGATCGCCGCCGTTGCGGCCCTGCCGGTGCTTGCCGGACCCTACGCGCTGCTGCAGACGGAGAACGCGGGGGACTCACCTGCGCACGCGCCGACGCTGCCGGCCGATGATGGCGACGAGACCGAGCGCAAGGTCCACGCTCAGCTGCGTGCGCCGCCGGGCAGCGAGGCGGCACGCCTGCCGGCGGTGCTGGCCGGTGACGAGCGCGTACTCGTCGAACTGCGCTTTCGCACCGACGCCGGGGTGCAGCGCGCCGAGCAGGCGCTGGCGCGCGTCTCGGCCGAGATCCGCAACGTGCTCGCGACGGATCGCATCGAAGCCAGCATCCCGCGTGACCGGCTGCTCGATCTCGCGCGCGATGGCGACATCGTCAGCATCGTGCCGGCGCGTCTGGTGCGGCCACTGATCGGCAATCGCACCAGCGAAGGCGTGGCCGCGGGACGCGCGAATCTGTGGCAGGCCGCTTCGCCGGCGCTCAACGGCAGCGGCGTCGTCATTGCGATGATCGACAGCTTCGACAACAACGGCAACGAGGTGAATAACCTGCAGGCTTCGCAGGACTGGCCCCCCGACGCGCGCATCAGCCTGCTCGATTACAAGACGTTTGCTTCGCCGCCGCCGCAATGCGCCCCGTCGAGCTTCGGCTGCATGAACGTGCGCCACGGCAACGCGACCACCGAGATCGCCTACGACGTCGCGACAGGTGCAAATTTCCGCGCTTACGACACGATCACGGTCGGCGACTGGCGCCGCGCGATACTCGATGCGGCGAACCTGACCACGGGCGGCGGATCGGCCGGCAGCGTGCGCGCGCAGATCATCTCCGCCTCCCTAGGTGCGCCGCTCGACGGCAAGGGCGATGGTACGGCACTGCCGGGATCCATCGCCGAGGCGTCGGGCTGGGCGCGCAATCGCGGCGTGCTCGTCGTGAATGCCGCCGGCAACGAGCGGCAGCAGCACTGGGGCGGCGCGTTCTCGCTGGCATCCGGCTCCGGCAGCGGCTTTCACTCGTGGAGCGGCAGCAGCACGCTCTACAACGCCTTTGGCGTCGGCCCGAACACCAGCGACGCCTACTGCATTCCCGCGGGCGAACTGATCCAGGTGGATCTGTACTGGGACGCGTGGACCTCACCCGGCAGCAACCGCAACTACGATCTCTATCTGTATCGGCGGATCAACGCGTCGACCTGGGAGGCGCTGCCCGTGGCCCAGTCGACGCTGATCCAGAGCGGCAGCAGCGGACAGACGCCCCAGGAGCAGATCAGTTACGTCGCAAGCGGCACCACCGGTGGCTGCGCCGCCAACAGCGCCGTGTTCGGCGTCGCCGTGGTTCGTGTGGCCGGCACGCCAACAACGGCGACCAACCTGCAGCTGTTCGCGAACATCCCGCTCGGCCATCGCACCGCTGCGCGCAGTCTCGGCTTCCCTGCTGATTCGCCGAACGTGCTGACGATCGGCGCGATCAATGTCGCGACTGCCGGTACGAATCCGCAGCAGCCGTTCAGTTCAGAAGGCCCGGTGCTGGCTCCCGGCGGGGGACTGCCGTCGACGAGTCCAGGCAGCGATCCGAACCTCAAGCCCGACGTGGCGAGCTTCGACAACGTAAGTACCGTGAGCTACGGCATCGGCGGCACCAATCCGATCCCGGCGACGAGCTTCATCGGCACGTCCGCGGCCACCCCGCATGTTGCCGGCATGGCTGCACTGCTGATGCAGCGCAACGGCATCCCGACCACCGCCGCGCAGCTCGACACGCTGATCGTCACGCCGCTGCGCACACTGGCCGCGACCGGCAGCAATGATCTCGGCACCAGCGGGCGAGACTACCAGTACGGTTACGGTCGCCTGCGCTTCCAGCGCGAAAACGCGCTCGTATTCCTGCAGCAACCCGTCAACACCGCGGTCAATGCGGCGATCACGCCGGCAGTCAAGGTGCGCGTGCTCGACGACGAGGGGTTGCTGGTGCCGAACGGGTTGCTCGCCGCGAGTTCGATCGCCATCGGCAACGATCCCAACGGCGGCAGCGCGGTTCTCAGCAACGGCGGCAGTGCGGCGTTCGTGC
Source organism: Rhodanobacteraceae bacterium (assembly GCA_045864815.1). Classification (GTDB taxonomy): domain Bacteria; phylum Pseudomonadota; class Gammaproteobacteria; order Xanthomonadales; family Rhodanobacteraceae; genus Tahibacter. Next base: position 119,496 of record BTVG01000005.1, on the reverse strand, counting down.
AGGGCGTGGCGACCTGGAGCAACCTGCGCGTCGATCTCGGCGGCAACGGCTACGCGCTGCGCGCGACCGGCGGCGTCCTGCCGGCGGTCACGAGCGCGTCGTTCAACGTCACCACCGGTTCGCCGTCCGAACTCGTGTTTGCACAGCAGCCGGTGACGACACAGGCTGGCATGACGATGCCCCCGATCACGGTGCGTGTCGAAGACAGCAACGGTAATCTCGTCACCACTGACAACGCGACGCAGGTACAGCTCACGCGCTGGAACTGTACGACGGGGAATCCGGTGCGTGGCGGTGGGCCGGTCACTGTCGTCAACGGCGTGGCGACATTTTCCGGCGTCGTGCTCTACACGCCCGGCGCGAACCTGCGGTTGACCGCGTCGGCGCCGGGCCGTTCGAGCGACAACAGCAGCACATTTGGCATCACGTCGAACAGCGACCTGATTTTCCGCGCGCAGTTCGAGGCCTGTCTGCCGTAGCCGGCCACGGTATGGATCAGATCCGGTAGACGACCGCCTTCATCGTCGCCGCGGCGAAGCGCATGAGATCGGGGATCGGCCGCGGCAACCGCCGCGCGCCCGCAGCCAGGGCGTTCTCGGCATGCCGCACCTCGTCGTCTTTCATGACGGCGACGATGGCGCGGCTGCGCGCATCCTGGGGCGGCAGTCCGGTGTGCTCCAGGTGCTCGTCGAGATGCGCTTCGACCTGGCGTTCGGTCTCGACCACGAAACCCAGGTTCCAGCCGTCGCCGCGCAAGCCGGCCGCGAGCCCCATCGCATAGGCGCCGGCATACCAGAACGGATTGAGCAGGCTCGGGCGGCTGTCGAGTTCCTGCAGCCGGTCCTGGCACCACGCCAGATGGTCGGTCTCCTCCTGCGCCGCGTCGAGCAACTGCGTGCGCGTGGCCGCATCGCGTGCGACTGCAGCCTGGCCGAGATACAGCGCCTGGGCGCAGACCTCGCCGGTGTGATTGATGCGCATCAGGCCGGCGGCATGGCGGCGCTCTGCCTCGTCGAGGTCGGCCGTGGGCAGCTCGCCGGCCGGATTGGCGCGCAGGGCTTCGGCGCGGGCGCCGAGCGATGTGGCCAGCGCACGCTCGATCTGGTCGAACACACGGTCGATACGGCTGTAGTGGCGCGTGAACATGGTTGTCTCCTTGGATCGGGAATTCAGGGGCTGGCGTCGCGCGACGTCGCATGACGAGCGGGGCGCGTGCCGTGCGAATCCAGCTGCCGCGCGAGCAGCGTGATCGGATGCAGCACCTCGATGCCGCGCCCGCGTGTGCGCAGGCCATCGGCCAGATGCAGACGGCAGCCGATATTGCTGGTCAGCAGCAGATCCGGCCCAAGTGCATCGACCTGTTCGAGGCGTTCGTCGCGCAACGGGTCGGCGATGTGCGGGTACCGCAGAAAATGCATGCCGCCGGCGCCGCAGCAGCGCGGTTCTGGCGGCAGATCAGAAATTTCCAGTTGTGGAATATGTTGCAGCAGCGTGCGGGCAGCAGCGGAAGCCCGCACGCGATTGTCGAGCGAGCATGGCCGGTGCAGCGCCGCCTTCAGTGGCAGCGGCGCGAACGAAAGCGTTCCGGATTCCATGTCCTTAGCCAGGAATTCACCGATTTCCCGCACCATGATGCCGCTGTCCGCGAACGCGAGGTCACGCAGGGCTCCGTAGCACCCGGACGCGGATACCAGCACGGTGTCTACTCCCTCGGCCACGAAGGCCTCGCGGGTCGCCTTCGCGAGTGTCCCAGCGATGATGGTGTGGCCGGCATGCTGCGGCAACGCGCCACAGCAGCCCTGTGCCGGCGGCTCGATGATGCGATAGCCGAGTGCACTCAGCAGGGTCCGCGCCGCCACGTGCGTGTCCCGATCGAACGCCGAGGCGACACAGCCGAGAAACAGCCCGACACGGCCGCGCTCGCTGCCGGTGAGGTGGGGGCGCGTCGGCCGGGGCGCCAGTCCGGCCATCGATGGTAGCGGCGGTATCCGCGCGAGCCACCGCGCGAGTCCGGCGCGCTGGCCGGCCAGCCGCCGGATCAGCGGACTCAGCCACGCCGAGAGGCGCAGTCCCTGACTCAGCTGGGCGAGCCTTCGCAGCCGCTGCGGCCGGGCGATCAGCGCATACAACACGCGTTGCAATCGATCCGGCGGTGCTGCGGCCAGCTGCCGATGCCGATCGATGAGGCGACTGTACTGGACGCCTGAGGGGCAGGCCCGCTCGCAGGACAGGCATCCCAGACACTGGTCGAGATGCGTCAAGGCGGCTGCTGTCGGCGCGAGTGTGCCCGACGCGAGCGCCCTGGCCAGTGCGATCCGGCCGCGCGGCGATTCCGCTTCGTTTCGTGCGACGCGATAGGTCGGGCAGGCCGGCAGGCACAGGCCGCACAGGACACACTGGTCGGCCAGATTCAGCAGATCGATGGCCGCGTTCGGGCCTGGGGGGCTGGAAGACATGTCGGTTCATGCTAGCATTCGCGCCCCCCGGTGACCTGCCGGGACGAAGGCCGGAACGCTGCTCTCCAGGGGTTGCACCCTCAGGTATGTGCCGCTATCATCCCGCGCCTTTCCCTGCCCCTCTTGGCACAAGGTTTCTTTAGTCATGAAAACGATCAGCGCGAAGGCTGAGACCGTACAGCGCGACTGGTACGTCGTCGACGCGACCAACAAGACGCTGGGCCGCCTGTGCTCCGAAATCGCGCTGCGTCTGCGCGGCAAGCACAAGACAGTCTTCACCCCGCACGTCGACACCGGCGACTACATCGTCGTCGTCAACGCCGAAAAGATCCACGCCACGGGCGCGAAGATGGACGACAAGTTCTATCACCGCTTCACTGGCTACATCGGCAACCTCAAGTCCACCTCGCTGAAAGACATGCTCGCGACCCATCCGGAGCGCGTCATCGAGATCGGCGTCAAGGGCATGCTGCCGAAGAACCCGCTGGGCCGCGCGATGTACCGCAAGCTCAAGGTCTACGCCGGCGCCGAGCACCCGCACACCGCCCAGCAGCCGCAGGCGCTGGACATCTGAATTCCGCAGGAATAGAGCACATGGCACTGCAACAGAACTACGGCACCGGCCGTCGCAAGACCTCCGCCGCTCGCGTGTTCCTGCGCCCGGGCACCGGCAACATCACGGTGAACGGCAAGACGCTCGACACGTTCTTCGGCCGCGAAACCGCCCGCATGATCGTGCGTCAGCCGCTGGAACTGCTCAACGTCACCGAGAAGTTCGACATCCTCGTGACCGTTGAAGGCGGCGGCACCACCGGCCAGGCCGGCGCGATCCGCCTCGGCATCTCCCGCGCGCTGACCGAATACGACGACAGCCTGAAGTCCTCGCTGCGCAAGGCCGGTTTCATGACCCGCGACGCACGCGAAGTCGAACGCAAGAAGGTCGGCCTGCACAAAGCACGCCGCGCCACGCAGTTCTCGAAGCGCTAATCGCGCCTCGACGGGGCAGGAAGCCCCGAACGCAGCACGCATCCGGTCAGAGCGCGCGCTGCGACAACTTGATGGGAGATCGTCTAACGGTAGGACAACGGACTCTGACTCCGTTTATCTAGGTTCGAATCCTAGTCTCCCAGCCATCACGTCTAAGCCCTTGAGAAATCAAGGGCTTTTTCGTTTCTAGCCTTTGAGGTGGTCGCACAACCGGCTCGCACAAATGGAGCCCCATGCGCCTCGCTCACCACCTCATTCGCGTCCCCAGCGGGGTCTACTACTTCCGCCAATGGGTCCCGCTGGATTTGCAGCCCGTCATGGGCCGGCGGTTCGTCCAAACCAGCCTGCGGACCCGAGACACGCGCGTGGCTAAGGTCTACGCCCAGACGCTGTCGCTGCGCTACGCTCAGGTCTTCGCGGAGCTGAGGGGGACTGCGATGCCAAAGCCGCCCCGTGTGGACGACATCGTGGCTGGGGCTCAGCAGGGTGCCTTGCGTCCCTACGAGATGGACGTGGACCCCACCACGCTTCGCCCCACCCGAATTCGCACGGACGGCACGCCGCAGGACAGCCAGGCGGTGCTCGACGCATTGCAGGCGTTGGGCAATCTCCGCGTCGTGCTGGCGCAACCGTTGCCAGGTCCGGCTCCCGTGCTGCCGACGGCGGCCACGGCCAAACCGGCGTCGGGCCTGACGCTCGCCGCCGCCATCAAGCTCTACGAAGAAGCTGAAGCGCCGAACCTCAAGTCCAACACCTGGTCGCAGCGGAAGCGGGCGTTGGAATCGCTGAAGGCGGCCATCGGCGGCGCCACGCCCGTCGCCCGCATCACGCGCGAGCAAGCCGGCGATTGGGCGCACGGGTTGATGACCCAGCCGTCCAGCAAGCTCAAAGACGCGCCGATGACCAAGCGCTCGGCCGGGAACGCCGTGTCCCACGCCGCTCAGCTGTTCGCCTTCCTGGCCCAGCGGGGCAAATGGGTCGGGCCGAACCCCATCAAGGGCGTGGTCGTCATGACCAAGAAGGAAAAGGCGCGTCGGAAGGCCGATGGCTTCCAGTGGGAAGCCTTGGACGTCCCGGCGCTCCAGCGCGTCTTCGACCCGGCCCACCTCGCGGGCATCCGCACCCTGCACACGAAGTGGGCGGCGCTCATTGGCTTGTATACCGGGGCGCGTGTGGGTGAGATTGCACAGCTCTACCTGTCGGATTTCATCGAGGAGGACGGCATCCCTTGCATCCGAATCGCCACCGACTCGGATGGTCAATCTCTCAAAACGGAGGCCTCGCGGCGCCTCGTTCCCATCCATCCGGCATTGGTCGAGCTGGGGCTGCTGGAACGCGTCAAGGAACTGCGCCAGAGGGGCGAAGAACGCCTGTTCCACGACATGCGCATCGACGGGCGCGCGGGAGCCGGAAACGCCATTTCGAAAGGCTTTGGCTACTACCTCGACAAGCTCGGCATCAAACCGCGCCGCACCAACGGGATCGTGGGTTTCCACAGCCTCAGAAAAACCGTGATCCAGGAGCTGCAAGGCAGCCGGCTCCCCGCCGAACGGCGAAGGGCGTTCGTGGGGCATGAGCCCGGAGACGACGTGCACGAGTCGGTGTACATGCGGCCGTGGACCGCGGGCGAGCTGGCAGAGCTGTTTCCAGGATTGGGTTGGGGGAGCTGGTTGGAATTCGAGCGTCTGAAGACGTTGTTGCGGGGTTGAACGGACTTGTCCGATTTGCCGAGCTTGCGTCTCCAATCACGTGTGCCCCAATCGAGTCAGAGCGCCAACGGGCCGGACTCGCGAACACACCGAAAGCGCTTCGCTTTCGCTCAGCACGTAGTGAAACCCAACAAAGGCAAGCGGGCGGCGATGGAGGCGGCGCGCAGCCTAGCGGAGCAGCGCGGACCCGCTGATGCTCGTGCGACTCGGGCAATGTAAGTTCTGCGCATCGTTGCGGCCTGCCGAAGCCACCAAACTGCACTGGACGCCCTAGAGCGGATGATCCTCGGTGGCCGGCACGTTGGCTTCGATGGCATTGCGCAGATCAGAAAGGCGTAGCCGCGCGTGTTGGTTGGTGAAAAAGCCACGTGTGGTATGTGCTAACCGTGGGACGCCGTCCGCTCGATCGTGCATTGGCCGCCGAAGCGGCCGGTGCCACCTGCGCAACCGAAGATGCGTGCGTATCGCGGTGCCTGCTGAAAGAACGCAAAAAGCAATCGGACTTTGGAAGCGGCGTGAACGCGGAATTTTGCTTTGTCGCACGGGCTGAGACTGCGGGCCTGGAGCCTTTGGCAATGCCCCCGGAGACCCCCATGCCACTTGCCCCAACGTCGTTTCTGGTTGCCTTGGATTCCTCTCACTGGTCGAACCTGACCGTGGATCTTCGTTCCGGCAAGCATCGGGATGCGACGCTTCGCAGACTGAAAGCTTTTGAAGCGAACGGCGGCGTTTTCGTCTTCACGTTCCACCACTTGATGGAATTGATACAGCACGAAAACGAGGCCGAGTGCCGGGGACACTTGGAGGCGTTGCGTTCGGTCTCCAACATGACCACCGTCGTGTCGGCCCACGGGGAGGGCGCTGGGTCCATTGCGGATGTTGTGGGGTGCGAGCTTCGTGCAGCGCTCAATGCCCCGGATTCGACGCCGCAGGCCGTCTTGGAGACCACTCGAAGCAACGTGTTTGAGGCCACGTCCGGCGACGCGATTTCTGCATGGTTTCTGCCGCAGTTTGATGCCGTGCGGCAGGAGTTTCTGGCACGGCCCAAGAGGAGTCGGGAGATTGCGGCCATATCCCAAGCTCAGACGCTCGACCGATCCAGGGACAAGCTGGATTTGAACGCCAAGGGGAACTCTCTTGCGCAGGCTCAGAGAAAATTTGAAGCGATGCGCGGCCAACTCGCCGCTGAACTGGTTTCCCGGCGTCAGGACCGGTCGTCCGAAACCGAAGCGATCGCCAACGTCGATTCGTTTGTGGACGATCTCCTGCAGGACGCGCCGAGCCTCGTGCAGCACGCCACTCCGTGGGACGGCATCCTGGCCATGGCGGGCCTGACGCGCCAGGACGCAGAAGGGATGCGTACCGTCGGTGAATTGACGGACCTCGCGCACTTCCGGCGGCTGCTCAGCATCTCCGCCAGATCCATCGGGATTTCAGACGAGGCGTACGTCAAAGCGCGACAAGGCCAGTTTCCCACCTGGCTCATCCACCGGGCGTATCTCCGACACCGGCAGTTGGCCACGAACACGAGCGGCAGCGATCTGACCGACATCCACCTGGTGTGCCACGCTCCATACGTCGATGCGTGTTTTGTGGACAAGCGGACGGTCGAGAACGTGCGGCGCGTTCGCGGCAAGGACCCTGAGGCCGCCGCGTTCCTGAAGTCCGTGCAGCGGGCGCCGACGTGGCACGCGGCGTTGGAGGCGGTGGATAGAGCAGTCGCCAGCCGGCGGCCGGTTCAATGAACGTGAGGAACCGGGAGGTACGGAGCGCTTTCGTCCCTATCGAAACTAACCGGCAGGCTCAATCGGCCACACCCGGACAGCACGGCACCGCCGCACGTCGAAACCATCCCGGGTACCCTTGACCCCATCGTACTCGGCGTAGTCTTCGGACAGTTGATGCCACGCCATGTTGGTGTCGAACGCTTTGTCAGCATGCCAGGGATTGACCGCTGTCTTGGCCCCATCTTCCCACACGAAAAAATCCACATCATCGCGTCCAAAGCGGGTCCCGTTGCGCATGCGAGATGCGAGCCCAGGTGGCCCTTTCATGAAAAAATCCCAGTCGGAATCGGGCCGAACCTTTCCGCCGGCGCGCGAGCCGAACAGCCAGATTTCACGGCATCCGGGCGCATGAGCAATGACATCACTTAGCCAAGACGATATGTGGTCCGAGAGCTGCACTACGGGGCGCGCTGCGACCAATGCGGCCAGTTCATCAGGGCCATAGTCAGCTACAGAGGCGTCCTCCGCCACCAAAACCTCGACGAACAAACTCATCGGTTCCCGCAGGAACTGATTCAGCCCACTTACCACCGTATACCGTCCGGCGCGGCCTCGAACCAAGATAGGCTTTGTTTCGCACTTCTCCCATCCTTGGCGCGCGGATCCCGCCACAAATGGTTTGAGTTCATCTGCAAGCACCAACTCCGAGCGGAGGCGCTTCTTGAGCGCGGATTCGTTCGGCGTTGCGGTGGGGTGGGGGCTCATGGTTGGATCCCGACGCATAAAGTGTGGACATCAGCGACCTTGTTCCGAACGCGACGAACAAAGGAGGGTTGGAATTCGACCGGCACCCACGCAGTATGCGTTTACTCCCACCGGGATTCCGTCATGTCCCTCGTTGCCCCTGCTTTGCTCCGCGCAGAACTGCCGTATCGGGATCCGGCTTGGGTCTACAGCCTCCTTGAGCGTCGGGCGGCAACCGCGGGCCACGTGCCGGACCCGATAGGGATCGAAGCGGAATCGGTTTTGCTGGCTCGTTCGGACCCGCTCATCAACTTGGCGCTGGCCCGATTCTCGTTGGATGGAGACGTGGTAGCCAAGCTGTTCATGCGTGGGGGCGACCTGCGTACCGCGGCGCTGACCAACAGAGTGTGGTACATCAGCCGACTCATGCGGACGTTGCCGGGGCGGTTCTTCGGAAACGACGAGCGGCTCCTGGCGGAGTGGCTGGGCAACGCCCCTGAAATCGACGTACTCGCACTCTTCGAGAACCCGACACTGGACGACCAGGTGGCGGCGAGCGTGGTGCTCGGAACCGCGCCATTCGACGTAGTGCCCGAGGAACAACGCATTCGAGCGGTGTGGGGGCTGTCGCGCAACCCGGCACTGGTCGAACCCTCACATTCCTCGATGCTCGCCGACATCGGCTGGGCGACTCAAGACGCGCTGTGGAAGCTCGCGGACGTCGTCCCGCCCACTCACTCGTGGGGCATGGCACTGGCTGAAGCCTACGAGCACCTCAAGCCCGCCGAAGAGGTATTGGACGACCCTCGGCGGGTTGCGGCTCGGTGGATCACAGACCCCGCCAGCTGCGCCGCAGCATCGTTCGCAAGAGTAAGGGCTTGTTTGGCGCGCTTGGTGGGATCCTAGCAGTGCTGGCTTATCGTGATTTTCGCTCGTTTCAGGCCTTTTCCTGGCCAGCCCAGCGACCGTTGCGTGGCGGTAGGAATGTAATCGCGCGCCCACGCGTTCCCACGCAGAGCCTCAAGCAGGTACAGGACTTCGTTGACCGATTCTAGAAACTCTGAAATGCCGCCTGGGTTCGCCAAAACGCCGCGGTGCGCGACGGCGTTGCGCTCCTGATCTCGTTCCGCGCAGTCCTTCACCGACGGGAGCTTCTTCCAGCCGTTTGGGTCCATCGCTCCACTGTGGAGTTCTGGAAGGTAGGTCTTGAGTATCTTGGATACTGGGGGCGATGGAGCATTGAAGAAGAACCAGCTGGCGGAGGGGGCTACCGCCGAGAGGTGATGCTTTATGCCGACCTCCAGGGCACTGAACCCAATCAGCAGTGCACTCCGCTCGGCCGTGTCGACGAGCTCGCGAGCCTCCCGTAAAAGTTCGTAGCAAAGAGGCTCGTTCGCTCCGCTTTCCCAGGCTTGCCGCAAGGCCGCTTGAGATTCCTCGTCCCAGATTATGCCTGTGCGCATGGGCAGCGAAACACGAATTGGAGACGGGGGTGCAATGCGAAACGGACCTTCTTTCGTCCGCCAATAGAGAGATGGTTTCTCCCAAAACGGCTGGGCAGGACCATCGACGTCCTGCCGCCACCGCAGGGTTCTCACGAACCGACTGATGCTCTGCTTCAGCCTGTCGTCGGCAGTTGCGAGCAAGCTCTGAACAGCATCGGGAAGAAGGCGTCGCGGAAGCCGAAAGTGCTCTTTGATCCGCCCTTCTTTGTCAATTTTTTCGACTCCATCCTCGATAAGAGGAAGCTCAATGCCGGGCTTGAGTCCCTGAAGATGCGTGCCCGATATATATGCATCCACAAACGCCCACACTTCATCGGACGTTGGAATCGAGCATTTCGCCTTGCAGCGAACGCCCGCATCCCCGTTTTCATCAGGCATAAGCTCAATGTCTATCGCCGGAGCATCGGAACAGAAGCGCAGGCCCGACGGTCGTTTCGGAAGGAACTTCACTCCGCTCCAAAAGGATGAGGCCATGAACTCGACAGATTTGGTTGTGGACATATTCGTGGTCTCAGAAGATTTCCGTAGAAAGAACCTGGCAGTGCAGCGAGACAGGCCATCCTTGAGTGTGAGACAACATGCGAAGGTGCAGCCCTCTGCACATTGCTGAACCAAGGTCTCCAGCCACTGTGGGCGGGGTTCAGAGCCGTGCTGTTTTCCGGTCCCTGGAAGGAGATGGAAATGTCATTGGCACTTCAGCGGCAACCCGTCATTCCCGATGCACTGAGCACGACGGTTTCGCACCGTACCTGCGGCGATTCTGGGCATGCCCGGGGAAACGATCGGTATGCGGTCCCATGCGTTAAAAAAACTACAGCCGCTTGCCGCTCGTCCAGATGGGAGCGGAACAATTCGACCTCCTCGAAAACGCAATGCAAAGGCAAGCCCGAGGCATCAGGCAACGCCTCCAAGTGCAGCGGCAACTTCGTATCCCACCAGCACTGCGGCGCGGTGAGCATGGACCACTTCCGTGCTGGTGTACGGCCTCACCTCATAGCGAACGCCAGCGTCGCACTGAATCGAGTCGATGAAGGATTTTGGAGGCATTGGCAAACCGGCCGAAGCGGCCAGCGTGAACAGGTCGGCCAGGTTGTGGCTCTTCGGGAAACTCTGGCCCCGCTGGGTTAGGAAGAACTTCAGCAGCTTTTCTGCGGCTTGAAGGGAGTCCCATCTGGACATGCCGTATTCTTCGGGTGTTCCCGCGGCTCGACGCGCTGAACTGGTGAGGTCGGACATAGCCATGACTACCAAATTCTCTTTGCGGTAGGTCCCGTCGAAGTATCGAAAACAGGCCAGGCTCTCCATGAACACATGGAGCACGAATTTGAGTTCGGCCGTGGTCAACTGATTCGCTAAGCCCTGTGGAAATTGATGCAAGAGTCGGAGCACATTCATCTGCAGAGGAGTCGCATCCTCACCGGGCTTGTAGACCTTCATTGTCGGGGAATCTTCGGCCAAGTTGCGGTCGCATACAGCCTGGACCCGACCGAGAACCAAGGGAATTTTCATGAGCCAGGCGTCGTTCCGGATGGCGATGGCCGTGTATCCCAAACTAAAGTCGAGCTTCATTCGGTCGCCGTATCGGTCTTCGAGCCACTTTGAAATGTGGCCGCTGAGGCTCGACCAGGTGTAGTCCCCCGGCTTGGGCGTGAAGTCGAACGGCCCGTTAAAGGGAATCTCTACTTCGAGACGTCTCGAAACCTCTTGTTGTGCTTTAAGCCCCCGCCAAGGGATAGGCACTTTCTCCTGCTGCAGTTTGGCATCGATTGAAAGCATGAGAGCTTCGAATTCTTGTGCGGTTCGGATGGGGCTGTGCTTCATAGGGTGATTTTGAGAAGGTTGTTGCGTTGCGGTCCGTTCAAGCTTGCACGCAACTGGCGAGCACTCTGCAGGGAGGAGCACTCACACCGGTTTAGATTCAAGTCTGGACAAGACAGTCGGAGCAGAACCACGCTGCCTTTCCTCAGAAAATTGAACGCGGACTCATTGCGGCTCAAATGCGGAAATGCTTCGGCAATATTCCTGCAGTTCTTCCAGATTGCTCGTCTCAGGCAAGGGGAAGTGCTGACAAGGCCGACCCTCTGACATGGGTATGAACCACGATTCGGAAACGCGGCGCGGCCAGCGTGCAATGTGGGATTGGTCGAAGTGGGTTTGGGGCTGGTAGTGGAGGGTGGGCACGAACGGCCCCCAGCGTTCCTCCAAGGCCTCCGCGGTGGCGATGTCGATGAGTTCGACGTGCTCCATTTGACGGTCTGAGCGCGCGAACCACGCCTTCTTCAACAGCTCAACCGCTTCGACGTCCGAAATGGGGGCGCTGTAGCCGAACACCGTCAGAGTCAGCGCTTCGGAAAGGGCCGCGCGTGCTGCCTTCCACTGAGAAGCGATCGACGGGTCCGAGGCGTAGTCCTTCTGCTCCACCGGATACAGCAGCGGCATGGGCGAAAGCTGCGTCCGGCACTGCGGGCAGTGCTCATCCAGCCACCCAGATTCATCGGGGTGGTTCGGACACGTCCCGACTCGAACGCATCCATGCAGGAAATGAATGGATGGCAGTGGGACTACGTCGCGGTTGCGTCGCCAAGCGTCGGCGATGAACGGATCCCAATTGAAGGTGAGGATTGAGTCCGTAGGCCGCAGTGCCAGCACCATTCGGTCGTAGATCGTCGCTTCGGGCGGCAAAGCCATGTCGGTGAAGTAGGCCCGAATCCGCGCTTCGACCGCCCGCGCCCCGGCGGTCCACTCCGGTCGCTCCAGCAACCGTGGGTAGACCACTTCGATGTTGGGTTCGTCCGCGAGTTGCGGCGCTAGATCACGAAGGATGGGAAGCAACCCAACGTGCTCCACGAAGTTGCTCATCACCGGCAGGCGACGGCCGTGCGCGTCGCCCTGTGGGAACGCGGCGCAGCTGGCGCCGGCGCCCAACAGCAGGACATGGGGAGGGAGCGCCATTGGGCGTTCGACGAGTTCGGCGGCCAATACGATGAGGGACATCGAGACATCCTCCGAAAAATTCCTGGGCGCGCGTCCAAGAGTGGCGGGACTGCGGTTGGGTGATGCGGCAATTCGCGCGAAACACGGGCGTCGCTGCGCTGGTCCCCGGTCAACTCCAGGCGTAGTTCCTATCCTTGTGCCAGAAAATGAAATCCACGCCCCGCAAGATCGCTTCAACCGCGGCCACGGCAAGCGCGTATTCGAAGAACATCGCCTTGTTTGCCCACGCTTCCTGGTGCACGCACGTCCCGTCGTGGAGGATGCTGACTTCAAGAAGGTGGGAAACGTCGAACGCCAGGTCTTGACCAATCTGTTCCGTGGTCAACAGCATGAAGCGGTGCGGCAGCACCGAATCCGGCCGGTATTCACGAGCCCCATGCATCAGCGCAGGAACGCGCTCCTGAAACACGTCGGTGGCGTAGCGATGCACCGACGGGTTTGCCCCCTTCGGCAGTCGGCGTTTCCAGGCGCGCCAGCCGTCAAAGGTGATCGGCATCGCCACGAACGGTTTGAGGCGGCATTCGGAGCTGGCGCGAGCCTCTGTAGCCCGCCATTCACCGTAAGAAGGTGCCACGGCGGCGGGGTTTCGGCGGCCGAATTTGGCCCACTCTTTCTGGGTAAGGCCGGCAAAGACGGTTGCCAGCGGGGGCAGGGTCTCGATGCCCGTCGAATTCTGCCGAGGACGCCCGTTGATGAAAAAGTCCGACTTGCTTCCCATCGGGGGCGTGGGCATCACGAACGTGGTGCCGTCGCACTCGAACGAAATATCGACAATCGGTCCTTTCGCATCCTGCGAATCCGTTGGGTTTCGGACCAGCTCAGTCATCCGCATCTCGGCAAATCCGTTCCACGCGCTTCGAAGGTCTTCGAAACCCGAGAACGGACGATCCAGATTTACGGGAATGCAGTCGATGGGCCAATCGAAGAAGCTGTCGAAGGTGTCGCCGTAGTAATAGGCCCCCGACACCACCACGGCGTCGATTTCCTCGGAGTCGTTTCTTGCCCGGCGGGCCACAAGGTCCAACAGCGCGTCGTGGCTCAGCGAGGAATACCCGTTGTTGATGACCCACAACACGGTACCCGTGGCCTGCAGCTCCGACCGCGATTGCTCCAGTTGCTTTCGAGCCGAACTCACCGCCGTCTTGATGGGGCCCTCGACGATGCGGTCGAATTTTCGCTGGCCATCCGACGGCAGCCCGTTTCTGTCGAGTACGACCGTGGGCCGACCTGGGAAGTATTCGGAAAACAGGGCGGCCAGCTTCTTCTGCCGTTCGGGTTTGTCGAGTCCCTCGTCCTCCAGCATCTTGAGTTCGATGACGCTGGAGCCCAGGAGGAAGTCGGCGCCGCGCTGAAGCCGTTTGTTCGCATCGGGGTGGGCCAATCTGCCCCCGGCCTGCACAACCACGGCTTCGATTTCCTTTTCCAGGAGGGGGCGCATCCTGAAGGTGGAAAGTCCGGATGCGGGAACGGTTCTGCGCGCTTGGCTCATGCCTGGATGATGGCCCTCCGGAGTCGCAAGTCAACGTTGGTGTGTCGCGGGCGTTTCTGCCGGTCTGGCTGACGCGTTGGAGCGGCGTGCTGAGGCTTGGTGGGTGTGTTGTTCCCCCCGCTGCTTCATACCTAACCGCATCGTGGGCGATGCGCCGACGCGTTCTTTTCCTTCCAACAAAAGCCCCAGAACCTCCGCGGTGCTCCAGTCGTCCAGTCCTGCATGACTCACGACTTCGCCCATCGCCAAACGGCGGCGAAATTCATTCTTGCGGGCGGCCTCTTTCAGCTTGGCTTTGGCGCGCATTTCCTGAAGCAGTTCCTTGGCCTGGGCTTGGGACACCTCGCGCGTCGCGCGCAGCAGCGCCCTTTCGACCGGACCCGGTTTGGCCGCAGCAGCCGGTCTCAAGGTTTGTTCCTGCGAAGGCGCCGACGCTCCGGCTCTGCAGGTTCATACTCAGCCACGATGCGGCTCAGTTCGAGTCGGCTCTCCGAGCCGGCGTCCGCCGCCGCCAATTCGGCGGGCTTTGGTGCCATCGCCGCCAACGCCTCTGCACCCGCTCCCGACGCATCGGAACCAAGCGCGGACCGAGCAAGCGCGGCGGACTTCTCGCTCAGTTCCAGCAAACGCACGTAGTCGTCCACGCTGGGCGCAGGTTGTGGCCCCGAAGACCACAAATTGCACCAGTCGAAGCCGGGCAAAAGAAGAATCGCGAGACTCAGTGCGTTGTAGGTGGTGCGTGCTTCTGGAGTGATGGGCACAGGCATGGGAAGTGTCGGGCAGTGGAGATGTCCCCAACTTCGCCGAGTAGCTTGACGCTCGCAATCCGGCAGCGAGACAGGATTTTTCTCCGGCGCTGGACGGGCATTTTCCTGCCGGGGGTCGATGGCTGGTGTTTCGCGGTAGAGCAGTGCGGTACAGCGGAAGCCGAGACAGGCAAGGGCACACTTACGCAAACCCTCTGGGTTTGCCCACCGCCTGTGGCGGTGGCGTGCGCCGGAGCGTTGCCCCGGACCCCGGCGCGGGGCGCCGAAATCGGACAGGCGGTACAACGTTGACGAGTCCGTTAATCAGGTGAGCACGTTTTTCGCTATGGATATGGATGGTCCCTGCGATTTGAGCAAGAGGGATGGCGCCCACACGAATTCTTTTGGGTTCGCTCATACATGCCTCTCTCCACGGCCCCGCGGAGCTACAGTTGTGGCAGGTCAGAACCATCGAAATTTTTGCTCTTTAATGCGCCGCTATTCCTTTTCTTCTTCGGTGCTGGCCACTCGGTACGACTGAGGTTTCGGACGTCAACTTCTCGAACCTCCCACGCGGCCGCTTTGAATTTCGCAGAGCCATCTGGATAGGGTGTGCTTCCGGAGACAGAAAAGCTTATTGGCACGTCAAGATTTACAGCATGAAAATCAGAGATGATTCCGGCGAAATGGCGTTGGTGTGCGGAGTCTCTATGAAGAAATTTGAACCTTGTGATCGCGCCCGTACCGTTGCAGCGTATGACGTCGCGAGCGCCGCCCGCAAAAGGACGGCGCAAGAAAAGCCCGTCCAGATCTCTTGTATGACCGGCGAGC
Source organism: Rhodanobacteraceae bacterium (assembly GCA_045864815.1). Taxonomy (GTDB): domain Bacteria; phylum Pseudomonadota; class Gammaproteobacteria; order Xanthomonadales; family Rhodanobacteraceae; genus Tahibacter. The sequence goes on along the minus strand of BTVG01000005.1, from coordinate 104,308 downwards.
ACAAGAAGGCATGTTGCGTTCGGGTACGCTCGCTTCATAAGGCACAGCCTGATGAAGTCGCCAACGATATTTGCTGTTGTACAGTGTGAGGAGCCGGCCCACTTTCCTTCGATAAGAACCTCTGGATCTGATGCTGGCTGCCTACCGTCGTCATAGACTAGGGCGAAATCGACGCTTCGTTTTCGACCACGGCCGCTCTTTTTGTCGGCGTCTGGGGCGCGCTGAATTGTGGCCAATGGATAGTCGGCGTGAACTCGGGCGGCTTTGTGGTTGGCGTGCAGAGAACTCGCGACACTGCCGATCGCGCTCTTGAATGAGCTCTCGGAAAAAAGTCCCGCCCTAAAGCAACACGCCTCGAAGTGCATCCAGCTTCCTAGCGCTTCCGCAAAGCGCCGTGATTCAGTCATTTTCATGGTGTTCCCGTTCGCGCTGAGAAGTTTGTGCGCTGTTGAATTGCCCACGGTTGGTGTTTGGCGACGGCGAAAATGATGGTGTGTTGTAGTTGCTCGCAAGGCAGAAAGTCTCATTGATCGGAGGCTTCTTTCAAGATCGGTCATTGGTTGGGTCGCGCTGCTTATTGCGTTTCGTGCATGGACGTATACGTTCGATTCATGGCCATCTTTCATTCGACCCTGAAAGTCTTTACCCGCTCAAAAGGCCAGTCCGCTCCCGCCGCGGCGGCCTACCGTGCGGGCGCGCGCTTCCACGACGAACGCACCGGTGAATCCCACGACTACCGCCGCCGAGCCGGTGTGGCGGGTGTTTTCGTCTGCGCACCTGAAGACGCTCCGGAGTGGGCGCACGACCCCGAGCGGTTGTGGAACGCGGCCGAAGCCGCCGAGGTGCGCGTCAATGCACGGGTAGCCCGGGAACTCGAAGTCGCGCTCCCTCATGAACTGGACGACGGGCAGCGGGCATCGCTGGTGCGGGACATCGCCCAGGTCCTCGTGGATCGCTACGGTGTTGCGGTGATGGCCGCAATCCACGAGCCGGGCGGCAAAGGCGACGATCGCAACCACCACGTCCACCTGCTCATGACCACCCGACGCATCGGCGTGGACGGACTCGGCGAGAAAGTCCGTGTCCTCGACGACCGCAAGACCGGGCCTGAAGAAGTGGCCTTCCTTCGCAGCGCCGTGGCTCAAATCACCAACCGACATTTGGCCGCAGCTGGCCGCTCTGAACGCGTGGACGACCGCAGCCTCAAAGAGCAGGCGCACGACGCGGCCGAGCGCGGCGACGTCGGTGCGGTAGTCCGGCTGACCCGCGCTCCCCTGCAGCGGGAGGACCGGGCCGCCGTCGCCCTAGGGCGAAGGGGCGAACCCAGTTGGCAGGGCGATCTCAATCGGCGCATCCGACGGGACAACGATGACCTGGTGGCGTTCGGCCGATACCGCACGGCCGTTCTGCGCCGAACGCCGCACGGAAAAACGTCGAGGCCCCCGAAGGCGCGCGTGCGACGCGCCCTTCCGATGCGCTTGCCGAACGGACCCATGCCGCAGGGCCTGAGCAGCGCACTGCGCGCCTACTTGATCGGGCTGTGCCGCGCTGCAGAGCAAGCCCTGCAGAGTCTCGACCGACTCATCGAGGCGATCCGGGAGCAGGCCAACGCGGCCGAGCGCGTGGCCACCACGTTCGCCGCCCGCCGGCGGCTGCATGCCGCGTGGGCGCACGCCTGCAACGCGGAGGCGCGCTTGCTTCGAGCAGCTGCGAACCCGGTGGGCGTGAGCGGTCGGAAAGACCAATCCGCCGAGCGCCACGCGCCTCGCACGGGCTCCACCCACCAACCGAGCCACGGCGCGCCGGGGAAGCCCGTTCGCTCTCCCGCCAACCTGACCCGCCGCGCGTGGGCGGAAAAGCGCCGAGCGGAGCGCGCTCAGGCTCAGGCCGCAGAGGCGGCGCGTGGCCTGCAGGACGCCATGGACCAGGCGTCGGAGGCGTTGGTCGACGGACGTCCGCGTATGGCCCATCGACTGCGGCACCGAATGTGAATCAGTCCACATCCGTCCAGTGTAGGCGCCGATTCGACGTCCGTGCTGGGTTGACGCGGATTCAGCCAGCCGTAGGGTGGCGAGCAGCGAGGCGTCGCACCGATTGGACTTCCGGAAGTCCGAACGACTGCGCCGAAAACGCTGCGACCAACGCCGCACCCGTACGGGATCATTGGACGAACAACAGGAAAAGGAAAACCGCCATGTAGACGATCGATCGAACGACTGTCCTTGCTTCTGCTCGGCAGGCGGCGCAGAAGGGGGCCCGGCCACTTGCGATGGACGGACCCCCGGTTGCACGCGGATTGCTCCCCGCGCGTGGCGACTCTAGCGCACCAACAGGCACCGTCAACAGGCTCGTTTCTGAGCCCGCGGGGTACTGCTGCCTGCCGTTTCCCCGAGGCCCGATGTGGCCATGCTGGAGACGCCCCTTGTTCACCTTTCCCAAAAAACCGTTTGACCCCTTTGCGCTCGTCCGACTCCTCGTTCGGGAGCCCGAGTGCTCGCACCGCAGCGCCAGCCGAGCCATCGGCTGCAGCCCCACGACTGCACGCATTTACCGCGAGCTTCTCACCGACGCTAAATGGACCGAACCCGACCTGGAATCGCTCGACGCCGCCCGGCTCCACGAGCTTCTTGCGCCGAACAAACCCCTGAAGGCCGCCGTGGACGTCGAGCGCGCCCTGGTTGTGCTTCACGAACCCGGAGGCACGTTGCGCGCCGCCTGGGAGGACTACCGATCCGGTTCGCGCAACCCGAAGAAAACCCACCTCGGATACCAGGCTTTCACGCGCCGCGTGGGCGTCCGCTTGAAACGCCATTACGTGGACGTCGGTAAACCGCGCGCGGCGGTGTGCGCCGGAGGTGGCCCGTGAGAACGGCCGGATCGGCCGGAGGTGCGTCTTCCCGCGGCGGACTGTTGGCGGCCCGTGGTGGTGCCATTTTACACCCCTGGCCGCCGATCAACGCGCACGATTTCGGGAAAATACCGATCATAATCAATGAGTTAAGCTTGATCAGAAATATCTTTGCTGATCAATCGGTTGAGGGGCTTGCGGGAATTCCGGGCGGTGGTAGTACAGAGACCCGCTCGCTCACCCATCGGAGGCGTTAGAGCCAGGTTCCCCCTGGTGTTCCAAAAATTCGGCGCACAAAAAAACCCGGGCGTTGGCGCGCCCGGGCCTTGGATGCAACAGCGGATGAGAACCCCGCGCCAGCATCCTAGCGCCCCCTTTTTTTTCGTCAAGCGCCAGCCGGCGCTCGGCCCCGTTTTGCCCGAATTTCGGGCCTAGGAACCCACAATGGCTTTCAAGCGCATCCCCAACGCCGTTTTCGGCGCCCGGCGCGAGCTGGGGCTTCACCACACAAAAATCTTCACCCGGGTGCAGCGACCCGGGTTCGACGACGTCCGCGTCGTCGCGCTTTACGTGTTCAACAACGACGGAACGCCCGAGATCTTCGAACCCTTCGTCCGCTACGTGCTCGAATCGGGACGCGCCCGTTCCCTGGCCTGGCAGGCGAACGCGGCGCTTGCCGTCGGCCTCCTCATCGACTTCACGACTGCTAACGCTGCAGTCTGGTCGGACGAGGAACAGCTGACCGCTTTCGCCGCGTTTGCCGAAGCCTTGGTGGCGGGCACGGTGCGCCGGGACGGCAGCGACCCCAGTGAGCTGTACTGGCCACCGCGATCGGTGGCGCGGGCCAAGTACCTCCTGGGCGCGGCTACCGCCTTCGGCGACTGGGTGGCGGCCAACACCGGCACCGCACCGCTCAATCCGTGGCGCGTGGCGACCACCGCCGAACTCATCGCCCTGGCGCGCCAAGCTGAGGTGCGCTCCCAGCGTTCGATGCTGGGCTACCTGGGGGCGCACCGGCCGAAGCCGCGCTTCGCGCGCTCGGTCGACGTTCAGCGCCGCGCGCCGCAGGGCCACCGGGACGTCAAGGCGTTTCCCTCGACGGAGCTTCCGCGGCTGCTCAAAGTGGGCTTCGCCCGTAAGGCAAAACCGGACGCGCCTTACCACCGGCGCGTCAACCTTCGGGATTCACTGATCGCGTTGCTGATGCACGCCGGAGGTCTGCGGGTGAGCGAAGTGTTTCACCTGTACCTGTCCGACGTGGAGCCGGCACCGGGGAACCCGGAGTCGGCGTTGGTCCGGGTGTTCCACCCCGAGCAGGGCGAAGCGCCGCAGGACTACGTGGATCCACGGGGACGGTGGATCGCGGCCGACCGAGAAGAGTATTTGGCCAAGCAGTGGCGTCTGCAGCCGCGGACGTTGGTGAAAGGTCGGTTCCACGCCGGTTGGAAAAACCTGTACCTCACGGACGCGAGCCGGCGCTGCGCGGAAGTCTTCTGGTACCCGCCCGAATCCGGCGTGCTGTTTCTCCAGCTGTTCAACCACTACGTCCGGCACGTGCGGTGCGTCCGTCCGAAGGAATGCGTGCATCCCTACCTGTTCATCAGCGAACGGAAGCGGGAATACGGGCAGCCTTACACGATGGCCGCCTTCGCGCACGCGCACGGAAGGGCCATGGAACGGCTGGGGTATGCGCCCGGCAAGAACCGGGGTACGACCGCGCACGCGCACCGACATGCATACGGCAGCGCGCTGGCGAAAGGTGGCGTGGACCGCCGCGTCATCCAGCGCGCCATGCACCACCGATCGCCCTGGTCCCAGGATGCCTACACCGAAGTATCGCCGGCCGAGGTTTCCGCGGCCTTGGACGGCGTGCCGTTGGGCTTGAGGCCCGACCCCTTCCTGTCGGAAGGAGACGACGAATGAGCGCCTTCTTTCAGCGAGACGAATTCCGCGAAGTCATCTCGCCGCTCAGCGGGCGGCGGCTGCTGATCAACGAGAGCGCCACCAAGTTCTTCCTGCCTCCCAAACTCGATTTGGCGAAACTGCGGGCCGACATCGGGGCGTTCGTTGCATGGCCACGTGAGCAGACCGGAAGGCTTCGAGTCTGGCCCCATGTATGGAAACCGTGGTCGGCTTTGGCCGGTGTCGCTGACGACGAACGGGTCGTCGAGCTCCTCGAAGAGATGCTGTGCTATGCATCGCAGCGGAAGAGCACGGACCGCATGGCGTGCGCCGTGAAGCTCTTGGTGGTTTTGTGGGCGAGAGGTCATCTCGGTTTGCCGGCTCATCTGCCAGCGGCTCCGAGAAAAATGAGCATCTTTAGCGAGGCCATCCTGGGGCCGCAATTCGACTGGATGAGTAAGGTGGTGGACGCGGTTGCAGGCATCACTGACAAGGCACATCCGAGGTTGGTCCACGAAGTGATGCACCTGAGCATGGGGACCGTGGGATTGGTGGACGCGGACGATCTTTGCGCACGCACCGTTTCGCGCCACGCGCTGGCGAACTACGGGATTGGAAACTACGTTTTTCGCGGCATTCGACTCGTGCAGCAAAGAACGCACCCGGCGGAAAAAGTGCTTCAGACCAGCGGTGTGTGGCGCGCTGGGAAACGGCCCTGGGTCTACTCCGACCCCGAGTTCAAGTGGGCTTTGACCGCAGGCGATTCGATGGAAAACTGGCGCGAACACGCGGCGGCTTGGGTGGCCCAAAGTACGTCAACGTTGAGAGCAATTTGCTCCGGCAATTTTCTTTTGAGATACGTGGCCGAAAAACCGCAATTCCCCCGCAGCCCGCCCGAATTCCTGTGCATGGGAAACAAGCATGCGGACGATCTCCATTCCGCTTTGCAGGGTCTGCGGGCCGGTCGCGAAACGCACACCAACAAGCTGCACGAATTCTTCAACTGGATTTTGACGTCGCGATTGAAGGACTCCCTCGGCGCTCACTGCAACCCCCTGACGCGTCTACAATCGGGGCCAACGCCTTGCGAGACCCACCGAATTCCCGTTCCGACCAAGTTTGTGCGGGAGTTGATCGAGATCGTCCGCAGCGATTGGCCGAGAAGTCTGCGGGCCGATTGGGTGGATGTGAAGACGCACCGGGGAATCGAATCGGTGTGGAGCCCGGTTCGCGCGAGCGCCATCCTCCTCAAGCTCCTGTTGCCGCTTCGAACGAGCCAGGTCAGATTTTTGGAATCCGACGAGGGCGACACCTTGCGGTGGTCGGAGGGGAAGTGGGTGAAGAACACGTTGCCGACGGCGCCACCGGACGGCTGCCTGGTGAAGCGGTCGTTTTTGCGTTCCTTTTCACAAGGTGAAGGCGAGAAGCTGGGCTTCTTCGTCAACACCAACAAGTCCCGTACCCGAGCTGGAGCCGACGTTGGGTACGAAATGCCGTGGTCGCACGAGGCGGTCATCCGAATCGTCGAAGATCTGTCGTCCTGGCAAGCCACCCACAACGCATTGGAGAAGCCGTTGGCGTGGAGCGATTTGACCGATCGCATTTCAGAGATCGCGGGCCGTCCACACATTGGCGGGGCCTGCTTCTTGATGCGCGATCCCGCATCTCGAAAAGTCAGAAATGAGCCGGTGTCGGACGTGCGATTGAAGAGATTCTGGCTCGCGCTGCTGGAAGAGCTGGAGCGCCGGTTGGCGGCGCGCGGCGAGACGCGGCTCGACGGTTCCCCCATTCGGCTCATCGCAACCCGAACGTCGAAAGGACAGCCAGAAACATCCGTGTTTGACCTCCACTCCCTGCGGGTGAGCTTCATCACCGCCATGGCTGTCGATGGAGGCGTGCCACTGGTGTTCCTCTCGAAATCCTTGGCGGGCCATGCGTCCATCCTCATGACGTTGCACTACGTCAAACTCAACGCCGACCAAATGAACGAGACCATGAACGCGGCAGCCCGCCGCATCGACGCCAACGAACGCGCCAACTTCGCCAAGTACCTGAGCTCCGTGGACCGAGAAGCGCGGCGGTCGTACGTCAGCAACGGACCCGAAGGAGCATCCGTGCTTCAGAGCGGCGACGAATTGGGTTGGTCGCTGGACGAGATCGGGATGTGCCCAACGGGCCGTACGTTGTGCCATCGAGGTGGGCCGGAAATCGACGGAAAGCCTCAACCCACTCTGGGAAGCCCGCGCAATTGCTTGCGGTGCAAATACTTCGTGTCCGGGCCCGCGTTCCTGCCAGGGCTCGTCGCCCGATTCAACGCCTTGGGCGTACGCCTCCACGGAGCGGCCGAGGAATACCGCGACGCGTGCGCCGAGCACGATGCGCTTGATGGCGAGCAGCACGCTTGCCGTGAGGAAGGGCGGCCGTTCACTAGGGCGGTGGAGTACGACACCGCACTTCAGCGGAGGGAGCGCGCCACCGGAGAAGTCGATCGGATCGCCCACGATTGGCACGCGTGCTACGCGTTGGTGGAGCGCTGCAAGGCGGCGATGAAAGAAGCCGGAGGTGCGGATGGGACGAGTTTGGTGTTGGGAGGCAGCCGGCAGGACCTCACCACAGCGCTCAAGGCGACGACCGAATTTGAGTTGATGAACGCCGTCTGCCAATCCGCGCGGCTCTTTCCCTGTCCTGAGGTGGAGGTGGCCAGGCTGCGTCGGGCGCGGGTCTTGAACGCGGTGTTGGCAGGAACCCCGGGGGCGCGGAGGTTGGCGACGCTCACCCGAGAAGAATCCATCGAAGTCGGGAACGAGGTTTCTAAGTTGCTGCTGGCGAAGTTCAGCGGCGAAGACTTGGAGGCAGCAGCAGCGGGAAGGGACGTACTGGATGCAGCAGGTTTGACGGCATCCTTGGTTCCCCTGATGGAACACAGGCCCGCGGCGCTGGAGTTGAAGCTGCTGCCTTCTCCCCCCTCTCACGGGGAAGCTTGATGACGTGCCCGGCGCAAGCGTTGTTCGACGAGCTGCACCGAACCATCGGTGAGCGTTCGCGTCCGGCGTTGGAACGGATTCACGCGTTGTGCTTGGAAGAACGGCAACGTCCCAATCCGGTGTTGACCGTCGCGCACATCGGCCGCCTCTCCTCCAAGGGAGGCGGCCCGAGCACGGCGACTCTGCGCAATCGGTCAGCTGACTACGGCGCCCTCATCCACGCGCACGCAGCTGCGGCGCGGCGGCCCAAAGCGCCTGCGGCCAGCGAAGACGAACGACTCAAGGGCATTCGGGACCCCGAGCTGCGCGCATGGATGGGCGCAGCCATGGCCGAAGCGCGAAGCTTGCGGAAGCAGTTGCTGGCTGCACGCCACGTGGCCAACCGGGCGGCGCAAACGCCGGCGACCCCAGTCGCCGCGAGCGCGGGGGTGTTGAGCAAGGGCGCAGCAAGTGAGTCGCCGCTGGCATCACTGCTGGGGGTGGAGCGGAGGGCGTTGAAGGATGCACTGAGTCCAAGCCGGCTGGAGCACTTCGGTTGGTTCGAAGACGCCGAAGGCCGCGTCGTGGACGACTGTGGGTTGCCGGTCTTTCCGGCCGGTTTTGCTTCGGCTCTGCGCAAACTGACTGCCGATTCGACCTGAACCTGCGCGTCCGTTTGATGCGATTCCGCGCGTCCGTACATCGGGGTACTTGAGGTACTTAGAAAAATCAGCGTTCTTCTAAGTACAAGTACAACGTTTTTCCAAGAATCAAAAGCTTGCAGTCGGGAAGGCTCCCGGTGGACCCTCCCGGTTGGCCGGTCCGCCTCGATTGGTCAACTCGCTGGCGTGGACCAATCCACGGTCGTGGTTTGGAACGCCGGCGGTGCGGGGCGGTGGCCTCTTGACGATTCGGAGATCCTCAATACGTTGGCGAGCACTTCACACGGAGGTGCCGCCCATGCTGAACGTTTTCGATTTCGATTTGGACGACCTGCTGCCGAACCTGCCGTTCGCGCAACTGACCTTTTTGGCCCGGGAAACCATTGAGGCTGCGCGCGTTCGCAGCTTCCTGATGGAATGGACCCAACCCGATGAGGTCTGGGCCGAATTCGTTGTGGCTGCACGAAAGGTCTTCGACCGGAAGCGTGTGGCGAAGCGGCTGCGGCGTTTCGTTGAAGCTGTGGTGCAGGCTCCGGACGAAGCGCGCGCCCGGGTTCTCCTTGCAGTGGGAGCTACGGAAGACGCCTACGGCTATTGGGCGCTGCGCGCTGCACTGGCCGACCGGGAGCGGACCCACGGCGAGCTTCCGCCCATCGAGTTCGCTCCCGATGCTGCATGCCCCGAAGGGCGTACGCCGCTGATCGACGCGCTGCGCGCCGGCGACTTCCGCACGGCCGCCTACCTGCTCGATCACGGAGCCGATCCCAACCACCCCGACGGGGACGGCAACACCCCTCTGAGGACGGCGGCGTCTTACAGCCTCGATGGAGACGACGGAGAAATGCCGCCGCAGGAGTGCGCCCTGCCGTTCGTGCGCCACCTGCTGACGAAAACGAAGGCGAGGAACTTGGACCGGTGGGATCGCTTCGGCTGGACGGCGCTGTCCGGCGCCGTGCGCCACGGTTTTGCCGATGCCGCGCGCCTGCTGCTGGCCGCCGGCGCCGACCCCGCCGCAGGCAGCCACAATTGTCGGGCCATCGACCACGTGGCCCACGTCTCGGCGTTCCCCGATCTGGTTGCGGCGCTGGTCCCGGCGCGAAACGGGTCGGGCCCGTAGTCAACCCTCGCGCTCTTCTTCTTCATTCCCACCCACGCCGCGAACGCGGCCGCCGCCGCGGTTTTGCCCCGTCCCCGGGGCGGACCGCCGCACCCAAGGAGTCCCCCGTGCGAAACCCGATCCACCTGGTTGAGGCCGACCGCTTTTTCCACATCGAGGCGATCAAGCGGGAGGGCGCCCCCTTCGATGCGCGGCGCCAATCCCTCTGCGAGCTGCTGGCGTGCTGGCGTCCCAAGCCCGACGTGTGGACTCAGCCCGCGGTCGCCGTCGCCCTCGCCACCGAGGCCGTCAACGCGGCGCCCGCGTTCGCCCCCGCGATCAAAGACTGGTTTGCCTCGGCCTCAGCGGCCGACCGACTGGCCTTGGTCTACGACCAGCGCAACGACGCCGCCGACCGGCCCGGGGCCAGCCACGAACTGGTGGAGGCCTGGCTGCTCCACCGCTTCGCGACGCAGGAGGCGTCCAGCCAGGGCCGGTCGCTCGCGTGGCCGGTACCGCAGCTCGCCCGCGAAGCGAGGGCGGCCGAGCGCACGATTCTGCAGGAGGCCGTCGCCGGCGATTGCCCGCCGGCCTTCGTGCCGCTGCTGCTGGCCGCCGGGGAAGACGCGTCCGCCCGAGACGCGCGCGGAGCGACCGCGTTGCACTGGGCCGCTGCCATCGCGCCGGACTTGGACGAAGACGAGGGGGCGCCCTACAGCTTCCTCGCCCAGGCGCTGCTGGACGCGGGCGCCGACGTCGATGCGCGGGAAAAGCGGGGTCTTACGCCCCTCGACGTCGCCCTGCACCGGGAGAACTGGGGGGCCGTGCGGACCCTGATCCACGCCGGCGCGCTCATGACGGAGGAGGAGCAGACCGAAGCGTTCGAACTGGCCGACGATATGGGGTGGCACGAGGTGGCGGAATGGCGAGCGCGGCGCGTGGCGCGGAGCTTGGACCAGGCCTTGGTACAACCCGCACAGACCGGAGCGGGCGGCCGGATGCGGATGTAGCGAGGGGCGAGCGGCCGAATCGACGGCAGACGCGACCACGAATGCAAGGGCGGGATCGGCTCCGCGTGGATGCGGTTTTTGGGAACTTGGGGCAGCTCGACGCGGTGTTGTCGGCTGCGTAGCTGCGTACCTGAGTGGGTCCAAACCGTGGGGCGTTCGGGTACCGACCACGGGAACCTGCAGTTCTATGCTCCGGTTCATCGAACCCACCCCGGAGAGCCCATGGCACCCCATCACGAAATCGCGAGACACGCCTGCGAGACGGTTCTCGCGGCAGACCGGCAGTACAACATCGACCACCAAGTCTGGCGCAGCGCCATCCCCATTCTGGATCGGATGCTCGCACGCGGCACCGAGCTGACGGCCGCCTACGAGGAGGTTTTCGACAAGCTCCACGGTTCACGGCCGCACTCGCTCAAGACCTTCTTCACGGTGGTCGTCGAAACCGCGGTTGAGTGGAGCCCCGAAAAAAACGCAGCGGCGCGAGAGGCGCGGGCCGAACTGGTGGCGGTGAACAAGGACATCGCGGCCACCGCTTCTGCGTTGGCGGTACTGCTTCGCCGGCGGTTCGACCTGCATAACCGTTCGGGATTCCACAGCCAGACCCATTACACCGTCTGCGATGTGATCGCCGCGGCGGGGCAGGGCAACGGACGTTTCACCGGGTGGTTGGAAAAGCCCTTCGAGGCTCTCCACGCTGAGTACGACTCGAAGTACTGGCCGACGCTCAGCGAATTGATGGATGAACTGGCGGCGGACGCGGACAAGGCGGAGGTCCGGGCCTCGGACCCGCTCACCGAGGCTGCTACCGAGGGCAGTCGCAACTCCAAGGCCGGCTACGTGAGGGCGTTGTTTGTGGCTTTGGACGAGAACCGCGGGGACGACTTCAACGACCTGCCTATGGACTTCAAGCTGACGGATGAAACCTTCGCCTCACTGATCAACTGCGTTCTCGATTTGGGGCCGGAAGAGATGGTGGACGGGCCCTACGTGAAACGCCTGCGGCAGCGCGCGCGGGAGGGGTGATGACCCTGTGGTCGGTGAACCACGTCCCCTTAAGCCAAACCCTGATCTTGACATCAGGCGGGTGCATGTTTGCATGGGGTTTCGCATGCTGGTGCCGCTATGACGATCAATGAGCTATATCGAATCCACATGGATCTGGCCACTTGGTTCAGGGTCCAGGCGCGTTCCACGGACTCGTTGGAGAACGTGGAAGAGATGAACGGGCACGCGTTGTCTTTGGAGATGGCCGCGACCCGCATTGCCCACTGTTCCATGGTGGTGGACGGCTCGGATCTCGCACGCCTTGCCTCCAGCACCTTCGCACTGCCTCGCAGAACGCGCAATTCGGAAAACTGGCTCGGCGACGAGTGCAGACTGGGTTTCGATCTCATCAAGCAATGCCTGAATGATGACGGCTACCTGTCCAGGCTTATGTACCGAAGGTCCATCCACGAACTTACCGAGCAGCCTGGATCAGGACGGCGGCTTCGCGGCAAAGCTCAATAGGCTGGTCGAGTATTTTTTGTTCGGAAGGGTTCCTGCGGTCGGCAATGAAGTAGGGCTTTCCTAATTTTTGAACCGAACCGTTTGCGACGTACATGATCCCTTTTAGAAATGGGTCGGCGCCGCCGAAGAATTTCATCAGTTTTTGCTTGGCCCCGACAAAGTCGAAGAGAACGACAAAGGAGCATGCATGGGAGTGCGCGATCACGTCTTCCAGAGCCCTCATTTCCGGCCAGTGGGTGTTGATGACTTCTATCGCCACCACCGGCTGGGTGGGTGAAACAGTGCCGGCTGCATTCCAGCCAACGATGTCGTGGCGCACCATTCCATTGCGGGAGTAAGTCCTCGACACTTCCTTGCGCCAGATGTACCCGTTCAGCGTCGCCACCTTGACCTCGGGAAATTGCCCTTCACGCAATTGCAAGTCTTTGCAGTTGTTAAGCATGCGGAGCAGGTCGTCGACTCTGTCGTCGTGCGCAGGATCTTTTTCGAACGCATACGTTCTTGGTGTCGAGGCTCCGGTCGGGGTTCGTTCGCCGACGCGAGAAAAATACGCCGCTGCTTTTGAAGAGGAGTTGACGAATCGGAGTTGGTCGCTGTCGGGCAAGAACAAATTGCCGCTTGCTGATAGGGCGATCAGGAGTTTTGTCAGAGGTAGCTGAGCGGCAGCTTCCCCAACGAGTTCGCCCTGTTCCTTCCGGACGTCGTCAATGCCGACTTCACCGAAGTCGGTGCCGCGAACGTACTCCGCGAGGGGGATGGCAGGGCTGGTGCTCATGCAATTTCCCACGTTAGCTAAGTGAACAAGGGCCTTTGGTGTCGAGCATGACGGTTAGGCGTCCGCCGTGTCCAGACGAGTTTCCTCGGAGGCTCAGCGAAAGCTACTCGTGCCCCACGGCGATCTTGGGCCCCCTTGGTCTCCCGTGGCGCCGTGCAAGGCACCATCGCGGTCTGCAGCGCGTGGAAAGCAAGGACTGCCTTGATGGCTTGCGCCAACGACCGATCCAGCTTTCCGCGGTCAGTGGGCGTGCGTCTGGCGCCAAGGGATTCGGGCTGGATGCCGACGTTCGTCGTCGAGCGCTGACGCGTCCTGTCCACCCACCCCAGAAGGCGCATGAGGTCGTGTCGGTGATGAAGGTCCTAAACGACCAAGGCGCCGACGTGGCTGCCGGTCGCGTGGCACAGTCCTTCCGAGAACGGTTGAGCCCATCCGACTCGCTCGAACCGACATACAGGGCGTGGATCGGACGAATAGCGGGGACTGGCTGTTGCCGCCTGCTGATGTTGAACTTTTTGCCCCGGTTGGCCTGGGCCAAAATGCATGGTCTACAGACAGGGAAGGTCCGTCTCGCCAGCGCCCAGATCACGAGTGCTATTTCCAACTCTGCTGGATTAAGTTGCTGTATTTGATCAAGAAACCGCCGTTTCTCTTCCTTGACAGAACGAGAGCGTCGATCTACCTTTCTTCGTGGTTTCGGAAAGTTTGGATCCCCAATGGGGGTAGTGAGAGGAATTTCCGGATTCCGATTGCGAGAAACCACATGTTTGGATCCCCCTAGGGGGTAGCAGTGCCGACGCCCACGTCATAGTGGGCGTTTTTTTGTCGCGGTACGAAGACAAGCTTGACGACGCCGCAGCTCGGTCGTCAGAGGTCCAGTGCGGCACTGCGGTGTCGGCCCGGCGCTGCCCGTCCGGCGCCGTGAGGCTCAGTGAACGCGCGGGATCGCAGCTGGCGGTTCCGTCTGCCGCAGCTGCGCGGCTGAGAGGATGGCCGCGAGCCGAGGCATGGTTCTCAGCAACTGCAACGGAGCTTCCACCACTTCGTTCAGCACGCTTTCCACGACCGCCTCGTCCACGTACGGTGCGAGGGCATCGAGCGCGGCCAGATCCGCGAATTCGGCCGCTTCCACCAATCCGTATTCCTGGATGAGCTGCATGAGCGATTCCGCGACGCCGCGGAAAGCTTCGGCGGTGTCGCTGACCGGCACCAGGACGCGGATCACGTCGAGATTGCGGTTCACCGCCGCCTCGCGCAACGCCTCGGTGTGGGCATCCCGATCGCAGGCGGGAATGAGTTCCCGCACGGCGTCCACGTTGCCGTTGTGAGCGGCGTCGTACAGCGCCGATTCGACGTCAGCCCTCGAATCGATCGCGGGGATGAGCTCACGCAGAACGTGAGCGTGATCCGCCCGAGCGGCACTCACGAGGGCGCGCCCTTTCGCCGTGGAATCACACAGGGGAAGAAATTCTTGGACCAGGTCAGGCCGACCGCGCCGGGCGGCGACGACCAGTGCCTCGTTGAGCTCAACGTTCGAGCATTCGGGAATCAGGCGGCGGACGTTGGCGAGGCCCCGGCTGGGCTTTCTCAAGGCGCGGAGCAGCCTCGTTCTGACGGACGGCGTTTCGCTGTGGGCTTCTTCCATTTTCGAGCTCCCGAATTGAGGTGGCGGAACCCAGGAGCACGGCCTCACCAGGCGCCAATCGGGTGGCGCCACGTTTGGCCGGCATGGTCCCCGCACCCGCATTCAATCAGTTCGGGGAACTCTGGCAAGCTGGTCAAGTGCGCCGTCGGTATTGCTTCAGCGGAAAATAGCGTTTTTCACATTGCGCCAAAGCTTCTCGAACATACAGGGCGCTGGGTCGTGGCGCCCAGCCTGTACGCTGGCGAAAGGTCTCGCACCCGATCTGGTCCAAACATTGGATGGCAAGGCCGACCGGTGCGCCCACGACCGCAGAATCGCGGTCGATGCGCCGTTCGTACAGTCTGGCCGACTGCGACGGCTTCTAAGCTTGGCAAAGCGAGACGGTGTGAACATGCGCGGGCTACAGCGGAATCGTGAACAGCCGCGGCTTCGGGTCGATGTGATGGGCGAGCATCACGTAAGGAGCCTGCAGCCCACCGTCGTCCGGCGACTCGGGCCGACAGGCCAGCTCCAGGGACAGCACAAACAACGCGCCCACTGCGTTAAGGGCGTTGTGCAGGTTTGCATCCGTGAACCGCTCGTGCCGGTTGTGCTTGACGGCGTTGTAGGCCTTCCACCAGTCCGGATTTTTCTTCCCACTCCAGTTCTTCCATGGCTGAAGTTCCAGGCCGAATCTCGGAACCGAGACCATCCGCTTGGGGAGGCCTTTCAGACGGTAGTCGTCGCCTTGGTCTCCACCGAGCACGATTTTCTTGAGGTCATTTATGTTCTCGGTGGGCTCCTTGGGCGCAAACCGAGCGCAGAACCGTTTCAAGACCACCTCGACTTCTGAGGCCGCCGCGAACATCAGGTGGGCGAACTCCAAGGAGTAGGTGGGAAAGTTCGGTTCGGCAAACTCCACGTATCGGGATGCACGCTCCAGGTCCTGTTCCAGAGCAATGAAGTAGTTCCAGTGTGGGTGCTGCCCGCCGGAAGCATGGATGCCCATGTCGGTCGCCTCATGCAAAAAAATGAAGGTCAGTCAGATCGCGAGAGGCCCCGGTCTGGCCACCGTCTGCAGTGGCAGCGGTAGCCCGATTCTCGCCATGAGTTGTTCGCTGCCCCAGGCGGAGCCACCGAGGCGCTGATTCATGGAGGGAAGATGGCGAGGAGCTTCGGAGGCCTCGAAAGGCGACGTGCCTAGCTGGTCTTGTCCTCGGTCGTGGCGCCCGGCGCGTTGTTCTTGACGGACGTGATGCCGTTGTCGCGCGCAGCGGTGCTCGAATACTGTTCGCTGGTGCCGATGATCTGACCGTTGGCCGCCTTCAAGTTGAACATCGGGCTGCCGTTTGCCGCGTTCTTTTTCTCGTAGCGGGTGTCGTGCGGTGCGTTTTCCTTGACCGACGCGATGCCGTTCTGAGCGCCGGCCTTGGAGGCGTACAGCTCGCTGGTCAGGATCGTTTCGCCGTTGCCGGCTTTCAGGACAAAACGGTACTGCGAATTGGCGGCGTTGCTGAGGACGAATTTTCCGGCCATTGGTGTTCTCCTGGGGTGGTGTGTGGGCGGCGCAGTGCTCCGACTGCTTCAGTCTGCCGCGGCAGAGCGCGACCTCCCATCCCTGGCGCATCGAGCGTGCACTCGGGCCGGCATCCGCGAATCCGAAAAGTTCCGGGCGGCGCATCGGAATTTTCTGAGGCGGGTGCAACTCTGCGGGCAGCTCTCGACTCACGGATTCGTCCAGTGGATTCCTCTGGGGCGTCCAAGGCTGTGGCTTTCCGATCGAAGGCAGCGGCCTACCACGACTCTGGACGTTCGAGCAGCAGCTGCAGCTACACGTCGGTCGCTTTTGAGCCGAGTACGGCGTTGAGGCTGCGCACCAGGGCTACCAGCGCGGCCTGATGCTTGGCCCCCGTCTTACCGTAGATGACCTTGAGGCGTGTCCGAGCCCCCTCGGCCGACACCCCCATTGCAGCGGCCACTTCCTTCAGACCCGTTCCGGCCGCCAACCGTTCGGCAACTTCCGCTTCCCGGGGCGTCAGCCCAAACACAGTGCGCAGCGCGCCTCGCAGCGCCTCCCGTTGGGGCGTCTCCATGGGTTCCACGAAGACCACGCCCCACGCGGGCCCGAGCCCACCGTGCCCGGGAAGCCGGTGCGTGGTCGCGTGGCCACCGACGCGCCCGTCCGACTGGCGGAGGGCGATCGGTGCCGCGGTGGGCAAAAACGACGGACCACCACCGGGGTGGGCCGCCACCAATTGCCTGCCGCGCAGGCGCACCAGATTTCCGTCGCGCAGCAGTGCCTCGCCCGCGGCGTTCCATCGATGGCATCGACCGCGCTCGTCCAGAAAGAAGACAGCGGTGCTCATCTGGTCGAGCGTTCGTGCTGCATCCCAGCAGTCGCGATCGGCCGGGGCCAATCGATCCCTGAGCCTGCACGCGTTCACCCAGTGAGGGGCGACGCCGCGCAGCCACGCTCGTTCCTTCGAACCGTAAATTCCCACGCGCGACGAGCGCAGCAAGGTGATGCTCAGCACCTTCTGCGGCGAGCGGAATCCGATCAAGCCGCAACCGTGATCGACGCCCATCGGCCGGAGGAAATCGGCCCAAAAACCCGTGCGCCGGAGCGCCGACAGCGGCAGGCGATCGTCCGGAATCACCACCGATCCGGGCGGCGGTCCCAGCGTTTCGTTGGGCGGGCGCCACGGGTTGCCGGCGCTGTGGCTCCGCTCGAACGCTTCGGCCGCTGCGCGCCCCTGGCCCACGTAAGCGGGGAGGGTTTGCCGGCCCGTGGCGACATCGACCTGCAAGACGGCCGCTGCGGGGCTCCGGGTGGCTTCGCACACGCCGTGCAGGAATGCGGACGCCCAGTCGGACTCGGCGAGGTTCTCGAACAGCGAAGCGACCAAACGATCGTCAGCATCCATGGCTCACCTCTCCAGTGCGTGCAAGTCCCATGTGGGAATGCCGCGGAACGACCCGGATGCAGACGATCCCGGACGCGCCACTTGCGGCGCATCTTGGAGATGCCCTGTCATGCCGACCCTCAATTTCGTCCGCTGGCTGTTCGCCGCGTGCCTCGCGTTGAACCTCAATCCCGTTTCTGCCGTGAGCCTCGCTGACCTCGCAGCCGACGCGGACGCCGACGCACTCGCCGAGGCCCTCGTACGCCGCCGCCTCGCTCAGGACGACCTGGCGCCGTACCATCGGATCGAAGTCGCCGTCCGCGACGGGGTGGTGACGCTGACTGGCAGCGCGCGCACGAAAACCACGCTCGATGCAGCGTTGCGCGAGGTCGAAAAGGTGTCCGGCGTGGAGCGGGTGGAGGATCGCGTCAAGGTCGAGCCCAACCCGTAGGCGCCCCCGTGTACTTCGCCGTCCAACGCATCGCCGCAGCGGTCCGCGACGCCGCCCGGTTTCACGCAGCGCCTGCGGACCTGCGGGGTGACGAATCCGCCGCAGCACGCACGCAGGCGTTCTTCGTGGATCTTCTGGAAGACGCGCTCGCCGAGTTGCCCGCGAACGCCATGCCGGAAACCCTTCGCGGTGCGCTGGAGTCCGGTGCCGCGGTGGGGCCTCAGGCGGGCGAGTGGCTACCTCTGGTCCTGGAGTGGTTGGCGCAGGAATGCGCCCGCGGTCTTTGACGGCGCGAGCGTTCCCGCTGCAGGCCGCGCGACCGCTCACGACAGGTCGAGTACGCGACAGAGGTCGTCGAACACCGCCCGCGCCGTCGCGGCGGTCAGGCTGCCGACCACCGGGTAAGCCTGTCCGTCGCTTTCCGCGTCGATCTGGTAGGAGATGGGAACGAACAGATTCGCGTCCGCGGCGTGCCGAGCGGCGCCCATCGCGACCATGCCGCCCACGCCGACCGACGTCAGGATCACCCCGTCCTGGACGTTGCGGCACACGAGCCGGCGGAGTCGATCCGACGGGATGAACCGGCCGTTCGGCAGCCGTATGCCGGACCGATTCGCCACCACGGTGCCGGCGGGCGCCCGCCGGGAGCGGAAGGTGCCGAGCGAGCCCGCGCGGCCCACGGCGTAACACAGGGCGAGGAAGAACCCGGCCAGCACACCGCCCATCGTCTGCGGCAGGCCAATCTGGAAACCGAGGCTGCCGCCGACGAGCGGTCCGACCGCCAGCAGCCACCACGGGGCGGAGGGGCCGGCGGCGCCGACGACGCGGAATTCGGTCCACCCGTCGGGGCGCTGGGTGGCGGTGTAGGAGCTGTTCAACGGGCTGGGCGCCGGTGGGGTGGGGGCGGGGAGCGCGGTGTCGTTCATGGCGGGATCCTTGTCCAGTGGGCCGGTCCGACCGGCCCTGCGCCGGCAAAGTAGCTCGCTCGCGAACCAGAAAACAACATCTTTTGATATAAAGGCTTCGTGTACATTCATGCGCCCCTTAATTTCAGGTCCGCCTTTGTCCTGGCGCGACCTGATGCAGAAATCCATACACCGCCCTCAGCACAAGCTGGTCTGCGCGCAACTGCGCGCGGCGCGGGAGGCGGCCGGGTTGACCCAGGTGGCGTTCGCGAAGCGGCTCAAGACGACTCAGGCCTGGGTTTCGAGCGTGGAAACGGGCATCACTCGGTTGGATCTGGTCCAGTTGTGGGATTGGTGCAAGGCGTGCCGAGTCGCGCTGCCCGACTTCGTGGCCGCGGTCAGCGAGGGGTTCGCCAAGCTGCCGGCGGCACGAAAGACCGCGGGCCGGGTGCGGCGTCCGCCGAAAGCAGGTCCGGGCGAGGGATCCGGCTCGGCTTCCTGATTGCCCCCGCGACGCGCAGGCACGCCGAGGCCGGTCTCCCGAGTTTCCGATGCGGCGAACCGGTGCTTCCGTCTGGATCGCCGCTATGTACATCGGAATCACGCTGGCCCGGGAAATTTCGCCGGCCTTTGATTCGTCGCAATCGGCGCGACGGCGGTCGGCGATACTTTTCTTACCGCTTCAAATCCGTTGGGCACCCTCTTGGTTTTGTTCGATTTAGGAATGTGAAGCTCGCCCTGAGAGGATCGCGCTGCTCGCGACACCGCGCGAACGCCGAGCTGGAAGACCCTGGAAACCGCCAAATATCGTTTGGTACTCTGTTGGTTCGGGGAAAACAGTGGTTTTGGGGAGGGCGGCTGCGTTGCAGCGCCACGAGCCTTGCTCGCCCGAATTTGCCGTCTCGAAGGGACTCGCCATGAACCGCGCTTTGAACGTCACGACCCCGCTGGGGCCGGAAGTGTTGCGTTTCGACAGCCTGCAAGGCCGGGAAGCCTTGTCCCAACTGTTCGAATTTCAGCTGATGCTGAAAAGCGAAGAAAAAGGCCTTTCGGCCGACGACCTGCTCGGCCGGCCCATCACGGTAGACTTGGAACTCGACGGCGGCGCGCGCCGCCATTTGAACGGCCAGTGCGTGCATTTTCGCTCGGCCGGCCGGCGAGGAAAACAGCACCTCTACATCGCCGACCTCAAGCCTTGGTTGTGGTACGCGACGCGGCGCAGCGACTACCGCATTTTCCAAAACCAAAGCACGCCCGACATCGTCAAGCAAGTGCTGGCGATGTACCCATTTCCCACGAAGTGGCTGCTGTCGCGCAGCTACCGCAAATGGAACTACTGCGTCCAATACCGCGAGACCGACGCCAATTTCGTGCAGCGGCTGCTGGAACACGAAGGCATCTGGTTTTGGTTCGACCATTCCGCCGGCGAGCACACGCTGGTACTGACGGACGATGTGGGTCTGGCTTCACCGTATCCCGGCTACGCCACAATTCCGTTCTACCCGCACGACCACACGGTGCCGGACAAGGACCACCTCCACGGTTGGGCCGCTGGCGGGACGGTGCAGAGCGGCAAGTTTTCGGCGCGCGACTACAACTTCGTCATGCCGTCGGCGGACCTCACCACGCGTCGCAACACGCCCGCGTCGCACCCGCACGCCAACTACGACATTTTCGACTACCCGGGCAGCTACCCCACGCTGGGTGAGGGCGATCCGTATGCGCGGGTGCGCCTGGAAGAGCTGCAGGCCAATCACAAGCGCAGCCACGGCCAAGGGCGCGCACGCGGCTTGGCGCCGGGTCGCTTGTTCACGTTGGAAAAGCACGCGGTCGGCGGCTACAACCGGGAATACCTCGTGGTCGCTGCCGAATACGATTTCAGCGACAACGACTACGAAGCGAACGAAGATTCGGGCGAACACAGGCTGACGATCGCCGCCGAGTTCCACCCCACCGACCAGCCCTACCGCCCAGAACGCCGTACCCCGAAGCCCCACACAATGGGCCCGGAGAGCGCCGTGGTCACCGGTCCCGCGGGCCAGGAGATCCACACGAACGAACACGGCCAGGTGAAGGTGCAGTTTCACTGGGACCGCTACGGCAAGAAGGACGAGAACTCTTCGTGCTGGATCCGCGTCTCGCATCCCTGGGCCGGCACCGGCTTCGGCGGCGTCCACATCCCGCGCATCGGCCAAGAAGTGCTGGTGGATCACCTCAACGGCGATCCGGATCAACCCATCATCGTCGGCCGCGTCTACAACGCCAATAACCCGCATCCCTGGGGTCTGCCCGCCAACGCCACGCAGTCGGGTTTTCTGACGCGTTCGAGCATGGGCGCGACCTGGCAGAACGCCAACGCGTTCCGCTTCGAGGACAAGAAGGGCGAGGAACAGGTCTGGCTGCACGCGGAGAAGAACCAGGACATCGAGGTCGAGAACGACGAGACGCACTGGGTTGGGCACGACCGCACGAAGACCATCGACCACGACGAAACCGTGTTCGTGAAGCACGACCGCACCGAGACGGTTGACCACAACGAAACCATCACCGTACACAACGACCGCACCGAACGCGTCGATCACAACGAGAAGATCAGCGTTGGCGACAACCGTACCGAAGACGTCGGCAAGAACGAGTCGGTTTCCATTGGGAACAACCAGACCCACAGCGTCGGCGACAACCGCACGCGCAAGGTGGGCAAGAACGAAACGCTGACCATCGGCAGCAACCGCAACAAGAAGACCGGCAAGAACGAGTCGCACAAGATCGGCAAGAGCTGGTCGGTCAAAGTCGGCAAGTTCAAGACCGAAACCATCGGCATGGCCTCGATGCAGAACGTGGGCCTGGGCCGCATGGACAACGTGGGGCTGGGATATAGCCTCAACGTTGGGATGATCATGAGCACGGTGGTGGGGCTCAACCAATCGACGCGGGTCAGCAAGAACAAAAGCGTCAACGTTGGCGACGAGTACACCATCAAGGCGGGCAAGAAGTTCACGGTGAAAGTCGGCAAGACCGTTCTGGTGCTCAACGCCGACGGAACCGTCGCCATCACCGGCGTGGACGTCAACATCACCGCGCAGGGCAAGAACGTCACGATCAATGGCGAAAAGGTGCTGCTCAATCCCTCCGGCGGCAAAGCGGCGGTAGAGCCGGACAGCGTCAGCTGAGCGAGGCAGCTCCCGTGTCTGCAGAATTCCGCAACTCCAGCGGCTACCCCGCGTTGTGTTTCGAGCACGTAAACCACCACGGCGAACGGCGTACCGTCGTCGTCGCGCGCGTCACGCTGAAATTCGACCACGATGGCGCGGTTTCGCCCTGCGATCCGCAGCCGCCCCTCAACTTCAAGGAAGTGCCGTTCGAGCAGGTTGGGCGCGGCCCAGCGGAATGCGCGTTGCACCGAGAAAGCGACCTTGCGCCGGAAAAGCCGCTGGTGGACGTCGTCGTGCAGGGCACCGCCTACGCGCCATCGGAGCGGGGCGCTCGCCGTTTTCAGGTTCGCCTTGAGATCGAAGAACCGATACAGGGACGCGCGTTCGGTGCAGCTTCGGCCGCCGCCTTCCAAGCGGCGGGCAATTGGTCGCTGGACGTCTACGGCTCCAGCGAGTGGCGCTGGCGGCACCCGCTGGGCCGCTTCTGGCGCGGCCTGGTGTGTGCAGTGACGTTGGGGCTGTTGCGTCCCAGCCCTTGGCGCCGATCGTGGACGGTCCCGGTTGCTGCGGTGCCGCTGCGCTACAGCTGCGCGCGCGGCGGTCGGCTCGAACTGCGCGACGGCGAGCGATCCTTCGTCTTCTGCAACGAGGAAAACCCCTCGGGTACGGGGTGGTTGCCGTCGATCGCGGCGATCCGCGCGCAGACGGGGCTTTCCTGGTTCGGTGCGTGGCGGCAGCGCGGTCGGTTGGCCTCGCAGAACCCCGTCGTGTCGGCGGCCCAGATTTGGCCCGCCGGTGCCGCCAGACCCCATCGGCCCGACGGCGACGGGGACGTCGGGGGGTGGGGCGCGATCGCGAAGCCCTGGTTACCGCGGCGCCGGCACGCGGGCACCTACGACGACGCGTGGCAAGACGGCCGCCGTCCGCTGCTGCCGCACGATTTCGACCCGAGGTACTGGAACGGGGCGCACCCCGATCTCCAGCTTTCCGCGCTGTCCCCGGATGCACGTTTGCGCCTGGTGGGCCTGTTGCCGCCTACCGTCCGGGCCGATCGGACGTTCCAGATCGATCTGCCCGGGCTTCGATTCGCCGCCTGCATCCATGAGGCGGGAAAGCCCGAACAATCGCGCGAGCTGCGCCTCGACACGGTGCTGCTCGATGCCGAAGCGCGCGAGGTCGCGCTGCTCTACCGCATCAACCTGCCGCTGGCTGGCGGCGTGGTCGCGTTGCGGCGTTCGGACCTCCAGTTGGCCGCGTCGCACGCCTTTCACCACGCGCCGGATGCCCATTTGCCGTCCAAGGAACGAATTGCATGAGCACGCCCGAAGGAGCAAGAAAGAGTTCGGGGTTCATGGCCGTGTGTACGTGCCCAGACTTCTGCTGGACGCAAGTGGGCAGCAGCCGGGTCGTGCTCCCTTACATGGTGGTGACCGACCTTTCGGCCAGCGTCGAGTGTTCGCCGAACGTGTTCTTCGCCGACAAGCCCGCGTTTCTCTACAAGCACTCGTATGCGCCGAGCGTCTCGGGGAACGAACTCGCGGCGCCGGACGGGGGCTTCGACTCGAAGGTCAAGGAAGGCGTCGTGTGGGGCGAGGGCCACGATGAAACTGTATTGGTGAACGACATCCCCGTCGTTCGCCACGGGGATTCGTGCTGGATGAACCACGAGTCGGTGGGCTGACCGCCATGCCCTACAAATACATCGATCCCGTCACCGGCAACACCGTTTATTCCGACCAGCCTCCGCCCGTGGCTGCCGGGATGCGGCGGCGCACCGAACAGTTCAAGAATCGCAACGCGCCGGGCCAAATCGTGTACTTCACGCCGGAAACGGACGAAGACCGGGCCAAGGACGCGGCCGATGCCGAGCAGGCGCGGCGCGTCGCCGAAGGCGAAGCCGAGCTCGCAGAGCGGGTGGCGCTGTACAAGGAAGAGGCCGAGCTAGAGCGGCTGCTGGAGCTTTCCGAACAGGAAGGCTTCATGGAGGCCGTGATCGAAGGGGGCTTCGGCGAAGAAGTGGCCGCCATGGCGCGATCGGGCGACTACGGCGGCGTGGCGACGACGCTGCTGATCGGCCAAGGCGAAGGCATGCTGATGGACAAGGCCGTCGACCTGGTCCTGCGCAAGTTCAAGTCGATCTACCAAGCCGGCAAAGGGTTGCTCAACGCGCGCAAGATCCTGGCTGCGAAGAACGCCTTGCGCAAGAAGCTGGCCGAGCGGTTGGAGAAAATCCGCGAGCGCCTTCTGGGCAAGCGAAAGGGCACCAAGGTCGAGCGCGGCCAACCGAATGGGAAAGCGAACGATCCCTGCGCCGATTGCCCCGCCGGCTTGGGCATCGGTTTTCCCGTCAACCCGCTCCGAGGGATCAAATACCTGACGGGGGATGCAGACCTCGACTTCGTGCTCGACGGTCCGATGCCCTTTCGTTGGCAGCGCAGTTACCTGTCGAGTAACGGCGATGTGGGCGCGTTGGGGCAGGGATGGGCCCTGCCGATTGCCTACCGCATTGAGGTAGGTCCCAGCGCGGTTACCGTCATCGACACCCAGGGAAGGCGCATTCGGTTTCTTCCGCTTGAGGTAGGAACGAGCTTCTACTCCGTCTACGAGCGCAGCACGCTCGCACGGATCGCGCAGGACGCGTATCGGTGGACCGACTTCACCGGCATCCAACTGCTGTTTGGGCCGGCGGGGGACGTTGCCACGGCTGAGGCGGTCGCGGCTCCCAGCGCGACGAACACCGCCACCCTTCACCTTCATCGGATTTCCGACGCGAACGGCAACTTCGTGCGCGTGCACCGCACGCACGACGGCCAGCCGTATCTCATCGACAACAACGTCGGTCGGCGCGTCGGCCTGGTCTATTCGCAGCCCGGGTCCGCCGGCGCGCGCCTGACGCACGCCGTCGAACTGCTGGGCGAGCCGCAGCCGGATGGCCAGTTCCCGGCGGAGCAGCAGCGTTGGCTCGTCGAGTACCGCTACAGCGACGAGGGCGACCTGCGCGAAGTGGTGGATGGAGCGGGGGAGGTGGTGCGTTCGTTCACCTGGGATCGCCACATCCTGACGTCGCACGGGGAGCCCGGCGGCGTAACCGCGCGCTACACCTGGGACCGGCTCGCACCGGACGGCAAAGTGGTCGAATGCGCAGCATCGACGGGAGAGCGCTGGCGGTTTGCGTATGCACCGGGCCACACGCGCGTGACCGACGTTGGTGGGCGCGTGACCGAATATTTCAGCGACCGCGACCACCAGTTGGTGTGCACGATCGCGCCCGACGGTGCAGTCACGCGCGTCGAACGCAACGCGGTGGGTCAAGCGGTCGCGTTTCGCGATGCGGCCAACCGCGCCACCGAAATCACTTACGACGATTGGGGCAACGCCGCTGCGGTTGAATACCCCGATGGAGCGGTCGAACGGTTCGAACGCGACGCCACCAACGGCCGGTTGCTGAGCAGCACCGATCCCCTGGATCGCGTCACGCGCTACGACTACGACACCAAGGGCAACCTGACGCGCGTTACGGCGCCCGACGGCGCTTCGACCGCCTACGAACACAACGCGTGGGGGCAGGTTACGGCCGTTCTCGATGCGCGCGGCGGTCGTTCGATCATCGACTACGACGCCCAGGGAAGGGTCATCGCCGTCAGCGACTGCCTCGGGCAGCCGACGCGGTACCGATACGATTCCGCCGGAAACCTCGCGGCGATCGAAGACGCGCTGGGCGGCGTGACCTCGTTTTCCTACCGGTACATCAACCGCCGGTATCGTCTGGTGGAACGCCGCCTCGCGGACGGCGGCGTGGAACGGCTTGCCTACGATCGTTTGGGCCGGTTGATCGCCCACCACGATGCACTCGGCCGGGCGACGCGGTTTGAGCTGGATCCGGTTGGGCGGCCGCTCGCACGCGAGAATTCGTCGGGCGCGGCGCTGCGCTACGGCTACGACGTGCACGGTCGCCTGGTCGCACTGACCAACGAGAACGGCGCGGTCTACCGTTTCGCATGGGACGCCGCCGACCGGTTGGTGGCGGAGCAAGGGTTCGATGGCCGGCGGCGCGACTACGGATACGATCGGGCGGGCGAGCTGCTGCACCTGGTGGACGGCGTGCCCCAAGGCGCGGACCTGCTCGCGCCCGGCGCCCCCGGGTTGCTGCGAACGCGCTACCAACGCGACGTGCGCGGCCGACTGACGGACAAGCTGAGCGCGAAGCGCGGGGATGACGGCGCGATCAAGGTACGTCACGCGCGGTACCGCTACGACCTCGACGGCAAAATGGTCCAGGCGCGCAACGAGCACGCACGGGTGGATCTTCACTACTCCCTGGCCGGTCAGCTCGCCCGCGAGGTCGTCAGGACGCGCGGGGGCCAAACGACCGCGTTGGCGCACGAGCACGACGGCATGGGCAACCGCCTGCACACCACGCTGCCGGATGGCCGGGTCCTTCGCTACAGCCTGTACGGGAGCGGCCACGTCGATCGCATCGAACTCGACGGCGCGACCCTCGCGGCCTTCGAGCGCGATCGCCTCCACCGCGAGACGGTGCGCAGCCAAGGTCCCTTGAGCACGTTTTTCGAATGGGACGCCGTGGGGCGCTTGCTGTCCAGCCATACCAAGGCGTCGGCGGCGAGTCCGACCAGGCCACCCAACACCGCGCCAGGCCTCGGCGGTGCGCCGTGGGGCGCGTACGAAACCGCCCGCCAGTATCGGTATGACGCCGGTGGCCAGCTGTTGTCCCTGGAGGACGCCCGTCGCGGGTCGGCGCGTTACGCCTACGACGCGATTGGACGCATCGCGGCGGCGCAGTTCGGCTCGATCGCGGAGGCGTTTGCGTTCGATCCGGCCGGAAACCTGTTGGATGCGACCGCCGCGTCTCCCGCGCCGCCCTCGGCTGACGGAGGGCGCGCGTGGTCGGAAGAAGACTGGGAAACGCTGGTGCGTCGGCATATCGACCGGCCGGAATTCAACCTGCTGCAAACGGACGAGGAGCGATCGACCGACCCGTCCGGATGGGCGGTCCAGCGGTCGAACCGCCTGGCCACTCATCAGGAGCACCGCTACCGCTACGACGCCTGGGGCAATTGCGTCGAGAAGCGATCGGGTGCCGGCGAGCGGCGGGCATTTGAATGGGACGCCGAACACCGACTGGAGCACGTGCGCGTCGAAACGGTTGCTGGTGCCGAAGAATGGCGCTACGACTACGACCCGTTCGGTCGACGCATCGCGAAGCACCAATGGCGACCGCAGAGTGCTTCCGCACCAAACCGCGGCCGGCGAGCCCGCCGTTTCCGGGACGCGGGGCGTCCCGTGGCATCGACGCACTTCGTTTGGGACGGAAACCGGCTGCTGACCGAGTCGGCCGACGGGCGCGTGTCGCTGCACGTCTACGAAGCTTCGGGGTTTGTACCGCTCGCGCTCGTGCGCAGCTCGCTCGAACTGTCCTCTCGTGAGGCAGCGGCGGACGCCGTTGCCGTGACCTCGTTGCCGCTGGAGTGGCAAAGCCTGCAAGAGCGGTACCCCGAGGAATGGGCTGCAGCGCTGAAGCGCCAGCGCCGCCTGCAGGAGCGCCTCAACCGCCAACTGCCCCAACCAACGGAATCCGCGCCGGCCGGGGCAGCAACGACCGAAGTCTTCCACGTCCACACGGATCAACTGGGAACACCGTGCGAGTTGACGGACGAGCATGGTCATCTCGTGTGGGCCGCGGACTACAAGGCTTGGGGGCGCGTGCGTTCCCTGCAAACGCCGGCACGTCGCGTGGTGCGGCCGGTCGGCAACGCGGTCGTGCAGCAGTGGGAGGAGCAGGTCGATCCAGTCGAGCAGAATCTGCGCTTCCAGGGGCAGTACTTCGACCGGGAGACGGGGCTTCACTACAACCGCTTTCGGCACTACGACCCCGACGTCGGCCGCTTCATCAGTCAGGATCCGGTAGGCCTGCTGGGTGGGGCGAATCTTTACGTTTACGTGGACAACCCAACGGACGCTGTGGATCCACTCGGCCTGGCGCCGACCACGTTCAAGTTAACCGGCCGCACGCTCTGCATCTTGGACAAGTTCCCGGCCGGCTCGGCCGAGTCGTTGGAGCTGCAGGACTTCACCAAACGGTGGAACACGCAGATTCAGAACCAAGGTGGATCGATGACGCGTAGAAAACTGACCGCCTTGGAGAAGGCGCAATCTCGCAAGTGGAGGGACTCCATGCGCTGTCAATGTGGTCCTGGCCGCGTGGCCGGCCACGTACCCGATGCAAGCGCGGGCGGCTCTGCCGTACCTCTGGATTGGATGGCGCAGTTGGAAGCGACAAATTCGTATGTCGGCGGTATCGTGCGTCATTTGCCATTGGGCTACACGTACGACACGGTAAAATTGGCCACCAGTCTGGGCGGGTGCTGAAAATGACGGAACCACAGAATCGTATCCACGACCTGCTGCGCCGGGTCCGGGCCTTGAACGACAGCAATCCGGACCACGGCGAGCAGCGCGTCCAGGCGCCGGAACCAGGTTCCGATCGCATCGCCACGCTGCGTCCCGGGGTGTCGCGACCGTTGAGCCCCATGCTTGCCGCGCGCTTCCGTTTTGCAGGGGCGTGGGGCAACGCGCGCCTCAGTCAGAACTGGCTGAGCCTGTCCGAGATCGGGCGCGCGTTGAACGACGACCGGATCAAACGGTCCATCGAACTCCGGACCGAAAACAGCTACGGCGACGATCCGCCCGGAGGCGTGGCCCCCGAGGATTGCGCCATCTTCGGACACAACCCCTTCGAACTCGACGAGACTTACCTCGTCTGGAAGGAGGGACAGGAAGAGCCCATCGTCTGGGAGTACTTCGATGCCGATGACAGCGTGTTCTCGAACCTTGAGCGTTACCTCGAATACATTGTGGGCGACCGTGCAGAGGACGACAAAGAACGTACTTACGCCATCTGGGTACGGGTGATTTCCTCGTCGGAGAACGAGTTGTTGCAGGTAGCTGCAATCAAAGTTGGTGACGACCTTTTCCGAATTGACTCGCGGATCGATGGCGAGAGCTTCACAACCGAATCGCAGGACGGGCCGAGGGCGGCATTGGAGTTCGTAGAGGGCGATGTCGTCCGCTGCGAAGAGCGGCGGCTCTCCGACGTCGAGAGCGGCCTTCTGGCCGTCGAGAAAGTCGGTGCCTAGCTGATGCGGTAGAAGCAGCCCCAAAGCGCCGGTGAAAAGGATTTCGTGTGGCCAATTTTTCGATGCTGTTCTGTTCCGATTCCGAGGGCACGCCGCGTCAGGGGCGGGACAAGCTGACCTATTCCGGCCGTTACCAGGTCCCGCTGTTCTGGCTCGCGTCGCTCCGACCGTCCGACGTTCGATACGTGATCGACAAGGAAGGCGACCGCCTTCCTTACACGGACGCCACGCCCGCATCCATGCTCGATGCGTTCCGAGAGCGCAAGCAAGCGCTGAGCACGATCGCCGCAGGCATCGTGGTTCACTTTGCGGCGTGGGAAACGTTTCTTCAGGAAGCCCGGTGCGGTTGGATCAAGATCGATCCGACCGAAGTCATCTTCATGGTGGGTTTCGACCCGAAACAGTTCGAAGCGGGAATCGCGTTCTTTGAGGCTCCCACCTTGGAAGGCTTCAACGCGGTGCTGTCGCTCACCTCGTTGACGGACGTTTTGGATCGATCGGTGAAACCTCCGGTATTGCGGCTGCGCCCGCTGGTGACCGGCATCGAGATCAACGCCAGCTCCAGCGTCTATCTGACCGGGTATCCCAGCGCCGACCCGTAGCCTCTTCGCACGCCCGAGCGGTCGGCCTCGAAGCGCGCCGTCAATTTCGACCGTTATGCGGTTGCGCGAGGAAGCCGCCAAGTCATAGTGTTTTTCCCAGTGTCCCGTACCGGCGTCCGCCACCGCTTGCCCATGGAAATGCTGACCGCTCGACCAGATAACCTGCTCGGCAACGTCGCCCTGGCGAGCTTGGTTGCCGGTGTTCCGGTGGGACTCGTCTTCGCCGCGGTCGGTCTGGCGACGCACCCGCTCGGGGATTCAGGGACGTGGTCCGCCAGCTTGGGCAGCGTCCTGCTCGCGCCCGCCCTCGTGTTACTCGCCGGATTGGCGCTCTTGCCGGTGCTGTACGCGCTGGGGAAGGTCGGCTACGCGGGTCCGGCCGTCGTGTATGCCTTGAGCATTCTCTTTTCTCTCGTGCTCACGGCCAGCGACGTGCGCGCTGGGCTCGTCGGGTTCGCGTTGTCGTTGCCGGCCAGCTTCGTGTTTTGCCGACTCGCATACGCGCAGCGTTAGCAGTCCCGTACAGATTGGCGAAGCATGGAAGCTCCGTTGAGGTTCCTTCGCCCGGCGTTGCTGGACGTAGCGTGGGCGCCGGCCGGGAGCCGGTGCCTCGCCGCGAACAAGCACGAAAAGTCACCGGCGCGACCGTTCAGTTTCGGTCTGAGCGCGGGCGTGACGGTTGTTCACGCGGTCGGGGAGGTGTCTCGGGCCGCCGTACGCGGTAATCTTGATTCCCGTTCGTAAATCAAGCGAGGCGCCATGACGCCCCCTCCCCACGGCGGCCCCCGCCCCGGCGCAGGCCGTAAACCCGGCACGGGCAGCTTCGGCGAGCCCACGCAGCCGGTCCGCGTCCCGGAAAGCCAGGTGCCGGCCGTTGTCGCGTTTCTGGACGCGTACCGCGAGCAAAAGATGGCCGAAGAGGAGGGCGTGCGCGCGAACGTCTGGCGGCGTACCGAGCCGGGGCGTGAGGTGGCGATACCGTTGATGGGCTACCGCGTGCCGGCGGGCTTCGCTTCGCCGGCCGACGACTACCTGGAAGAGACGATCGACCTCAACGCCCATTTGATTCGAAAGGGTCACGAGGCAGCCACTTTCATCGTTCGGGCTTCCGGGTGGTCGATGTTTGGTGCCGGCATCCACGACGGCGACGAAGTCGTCGTGGATCGGGCGTTGGAGCCCAAAGACGGTTCGGTGGTGGTCGCCGCTGTGGACGGCGAGCTGCTCATCAAGCGCCTGCGCATGCGGGGCGGAAAGCCCGTGCTGGTTTCGGAAAACCCCCACTACCCAGAACGCATTGTTGCGCCCAACGAAACGTTGGAGATCTGGGGCGTGGCAACGCGCGTCTTGCACAAGCTCTGAAACCTGCAAGTAGGGGAGCTGCATGCGACGGATCGCGCTGGTGGACGTCAACAATTTCTACGTCAGTTGCGAAAAGCTGTTCCGGCCCGAACTGGAAGGAAAGCCCGTCGTTGTGTTGAGCAACAACGACGGCTGCGTGGTTTCGCGCTCGAACGAAGCCAAGGCGCTGGGCATTCGCATGGCGGCGCCCTGGCACCATTGCCGCGCGATCGCGGAGCAGCACGGCGTTGTGGCCTTCAGCAGCAACTACGGCCTCTACGGAGACATGTCCCGACGCGTCGTGGACGTCCTTTCCCAGTTCGTGCCCCGCATGGACCTGGAGGTGTACTCGATCGACGAATGCTTTCTCGACGTAACGAAGCAGCCGCACGTGGACGCGAGCGCGTGGGGCCAAGCGATTCGCCAGCGCGTACGTCAGTGGTGCGGCCTTCCCGTTTGCGCCGGCATCGGCCCGTCGAAAACGCTGGCGAAGCTCGCGAATTTCGTGGCGAAAAAACAGCCGTCCTGGCAGGGCGTTTGCGACTTCACGAGCCTGCCGCCGCAGCGGCAGGCTGCGCTCTTGGCGGAGATCGGGGTGGGCGAGGTCTGGGGCGTCGGCCGCCGCCTCGTGCCCCAGCTCGCGGAGTTCGGAATCCACACGGCGGCCGACCTGCGCGATGCGGACGCAGCGAGCTTGAGGACCCGGTTCTCCGTGGTGGTCGAACGCATCGTGCGCGAGCTGCGAGGCGAAGCTTGCCTGGAGGTCGAGCATCAGCCTGCAGCGAAAGCGCAGATTCAATCAGCCCGTTCCTTCGCCGAACCGTTTCGCGAACTCGAACCGCTGCTGGAAAGCGCCCGCGCGCACGTGGTCCGAGCGGTTGAGAAACTGCGGGCCGAACTGGCGCTGGCAGGCCGGATCGAAGTCTTCCTCGAAACGAACCGCTTCTCGCCCGACGAGCTCCAGCACCACCCGGTAGCCAGCGAGAACTTGCCTGCGGCGACGGACGACGTGCTGCATCTGGTGGGCGTCGCAACGCGTCTGGTGCGCGCGATGCATCGCGTGCGGTTCCGCTACCAAAAAGTGGGGGTTCGGCTGCTGGACCTGAGCCCGCGCAGCGGCCGGCAAGCCACGCTGTTCGACGACGCGCCGGTTCGCGACGCGCGGCGGGAGCGTTTGGGCCAGGTGCTGGAAGCAGCTGGCAAGCGTTGGGGGCGCGGCGCGGTCGCCCCCGGAACGGCCGGCTTGGCCGGCGAGCGCGCGTGGCACATGCGCCGCGGCGCGCTGTCGCCCGCGTACACGACGCGTTGGGCCGACTTGCCCGTCGTGCGAACTTGACCGCGTCCCGTGTTGGCCTTCTGGCTGGACCCCGATTCAACGCCCGCAGGCGCATCGTCCGCCGAGGCTGCATCGTGGGAGGCCGTCGTGCGATCGGCGCAGCCATCGGCGCGCCAGGTGGTGCGGCCCCTGTCGCCGGCGTTCGTCGTCGTCGCCACGGCGCAAGGGCCGGCGGCGTTGCGCGCGCACTGGGGCTTGGTGCCCCCCCGGCGTGAAAGCCGACGCGCGGCGGGCGACGGCGATCCAACTGACCGGGCTGCCCTCGAAGCGGTTGACGCAAGTCCCCACCGACGCCTTGTGGTCGAGCACCGCGCGGTCGTGGCGCTGCTTGGTGGCCGCCAGCGGTTGGCTCGCCGAGGTGCAAGGCCAGCCCACGGCCTGCAAGCCGCCAGCGCCGCGCGTGGCGGTCGCGGGCCTTTTCAGCCGGTTCGAGAATGCCCAGGGGCAGGTGGTACGGACGTTCGGTCTGGTGACGGCTTGGCGGGAGAACGACGAGCGGTTCGGCCACCACGGCCCGCTGGTCATCGCCGACCGGGACGCGCCAATCTGGTTGGGTGGGGACGCCGAACGGGCGCGCAGCCTGCTCGCCTGCCGGCAGCCGCCGGTGGTCGAGAAGTTGCTCCGCCAAAGGCACTTCCGGGCGCCCAATTCCGCCCTACGATAAGGCGACCATACGGTGACGCATTGCCGATGCTTCTCGACATCGATCTGCAAACGCAGCAGGCCGTCTTCCACCCCCGCGTCGCCGAGTGCCCGCATCTGCCGGGGCCTTACGAAGGCGACAAGCCCCTGGGCTGCCTGGGGCCGGACGGTGGGTGGTTCCCGGCCACGCGGTGGAGCGACGCGGTCGCTCTGGTAGCTGCGAGGGCGCCCGGTATCCCGTTGCTCCTGTGCACCGCGTGCCGCCGGCAGCCCGAGTGAGTCCGGCTCGACCTACGTGGGATCGGGCAGGGCGCAGCCGGTCCCGGTTTGGAGGCGCCCCCACCGTTCGGGAAAGGCGTTGCGCAGTGCGGCGCGAAACCGTTTCCAATCCCGCTGGCCTTCCTTGGTTTCGGCCTTGGTCGGCACGCGGGGCAAATCCTTCTTGATTCCGAGGTAGTGCAGACCGATGAACGCGACGCCGGCCGTTTTCATGGCGGCGTCCATCTTGCTCTGGAGTCAGGTTGCCGAAAGTACGGCGCGGATTGCCTTTGCGTTCCTGCTGGCGTTACCACTGGGTCTTGAGCG
Source organism: Rhodanobacteraceae bacterium (assembly GCA_045864815.1). Lineage (GTDB taxonomy): Bacteria > Pseudomonadota > Gammaproteobacteria > Xanthomonadales > Rhodanobacteraceae > Tahibacter. The sequence goes on along the minus strand of BTVG01000005.1, from coordinate 70,848 downwards.
CGGTCGTTACCACGGCTTGGGATTGCGCACGTTTCCGGTTGTGGCGATGGCTGCGTGCGGCTACACGCTGCTGATCGCCGATTTGCCGGGCATCGACAGCGATGCTCAGTTGCGACTGCCGCAGGTCTTGCTGGCCGGGATTGGTTTCATCGGCGGCGGCGCCATCCTTAAGAACGACCAAGGCGACGTGCTTGGGCTGGCGACCGCCGAGAGCATCTGGAACACGGGTACCATCGGTGCAGCGGTCGCCCTGCGGCGGGAGGAGATCGCCACCGTACTCAGCGGATTGAACGTCATCGCCTTGCTCGGCCTCGGTTGGGGACGGCGGTTCGTCCAGCGCGACCAGTCTGAGACGTAGGATTATAAGGATTGATGCCTTGTCATACGCATCTCGGTTGAATCCATAGCAGGAGCGCGACGTATGTCTACCAACGAGTGGGAGGCTTCGTTGAACCGCTACATCGCAGCCTCATCGACCGCACGGCAGTTTCTTTCGCAATTGCGTGGTGTAGAGATTACGGCGTTCGACATCCAACGGGCACTCTGCCAACACCTCGGGATTGACGAGGAGAACCCGGGGGATTTGCTCTCGCAAGACTTCACTGCGGAAGCGATCCTAAAGCTGCTGGTCGACTTCGACTTCAGCAAGTTCCATCCGGAAGTTCTGGCTGAAGTCGTGCTGGAGGTGCCGTTAATACCGGACCACATTCCTCGTCTGCTAACCGAGCAGACCGTCAAGATCAAAGGAGAGGTCTGGCAAGTTCACAAAAACGACGCCGATCCATTCCCCTCCAATCCGCATGCACACAATTACGACGCCGGCATCGTTCTGCATCTAGGGACCGGCGAGATGTTTGATCGCCATCGGAACAGCAAAGGCCGTATCGGGAAGAAAGGCCTCGAAGCCATACGGGCAAAGCTGAAAGGGCTGACGCTTCCGCAGTTGGCTGCGTAGACTTTCGTCCGGAACAAGCCCAAGGCGAACAAACTGTTTGAGAACGTTTCCGGGGCTGTGCTCGCCTTGGTCGGCACAAACTTCATGAAAACCTGGATCACTCCGTAATTCGACGGTAAGTGCACCGCGACGACAGTAGTTCGTCGAACGCGAGCGGACGCATCGCGCGCCAGCCGGTGCGCCACGCGCGCGCGCCGCCGCCCAGCGCTCGTCTACCCCCGCCAAACCTTGAGAGGTCGCTATGGAAGTGCTTTGGGACGAACTCGCCGCCGGGTTTCCGGACGCCCGCCAACTGGCGCACGTGGTCATCCGGCTGGTGGCCGCCGCGTTGCTGGGCGCGGCGGTCGGGTGGGAGCGCAAGAGCATGGGCAAGTCGGCGGGCCTGCGGACGCACATGCTGGTCTGCCTGGGTACCGCGCTGTTCGTCGTCGCCTGCCAGGGCAGCGGCATGTCGTCCGACGGCATCTCCCGCGTCGTGCAGGGGCTGACGACCGGCATCGGCTTCATCGGCGGCGGCGCCATCCTCAAGCTGGCCGCCGAGCGGGAGATCCACGGCCTCACCACCGCCGCCGGAATCTGGATGACGGCGGCCATCGGCGTGACCGTGGGCCTCGGCGCGTTGGGGCTCGCACTGCTGGCCACGGCCATCACCGTCGTGACGCTCGCGGCCATCCGCCTCTCGCCGTTGGAGCGGCGGCCCAACGGCGAGTCCGACCTGCAGTCGTGAGCGCCCGGGTGCGCGGGCCTCGGGCCTTCGTGGCGGCCCCGGTCCGTCATTCCGCCGGCGCGTCTCGTGCACCTTCAACCGACGGGGTCGCCGCCGCCAGCGCCCGGGCGTCCCAAATCTCGATCCACCGGGATCGGAAGGGCTGGACCAGAAGGGCCGCTTTCTCGTTAGCGGGGTCCGTGCGCGCCGGATAGCGCACGACGACGCCGTCCGGATTGGCCTGAGCCCAGGCGAGCACGTCGCGTTCTTCGATCTCGGCCAGGGGACGGCTGAGCCGCCCGAGGAAGTGGTACTGCGCTTCGTAGCGGCCCACGTTCGCGATGGGGCGCCCTTCGGCTTCCGCGCGGGCGAGCGCGGCGGCGGCCGGGCGCAGATCGAAGTGGTGGAACAGCGACCGGGCGAACGCGGCGTGCACGAGCGCGATCGCGAGCAGCGCGCAGGCCGCGATGCGCTGCAGTTCGCGCCGGGGATCGCCCACCAGGCAGCCGGCGGCCAGCCCAACGAACGCGGCGGCAAACCACGGCGCGGTGGCGTACGCGTCGGACACCCAGTGCGGCGGGTCCGCCGAGTGGGCCCGCCACACGGGCAGCGCGGCCAGCAGCAGGGCGACGCCCAGCAACGCGCCCGCAACGGGCCAGGCGCGCCAGCGCCGACCGTTGGCGAGCACGCGCGACTGCTGCCGGCGCAGCGCCGCCGCGAGCAGCATCGCCACGCCCGGCATCAGCGGCAGCAGGTAGTAGACCTGCTTGCCGGAAATGAGGCAGAACGCCGCGAACGTCGGCACCACCCAGCTCACGGCGAAGCGCTCGCCGTCGGTCAGCGGGCCGCGGGCCGTCGCGATCGCGTGCCACACGCGCGGCCAGGCCACCCATGGGAGCGCCAGCACCAGCAGCATCGGCAGGTACCAGAACACGGGGCGCGCGTGGTCGAAGCTGGCGACGACGCGGCCGGCGGTCTGCAGGAAGAACAGTTCGCGGCGGTAGTCCTCGCCGCCCGCGAAACCCGCCGGGATGGCCCAGGCCAGGAGCATCGAGGCGCCGCCCAGGATGGCCAGCAGGCCGCCGCCGTACCAACGCCGGCGATCGCCGCGCGCGGCCTCGCTCCACCACGGTCCCAGCAGCCACGGGAAGACCACGTGGAGCAGCATCACCGGGCCTTTCGTCAGCAGGCCCGCCCCGACGGCGAGGGCAAACCAGTTCCAGCGCGGCCGACCCGTCAGCGCGCACAAGGCGCCCGCGACGCACAGCGCCAGCAGCACCTCGTACATGATCTGCAGGCTGAAGAGGAACGGGTAGGGCAGGGCGATCAACAGCCACGGTACGAGCGGCGCGGCGGAAGGTTTGCCGGCGCTCGCCGCGCCCGCCAGGCGTGCAGCCGCGACGAGCCAGCCCGCTGCAATCAGCACCTGCAGGACGCGCGGCCAGACGTCGGTGACGCCGAACGCCGCCCAGCCGGCGTGGATCAGCCAGAACAGCAGCGGAACCTTGTGGCTGTAGGGTGCGCCGTTGGTGTGCGGTACGAGAAAAGCGCCCTGATTCCACATTTCCCAAGCGACGCCGAGCGTGCGCGTGGAGTACAGCGGCAGCGGGCCGTGCTGGAAGATGGCCCAGAGCAAGGCGCACACCCACAAAACCAGCCACGCCGGTGGCGAGAAACGAGACGAAGCCGGTTGCATGGGGTAGGCGCAGGCTGGAGCGGTGCAGTGTAGGCAGCGACCGGCTTACAACCGGCTTACGCGCCGCGTTCACCGGGCAGCTCGCGCCAGGCGAAAAGGCCGCCGCCGAGCCTGCCGCTGCAGCGGCAGGCGTGTTGCAGCAGCCCGGCGGCGTCGGGGATCCCGGCCGACAGCGGCGTCGGCGCGGCGAGGAAGGCCGCGGCCGGCCACACCACGACCCAGCAGCGGCCAAACGGGGCGACCACGAGCGCGCCCGCGCGCAGTGCGCCGGCGTCCGCGCGTTCGGGGTATTGCACGATCAGCCCCGACGGGTGCGCCCGCGCCCAGGCCAGCACGTCGGTCTCGGCGATTTCGGTCACCGGCTCGGTCAGGCGCGCGTAGAAGTGCAGTTCGCCCTCGTAGCGCCCGACGCGCGCGATCGGCCGTCCGGCGGCCGCGGCGCGTGCAATCGGCGCCGTTGCAGGCTCGGGATCGAACGCTGCGGCGAACAGCCGTGTGAGCGCACCGTGGCCGAGCGCGAGCACGAGGAGCGACACCGCCGCGGTGGCGCGCAGTTGCGCCCCCACGGCGTGCGGGGCGGTCAGCAGCAGGCCCGCGAGGATCGCCAGCAGGACGGCGATTCCCGCGCTCCAGGACGCGAGCAGGTGGAGCCACGGCGGTGCATCGGGGCGAACCGCGAGCAGCGGCGCGCCCCAGCCCACCAGTGCCGCCGCGGTCAGCAGCAGGCAGGCGAACGGCCATGGCCCCCAGAAGCGCGAGGGCGGCGAAGCGGCCGGTTCGCGATCGCGCAACGCGCCGGCGAGGACCGCGGCCGCGACCGGCCCGACGGCGAGGACGCCGGCGAGGGTCGCCCGGGGCACCCACAGCGCCAGCAGCAGACCCGTTGGAACCGCGGCGAGCGCGAAACGGCCCGCGTCGCCCCACGGCCCGCGCCACGGCCAGACGGCGCGCCACAGCCGCGGCCACAGCGCCCATGGCAGCAGCAGCGCGGCCAGCAGCGCGAGCGCCTCCGGCCGGTGGATCGCGTCGGCGAGGGCCTGCATCGAGCGCAGCGGCTCCACGGACGTCAATCGGACGCGGTAGGCCGCACCGCCGGCCGCGCCCGCGGCACCGGCCCACGTCAGGAACGCCACGATGGCGGCGAGCACGGACAGCCGCGCCCGGCGGTACCAGCGGCGGCGGTCCTCGCGCGCCGCCGCGCTCCACCACGGCCCCAGCAGCAGCGGCGGCGCCACGAACCCCAGCACCACCGGCCCGGCCGCCAGCACGCCGGCGGTCAGGGCGAGGGCGAAGCCCAGCCAAGCGGGCCGGCCGCTGAGCGCGTACCAGGCCGCCACGACGCACGCCGCCGCCAGCAGGTCGGCTCCGATCTGGAGCGCCGCGAACGCCGGCAGCGCACCGGCGACGAGCAGCCACGGCGCGCCGTCGTCCGAAGGATCCGGCGCCCACCGCTTGGCCAGCGCTGCGCCGAACCCGAGCCAGGTCGCGCCAAAGCCCACCTGAAGCAAACGGGGCCACCAGTCGTTGACCCCGGTCAGCGCCCAGCCCGCGTGGACGAGCCAGTAGAGCAGCGGCATCGCGTCGGGATCGGGCCGGCCGTTGTGCAGCGGTACGAGGAATTGTGCGTTGTTCCACATGTCCCACGCGGCGCCGAGGGCGCGCACAGACGCCCGGTCGATGGGCGGGTGCTGGAACGCCGCCACCAGGACGACGCCGAGCCACAGTACCGCCCACATCGGCGGGAATCGGTGGGAGAAAAACGGCGCGGAATGCGGGGCGGAAGACACCCGCGAGTCTAGGGGGATCGCGCCTTACAGCCGGCTTACGCGGGGGTTCACACGGATGCCGCGGGATTCCGGGAAGCTAGCCCACGTAGCGGGATGCAAAGCGGGGGCGCGCGTGTCCGGTCAGCTGCTGAACCACCACATCGACGCGTTGGCGTCGCATCAGGCCGATGCGTTGGTCGCCGCATCGGCCTGGCTCGCGCACGAGGGCGTCGAGCACGTCCGGACGGAAATGGCGGGCATCCTGGGCCTGAAGTTTTTGCCCAGCATGGCGGGCTGCCACGCGGTGCGCCAAGGGTTGGCGACCACCGCGCACGAGCAAAGCACGCTGCTCCTGTCGGCCCGGTTCTACGAGGCGCAAACGGCGATGTTCGCCGCCGAAGCCACGCGCTACGCCACCCGAATCGCCCACGCGGATTTTCCCGCGATGGTGCGCTTCGGCGACGCGGCGGTGCACGAGCTCAGCGAAGGGTTGCGGGATCTCCTGCTCGACGCGCTGGTGCTGTTGGAACAAGCCGGGCACGCCCTGCTGGCCTGCCCCGGCGCCTACGGCGTGTGGAGCCGGCGGTTCGACCTGCCGTTCGAAATCTACAAAGCGGCCGAGCAGGTCACCTACGGCAAGTTCTCGCTCCTCACCCACATCGACCGCGCGCCGTTCGTCGGCATCGCCCTGCTGCGGGTGGCGATCGAAACGCGGTTGCGCGCGGCCTTTTGCGTCTACGCATACGAAGACGCCGGCAACCGCAGCATCCAGCCGATCGGCATTTCGGAGCTGCTGGAAGCGATCGGCCTGCATTGCCCTTCCGCGGCCTTCGCGGTGGATCGGCACGACGTCGCCAAGATTTACCGCTGGACCAACTTCTACCTCCACGCCGGGCGCCGCGACTTTTGCTGGACACCGGGTTTCGCGCTGCAGTACGTGCGCCCGTTCGTTTCCGGCCAATCGAAGCCCGACGGAAGTTGGTCCATGAACAACGGGATCCTGGTGCCGCGCGCGGAATGGGAAGCCGTGCAGCAGCACTTCGCGAGCAAGGCGCGCGATGGACAGACGTTCCCGATCGCGCCCGCCGAAGCGGCCGCCTGCACCGTCGTGTAGGCGCCAACCGTCGCTCAGTTCCGCGCGGCGGAAGAGGGAATGGCGGCGTGCCGCAGCGCCAGTTCCTCCAGCCCGCTGCGCTCCGGGCGGGAACAGCGGTACAGCACGGTCTGGCTGGTGCGGCCGACGTCGTCGCAGCGCACGCCCTCCGGCCAGGCCCACGCGGTTTTCCGGCTGTCCTTGACGGCGACGTAGAAGGCGCCTTCGCGGGGCAGTTCGGCCGCGTCGTCCGCGGTCCGCGCGCGGCCGCCGCTGTAAAACTCCCCGGCGAAGGACCGCCTCGGCGCGTAGTAGAGCGGCTCGGGCGTGCCTTCGCGGCGCCGCTCCCACAGCGCCACGACCCCCTGCTGGTTCTCGCCGCGCTCCAGCAACCGCCCGTCGGCCACGACCGCGAGCAATCCAAGCGGGAACGCCAGCGCGAACGCCGCGTGCCAGCGGGGTTGCCGCGCCTCCGTGCAGAGCGCGTGCGCGAGCAGCAGGCTCGCGGCGGGCAGGGCGGGCAGGGCGTAGGTCCACAGCACGTTGCCCGCCAACGTGAAGAACGCCGGGGTCGTCAGCGCGACGGCGGCGAGGAACGCGGCGTACGCGCGGTGTTTGGCCAGGGCGCGCCGGCGCGCGTAGAGCACCGGCAGCAGCAGGGACCAGGGCAGCAGCGCGCCGAGGAGGAACAGCCAGATCATGCCGTGCGGCTGCGCGTGCGCCGTGCCGTAGCGATCGCCCGCCCAGTTGCTGACGAGGAAGCGATTCCAATGCTCGCCCACGAAAAAGTAGTCGAGAAACCCCGGTGTGCGCAGTTCTGCGAGCACATACCAAGGCACGGCCACGAGGAGGACGACGCCGACGCCGGCGAACCACGGCAGTCGCCGCCACGCGGCCCAGCGCCGCGCGTAAGTCGTCCAGGCCACGGCGGGGACGCCGCACAGGAGGAACACCAACGGGCCTTTCGCGAGCAGGCCGAGTCCGAGGCCAACGAACCCCCACAGCGCACCGCGCCGATCGCCGTAGGCGACGCCGCGCCAGAAACCGAAGCACGCCAGCCACGTGGAAAAGTTCAGCGCCGGGTCGGTGAGGACCACGCCGCTGGCCACCACGCCGAGCAGGCTGCTGGAAAAAATCAGCGAGGCCAGCACGCCGGCGCGCGCGTGGCCTTCGTCCTTGGCCATGCGAATCATGAGCAGGCACGTCGCGACGTGCAGCAGCCAGGCCGGCAACCGCGCCGCGAACTCGTTGACGCCCAGCAGCACCATGCTCGCCGCCTGGGTCCAGAACGCCAACGGCGGCTTGCCCCAAAACGGCACGCCGGTGGCGAACCACGGCGTGACCCACCCGCCGTCGGTGGCCATGCGGCGCGCCACCTCGGCGTAGCGGGCTTCGGACGGATCCAACAGCGGATACAGGCCCAGCGTGGCGAGCCGAAGCAACAGTACGACCGCCAACACCACGACCAGAAACGCGAGCGCGCGGTCGGTTCGCAACGCATCGGCAACACCGGTGCGGTATGCAAGTGCGTTTTTTTCCACAACGAAGCATCGAGAGCGCGGCACGGCGGCGACCTTGGCCTGCGCCCGGTGCGCAGTGGGCGCGCATTCTCAAGAGCCCCTGCTTTCGTCGGACTTACGGCGATCGTGATGCGGTGAAAGGTCGTGGACCTCGGACGATTCAAAAGCGAAGCGACGTCGAAACCGCCTCTTCGCGAGCTCCCGCTGCAGCCGATGAGCTGTGTGCCAAATCGTTAAATCGACTTGTAAGTCCCGTGTAAGGCGGTATGTGTAATACGCGCGCGAACGGCGCCGCACCAAACGCAACAACATAACGACTTCATTCGCTTACACATTTTGTGATTGTCTAACGCCGGATTTGCACGCTACAGTCCAACCATGTACACCCCGTCTCCCAACCTGCTCAGCCGTCTGCGCCGCCACCTGCGCGTCGTTGCGTTGCTGTTCGTGGGGTTGATGGCGGTGAAAACGGGCTTCGCTGCATCGTGCGCGGCGGACGCGTTCGCCGGGCTTTCCGCGGTCGTAGCATCGGTCGCCGATGCGGACTCCGCTGGCGACGAGTCCCAAACCGCGGCCACCGAAAAAGCCGCCGACGTCGCCGAGGCCGCTTCCGAAAGTTGCTGGCACGCCGGTGCAGGCGGGTGCCATTGCGCGTGCGTACACGTCACGCCGCTCCAGCCGCCCACGCTGGACGTGCCTGCGCTCACCGCTTCGTCCTTCCGTTTCGCCGTAGCGCCCGCCGCCGTTCGCGTGGCCCCACGCGACGATCACCTGCGTCCGCCCATCGCCTGATTTCTCCCGCGCCGGGCCTGCGCCCGGCTTGACCGGATGACCGCATCGCTGCGTTGACGTCGCGTTCTCACCGAACGTGCGTCCTGCGCCGTCCTTTGCGCGGTTCGTCCGACCGACACCCCTCGTCGCGTCAGCGGCCCCGCGTGCTCCGCACCGGGTTCGCCGGAGAAATCCTTCATGAAGGCCATCTTTGCGTACATCGCCCGCGACAGCGTCGCGGCGGTGGTCGATGCAGTGCGTTCCTTGCGGTTGCGCGACGTCAGCGTCGTGGAAATCCGCGCGGCCCTTTGGCCCGTCGTCGGCGACGAGCGGTTCCACTTGCCGCAACTCGGCGGCGCCAGCGTCGCCGACGCCAAGCTCGAAGTCCTGTGCGAAGACGCGGAACTCGCCGCTGTCGTCGACGCCATCCACCGCGTCGTAAACGGCCGCAACCTCGGCAACGGCAGCGTGTACGTCGTGCCCGTCGAAGCGGTCCGCGCCGCCGCTCCCGGTGGCCCGCCGCCGCTCCCGCGCGCGCCGTAAACCGAACCTCCTGTTTGCACCATTGCTGCAAGGAATTTCCATGTCCGCTGATTCTTCCGCGCCGTCCCATACGGCCGAACACCACGCCGGCGACGATCACGATCACGGGCACGCGCACGGCTCGGCGAACTACGCCGAACTGGTGGCGTCCGTGCTGGCCGGAGCGCTGCTGCTCGCGGGTTGGTTGGTCGAGCAGTTCGCTGGCGAGGGCGGTCGCGTCGCCTGGCTGCTCTACGTGGGCGCGTATGCCTCCGGCGGGTTCTTCGCCGTCCGCGAGGCCTGGGAAAACCTGCGCGCCCGCAAGCTCCAGATCGACGCCTTGATGCTGGTGGCGGCGGCCGGCGCGGCGGTGCTGGGCCAGTGGGCCGAGGGCGCGCTGCTGCTGTTCCTGTTTTCGCTGGGGCACGCGCTGGAGAGCTACGCGATGGGTCGCGCGCGCCGCGCCATCGAAGCGCTCGGCGAGCTGCGCCCGGAAACGGCGCTGGTGCGTCGGGGTTCGCAATTGTTCGAGTCGCCGGTCGAGGAAATCCAGGTCGGCGACGTCGTCGTGGTCAAGCCCGACGAGCGCGTCGCCGTCGATGGCTTCGTGATCCTCGGCGAGAGCAGCATCGACCAGTCGGCGATCACCGGTGAAAGCGTGCCGGTGGACAAGCGGCCGGTTACCAGCCGCGAGGACGCTCGGCGTAGCGGCGATGCGCTGCCCGCGGAGCACCGGGTGTTCGCCGGCACGATCAACCGTGAGCGCGTCATCGAGGTCGAGACGACGCGGCGCAGCGACCAGAGCACGCTGGCCCGCGTGGTGGAGCTGGTGCGTTCGGCGCAGGCGCAGAAGTCACCGACGCAGCTGTTTACCGACCGCTTCCAACGCTATTTCGTGCCCGCCGTGCTCGGCTTGGCGGTGCTGCTGATGTTTGCCTGGGTCGTGATCGACGAACCGTTCAGTGCGTCGTTCTACCGCGCCATGGCAGTGCTGGTGGCCGCCAGTCCGTGTGCGCTGGCCATTTCTACACCCAGTGCAGTGCTGAGCGGTGTAGCGCGCGCCGCGCGCGGCGGCGTGCTGATCAAAGGCGGCGGCCCCCTGGAACGCCTCGGCGTCTTGCATGCGCTCGCCTTCGACAAGACCGGAACGCTGACCGAAGGCAAACCCCAGGTCACCGATGTGGTGGCGGCCGAAGGCAGCAGCGAGCACGAGCTGCTCCGCATCGCAGTGGCCGTGGAGCGGCTCAGCGATCACCCACTGGCGGCTGCGGTGGTGCGTGATGGCATGCAGCGCCTGCGGGAGACACCGATTCCGACCGCTACTAGCTTGGAAAGCCTTACGGGTCGCGGCCTGCAGGCCGACGTGGAGGGCAAGGCCGTTCACTTGGGCAAGAAGGTACTTTTCAGCGAAATAGAAGGTCCGGGCCTTCCGGTGTCGCTGGCTGCACGCATAGAGGCCCTGGAGGGCGAAGGCCGCACCGTCTTCGCGCTGCGCCACGGTGACCGCTACCTGGGGGCCATCGGCTTGATGGACACGCCGCGTGCGGCTGCACGCGACGCCATTGAGCGGCTGCGAGCACTGGGCATGACGAGCATGGTGATGCTGTCAGGCGACAACCAGCGCGTGGCCGATGCCGTCGCGGCCAGTGTCGGCCTGGAGCGCGCTGTGGGCGACCTGATGCCCGAAGACAAGGTTGCCGAGATCCAGAAACTGCGTGCCGCCGGCGAAGTGGCCATGGTCGGCGATGGCGTCAATGACGCACCGGCGCTGGCTGCCGCATCGGTCGGCATTGCCATGGGCGCAGCCGGTTCCGATGTGGCGCTGGAAACCGCCGATGTGGCGTTGATGGCGGATCGGCTGGAACACCTGCCGTTCGTCATCGGCCTGAGCCGCCAGTCGCGCCGGATCATCCGGCAGAACCTCTGGGCCAGCCTCGGCATGGTCGCCTTCCTGATTCCCGCGACGATTTTCGGCATGTCGATGGGCGTCGCCGTTCTGTTCCACGAAGGCTCGACCTTGCTGGTCGTCGCCAACGCCCTACGCCTGCTCGCCTTCCGCGAACGCGCCACCTCATGAGTTCACCGGGCCGCGCCCAGCGCGGCCCGTCACCCCTTTTCAACCTAGCCGTGGAGTCGTCATGTTTTCCCGAATTGCCTTGCGGCGGCTGGCTGCCGTCGTGGCCCTGTCCGTTGCCGCCGTCTCACCCGTATTGGCCCAGGAATCGGGCCTGACCTTGCGCGACGCGCTGGAACGCACGCTCAAATCCAACCCGGATCTTTCCGCCTACCAGTACGTGCTCAAAGCCCAGGACGGCCGCATCACGCAGTCGGGGCTGAAGCCGAATCCGACGTTGTCCGCGTCGCTCGAAAACGTGTTGGGCACGGGCGAAGTGCGTTCCTTCAAGTCGGCCGAGCTGAGCCTGTCGCTGAGCCAGCTGATCGAACTCGGCGGACTGCGCGACAAGCGCGTGGCGGTGAGCCGCGGCGAACGCGAAGTGCTGGAAATCGAGGGCCACGTGCAGCGCCTGGATGCCGTCGCGGAAACCGCGCGTCGGTTCGTCGCCGTGGTGAGCCAGCAGGAGCAGCACGCCCTGACGCACCAGGCGGTCGAGTTGGCCGAGCGCACGGCGGCGGCGGTGGACCGCCGCGTCAAGGCGGCGAAGTCGCCGCTGGCCGAGCAGGAACGCGCCGTCGTGGCGCTGGAGCGCGCCCGCAACGAGGACGCGCACGCCGAGCACGAGCTGAAGACCGCGCGCTACGAACTGGCGTCGTCGTGGGGCGCGACGGAGCCGGACTTCGAAACCATATCGGCCGACCTCTACGCGCTGCCCACCATCGGCGAATACCCCTCGCTGCTGGCCGACCTGGAAAACACGCCGGATTTCACGCGGTATCTGAGCGAAGCGCGCCTGCGCGATTCCGAGATCACGCTGGCCATCGCGAACCGCCGCCCCGGCATCGAGGTCGGCGTGGGGCTGCGCCGTTTGCAAGCCAGTGGCGACACCGCCCTGATGTTTTCCGTCGGCATGCCGCTGGCGGTCTACAACCGCAACCAGGGCGTGATCGCAGAAGCTGAGGCGCGGCGCTCGGGCGCCGAAGCGAACCGCAGCGCCGCGCTGGTGCGGGCGCGCACCGGTTTGTTCGGCTACTACCAAGAGTTGCTGGATCGCCGCCGCGAAGTCGAGGCGCTGTCCGCGCGCGCTTTGCCCAGCGCCGAGTCCGCGCTGAAAAACACGGAATACGCCTACGAGCGCGGCCGCTACGGCTACATCGAGTTCGTCGATGCGCAGCGCGAGCTGCTGGCCGTCAAGCGCGACCTCATCGCCTCGGCCACCCAATACCACCTCACCCTGATCGAGATCGAGCGCCTGACCGGCACCGGTCTGAGCACCTCAAGGACCCTGCCATGAAGCCACTGCTGCGTTCCATCCCCGTGCTGCTGCTCGCGTTGAGCCTGGCGGCCTGCGGGGGTTCCGAGAAAGCGCCGCCGGCGGCGCACACCGACGAAAAAGGCCACGCGCACGACGACGCCAAGGGCCACGACAAGGGCGAAGCCCACGCGGAGACCGAAGGGCACAGCGAGGGCGATCGCCACGAAGGCGGCGAAGCCGGCGAGCACGGCGAAGGCGGCCACGCCGAAGCCATCAAGCTCACGCCGGAAGCTCGCAAGGCGGCCAACCTCACCGTCGCCCCGGCGGGGCCGGCGACGCTGGTGGAAAGCGTGCCGCTCTACGGCGTGGTCAAGCCCAACGCCGAGCGCGTGCGCAGCGTAACCGCGCGCTTCCCGGGCGTGGTGCGCAGCGTCGCCGTGAAGGTCGGCGACAGCGTGCGCCAAGGCCAGGCGCTGGCCTCGGTCGAAAGCAACGAGAGCCTGCAGGTCTACACCACCGCGAGCCCCCTGGCCGGCGTGATCACCGAGCGGCTCACCAACCCCGGCGAGCAAGCCGAGGCCGCGCCGCTGTTCACCGTGGCCGACCTCAGCACGGTCTGGGTCGAGCTGTCGCTGTTCCCGCGCGACCGCGCCCGCGTGAAGCTGGGCCAGGACGTGCGCGTGCAGGCCACCGACGGCGGCTTGAGCGGCGACGGCAAGATCGTCTTCGTCTCGCCGCTGGGCACTGGGGCCACGCAGACCATCACCGCGCGCGTGCTGCTCGACAACCCGGAGGGCCAGTGGGCGCCAGGGCTTTACGTGCGCGCCGAAGTCGCCGTGGGCAAGACCGACGTGCCGCTGGCCGTGCCGGTCGCCGCGCTGCAGGAGCTGGAGGAGGGCGGACTGTCCGTCTTCGTGGACGACGCCGACGGCCTGGAACCCCGGCTCGTCAAGACCGGCCGCAACGACGGCCGCTTCGTTGAAATCCTCGAAGGCGTTTCAGCGGGCGATGCAGTCGTCGGCGAAGGCAGCTTCGTGCTCAAAGCCGAGCAGGGCAAGGGGGGCGCGGAACATGGCCACTGACCCGGTGCTGCACCAAACCACGCAAAGGATGCCGCGCCCATGATCGACGCCATCCTCCGCACGTCCATCGCGCGGCGCGGGCTCGTCCTGGTGCTGATGCTGGGCCTCATCGCCCTGGGCGTCTACCACTACGGCAAGCTGCCCATCGACGCGGTGCCCGACATCACCAACGTCCAGGTGCAGATCAACACCCAGGCCGACGGCTACACGCCGCTGGAAGTCGAGCAGCGCATCACCGTGCCGATCGAAACCGCGATCACCGGCCTGCCGCACCTGAGCTACCGCCGCTCGCTGTCGCGCTACGGGCTGTCGCAGGTCACCGTCGTGTTCGACGACGGCACCGACATCTACTTCGCACGCAACCTCGTCAACGAACGCCTGCAGCAGGCGCGCAGCCGCTTGCCCGAAGGCATCGAACCCGCGATGGGACCGATCGCCACCGGCCTGGGCGAAATCTTCCTCTACACGGTCGAGGCCGATGCCTCGGCGCGCCAGCCCGACGGCAAGGCCTGGGATCCGATTGCGCTGCGCAGCCTGCAGGATTGGGTTATTCGACCGCAGCTGCTGCAGGTGCCCGGCGTCACCGAAATCAACAGCATCGGCGGCTGGGCCAAGCAGTACCACGTCATGCCCGATCCGGCGCGGCTGCTCGCTTACGGGCTGACCTTCGAGCAGGTGGCCGAAGCGGTCGAACGCAACAACGCCAACCAAGGCGCGGGCTACATCGAGCGCAACAAGGAGCAGCTGCTGGTACGCGTGCCGGGACAGGTGCGCACGGCGCAAGACCTCATGAACATCGTCGTCGCCACGCGCGACGGCGTGCCCATCACCGTGGGCGCCATCGGCGAGGTCGGCATCGGCAAGGAGCTGCGCACCGGCGCGGCCACGCGCGACGGCCACGAGACCGTGCTGGGCACCGCCATCATGCTGATCGGCGCCAACAGCCGCACGGTGTCGCAGGCGGTGTCCAAGCAGCTCGACGTCGTCAACGACAGCTTGCCCGACGGGGTCAAGGCCGTGCCGGTCTACGACCGCACCGTGCTCGTGGACAAGGCGATGGCCACCGTGCAGAAGAACCTCGTCGAGGGCGCGCTGCTCGTCGTCGTGATCCTCTTCTTGCTGCTGGGCAACCTGCGCGCCGCGCTCCTCACCGCGCTGGTCATTCCCATTGCCATGCTGATGACGATCTCGGGCATGGTGGAAACCGGCGTGTCGGCCAACCTCATGAGCCTGGGCGCGCTGGACTTCGGCCTCATCGTCGATGGCGCGGTCATCATTGTGGAAAACTGCTTGCGGCGCTTGTCGGAGGCCAGCCACGACGAAGGCGAGTTGTCGCTGTCGGATCGCCTGCAGCTCGTCTACGAGGCCACCGCCGAGGTCATCCGTCCCAGCCTGTTCGGCATCGGCATCATCACGGCCGTCTACCTGCCCATCTTCGCGCTGCAGGGCGTGGAAGGGAAAATGTTCCACCCGATGGCGCAGACCGTCGTGATGGCGCTGGTCGCCGCGCTGTTCCTGTCGATGACCTTGATCCCGGCCGGCGTGGCCCTGCTGTTCCGCGGCCCGGTCAAGGAGCACGAGAGCATCTTCCTGCGCGTCATCCGCCGCGCGTACGAGCCGCTGCTGGCGGTGGCCCTGCGCGCGCGCTGGATCTTCGCCGCCGGTGCAGCGGCGCTGGTCGTGGTCTGCGGCCTGCTGGCCTCGCGCATGGGCACCGAGTTCGTGCCCAACCTCAACGAAGGCGACCTGGCGGTGCAGGCGCTCCGGATTCCGGCCACGGGCCTCACCCAGTCGGTGGAGTTCCAGAAGCAGGTCGAGCAGCGCCTCATGCAGTTCCCGGAAGTGCTCACGACGTTCGCGCGCACCGGTACGGCGGAAGTCGCCACGGACGCGATGCCGCCGAACATCTCCGACGGCTACGTGATGTTGAAACCGCACGACCAGTGGCCCGATCCGAAAAAGACCAAGGCCGAACTCACGGCCGAAATCCAGGAGGCGCTGGAGCAACTGCCTGGCAACGCGTACGAGATGAGCCAGCCGATCCAGCTGCGCTTCAACGAGCTGATCTCCGGCGTGCGTTCGGACTTCGCCATCAAGGTCTACGGCGACGACCTGGAGCAACTGCTGGCGACCGGCAACGCCATCGCAGCGGTGCTGAAGAACGTGCCCGGCAGCGCTGACCTGCGCGTCGAACAGGCCACCGGCTTGCCGGTGCTGTCGGTGGAGCCCAAGCGCGAGGTCCTGGCGCGGCTGGGCATCGCACTGGCCGACGTGCAGTCCGTGGTGGCCACGGCCATCGGTGGGCGCGAAGTCGGCCAGGTGTTCGAAGGCGACGCGCGCTACGCCATCCAGATGCGTTTGAACGAGGCCAGCCGCGAAGACCTGCGCGTGCTGGAGCGCCTGCCGGTGCCGGTGCCCGCCGGCGGCTACGTGCCGCTGGCCGAAGTGGCCGACCTGCAGATCGCGCCCGGCCCCAATCAGGTCAGCCGCGAGAACGGCAAGCGCCGCCTGGTGGTTACGGCCAACGTGCGCGGGCGCGACCTGGGCGGCTACGTCGCCGAAGCGCAGCAGGTCATCCGCAGCCAGGTGAAGCTGCCCACGGGCGTGTGGCTCGGCTACGGCGGCACCTTCGAGCAGCTGCAGTCGGCCAGCCAGCGCCTGATGATCGTCGTGCCGGTGACGCTGATCCTCATCCTCGGGCTGCTGGTGCTGGCCTTTGGCTCGGTGCGCGACGCGCTGGTCATCTTCAGCGGCGTACCGCTGGCGCTGACCGGCGGCGTGCTGGCGCTGTGGCTGCGCGACATCCCCCTGTCCATCTCGGCCGGCGTCGGTTTCATCGCGCTGTCGGGCGTGGCCGTGCTCAACGGCCTGGTCATGGTCAGCTTCATCCGCAGCCTGATGCAGGCGGGCCGGGGGCTCGACGACGCCATCGTCGAGGGCGCGCTGACGCGCCTGCGCCCCGTGCTGATGACCGCGTTGGTGGCGTCGCTGGGCTTCGTACCCATGGCGCTCAACACCGGCACCGGTGCGGAAGTGCAGCGGCCCCTGGCCACCGTCGTCATCGGCGGCATCGTCTCCTCGACCTTGCTGACGTTGCTGGTGCTGCCCGGCCTGTTCCGCATCGCGCACCGCCGCGAAGCGCGGCGCGAGCCGCAGCGCGACGACGCGCCGGTGCACGCCTGACCCGACCTGCGATCGCGGCCTTCGGGTCGCGATCGCAGCCCCGCCTCTTGGTCCGTCCGCGTTGCGGACGCCCCTCCGACTCATCCGGTTATTGGCATGCGGATCCTGCTTGTCGAAGACGACGCGCGGCTCGCCCACCTCGTGGGAGAGACCTTGGCGCGCGCGCAGTTCCAAACCGACGCGTTCACCACCCTCGCTCAGGGCGGCTACGCCCTGAGCCTTCAGCAGTACAGCGGCGCCATCCTTGACCGCCGGCTGCCCGACGGCGACGGCCTGTCCCTGGTGCGCCGATGGCGCAGCGCGGGCAATCCGATTCCGTGCCTGGTGCTCACCGGCGGCGACGCCGTCCGCGAGCGCATCGACGGGCTGGCCGCCGGGGCCGACGATTGCCTCACCAAGCCGTTCGCGCCCGACGAACTGCTCGCGCGCATCCGGGCCTTGCTGCGCCGCCCGCCCCAGCTGGCGCACCGCCTCCACGTCGTCGGCGATCTGGTCATCGACGTGGACGTGATGACCGCCACGTTGGCCGGACGCCGCCTCGCGCTCACCGCGCGCGAGTTCCTCGTGCTGCGGCTGCTGGCCGAGGCCCACGGCCAGCTGGTGACGCGGCAACGGTTGTTCGACCAGGTCTACGGCCACTGCTCCGACGTCGGCAAGGGCGGACTGGACGTCACGCTGCACCGCCTGCGACGCAAGCTCAGCGCGGCCGCGGCCAACGTGTTCGTCGCCAACCAACCCAACGTCGGCTACCGATTGAGCACCCAGCCCGATGCGTAGCCCACGACGCGAGACGCGCCGCGAATCCGCCGCCCGCGCCGGCGACGCCAAGCCGCGCCTGGGGCGTCGGCCGTGAGCGCGCGGGAAAAAACGGCGTGGCGCGGCGACCTCTTGATCGGACCGGGGTGGGCGCGGTTCGTCGGGCGCGCCGGGCCAGCTCCTTCTTTGGCCTGCGCCTCAACGCGCATCGCGGTCGCCATGTGCAGTTGGATCGGTGTGGCCTGTGGGGATGCCGCCGAGCCGCGCCGGGTTCCCGGCGTCGTGGTCGCTGCGGACGCGACTCTGGCGATCGATCCCGTGCGGCTTTATTCACAAGTGGTTTTCGTGGATGCGCGATTCGACGCGACGCAGCGCATCGGTGCCCAACGAACCAGCTCCGCCGATGCGATCGGGCGGGAGCGCGCGGCTCATTGGCGGCGCGCGATCTACAGCTTGGCTCGGGACGACGAGGTCGCGCGCGTCGTGCGAACGCTGCTGCCAAACCAAGGGGGCAGCGGGGAGGAATCAGCTGCTTCGTCGGAGAAGGAAGCGGCAGAAGCGCTTCGAGAATGGGCTCGCGCTGCCGACGTCGCCGCCGCCTGCCGGCGTGGCGCCACAATGGGCAGCGCGGTGCGCGACAGCGGATTTGCTTCGTTGCGCCAGTGCCAGGCCACGTTCCTGCGGCTCTTTGGGCTGACGCCGGCGCTGCTGCTGGGGTTGGCCGATCACCGAGGGGCGGCCCCGACGTGATTGCCGCGGTGCCGGTCCCCGACGGGGTGTTGCGATGACGATCTTCCGCATCGAGCGCACGGGTTCGAAAACGG
Source organism: Rhodanobacteraceae bacterium (assembly GCA_045864815.1). Classification (GTDB taxonomy): domain Bacteria; phylum Pseudomonadota; class Gammaproteobacteria; order Xanthomonadales; family Rhodanobacteraceae; genus Tahibacter. Next base: position 52,603 of record BTVG01000005.1, on the reverse strand, counting down.
CGCCGCGGCTCGCGGTGTCGTGCAGCGAGCACGTGATCCTCATCCTCGCCGTCGAAAGCGGCCAAGGACTGGGGGGCTACCGGCTGACGTGCCCGGAAAGCGGTCAGCGTCGCGCGCTGGAATTCGACGCGGCGCAGTTTGCAGAAGCCGGTGGTCGCGTCGCGGTTCCGCTGCGTTTCCACCGAACCGGCGAGCACTGCTTGTCGGCCGACGTCGTCTGCATCGGCGCGCGCGCCGGCTCCATGATCAAGCTAACGGTGGGACCGTCCGAGGTCTACCGCTCCTACGCGAGCGCCAAAGGCGCGGGAAAAGGCCTCGGCGCATCGGCCGCCTTCGTCCTCGACGTGGTGTGAGCGCCGCTGCATCGGTGCGCTTAACGCGCCGGTAAGTCCCGCGTACGTGCTCCGCCCCCAGACTGAATCCTTCATCGTGCAAACGGCGCAGACGGCGCGCGCGCACCGCGCCGCGCCGCAGGCCGGTGGCGGGCCGTCGGCGAGAAGGGGAGTGGCGGCCGGTGCTGACCGACAAGCAACTGCAGCGGTGGTTTCAACGAAGGAAGCAGAGCATGGCGATCGAGCGAGACGAACGCGTGGGATCGCGGAACGCGCTCCTGATCGAACTCAACCGGAGCGAAGTGATGTGCCTCACGATCGCCATCGAATGCGGCCCCGCGGTCGCCGGCTACCGCCTGACGCGCGTCGCGACGGTGGAGCGAACCGTGGAAGAGTTCGACGACGCGGCGTTTGCAGCATCGGGCGGTCGCATCGCCGTTTCGTTGAGGTTCCCGCGCCCGGGCTACTACGCCTTGTCGGCCGACTTGGTCTGCCCGCTGGGGCGAGCCAGCTCGATGCTCAAGCTTAGTGCGCGGAACACGGAACTGTGCAGAATTTTTTCCAGCGCCAAGGCCAACCCGAAGACCACGGGTGCGGTGCTCAACGTGCGGATTCTGGTGTCCTAGAACGCGCGGCCGCAGACGGCTCACGCGTGATCGAAGGTTTCCTCGGTCGCCGCGTCCCCCGGTGCCGCGCGTTCCAGCTCCAAGGTGGCGTGGTGTACGTCGAAGCGTTCCTTGAGCCGCTCGCGCACGGCAGCCAGCAGCGCGGCGTCGGCGACGTCGGTCGTCGCGTCACGCACCACGTGCGCCGTCAGCAAGGCCTTGCCGGACGACACCGCCCAGACGTGCAGATCGTGGACGGCGACCACGCCGGCAATGGTCTTCACTTCGGCTTCGATGTTCTCCAGAGCCATCCCCGACGGCACACCCTCCAGCAGCACGTTGAGGCTGTCTTTCAAAAGAACCCACGTGCGCGGCAAGACCCAGAAGCCGATCAGCACGGCGATGATCGGATCAATGAGCGTCCAGCCGGTGACCTGGATCACCACGCCGGCCACCAGCACGCCGACCGAGCCGAGCAGGTCGCTCCACACTTCGAGGTAGGCGCCTTTGACGTTGAGGCTCTTTTCGCTGCTGGCCTGGAGCAACCGCATCGAGATGAGGTTGACGACGAGGCCCAGCGCCGCGATCGCCATCATCGCCGTGGACTGCACGGGCGCCGGCGTGCGGAAGCGGTCCGCGGCTTCCCACAAGATGTAGAGCGCGACCAGAAAGAGCAGCACGGCGTTGAACGTGGCGGCCAGGATTTCGAAGCGCGCGTAACCAAACGTGCGCCGCCGGTCGGCCGCGCGCTTGCCGATGCGGATGGCCAGCAACGCGATCGCCAGCGCGGCCACGTCGGTGAACATGTGCGCGGCGTCCGACAGCAGCGCCAGGCTGTTGGTGGCGATGCCACCGATGACCTCCGCGATCAGGAACGTCCCCGTCAGCACGAGCGCGATGCGCAGCGACCGCTCGGGCGCGGTCGCGATTCCGTGATCGTCGGTCGAGTCTTTGCCGGCGGCGTTCATCGGTGCTCCGTTTCACGAACAAGGTTCGTCTGCGGCGGTTCGAGCCAACGCCAGCGGCAGACGATCAACCGTTGCGCCCGCTCTTGCCGCCCGAAAGATCGCCCCCGAAAATCCATCAAAAGCCCCGTGCGTTCGAACGCGTTTCCGCCACGGCCAGGAGCAGTGCATGACCCCGACCATCGCGCAGGCTTTTGCAAACGAATGGCTGGCGGCGAAGAGCGCCAGGCAGGCGGGCGATTTGAATCGGGCGTTTGCGCACCTTGAGCGTGCACACGTTCTCGGTCAGCGCCACACCCGGCTGCACGTGCGCAGTCACGTCGGCATGCTGGGCGTTGCGTGGCAGCGCCGGGACGTCCGCGAAATCGTCGGCCAGCTCACCCGCATCGTCGCGGCAGCGGCCTTCTCCCGCATCTGGGTTCCCGAGGGAAACACCGGTGGGGCCAACGTCAGTGCCACGCAGCCGATGGCCATTCCGGACGATCTCCGCGCGATTCTCGATGCCGACCGGCGTTGATGGCGAAGGCCGGCGATCCGTTCGACCCGCATCGTGTTGCGCACTGACTTACATCGGGTTTACCGAATGGTTAAGTCCCGATTTCCGCCACTGGAAAAGGCCCGGGCGGCCTTGATGCGTTGTGTGGAAGCGTCCGAGGCGGTCGGTTGGAGGCGCATCGCGGGATCGGAGGCCGGCGCGGCGACTTCGCGCCTCCACCAACAATGGATCTACAACGCGCCAGAAAGCACATCCAGAACCAAACACATGTGGTGGACGATCTGGAGTTCTTTGTTCTTGGTGAGGCCGGGGTAGCTGTGCTGCTGAACGCAAGTCGCATACGCGTCCAATGCTTGGTTGGTGCCGAACTCGCGGCGGCGGCGTCGTACAGCTCGCACCAAATGAGTCGCCGCCTGAGAAAACTTCTTGGCGACGTCGCGATCCTTGACGTCTTGGTCGTCGGAAAGGAAGTGTTCGATCCAGATGTCGCCGGAGTCGGGATCTTTGAAGACGGCGTGGATGGCCACTGCACCGGGAGGGCCGCCGCCTTCCTGGAAAAGCGAGCCGAGGCACACGCAGTCGCCAAATCCCGCTGCAGGCGGAAACGTTTTGTACTGGTCGGAAAAGAATTCGGTTCCGTTGTAGTCGGCGTTGCGCGCGAGCCGGCGGAAGCCGTCGCGCAGGAGGACCTTCTTCGCTCCGGGCAGCGCCCTCGATTGCTGCGCGGGCAGCCGGCCGTCGACGACCACGTGCCACGCTATTTGCGGATCCTGGGCCAGTTGGCGCAGATCGGGGCCGGGGAGAACCGCACCGTTGTGGATCACGGCCACGTCGCGGTCCGGAAAGCGATTCAGTGCAGTGGTGATTTGCGCGAGGGTGGTTTGGTTCGACGTCTGGTAGGTCGGAACGGCCGAAGGGCAAGCGGCCAGTACCGTGATCGCGTCCTGAAGCCACGCCCGACGTCCGCCAGCTAACTCACCCTGGGTCGGGTTGATCACAACGAGTGTGGCCTGATCCTTCTTTTCGCAACTTTCGAGGCAGCGCCGCAAATCCCCGATGTCGGATTTAACGGGCTCGATGATCGGGTAAAGGGCTGTGCGATCGCGCGGATCGTTGAGCATGGCTCGGATCGCCAGGAGTTCGGCGCGCCGGCCATACAAAAACGGGAAATACATTTGCGTCCCCCGATCGGTGCAATAAGGCACCTTTTTCGAAGGAGGCTATTTGCTTAGTGGAAAACATTCAAGACGCGCTGTCGCTGGACGGCCGACAGGGGCGTTGCATAGCCCAACACGCGCAAACTGGGTGGCAGGGCGGAAATGAAGTCGGCAACCGGCGAATTGGTGGTCCTGGCCTGCATCGCGGAAACGTAGGCTCGATGGGCCTGTTCGATCGGCAACGTCGCCCACCGTTGCGCGTAGTGGGCGTGCACCTTGACGTTCGGCACCTGAGGCTGCGGCCCGCAAAGCCGTTCAACGGCGGCCTGGAACTCCGCGGTCCGCAACATCCGGAACAGCGCGCTCGCGTCGAGTCGTTCGATCGCCTTGATCGCGGGACGCACCGGCGTCAGCCCGCCGCGCGCGTTCAGCGCCAGAACACCCACGTGCGGGTGAACGACGCGCAGGTAGCGTTCCGCCAGATCCGGGTGCGTGACGAGGTACACCTGCTCAAAGGCCTTCAGGTAGCTGGAGGCTTGAGAGACGAGGCGCTTCTCCGAGTCGAACTCCGTCTTGATTTCGTAGGCGGTGGAGGTGCCGTTGAACACCGCCAAATCAACGATCGAGTCCCCGACGTGTTGCTCGACGTGGAGGCTCGCCGTGCGGGGGCTGTGCCGCCCGAACACCACGCGATCGGTCACGGCGGCTTTGTAAACGTACTCGCAGCGGTAGTGGCGTTGGAGCGTCCGCAGGCTTTCGCCCAACACCGACGCCAGGGCGTCGCCCTTCTCCAACGCGACGCCCGCTTGGCGCAGGGCCGTCTTGAGCGGTCGGGCTGAGCCCTCGCGGGCGACGGCAGCCACCACCGGGCGCGTGAACACCCGCGCCAACTGGCGCCATTGCTCTTTCGACCCTTGAACGTCCACCCCAGCCCCCGAAAAGCGCGACACCCAACCGCTAAATATCCCCTGGCGCGCAGTCTACGGCAATAGACGGCGGCGCCAAGCGGACCCTTCCGCGCTCGCGGCGCGCGCCTCAGAACGCCGCAGGTCGGGCCATCGCTTCCGTCGAGGCCGGCGGGTGTAAGGCGCCCGCGGCGACCCCACCCACGGACGTACCACGGACCTGCTCGCCTCGCGCAAGCCGCCCCAGCCGCTGCGGCAAGCGCCGCGTTCCGTCGGACGGGTTCCCCTGTCGAACTCCGGTCGCCGGAGACGGACGGCACGCGCCGGCGTCCCGGCGGCTTCGCGAACGCCCGATGCGTCGCGCGATCGGGTTTGAACAACCGATGGGAGCGGCCGCGCTGCGGGGCCGTTCGCCCGCAGGGTTTCGATGATCGACGCGGTCAAGCGCGCCCCGTTCCAGCGGTCGTTTCTGACGTTGGCTGGCCCCGGTCTGGCCCCGATGGCGGTCGCGCTGCCGGCTGGGCGCCGACTGTTCGACCATCTACCGTCCGCTTGATCCTTTGCGTGACTTGACAGGTTTCAGGCGTGTGCTTGGATGCGCCGGTCATCATCCAAATAGCCGAGGTGGCGAGCCGTGATCAAACCGTTCGCGTTTGCTCGGTACACCATCGACCAAGCCCTCGCGAAACGCGTGTTGGCTCGGGTCTACTTGAATAGTCTCTACGACAGGGAAATCTACCCGGTTGACCTGTCTGAGGTTGACGGCCTTGGATCGGTGGATCGGTGTATGGCTTACGGATTCCTTGACGGGCTTTTCATCGATCCCAGCCTCGAACGCGTGCACGTGAGGGATCACGGTACCGACGAAACGGCCAACGAATGGCTGAAAACAATGCGTCAACTGTCGGACGTTCGTGAAATCGGCCACGCAGCTACTGACATGGATTTCCGATCGCCCGAATCAACGGAGGACGCGTGTTCTGCACAAGAGAGCTAGATTTCCTCATCCTGTTTGGCGCTCAACGCAACGCCAGGCTGATGGCGCGCATCGTCCTCAACCGGCTGAGTTGCGCCGTGCAGTTTCCGGTGGACGTCTCCGAATTGCGCGAGTTGTCGCAGGAAAACCGCGACGCGATCCGTCTGTTCCTCGACACGAATCACGTCAACCCGCTCCCCCTTCTGGATGAACCGAGCTTTCGTGCGATGACGCGGGTGGCGCGAACGCCTGCGGACGTTTGGGCCACCCGCGAACAGGACAAGGGAGATGCAAAGTCGGCTGAAGGAAAAGCCACGAGCAACGTTGTACGGTCTATTTCTTTCCCATCCTGATTCGACGGGGCAGGCCTTTTGCTTCAGAAGGTTCTACGCCGCGAGGCCGGTCGTTCAGCTGTGTCAGCGTACCTAAAAAATCACCCAGGTTCGCCGTCGCGTCGGGATCTCGCTCGTCGATCGGAGCCCCGACGTCTCCCGGGACGGTGTTTCGCATGTTTCGCTCGGCGACCAGCAGGGCTTCGACGGCTTTGTCCGAATCCTCATTCATCGCTTTTTTTGCCGCATTTTTTTCTGCAGTAGGCAATCTGTCGAGCCAGATCAGGGTTCGCGCTACGGTGGGCACAAGCAGTTGCGTACCGCAGAGAAGGTAAAGTTCCGTCGGATGATTGGCTGAGGCTTTTGGTGCCTTTGTTCTCACCGACGTCATTCGTTCGCTTCTTTGATTCTCGTCCACAGCATCTCTTCCTGCAGAAGGCGCTCTTTCGCGCGAAAAAATGGTCCCGGTGGGTGGGGATGCCGGGTAAGTTGCCATTGGGAACAATAGCGTAAAAGCGATAATAGTTGTTTAAGGCATTGGCGCTGCCAGGGGAGTGATTGCTTGGAACCTGGGGTCGCCCTTCGGAGTCTTTCTTGCTCGGCTGGTTCGGTTTAGGGCTGGTTCGGTTTAGGGCTGGACGGCGGCCGGCATCGTCTTCCCGCGATCACGTGGGCCCGCGGCGGTCCCTTCGAACTTCAAGGCAGATCGTGGGGCTGACGATGGGCGATCGCCGGGAACGGAATGGGAGCGCCGGCGTCACCTCGGCACACCCGGTGGCTAGCACCTTCGGTGCTTTGCGTTTTTTGCGGCACAGGGCTGCCCGGCGCATGCCATGCCGTCGCAAGAACCAACCTCGGCTCCGCCGTCTGTCCTTTTGGCGCTTCGTGGCCGGGAACCGGCGGTAACCCCATCACGGTCTCCGCGAAGAATGGCGGGCGTTCCTTTCCCGGAGCCATCGTAGCTGTTCGCCAAGCCGAAGCCTCTCCATCGGCACCGAAACGGAAAAGCCGGCGCGCGACAGCGGTGCAGTGAGGCCTTCCCGGTAAATGGTGCCCGCGAGCACGACGACGTGCGTCGGCGCGGTCATTGCCTGCGTCAGCGCTTCCAACATCCCGGCAGACCAAGCGGAGCGTTCCGGGCCCGACATGCGGTGCAAAGTTTGTTCGTAAGGATCCACGAACTGATCCGGGTGGAGCAGCCCGTGGCGCGCAGACAGGATGAACCATCCGTCGGCCGCACGCTCCGCGTAGGCAGCGCTGGCTCGGAAAAGGGGCGATGTGTACAGCAGTCGCGCGGGCGCTCGAATCGGGCCTTTCGATTTCACGCACGCAACGAGGGCGACCGTCGGAACGGAAGGCATCGGATCAAACCGTGCCAACGCGCGCACGGTAGTTCAACGGGGTAAGCGCCAGGGCGTCTTTCAGCGCGCCGTGCAAAATGAAGAGCTGCGGCGTTGATGAGAAGGCGAACAGGCGGTACAGGCGAAAAGCTGGCCCCACTTCGATCGAAAAGGCTAGCTCGTTGCTCGTAATTACAAACGGGGTCGCTGCACCGCCGTTGGTGGTCTTGACCTCGACGAAGCGCGTTGCACCGTCTTCGTCGAACGAAGCGATGTCGTAGCCAGCGCCATCGCCTTGCGTGTCCGACACCCAGTCGATTCGGCTGGCCAAGTCGTGACGTTGGTTTTGGCCGAGCCGGAAGCGCTCGTAGCCCAACGTCCAGCTTTCGCCCTCGCGGCCCAAGGCGCGGTTGCGGTCGTCCCGCTCCGCGTGGTCCAGTTTTCGTGGCACGCGCGTCCGCACCGATGAGGCCTGGTTCATCGCTGGTGGGGGAGGGGCCACCAGCACGCCTCGATAATCCGGGCCGACGGGGCGGTGCACGGCCTGGTAGTCGTCCATGACCTTGGCCAGTTCGGCGTGCCGGGAGCGAACCGACTGGACCACGACCTCGCGGAGCAGCGCCTGCACGTTGGCGCGAGGCTTGTAGCCCTGGATGAAGGGCAAGCCGAGTTCGTCGAGGACCGCGCTGATGTTCTGGTGCTTCAGTTCCACCGAAGCCTTTGTCCGCCCGCTGAGATGGCGGCGAAGGTCCTCGTTGCGGGCGCTCTTGTTGAAGGACGCGCCCCGGGCTTCCAGCGCCAGCATGTCCAAGTAGTCTCCCACCGTTCGTTCCACCTCCAGCAGCGACCACGCTTCGCCGATCCGCTCGACGGCGAACCCAAGCTCTTCGAGTTTGCGCTGAACGGTGTTCTCGCCGCCGGTGAAGTCGGCCGACTTGAGCGGGCCGCGATCCGGAAACTGGTAGCGAAACGCGACGCCCACGATGGCTTTGCTGTCGTAGGACCGACCGTCTTCGCGGAGAAGGTAGTCGCGTGCTTTGCCGAAACCGTAGTGCCGCAAGAACGCCGAGCGGCCCATGCGATCGAATTCGGCCATGGCCTGCCGTACCGCTTCGGGGTCAGTCAGTTCGCTCAGCGACATGATGCGCGGCCTCCGGATTCCGCGGCCAGGCTACCAGGTCGTCTTTCGGGCAGGGGAGTGGGCAGCACCGGAGACGTCCCTCGGCAGGGAAAGCGCCCGATCGTGAGTACTCTGGCACCGCCGAGTCCCCGCGCAACGCTGCGCGTGCTCCACGCCGTTTCGCCCCTGCGGGTGCGCCGCCCCTCTGTTCGCGGCGCCGGACGGGCCCACCGGCGCACCCCGCGCCGAGGGAGCCCCACCGATGACCCTCATCCGCCAAGCCGACGGTACCTACCGACTTCACCGCAGCCGCACGGCGATCGCCGAATCCGACGTCCTCGCCGCGGCGGAAGACATTCTCAGGCTCAGACTCGAACGACAGGGCACCGTCGCACGCCCGTCGGACGCCATCGACTTCTTCCGCGCCCGAATCGGCCATCTGTCGCACGAGGAGTTCCACGTGCTGTGGCTCGACAACCGCCATCGTGTGCTCGGTGCCGATAAGCTGTTCAACGGCACGCTGGACGGCACGGCGGTGTACGCCCGAGAGGTGGTTCGCCGGGCGCTCCAGATCAACGCTGCGGCGGCCGTGCTCGCGCACAACCACCCATCCGGTGTGGCCGAACCCAGCGAGTCCGACCGACGCATCACGACCGAATTGCGCGAAGCGCTGTCCCTGATTGGCGTGCGGGTTTTGGATCACCTGGTGGTCGGTGCCGGCGCGTCGGTGTCGATGGCGGAGCGTGGGTCGCTGTAGCGATCCAATCGAGGCGTCCGCTTCGGGCGCCTCGGCGTCGTGTCTTCCGGCGCACCGTCAATGTGGGCTTCGGGCGTCGCGTTTGACGCGCGCTTCTCAAGGATTCGATGCGCGTCGGAAAAACAACTGAGCGACTGCAAACGCAAGGGTGTAACCGGCGATCGGTCAACGGAGTTCGGCGCACGCGGATCGACCGAGGTTTTCCACGGTGCCGGCTCAGCCGCCCGTTCGGGGCTGCCTTGCGCTGCTTACGGCGTCGCGCACGACGCCGTCGAGCTTCGACGCCAACCGCGCGAAACCCGGCGCACTGGGGTGGATCTCATCGGACCAATCCGCCGCAGTCGTGAGCGTCCCGCGCAGATCCGCCAGGTACACCGCGCCCGGATTCGCGGCCGACAATTCCGAAAGCACCGAGTCGAACGCGTCGATGAAGATCTTGCCGATGGAATCCATCAGCGCTCGGGAGCCGCCGCCGAACTGCTCGGCGAACCGCGCGACCCGAGTCGAAACCCGTGGGTAATCGTAGCCCTGCACGACCACGGGCACGGGCCGGTTCATGCGTCGAGCTTTCTCGGCCACCAGCGCCACCAGATCGCGGTAAGGCTGCGCGAACGCGTCGGCGACGTACCGCCGGACTTCGTCCCGGGGAAGGTCTCCGGGCGACAGCAACGCGGAGCCCAGCAAGCTCACGGCCCCGCCCTTCAAGTCGTTGCCGCCTGCGGAGACCAGTAGGGCGTGCGGGCGATACGCCTCCAGAGCAAAAACCAGATCTTCGACCCGCGAAACCCGGTGGGCGTCGCGCACGCCGAGGTGCCCTTGAGGCAAGGACCCGTACGCCAGCTGCTCCAGGGTCGAGCCGGAAACGGCGAGCGACGACACCGCGTGATCCGCATCGCGGCGGAGGCAATCGGCCAGGTCGTCCGCGCCGTGGTCGAACCACGAATCGCCCACGGCGAGCAGTCGAAGCCCGTTTGCGGCCGTTGGGCTCGGTTGAGCGCCCGCCCGAATGCGACGCGCCGCCGTCAGCGCGTCCAGAATCGGAAGTTTTGCGGCGATCCCGCGCTCGACATCGTCGAGAACGGGTTGGCGAGCTGTGCGGTTGGACGCGCCGCCGTTGCGGCGAACTGCACTGCCTTGGAACGAGGTCATTGGATGCCTGGAACGGTGGTCGCCGAATCGCGGCAAGGCGTCCTAGTTGCGGCCTGCCGGGGCGGGTTCAACTGGTGGCGCTCCGGGCTGAGCGGCCAGTCGCACGCTCCCCTCGGCGAGCGCGGTAGCGCCGAGTCGACGCCGCGAAGTGCTCGCCGTCCTGGCCGTCGCCGTTCTCTTGCGACCGGCAGAGCGCGGCATTTCTGCGCAGCGCGATCGCGTCACCTGATGACGCGCCGTCGAATTTCCGATGAGATCGTCGGCGTTCAGTTCACTGCTGTGTCAGTAGATATCTGCGAAAGTCGGAGTGTGTGGCAAAGGCTCGTCAAGCGACGGTAAGTCGCTCCGTCAGGCAAAGGTGTGCGATGCAGGGGGGGGCGCCAGGAGAACGCCAGTGAAGCAACTCCGCGTCCGTTGACAAAGCGGGGAGGTCGATTAGCTTGCTGCAATGAAGCGAGCGAAGAAAAGCCAATGCCCCGTCAGTGGCAAGCACCGATGCCGAGAAATGGCACTTGCGCTATGCCAGGCAATCACGGCGTCTGGCATCCCACGGGCACCGCTTTTCTGCTGGGATGATCGGCGGTTCGTAGACCAAATTAGTTTGAAAGCAGTTTGGGAGGTGGCATCGACTGGTCGCAACAGGGGAATACGTGAGCTTGCACTGGCCTTTCTCGACCTGGGCTGGAAGAGACGTGACCGCGTGCTGATCCATTGTCTCAATCTGGTCCGTTCACCCTATGCGTGGGCCTTGCGATGGCTCTCCGAAGAAGCCGGCAATGAGAATTTGCCCTTGCCGCGTTGGCCGTTGGTTGCCGGTGAGGCAGGTGGGTTCGACCTATTGCTTAGCGCGATTGACTACGGGCGGCCCGACCTCGCTTTTTTTTTGCTGGATCACGGCGCCCGCGCCGATACACGGAATTCAACGGGAGGCACTTTGCTCCACACGATCGCGCAGTATGGTTTTCTTGCCAAAGATGCAGGCGACGCAGAGCGACTCATGGATCGGCTGATTCGAGAGGGCGTCAGTGTGGACGCAACCGACGAGCTAGGCCGCACGGCTTTGCATTGCGCAGTTTATTTTGGTCACGGGAATATCTGCGACTACTTGCTCAAGCGCCGAGCAAATTCGAGCCTGCGCGACAATGCTGGACGAGTTGCGGAAGCGATGCCGGCGATCGGCGGCGAACCGTTAGCTTGCGCACCCGCATTCGATGCCTTTCGCCTCCGGTGTGCTTTGCGGACGACCAGTCGTACAACAGCTCGCGAGCGTGTGCGGCTCTAACAAGACTATCCAGGTCCGACTTTCCTTTTGCGCGAACTGGTTTTAGGGGGCGTAGTCCGAATGATCTCTGGATTGTCCGCCGAAGCGAGTTTTAGCAGCTTGCAGTATTTAACGTATCGACCTTTCGTTGTTACGACGGTTTGGCCGCCCTTGAGTTTTGCTACGATCAAGGTTGCGCTTCCTTCACCTTCCGCTTCATTCATTGATCGCCTGCATGGTGTGGTCCTCACAAAGTACTGCAGGATTTGAGTCGGCGATGCGCCTTCTTTCCTTTTCAAGAGTCTACTTGCCAATATCGCAAGCGAGCTCGTATTGGACCGGTAGCCCATGCAGCCCCCAAGTTCCGGGAAAACCGCAGGCATATAGGGGCTACTCGAAACTAAGCCTATGCCATCTGGAGTGGGAGGGCCCCCTGATATCAGTAGATGGCAAACCTGGGCCATGGCCCAGCCATCGGCATGCGGACGCCACTCGGTGTCGCGTCGATTTAGGAACTCGGACAGGAGGGGCTCGTTCCATTTTCGAGTCTCTTCGTCAAGTGACTTTTTTCCGTGGCTTTTAAACTCTAAGGCAAAAAACTTCGTTGTGCCGAGCATCATGTCTCCGTAAAGAGGGTCGTGAGGGGTCTGTTGAAAATCGGCGATCACGGGCTCCGGCGCGCCTGTGGCGATGGCCGCTTTCGTTATCTCAACCACAAACATGGTCATCAGCTGGCGCTCGTATGCGGATGCGCCTGCGAAGTAGTCACGCAAGCGAGAGCGGAGTTTACTTTCAGGCATTTTCGTCATTGTTCTCTCTCCTTTCCTTGGTCCGAATGGTGCCACACGCCGAGCTAAAATTTCCTCATTTCCGCTAGGCTTCGCATGGTTCGAAGGCGCGCAATGACGGTGACTAGCGGCATGCCGCATAGCGGCAAACTCGGGCCGCTTGACCAGCCAAAAAAGCGACACAATCGTCTGGCCCGCGGCGCGAGAACATCGCGTTGTACGTCGGTCAATGTCGAACGCCGCGTAGGGCGGAAGGAGCCAGCAGAAGCGGACGCTCCCGATCTCGCTGATGCAGTTTCGGAGTGAGAAAGAGGTAGTTGGCCTTGGCGCCTGCTGCTGCGCCCGAGCATCACTGAATCAGGCGGACGTCAAACGAAAGGTCAACTTTTTATCCACGCCTGAGCGCCGTCCTCGGATGCAACGCCGGCGGCGCGCAGCATCGACTGGGCCGCATCCATGACGATGCGGTGTTTGGCCGTCAGGTGCGCCAGTGGATCGGCGGCGGCCTCCAGGCCTGCGAACCGGCGGCGTTCACGCTCCCCGTTCTCATACTAAGAGCGTCTATCAAAATGCCGGCACGCTTCCGGGTCACCAGCTTTAAGCCCTCCCCTTCAAGGGGAGGGTTGGGCGGGAATGGGGTTGAATCTACAGGCTTTGCCGAACCCCATCCCCATCCCGGCCTTCCCCTTGAAGGGGAAGGAGAAAAGCAACGGCATCGGCTATCAGGTCATTTTGTTAGACGCTCTAAGCCGCGCAGCGCTCGGAGGTGCGCCCCGTCTCCCGCGGAAGCATCGCCTCTGCTTGCGGTGTGGCCAAAAACTGTGCGGTCGGTCGGCAGGTTCGGTGCGTCTCTCAGTGCGTCATAAATAGGCGGTCTCAGCAGTTCGTCTGGGCCGATCCCGCCCTGATGCTTCCCGCAGCCGTTGCTGCGGGTCCCGGATCTCGACAATGTACCTTCATCATGGACGGGGCACCCAGTTCGTCGTTCGATGGAGGGGCATCGGTTGCCGCGCTGTTTTGAATGGCGTTTTCGGACGCGGACGATCAGCCGAAGCCAAGGCAACCCTCACGCTCGGCTTCCCCGGTCAAGGGCCAGCCCACGGCCCGAGTCGTCCCTCCCTGCGGTCGCTCCAGCCCGCGCCAGCCGTGGGCCTTCGGGCTGCGCTCGTTCCCTTGACCGCGCCTCCCTGCGGGCAAGGCGGTTTCCAACCGGGGCATCGGGACCCGATGCCCGGGACCGAGCCAACGGACAAGGAGCGATGCGATGTTTACCCCCGACGATGTGGTTCACACCTACACCCGAGATGACGCCATCCAGGATGGTGTCCTGGTCGATGTATCCCATCCAGCCAAGCAGGCGGGGTTTACGATCCCGCTCGCTTTGACAGCCAGGGTGTTCTCAGAGTGCGTCTACTGGCCGGAAACCGAGGCCGCCGTTCAGGACGAAACCGGACGCTTGTGGGACGTACTGTTCATGGCCGCCGTGGCTGCCCGCGCAGCCGCCAGGCGGGGCCAGGGCGGGCGGATCAACTTCGAGCTTCACGTCGTGCCGCGCGGCGGTCGGACGCCAGAGCTGACGACCCTGTCGCTGCACGTGGGCCCCGGCGATCACGGGGAGCCGGTGGCGACCATCCTGGCGCCGGACGAGGACTGACTGAGAGGTGCGAGGGGTACCGGCGGCCTCCCTGCCGCTGGTACCATCCCACCTGCTCGCACAAAAGCTCGCACAAAAGCTCGCACAAACGCCTCGCACAAATGAGGCCGGAACATGCGACCGCTCAAAGGCTTACGGGTGCAGGGATTCGGACCAAGTACAACTGATCCTAGTCTCCCAGCCATACCAAAAGCCCTCGCAGCGATGTGGGGGCTTTTGCTTTTGGGGCGAACGGGTTCAGTTGCGGACGCGACAATCTCCCCGATTGACTACGGCGACGAACCTTGGTCGCAATACTCCTGCCACGGCCGCCGTATGCGCGCAGCGAAGCCGGGCGGCAGTCCGACCTGTCCATTGAACCGCTCCCCCGCGATTGCCGCTGACCGCATGGTGACGGCCGGGTCGCGGGTTCACGGTGATTGCCCTTGCGCCTAAACTTCCACAGATCGCCGTGATCTGCGGCGCTACTGAAATGCCGAATCCATGGAGTGGATGACCTACGAGAATCTCGATCGCATCGCCGATGCGTTCGTGCCGGCGCAGGCGATCGTGGTGCTGGTCTCGGCCTTTGTCCACCTCGCGCGGCAGCGTTTCCGTCTGGTCGGTCGACTGCTCGTGCTGCTCGTTCTGGGGCTGGTGCTGGTCTACGCGATGATGCATGCCGACAACCACTACGGTTTCTGGCCTGCGCTCGGGCTCGACTACAGCACGCATGCGTCCATCGCGCTGATGCTCACGATCACGTTGATTGTCGCCGTGCGCGGGTTCTGGTGGCTCTGGTGCGCACTCGTGTTCGCGTATCTCGGGTTGTGCCTGTATCAGCGCTATCACACCGTTGCCGACATCGCGACCACGGCGCTCTATCTCCTGCCGTCGCATCTGGGTATCGCCCGTCTCGTGCTCGGCAACTGGCGGTTGCGTGCGCTGCCGTAGCGGCGAGGGGTTCGTGTCGTTCGCGCGCTGCGTGGACCCGTTGCTGATGCTTCAGGTCTCCCGGCCTTGCCCGAGTGCAGCGTGGTGCGGAAGCCGTTGTCACATCGGGCGCGCGGGAGCGTCTGTTATGAGGACCCGCCACGCACCTCCCCATGACATCACCCCCGTTTGACGCCATCGACCGTCATTTCCATGCCGCGCAGGACGGCGCCGGGCGCGGCGTTCAGGGCGCTCGTCGCTGCGATGCTGCTGGTGCCGAGTCCACACTCGGTCGCGGCCGGTGCGGCTGGTGGTTCGTGGCTCGGTGCCTCCGGCGGCCTGGCTTCGGCGGGGAAGTGGCTGCTGGGGGCCGTTGGGCGGACTGGCGCTGTCAATCGGCGTCGTAGTTGCCGCCGTGTATTGGGAAATGCGCGATCACCTGCAGCGGCTCGCCGACGTCCGCGCCTTGGCCGCGGGCTTGCGCGGCTGGCTCGGTCAGGGTCTGCCGGTCGAGCGTGGCGCGGGCTGAGCCGGTATTGGCAGTGCGATGGTGCGGGCAGGTGGTGGCTGCACCGTCCGGGTTCGCTACCGCGGTCGGACGCTCAGTAGCTCGGACCGTTCCAGCCGGAGCGCATGGCCTTGCGCTCTGGCTCTGGCCGGGGCATGAGGTCAAGGCCGCCGGCGAGCAGGCGGATGTCCGTGGACCGGTAGTCACCCTGCCCGTGGACATCGATCCAGCTCTCGATGCCGCTGCGGGTCCTGGCATAGTCGAGGAACAGTTCCTCGCCCGGTCGCGGCGGCCGTCGCCCGCTGCAGACCGACAGCGGCACGCGCAGGCGTGCCTGGGTCTGCACGGCGAACACGAATGCGGGGCACAACTTGCGCAGCATCGCGCCGTCGAGTTTGACGACGGCGACGTGCTCGTCGAGTTCGAGGCAGCGACCGATGGCGATATCGAAGCTCATGCCGTCTTTCCCGAGCCGGGCAGGCGTATCAGGGTATTGACCGCGCTCACGAGGTGACGGTCCAGCAAGTCGCGCAGGCGCGCCTCGACTTCGTCGACATCGGCGAGATCAGAGGGGGCCGACAAGGAATAGATGAAACCGTCGGCGTTGTGGCGGGCCGCGCGGCTGACGTCGATGTCCGGGTTTTTCGCGGCAGCCCACCAGATTCGTCGGAGCAACGTGGGACCGACGCTGGCGCCGGGAGCCAGGCGGAACTGGAAATGCACGACACGATTCATCCAATCTCCAGGGAGCACAGCGATGCAGGGACTGACGACGGCCGTCGTCAGTAGACAGTGACGCCCGGCGGACGCGAAGCGCAGAGAAGAGGCCACGGTGACGCGCGCAGCTGCGGACTCAGGCGTGCTGATCGTGGAGAGAGGCAGCCTGACTATGCGCGTGCAGGTGTAAGGAAGCGTTAAGAGCGATCGGTGCGATCAGAGCAACTGATCGATGTCCCGGGGCCAGCTGTCGTGCAGCAGGCGCGACAGCGCGCGGTCGGCGAGTATCTTGCCGCCGGTCTGGCAGCGCGCGCAGTAGTTCGCTTCGTTGTCGGCGTAGACGATGCGCTGTATCGGTGCGGCGCAGACGGGACAGGGCTTGCCGTAACGTCCATGCACGGCCATGGCGTCGTGGAATGCCGTCACCGTTTCCGGAAAAGCGGCGCCGGTCTCGTCACTCAGGCGCTGTGTCCATTCGGCCAGCACTTCCCGGGCCGCCGCATGCAGGCGCGTCGCGTCGGCGGTTGAAAGCTTCGCGCCGAGCGCGAATGGCGACAGCCGGGCGCGGTGCAGGATTTCGTCGGAATAGCTGTTGCCGATGCCGCTGAAGATGCGCGGGTCGGTCAGCGCGCGTTTGACCGTGTGATTGCCGCGCGCGAGGCGTTCGGCGAAGGCGGCGGAATCGAGTGCGGAGACGTCGACGCCACCCGGGTCGAGTGCCGCCAGTGCGGCTTCGCCCGCGATGTAGTGCAGCGAGGCTCGTCGTTTCGTGCCGGCTTCGGTGAGGTACAGGGTGCCGTGGTCGAATGCAAAGCGTGCGAGCGTGATCTTGCCGGGCGCCTTGCCGCCGGCATCGCGCCAGCGCAGCCGGCCCGCGATCATCAGATGGATCACGATGAAGCGTTCGCCCTCGAGGGCGAGCACGATGCGCTTGCCGAGCCGGCGTATGCCATCGACGCGCCGGCCGGCCGCGTCGGCGATCGGCGGTTCGACGGTGCGCAGCAGGAACGGATTCGCGAGTGCGACGCCGCGCAGAAGCTGGCCGAGCAGGCGGCGTTCGAGATGATCGACATACACGGCGATGTCGGGCAGTTCGGGCATGGCATTTCCGTCGCGACGAGGCTGCAGGCGGACGCGACCGGCACACGCCGACGCGCGACGGCACGATAGCATTGCGGAAATCTTCCGCGGAGCACCGTCATGCATCGATTCGCGTTGCTGGTCTGCAGCTGTCTGCTGGCGGCATCGTCCGCGAGCGCACTCGAGTCCACTCCGGCAGTGTCCGTGACCCCCGTGCTGAAGACCTCGACGAGCTGGGACGGCGCGCCGCTGTCGTTTCCGGCGGGTCAGGCGGAGGTGTCGGCGCTCATCGTGGAGATCGCACCCGGCGGCGAAACCGGCTGGCACCAGCATCCCGTGCCGTCGTTCGGCATGGTTCTCGAAGGCACGCTCGAAGTACGGTTGGAGGATGGCCGGACACGGCGAGTGGAACGCGGCCAGGGCCTCGCCGAAGTCGTGAATACGTTGCACAACGGCCGAAACGTCGGCGACACGCCGCTGAAGCTGCTCGTGTTCTATGCGGGCAGCACGGGTACGCCATCGACGGTGAAACAGGCGCCCGCAGCGCAACCGTAACCGGTACGTCATCGGGTGCGCGTCGCGCGCGCCTTCGGAGCGACGACGCCGGTGACGGAGAGCCAGACCCCGGTCGGCCAGCCTCGCCCGGTGGCTGGCCGCGCCATTCCCCTTGCCAGGATTATCCGCGCGATCTTCCTTGGCAAAGTTTGAGGCGAATCGCGACTCTTCGCGGTGCGCTCACCGCCGTCCTGCGATCGTCGAGGCTGTCACTCGCCATCGTTGGAGGACCCGAGTGGTCGCCGAATCCGTTCTGCGCGAATACGAAACCCGGCTGGCCGCAGTGCTGCCGTTTCCGGGCCATGGCGCAGCGCTGCTGCCACACGTCGCCGTCGAAGGCTACAACGCGCAACTGCGCCGGCAGGGACGTTATGTCGGCGACGAAGCGGCGAGGCGTGTATTCGTCGATCGCATCGACGCCTGGCGCGCGACGGTACGCAAGTCGGGAAAGGATCCGTTCGGCGATACGCCGAGCGCCGAGCTGTCGAAGAAGACGCTGGACAAGACGCTGCGCGACGGCGACTCTGCGACGGCGGGCATCATCCAGTCGGCGGTGGAGGATTTCGCGCAGGCGCTGGTCGACGTGATCCGCCTGTTTCATGCCCGCGCCTGGAACGGTGTCCGGCAGGTGGTGGTCGGCGGCGGGTTCCGCGCGTCGCGTGTCGGCGAGCTCGCGATAGGACGCGCGCAGCTGCTGCTGCAGGACCGCGGCATCGACGTGACGCTGCATCCGATCCGTCACGATCCCGACGAAGCCGGTCTGATCGGTGCGGCGTATCTGCTGCCGCCCTGGACCTTCGCCGGATTCGATGCGCTGCTTGCCGTCGACATCGGCGGCACGAACGTGCGCGCGGGCCTGGTGCGGCTGGGCAAGCACCGCGACGAGCGCGGTCCACGCATTGCCCGCAGGCTGCTATGGCGCCACGGTGACGGCACGCCGACCCGAGAGGATGTCGTTGAAGAGCTCATCGCGATGCTGCGCAAGCTCGTCGCCTATGCGGCCCGGCAGAAGCTGCGCGTCGCGCCATTCATCGGCGTCGGCTGTCCGGGTCGCGTGCGACTCGACGGCCGCATCGAGCAGGGCACCGGGAACCTGCCGGGCAACTGGCAGGCCAGGCGCTTTCATCTGCCCACATTGCTGCAGCGGGGCTTGCCGCAGGTCGACGGCGCCGCGACGTGCGTGATTCTCCACAATGATGCCGTCGTGCAGGGGCTCAGCGCGCTGCCCGACATGGCGGGCGCGACGCGCTGGGCCGTGCTGACGATAGGTACCGGGCTCGGCAACGCGCAGTTTCTGAATCGGGGCGCGTCATAGGCCGCGGGCCGTGCGCGTGCACCGCGGCGCCGGGCAGAGCGGGCATCCTTGTCGGGGCACGCCATCGCGAGCGTTGAATAATGTATCCGATCTTCAACCCACTTCGGGCGCGAGTTCGAGCGTGCCGGTGATCACGGGCCAGACCTCGCCGCTGACCAGCACGCGGTCGCCCACGAAACGCATGCCGAGTTCGCTGGGCCGTCCCGCGTAGCGGCCCTGCAGCAGTGTCGCGGGCCTGGAGGCGGGAAACCGTCCGTGACGATGCAGGTATGCGGCGACAGGACCGGCTGCGCTGCCGGTCGCGACGTCTTCGGCTTCGCCGCGGTTGTCCCAGGTGCGCCCTTCGGGCGTGTCGGGATCGAGCAGGTACGCAAAGCGCGCGTCGAGCGCGCCGAGGCGACTCTCGAGATCGCCGCCGCGCACCTTGGCACGAGCGAGCGCCTCGGCGCTGACGGGCACGATCAGGTAGGGCAGTCCGGTCGATACGCGCTGCAGCGGCAGGTTGGTGACGAGATCGCCCGGATCGAGATTCAGCGCCTCCAGCACGGGAGCGGCCTCTGCCGCGGACAGCGCCGGACCGAATGCCGGCACGCCCTGGTCCATCTCCGCGAACAGGGCAAAACCGCTACGGTGCGTGGTCACGTAGACGCTGCGCAACGGTAGCCGCAGACACCAGCGTCCCTCGTCGAGATTCGGCGCCAGCGTGCGGTGCAGGACCGCGGCGGCACCGAGTGCGGGATGGCCGGCGTAGGGCAATTCGCCCTGGATCGTGAAGATGCGCGCCGTCGCGCCGTTCGAATCGATCTTGCTGAGGAAGATCGATTCCATCTGGAGCATCTCGCGCGTGAGATCCTGCATGCGGCGATCGCTCCAGCCGTCGGTGTCGAGAAACACCGCGAGTCCGTTGCCTGCGAGCGCGCGCCGGGCAAACACATCGACTTGGAAGAACGGTGTCTGCATCGGTTTCATTGAGCGCTATCCTCGCGAAAAATCCCGGATTGTCCAGCCCGACCGTACCACGCACGGATCACCGCACCGGGTCGCCGTGCGCGATCGCATCGGCATCGATACTGCCTTGGCTGGCCGGCACCGCGTGTCCCGGAAAACGTGCGGGGCGCCGCGCATCGGGCGAGCGGCACGCAGCCAGATACGGGACGTGTAACCGGCGCGCGCGCTTGCGACAAATCGATCGTCCGTGCCGATCGCGGAGCGCCACCCTTGAGATTCATCGTGACAGAGCCCATGTCGCGCGGCCGCGGGGCGACATGCCGCGCCGGCACGCCACCGTCCCGCGATGCAGCGAATTCCGCCGCGACGCTGGCGGAACCGGCGCTGGCCAGGGCCACGCCGCCATGAAAAGTTCATCGCCTTCACTCACCAGGAATCTCACCCGATGTCGTCGTCCGTCTCGCAGATCGTAAAGACCACGGTTCGCCGCAACCTCACCGTACTCGACACCTTGCTCGACAAGGCCGCCGCGCATGCGGCAGCGAAGAACTTCGACGTGGCCGTGTTGCTCGGCGCGCGCCTTGCGCCCGACATGTTTCCGCTGACACGGCAGGTGCAGATCGCCTGCGATATGGCCAAGGGCATGGCCGGCCGTCTCGCGGGCCAGACCCTGCCCGTGTTCGATGACGTCGAGACCACATTGCCCGAACTCAAGCAGCGTATCGCCAAGACGCTGGCCTATGTCGACGCGATCGACGATGCCGGCTTCGCTGGCGCAGAGCAGCGCGAGGTGCGTGTGCCGACGCGCGCGGAGGAGCTCGTGTTCAACGGAGCGGAGTACCTCGTGGGTTTCGCGCTGCCGAATTTCTATTTTCATGTGACGGCGGTCTATCTGATCCTGCGTCACAACGGCGTGGAGCTCGGCAAGCGCGATTTCCTGGGCGCGCGCTGAGGCGGCAGAGGTACCGCGTTCGCTGTCCCTGGATGGTCCGTGTGGTCTGAAGGGGCGGGACCCGTTGCGGTTCAGCACGGCGCGGTCGCACCGGCGACCGCTGCCGTATCGGAATGTCACGATTGCGGCGCAGTTTCTGCCGCATTTTCGCTGGCGGCGCGGTTTGCGGCAGGAGTAACCTGATCGCGCAGATCGCCGCCGTAGGCGGCACGGATCAGGTCCGGATGCCGGGGCGGCGGCTGCAACCAGCGCGGCGAGTGCCTGGCCGTATTCGCTGCGCATCCGCGCCGGAGCGGACGCCGGCGCCGGCTCGCACGATTCGGTCACGGCGCCGGAGGCGCGGCGCGACCGCGGAGGTCAGGCCATGTCCGAACCCCGTTTGCAACGCTTGCTGCACGAGCAGGGCATCGGTTTCGAAACCATCCATCACGCACGCGCGAAGACCGCGCACGACACCGCGCGGAGCGCGCTTGTCGATGATCGTGATTTCGCCAAGACCGTCGTCGTGAAACTCGACGGACGCATGGCCATGGTCGTGCTCGGCGCCGACCGTCGTCTCGATCTCGCGGCGCTCGGTCTCGCGACCGGGAGCGACGTCGTTGAGCTTGCTCCGGAGAGCGAATTCGCTGCGCTGTTTCCCGACTGCGAAGCGGGCGCCATGCCGCCGTTCGGCAATCTCTACGGGCTGGACGTGTACGTGGACGAAGCGCTGTCGGATGATGAAGAGATTGCGTTCAACGCCGGCTCGCATACGGAGCTGATCCGCATTCCTTTCGCCGTGTTCGAGCAGCTGGTACACCCGAAACGGCTGCGGCGCATTGCATGGACGACGCATTGATGTGACCGGTGGCGCGGCCGCTGGTGCGTGCGAGTCGCGGCACGCCACCAGCGGCCGCGCGCAGCAGATGCGTGAGCAGCTCGCCGCGAGGGCCCCGCGTCAGAAGTTCCAGGTGGCCGCAATCTCGACGCCATCGCCGCTGAGTTCCGGAAACAGGACGTCCGCGGCGTCGCTGGTCCAGTGCGCGGCGGCCCGCAGATCGACCGCGCCGATGCGGTATATGGCCGACAGCTGCGCACGCGCGTAGTTGTCGTCGTAGGCCTGGGCGAGGTCGTAATAGCCGGCGACGGCTTCGAGCCGCCAGCGTGTGTCCAGCGGAAACCGCGCACCGATTTCGCTGTAGAGGCCGCGCGCACCGGTGGCGAACACGTCGTTCGACCAGGCCGCCAGTACCCACCAGCGCTGATCGAGCGTCAGCGTGGCGATGACCTCGTTGTAGTCGAGGTTGGTGTCGTCGCGCGTGCCGGAATAGAAATACCGGGTGAGGTTTAGGTCGACGTTCCAGCGTTCGCCAAACGTGCGGTTGAAACCGACCGCGGCGTCAATCTCCGCGTCCGTTCCCAGCGCCGGGCCGAAGTCCACCTGCGATCCCCACAGCGATGCATATAGGCCGGAGGCGGAAGCGAGCCGCGCGCCGAGCTGTACCGCCGGATCGCCCTGCGACTGCGATATCCCGCGCAGCACGTAGTCGCTGGTCACCGTCGCCGTCCCGCTGAAGTCGACGGCCGACGCGGTCGACGAGGCCATGACGAGCAGCGCGGCGGCGAGTGGTCGGTCGGTCCGGCGATCGATGGTCATGCGAGGTCCGTCTGCCAGCAGCTATGAGGCAAGGTATCAAAGCGTCGCGAGGACGCAAACGCCGGTCGATGGCTGCGTCATCGGTCGAAACGACGCGCGGCGCCGCGGGCGAACGTGGTGCCGGCCGCAGCGCCATGACCTCGCAGGTCAAGCCGGCTTGATCTGCAACGTCATTGCCGCGATATCACAGGCAAGGGGAAGCTATGCTCCGGCGCTGCATTCGCGGCGATTCCTTCAGGACACGAAACCTTCATGACCACGCAACAGGACAAAGCACAGACCTTCCGTTCCCTGCATGTTGCCGGCCGGCCGCTGGTGCTCTTCAACATCTGGGATGCGGGCAGCGCGAAAGCGGTGGCTGATGCCGGCGCTCCCGCGTTGGCGACGGGCAGCTGGTCGGTCGCTGCCGCGTACGGCTATGCCGACGGCGAGAAGATTCCGCTCGATACGGTGCTCGCGAACCTGCGCCGCATCGTCGCGCAGACGACGCTGCCGGTGACGGTGGATCTCGAGAGCGGCTACGGCGAGACGCCTGCCGATGTTGGCCATACGGTGTCGGCGGCAATCGAAGCCGGCGCCATCGGCTGCAATCTCGAGGACAGCTTTCCCGCCGACGGCAGCCTGCGGCCGACCGGCGACGCGGCATCGCGGATCGGCCAGGCGCGTGCCGCGGCGGATCGCAGCGGTGTCGCGTTCTTCGTCAACGCGCGCTGCGACGTGTTCTTCCAGCGTCCTGCCGATACGCATGATGCGGCCCTGGTCGACGCCGTGCTGGAGCGCGCCGCGGCGTACGCGGACGCCGGTGCCGACGGCCTGTTCGTTCCCGGGCTCGCCGATCTCGCGTTGATCGCACGGCTTGCCGCCGACTCGCCCTTGCCGCTCAACATCATGATCGGGCCAGGATCGGCCGCGTTCGACAGGCTCGCTTCCGCCGGCGTCGCGCGGATCAGTCATGGGCCGGGGCCTTATATGGCGGCGATGAATGCCGTGAAAGCCGCAGCGAAGGCGATCTACGGCTGAGCCGGAAGGGGGCTCGCGGTACCGCCGAAGTAGCGTCGGAACGAGTGTGCAGTCGGGACAGCCGGGCGTGTGGCTCATGGCCTGCCGCATGCCGGCGGCGCCGGTATGCGGCAGGCATGGGGTTCCCACGGGATGACGCGTCAAGACAGGCGCGATGAGCGCGGCTACGACGCGGTTGTCGTTTCGTCGCGCCAGAAGAACACGTCGTCCACGCGCCGGCCGAACACGCGGGCGAGGCGGAACGCGAGTTCGAGCGACGGCGCGTAGCGGCCGGCCTCCAGCGCAATGATGGTCTGGCGCGTGACGCCGGCGGCGCGCGCAAGTGCATCCTGTGTCATCTCGTCGTGGTCGAAGCGTAGCCGGCGCAGGTGGTTGCCGATGGGCGGGGCGCTCATTCGGAACTCCCCGCTGCCCGCGCATCGCGGCGATAGCCCCAGAGCTGCAGGGCATGGTTGACGAGACTGGAGACGACCAGGGTCAACAGCAGCACATGCGCCAGGAACACGTGGCTCATCGGCGCCAGACGCTCCGGCGGCGTGAAACCGAGCGTTACCGCGAGGCCGACGATGAGCACGGCCAGCACGTGTCCGCTGATGCGGTGCGCGCCGGCGACGATGGCCAGATCGCGCTCGTCGCGCTGCACTTCGCGCCGATGCAGGATGAACCAGCTGATGACTGCGCCACCGATCAGCGTCCAGGTCGTGCGGCCCAGGTGATGCGCCGCGCTGCTGTGGAGTGCGAGTGCCGGGCCGGCGAGATACAGCGAGGTAGCGATCTGCGCGCCGATCAGGCTGGTACTGGCGAGACCGTGCCACACCTCGCGCTCGGGTTCGCCGGGCTCGTCGCCGCGGGTTTCGGCGCGCCGGCTCCAGTGGTGGCGCATGGCAAACGCCGCTGCGAGCATCAGGGCGACGCCGATCCAGCCCTCGGGAAACGGCCAGTCGATCCAGGGACCCACGAGCAGAACGCCGATCGCGGCGCTGGCAAGCATGGCGAGAGCGATGTGCATGACGAATTACCTGCCTGACAAAATGTTCGCTATACATTACATTTGGTCCGGTGAAGCAGTCAATGCCGTGTCGAGAATTCCCCTCATCCTCCGGAGTGCGCATGGACCCCCGCATCAATCGTTCCCTGCTGGCCGCCGCAGCGGCCGACACGGCGGCCGCGCTGCTGCATGTCGGCTGCATCGTGTTCGGCGCATCGTGGTATCGCTTTCTCGGCGCCGGCGAGGGGCTTGCGCGGCTCGCCGAACGCGGCGATCCGCGGCCGGCGCAGATGGCCGCAGTCATTGCTGGCGTGCTGCTGGTCTGGGCGCTCTATGCACTGTCCGGTGCCGGCGTCATCCGGCGCATGCCGTTCGTGCGGCTCGTGCTCGCGCTGATCGCGGCGGTGCTGATCGCGCGTGGCACGCTGTTCTTTGCACTGCTGCCGTATTTCCCGGGCAACGGCCTCGCCTTCTGGCTGGTCACTTCGGCGATCTGCGTCGCGCTGGGGTTGCTGCACGCGATCGGCTTGCGGCAGCGGTGGCAGGCGCTCGGGCCGCGGCGGTGAACTCTGCGGCGGCAGCCTCGGCTCACACCTTACCGGCGGCGACGATCTTGGCGATGGCCACGAACTCCAGCGGTGCGAGCTGCTCCGCGCGCTCCTTCGGATCGACACCGGCGGCGCGGATCTGATCGCCGGTCGCGACCGTGTGCAGGGCGTTCGACAAGGTCTTGCGGCGCTGGCCGAACGCGTGCCGCACCACGCGCTCGACGATGGCGGGATCGGCGTCGTGGCGCCGCCCTGCCGGCAGTGGCGTCAGGCGCACCACCGCGGAGTCGACCTTGGGCGGTGGATTGAACGCGCCGGGAGGCACCGCGAGCAGCGGCTCGACCGCGCAATGCAGCTGCAGCATGACGCTGAGCCGGCCGTATACTTTGCTGCCCGGAGCAGCAGCCATGCGGTCCACGACTTCCTTCTGCAGCATGAAGTGCATGTCGGTGATGGCCGCGGCGTGGTCGAGGCAGTGGAACAGGATGGGGCTGGAGATGTTGTACGGCAGGTTGCCGACCAGGCGCAGCTTGCCGTCCCCGGCGATACGCGTGAAATCGACGGTGAGCACGTCGGCGTGAATCACCTCGAGCGTGCCGGCCTCGCGCGCGGCGGCCTGGATGCGCGGAATCAGGTCGCGATCGAGTTCGATCACGGTGAGCCTGCCGTGTTCGCGCAACAGTGGCAGCGTGATGGCGCCTTCGCCGGGACCTATCTCGACGAGGCGGTCACCGGGTTTCGGCGCGATGGCCTGGACGATGCGCCGGATGATGCCGGGGTCGTGCAGGAAGTGTTGTCCAAATTGTTTTTTGTGAACGTGTTTTCCGCCGACGGCGGTATCGGCGTCGGCAGTGGATGCGGGGGCAGGGGGATAGCGCTTCAAACGGGAGCCTCGGGCGGCGGGGCGAGTGGCGAGGAGTTCGCGAGCTCGTCGATGAGCCAGGCGCGAAACAGCTGCACCGACGGCTTGTCGATATGGGATTCGGGACAGACCAGATAGTACGCGTAGTTGGCCGGCACGCGCAGTGCGAACGGGGCGACGAGTTCCCCGCTGGCGAGCCGGTCGCCCGCCAGCGAACTGCGTGCGAGCACCACGCCCTGTCCCTTGGCCGCCGCGCGTAGCGCGAGTTCCGTGTCGTCGTAGATCGCACCGCCGCGCGGTTCCGCGGTGCGCACGCCGGCGGCGGCGAACCAGCGCACCCAGTCGTTGAGGCGCATCTGTTGCTTGATGCGGATCAGCGGCAGCTCGAGAAGGTCGGCCGGATGCTTGAGCTTGCGCCGGGTCAGGCGCGGACTCAGCACGGGGAACAGCTCGTCGTCGAGCAGCTTCTCGCAGCGCAGCCCGGGCCAGGTGCGGTTGCTCCAGCGGATCGCGACGTCGACGCCGTCGTTGCGGAAATCGGCGATCTGGATCGAGCTCTGCAGATTGAACTCGATGTCGGGATGCCGCGCGAGGAAGCCGCCGAGTCGCCCGACCAGCCAAGCGGCAGCGAACGACGGCAGCACGCTCAGGGTCAGCACGTTGCCGGCGGCGCGTTCGCGCACGCGCGTCACGGTGGCGGCGAGTTCGTCGAGTGCCTCGCGCACGCCGATCGCGAGGTGCTGGCCCGCGTCGGTGAGCCAGGTCTTCTTGCCGCTGCGGGCGAACAGACGGACGCCGAGTTCTTCCTCGAGTGCCTTGATCTGCAGGCTGACGGCGCCGTGCGTCAGATGCAGCTCCTCGGCGGCGCGCGACCAGTTCAGGTGTCGCGCCGCACATTCGAAGATGCGCAGGGTGCGCAGGGCGGGGAGTTGTTGCCAGGCGCGCATCTGTGAGTTTCCTTGACAGTAGGGGACAGAAAGTATCGATTTTTCCGCAGCCATTCCAGGAATAGCATGCCGGTCCTCTGGCGCTGCGTTGGCAATGCTGACAGTAGCGTCGCCGTGGAGGATGTCGCGATGAATGCGGGAATGCTGATGCGGATGCTGGCCCTGGCCATGATCTGGGGCGGGTCGTTCTTGTTCATGCGGGTTGCCGTACCCGAGTTCGGCACGGGTTTCACCGCGGCGGGGCGCATTGCGCTGTCGGCGATGGTGCTGCTGGCGTTCCTGCGCTGGCAGGGGCTCGCCCTCGACTGGCGTGGCCGCTGGCGTGCCTATGCCTGGATCGGTGCGCTGAGCGCCGGCGTGCCGTTCGTGCTGTTTGCGTTCATGGCGCATCACCTGCCGGCCGGCTATTCGGCTGTGCTCAACGCGACCGTGCCGCTGTTTGCCGTGCTGCTTGGCTGGCACCTGCAGCGCCGGCGACCGTCGGTGTCCAAGCTCGCCGGCGTCGTGGTCGGGCTGGCCGGGGTGGTCACGATCGCACGCTTCGGCACGGTGACACTGTCCGCCATGACCCTGCTGGCGTTCGTGGCTGGTCTGCTCGCGGCAGCCCTCTACGCGCTCGGCGCGGCGGAACTACGCCGGCTGTTCAACGGCAGCGACCCGGTCGTGACCGCGACCGGCAGCCAGCTGGCCGCGGCCCTGCTGCTGTCGCCGCTGCTCGTGGCGAACCTGCCGACGCAGCTGCCCGCGCTGGCGCCGAGTCTCGCGCTGGCTGCGCTGGGTCTGGTCTGTACGGCGATCGCGTTCGTCGTCTATTTCCGGCTGCTGCGCGATGCGGGGCCGGAGCGCGCGACGACCGTGACCTTCCTCGTGCCGGTGTTCGCCCAGGTCTGGGGTGCCGTGTTCCTGCATGAGCCGGTGACGGCGGCGGTAGTGACCGGACTCGGGCTGGTCCTGCTCGCGGTCATGCTGGTCTTCGAGAAGCTGCGCTGGCCACAGCGTCGGCGCGTGGTGCTCGCGGCAGCGGCGCTCGCGCCGTGCAGCGGCAAGGAGTGCTGAGGCAGTTGCTCGCTTGCGGTCGACACGACGCCGGTCTAGCCCTCGCCCTCACGGCGAGGGTTTCGTGCGACGGGCCGTCTTTCTAGCGACGCCGCTGCACGAGTTCCAGCGCCAGCCGCGTTGCCGCCAGCAGGCTGCCGGCATCGGCAAGACCGCGGCCGGCCAGATCGAGCGCCGTGCCGTGATCGACCGAGGTGCGCACGAACGGCAGGCCCAGGGTCAGGTTGACGGCGTTGCCGAAGCCGAGCGCCTTGAGCACGGGCAGTCCCTGATCGTGATACATCGCGAGGACCGCATCAGCCTGGCTCAGCGGTCCGGGCAGGAAGGCGGTATCCGCCGGCAGCGGGCCGGTCAGGTGGAAGCCTTCCGCGCGCAGGTCGGTCAGCAGCGGCTGGATGACCTCGATTTCCTCGCGCCCGAGATGGCCGCCTTCGCCGGCGTGCGGATTGAGTCCGAGCACGAGAATACGCGGCTCGGCGATGCCGAACTTGTGCAGCAGGTCAGTCCGGACGATGCGCAGCGTCGTCTCCAGCGATGCGCGCGTGATCGCTGCGGGCACCGCGGCCAGCGGCAGATGGGTGGTCGCCAGCGCGACGCGCAGGTCGCCCGCGATCAGCATCATCACGACCTCGGCATTCGCGCGCAGCGCGAAATACTCGGTGTGACCCGAGAACGGAATGCCGGCGTCATTGATGATGCTTTTCTGCACCGGCGCGGTGACGACCGCGTCGAATTCCCCGGCCATGCAGCCGTCGCTCGCGCGGGCGAGCGTGGACAGCACATAGCCCGCGTTGGCGCGATCGAGTCTGCCCGGTACTACCGCGGCGGCCGTTTCGATCGCAACGATACGCAGGCTGCCGGCGGCACGCTGTGCCAGCGGCCGGCCGTCGTCCTCCGACAAGGCCACTGCCAGGCCGCGCGACGCGGCAGCCGTACGCAGCACCTGCGCGTCGCCGATGGCGATCAGGTCCGCTGCAAGGTCGCTGTGTGCCAGTGCAGCGGCGAGCTCCGGACCGACGCCGGCCGGCTCTCCAAGGGTGATCGCAAGGCGAGGCAGGGGCATGAGTGCGGAAACCAGAGACGGAGTGGCGGTTTATGCCGGCGGCGCGGAGTTGAAGCGTCGCCGTCCGTTTGCACCCGGCGGAGTCTGCGGTTGCTGTTGCCGCCGGTCCGGCGGGCGCCTCAGCCGCTGACGGGCTCGCCCTTGGCGTCGTAACCGGCGAGCCGGTACTCGATGTACGCCTCGGCCTTGAGCTGGCGCATGAGGTTCTCGAACTCGTCTTCCGCCTTGCGCTGCTGGATCGCCTCGCGCGCCTGGGCGCGGCGGGCTTCGTCGGTGCGGTCGAGCTCGCGCATACCGAGGCGCTTCACGACATGAAATCCGGCGTTGCTGCGGAACGGCTGGCTGATTTCGCCATCCTTGAGGTTCGCGATGACCTCGCCAACCTGCGCACCGTAGGTGTCGATCGGGAACCAGCCCATGTCGCCACCGGCGTTCGCGCTGGTCGCATCGTCGGAATTGCTCTTGGCCAGCGTGGCGAAGTCCTCGCCACTTTCGACCCGGCGGCGCAGGTCGTTGATCTTCTTCTCGGCATCAGCCGGGCTCACCAGCTCGCTGACCTTGACCATGATGTGCTGCGCATGAAACTCGGTCACCAGCTGCTTGCCCTGGGCACGCTGGTCGACGAGCTTGAGGATGTGGAAGCCGCTGGGGCCACGCACGGCCGGCGAGACCTGACCGACGCTCATGCCCTGCAGCAGATCCCCGAACATCTCCGGCACCTGGTCGTAGCGGCGCCAGCCGATGTCGCCGCCTTCGAGCGCGTCCTGGCCGTCCGACGAGCGGATAGCGATCGCGGCGAAGTCGGCACCGGGGGCGGACGCTTCTTGCTGCACCCGTTCTGCTTTCTCGCGCGCGGCCTGGATCTGTTCGGCGCTCGCACCGTCCGGGACGGCGACCAGAATGTGAGCCAGACGTACCTCGCCGGTCTTGAGGCTGTTGTTCGCGAGCGCAATGTCGATTTCGGCGTCGCTGACCTGGGTCGACTGCGCGACGCGCTGACGCAGGCGCTGGGTGACGAGCTCGTCACGCAGGTTGCGGCGGAACTCCTCGTAGCTGAGTCCGTCGCGCGCGATCGCGCTGCGCAGCTGGTCGACGTCCATCTTGTTGGTGCGGGCGATGTTCGCGACGGCCTGATCGATCTCTACGTCGCCGATGCGTACGCCGCTCTGGCTGGCCTTGGCCACCTGCAGCCGCGTCATCACGAGGCGGTCCAGCACCTGCCGTTCGAGTACCGGACGCGGCGGCAACTGCTGCGGATTGCGCTGGTACTGGGCGAGTACCTGGTTGACGGCACGATTCAGCTCGCTCTTGAGGACCACGTCCTCGTCGACGATGGCGACGATGCGGTCGAGCGTGCCGTCGTCGGGTGCGGAATCCTGCTGTGCCTGCGGGGCGAGCTGAGGCATCAGAAACTGGGCCTGCGACGGCGCAACGGCCGCGGACAGGGTGATCAGCAGGGCAAACGCGAGCGCAGGCTTGTTCATCGCAGGTCCGTGTAGAGCTTGGGGGGTTCCGTGCGCCGGGCCGGCGGACGGACGGGGCGACGAGTGTGCACGGCGCCCCGGACTGGTGCCTGAACGCTCAGGCACCGACCAGATCATTGGTAGCCGAGAATACCACGGCGCAGGAAATCGCCCGTTTTCTGGCCGATCGCACCGAGTCCCTTGAGCTCCATTTCGAAGTAGATCGCATCGTTGGCCTTGCCGCTGGCGCTGCGCAGGTAGTGGCGCGCGAGCAGGCGCCAGATCACGCAGCACGAGTCGCGCTCGATGCCGAACAGGTTCTCCAGCGGCTTGCGGTCGCGCAGGGAATAGTTCCAGCGGCCGATCAGACGCCAGCGTTCGTTCAGCGGGATCAGCGCCGAGACGTCGGTCTGTTCCAGGAAATCGCGGCGATACCGGTAAGACACGTTGAACACCCCGTCGCCGAGGAAGCGGCGCTGCAGGCTGATCGCCGACAGGTCGGTGCGGTCGTCGTTGGGGTTCCACTGTTCGGCGACCTTGAGGCGCCATTTGTCCGACAGGTGTACGTCGAGCTCGCCGACGTAGGCAGAGCCCGAGTAGTCCGTGGCCGGGCCGTAGAGCTGTACGCGCTGCTCGTCGAAGTAGCGGATCTGGCCAAGGCTCGCCGACAGGCGTTCTGCGCCGGTTGCGGTCTCGAGCAGGCGCGTCGTCAGTGCGACCGTCAGGTTGTTCGCGTCCATCTGCCGGTCGGCGCCGCTGTAGCGGTTGGTCGTGAACAGCTGCGGGAAGTCGAACGTCAGCAGCTGTGTGTCGAACAGCGGCAGGTCGCTCTGGTCGCGGTAGGGCACGCGCAGGTAATACAGCCGCGGTTCCAGCGTCTGGGTATAGCCGGTGCCGAACAGGTTCGCGTCGCGCTCGAAGATCAGGCCCATGTCGACGCTGGTAATCGGCGTCGTGCGCTCCGGCGTCGCGCCGAGGTCACGGCCGCCGGCCTGTTCCGTCTCGATGTCGTAGCGCGTGTGGCGCACGCCGAATTCGGGACGCACGAACCAGGCGGCGCCTTCCAGCGGCAGGCTCAGATAGGGGTAGACATCGAGGCGCTGCCCGGTGGTGGGGCAGACGCGCACACCGTTGCCGTCGCGGAAGCAGTCCTTGTCGAAGGCGACGAATTCCGAGCGGACCCCGCCGCGCAGCCGCCCGACCAGGTCGACGTCACCGTCGAAGGTCACGCGCGGCAAGCGGATGTAGGGCTCGAACTGGTCGGCCAGCGATGGGTCGGTCACCTGGTACTTGTCGCCGCCGACGGCGAAGCTCCAGCCGCGCCCGCGCCCGCTGAGGTAGGCGCTCGACGGCAGCAGGCTGGTTGCGATTGCCGACAGGCTGTCGCCGAAATCCTCGAAATAGCGCTTGTCGCTGACGCCGTTGACGTTGGCAGTGAAATTCCAGTTGGCGCCCAGGCTCGTGAAATTGTCCCAGTGCCATTGGCCGCGCTCGCGCTCGGCGCGGCGATCGTTCGGCATCCACGAGCCATCGAGCTGGCCGCGGCTGCTGTCGGTCAGGTAGCGGAACTCGGCACCGGCCATGAAACCGCGCTGCGTGACCAGGCGCGGATACAGGGTCATGTCGTAGTTCTCGGCGAGATTCAGGTAGTACGGCAAGGTCAGATCGAGACCGCTGTTGCCGTTGAACCCGAAGCTCGGATACAGGAATCCGCTCTGGCGCCGGTCGTCGGTCGGGAAGCGCGCGTAGGGCAGCCAGAACACCGGCACGTCGCCAACGCGCAGGGTCACGTCGTGACCGCGCGCCACGCCTTTGGCCTGGTCGATCGCGATGTCGTCGGCGCGGATCTCCCAGCTGGGCTGGTCGGGGTCGCAGGTGGAGAAGCGTACGAGCTTCATGCGCGCATGGTCGTCGTCGATCAGTTCGGCCTGGCTGGCCTGCCCATTGCCGCGCGAATTCAGCAGCTGGAATCGGACACCGTCGAGCACGGCTGTGTTGGGAGTGGTCTTGCCCTGGGCCTTGTCGGCCGACAGCAGCATGCCGCGATCCTGATAGCGCACGTTGCCCTGCGCGATCCAGGCCGTGGTTTCGGTCCAGTAGGTGAGTTCGTCCGCGCGGATCACCTGGTCGAGCCGCTGTACGCGTGCGTTGCCCTGCAGCACGTACTTGGTCTCGTCGGCGCTCTGGAAGCGGTCGGCCGAAAAATCGGTGTCAGCCTCTTCGCGCGCGCCGGAGGTCGGCAGGCCCGGCACGTAGAACGCGAGCAGCGCATTGGGCTTGCACAGGCTGAAGTCGTCGGACTTGCGCGGGCATTGGTCACTGCCGGGCAGGCAGGCGGCCGGGTTCGCCGCGTGGGCGCCCGCGCCGTAAAGGCACAGGACGGTGGCCTGCACCAGGTGGCGCAGACGGAAAGTACGCGAAAGATTGCGCGGCACAGGCAGGTCTTTGGCAGACGGCGAGACGCGTAAGATGCCCGAAAGCCGGCCGTTGCAGCAATCCGCGCGGCGTCAAGCGCTTGGCGGCGCGGCTTGTCTCGACGGGTCCCAACCCCACCTGGAGCGACCATGAACACTACCATCGAGAAGACCGACGCCGAGTGGCGCGAGCAGCTCACCCCCGAGCAGTACGCCATCTGCCGTTGCTCGGCGACCGAGCGCGCCTTCACCGGCAAATACTGGGATCATCACGCGACGGGCACCTATCACTGTGCCGCGTGTCAGGCCGAACTGTTCGGGTCCGACGCCAAGTACGACTCGGGCAGCGGCTGGCCCAGCTACTGGCAACCCCGGTCGCCGGACGCCGTGACCGAGCACGCCGACGATACCCACGGCATGCGCCGTGTCGAGGTGCGCTGCGCGCGCTGCCAGTCACACCTCGGCCACGTGTTTCCGGACGGTCCGCGGCCGACGGGGCTGCGTTACTGCATTAACTCCGCGGCACTGGATTTCAAGGAAACCGCTTGATGCCGCCGCCGGACTCGCCGGCCGGCGAACTGCTGGCCGGCCGCGGCGTGGCTCTCGGCTGGTAGTCCAAAGCATCTTGCGTGCTTCGCCGATGCGGCTTCCCGGGTTCCGGCGGAAGCCCTCCGGGTCGATGAGGCCTCCATCCGTTCCGCAGCAAACCTCTTCAGCCGGTCACAGGTCGCTCGGCGGAGACGGGGACACTACGTCCCAGATGCGCGGGAAGCGCGTTCCCGAAAACGGCGTCACGCGAACCTGGTTGACGCCGCACCGGAGCATCAGGCATCCGAGATTGTTGGGAATCAG
Organism: Rhodanobacteraceae bacterium; assembly: GCA_045864815.1. Lineage (GTDB taxonomy): Bacteria > Pseudomonadota > Gammaproteobacteria > Xanthomonadales > Rhodanobacteraceae > Tahibacter. Next base: position 18,930 of record BTVG01000005.1, on the reverse strand, counting down.
GTGGTGTACCTGAAACGCCACCGGGCCTTCGGGCGGATCCTCACAGTGATTGATGTGCGGGGCGTCGAAGCTCAGGTAGCTGCGCGGCGCGTGCGGTGGCGCGGCGGACCACGGGCAACCGTTCTCGAACACGAGTTCGCCGAAGAAATTGCCACTCCAGTCGATCATCTCGGTCGCGCCGGCTTCCAGCACTTTTCCACTCCGCAGGTAGTTGGTGTAGAACACGGCAATCTGTCTGCCGCCGTTGCCGGTGATGTTGTTGCCGTGGCCGTAGGACTGGCTGGTGTGAGGCACTTCCGTGTGGCTGAAGAGGAACACGCCATTGCCGCCGTTGTTCGTGACGTCGCTGTTGCTGATCACGCTCCGGTTGCCGCGATAGCCGCCGGTGTGAAGAGTCTTGAATCCGTCGGCACCGTTGCCGTCGATCAGCGAGTCGCGGATTTCAGCCGAGCTGTCGTAGATCAGAATGCCGTGATGCGCGTTGTCCACGATGCGCGCGTTGACGAATTTCGGCGTGCCCTGCGGAGAAGCGTCGACGAAGATGCCGGTGCGCTGGCTGAAGCTCAGCGTGCTGTTGAGGAACTCGAAGGAGCACGGGGGAGGCGACGGTCAATCCCGCGCCAAACTCGGGTATGCCGGGCATGCCCGCATGGCGGATCCTGGCGTGATTGAACCGCGCCCTGCCATGAGGGCCGTGAATGCCGATGCCGGCCCAGGCCTCGGTCGTTTGGCCATTTCCTTCGTTCTGCGCAGTGAAGGTGACCTCGCGGCCCGACTGCCCCTCCACCTCGAGCACGCCGGCCACGCCGATGCCGATGCCTGGCGCGACGCGGATTTCGGTGCCCGCAAGTACGACCAGCCGGGTATCCGCCGGCACGAGGAAATTGCTGGTCAGCACATGCGGGCCGTTTGCCGTCGACCACACGATTTCGCGCGTCGTCGGGCCGGCGGTGCACTCCGCCTAGGCCGCGTTGCCGATCCCTGACAGAACGGCAACTGCGGCCACGGCGAAGTGGCGCTTCAATGATCCGTTGGCTTGCATCGTCGATAACCTCCGTCGATTTGCGCACCAGGCAGCGCGTCCGGGAGCGGACGTCGTGCGGGGTGGCGAAATCACAGTACGGATTCCGCGACGGATTTCTCTCAGGCGGATGCGTCGAAGTGGAACTCTCGCCAATTCGCGCTCTGTCTCCGGCAGGTGCACCGGTTGCGCCGGCCGGTTCCACGAGCCGCGCTACTGGCAGCCTTGCGCCACGGGCGTAAGCGAGCAGACGTCGAGAGACAGTACGTTGCCCTCCGCCGACGTGCGGAACAGGATGTCGTTGTTGACGAAGATCGGCACGGCCGGATAGCCGACCACTCCGACGTCGGGATTCACGCGCCAGCGGATCTCGGTGCCGTTCTGGATCGACGTGGACGACACCGGTACGAGGAATTCCAGCCAGAAGCCCTGGCCTGATCGCCACGCGCCGCCCTCGGCGGTGTTGCGCGGGGCGCGGAAGGCCCAGCCCTCCAGGCCCTGCGTGAGCTGTTGCGGGCAACCGTAGCCGCTGTCGTTGCCGAGATTGATCAGGCGCGGACCGTTCGGCACGCGTGCGAAGCAGAAGGCCGGATTCTCCGCCGAGATTGCCGGAGTCACCCCGTTGGGCAGCAGCAATTCGAGGCCGATGACACTGCCGCCGCAGGGGTTGCCGGGATGGCTGATGATGAGATGTGTGTAGAACACCTCGCCCACGGCCGGCGTGCGGTTGGGCGGCAACAGGGTATAGCCGGTATACGCCTGCACCCGGGTCTGGATGATGGGTGGATCGCTCAGGCAGGCGATGTTGGTGCCGATGCTCCTGAACACGCCGTCGAACCACGGCAGTTGCAGTGCAGCGGCCGGTTTCGCGGCGACACAGGTCAGGGCGGCGACGGCGAGACTGGCGAACAGGCGGTGCATGGTGCGGATTCCTTCGGGACGAACCGGCGGGAGTGCGGGTTCGTCAACGAGGACGTTGCGGCGCAACAGAAACTGTCAGGCTGTCCGCATTGCGCAGCCGATGCAACGGTGGCGGCCCGAAACCGTGCGGAGGCGTCGCGCGGCCGCGTCGGGGCGACGCGAGAAGGGCGCTTCAGTCCAGCAGTGCTGCCACGTGGGCCTGCACCGACTGGCGCAGTGCGGTCAGGCTGTAGCCGCCTTCGAGGCTCGACACGATGCGGCCTTCCGCGTGTTTCTCGGCGATCGTCACGAGCTCGTGCGTGACCCACGCGTAGTCGTCGGCATCGAGATTGAGGTTGGCGAGCGGATCGAGCCGATGCGCGTCGAATCCGGCGGAAATCAGCAGCAGCTGCGGCGCGAATGCGTCGAGCGCAGGCAGTATGCGGTCGCGATAGGCGGCGCGGAACTCACCGCTGCCGCCGCCCGACGGCAAGGGTTCATTGACGATGTTGCCGACCCCGGTCTCCTTGCGCAGTCCGGTGCCGGGATAGAGCGGCATCTCGTGCGTCGAGGCGTAGAGCACGCGGGCATCGTTCTCGACGATGTCCTGCGTGCCGTTGCCGTGGTGCACGTCGAAGTCGACGATCGCGACGCGTTCCAGCCCGCTCGCGAGCGCATGCCGTGCGCCGACGGCGACGCTGTTGAAGAGACAGAAGCCCATAGCCTGGGTCGCCGTCGCGTGATGGCCCGGCGGCCGCACGGCGCAGAACGCGCGCCGGTGGCGTGCGCGGAGCACGTCGTCGACCGCGGCGCAGACGGCACCGGCAGCGCGCAATGCGGCGTCGAGCGAATCCGGCGACATCACCGTGTCGGGATCGATGCGCAGGGACGCGTCAGCCGACGGCGCCGCGTCGAAGATGCGGGCGACGAGCCCGGCGCTGTGCGCACGTTCGAGCTGCTCGCGCGAGGCACGCGGCGCCTCGATGCGGTCGAGGCCGGCGAAACGGTCGGCGGCAAGCGCGTCGAGCACCGCGCGCAGGCGCGCCGGCGATTCCGGATGGCCGGCGCCCGGATCGTGCGCGAGACAGCTCGTGTGGGTATACAGGGCGATGTGCATGCCGTGCTGCTCGTGCTCAGGAGCCCGTCGGCCGCCTGCGTCGTTCGTGCTGCCACAGCACTTCGCCGTGGCCGCTGCGCCGCGCGAGAACGCGCGCGATCACGAACAGCAGGTCCGACAGCCGGTTGAGATAGCGTGTCGCCTCCGCGCGCACGGTCTCGTTGCCCGCCAGCGTAATGACCTCGCGCTCCGCGCGGCGGCAGACGGTGCGCGCGAGATGACACGTGGCCGCGGCCATGCCGCCGCCGGGCAGGATGAAATCCTTGAGTGGCGGCAGATCGTCGTTGAAGCCGTCGAGAACGCGCTCCAGACGCGTGATGTCGTCGTCGAACACCATGGCCATGCCGGGTATGCAGAGCTCACCGCCGAGGTCGAACAGATCGTGCTGGATCTGCGTCAGCGGCTCGCGGATGTCGTCGCCGATGTCGTGTGCGATCAGCATGCCGATCACGCTGTTGAGTTCGTCGACCGTGCCGTAGGCGTTGACGCGCGCGGAGTCCTTGCGCACGCGCGAACCGTCGCCGAGGCCGGTCGTGCCGTCGTCGCCGGTGCGGGTATAGATCTTCGAGAGTCGGTTGCCCATGTGATTCCGTGCCGAGCCTCGACGGAGGCCGGATTGTCTGCGGTCGTGAGCGGACGGGCGGTGGCGCCGGCCGATCGGTGCAGTCTACTGCAGTTGACCCGGGACAACCGCGGCGAGCCGCAGGCGGCAGCGGCCCGTCGCGATGACCTGCCGGCACTGCTGGCGGCGGTGATGGCGCCGGTCGTCGAGCCGGTCGCTTGTCCTTCACGTTTCCTTCGCACACCATTCGCCCGCCGCGCGCCCGCCGGCATTGCCTGCCAAGGACTCGCGCATGCCGGCTCTGCGTCTCGCCTTCCTGAAACTGTTGGCATGGTCGGTGCTTGGCCTGTTCCTGCTGCCGCTGGCCACCTGGTGGGTCAGCGGTCACGGGCTCGACGGTTTTTTGCCGCTGAATTGCGCGAAGGCCTGCGTGCGTCGCTCGCGCAGCAGAGCGACCTCGACGCCGCTGGCCGCACGCAATGGCTGGCCTTTGCCGACCGGGCGACGGCGCGCGGGATCTGCGACGGCAGCCTGCCGCAGCTCAATCACATCGCCGTCGAGGTCTGCGGCACGACCGGCGACGTCGGCCAGTTCCTGCTGGCGCAGACTGTTTCGATCGCGATGCTGTGGCTCGGCCTGGGCACCTTGCTCTGGATCGCCCTCGTCGTCGGCGTTGCCCATGCGCGGCCGCGCCTGCAGTTGGTCGCTTTCAATGCGGGTTGGTGGAGTCTGCGCGCCATCAGTGCCATCCAGGTGCTGGTTCAGGCCGCCATGCTGGTCTGGCTGTCGTTCTGGATCACGGCGCTGTTCCTCAATGTCTACGTGCCCAAGCTCATCATCGTCGCTGCGCTGCTCGCCGCGATGGGTGCCTGGATCGCAATCTCCGCGATCTTCAGGCGCGTCACGATGGACAATGCGGTCAATGGCGTGGCCATCCCGCGCGAAAAGGCGCCGGCGCTCTGGGCGCGTGTCAACCAGTCTGCTGCCCGGCTCGGCACGGCGCCGCCGCAGCAGATCATCGCCGGCATCGATGCGAGTTTCTTCGTCACCGAGGCACCGCTGCGACTGCCCCAGGGCGAGGTCCGCGGCCGCAGCCTGTACGTCAGCCTGCCGCTGCTGCGCATGCTGAGTCGCCGCGAGGCCGACGCGGTGCTCGCGCACGAGATGGCCCATTTCAGCGGTGGCGACACGGCATTCAGCGCCGCCCTGGGGCCGAAGCTCGTCGCCTACGCGCACTACATGGGCGCGCTGGGTCAGAACGTGCTGACGATGCTTGCCTCGTTCGTCCTGAATCTGTTCCGTGCCGCGTTCGAAATCGCCCTGTCCAGTGCGAGCCGCGCGCGGGAGTTCGCCGCCGACAAGGCCGCGGCCGGCCTTGTTTCGGGCGACGCGATCGCGCGATCTCTGATCAAGGTCTCGGCCTATTCGGCCTATCGCAGCAACGTCGAGCAGTCGCTGTTCGAGCAGCGCGAACGGCACGAAGGTCCGCTCGATCTGGCCGGCCGCGTCGCCCAGGGACTGGTTGCTTTCGCGCACTCTCCGGACTTCCAGTCGGCGGTGACGGATGCCGCGACGCCGCATCCGTTCGACTCGCATCCGCCGTTGCAGCAGCGCCTGCAGCAGGTGGGCGCCGACTATGCGGCCCCGGCCTTCGCCGGCATCGTCGAGCAGGCGCCGGCCGACACCTGGATCGACCTGATCCACGACGTCGCGTCGATCGAGTCGCCGCTCTGGCAGCAGTACGAGTCGAATTTCGCGAGCGAACACGAACAGCAGCTCGCCTTTCGCTACGAGCCCGCGAACGAAGCCGAACTCGCGATCGTGTTGCGCTATTTTCCCGGAGTGGAAATTGCGCAGAAGAAAGGCGGCGCGATCCGTATCGGCATCCACGGTCTTGAAATGCCCGAGACGACGGTCGGGTGGGATCAGGTCGCCCAGGTGCAATACGACGACGGCAGCTTCGGTACCAGCGACACGCTGACGATCACGCATCCGGAGCGCGGCGCGCTCGGCATGGCCAAGAGCACGAAGCTCAAGCTGTCGCTCAGCGCCGAGGCGCGCGAATCGTTCAAGCAGTCCTTCGGTCGCTACTGGCAGCGGCACCAGATCATGCGCAAGCTGCAGGCAGGCTAACCCGCGGCCGCCGATCTGCTCGCCCTGACGCACGCCGCTCCCTCGTGTCGGCTACGCTTTCGCCGGCACTGAGTCCGCTGCGTGCATCAGGACGGCGTCTCGACGGCCTCGGTACGAGCGGATGTGAGAAATGCGGGCCGGCCCTCAGTCGGCTTCGAAGCGCGCGGCGTTGGTATAGCTCACTTCGAACTGCCCCAGGCGATAGCGGATCCGGCTCGCACGCGCATGGCCGAGCTGCAGCGCGAACGCCCGCGCGGGCGGCAGCCCGAGCGCATGACAGAGCAGCGCGCGGATCGATCCGGCATGGGCCACCGCGAGCACGCAGTCGTGGTCCTGCGTCGAGCCGAGCAGTGCGGCCAGCCAGGCTCCCGTGCGGCGCATGACGTCGCTGAAGCTCTCTCCGCCGGGGGCTTCCTGGATGACCCAGTTGTCGGCCCAATGGCGGTAGCGATTGCCATCTTCGTTGACGATCGCGTCCCAGCGCCGGCCGTCCCATTCGCCGAGATTCACCTCGCGCAGGCGCGGATCGCCGAGTGGCTCGGTGGCGAAGCGTGCGGCGAATACCTGGGCCGACTGCTGCGCCCGGCGCAGGTCGCTCGTGAACAGGAACCGCGGCGCCTCACCCTGCCAGTGTGCCGCGAGCCGCTGTATCGCGAGAAATCCTTCGCTCGACAGCGCGACGTCGGTGTGTCCGACGCAGAGCCCCGGCGGCGCTTCGGAATCGCCGTGTCGCACGAGAATCAGATCCATTGCTGTGCTCCCGCGCAGACGAGATAGCAGGTCAGCTCGATCATCTGGTTCGCCGCACCGAGCGTATCGCCGGTGACGCCGCCGAGCTGCGCGCGGTAGTAAAGCGCGGCGAGCAGGACCACGACGAAGCTGGCCAGCGCGGTGATCAGCGCAAGCTGGCCGAACGGCGCGACGAGCACGAACGCCAGCAGTGCGCCGGCGCCGGCCTGCATCCAGCCGGTGCCGTCGGCGACGGGCTTGTTCGCCGCCTGGCCTTCGCGCACGTAGCTGAGGGCTGCCGCGAGCGGCAATATGCCGGCGCGCGCGAGGATGTGGCCCAGCCATAGCGCGACGAACAGCAGCGACGGCGAGAGGCTGGCGAGGGCGAGGTACTTGCCGCCGAGCACCGCCGCAAGCGCGAGCGCGGCGTAGCTGCCGATGCGGCTGTCGCGCATGATCTCGAACTTGCGCTCGCGGGTGAAGCCGCCGCCAAGGCCGTCGGCGGTATCGGCGAGTCCGTCTTCGTGAAACCCTCCCGTCGCGACGATGGCCGCCGTCAGCGCGGCCCAGGGCGCGAGCGTCGCTGGCAGGCACTGCAGGCTGATCCAGGCGGCGAGAGCCGCGACGGCCGCGACGAGTGCCCCGACCAGCGGGAAAAACGGTGTCGACCGGGCGAGCTGTGCCGGCTCGGCGTAGCTCCAGCGCGCAAACGGCAGGCGCGTCAGGAACGTCGCGGCGGTGGCGAACAGGCGCAGCGGATGTGTCATGGGATGCGGCGGCGTGAGCGAACACCGAGCGTAGCCGATGGCGCGGGCTGGCGGAAATCCGCCCGCGTCCTTGCCGCGGCGCGATGCCGCAGGCGATGCGCCGTACGTCGCAGTGGCCGGCACCTTATGATTGCGCGATGACTCCAGCCTTCGACGTTCTCGTCATCGGCGGTGGCCTGGTCGGTACCAGCCTCGCCATTGCCCTCCATCAAAGCGGACTCGCCGTTGCGCTCGTCGAGGCGGCCACGCCGCAGGCCGTGGCGCAGCCCCGCGAAGACGAGCTCACTCTGGCGCCCGCGCGCGCGCGCACGGTCGCACTGCAGACCCTCGGCGTGTGGCCGCGGCTCGCCGCGGCGGCGACGCCGATCGAACGATTGCATGTCAGTCGCGCGGGTGAATTCGGCGCTCTGCGGCTGGCGGCCCGGGATGCGGGCCTCGACGCGTTCGGCGCCATCGTGCCCGCGCGGCGGCTCGCCCAGGCGCTGCAGCAGGCATTGGATGTGTGTACCCGTATACGGCGCTTCACACCGGCGGAGCTCGACATGCTCGATGTCGGCGCCGACACGGTGCGCGCGACGTTGCGGACGCCGGACGGGGAAACCACGCTGACCGCACGCCTCGTCGTCGGTGCCGACGGCACGGCATCGCGCGTGCGCACGCTGTATGGCATCGGCACCGAAGACGTCGATTACGAGCAGACTCTGTTCGTTTGCAGCCTGTTGCCGCAAATGCCGCTGGACGGGCAGGCCTACGAGCGCTTCAGCGACTTCGGGCCGGTCGCGCTGCTGCCGCTTCCGGACCGCCGCGCGGGTCTGGTGCTCAGTGTGCCGGCCGACGCAGCTGCTGCGACTGCGGCGCTCGACGACGCCGCGTTCCTTGCGCTCGCGCAGCAGCGCTTCGGTTGGCGCGCGGGCCGCTTCAGCCGTCCGGGACGCCGCAGCGCGCATCCGATACGCCGTGTGGTCGCACGTAGCCTGATGGCACCGCGCTGCGTGCTCGTCGGCAACGCAGCGCAGACGCTGCATCCGATCGGTGCGCAGGGATTCAATCTCGGTCTGCGTGACGCGTTGACCCTCGCGCAGACGCTGATCGACGGCGAGCGCGCCGGGGGAGATCCGGGCGCCGAGGCATTGCTGCAGCACTACGCGGCTCGCCGTCGCGAGGATCGCGAGGGCACGATGGCGTTCAGCGACGGCCTCGTGCGGCTCGCCTGTCATGCGTCGCCGTTGCTGTCACCACTGCGCAGCCTCGGTCTGCTGCTGCTCGACGGCCTGCCGCAGGCGGGCGCGTTCGTCGCGCGGCGCGGGATGGGGTTTCGTGGCGAGCCCACGCCCTACGCGCAAGGCATCCTGCCGCAGAGCCGTGTGGCCGAACCCATCTGAGGGCTCTCGCATGAACTCGCTCCCGAGACCGCGCAACACATTCGATGTCGCCATCGTCGGCGCCGGCATGGTCGGCAGCGCCTGTGCGCTCGCACTGGCGCGGCGCGGACTGCGCGTCGCCCTCGTCGAAGAACATCCGCCCGCCGCCTGGCGCGCGACGGACGATGTCGACCTGCGCGTCGTCGCACTTGCGCCGTCGAGTGTCGACCTGCTGGAGCACCTCGGTGTGTGGTCGCCCATCCGCGATGCGCGTGTCTGCGCCTATCGACACATGCGGGTCTGGGACGGCGCCAGTGGTGCGCGCCTGGCATTCGACGCGGCTGACAGCGGCATGTCCGAGCTCGGCTGGATCGTCGAGAATCGGCTGATCCAGCACACGCTCTGGGACGCGCTGCAGAACGAAAACGGCGTAGTCCTGCGCTGCCCGGCGCGTGTCGTCGGCACCGGCGACGAGGGCGACACGCGTACCTTGCAGCTCGATGACGGTGGTCGCGTGGTCGCGCGCCTGGTCGTTGCCGCCGATGGGGCAGGCTCGCCGCTGCGCCGGCTCCTGGACATCGGCGCGAGCGGCCATGCCTACGATCAGCACGCGCTCGTCGCGCACGTGCGCACGCAGCGGCCGCACGAAGACACCGCGTGGCAGCGCTTCCTGCCCGGAGGCACGCTCGCGTTCCTGCCGCTCGCCGACGGCCGCTGCTCCATCGTCTGGTCGCTGCCGCCCGCGGACTGCGCGCGCCTGCGCGAAATGGCCGAAGCCGATTTCCTGCGGGAGCTCGGTTGCGCGTTCGACTTCCGGCTCGGCCCTGTCGAGTCCACCTCGGCGCGCGCGGCATTTCCGTTGCGCCTGCTGCTGGCCGACCGCTACGTCGCACCGCGCTTCGCACTCATCGGCGATGCCGCGCACGTGGTGCATCCGCTGGCCGGGCAGGGCGTCAACCTCGGCCTGCGCGATGTCGCCGCGCTGGTCGAAGTGGCGGCCGGCGACTCCGGCCGCGATCCCGGCGGCGTCACCGCGCTGCGCCGCTACGAGCGGCGACGCCGCAGCGACAACACGATTTCCGCCTGGGGCATGGACGGCATCAACCGCCTGTTCCGCAGCGAAGTCGAGCCGCTGGTGCTGGCGCGCGGACTCGGCCTGCGTGTCGTGGATGCGCTGGGGCCGCTCAAGCATCTGTTCGTGCGCCACGCCGCCGGCCGCTGAGCACAACGATTTCGGCAGCCTGCGTGCGCGACGATGCGCGGCCGCGGCCGTGCGTCTGGCTGGTCCAGGGTCGAAGGATGATCTCCGCATCCGTCTTCCGCCGCAGGTGAGGCGAGGGCGCGGCAGCGTCTTGCCTCGCGACCTCGCCACCTATTCGCAGTGCGTCGGTTGCCGCGGTTGTGGCCGCCCCGCAGAACGGCGCCATCCATGAAAACGGCGACATTGACGCTGGGCCGGCTCATCGCCGGCGGTTTGCTGCCGTGCCTGGGCCTGGCCCACGCCACCGAGGAAACCCGCGCGCCGCGCATGACCTGGGAAGAAGAACGTGACAAGGACTCCCGAAACGCGAGCACGTCATGGGGAACGCCTGCGCCGTGACTACGACGCCGACTATGCGCGCAGCCTGATGGCCGCGGCCGCGCGCGAGCGCGAGGCGACCGCGTGGCTCATGGCCGGCGCAAAGATCGGTGACATCACGGCGGACGAGGTCTGGAGCAATCTGGGGCCCTCGCGACGACAGCCGCCTGCGCGTCGGCACCTACGGTCGCGGCGTCTGGAGCCTGACGCTGGCCAACTGAGGGTGCTGCGGGCTTGACCGGGACAGATTGCCGGGTGTCATCGGCGGCAGCCTGTGCGGTGGGACAGCGGCGGCGGATTGCAGCACGATTTCAGGGGCACCCCGCAGCGGTGTATCGGGACGCGGCCGGATGGCCGTGTCCCGGTGCTCGCGATCGACGGAAAAAACGAGCTACGCTCGCTCCCTTTTCCGGCGGCACTTCTTTTCGTGACCACGACGCCTCCCCGCCACTACGCCGCGCGCATGCCGCTGATCGACACTACGCCGATTCCCGGCGGCGGTGAGCTGCGCCTCTTCCGCAACGGCGAACACTACGTCATCAAACTCGCCGATGGCGGCGATCTGATGTCCACGCGCCAGCACGGCTCGGAAGAGGCGCTCGCGCAGCTGGCCTGCGAGCGCATTGCACGGCGGTCCTGCGCGCGCGTGCTGGTCGGCGGCCTCGGCCTCGGCTACACGCTGGCTGCGGCGCTGCGGCATCTGCAAGCCGACGCCGAGGTCACGGTGGCAGAGCTCGTGCCCGGCGTCGTGACATGGAACCGCGAGCTGCTCGGCAATTTCGCCGGCAACCCGCTGGGCGACCCGCGCACGCGCGTGCACGTTGGCGACGTGGCGGAGCTCATCCTGGGCGGGCATCAGCGATGGGACGCGATCCTGCTGGATGTGGACAACGGCCCGGACGGCCTGAGCCAGGCTGCCAATTCGCGCCTGTACAGCGTCGCCGGATCGCGTGCGGCCCATGCCGCGCTGCGCGCGGGGGGCGGTTCCGACACCTCTCCGCCCGGGGTGCTGGCCGTGTGGTCTGCGCATCCGGACCTCCGCTACACACAGCGACTGCAGCGGAGCGGCCTCACGGTGGACGAAGTGCAGGTGCGCGCCCTGGGCCGGCGCGGCATGCGTCACCATATCTGGCTGGCCACGCGCACAGGTCGCTGACAGCAAGAAACGCGATCACACACCGTCGCGAGCATGTCGACTGCAATGAGCGCGTCACTGCACGCACAGAGACTTCGCGGCCGTCGCCGGCCTGTCATGCCCGTCGCGTATTCCCGCCACGAAAATCATCACGCTGCTCGTGTTTGCCGCGAGCCCGCCTTTCTCATCTCCGTTCGTAGCGATGCCGTCGAGAGGCCGGCCTGATGCGCGCTGCGGACTGAGTCGCCGGCAACGGTGACGACCCGCCTGCCGCCGGTGACCTGGCCTTCGCCGCGCCCATGCTGCTCGATCCAATCATGAAGGGGGCCAATGGCCCCCTTCATGATCGCTGGTCAATGCTGGCAATAGACCGTGCACAGCATCTGCGCACCCGCATCGGAGCAGGCCAGCATGACTCGCGAGCAGATCGGGCCTCCGCCGGTGATCGTGTACTCGCCGCCGGTCCGATTCGCGATGAAGGCTGCCATGTCGCGCGCGTACTCGAAGCCGTTGCGGCCCCAGTAGCGGCGGATGTTTGTCTCCGTGCCGGTCGGATACATGACATCCCATTTGTCGCGAGACTCCACGTATTCGGACCGGATGCCATTGGTCGTGACCGTGATCTTCACGCGCGTGCAGGCTCCGTCGCTGTTGCAGAAATCCACCGTGAACTCAGAGCCTATGCTGCCGAGCTGCACGCCGACGGTGGCGCCTCCGGTGCCGCCCTCAATGTAGGCGGACTGGGCTGGCTTGAAAAGATTGTGGATAAGGCGGGAGAGACGCGCGTCGACACTGCCCGAACTGTTGGCGCCGCCGACCAGGTCGGTCACGCGGTCCAAGAACCGCCGCGACTCACCGCCGGGGTGGTCCCAGGCGATCCGCTGCGGATCGAAGTAGCGTGGTGCGATGTCGCCATAGGTCAGTCCGAGATTGGTTATGTCGATCCGGAACTGCTTGGAAAAGGCGGTGGAGCCGTACTTCACGTAAAGCGACCGCATCTCGCCGAAGATGACCAGCATGTCCGGGTCGACGCTCATTTCCCAGAGTGTGCGGACGGAGACGCCCGATGGCGTCTGTACGCGCGAACCTTCCGTCGGCTGGGGTACGACCGGCACCGCGTCGGTGACGAAATTGGTCGGCGAATCGAGGTAGACCTTGAACTTACGGATCTCGTTGCCCGGCAGGTCGTAGACGTAGCGGATGCCGAGTCCCGGCGTTGCCAAAGCCCTTGCTTCTTCCTGCGCGGCTGAACAATTGTTGCAGTCGACGGCCGGAACCGCCGCCGATCCGGCGGCACTGTACGAAGCGATGGCCGCAAACCCCAGCAAAACCAGATGCTTGTAAAGCATTTCCTGCTCCCTTGTCCTTAATGCGATTGCTCCCCATAAGCGCATAGTGTACGGCGTCGAAAAAAACAACGGCAATCTCTACGGCCCATTCTTCAGTCGCGTGGTCCTCGTCGCCTTGCCCCGGCAGATCAACGGAACCTGAATGCGCGCCCGGAGCGGGTTCTTGAAGCGAAATCGCCTGCGCCTATGTTGCGCGCGCGGGTGCCCATCGGGCCCGCGGCACGTCGATGACGTCGCCACCATCCATGTTGCTTGAATGAGGATATGGCCATGAGAACGACCCTCGATTTTTCGCCCTTGTTCCGGACCGGTATCGGTTTCGATCGTCTGTTCCAGATGCTCGACAGTGCGAGCCGGGTGCAGCCGATCGATAACTGGCCACCGTACGACATCGTCAAGGAAGGGGAGGACCGCTATCGCATCGTGATGGCGGTGGCCGGCTTCACCGACGACGAACTGACGGTCACCGACAGTCCCAATCTCCTGGTCGTCGCCGGTGCCAGGAAGGAGACGGCACACGGTGTGGACTACCTCCACCGCGGGATTGCAGGCCGGGAGTTCGAACGCCGCTTCGAGCTGGCGGACCACGTCAAGGTCGCCGGTGCCACGCTCAACCAGGGGCTGCTGACGATCGTGCTGGAACGCCAGGTACCCGAGGCGCTGAAGCCGCGGCGAGTCGCGATCCGCAGTGACGAAGCACGCGAGGCGGTACCGCAGGGCCGTCAGATCGAGGCGCCGAAAGCGGCGTGACCAGCAAGGGGCGGGGCGCCCATCGCCCCGCCCCCTGCGGGACCGACAAAGCGCCACGGTGCTGCATCAGCAGGTCATCCTGGCGGATTGGACGTCGACGTCGTCCGCTCATTCCCGCCGCGTGGCTTCGCGGCAGATGCGTTCGATCTCGAAAGGATCTGCCGGCTTGACCAGATGGTGATCGAAGCCGGCGGCGCGCGAGCGGCGACGGTCGTCTTCCTGGCCCCAGCCCGTCAGCGCGACCAGGACCACATCGCGGCCACGCGCATCGGCGCGGATCATCGCCGCCAGCTCCAGGCCGTTGAGCCGCGGCATGCCGACATCGAGAAAGGCGAGATCCGGCGCGAAATCGAACAGCGCGTCCAGGGCCTGCTCGGGATCGTAGACCGTGCGCAGGACGTAGCCCGACATGCCGAGCAGCTGCGCGAGCGTATCGGCTGCGTCGCGGTTGTCGTCGACGATGAGGATGCGGCGCCCCGTCGGCGCTGCGTTGACCGGCGCGGCGGCTGCCGGAGCATCGGTCGCATACGATTCCCCTGTCCACGCCGCGCCGCGCGCGGCCAGTGGCAGCCGAACTTCGAAGCAGGAGCCGCGGTTCCTGCCTTCGCTGCTGGCGCAGATGCTGCCGCCGTGCATCTGCACGAGACGCCGCACCAGCGTGAGCCCGATGCCGAGGCCGCCCTGCGCGCGCTCCAGCGAGGTATCGATCTGCACGAAGAGGTCGAATACCTCGTCGAGCCGTTCCGGCGGTATGCCGATGCCAGTGTCAGTGACGCGGACCACCACCTCCTGGTCATGCAGCTGCGCGGTGAGCGAGATCCGGCCTCCGGGAAGTGTGTACTTTGAAGCGTTGTTCAGGAGATTGCCGAAAACCTGATTGAGCCGCTGCGGGTCGCCGTCGACGAGGATTGCCACCGGAGGTACGTCGATCGTCAGTTCGTGACGCATGGCCTGGATGTGCGGCAGCGTGGTCTCCAGCGCCGTCGACAGCAACGGGCCGAGTTCCACGAGCTGCCGGCGCAGTTCGATGCGGCCGTGGGTGATCCGCGAGACGTCGAGCAGATCGTCGACCATGTGCACCAGCTGGCGCAGCTGCCGGTCGATGACGTCCAGCGACTGGCGTGCGGGGGCGCCGAGCCGCTCGTTCTGGAGCAACCCGACAGCGCTGCGAATGGGCGCGAGCGGATTGCGCAGTTCGTGTGCGAGTGTCGCGAGGAATTCGTCCTTGCGCCGGTCGGCCTGGCGCAACTTCTCGGTGAGTTGCTGCAGCTGCGCCTCTGCGCGGCGCCGTTCGATGACCTCGGCCTCGAGCTGGGCATTGGCCAGCGACAGCTCGGCATTCGCGGCGGCCAGGGTCTGCGACAGTGCCTCGAACTCCTGCGCCCGTTCGGTCTGCAGCGCAAGATTGACCTTGACCAGACTCGCATTCTCGCCGGCCAGTGCGCGGCGCTTGCGGTACAGCTCGACCAGCACGGCGACCTTGCTGCGCAGGATGTCCGGCACCAGCGGCACCTGCACGTAGTCGATGGCGCCGAGGCGATAGCCCTGCAGCCGGTCTAGGTCGCCGATGTGAACGCCGGTAACGAAGATGATGGGTGTGTTCTCGAATCGCGGATGCTGGTGAACCAGCTCGGCGGTCTCGAAGCCGTCCATGCCCGGCATGCTGACATCGAGCAGGATCACCGCGAACTCGGTTTCCATGAGGCGCCTGAGCGCCTCTTCGCCGGAATGCGCCATGACGAGGTTCTCGCCGAGCTGGGCGAGCACGGCTTCGTAGCTCAACAGCCGCTCCGGCTTGTCGTCGACGAGCAGGATGTTGACCTTGTCGGATTCGGGCTGCACGGCGGCGGCTCAGCGGTGCAGCCACTGGCGCAGGACGGCCAGCAGCTGATCGGTGTTGACGGGCTTGGCCAGGTAGTCGGACGCGCCGGCCTCGAGGCACTTCTCCCGATCGCCCTTCATCGCCTTCGCCGTCAGCGCGACGATGGGCAGGCTGCGGAACTGGGCGTCGTCGCGAATCGCGCGCGTCGTTTCGTAGCCGTCCATCTCCGGCATCATGATGTCCATGAGCACGAGCGCGATGTCGGGTGTGTTCTGCAGCCGTGCAATTGCCTCCTGTCCGGTCGCGGCGGTCACCACGTTGAGACCGTGGCGTTCCAGTACGCTCGACAAGGCGAAGATGTTGCGTACGTCGTCGTCGACGACGAGTACGCGCTTTCCGATCAGCACCTCGTCGGTTTCGTGCAGATGCTCGAGCATGCGGCGTTTGTTCGACGGCAGGTCGGCGATGACGCGATGCAGGAACAGCGCGGTCTCGTCGAACAGCCGCTCGGGTGACTGCACGCCCTTGATGACGACGCTCTTGGCGGCCTTTTTCAGCAGCCCGGTCTCGACATCGCTGAGTTCCTTGCCCGTGAACACGACGACCGGCAGATCGAGCAGGGATTCGTCAGCGTGGATCCGGTTGAGCAGGTCGAAGCCGGACATGTCGGGCAGCCGCAGGTCGAGCACGACGCAGTCGAAGGTCTCGCGCTTGAGCAGGGCGAGCGCTTCGGCGCCGGTGCCGACGCTGGCGATCTCGACATCGTCGTGGGCGATCAGTTCGACGATGCTCATGCGTTCAACGTCGTTGTCTTCGATCACGAGCAGGCGCCTGGGTCTCGGGGCCACGAAATTCCTGATGCGCTCCAGCGCCGATTTTAGGCCTTCGGTGGTGACGGGCTTGTTGATGAATGAGAACGCGCCGCGCTCGAGCCCCTGCTGCCGCTCGTCTTCGATCGTGACCACCTGCACCGGAATGTGGCGTGTCGTCGAATCCTGCTTGAGCCGGCTCAGCACGGTCCAGCCGAGCATGTCGGGCAGGAAGATGTCGAGCGATATCGCCGTCGGTGCGTATTTGCGCGCGAGCGTGATCGCCTCGGTGCCACGCATTGCGACGATGCCCTTGAAGCCGTGTTCGCGCGCGAGATCGAGCATGACCTTGGCGTAGTGCGGGTCATCCTCGACGATGAGCAGCAGCGGATCCTCGCCGGCGAGTGCATCGCGGTCGTCGGCGACCTCCTCGTTGCGTGGTCCCGGCAGACTGACCGACGTCGCGGCCGCGGCCGCGAGCTTGGTGCCGGCGGCGCCGTCGCTGGTCGCACCCACGTAGCGCAGCGGCAGATACAGCGTGAACGTGCTGCCGACGCCGACCGTGGACGTGAGCCGGATCTCGCCGCCGAGCAGGTTGGCGAGCTCGCGGCTGATCGCGAGACCCAGGCCAGTGCCGCCGTACTTGCGCGAGGTGCCGGCATCGGCCTGCTGGAACGCTTCGAAGATGATGCGCTGTTTCTCCAGCGGAATGCCGATGCCCGAGTCGGTGACGGAAAATGCGACCACTGCGGGAGCGCGGCTCAGTACCGGATGATCGGGACTCCAGCCGTTCGTCGCGATGCCGGCGCTGAACGTGATGACGCCCTGGTCGGTGAACTTGAAGGCGTTCGACAGCAGATTCTTGAGCACCTGCAGCAGGCGTTTCGGATCGGTCGCGATCTGCGGCCCGAGTGCCGGGTCGAGGCGGGTGACGAACCCCAGCTTGCGGCGCTCGGCCTCGTGCGCGAAATTGCGCTCGACCGTGTCGCGCAGCTGGGCGAACGCGAGTTCCTCGACCTCGACCGTGACCGTACCCGACTCGATCTTGGACAGGTCCAGGATGTCGGAGATCAGGTTCAGCAGATCCGTGCCGGCTGCATGGATGGTCGCTGCGAATTCCACTTGTTTCGGCGAGAGATTGCCGGGCACGTTGTCGGCGAGCTGCTGGCCGAGGATCAGGATGCTGTTCAGCGGCGTGCGCAGTTCGTGCGACATGTTGGCGAGGAATTCGGACTTGTAGCGCGAGGTCAGCGCGAGCTCGGCGGCTTTTTCCTCGAGTGCGCGGCGGGCCTGCTCGATCTCGCGATTCTTGCGCTCGACCTCGGCATTCTGCTGTGCGAGCAGCTTGGCCTTGAGACCGAGCTCGTCATTGGTCTGCTGCAGCTCGCGCTGCTGCGCCTGCAGTTCGCCGGCGAGCTGCTGCGATTGCGCCAGCAGGCCCTCGGTGCGCATCGTCGCCTCGATGGTGTTGAGCACGATGCCGATGCTGCCGGTCAGCTGCTCGAGGAAGGCGAGGTGCGACGGCGTGAATTCGCCGAGGCTCGCCAGCTCGATCACGGCCTTGACCTGATCCTCGAACAGCACCGGAATCACGATCACGCTGCGCGGCGCGGCCTGTACCAGGCCGCCGGCGATGCTGATCTGCTCGGCCGGGATGTCGGTCAGCAGCAGCCGGCAGCGCATCTCGGCGCATTGCCCGACGAGTCCTTCGCCGAGGCGGAAGCGCCGCGCCGCGTCGGCGCGGTCGGCGTAGCCGTAGATCTGCTGCAGCCAGAGTCCGTCGGCGGCACCTTCCATCACGTACATGACACCCTGCTGCGCCCCGACCAGCGGCGCGAGTTCCGACAGCAGGGTGCGCGCGACCGTGACGAGATCGCGCTGGCCCTGCATCATGCCGGAGAAGCGCGCGAGATTCGTCTTGAGCCAGTCCTGTTCGGTATTGCGTGCCGTGGTCGCGCGCAGATTGCCGATCATCGCGTTGATGTTGTCCTTGAGTTCTGCCACCTCGCCGCGTGCATCGACCTGGATCGAGCGCGTCAGGTCGCCCTGCGTCACCGCGGTGGCGACTTCGGCGATCGCGCGCACCTGGGTGGTCAGATTCGCGGCGAGCAGGTTCACGTTCGCGGTCAGGTCTTTCCAGGTACCGGCGGCGCCGGGCACGGCGGCCTGGCCACCCAGGCGGCCCTCGACGCCGACCTCGCGCGCAACCGTGGTGACCTGGTCGGCGAAGATCGCGAGCGTGTTGGTCATGCTGTTGATGGTGTCGGCGAGCGCCGCGACTTCGCCTTTCGCTTCGACGGCGAGCTTCTGGCGCAGGTCGCCGGTGGCGACCGCCGTCACGACCTTGACGATGCCGCGCACCTGATTGGTCAGGTTCGCGGCCATGACGTTGACGTTGTCGGTCAGGTCCTTCCAGGTGCCGGCGACGCCGGGAACTGCCGCCTGTCCGCCGAGCTTGCCCTCGGTGCCGACTTCGCGCGCCACGCGCGTGACCTCGGCGGCGAAGCTGTTGAGCTGGTCGACCATCGTGTTGATGGTGTTCTTGAGCTCGAGAATCTCGCCCTTCACGTCCACCGTGATCTTCTTGGACAAGTCACCATTGGCCACGGCCGTGGTCACTTCCGCCGCGAACGAGCTGAGCTGGTCCACCATCGTATTGACGGTGTTCTTGAGCTCGAGAATCTCGCCCTTCACGTCGACCGCGATCTTGCGCGAGAGGTCACCGCGCGCGACGGCCGTCGCGACCTCCGCGATGTTGCGCACCTGGCCGGGGAGAGTGGACGCCATCGAGTTGACGTTGTCGGTCAGATCCTTCCAGGAGCCCGCGACGCCGGGCACCTCCGCCTGCCCGCCGAGCTTGCCATCAGTGCCGACATCGAGCGCGACACCCGAGACC